>NZ_DAMCPO010000001.1:0-365380 GCF_032106285.1 Stutzerimonas kunmingensis
ACTCTAGGGCGGAAGTCAGCGGGATGGCAGGATGTCTTGGAATGAACGCTTACCCTCTGCCGTACCCGACCGACGACACTCGCGTGCTCGCCGCTGCAGCCGTGCGCGGGCTTGAAGCGATCTACCGGCATGGCTACGCCTACAGCAAAGCCGAGGTGCTGCTGATGGATCTGCGGCAGCGAGGCGAATTCACTGGTGACCTGTTCGCCGCCGCCCCGCGCCTAGGTGCCGATCGACTGATGGCCGTGGTCGATCAAATTAATGCGCGAGAGGGCAGGGGAACGGTACGCCTCGGGCGCATTCCCGCCACTGCGGAGTGGTCGATGAAGCGGGAGATGATGAGCCAGCGGTATACGACGAGGTGGGATGAGTTGATGGTGGTGCGGTGAGACTAGCGCCGGGCACGCGCTGCGTACATTGATGACTGTTATCGGCTTTAAGCCGTCCCAGTGAGCGCAGCGAGCGGTTTGAACCAGTTGTTAGAAAGTGCCTGCCTCACCAGAGCGAAGCGAACGACTTGAACCAATTGTTAGCTATCAATATACGCGGCAAGCCGGACTGCCATTTCAAGCGTGGAAACTCTGATTGTGAGTTCGCCGGCGTTATTTTCTGTGGCGTTTGGAAAGCTTTCTAATACCCGGGTTTTCGAGAATTTTTCAGAGTTTAGGCAAGGCTTTCTAAAGTAGAAAAGCAGCCATTTCTGGTTTGGTATAAATGCAAAGTCCCAGTCGGCGCCACGCATAAACCTGAAGTCTTTGATTACACCGTGGCTGCCGGGAAAGAAATCATGGCTTCTGAGCGATGCTGCCCAACCGACTAGGTAGTTGTAGGCTTCTTTGGCTTCGCTGCTTTGGATGAGCTCGTAGTACTCACGGTACAAATTCTGGTTATTTGCTCCGGCCAGCACAGAAACCTCCAATTGAGAGCTAACTATAAGTAGGCAACAGAAGTGGCATAATTTATTACGCCACTTCTGTTGCATAACGTTCCCTTGACCCTGCGTAACCCCTTGACCCAGTTGAACGTCTGAAACGTGACAATGTATCATGGAGCAGAAGCGACAAGACCTGCTCCGAGGCTACGTAATCGTTGGATAGTGTGTCTATGGTCGGGTATGGATTAAGCGCTTCAACCTGTGAGCGTCCGCTCCTAGCCGATAGCCGCAACTCAGTGACTGCTTGACGTATACCCTAACCTGACACCCCGAAACGCAGCGAAAGTCTGTCTGGATAGGGTCGGTTTTCCAGTAATTTGGCATCTGTCCGGCTGCCTTTAAAATCTCAGCCATACACATTTCGCTGGGAAGGCAACATGCACGGACAACGGATCGGCTACATACGGGTCAGTACGCTCGACCAGAACCCTGATCGGCAACTCGAAGGCGTTCAGGTGAGCAAGGTATTCATCGACAAAGCCTCCGGCAAGGACACACAGCGCCCGCAGCTCGAAGCGTTGCTCAGTTACGTGCGCGAGGGTGACACGCTGGTCGTGCACAGCATGGATCGTCTGGCTCGTAATCTCGATGACTTGCGGCGCATGGTGCAGCAGCTCACCGGGCGGGGAGTACGCATCGATTTCGTGAAGGAGTCGCTGGCCTTCACCGGGGAGGATTCGCCGATGGCCAACCTACTGCTTTCAGTCATGGGGGCGTTCGCGGAGTTCGAGCGGGCTTTGATTCGTGAGCGGCAACGCGAGGGTATTTCCCTGGCGAAACAGCGCGGAGTCTATCGAGGGAGGAAAAAAGCGCTGAGTGACAGCCGGCTCGAAGAGCTACGGCGTCGTGTTGAAGCGCGCGAACCGAAAGCCGCGCTGGCTCGCGAGTTCGGCATCAGCCGGGCCACACTCTATGAGTATCTGCGGGCTCCGGTGTAGCCCTTATCCCTGGTAGGGAAAAGCTTCCCATCCAGGGGAAGAGCTTCAAACCCCCTCCACCTCGATGCCATGCTCGGCCAGCCAGCTCTTTCGCTGGGTGTAATCGGGCATGGCGCGCTCCAAGCGTAGCCAGAACTCCGGGGTGTGGTGCGGCTCGTGCAGGTGCACCATCTCATGCACAACAACGTATTCGGCGATGTGCTTGGGCAACAGGATGGTTTTCCAGTGGAAATACAACACTGCGCCTTTTCCGCATGACCCCCAGCGATAGCCCAGGTCCTGCACGCGCACGCCGCCAGGTGTCACTTCCATACGCGCCTGGTGATTCTTGACGCGGACTGCCAGCCAGTCGCGGGCGTGTTCGCTATACCAGCGGATAAAATGCTCGCGTGCGCGTACCAGCTCGCTGCGCAGCAGGTGAAAACGCCCGGCGGTCAGCTTCAGGGGTACAGCCTGCTCGTCCACCAACTTCAGACGATAACTGCGCCCAAGATAGAGAAAGCCCTCACCATCCACATATTCCTTGGTAGGGATAGCCCGCTGCAGGCGCTCCTTCTCGGCCAGGCGCGAGTAAATCCAGAAGGTTTTTTCCGCCACAAATTCCCGCAGAGTTTGTTCATCCACGTCCGGCGGGCTGGAGAGAGTCAGCGCCCCATCGCGCTCGACGGTGATCTGCAGGGTCTTGCGCCGCGTACTGCGGCGCAGCGACAACTGAAGGTCGCCGACGGTCAGTGTCTGACTGCTCACACCCGCATCAACCTGTCATGGTTGGCGCGTGCCTGGTCGAGCATACGGTCGGCCAGCAGGCCCGCCGTGTCGGTATCCACTAACGGCGGGCGTAGGCGCATCAGGTGATCGAACAGCTGTCCGGCCAGTTCTTCCTGGGCGGCGCGTTTGCGCGGGCTCCAGATGTCACGGTGGCTTTGCAGTTCATCGACCAGCAAATCCACCAGTTCTACCGTGACATCCTTGAGTCGCAGCAGCTCGGCAGGTTGCGCATCACGCTCAGCGCAGACGACATCCAGCAGCGTGCGCAGGAACGGTGCGTAATGCTCCGGCACGTCCAGCGGTGTGTTCTCCTCGCTCAACTGGCCGCTGCGCAGTTCGTCGATGATCTTCTGCATCTGCACCACCAATTGATCCCACTGCTCACCCAGAGACTTGAGCAGCTCGTTCAGCCGCTCCGAGAGCTTGCGGTACAGCACTGGGTCTTCGTCGGCATGCTTGCGCACATGCGAGCGGATGGCGTGTTCCATTTCCGATGCCTTGGCGCGATCGTTGGCGCTGCGCGACAGCTCCTTCTCGAAATTGGCATCGGTCAGCTGGATCGGCGGAATCTTTGGGTCGATACCCAACGAGATAACGTGATCGTCGATCAGCTTGCGGACTTTGACGCCGACGTCCTTGCCCAACTGCGGCAGGTCCTTGTAACGGCTGCGTGCACGGGCATGGATATAGGCCAGTCGCTTGGCATCCTTGACGAACGGCAGGCCTTCGGGACGCGGCAACACGGTATCCAGGGAGGCAAGAAACGCTTTGAGTTTTACCGTGAACTCAGCCCGTACTTTCTCCTCCGCCAGAGCGGCAATGCAGGCTTCAGCGTCTTCTAGGTTTTCGATGTCCTGACGACGTAGCACATCGATGACGCGCAAATGCCGATCACGCAGCACCGGCACCTCATCCTTGATGCTAGTCAGCGCGCCCTCGATATCCTCGTCGGCATAGGCCGCCAAGGCTTCTCGCAGATGGTTGGCGACCCCGTAGTAATCCACCACGATGCCGCAACGCTTGCCGAAGCCGGTACGGTTGACCCGCGCAATGGCTTGCAACAGCTCGGCCTCCTTGATCGGACGGTCGAGGTACATCACTCCTTCAATGGGTGCATCGAAGCCGGTCAGCAGCATGGATTTGACGATCAGGAATGCCAGCGAATCGGCCTTGCCCGGCTGCTCATGGTGCAGCGGTTTCTTGAAGCGCTTGATCAGCTGTTCATGCTTGGCTCCGTCGGTCCACACCTTCCATTCGGAGGGATCGTTATTGGTCCCGGAAATGATCGGCGCGAACTCCAGCGCTTGCAGCGTCTCGCGATAGCGCCAGGCCTGCACCCGCGCTTGCAGCTTGGGCGGGCGTTGGCACAGGGCTTCGTCGTCGAGTGCCTTGTCGGTGGCTGGCAGGGCATCGGCCTCTGCCAGCAACTCATCGCGGGCGGCCTGCAGCGCATGGTAATAACGCACCGCCGCTATCCGGCTGTAGGCCACCACCTGGGCCTTGTAGCCGTTGGGCAGGATGTTGGTGACATAGTGCCGGATGATGTCCCGCGCCTTGTCGGCAATCAGTGCCGGCGCGTCGAAGATATGGCCCTTGGTCGCGTACTTCTTCTTGATCAGTTCCAGTTCTTCTTGGGTGTGCTCGCGGAACAGATCCTCGAACAGCTCATCGAGGCTGGCCCCATCCTTCACCGCGCCCTGAGCCGTGCGCCCCTCGTACAGCACGGGCACCGTGGCGCCATCGGCCTCGGCTTCGCGGATGGTGTACTTATCGATGAATGCACCGAAAATCTCATGGGTGCGTTTCTTGTCGCCCATGATGATCGGCGTGCCGGTAAAACCGATACGCGCGCAGTTGGGCAGGCCGGCCAGCAGGTTCGCGTGCAGATCGCCCGCCTGGGTGCGGTGCGCCTCGTCCACCAGCACTAGAATGCTCTCGTCGGTGTTGAGCACTTCAAACGGCTTGTTCCCTTGGTAGGGAGCGCGTTTTTCAGCCGCCTTGGCAGCCGGATTTATCTCACCGATCTCAACGGCACCGGAGGCTTCTTCTTCCAGCTCGGGGTTGCGGTACTTCTGGATGGTGGCGAATACCAGCCCCGGCCCTTTGCGCCGGGCCAGGGCTTTCACGCCCGCGATATTCGCGGCCACTTCCGGTGGCTCGCCGCTCAAGGTGGCGGTGGCGGCCAGCTGGCTCTGCAGATCTTTGCGGTCGGTGACCACGATCACCTTGAAGCGCCGCAGCTGTTCATCGGTACGAATCTTGCGCATCAGAAACACCATGGTCAGGCTCTTGCCCGAACCCTGGGTGTGCCAGACGATGCCGCCACGCTGGTCGCTCTCGCCATGCTGCGCGCGGGTTTGTCCGCGTTTCAGGCGACTGATGGCATGGCTCACCGCGCGATACTGCTGGTAACGGCATACCGTCTTGATGGTCTGCCCGCCCACTTGCATGAACAGCATGAAATGGCGGATGAGATCGAGCAGATGCGCGGGCGACAACATGCCCGCAACCAAGCGCTCCTGCTCCGACAGCTTCGCCTTGCCCAGCGACTCGGCGACCGCCTGCTCGCTGCAACTGCCATCCGGGCCGACTACCGTCTTCCACTTTGCGTAATGGGCAAAGCCGGCCCCGATACAGCCGACGCGAGCTTCGTCGAAGCTACTGGCAATCAGAAGTTGCACGCTGGCGAACAGCGCCTCGTTGCCCTCGTTGTGCTCGACCTCGGCGTCCGCCTTGCGTTGGTTGCTGTAGCGGCGCAACTGATCCACCGCCTCGGCCAGCGGCTCGGGTATGGACGGGCTCTTGCACTCCACCACCACCAGCGGGATGCCATTCACCAGCAACACCAGATCGGGGACGATGAATTTCTTGCCGCTGTCGTAACCGGCAGGGCAGTCCACGCGGTACTGGTTGATTACGCTGAAGCGGTTGTTGGCTGGAATATCCCAGTCGATGTACTGGATGGTCTGCCCGCGTCCACCATCCCAGCCCGGTAGGCCATCGACGGTGATGCCCTTGAGCAGCAGCTCGGTGGCTTTCTGGTTAGCTTCAATGAGTTTCGCCGTACCCAGGCGGGTAATGGCCGCGACCGCCTCGGACAGTCGCTCATCATCCAGCCAGGGTTTGCCGTCGCGCAGGTTGAGCGCGCGCAACCGCTCACGCAGCAGCGCCTCCTGTATCACCTCGGAGAAACTGCCACGCCCGGTCAGTGCCGGGTCGTCGAGGCTGCCTTCTACAGACGTCCAGCCCACACCTTGCAGCTGCGTAACAAAGGGCTTCTCGACATCTTCCAATTCCCAACCCACAGGCCACTCCTTTTAATCCGGCCTTTATGGGAGCAACACCCCCATAACATCCATAACCCCTGCGCGGTCCCGAAGGGCGCAATTCCCAACCAGAGGATGATCCATCCGTTCCATCCGTTCCATCCGATTTTCATCCGATCCATCCGATCCATCCGATCCGTCCGATCGATCGGCTATTCGGGGAGCTGATAGGCCGATGCAGGCCCCCTTCCGTGCAACGCCAGGGCGCCGCTACCCTTCATGCGTTTGAGCAGATCTTTCGCCTGCCCCTCGCTTAACCGGCACAGCTCCATCACCTCGGCCCGCTTGATCTGCCCATGCTGCTGCACATAGTTGAGAACCATTTGCTCATGCTGAATAGGACTGAAGCCGGCTTGCCGGGTGTAAGCCGCTTTGTTACCTCCGGCCTGATACAAACTGGCCGACAGGGTGTAACTGCGTGCCCGGGTGGAGCCGTGCGCTTCCACCAGGCCCGCCTCGGTCAGGGCTTCCAGGGTGCGCTTGGCGCTTGCGGTATCGCGCTGAATCTGCACAGCCAATTCATCCGCCGACACCCGTTTGGTCGCGCGCAGGGCGGCCAGGGCGATCAGGCTGTCGATAGGCAGCTCAGTGTTGGTGGCACGTTCGTGCTCGACCACCAGGCGGCGGAATTCCAGGTCGGCCTCGGTGGTCGGTAGGCGCAGTACGACACTCTGCGCCGTGGTGTAGCTGTAGTCCGGAGCTGGGCGGCCAAACTTGAGCATGCCGCGAAAGATCTTGTCCACGCCGCGCCCGGAGCGCTCGACCACGCCAATGCGTTTCATCGCGTCCGCCAGAGTGGGGTTGCGTGGGCGCGGCTCGGTGACCAGCAGGTTGGCCAGGGTCACGCCATCCACCAGCCCGCCGGGGTTGCTGACCACCAGCGCCTCGTCCTCAAGCCGCACATGCACGGCGCCGAGGCGGTGATAGTCGCGGTGGATCAGCGCATTGGCCACCGCTTCGCGAAAGGCACCCATATCGACCTTGGGCACCGGCACGCGGAACAGGCCGACCTGTAACTCATCCTCCGGGTTGTACGGGCGGAAGTTGGTTTCCAGCCAGTCCAGCGCCTTGAGCAGCGGGAAGCGGCGGAATTCGTTGAAGCGCACCGCCTGCTGGGCCAGCACCTGAAAGGCGAATTCGTGAGTGGGCACCAGTTGGCGCAGGGAAGTTTCACGACCAACCAGCAGCAGGCCGGTGAGAGTTGGCACACGCGAGCCATCTGCCTGGCGCGCAGTAAGCAGCAGCGCGCCATCCAGAGCTTCATCGTCCAGCTCCAGCAAAACGCGGTCACCGCCATACTGCTGCACGGCCTGGCGCAGGCGCTCGCGCTCCAGCGGGTCGAGGTCGGCGAGGGTGGCGCCGGCCACCGGCTGGGCCGACACGTCGATCAGGCCAAAACTGGAAGCGCGGCTGGCCCGTTCGTGGGGCAGCATGGCCACGCATTCGGGCGTGCCGTCGTGCTTCAAGCGGCGGCGCAGATAGACCCCGCTAGTGGTGGCCACTTCGCCGTGGGCCTTGGGTACGCGGATGCGCGCCACGGTCACGCCGTTCACTTCAACCGCCTCGGCTTGTACGGACAACGATGGCGACGTGCGCGCCGCCACCATGCCGGCCAACCCTTCCAGCAGGCGATGCTCCGCATGCAGGCCGCTGGCCGTGCCATCGTCCTCGACGCCCAGCCACAGCTCGCCGCCTTCGGCGTTGGCGAGGCAGACCAGCGCCTCGATCAGGTCAGTATCCGGCAGCTTTCTGCGGTCGCTTTTGAACTCGACGGTGAGAGTTTCGCGGGGCGGCAGGCGATGAGGCATATCAGGCTCCCGTTTGTGCAGCAGGTTGTTGCGCAGATTCCAGCAGCGGGGTGACGCGGACGCGGCCGGTTAGGAGGTCGTCCATCAGGCCGGCTTTCTCAGCAGTGAGCTTCTCATGTGAGGCTTCTTCAAGCTGAATCCGTGATTGCATAGCAGTCAATCGATCCAAAACCCGCTCCTGCTCTTTGATCGGCGGTAGTCCGATCAGAAGGTTCCGAACATCACGCAATGTAACCTTGGGCCGAGTTACGCCAGCGGTGATCTGCTCGACTTGCTTGGCGACGGCTGAAGAGTTGATGAACATCGATATCCAGTCAGGGCAGATACGATCCGTACATGGCCGCAGACGAACGATGTCTGCCGTCACGATTCCGCTGGGCATAGATTCTGGGTAGACAGCAGCCACACATGGTGGGAAGCCCATCTTTGTGGCAACGACATCACCCGCGCGGACCTCATGCGCCGCCAAAGCCTGTGCCTTGCTGGCACTTACGAAGACGTTACTCTTCCACACGAGTCGATCCGGTTTAACGTCCCGCACAAAGATCACTGGCACCCCAGAGTCGCGGTAGTCGGCAGCAACAAGATCACTGCCGAATGGTCCGATCACTGAGTTGGATGTCAGGTTGATAATGGGCTCAACCTCCCACTCCCTCGGAATCCATCCCAGCGACGATTTCTTGTAGAGCTGCGGCGCTTTGCTCTGAGGCGGGCGTATTTGGCCGTTGGTGTCGATGCCGCGGGTCAGGAGATCGTGCAACAGGCCCTGCTTGACGGCCTTGAGCTTGTCGATCAGCGTCTCGGTTTCGCGGATGGCGGTGTCGAGGGTGTCGAGGACTTTTGAAATCAGGCTTTGCTCACTCAACTCGGGATTTGGAATCGGGAGCTTTCCCAGGTTTGAGCGACTGATGCGAGAGCGTGTTGAGCCTGCCGCCATATCCGAAGCGCGCTTCAAGTTCTCTTCAGAATTTAGCCAGTGCAGAACAAATCGCTTCTCAAAACGGGTCGAATCTACACGGATGATCGTGCAGTCGACAGATGTAATTGCATCGCCAATGTCGGCAGGAACTTCGCAAGCCCGGCCAATCGGGTCCGCGAGTCGGCAGGCCAGTAGATCTCCGGGTTTGACTAGCTTGCAATTCAGAAGCCGGAAAGAAGAATTTGAAATGTATTTTCTTGATTCGGCTTTTTCGAGAAATTCCGCCCGCCCTATATTTCCCGTTTGAATTAGTCGGATTCCTTCACCCGTAATGTAGGGTGCTTCAATCCAATCGCCATCGGTGAAGCCATCTGTGGCCGAGATAGCGACGCTACGGAGATTGGTCACCTGCCAGCTATCGAACACTTCAGACATACCCCAACCCCTTCAAGAACCCCTGCAACGCTACCGCCGCCGCATCGCGCTTGTGCTCGATCTCGTTTAGCGTCACCCGGTACTTGTCCCACCAGTTCTCGAAGGCGGCAACGATCTGCTTGCGCTGGGCGGCGATATAGCGCTCGACAATGGCCTGCATGTCGTTGTGCAGGATGGTCAGCAGCAGCTCGGCGGCTTGCTGTTCGTCCAGCCCGTCAACGGCCTTGTTCAGGTGGCTGGCGAAGTTGTCCTTTTTGGTTTTGAGCTGTTTCTTCACCTTGGTCAGCTCGGCTTTCCAGTCCTTGAGCTGGGCCTCGTCAACGGCGTTTTCCTCGTCGTCGCCGGCTTCCGCCTCGCTGTCGGCCTCGTCACCCTCCGCGCCTTTGGCTGGGGTGGCGGCCTTGATCTGGCTTTCCAGTTCGGCCTTTTTCGCTTCCAGCTCGGCCAGCCCGGCGACGAAATCCCCGAGCAGGAACTTGACCAGCTTGTGTTCCAGCGGGCTCTGCTTGCTGGCCTTGTCTTCCAGGGCGGTGACCACGCTGGTGCGCCAGGCATCCATCACGCCCTGGCTGCCGCGCGCCATCAGGCCGAGGAAGTCGTATTTGCTCTGGTACCAGAAGCCGGCCACGATGCCGCGCACCTGGAAGGGATCGAGCAGGCCGATGCGCTCCAGGGTTTCGCTAAAGCTGGCCAGCAGCTCGCCGCGTAGGCTGACCAGCGCGGCGCTGTCGTCGAGTTTCCCAGCCAGGGCAGTGATGCGCGGGCTGTGCTCGCGCCACCAGCTTTCAAAGGCGGCGCGTATCGAGGCTTCCTTGAGCTGCAGGCCGGCGTTGGTTTCGATGGCGGGCTTGAGGTCGGAGCGGCCGGTCAGCTCGCTACGGAAGTCGAAATACTGCGCATCGCGCTTAACGAACAGGTCGAGCGGGTCGAGGCCGTGGGCGCTGAACAGTGCGGCCTTGGCCTGCACCTCGGTCTTGGGCACGCCGCCGAGCAGGTGGGCGCGCACGTCGTGCGGTTCGGGCGGTGGTGCGTTGTCCACATAGCGGCGGATGTTCAGGTTGTAGTCGTTGTCACGCAGGGTGGCGATGTCCACCACGTCGCTCAGGCCGTCGATCTGGCGGAATTCGTTGTAGGCGGTGGCGATCTTCTCGATGTGCTCGGGCAGCAGGAAGTTCTGCGCACGGCCCTCGAAGTATTCACGGTCGGCGTTGATAAACAGCACCTTGCCCTGGCGCTCGGTCGGCTTGCTACTGACCCGGTTGGCGCCGTCCTGTTTTTGCTGACGCAGGATCAGGATGCAGGCGGGGATGCCCGTGCCGTAGAACAGGTTGGCCGGCAGGCCGATAACAGCTTCGAGCAGATCCTCTTCGATGATGCCGGCGCGGATGCCCTTTTCCTCGCCGCCACGGAACAGCACACCGTGGGGCAGTACGGTGGCGACCATGCCCTCGTCGCGGGTGACGGCGAGCATGTGCTGGAGGAACATCAGGTCGGCCTTCTTCGAGCCCAGCGGCACCTCGCCGAAGCGGAAACGTTCCTCACGGAAGGCCGGGTTCCAGGCCAGGCTGCCGTCGGCATTTTTCTCGGTGTGGCCCCAGTTGATGGAGAAGGGCGGGTTGGTGAGGATGCGATCAAAACGGCGTAGCTCACCACCTTCGATATGCCGAGGATCGGCCAGGGTGTCTTCGTTCTCCAGCCAGGCATTGCTGATGCCGTGCAACAGCATGTTCATTTGCGCGATGGACCAGACGGTGCCGTTGAATTCCTGACCGAACAGGTTGGCCTTGCGACCGTCTTCGCCGTGTTCGTCGATGTATTCCTTGGCGGCGATCAACATGCCGCCCGAGCCGCAGCAGGGGTCGTAAATGTCGTGGGCCAGGGTCGGCTTGAGCAGGTTAACCATCAGCCGCACCACCGAGCGCGGCGTGTAGAACTCGCCACCCTTCTTGCCAGCGGAATCGGCGAATTCGGCGATCAGGTACTCGTAGGCCGCACCGAGCAGGTCGGGGAATTCGAACTCACTGTTGCGCAGTGGTACTTCACCGAAATGCGTGATCAGTTGGCGCAGCTTTTGGTCGGGAATCTTGCTCTGGCCGACCTTGCGGGTGAAGTCGATGTGCTCCAAAACCCCTTCCAGGGAGGCATTGTTTTCCTCGATTCCGCCCAGCGCTTTGTTCAACAGATCGCCGACGTTGATGTGCGCTTCGTTGACCAGGTGCTTGAAGCGCGAATGGCTGGGCACCCAGAAACCGCCGTCGCGCTTGTACCAGCGCGGGTTTTCCGCTGTAACAAAGGCTTCGGCCTTGCTCTTGCCGGCTTTGAGTTCCTCGGCAACCACCTGTTCGTAGCGTTCTTCAAACACGTCCGAGCAGCGCTTGAGGAATAGCATGCCGAAGATGTATTCCTTGAACTCAGAGGCATCCATCTTGCCGCGCAGAATGTCGGCGGCCTTGAACAGGTGGCGTTCCAGTTGTTGAAGCGTGAGGGGCATTGCTGAATCCCTGATGAGCGCCGTCGCGGGCGCCGTTACTGATGGCATAAATGCCGGGGATTCTAACCCAAGCCAGGCGCTGGCCAGCGGCTGGTGAGTTTGATTTCGGGAATGGACTAGGCCGATGCAGCGCAAACCAAGCCGGACACGATCACCGCTAATCTCTATTCTTTTTTGAAGTTATCGGTGGTACAGGTGCGACAAGGGGGACAAGCAGGACTGACATGGGCTGAAGTTGTATCTCGCAGCTCGGAGGCGGGTGGTACAGGCGGTACAAGAGGCTGGCGTTGTACCACCTGTATCCCGCTTCCTTCGGGAGGGCGGTACAGCCAAAAGCCCCATAACTTGGGCCTGTACCCCTTGTATCACGCGTCCCGCGTGGAAATGCTTTGGTTCAGTCGGGACGCGAAAGGAGCTCGGGGTTGATCCAGTAGAAGCGGTCTTTACCTCCCTCTGGGAGCCGCTTTTGTGCCTGGTTTTTTCCAGGCTCACGCTTGGCAATAGCACCGACAGAATCTAGAGCGCGTACTACGCGCCCCAGATCGTAGCCCTTTGCTGCTTCTTCTAGCCCTGAGCGATTAAACAAGTATAAGCGGCTCCCATCAGCGGCCTCTTCCCACAGACCAGCCCGATCTCGAACAGCGGGGCTACCGACTGCGGCGCTTTGGAAGCGCGTTTCTGCGTGGCGGGCGATAAAGTTGCTGATGCTGTCCAGGACCTTTCGGTTTTCGCTTGGGCCTTCTCCTCTGACAGCACGCCAAGAGGCAAACAGCTCTCGCATCGCTTCACGGGCTGCACCGGCCGGCAGGGGCAGGATGCCAAAGCTGATAGCCAGTTCGCCGGTCATTGCTACCAGCGCAAAGCGTTCAGCAGCTCGGCTTTCCTGGCCGCTGCAGCACGGGTACTGATCGCGAAATTTCTCCAGCAGATCAGGCAAGTGGCAAAATTCCTCGCTTTCAATGAGTCTGCGAACGAACTCCGGGCCGGCGTGGCCATAGTGGGTCATGCTGCCCTTTCTGATGGCATCCGAGAATCGTCTGCCGTCTTCCATTCCATGCAGGTTGTCCCATGCGCCATGAGTGCGGTAAGCGGAGATATCCAACAGCCGAATCTCCTGTCCGGCACGGATGCGTTGACCGCCTTCGGCCATAAAGGCACCTAGACCCAGTTCGCCGGTAGAGAACAGCATGATCCGCCAGCGCTTTGTCTTCTTGGCTGACCCGCTGCGGGTGGCTCGCGTTTTTCCAGTCCCGTTAGCTAGTGCGTAAACAACTGCACCAACCTCGCGCGCGTCTGCTTCGCCTATTTCGTCGAGAGCCAAAATGGTGTCATTTCGCTCGTTGGCAATACCTTCCAACCCGTTGCCGGTAGCAAGCCAGGTTCGTAAGAATTTTTCTCCGTGTCCCCAAACGGAGGCACCGGCAATGGTGGCGATCGTTTTTCCGGTGCTCGAATCTCCGACTAGGTGAAAGCCACCACCTTTCATCTGAACATGAAAAAGAATGGGCCCGGCTAGGGATGTGCATATGCTTAACAGCAGCAGAGGATTGCCAGCGCACATGCTGCCAATGCTGCTTTGCCAGCCATGCAGCGTCCCTCCGACACGGTAGTCGTCCTGCGTAGCGTCTTCGCTCTGGTAAACCGCCTGGCCCTCACCGATATTCTGGCGCGGCATGATGAACAACTTATCGCCATGCCAGCCTGTCTCTGTTGCCGCAATCACGCGAGCTGAAGGGCGCTGACCAGCGATAAACGCGGTGACTTTCGTGCGGTGTTCGTATGAGACATCCAGGCCCATGGTCAGCAGGGTGCCGAGGATCGAGTCGCTTTTGCCGGCGAGCAGCAGGTTCGGCATAGCCCACTTTCGTTCCTGTCCGTCCAAATTAATGAAACTGATCAGGCGGCCGTAATCGGTGCTCTGCAAGCTGCGAGTGATGGCCTCCACCTCAAGAGGGCCGCAAATCCACTCGTGAGTGCTCTGCTCGCCGAGCTTAGAGTCCCAAGTGCTATGTAGCCAGACGCCAGGACGAAGCCTTTGACCATCGTGCCAGATCTCTTCGTACTGCACGCTGAAGCCGTTACTCGGGATAGTGGTGTGTTTCTTATCCATTGAGGGTATGGCGGTGACGTTCTTGGCCGGGCTGGGTAGCACGCTGGCCTGCTTTTCTGCAGTTGGCATAAAGCGCTCCTCATTTTTCGGGCGCAAGGGAGCCCGCAAAGCCATAAATGACTGGCTTCGATAGAAAAAAAGATTGGGATAGCCCTCTAGACGGCTGTGGCTCGATTAGAGGGCGAGGCGGGCGTCAGGCTTCGAGCGTGAGGAAGTGTTCAACGTCCCTGCGTACCCACAAAAGGCGCCGCCCAAAATGGCGTGGTTGCGGAAAACCGGGGTTTTGTCGCATACGCCAGAGGGTCGTGCTGCTGCAGCGCAGCAGCTGACAGAGCTCGGCGCTAGTCAGGAAGATTTCGTGTGGCATGGCAGGTGCTCCTTGTGATGTGTAGAAACACTGTGCCGTTCTGTGAAAGCTTTTTGGGCTGGAATTCGACCACATTCTTGTAGGTTTAGGATTTCGCCACGATGGGTCAGGGAAGCGCTTCAGTTGTCGACTGATGCACAGCTCCGACGATGTGTTGAGCAAAGTGTTGAGCAGAAACGAAAAAGGCCCACCTTGCGGTGAGCCTAAGTCGTTGATTTCTATGGTGCCGGCACCAGGAGTCGAACCCGGGACCTACTGATTACAAGTCAGTTGCTCTACCAGCTGAGCTATACCGGCATTTGAGGGTCGCCATTATATCCATTGCGCGCGACGAGTAAACCGTTTGATTACGGTGACTTGCGGTCGCTTATTCAGGCCGCGTCACATTCTGCGCGGGCGCGTCGAGTTCGGCGAGCAACAGCAGGTTGCGCGGCGTCAGTTGGCTGGGGCAGAAGGTGCCCAGCCGAACGCGGTAGCCCTGTTCTTCCAGCAGTAATGCTCGGTCGAGCAACAGCCAGAGTTCGAGTGGGCGGCGGAACAAGCCGCGCACCAATTCCAGGTTGCGAACTTCGGCCAGGCGCTGCCAGCCTGTGCGCTCCAGTGCCGGCCAGTCCTCGTCACCGGGCGCGGGTAGTTGCTTGAGCGTGGCGAGGTCGTGGCAGTAGTCGGCGAAGTCTTTCTTCAGCCAGGCGCCGGGCAGCGACGGGGTCGGCAGGTATTCGTCCTGCTGGCGCAGGCGGCGCTGCAGGGTATCGAAGCCCAGGCGCCAGGCCATGGACTGGTCGCGGTTGCGCCGTTCGCGTGCGCCCGCGGTGACGGTTTCGCTCAAAGGCAAACCGAGGTCATCGCGCGTGAGCTGCAAGGACGAAGCGCCGGCTGTCTGTGACAGTGGGACGTACTGCTCATCGGTGATGCGGTTGTAGCAGCAGGGTGCCACCGCAAGCTGGCGGCATTGTTTGGCGACGGCCAGTTGCAGCAGGCGAACATGCAGGTCGCCGCAGGCATGCAGGGCGACTGCCGTATGCGTGGCGTGCAGCTGGTCCCCTGCATCGGAAGCCAGCACATCCTGGCAGCGGTGCGTCGCCTCGACGCCGAGTCGTTCGCTCAGCTGGTCGCCGGCGTTGACCAGCACTTCGTCCCACTCAAGGCAGGTCAGTGCGGCGCCGTTTCTGGCCAGATGCCGGCCGAGATGACCTTTACCGGAGCACCAGTCGAGCCAGTGCCGCGGCGTTTCGCGAAAGTGCAGGCGCGCGCCGAATGCCTGGATCTGCAGCGATTTGCGTCCCGGTATGTCGAGGTTCTGGCGATGAGCCACAGCCGGCGGCTCGCTTGCGGGCAGTTCGTCGATCTGGCTCAGCTCGCAGGCGATCGCAGCCAGCTGCGGGAAAGGTGCCGGTGCGGCGAGTTCGCTTGGTTGGTTGTGCGCAGCTTCGGCGTCGGCCAGCGAGCGTGCCCGGAGCCAGGCGGCGAGCTCAGGGTAGTCGTTTTCCCAGGGCAGGCTTCGGCAGACGAATGGACGCGGACGCCAGAGAGCCTGGTGCGCGCTCAGGAAACGGTCGAGTGCCTGGAAGCGTTCGAGCAGAGAAGGGGAGGCTGTCATCGGCGGGCAGGCGTTCGGGCGGGAGCCGATTGTAGCGGGATGCTGCGGTAGGAAGCACAACGCCCGTCGAGGGACGGGCGTTGCAGTTGCAGTTACTGGCCGTAGACCTGTTCCGGTAGCCAGGTAACGATTCCGGGCCACATGTAGGCCACTACCAGCATGCCGATCTGGATCAGGATGAACGGCAGCACGCCCTTGTACATCACACTGGTCGGTACGCTGCGGGGTGTGACGCCGCGCAGGTAGAACAGCGAGAAGCCGAAGGGAGGGGTGAGGAACGAGGTCTGCAGGTTGATGGCGAACATCACGCCGAGCCAGACCGGGTCCAGGCCCATGGCCAGCAGGATCGGGCCGACGATGGGCACCACCACGAAGATGATCTCGATGAAGTCGAGAATGAAGCCCAGCAGGAAGATGACCAGCATCACCACCAGGAACGCGCCGAGCACACCGCCAGGCAGCGAATGCAGGGCATCTTCGATCAGCACTTCACCGCCAAAGCCGCGGAACACCAGGGAGAACAGCGACGCACCGATGAGGATGAGGAACACCATGGAGGTGATTTCGGTGGTGCCGAAGGCTACCTGCTTGAGCTGGGCGAAATTCAGCTGGCCCTTGGCGATCGACAGCAAGGTCGCGCCCAGGGCACCGATCGCCGCAGCCTCGGTCGGTGTGGCGTAACCGGCGAGAATCGAGCCGAGCACTGCGGTGATCAGCGCCAGCGGTGGCAGCAGCGCACCGATCAGCTTGCCCCATTCGATCGGCCCCAGTTCTTCCTGCGGCAAGGCGGGCAGCTTCTTCGGCTGGAAGATCGCTACCGCGATGAGGTAGAGGATGTACATGCCAACCAGCACGAGGCCCGGGATCAGCGCGCCGACGAACAGGTCGCCGACCGACACGGTCTTCGGCGAGAAGATGCCCATCTTCAGCTGTGCCTGCTGGAATGCGCTGGACATCACGTCGCCGAGCAGGACCAGGATGATCGAGGGGGGAATGATCTGACCGAGGGTGCCGGTGGCGGCGAGGGTGCCGGTAGCGATCGCCGGGTCGTAGCCGCGACGCAGCATGGTCGGCAGTGCCAGCAGGCCCATAGTGACCACGGTGGCGCCGACGATACCGGTGCTGGCCGCAAGCAGCGCGCCGACCACGCAGACCGAAATCGCCAGGCCGCCACGCATGGTGCCGAACAGCCGCGACATCGATTCCAGCAGGTCTTCGGCGACGCGCGATTTCTCCAGCATCACCCCCATGAAGACGAACAGCGGTACCGCCAGCATCGTCTGGTTGTTCATGATGCCGAAGATGCGGTTCGGCAACGCGTGCAGATAACCCACGTCGAACGAGCCGGTGACCACGCCGATGCCGGCGAACAGGAGTGCCATGCCGCCAAGGGTAAAGGCGACCGGATAACCGGACATCAGGGCGAAGCAGATGCTGATGAACAGCAGGATGGCCATGATTTCACCCATGCTTCACCTCCTGCTCTGCTTCAGGCAAACGACCGGCCAGGCGGTAGCCGGCCTTGATCAGGTCGGAAAGGCCCTGCAGGGCGAGGCTGCCGACCAGCAGCAGGATGATGCTCTTCTGCAGGTAGACGAACTTCAGCCCGCCCGACTCGTTGGAACCTTCGTGAGTCGCCCAGGAACTGGTGACGTAGTCCCAGCTGTTCCAGCCGAGGAACAGGCAGACCGGCAGCAGAAAGAGCAGGTGGCCAAGACCGTCGACGACGGTCTGCCTGCGACTGCTGAACTTCTGATAGAAGATGTCGACGCGAACGTGGCCGTTGCGCTGCAGGGTCCAGGCGGCGGCGCCCATGAACACCAGCGCATGGCCGTACATTACCGCTTCCTGCAGGGCGATGGCGCCGATGCCGAAACCGTAGCGCAGGACCACCACGACGGCGGTACCGATGACGAGAAACAGGGTGATCCAGGCACAGAGCTGGCCGAGGCGCATGTTGAACGCATCGATGAGGCCAGCCACGCGCAGCAGGGGCGGGGGGCTCTGGGACATTTGTAGTCCTTCTTAGGAGACGCAAGGTTGGCGGGAGAGGGCGATTCTTGCAGTACTGGCGCTTTGCAGCAATCGGCCTACGACTTTTAGCTTATGCGCTAGGCTTGAGGCGCCGGAGGCTCTAATGTTAGTCGAGCCCGGAGTGGCGGATGCATTTCCGGCGCAGGTTTCGCCGTACGAGCCAGCGGTCAGCCTGACTCAGGGACTCGAAACGGAACGAAAGGCGCAAGGCGGTCCGGCAAAAAGCGTAGCCTTGCCGTTGCGCAATAAGAACAAATAACAAGGAGTAACCTCATGAAACGTCGTGACATTCTCACCGCCGCTGGCGTAGGCCTGGCAGCAACCGCTCTGGCTGGCTGCAATGACAAGAGCGAGAAGCCGGCAGCGGGCGAAAGCAAGCAGGCCAGCGAACAGCAGACATTCAACTGGAAGATGGTCACCTCCTGGCCGAAGAACTTCCCGGGCGTAGGCGTCGGTGCCGAGCGCTTCGCCAATCTGGTCAACGAAATGAGCGGTGGCCGGCTGAAGGTCAAGGTCTATGCCGCCGGCGAGCTGGTCCCGGCGCTGGAAGTGTTCGACGCGGTATCGCGCGGCACCGCCGAAATGGGTCATGGCGCACCTTACTACTGGAAAGGCAAGGTCCCGGCGGCGCAGTTCTTCTGCGCGCTGCCGTTCGGCCCGAACGCGCAGGAAATGAATGCCTGGCTGCATCGTGGCGGCGGCATGCAGCTGTGGGAAGAGGTCTACAAGCCCTACGGCGTACTGCCGATGGCCTGTGGTGCCACCGGCGTGCAGACCGCCGGCTGGTTCAACAAGGAAATCAACTCGGTCGACGACTTCAAGGGTCTGAAGATGCGTACCCCGGGCCTGGGCGGCGAAGTGCTGACCAAGATGGGCGGTACCGTGGTGAACATGCCGGCTGGCGAGATATTCACCGCCCTGCAGACCGGCGCGATCGACGCCACCGAGTGGATCGGCCCGTACAACGATCTGGCCCTGGGCCTGCACAAGGCTTCCAAGTACTACTACACCCCGGGCTGGCAGGAGCCGAACGTCACCTTCGAGCTGGACGTCAATCTCAAGGCCTGGGAAACCCTGCCGGATGATCTGAAGGCCATCGTTCGTGCCGCGGCGCGTGACGTCAACGGCGACATGCTCGATGACTACAACGCCAAGAACATGGAAGCGCTGGAGCAACTGCGCGAGCAGGGCGTCCAAGTACGCCGCCTGCCGGACGAAGTGCTGTCCCGCCTGAAGGAAGTGGCGGCTGAAGTGGTCGACGCCTCTGCAAACGCCGATCCGGTGGCGGCCAAGGTGTGGGAGCAGCAGAGTGCCTATCTCAAGCGGTTGTATGAATACGCCGAGCTGAACGAGAAGGACATCTACAACATCCGCGGCTGATAGCTACCCCGGATGCGAAAACGCCACACCGGCAACGGTGTGGCGTTTTTTTTGCGCCCGAGCTTCGCGCGATGGAGGCGCTGTCAGCCTTCCAGCGTCGCGTTCAGGCTGATGCGAGCGTTGAGTACCTTGGATACCGGGCAGCCTTCCTTCGCCTGATTGGCGATCTGCTGGAACTGCGCGTCATCCGCGCCTTGAATCCGCGCCTTTAGGGTGAGATCGATAGCCGTGATGCTGAAGCCTTCGCCATCCTTGTCGAGTGTGACCTCGGCGCGGGTTTCGATGCGTTCGGCGGTCAGCCCGGCCTGGCCCAGCATCATCGACAGCGCCATCGAGAAGCAGCCGGCATGGGCCGCGCCGATCAGCTCTTCCGGATTGGTCCCCGGCGTGTCTTCGAAGCGAGTGTTGAAGCCGTAGGGGTTGTCCTTCAGTGCACCGCTCTGAGTGCTGATGGTGCCCTTGCCGTCTTTCAGGCCGCCTTGCCAGACGGCGGAAGCGCTCTTCTTCATGAACTGACCTCGAATGAATGCGTGAATGGGTTCAGCGTGCCGCTATTGAAGCTGTTCGGCCGCGAGGATCGCGCTGGCCAGCTCCATGTCGGTGGCTTCCAGCTGCGGCTGCTCGCTGCGCAGTTGCTGCAGCATGGCTTCCAGATACGGGCCGCGGATCTCGCCGTTGCTGGCCACGAAGCTGCCTGCATCCTCGCGCGCAGGTATCACCAGCTTGTCGTCCTTGAAGGTCATGTAGGTGGATGCGGTGGTCGCACCCGAGGAGAGAATGTCGCGGACCAGGCCATCGGCTACGGCGCTACCAACCGGCACCAACGCCAGGGTGAACGCTGCGAAAAGTGTCTTGCGCATGAGCGGAAACCTCCTTGCTATCGTTCTTCTGAGAGTGCGATGGGCGAAGGAGAGTTCCGGTTGTCGCTAGTCGCGCCCGTCGATCAGGCGCCGGATGCGGGCGGCGAGGATGTCGATGCTGAACGGTTTGGCGAGGATATCCATGCCGGGTGCGAGGAAGTCGTTACGCATCTCGTCGTCCGGTACGTAGCCGGTGATGAACAGCACCTTCAGTTCGGGGCGGTGCTGTCGCGCGCTTTCCACCAGCTGCCGTCCGTTCAGGCCGGGCAGGCCGAAATCGGTGACCAGCAGATCGAGGCGCCGATCGCCGTGCAGGTAGGGCAGCGCGCCATTCGCATCGACTGCTTCCAGCACCTGGTAGCCCAGCTCCTGCAGCACCTCCACGACGAGCATGCGCACGGCGGCCTCGTCCTCCACCACCAGCACGATCTCCCCGTTCGTCGCGCTGGTCACCTCCGTCGATTGCGACGCTGCAGGCGGTAGCTCGTCCCGGGCCTCGTTGCGCGGCAGGTAGAGGATGACCTGCGTGCCTTCGCCCAGCGTGCTGTCGATGCGCACGTGACCACCGGTCTGCTTGGCGAAGCCGTAGACCATCGACAGGCCTAGGCCGGTGCCCTGGCCGATCGGTTTGGTGGTGAAGAATGGATCGAATGCCTTGGCGATGGTCTGAGCCGACATGCCGGAGCCGTTGTCGGTGACGCTCAGCACCACGTAGTCGCCCGGTTCGGGGGCGTCCGGCTGGCGCTGTTGGATCCGTACATTGCGCGTGTTCACCCCGAGGCGTCCGCCATCGGGCATGGCATCCCGGGCATTGATCACCAGGTTGAGCAGGGCGTTTTCCAGTTGGTGGCCGTCGGTGTAAGCGAGCCAGACATCTGCCTGCAGCTCGACTTCCAGGCGGATGTGCTCGCCCATGGTGCGACGCAGCATGTCCTCCATCGACACCACCAGCAGGTTCACGTCGACCGGTTTGGGGTCCAGCGACTGGCGACGGGCAAAGGCCAGCAGGCGATGGGTCAGCGCCGCGGCACGGTTGGCCGAGGTGGTCGCGGCGTCGATGTAGCGGTCGAGATCGCCGGTATTGCCGCCGGAGACACGCCGCTGGATCAGGTCGAGCGCGCCGAGCACGCCGGTCAGCATGTTGTTGAAGTCGTGCGCCAGGCCGCCAGTGAGTTGCCCGATGGCTTCCATCTTCTGCGCGTGGCGCAGCGCTTCTTCGGCGCGCTCGCGCTCGGCCATCTCGATGTGCAGCCGGCTGTTGATCGCCGCCAGCTCGCGGGTACGTTCGGCAACCCGGCGCTCGAGGCTGTCGTTGAGCTCGCGCAGCGCCTCTTCGGCGGCAACCTGGGCAGTGACGTCAGTATTGGTGCCGAACCAGTGGGTAACCTGGCCGA
This sequence comes from Stutzerimonas kunmingensis, assembly GCF_032106285.1. Taxonomy (GTDB): domain Bacteria; phylum Pseudomonadota; class Gammaproteobacteria; order Pseudomonadales; family Pseudomonadaceae; genus Stutzerimonas; species Stutzerimonas kunmingensis_B. Next base: position 21,365 of record NZ_DAMCPO010000001.1, read on the forward strand.
AGTCGTCGCGAATCGGCAATGCGCGGGAGAGGAACCAGCGGTACTTGCCGTCCTTGCCGCGCAACGGAAAGGTTTCTTCCCAGATCGAGCCGATGGCAAAGGCGCGCTTCATCGAGGCGCTGACCCGCTCATGATGGTCCGGGTGGTTCACCGTGCGCCAGCCAAGGGCGCGCATGGCTTCGTCGGTGGTGCCGGTGTAGTCGTACCAGCGCTTGTTGTACCAGTAGATGTGGCCGCTGGGGTCGGCCATCCAGGCGAACTGGCTCATGTTGTCGGCGAGGGTGCGGAACTGCTCTTCGCTCTCCCGCAATGCGCGTTCGGCGCGCATGCGCTCATCGGCGGTCCAGGCGCGGTCGGCGACTTCGCGGATGAACGAGATGTCGTCGTCGAGCCAGGCGCGCGGCTGTTCTTCGAGCAGCATCATCACGGCGGAAATGCGGCCCTGCTCGAACAGCGGGACGCAGACGATGCTGCGGATCTGGCTTTCGGCGAAGTTCTCCGCATGGCTTGCAGTGCGGGCGTCGTGCAGCACGTCTTCGATCACGACCAGTTCGTTTTCCTGCAGATCGTAGAAGAAGTCCCCGTAATCGGCGAAATGCACCACTTCGCTGCTGCTGTCCGAACTGCCGTCGCTCCAGTAGCGCTCGATGGTGGCGCTCTGGCTCGGTGCATCGACACTGGCGAACAGCACGCGGGAAACACCGATGGTGCGGCCGATCACGCTCACCGCGGCATGCGCAATGGTCTGGCTGTCGTGCTGCTCGCGCAGCAGGTCGCCCAGTTCGATCAGCGCGGTCTGGCGCTGCTCGGCCTGCTGGCGATCCTTGATCTGCTCTTCGAGCATCTCGTTCATGCGCAGCATGCGTTCGGCAGCGTTGCGTTCGGCGGTGATGTTGCGCGCGGTACCGAGGATGCGCACCTTGCCGCTGGAATCGACGAGCCGGCGGCCACGATTGGCGAGCCAGACGAACTCACCGATGCGGGTATCGAAGATGCGGTAGTCGAGCTGGAACTCGCCGTCGCCACGTCCCGCCAGGGTCTCGCCCAGCGCCTTGAGCAGCACGCTGCGGTCGTCCGGATGGATCCGCGCAAGAATCTCGTGCACACCCAGCCCCGGCTCATCCGGCGCCAGCCCGGCCATGGCCTTGAGTTGTGCGTCCCAGTGCAGCGAATGATGGCTGTCGCGGTATTCCCAGACGCCGATCGAGGCGATCTCGTTGGCGAGGCTGATGCGCTGCTCGGCTTCGCGCAGGGCCTTGCTGGCCCGCATGCGCTCGGCCGCGGCACGGATGCGCTCCAGCACCTCGCGCGCCAGGCCGATGTCATCCGGGCTCCAGGGCAGCGGCTGGCTGCGGACGAACATGAGCAGCGCGGGCTGGGTGCCGGACTCGACACCTGGCAGCTCGGTGAACAGGACCGAGCGGGCGGCCAGATGTTGCAGCAGCGAGTCACTGCCTGACGTGTCTTCCTCGAGCACGACCAGGTTTTCGTCTGGCAGGCGGTCGATGAAACCGGCGGCGTCCGCTTTCAGGCCATGACGCCCTATCCGGCTCGGAGCATCCACAGCCAGCCATTCCTGTTTCACGGCCAGCGTGCCGTCCTTCACGGTCCCCCAGGCGATGCAGTCACAGTGCGTAAGCCGGGCCAGGCGCTCGTCGAGTACGCAGCAGACATCGACCCGCTCGCTGCAAGCCTGCAGGCAATCGCTCAGTTCGAGAAGAAAGGCCTGCAATGCCTGGTGCTGGGTGCGCTCACTGATGTCGCTAAAGGTGCAGATGGCGCCCTGCAGCTCGCCGTCGCGGTAGATCGGCGCCACCCGGTATTCCACCGGCAGGCTGCTGCCGTCGACGCGGAAGAAAAGTTCGTGCTCGACGTGGCGTGGTTCGCCGGTTGTGGCGGTGTGCTGGATCGGGCAGTCCTGCACCGGGTAGGGGCTGCCGTCCGGATGGCTGTGATGGATCACATGGTGCAGCTGGCGGCCTAGCACTTCCTCGCGGCTGGCGAAGCCCAGCAGGTTGAGGAAGGCATCGTTGCACAGGGTGACCATGCCACCGCGGTCGATGGAGTAGAAACCTTCGTTGGCCGAATCCAGCAACAGGCGGGTGAAGGCTTCGCTCTCCAGCCGCTGCATCTCCGAGCGCCGGCGGCTGTCGACGTCCTGGGCCACGCAGACCCAGTGCAGCAATTGTCCGTCGGCATCGTAGATCGGTGCGGCGCTGACCTGGAACCAGCGCGGCTGGCCATCGATGTCGCGCAGGAGCAGTTCGAGCTTGAACGGTAGTTGGCGTTGCAGCGCGGCCTGCCATTGTTCGGCCGTACGCTGGCGATCGTTCGCGGAGACCGCGACAAGCCAGCCGTCGCCACGTGATTGCTGCTCGTCCAGGCCGGTGAATTCGCACCAGTAGCTGTTGCAATAGCTCAGGCTGCCATCGGCATCGCATTGCCAGACCACCTGTGGACTGAGGTCGACCAGCGTGCGGTAGCGCTCCTCCATTTCCCGGGCGAAGCTCTGCTGCAGCCGCGCTTCGGTCAAATCGCGGAGGATTTTGACGAAGCCCTGCGGCTTGCCGTCGTGCAAAAGCGGAGTGAGCACTCCACTGGCCCAGAAGCGGGAACCGTCCTTGCGCTGGTGCCAGCGTTCATCGATGGCGCTGCCTTTCTCGCTTGCCGTGCGCATTTCCTGCTCAGGGGCGTGTTGTGCGCAATCCTCTTCGGTGAAGATGCGGGCGAGTGGCTGGCCGATCATCTCTTTGGCAGTCCAGCCGAGCATGCGCTGCGCACCGCTGTTCCAGCTGGTGATGCACCCGCGCGGGTCGCTGGCGAGAATGGCGTAGTCCTGGGCGCTGTCGATGATCTGGCGGCTGCGCGCGTCTTCGCCGCGCAAGCGCCGCAGTTCCAGCAGCGCCATGACCTGGCGTGCCAGTGCCTGCAGCTGCGCGCCCTGACGCGGCGAGAGCTCGCGTGGCTGGCGGTCGCAGACGCACAGCGTACCCAGCGGCAGGCCGTCGTCGTCGCGCAGGATCGCCGCGGCATAGAAGCGAGCGGGCTCGCCTGCGGCGAGACGTGGCATTTCCACGGGTGCGCTGAGCTCGCCGCTGTGCCTGGTGATCAGCGGCTCGGATTGCAGGATCGCGCGGGCACAGAGCGAGCGCGCGAGCGGAACGGGCTCGCGCTGGAGCGCGAAGGCGCCCTTACAGTACTGGTATTGGTCATCGATGAAATGGATCGCCGCCGCCGGACAGGCACAGAGGTCCGCAGCCATGGCGGCAAGCTCATCCAGCTCCGCGTCGCACGAGGCGTCGAGCGCGGCATAACGAGCCAATGCGATCAGCCGTTCAGCTTCATTCCAGGTCGCTGTGAGGGCGCTGTGTTCGGCGTTCAAGGTGTCCTGCTCGGCTATCCATGGCACTGAGTAATTCAGACGGGGCTGTCAGTCGACCACCCTTCAGCGGCGGGTGTGTCGAGCGGTCAGCAAAAGACTACGCCGAGCCTGCTTGGTTCAGGCAGCAGGCGACGAAACTCCCGACGAACGGAACGCCTCGCGGGTGCCCGCACCGGGTCGTCAGCGTTGCGCTAACGCGCCGCGTCCAGCGCCCTGAGGAGCGCGGCATCGCGCTGGTAGATGTCCGGGCGATAGCGCAGCTGGCCGGTGTCGTCGACGGCCGCGGTCCAGTAGGCCATCAGGATCGGCGTGCGGCGCGCCAGGCGGTACTCGTGGGTCTTGCCGGACTGCAGCAGTCTGGCGACGGTCTCGCGCTCGTCTTCGTCGAGTAGCAGATCGACCAGCTGCAGCGCCCCTTCGACGCGCACGCAGCCGGAGCTGAGGGCACGCTGGCTGAGATCGAACAGCGGCTTGCTCGGCGTATCGTGCAGGTACACCGAGAACGGGTTGGCGAAGCGGATCGCCACCTGTCCGAGCGGATTGGCCGGACCTGCCTCCTGGCGCAGCATGATGTTGCGCGGTGCATGCCAGTCGATGCTGGCCGGGTCCAGGTCGTTGCCCTGAGCATCGAGCACGCGCATCCCGTGACGCGCGAGGTAGCCGGCGTCCTCGCGGATCAACGGCAGCTTGTCCTGCTGCAGGATGGTCGGAGGTACGGTCCAGGTAGGGTTGAGCGTGAGTCGGGTGATCTGCGATTTCAGCGGCGGCGTCTGCCGCATCTGGCGGCCGACCTGGGTGCGCGTCTGCCAGAACGGACAGCTGTCGCGGTAGTAGATCAGCCGTGCTCCGGCGATATCCACCAGCAGCGATTGCGGCTCGAGGTCGCGGCTGATCCAGCGCAGGCGCTCCAGATTGATACGCACCTGATCGAGACGGCTGGCCGGGCTGACGTTCAATGCGGCCAGAGTGCCGGCGCCGATCACGCCGTCGGCTTCCAGACCATGTCGCGTCTGAAAGCGGCGCACCGCCTCGACCAGCTCGTCGTCGTAGCGCGGCTCCAGCGCCGCCGTACTGGCGGCGCCGGCGAGCAGCATTTCGCGCAGCAGCGGCACACGTTCATCGCTCATTCCGGGTCGCAGCGTCGTGCCGTCCGGCAATGGCCGCCAGGCCGGCAGCGGCGCCAGGCGCAACCGCGCATAGGCGGCGCGCAAGTCGCGGTACAGCGCAAGGGCCGGGCGGGCGCGCTCGAAGGCCCGCGGCAGATCGGTAAGGCCCTGCACGGCGATCTGCAGCAATTGCTGGCTATCGTCGCGCTCCGCGGCGTCGGGGCTGCGCCAGATCGGCTCGACATCAGCCTGGCGCAGGCGACCACGGGCCAGATGGTGCAGCGCTTCCAGATAGGCGTGGCTGGTGAGGATGTCAGCGCATTCGCGATGCAGCGGCGCGGTCGACGACTGATAGAGCTGCTCGCGTATGCGTGCCGGCTGATATTGCACAGGGTCCAGGCCGTCATCGGCCAGTTGCGCGAGCTGCTGGAGCAAACCGTCGAGCGTCGCATAGGAATTCCACACCGGCTGGTGATGCACGGCTGCATAGAATGCCGACAGGCGCTGCAGCGCCTCTGGTTCCAGCCTGTCCGGCATCGCCGTGCAGCGCTCTGGCAGGCTCATCAGCGCGGTTTCGAGCGGCGTCGGCGTTGCGACGAGCGGCTCTGCCGAGGCCGCGAGCGGGGCGAGGCAGAGCCAGACGGCAAGACGGAATGCACATTTTTTGAACAATTTATCGCTCCAGGCCATTCCCGTGACTGCTAGACTGCGCGCCTGTAGGGCCGCCGTTCCGGTGTCTGCCGGCATTCTTTCGGGCCCATAAAAACATATCCTGCCGGGCATTGGGCGCACGTTCGTCCCGTCCGGCTTCGTTGCGCTGCTGCTGTGTTCGGCAGCGAGGATGCGGCGCCGGCCAGACAGGAAGTCGTCAGGCCGGGCCCGACGAGGTTGCTTGCTCGATGATGTCCATGCTTCGACGTGCCTGCCTGGCGGCGGGACTTTTCGTTCTCGCTTCGCCTGTCTGGGCGGCCGGTGCAACCTATCAGCCGATGGTCGCCAGCCTGGCCCGATTGGCGCCCACGCTCGATCGCGAGGTTCTAACCCACGCCGTCGCGGCCATGCAATGCGCCGTCAACAACGGTGCAAGTGCTGCCCAGCGTCTGGCGGTGATCGATTTTTCGCTGCCCTCCAGCGAGCGACGGCTGTGGATCTTCGATCTGGAAAAGGAGGAGCTGTTGCTTGAGGACCTGGTCGCCCATGGCCAGAAGTCCGGCGACAACCACGCCACGCAGTTCTCCAATACGGTTGGCAGTCACCAGTCCAGCATCGGTCTGTTCCGCACCGCCGAAAGCTACAGCGGCAAGCATGGCTACTCGCTGCGCATGGACGGTCTGGAGCCGGGAATCAATGACCGCGCCCGCGAGCGCGCCATCGTCATCCACCCGGCGGCCTACGTGAATCCTTCCTGGATCGCCACCCAGGGCCGCATCGGCCGCAGCCAGGGCTGCCCGGCGGTACGGCCTGAGGTGGCGCGGATGGTGGTCGATAGCCTCAAGGGCGGCCAGTTCATGTTCTCCTGGTACCCCGACCAGCAATGGCTGCAATCCTCGGCGTATCTCAACTGCAAGCCCAACGAGGTGGCGACCATTCTCGCTGCACGTTCGGGCGGCTGATGCAGCATTCGAATCGTCGCAAGGGTCGGCGTCATCGGCGCAAGTGCGGGCACTGACGCAGGTGCGGTCCGAGCTGGCGTAGGGTGGATCACGCTTCATCGATCCACCGGACGGAGTTGTGGTGGATGTAAAAAGCGACATCCACCCTACAAACGCCTCGCGCCTCCGGCTATTTCTGCTCGCTCTGCGGCGTCACCCGCAGCACTTCTTCCACGGTGGTCAGGCCGGCGGCGATCTTTTGGGCGCCTGAGAGGCGCAGGCTGCGCATGCCGTCCTTGAAGGCCTGGCGGCGCAGGGCGACGATGTCGGTGTCGGCGGTGATCAGCGGCTTGATCGCGTCGTTCAGCAGCATGATCTCGTAGACCCCGGCGCGACCGCGGAAACCGGTGTCGCGGCATTCCAGGCAGCCTACCGCCCGTTGCGCGGTGGTCGGCAGCGGGGCGTTCCAGGGTTTGGTCAATGCGCTCCAGTCGTCTGCATCCAGCTGCATCGGCGCTTTGCAGTGCGGGCACAGCGTGCGCACCAGGCGCTGGGCCATGACGCCGAGCAGTGTGGCCTTGAGCAGGTAGTGCGGCACGCCCAGTTCCAGCAGGCGGGTGATCGCGCTGGGGGCATCGTTGGTGTGCAGGGTGGAGAGCACCAGGTGGCCGGTCAGTGCGGCCTGGATGGCCATCTCGGCGGTTTCCAGGTCGCGGATCTCGCCGACCATGATGATGTCCGGGTCCTGACGCATCAGCGCGCGCACGCCGCTGGCGAAGGTCAGGTCGATGTTGTGCTGCACCTGCATCTGGTTGAAGGCGCCTTCGATCATCTCGATCGGGTCCTCGATGGTGCAGACGTTCACCTCGGGCGTCGCCAGCTGCTTGAGCGTGGTGTAGAGCGTGGTGGTCTTGCCCGAGCCGGTCGGCCCGGTGACGAGGATGATGCCGTTGGGCTGGCTGGTCATGCTCTGCCAGCGGCGCAGGTCGTCGGCGGAAAAGCCCAGCTGGTCGAAGCCCTTGAGCAGCACTTCGGGGTCGAAGATACGCATCACCATCTTCTCGCCGAACGCGGTGGGCAGCGTCGACAGGCGCAGCTCGACTTCGCCGCCTTCCGGCGTCTTGGTCTTGACCCTGCCATCCTGCGGTTTGCGCTTCTCGGCGACGTTCATCCGGCCGAGGGACTTTAGTCGGCTGACCACCGCCATCGTCACCTGCGGTGGAAACTGGTAGACGTTGTGCAGCACGCCGTCGATGCGAAAGCGCACGGTGCCTTGCTCGCGGCGTGGCTCGATGTGGATATCGCTGGCGCGCTGCTGAAAGGCGTACTGGAACAGCCAGTCGACGATGTTGACGATGTGCGAGTCGTTGGCGTCCGGTTCCTGATCGCTGGCGCCGAGGTTGAGCAGCTGCTCGAAATTGCCGACGCCGCTGATTTTCTGATCGGTACCACTGGCGCCGCTGACCGACTTGGCCAGGCGGTAGAACTCGACGGTGAAGCGCTGAATGTCGCTCGGGTTGGCCACCACGCGCTTGATCGGGCGCTTGAGCACGTGGGTCAGGTTGGCTTCCCAGCCGTGCACGAAGGGCTGGCTGCTGGCGATGGTGACGGCGCTGTTGTCCACCGCCACTGCGAGGATGCTGTGGCGCTGGGCGAAGGCGTAGGACATCAGTGGGGTGACGGCGGCGACGTCGATCTTCAGCGGGTCGATGCGCAGATACGGCTGACCGGCGCGTTCCGCCAGCCAGACGGTCAGCGTTTCCAGATCGAGCTTCTTGCCCGGCCGCTGCAGATCATCAAGCTGCTGCGCGGCGAGGAATTCCAGCGGATGCTGCTGGTTGGCCACCGCGCTGCGGCGGACCGTCAGGCATTGTTCGGCGCTGTCCTGCGCGACCCGCCCCTGGGCGACCAGCTCGCGCAACAGATCGGCGAGATCGAGAGGGCGGTCCTGGGAGGGCGAGTTCAGCACGGACATGGGATTCCTTCGACGCGGCGGCGGGAAAAGCCAAGCTTGCCGCTAAAGCCCCGGCGTTGTCTGCCGCCGGGGTTCAACTTTGAGCAGCTTGCGCCGTCTTGGGGCGTTATTTCTCCAGCTGCTTCCAGGCTTTGAGCGTCCAGACCAGGTGCGCCTGCTCGACGCGCATTTCCAGCGCTTGCTCGTCGATGGGCTGGCGGGCCAGTTCATGCAGCTTGGCCAGCTCGCCGTACAGTCGATCGACTTCCGGCAACTCCAGCACGCTGCGGGCCAGATGCAACCAGACCAGCAGGCGCTCCATGCGCGGGCTCTGTTCGGCGAGGTCTTCGGGTTGTTGCTGGTAGCGCGGCAGTTGCAGGGCCTTGGCTTCTTCCGCCAGCAGATGCAGCAGCCACTTGCCCAGCTCGGCAGCGCCCTGACGATCGCCGCGCGCATTGCGGCCTTCGGTCCAGCTGCGCTGCAGCAGCCACAGCGAAGCTTTCAGCGACAGCAGGCCCCAGCGGGTCTGGCCCAGTTCCTCGGCGAACTGCACTGGTGCGGCCTTGCGCACGCCTTCATCGTCCTGGCCGGCTTCGACCCGTGGGCGCCAGTCCTGGATGAGCGCGTCGAGCAGTTCACGCAGCTCACGACTGCTGGCGCGCGGGGCGGCCTGGCCGAGGCTGCCGAGCAGGGCGCGCAGCTCGATCAGTTGCTGCAGCCAGTCACTCAGCAGTTTCCAGCGGCCATTGAAGCGGTACTGCTCAGCCAGACGCTGGCTGTTACCCAGCAGCTGCCAGCCGAGGGCTACCACCGCGTCATCCAGCGGCATCGTAGCGTCGAGTGCCGGCGCCGGCAGCTGCAGATTGTAGCCATCGGCGTCATGCAGTCGATAACCGCGCTCGGCCTTGCTGATGTCGCAGGGCATCAGCGGCAGGTCGGCGGCCAGCTCTGCCGCCAATTCCAGCAGCGCTTCCGGATCGCCCTGGCGCAGCTCGAGCTCCAGCTCGCAGATTTCCTCGGACTGCTTGCCGGCCTTGACCTGGCCGAGATCCAGCGCCGCCTCGATCACCACCTTGGTCTTGCCACGGCCCCAGGCAATTTCAGCTTTCTCGCGCACGAAGTCGGTGGTGAAGATCGGCTTGAGGCTTTTCTTGTCCAGCTCGGCGAGGCTGGCCGGCCAGCAGTCGTCGCCAAGCTTCTTGGTGTCGAGCTTGGCCTTGTCCAGATACCAGTCCCACTCGTTGCGCTCGGAAAGCCCGGCGACGCTCTGGCCGCGGCTTTTCAGGGTCTGGATAAACTGCTCGCCGTCGCGGCGCAGGCGCAGCGCGACGCGGGCCTGGGCGAGGTCGCGCTCGGCGGTGTCGTAATACTGGTTGAACAGCTCATGGCGCGACCAGCCACTCTTGTTGCGCTTCTTCAGCAGCGGATGATCGCGCAGGGCGAGCAGGGTTTCGCGGCTGGCGCGTAGCTTGATTTCGGTTTCTTTCTGCATGGTGCCGACTGGGTGCCTATGATGTGTGGATGTTGCAGCCTGATGACGCACGGTAGCAGGCGTGATGGCCTGTCCGTATACTTGCCGCCTCTTTCAAGCCGGGGCTTTACCCTATGCCAGTCAATCCTTTCGTCAGCTTGTTCGGACGTTCGCCAATCGGCCCGATGCAGCAGCATATGGCCAAGTCGCATGAGTGTGCAGCGAACCTGGTACCGCTATTCCAGGCGGTCATGGCCGAAGACTGGGAGAAGGTCGAGCAGATTCAGCAGCAGATGTCGCAGCTGGAAAACGAAGCCGACAAGCTCAAGAAGAGCGTTCGCCAGCACCTGCCCAAGAGCCTGTTCCTGCCGGTGCCGCGCTCCGATCTGCTGGACCTGCTGAGTGTACAGGACAAGATCGCCAACCGCGCCAAGGACATCGCCGGCCTGATGCTGGGTCGCTGCATGACCATCCCGCAGGCACTGCAGCCGCAGATGCTCGCCTACGTGCAACGCACCGTGGATGCCAGCGCCCAGGCGTTGAAGGCGCTGAAGGAACTGGATTCGCTGCTGGAAACCGGCTTCAGCGGCCGCGAAGCCACCCTCGTCGAAAAGATGGTCGAAGAACTCGAGGAAATCGAGCGGGAAACCGACCGCATGCAGATCACGGTTCGCCGTGCGCTGTTCCACCTGGAAAAGGATTTGCCAGCAGTCGACGTGATCTTTCTCTACAAGATCATCGAATGGATCGGTGATGTAGCCGACCGCGCCGAGCGCGTCGGTAACCGTCTGGAACAACTGCTGGCGCGCTGAGGCGCCAGCATCCTTTCTGGGTTCAACAGGTAATTCCTTATGTCTCTTATTGCGGATTACGGCTTCGTACTCCTGATCCTTGCCTGCGCATTCGGTTTCTTCATGGCCTGGGGCGTGGGCGCCAACGACGTGGCCAATGCCATGGGTACTTCGGTCGGTTCTCGGGCACTGACCATCAAGCAGGCCATCGTCGTGGCCATGATCTTCGAGTTTTGCGGCGCCTACCTGGCCGGCGGCGAAGTCACCGAGACGATCAAGAACGGTATCGTCGACGCAGAGGTTATTTCCCCTGACCTGATGGTGCTGGGAATGATGTCGGCGCTATTGGCCGCCGGCACGTGGCTGCTGATCGCCACCATGAAAGGCTGGCCGGTTTCCACCACGCATTCGATTATCGGCGCGGTGATTGGCTTCGCCGCGGTGGGTGTGTCCACCGATGCGGTGCATTGGGACGCCATCGGCCCGATCGTCGCCAGCTGGGTGGTCACCCCGATGCTGTCCGGCATCGTCGCCTTTGGCCTGTTCATGAGTGTGCAGAAGCTGATCATCAATACCGATCATCCGTTCGAGAACGCCAAGCGCTTCGTGCCGCTGTACATGTTCCTGACCGGCTTCATGGTCGCGCTGATGACGGTCACCAAGGGCCTCAAACATGTCGGTCTGACCCTCAGCAGCGGCCAGGGCATCCTGCTGGCCTTCGGCATCGGCCTGCTGGTGATGCTCGTGGGTATCGCACTGCTCTCGCGGATCAAGGTCGACGTCGAGGCCGACAAGACCTTCCACTTCGCCAGCGTGGAGAAGGTGTTCGCCGTGCTGATGATCTTCACCGCCTGCTCGATGGCCTTCGCCCATGGCGCCAACGATGTCGCCAACGCGGTTGGTCCGCTGGCCGCCATCGTCGGTGTGATCGAGTCCGGCGGCGCCGCCGACATCGCGGCCAAGTCCGCCGTGCCGGGCTGGGTGTTGCTGCTCGGTGCGATAGGTATCGTCATCGGTCTGGCCACCTACGGCTACAAGGTGATCGCCACCATCGGCAAGGAAATCACCGAGCTGACGCCAAGCCGCGGTTTTGCCGCCGAACTGGCTACCGCGACAACCGTGGTCGGCGCATCGGCCATCGGCCTGCCGGTCTCCACGACTCACACGCTGGTCGGAGCGGTTCTCGGGATCGGTATCGCGCGCGGTATCGGTGCGCTGAACCTGGGTGTCGTGGGCTCGATCTTCATGTCCTGGTTGATCACCCTGCCGGCCGGTGCATTCCTGGCGATCGTCTTCTTCACCGTGCTCAAATTCATCTTCACGTAACTCCGGCCGATGCCGTCTGCGCCCCGCTTCGGCGGGGCGTTTTCGTTTGTGGGTCCCGCCGTGGCGCGTTTCATGCTTCACTGCAGGCTCGTTCCGATTGCATCACGGAGGTAGCCGGTGCCCATTCCATCATTCAAGGAGCAGTTCGCTGCGCTCCTCGCGGCACCCTCGGTCAGTTGTACGCAGCCGGGCTGGGATCAGAGCAATCGTCCTGTGATCGAGTTGCTCGCGGCCTGGCTCGGTGAGCTGGGCTTCACCTGCGAAACGCCGGAAGTCGCGCCGGGGAAATTCAACCTGCTCGCCAGCTATGGCAGTGGTCCCGGCGGGCTGGTGCTGGCCGGGCACAGCGATACCGTGCCGTTCGATGCCGCGCTGTGGCAGTCCGATCCACTGAAGCTGCGCGAGGCCGATGACCGCTGGTACGGCCTCGGCAGCTGCGACATGAAAGGCTTCTTCGCGCTGATCATCGAGGCGGTTCGGCCGCTGCTGGAGCAGCCGTTCCGCCGCCCATTGCTGATTCTCGCCACCTGCGATGAAGAGAGTTCGATGTCTGGCGCCCGTGCCCTGGCCGAAGCCGGCCGGCCGCTCGGGCGCGCGGCGCTGATCGGCGAGCCCACCGGCCTGCGCCCGGTACGCCTGCACAAGGGCATCATGATGGAGCGCATCGATATCCTCGGACAGAGCGGGCATTCGTCGAACCCGACCTATGGTCACAGCGCGCTGGAAGCCATGCACGGCGTGATCGGCGAGATGATGACGCTGCGCCGCCAGTGGCAGGGCGAATACGACAACCCGCTGTTCGACGTGCCCAAGCCGACGCTCAACTTCGGCTGCATCCATGGTGGCGACAACCCCAACCGCATCTGCGGGCAATGTTCGCTGGAGTTCGATCTGCGCCCGCTGCCGGGCATGGACCCGCAGCAGCTGCGGACGATCATCCGCCAGCGCCTGCAGCCGCTGGCCGAACAACATCAGGTCAAGATCGACCTGGCGCCGCTGTTCCCCGCGGTGCCAGCCTTCGAGCAGACGGCGGAAAGCGAGCTGGTCCGCCTGGCCGAGCGCCTCACCGGGCACCAGGCCGAGGCGGTGGCGTTTGCCACCGAAGCGCCTTATCTTCAGCAGCTCGGCTGCGAAACGCTGGTGCTGGGGCCCGGCGACATCGCCTGCGCGCACCAGCCCGACGAATACCTGCAGCTCGATCGCATCGAACCGACCGTGCAGCTGCTGCGTCGGATGATCGAGCACTACTGCCTGCAGCCGCAGACCGCCGCGAACTGACTCCAATACAGACGAACAGAACCGCCACGAAGGCTTTTACATGCACGACTACGTCACCTGGCTTCGCGACTCCTCGCCTTATATCAACTCGCACCGTGACCGCACCTTCGTCGTCATGCTGCCGGGCGACGGCCTGGAGCACGCCAACTTCGCCAACATCGTCCACGACCTGGTGCTGCTGCACAGCCTTGGTGTACGCCTGGTGCTGGTATTCGGCTCGCGTCCGCAGATCGAGGCGCGCCTGGCCGCCCGTGGCATCGAACCGCGCTTCCATCGCGATCTGCGCGTCACCGACGCGCCGACCATGGAGTGCGTGATCGACGCGGTTGGCCAGTTGCGCATCGCCCTCGAGGCACGGCTGTCGATGGATATGGCGGCGTCGCCGATGCAGGGCGCGCGACTGCGCGTGGCCGGTGGCAACTTCGTCACCGCGCGGCCGATCGGCGTGCTCGATGGCGTCGATCTGCATCACACCGGCGAAGTACGCCGTATCGACCGCAAGGGCATCGGCCGGCTGCTGGACGAGCGCACCATCGTGTTGCTGTCGCCGCTGGGTTATTCGCCGACAGGCGAGATCTTCAACCTGGCCTGCGAGGATGTCGCCACGCGCGCGGCCATCGATCTGCAGGCCGACAAGCTGGTGCTCTACGGCGCCGAGCCGGGCTTGCTCGACGAAAGCGGCAAGCTGGTGCGCGAGCTGCGTCCGCAGCAGATTCCGGCCTATGTCGAACGCCTCGGCAGCCAGTACCAGGCCGAGCTGCTCGACGCCGCCGCGCAGGCCTGTCGCGGCGGCGTGCGGCGCAGTCATGTGGTCAGCTACGCCGACGACGGTGCGTTGCTCAACGAGCTGTTCACCCGCGATGGCGGCGGCACGCTGGTAACCCAGGAGCAGTTCGAGCAGCTGCGCGAGGCAACCATCGAGGATGTCGGCGGGTTGATCGACCTGATCACGCCGCTGGAGGAGCAGGGCATCCTGGTGCGGCGCTCGCGCGAGGTGCTGGAGCGCGAGGTCGAGCAGTTCAGCATCGTCGAGCGTGACGGCCTGATCATCGCCTGTGCGGCGCTTTATCCGATTTCCGACTCGGATGCCGGCGAGCTTGCCTGCCTGGCGGTCAATCCGGAATACCGCCACGGCGGTCGCGGCGATGAGCTGCTCGAACGCATCGAGGAGCGTGCCCGGGCGCTGGGGTTGAAGAAGCTGATCGTGCTCACCACACGCACCGCGCACTGGTTCCAGGAGCGCGGCTTCGAGCCGATCAGCGTCGACCGTCTGCCGGCCGCGCGGGCTTCGTTGTACAACTTCCAGCGTAATTCGAAGATCTTCGAGAAACCGCTCTGAAGTGTGCCGGCGGGCGTTGCGCCCGCCATTTGCTCAGAGACTAAGACCGCGCTGGTACTCGACGACGAAGCTGTCGAAATCCAGCTCGTCCGTCGCTTCCATCTCCGCCTGGCGCTCCAGCGACTGATGTGCGGCGGATTCGAACTGATCCAGCTCGCTTGCACTCGGTGCCTGGCTGCGGAAGTAGTCGGCGTGGGCCAGGGTCTGGCGCATGGCGAACTGGCTGAAGCTCTCACCGCTGCGGCGCAGCTCGTCAAGTACGCGGGCGGACGGCGTCAGGCTGCTGTCGGCGACCTTGGCGCGCTGCTCGGCGAGCGCCTCGGCGTGCCGGGAGTCGGCATGGCTGCGGTCGAGGAGGGCGGCAACCTGGCCGATCTCGTCGAGCAACTGGTTGGCCCAGTCACTGAGCATGACATGCTCGCCACAACGCTGCAGCTCGAGTCCCGGACGCCGGCCTTCCTTGACCACCCTGAGGAAGTTGTCGGTGGCCGCGCTGCATTCGCCGTCGGCCAGGCAGGGGCTGTCGTCCAGCGCACAGAACAGCAGGAAGGCGTCGAGGAAGCGCGCTTCGTTGCGGTCGATCCCCAGCGGCAGGAAGGGGTTGATGTCCAGGCAGCGCACTTCGATGTACTGGATGCCGCGCGCGCGCAGCGCCTGCAACGGTCGTTCGCCGGTGGCGGTGACGCGCTTCGGGCGAATGTTCGAGTAGTACTCGTTTTCGATCTGCAGCACGTTGGTGTTGAGCTGCTGCCAGTTGCCGGCGGCATCCTTGATGCCCATCGCCTCGTAGGGGGCATACGGCGTGGAGACGGCGCGGAAAAGGCTCTCGGTGTAGCTCGCCAGGTCGTCGTAGCAGGGCGTCAACCCGGCCTGGGCATTGTTCTGGTAGCCCAGATCGCTCATGCGCAGGCTGGTGGCGTACGGCAGGTACAGGGTGTCAGCGTCGAGCGTCTCGAGCTGATGCTGACGTCCGCGCAGGAAGCCGGCGTCCAGCGCCGGCGAGGCACCGAACAGGTACATCAGCAGCCAGCTGTAGCGACGGAAGTTGCGGATCACGCCGATGTAACGCGTCGAGCGGTAGTCCTGGGCCGAGCGGGTATCGCCATCATCGGCCTGCAGTACCGGCCACAGCGCCTCGGGCAGCGAGAAGTTGTAGTGGATGCCGGCGATGCACTGCATGGTCTTGCCGTAGCGCAGGGCCAGGCCCTGGCGATAGACGTGCTTGAGCCGGCCGATGTTGGAGCTGCCGTATTCGGCGATCGGGATGTCCGCCTCGCTCGGTAGCGGGCAGGGCATCGACGGGCTCCAGAGGAATTCTTCGCCGAGCTTGGCATAGGTGAAGCGGTGGATCGCTTCGAGCTCGGCGAGAGTGTTCTGCGGGTCGCTGTCGGTGCCGGTGATGAACTCCAGCAGCGCCTCCGAATAATCGGTGGTGATCTGCGGGTGGGTCAACGCCGAACCCAATGCAACGGGGTGCGGGGTCATCGCCAGCTGACCGCGAGCGTCGACGCGCAGGCATTCGCGTTCGATCCCGTGCAGGCATTGACTGAGCAGCGGCAGGTGGGACGGCTCGGCCAACAATGCCAGGCGGTGGGTGAGAAGAGCGCTCAACTTGTGGATTCCTTCACGCGACAGTCGGCCCAATATGGGGATGGAAACGCCGCTTCACAAGAGGCAGCGTTGCTTCGATCGCTGTCGACGCATGCCGACTCCGCGGACGGCTGGTGGCCTGTGCGGTGAGTTGGTTGAGGCAAGTTCGGATGAACATGGCTCCGAGACAAGGCGCTGCGACGAGTCATAGCGGGGTTATGGCAAGGAGCAGCAACGCAGTATCCGGGCCATGGGCGCCGAAATTGACCAACCGAACTTACCAAACAGGCCACTAGAGGCAGGCGAAGGTCGCTTGGGCCTTGGCGATCAGCTTGTCGCCCTGATGCACCTCGGCTTCCAGCACCTGGGTCCGCCTGCCGCCGTGCACCACCCAGGCGCGGCAGCGCAGCTCGCCCTCGCTCACCGGGCGGATGTAGTTGACCTTGCATTCGAGCGTGACGCTGTTCGGCGAGCCATCACCGAGGCTGTGGCTGGCCTGACCCATGGCGGTGTCGATCAGCGAGAACAGCGCGCCGCCGTGCAGCTTGCCGTGCAGGTTGCGCAGGCCGTCGTGCATGCTCAGGCCGAGCACCGCCTCGCCGTTGCCGACCTGGTGAATCTCCAGGCCGAGCAGGCGGCCGAAGGCGCTGGAGCTGCCCACCGCCTCGACTTGAATGCTCATGCCTACTTCCTCAGCTGCTTGGCGTTGGCGAACAGCGCGGCCATGGCGGCATTGGCCGGTGCCGGCTTTTCTTCCTTGGCATGGCGCTCGCTGCGCGGCGCGTTGCCGCGTGGCTTGCCGGCGCCGCCACGCGGGCCGTCGGTCTTGGCGCCGGGCGTATCGCTCATGCGCATGGACAGGCCGACGCGCTGGCGCGGGATGTCCACTTCCATGACCTTGACCTTGACGATGTCACCGGCCTTGACCACTTCGTACGGGTCCTTGACGAACTTCTCCGACAGCGCGCTGATGTGCACCAGGCCGTCCTGATGCACGCCGATGTCGACGAAGGCGCCGAAGTTGGTCACGTTGGTCACCACGCCCTCGAGCACCATGCCCGGCTCCAGGTCGCTGAGCTTCTCGACGCCTTCCTGGAACTCGGCGGTCTTGAACTCCGGGCGCGGATCGCGGCCGGGCTTGTCCAGTTCGCTGAGGATGTCGGTGACAGTCGGCAAGCCGAAGGTCTCGTCGGTGAACTGCTTGGGGTCCAGGCGCTTGAGAAACGCCGAGTCGCCGATCAGCGAGCGGATGTCGCGGTTGGTATCGGCGGCGATGCGTTTGACCAGCGGATAGGTTTCCGGGTGCACGGCGGAGGCGTCCAGCGGGTTGTCGCCGTTCATCACGCGGAGGAAGCCGGCGGCCTGTTCGAAGGTCTTGTCGCCCAGGCGCGGCACCTTCTTCAGCTCGCTGCGGGACTTGAACGCACCATTGGCATCGCGGAACTGCACGATGTTCTGTGCCAGCGTCGAGTTGAGGCCGGAGATGCGCGCCAGCAGGGCGGCAGAGGCGGTATTCACGTCGACGCCGACGGCGTTCACGCAGTCCTCGACCACCGCGTCCAGCGAACGCGCCAGCTTGAGCTGGGACACGTCGTGCTGGTACTGACCGACGCCGATGGACTTCGGGTCGATCTTCACCAGCTCGGCCAGCGGGTCCTGCAGGCGGCGGGCGATGGACACGGCGCCGCGCAGGGAGACGTCCAGGTCCGGGAATTCCTTGGCCGCCAGTTCCGAGGCCGAATACACCGAGGCGCCGGCTTCGCTGACCATGATCTTGGTGAGCTTGAGGCCGGGCACTTTCTTGATCAGCTCGCCGGCCAGCTTGTCCGATTCGCGGCTGGCGGTGCCGTTGCCGATGGCGATCAGGTCGACGGCGTGCTTGGCGCACAGCTTGGCGAGAATCGCCAGGGTGCCGTCCCAGTCGTTGCGCGGTGCGTGCGGGTAGACGGTGGCGGTTTCCAGCAGCTTGCCGGTGGCGTCGACCACCGCGACCTTGCAACCGGTGCGCAGGCCCGGGTCCAGCGCCAGGGTCGCGCGCGGGCCAGCCGGGGCGGAGAGCAGCAGGTCGTGCAGGTTGCGCGCGAACACCGAGATGGCTTCGTCCTCGGCCTTGTCGCGCAGCTCACCGAGCAAGTCGGTTTCCAGGTGGGTGTAGAGCTTGACCTTCCAGGTCCAGCGCACCACCTCGCCGAGCCACTTGTCGGCGGCGCGGCCGCGGTTGGCGATGCCGAAGCGCTCGCCGATCATGCCTTCGCCGGGGTGCATGCTGCCGGGCGTTTCGTCACCGACCTTAAGGCTGACGCTGAGGATGCCTTCGTTGCGGCCGCGGAAGATCGCCAGCGCGCGGTGCGAAGGGGTGTTCTTCAGCACTTCGTCATGCTCGAAGTAGTCGCTGAACTTGGCGCCTTCGCTTTCCTTGCCCGGCACTACACGGGCGCTGAGGGTGGCGTTGTGCTTGAGGAACTCGCGCAGCTTGGCCAGCAGGTCGGCGTCTTCGGCGAAGCGCTCCATGAGGATGTACTTGGCGCCTTCAAGGACGGCTTTCACATCGGCGAAGCCCTTCTCGGCGTCGATGAAGCGCTCGGCTTGCTGCTCTGGCGTAAGGTCCGGGTTGCCGAACAGCGCATCGGCCAGCTCGCCGAGACCGGCTTCGAGGGCGATCTGACCCTTGGTGCGGCGCTTCTGCTTGTAGGGCATGTAGAGGTCTTCGAGGCGGGTCTTGGTGTCGGCGAGGTCGATCTCGCGCTTGAGTTCGGGGGTCAGCTTGCCCTGTTCCTCGATGCTGGCGAGGATCGAGACGCGGCGCTCGTCCAGCTCGCGCAGGTAACGCAGGCGCTCTTCCAGGTTGCGCAGCTGGGTATCGTCGAGGCTGCCGGTGACTTCCTTGCGGTAGCGGGCGATGAAGGGAACGGTGGAGCCTTCGTCGAGCAGCGCCACGGCGGCGGCGACCTGTTGCGGGCGCACGCCCAGCTCGTTGGCGATACGGGAATTGATGCTGTCCATGAACCTACCTGGGTCAGTCAAACCATGCAGGCCGGGCCTGCGCGAAAGCCGGCGATTATAGGGGAACTGCGGCTGCCGGCCTCAACCGATTGCCGGTGAGCGGTCGCCGGTCTGGGTCGAATGCTGCGGGAATCGGCCGTTCGACGAAAAATCTGCTAACAATGGCTGTCAGTAGGGCCGATCCACACTGCGCAATAATGCGCCGTCGACCATCTGGGAGTTTCCATGAGCAGCACTGCGCCAGCCAGCGAAGGCGAAAAAATCCTCATCGTCGATGACGATGCCCGTCTGCGACGTCTGCTCGAGCGTTTTCTCGACGAGCAGGGCTACCGCGTCCGTACCGTGGAAAACACCGAGCAGATGGATCGTTTGCTCAGCCGCGAGTTGTTCCAGCTGGTGGTGCTCGACCTGATGATGCCTGGCGAGGATGGTCTGTCTGCGTGCCGCCGGCTGCGCGAGGGAAACAACCAGATTCCGATCATCATGCTCACCGCCAAGGGCGACGAGGCCAGTCGCATTCAGGGCCTGGAGCAGGGCGCCGATGATTACCTGGCGAAGCCCTTCAACCCCCGTGAGCTGCTCGCGCGCATTCGTGCGGTGCTGCGTCGGCAGGCGCCGCAGGTTCCGGGCGCGCCGGCCAGTGAGGACGAGACCGTCACCTTCGGCGAGTACGAGCTGTCGCTGGCGACCCGTGAGCTGAAGAAGGGCAACGAGGTGCACATGCTCACCACCGGTGAGTTCGCCGTGCTCAAGGCGCTGGTCCAGCACGCACGCGAGCCGCTGACCCGCGACAAGCTGATGAACCTCGCCCGCGGGCGCGAGTGGGATGCACTGGAGCGCTCCATCGACGTGCAGATATCCCGCCTGCGCCGGCTGATCGAGCCGGACCCGTCCAAGCCGCGCTATATCCAGACCGTCTGGGGTGTGGGTTACGTATTCGTGCCGGACGGCAACAAGTGAGTTGGCTGCGGCCTGCTGCAGGCTTCGAGCGCGTTAAGCTCGCGGCCTGCCGTCCTGGGCCTGCCGCCGGGACTTCATGAAAACTCCGCTCTGGTTCCCGCAAAGCTTCTTCGCCCGCACCCTGTGGATGGTGCTGATCGTGGTGCTGTTCTCCAAGGTCCTGACGCTGGTCTATCTGATGACCAACGAGGACGTGCTGGTTGACCGCCAGTACAGCCACGGCGCGGCACTGACGCTGCGTGCATACTGGGCCGCCGATCTCGAAGACCGCGATCGTATCGGTCGCGCCGCCGGCCTGCAGCTGGTGGCCGAGCAGAACGTGCCGCGCAGCGAATACCACTGGCCCTACACCGAGATCTTCCAGCGGCAGATGCGCGACGAGCTGGGCGACGATACCGAGGTGCGCGTGCGTATCCAGCCGTCCACGGCGATCTGGGTGCGCGCGCCCGCGTTGGGGCCGGACTGGGTGCAGGTGCCGCTGTACGCCTATCCGCTGCGTGGCCAGCGCATCTGGAGCGTGCTCGGCTGGTTCCTCGGTATCGGCCTGCTGTCCACCGGTGCGGCGTGGATCTTCGTCAGCCAGCTCAATCTGCCGCTCAAGCGGCTGGTCTTCGCTGCACGGCAGATCGGCAAGGGCCGGCGCGTGCGCCTGCCGATCAGCGATACGCCGAGCGAGATGACCGAGGTGTATCGCGCCTTCAACCAGATGGCCGAGGACGTCGAGCAGGCTGGCCGGGAGCGCGAACTGATGCTGGCCGGGGTTTCCCACGATCTGCGCACGCCATTGACGCGCCTGCGCCTGTCGCTGGAGCTGATGAGCAGCGATGACGAGCTGACCGACGACATGATTCGTGATGTCGAGGACATGAATGCGATCCTCGATCAGTTCCTCGCCTTTGTCCGCGACGGCAGCGATGAACCGGTGGAAACCACCGACCTCGGTGAGCTGATCCGCGAAGTGGTGGCACCCTACAATCAGCAGCAGGAGATCGTGCGGCTGTGCGTCGAGCCGATGCCGCCGTTTGCCCTGCGTCGGGTATCGGTCAAGCGGCTGCTGGTCAACCTCATCGAGAACGCCTTGCGCTACGGCGGCGGCGGGGTGGAGGTGGCGGCCTACGTGTCGGGCGACCAGCACGCGCCCTACGTGGTGCTGAGCGTGCTCGACCGCGGCCCGGGCATTGATCCCGCCGAGCTGGAATGCATCTTCAATCCGTTCATCCGCGGTGATCGCGCCCGTGGCGGGCAGGGCGCCGGGCTGGGTCTGGCGATCGTCAAACGCATCGCTTCTCAGCACGGCGGCATCGTCGAGTTGCGCAACCGTGAGGGCGGTGGTTTGGAGGCGCGCGTCAGCCTGCCGCTGGGATTGTTGCTGCCGCGCGATGCGGTGCAGGGCAAACCGGCCGAGTAGCCGGTTCGCCACGAGGCGGAATCAGCCCTTGCCTTTGGTGCGGGTCAGGTGCGGCCCGCCGTTCTTCTCCAGGTACTGGATGATCAGCCCGGCGACGTCCTTGCCGGTGGTCTCTTCGATGCCGGCCAGGCCCGGCGAGGAGTTGACCTCCATCACCAGCGGGCCATGGTTTGAGCGCAGGATGTCGACGCCGGCGACGTTCAGGCCCATCACCTTGGCCGCACGGATGGCGGTCATGCGTTCTTCCGGGGTGATCTTGATCAGGCTGGCGGAGCCGCCACGGTGCAGGTTGGAGCGGAACTCGCCGGGCTTGGCCTGGCGCTTCATCGCCGCGATGACCTTGTCGCCGACCACGAAGCAGCGGATGTCGGCGCCGCCGGCTTCCTTGATGTACTCCTGCACCATGATGTCCTGCTTGAGACCCATGAAGGCCTCGATCACCGATTCGGCCGCCTTCTCGGTTTCGCAGAGCACCACGCCGATGCCCTGGGTCCCTTCCAGTACCTTGATCACCAGGGGGGCGCCGTTGACCATCTGGATCAGATCGGGAATGTCGTCCGGCGAGTGGGCGAAGCCGGTCACGGGCAGGCCGACGCCGCGGCGCGACAGCAGTTGCAGCGCACGCAGCTTGTCCCGCGAGCGGGCGATGGCGACCGATTCGTTGAGCGGGAACACGCCCTGCATCTCGAACTGGCGCAGCACCGCACAGCCATAGAAGGTCACCGAGGCGCCGATGCGCGGGATCACCGCGTCGAAGCCGTCCAGCGGCTTGCCGCGGTAATGGATCTGCGGCTTGTGGCTGGCAATGTTCATGTACGCGCGTAGCGTATCGATCACCACCACCTCATGGCCCCGCTGCTGGCCGGCTTCGACCAGGCGTCGGGTGGAATACAGGCGCGGATTGCGCGACAGCACGGCGATTTTCATGGAGCACCGGAGGAAGTGAGGATCTGGGGTTTGTCTTGGATATAGGTTCGCGACGGATCGATCAGCCATTGCCCTTCGATCAGCGCTTTTGAACCGAGCAGCAGGCGATAACGCATGGTCTTGCGGCAGGTCAGGGTGAACTCCACCGGCCAGACATGACTGCCGAGTGCAAGCAATGTTCGCACCACGTAGCGCGTCTGCACCTGCCCGTTGGAGCTCTTGATCAGCTTGCGCGTGACCAGCGGTGCCTCGCAGCGGTGGCGGCGCTGTACCAGCGTGCCCAGGTGGGCGGTGAATCGGACCCAGCGCTGACCGTCGCGTTCGAACTCGCTGATCTCGGTAGCATGCAGCGCCGATGTGCTGGCCCCGGTATCGACCTTCGCGCGCAGTCCCACCACGCCGAGATCCGGCAGGGCGATCCACTCACGCAGACCGATCACGGTATGGGGGTCGAGTCTCTTCAATGGGAGCGTCCGAAGAATTTGCCGGCATTCTAGTCGGGGTGCATGACAACTGCATCCGTCTGTAACACCCTAGAACGACGTGTAGAGGATAGAGCTGGACGATGGCCGAAAAAGACGACGACAAGGTGCGCCTGGACAAGTGGCTGTGGGCTGCGCGCTTCTTCAAGACCCGTGCGCTGGCCAAGGCGGCCATCGAGGGTGGCAAGGTGCACTGTCGTGGCGAGCGTTGCAAGCCGAGCAAGGAACCTAAGGTGGGCGACGAGCTGCTGATCCGCATCGGTTTCGACGAGCGCACGGTGGTCGTCCGCGCTTTGTCGGCGGTGCGCCGCGGAGCGCCCGAGGCGCAAACACTCTATGAGGAAACGCCGCAAAGCCTGGCCGCGCGCGAGGAAGCGGCGGCGCAGCGCAAGGCCGGCGCACTGGGGCTGCAGACCGATGGGCGGCCGAGCAAGAAGCAGCGCCGGCAGATCCAGTACCTGCGCGACTACAAACCGGACTGATCTTCGCAACGCTGGCGAGCTGCATCACTCACGAGGCCGTCCGGCAGCCGCCCTTGGTCCGGGCGGGCTTTGCGCCTAAAATCGCCGGCTTCCTCCGCCGTTCCAGCGAGCCCCGGCATGTCCGACCAAACTCAGCGCTTTATCTTTGACGATTCCGACGTTCGCGGCGAAATCGCCACGCTGGACGAAAGCTTCCAGCACGTGCTGGCCAAGCACACCTACCCCGAGCCCGTCGCCCAGCTGCTTGGCGAGCTGCTCGCCGCTGCCGCGCTGCTGGTCGGCACGCTCAAGTTCGACGGGCTGCTGATTCTCCAGGCGCGTTCCAGCGGAGCCGTCCCGCTGCTGATGGTCGAGTGCTCCAGTGCCCGGGAGGTGCGCGGCATCGCGCGCTACCACGCCGAGCAGATCGAGACGGGCGCAACGCTGGCCGAGTTGATGCCCGAGGGCATGCTGGCGATCACCGTCGACCCGGCCAACGGCCAGCGCTACCAGGGCATCGTCGGCCTGGACGGGGTCAACCTGGCGGAATGCCTGACCAACTATTTCGCTGCGTCCGAGCAGCTGCCGACGCGCTTCTGGCTCAATGCCGACAGCCGCCGGGCCTGCGGCCTGCTGTTGCAGCAGCTGCCGGCCGATCGAATCAAGGATGCCGACGAGCGTGACGCCAGCTGGGAGCACCTGCGCACCCTGGCCGACACCCTGACGGCCGAGGAACTGCTCGGACTGGATGCCGAGACGCTGTTGCACCGGCTCTACCATCAGGAGCAGCTGCGCCTGTTCGACGCGCTGCCGATCCGCTTTCGCTGCAGCTGCTCGCGGGAGCGCTCGGCCCGTGCGCTGATCAGCCTGGGCGAGGACGACGCCCAGCAACTGGTGGTCGAGCAGGGCGGTGCGGTGAGCATCGATTGCCAGTTCTGCAACGAGAAGTACACCTATGACGCCGCGGACGTGGCCCAGCTTTTCGCCGGTGGCGGCAGCGACGCGCCCTCGGGCACCCGTCATTGAGCGGCGCCTGGCGCTCGGCAGCCATCCGCGGAGCGCCAGTACGCTAAGGAATGAGACAGGGATGGACCTGCAGCCAGCCAGTGAACTATTTGGCCATCACGGCCTCATACCCAGCGCGGCGCATTATCTGGCATAATCGCGCGCACTTTTTTCGATGTAGTTCGTCGCTCGGCGGGCTACAACAGCATGGAGGAATCGGCCCAAGGCCGACGGGAACACTCATGACGCAAGCCACCAACGCCGTGTACACCGACATCAGCACCGCTCAACTGATTGAAGAAGCCGTCAAGCGCGGAGAGGGCGAACTGTCCGCCAATGGCTCTCTGGTGGTGAAGACCGGGCACCGCACGGGTCGTTCTCCGGCTGACCGCTTCATCGTCGAAGAGCCGAGCACCCAGCACAAGATCGCCTGGGGCCCGATCAACCGTCCGTTCCCGGCCGGCAACTTCGAAGCACTGTGGAACCGCGTCGAAGCCTACCTCGCCGAGCGCGACAGCTTCGTCTCCTACGTCCATGTCGGTGCCGATCCCGAGCACTACCTGCCGGTCAAGATGACCACCGAGACCGCCTGGCACAACCTGTTCGGCCGTTGCCTGTTCATCACCCCGGAACAGTTCAACCAGGCCAGCCTGAGCGAGTGGCGCATCCTCAACGCACCGTTCTTCCAGTGCGTACCCGAGCGTGACGGCACCAATTCCGATGGTTGCGTGATCATCAACTTCGCCGAGAAGAAGGTGCTGATCGCCGGCATGCAGTACGCCGGTGAAATGAAGAAAGCCATGTTCTCCGTGCAGAACTTCCTGCTGCCGGACGTCGACGTGCTGCCGATGCACTGTGCCGCCAACATCGGCGAAGACGGCGACACCACCCTGTTCTTCGGTCTGTCCGGCACCGGCAAGACCACCCTGTCGGCCGACGAGAGCCGCTACCTGATCGGCGATGACGAGCACGGCTGGGGCGTTGGCCGCGTGTTCAACATCGAGGGTGGCTGCTACGCCAAGTGCATCGACCTGTCCGAGAAGAACGAGCCGGTGATCTGGAAGGCTATTAAGTTCGGCGCCGTGCTGGAGAACGTGGTGCTCGACGAGCGCACCCGTCTGCCCGACTACGCCGACGCCAGCCTGACCCAGAACAGCCGCGCCGCGTACCCGCTGCAGCATGTCGAGAAGCGCTCCGAGAAGAACCTCGGCGGTGAGCCGAACGCGGTGATCTTCCTGACCTGCGACCTGACCGGCGTACTGCCGCCCGTGTCGATCCTGAACAACGAGCAGGCTGCCTACCACTTCCTGTCCGGCTACACCGCGCTGGTCGGTTCCACCGAAATGGGTTCGGGCAGCGGCATCAAGTCGACCTTCTCCACCTGCTTCGGCGCGCCGTTCTTCCCGCGTCCGGCTGGCGAGTACGCCGAGTTGCTGATCAAGCGTATCAACGGCTTTGGCTCCAAGGTCTACCTGGTCAACACCGGCTGGACCGGTGGTGGCTACGGCGTCGGCAAGCGCTTCAACATCCCGACCACCCGTGCGGTGATCGCTGCAATCCAGAGCGGTGCGCTGATCGGTGCCGAGACCGAGCACCTGCCGATCATCAATCTGGACGTGCCGAAGGCCGTCGCCGGCGTCGATACCCAGCTGCTGAACCCGCGCAACACCTGGGCTGACAAGAGCGCCTACGACCAGGCCGCAAAGGAACTGGCAGCCAAGTTCGTCGAGAACTTTAAGAAGTTCGATGTCTCCGACGCCATCCGCAACGCCGGCCCGCAGCTCTAAGCTGTCTGCTGCGTTATCGAAAAGCCGCCTCGGGGCGGCTTTTTCGTTTGTGCCGGGTGGTGATTCGGATCAAAGGCGTCGATGATTCTTATCGGTCAAGGCGCATGGATTCGATTGGTCGGCGCCCTTAGCATGGCGCCACTGTTGATCACGAGGAAGCGTCATGAATACCGTAGAAGCCATCCGCACCCGTCGCGCCGTCAAAGTCTACGACCCGAGCTTCCAGCTCAGCCGGGAGGAGAAGGACGAGCTGCTGCAACTGGCACTGCTGGCACCCTCTGCCTTCAACCTGCAGCACGTGCGCTTCGTCGAGGTAAGCGACCCTGCGCTGCGGGCGCAGATCCGCGAGGTGGGCTGGAACCAGGCGCAGATGACCGATGCCTCGATGCTGGTGGTGATCTGCGCGCAGGTCGACAGCTGGGAAAAGAATGTCCGCCGGGTCTGGGATGGTGCGCCAGGCGAGGTGCAGAACTTTATGGCCGGCGCCATCGATGCCTACTACCGCGACAAGCCGCAGGTCCAGCGTGACGAAGCCATGCGCAGTTGCGGCCTGATGGCACAGACGCTGATGCTCGCGGCACGGGCCAAGGGCCTGGATTCCTGCCCGATGGATGGCTTCGATTTCGACGCGGTCGGCAAGCTGATCAACCTGCCGGACAACCATGTCATCGCGCTGATGGTCGCGGTGGGCAAGCGCGCTGCTGAGCCGAAGCCGCGGATCGGCAAGTTGCCGTTCGACGAGGTGGTGATTCGCGACCGCTTCTGAGTCTTCTGGCGAAGGGCGCGCAATGCGTCCTTCCGCCTGGGCCCGCTGGCCGCCAACTTTGTCCACCTCAAAGTCCCATCCGGCCCGCCCAGGGCCATCGCTGGGTTGATGGCCACGCGCTCCGACGACCGGCCGCACATGTCAGCCGCTTTGCAGTACCGTCTCCCTCCGTTTGCTACCCTCCGGCCTCCAGTCAAAGGAGTGACTCAGCATGATCGAACAGACCCTCAGGCAGACTTTCGGCTACGACGGCTTTCGTCCCGGCCAGGATCAGGCCATTCGCGCCGTGGTGGCCGGGCGCTCGGCGGCCGCGATCTTTCCCACCGGGTCGGGCAAGTCCTTGTGTTATCAGGTGCCGGCGCTGCTATTGCCTCATCTCACCTTGGTCGTTTCGCCGCTGTTGGCGCTGATGCAGGACCAGCTGGCGTTCCTGCACCGGCACGGCATCGCCGCAGCCAGCATCGACTCGGCGCAGAGCCGCGAGCAGGCCAGCGAAACCATGGCCCGCGCCAAGTCCGGTGAACTGAAGATCCTGATGATTTCGGTGGAGCGGCTGAAGAACGAACGCTTCCGCAACTTCATCAGCCAGGTGACGATCTCGTTGCTGGTCGTCGATGAGGCGCACTGCATCTCCGAATGGGGCCACAACTTCCGCCCGGATTATCTCAAGCTTCCCGACTACCAGCGCCAGTTCAACATTCCCCAGGTGCTGCTGCTCACCGCCACGGCGACGCCGCCGGTGATCGCCGACATGCAGGCCAAATTCTCGATTGCCGCGGACGACGTGGTCACCACCGGTTTCTACCGGCCCAACCTCAATCTGCTGGTGGAGCCAGTCAGCGGCTTCAACAAGCAGCGGCGGCTGGTGGAGTGGCTGGCAGACAAGGGCGGCCAACCTACCATCGTCTATGTCACCCAGCAGAAAACAGCCGAGCAGGTTGCCGAGCATCTGGCGCAGCGCGGTTTCCCGGCCAGCGCCTACCACGCCGGCATGGCCCACGAGTTGCGTGAGTCGATCCAGCGCCGCTTCATGGCCGGCGAGCTGAACTGCATCGTCGCCACCATTGCCTTTGGTATGGGCATCGACAAGGCGGACATCCGCAACGTAGTGCACTACGACCTGCCCAAGTCGGTGGAAAATTACAGTCAGGAAATCGGTCGGGCAGGGCGCGACGGTAACGCTTCGGATTGCCTGGTGCTGGCCAACCGGGACAGCCTCAGCGTGCTGCAGAACTTCGTCTATGGCGACACACCGGAGCTTGACGGGATCCGCTGCGTACTCGACGAGCTGCTACAGGCGGCTGCTCCTGATCAAAAGGGCAGCGGACAGTGGGAGCTGATGCTCAACCAGCTATCGGACCAGAGCAACATCCGCCAGCTGCCGCTGAAAACCCTGCTGGTGCAGCTGGAGCTGCGCGGCATCATCGCGCCACGCTTCGCCTATTTCGCTGAGTACCGCTTCAAGTACCTGCTCGAACCCGAGGTGCTGGTGGCGAAATTTGAAGGCGAGCGGCGGCAGTTCGTCGAGGCCATCGTGCATAGCTCGGCGCGGGCAAGGACCTGGTGCACGCTGGATTTCGATGCGCTCTACCAGCAGCACGGGGCGGACCGTGGACGGGTGGTAAAGGCCCTGGAGTACTTCCAGGAAAAGGGCTGGATCGAGCTGGAGAGCAAGCAGATGACAGACGTCTATGCGCTGCTCGATCCAGACTTCGACGCAGAGGGCTTGAGCATCGAACTGCATGAATACTTCAAACAGCACGAAGCGAGCGAGATCACCCGCATCGACAACATGCTGGCGCTGTTCGAATCCAGTGAATGCCTGAGCCAGCGCTTGGCCGGGTATTTCGGTGACGTGCAGGCGCCGCAGCACTGCGGGCATTGTTCTGTCTGCAACGGACAGGTCGCGAAACTGCCGGAACCGCCGGCAATGGCGCCGCTGGAACAGATTGACCTGGCCGCCCGCTGCGCCGAATTCAGTCAACGCTTCGCGCAGCTGAAGGGCGGTGCGCCCAGCGCCGAGTGCCTGACGCGCTTTCTCTGCGGCATCAGCGTGCCGGTGTTCACCAAGCTCAAGGCGCGCCAGATCCCCGGTTTCGCCTCGCTGGAGGCTTATCCCTACGCCGAGGTTCGCGCGCGCCTGACGCGTTAGGGTCTGTTGACGTTTCGTTCGCGGCTCGCGACAAAACGTCAACAGACCCTGGCCATCGGCGAACAGCCTTAGCGCGCGGTCAGGCCGATCAGCCGGTCGGCGACGCCCTTGGTCTGGCGTGAGGTGCCAGCGGTGAGGTTGCTCGAGTTCTCCAGTGCATCGAGCAGCCCGGTCAGCGAGCCGACACCGGCCGATTGCGTCTCGATGTGTTGCGCCACCGCGCGAATCTCGCTGGCCAGGCGGTCGATGTCGGTGCCGATTTCCTCCGCGTTCTTGCCGGTGATCTCGGCCAGCTTGCGCACCTCATCCGCCACCACCGCAAAGCCACGGCCCATGTCGCCGGCGCGCGCCGCCTCGATCGCCGCATTGAGCGCCAGTAGGTTGGTCTGCCCGGCGATCTGCTGGATGGTCTGCACCACCGACTGGATGCGCTGACTGGACTGCGCCAGGTCGCGGGCGCTGCTGACCACCTCGTCGGCCTGGTGGACCATCTGCTTGACCGAGCTGCCGGCCTGTTCGATGACGGTGCCCTGTTGGTTGATGTTCAGCGTCAGGTCGTCCATCGAGCCGTGCAGTTCGTTGGCGCACTGGCTCAGCTGTTCGGACATGGACTGCCGCTCATGGTCGGCCTGGGACAGGACCTGGCCAAGGTCGGCCAGGCCGCGGAACACTGGGCGGATGTGTTCGTCGAGGCCATTGATGTCCACCGCGCTGCTGTAGTCCTGGCGCTTGAACTGCTCGATCTGCTTGACCACCACCTGGCTCAGACCGGTCAGCTTCTTGATCTGCCGGCGCAGGAAGAACGCCTTGAATTCGCCGTGGTAGGCGATGAAGTTGTCGGTGTACTCGTCGTGGAACTCGTCCTTGCCGTTGGTGCGGAAGAAGAACACCGCGGTGAGGGTCTGGTTGAGGTTGAGGCCGAGGATCTCGCCGAAGGTCGAGTAACCGGCCACTGGCACGTCATCGAACACCGGGTCCATGCCGCCCAGTGCCTGCTCGTTGTTCAGTCGGCGCAGGATGCAGTCGTTGAGGATGCCCACCAGCGGCTTGCCGGGCTTGTTGCGCATGAACTGCTGATAGTCGCGGCGGGTGGTTTCGGCCAGCGGGGTGCGCTTGACCATGATCAGCTCTTCGCCGGGGGCGACGTCGCAGAACAGGTGCACGCGCTCGTTGGCGAAGTCGATCTGCGAGATCGAGCGGACGAACACTTCCTCGCCGACGCGAATGGCGAAGGAGTAGTCCGAGAGCCGCTGCTCCAGCTCCTGCGGCGCGCATTTGAGCGCCTCGCACAGCGCTTGGACCATGGTGCGGATGTTGCCGCGAGCGTCGACCACCTGGCTGATGTAGCGGTCTTCCAGGGAAGCGCTGAGTACGTTCAGGCTAAGTGGCGTCGGCTCGAAGTTCTGGCTCTTGAACACGCCGAAGCGTACGTCCCGCGCGCACTTGAGAAAGACGATCAGCGCGTGGTTCTGGTAGCTGCGTTTGCCGTCATGCAGCTGGGTCTTCTGAAAATCCAGCTTGCCACCGGCTGAGCCGCCGACGAACAGGCAGGGGAAACGACCGGACTCGTACAGCGCCTCCATGAAGAAGGATTCCGAAGCGGAGAGGCCGTCGAAGAAGATGTTCGCCAGCGTGTCGCGGTAGTCGATCTTCATCGACACCTGCACCCGCTTGATCGACGCCGTGAGGCGCGCGATGCGCTCGCCCATCGACAGCCGCTGACCCTGGCCGCGGATGTCCTCGCACTCCAGCGGCACACGGACGATCTCGGCGGCGGCGATGACGCTGGCGTCGAACAGCTGCAACACCACCCGATCCCACTGCGCGCCGGTGGCACAGTAAAGCCGCTGGTCCTCGCTGGACAGCTCGCCCGCGGTGGTACACAGGCTGATCGTCGCCTGCGGAAAGCGCTGCGCTACCTGCCTGGCGACCTCATCCAGATCCACGTGCGGCGAGACGAAACCGGCAATGTAGGTCGGGTTGAAGCGCAGGGTGGTGAGCTGCTGGGCAAGCTGGTGAGCCGAGCAGAGCAGGCTCGCCGTGCCGCTGGATTGCGTGTGGCCTGGCTTGAATCGGGAGAGCGAAATCATGGGCGTTACTCGCTTTAGGAAGGGAAGCGGGAAACTCGGCCGCTCCCGCACTGATCAGCCGTCGATCAGAGGCTACATTTTTTGTTATCGGCACCCCGGCCGCGAGCTGCATGCCCGTTCGGCGCCGTCACCGTCAGCCACGTTATCGGCCGCCGGATCGAAGATCGCCATGCAACCATGGTCTTCATCCGGAAGTACTGGGTGAGGCGGCGATTCCTCTTGATGTGGCGCAACGGAAGTCGCGCGCGGCTGTGCAATTGTCGACCGGTGACCTGTTGCCGCAGTTGTTGTAGCCGATAGCCAAGGAAAGCCTCTCGAGGAGCGACGCCATGCCCCGCCTGTTCACCGATCTCGGATTCCGCTGGAAGATCACCTTGCCCATTGCGGCGCTGGCGCTGTTGCTGGTGCTGATGGGCGTTTTCGGGATGCGTGGCATCGAACGCGTGACCGACTCCAGCGAGGTCTTGGGCACGCGCCATCTGCCGGCCATCGGCCTGCTGCTCAATGCCGATCGTGACCTGTATCAGGCCTTCGTCGCCGAGCGTAGCCTGCTCGACAGCGATGCTGGCGACCATGTGCAGGCACTCAAGGCCAGCCATGCGGAAAACCTCAAGCAAGCCTACGACCGCGTGCAGAAGTACGCAGCCATGCAGCCGGGCGCCGAGGCGCTGGCGCTGGTCGAGCGGTTCAATAGCGGCTTTCAGCAGTGGTCCGCGGTATCGCAGCGGGTCATCGAGCAGGTCGATCTCGATCCTCAGGCCGCCAGCGCGCTGAGCTTTGGTGACAGCGAGGCGCGCTTCGATGCCATGCGCGATGCTATCGACAAGCTCGGCGAACTCGAAGGCGCAGCCGCCGAGGCCGAAGGCGCGGCGGCGATTGCCGAAGGCGCCGCCACATCCAGGCAGCAGACCGCGGTGCTGATCATCGGCCTGCTGGGCTGCGTGCTGTTGATACTGGGTTTGCCGATGGTGGTGTTGCATCCGATGCGCCGACTGCTCGATCGCCTGAAGCAGATCGCCGATGGCGATGGCGACCTGCGCGCCCGCCTGGAGGTGCATTCGGCTGACGAGCTGGGCCAGCTCGGCAACGCCTTCAACCGTTTTCTCGACAAACTGCAGCCGCTGATTGCCGAGGTCGGACGGGTTACCGCTGAGGTCGAGACCGCCGCGCGCGGCATGGCGGCAATGGCTGAAACCAACGATCAGCTGATCAGCAGCGAACACGCCGCGGTCGATCAGGTGACCACTGCCGCGACCGAGATGAGCGCGGCGGTGCATGAAGTCGCGCTCAATGCGCAGAACGCGTCGGACGCCGCGCGTGCGGCGGAAACCCAGTCACGCCAGGGTGCGTCGGTCGTCAGCAGTACCATCCAGTCGATCCGCCAGCTGGCCGGGGAGGTCGAAGGCGCATCGCAGGCCATCGGTGCGCTTGCCGAGGAAACCGCCAGCATCGGCGCGGTGCTGGAAGTGATTCGCGGCATCGCTGAGCAGACCAATCTGCTCGCGCTCAACGCCGCCATCGAGGCCGCGCGCGCCGGTGAGCAGGGCCGCGGTTTCGCCGTGGTGGCCGACGAGGTAAGGGCACTGGCCGCGCGCACGCAGGATTCGACCGAGGATATCCAGGCTCGCATCGAGCGCTTGCAGAGCGGCGTCGACAAGGCCGTGCAGGCCATGCAGAACGGCAGCGACAAGGCGCGAGACAGCGTCGAGCGGGCATCCGGCGTCGATCAGGTGCTGGCGGAAACGTCCGTGTCGGTGCAGCGGATCAATGACATGGCCGCCCAGATCGCCACGGCGTGCGAGGAGCAGAGCAGCGTCACCGAGGAAATCGCGCGCAACATCACCGATATCCGTGACCTGTCCAACGAGGCGGCTACCTGCTCCTCGCAAAGCATGCTCGCCAGCCAGCAGCTGTCTGGGCTATCGAAAACCCTGGCGGAGCTGGTCGGCCGTTTTCGTACCTGAGACCTGATATCTGGGCGCTGTCTTACAGCGCGCCCCACAGCAGCCGGCCCAGGCCGCTGTCGTTCGGCAGCAGAAGCAGGCTGAGAATGAACACCAACAGCAGTCCTGCGGCATAGCAGAGACTGCTCAGCCTGGAGCGTGCACGGGGCGGGCGCGACGCGGCAGGTGCTTTGCCGCCGGGGCTCGGCTGGCGCGACTGGGGTAGGTTGCAGGACATGCTCGGCTCGACAGTTATCTACCCGCCGTCAACGCAGCAGGCATCGGAAGCGGCGCAGTAAAGCGCAAATAAAGGCATATTGCCACCACCGTGGCGTCGCTTCCTTACGCCTTGCGTCGCTCTGAAACATCAGGAAAAGCTCCGTACGTCGCCGGGCCGGTATCGCGGGATGGCTCGACCATACTCAGAGGTCGATACCGCAAACGACCGGAGACCCCACCCATGCCGACGCGCCGCCAGATCATTCAACGTACAGCCGTGGCCGCAGCGATGCTGGCGCTCGGTCCGCTGTTGCCGTCGCTGGTGCGGGCAGCCGAGGTGCTGCGTCGACGCGAGATTCCTTCCACCGGCGAGATGCTACCCGTCATCGGCCTCGGCACGTCACGCACCCATGACGTGGCCCTGGACGATCCCGAGATGACGCGGCTGCTCGAGGTGCTGCGCGTGCTGGTCGATGGCGGCGCATCGCTGATCGATACCGCACCGAGCTACGGCAATGCCGAGCGCGTCGTCGGTGAGCTGGTCGAGCGCCACGGCCAGCGCGACAAGGTCTTCCTCGCCAGCAAGGTATCCTCCAGCGGTCGCGAACGCGGCATGGCGCAGATTGAAGCGAGCTTCAAGGCGCTGCAGACCGACACCATCGACCTGATCCAGGTGCACAACCTGCAGGACACCCGCACCCAGCTCGGCCTGCTGCGCGAACTCAAGCAGGAGGGGCGGGTGCGCTACATCGGCGTGACCCACTATCTGGAGTCGGCCCACGACCGCCTGCTGGAGACGCTGAAGCAGGAGAAGGTCGACTTCGTGCAGTTCAACTATTCGGTGGGCGAGCGCAACGCCGAGAAGCAGCTGCTGCCGTACTGCGCCGACCACGGCATCGCCACGCTGATCAACCGGCCGTTTACCCGTGGCAACCTGCTGTCCAGGGTCAAGGACAAGCCGCTGCCGGCCTGGGCGGTGGAGATCGATGCCAGCTCCTGGGCGCAGCTGCTGCTCAAGTTCATCCTTGCCGAGCCGGCTGTAACTGCGGTCATACCGGCGACTTCCAACCCGCGCTACATGGCCGACAACCTGCTCGCCGGCCAGGGGCGGCTGCCGGATGCGCGACAGCGGCAGATGGTCGTCGACGCCTTCCGCTGAGCGCCGAATGCCGACTTCGCTAGCCGCTCGCGGGGCCGCGCTGATCAATGCCCACCCCGGGGAACTGCGTGCCGCGCTGGCCGGGTTCAGCCTGTTCCTCTGCCTGTTCTCTGGCTACTTCATGCTGCGGCCGATTCGCGAGTCGATGGGCATTCAGGGCGGCGTCGAGAACCTGCAGTGGCTGTTTACCGCGACCTTCATCGCCATGCTGGTGGCGGTGCCACTGTTCGCCTGGCTCAACTCGCGGGTCGCGCGCATCCATTACATCGACTGGGTGTACGGCTTTTTCTGCGTCAACCTGCTCGTGTTCGCGGGGCTGTTCTTCCTGCTCGGAGACAGCGTCTGGCTGGCGCGGGTGTTCTATGTGTGGATCTCGGTCTACAACCTGTTTGTGGTCTCGGTCGCCTGGAGCCTGATGGCCGATGTGTTCGACGCGCCACAGGCGCGCCGGCTGTTCGCCTTCATCGCTGCTGGTGCCAGCGTGGGCGGGCTGGTCGGACCGGCGACGAGCGCGCTGTTGGTCGGCGTGCTCGGTCAGTTCGGGCTGATGCTGCTGGCGGCGCTTCTGCTGGTCGCGGCGGTCGCGCTCAAGCACTACCTGATGGTCTGGCGCGAGGAACGGGGTGCCGGCCGTCCCGGCGCCGAACATGCCGAAAGTCCACGGCGCCCGGTAGCGGGCAATCCATTCAGTGGCCTGACGCGGGTGCTGGGCTCGGGCTATCTGCTCGGCATCGCGGCGTTCGTGCTGCTGCTGACGACCGCCAGCACCTTTCTCTACTTCGAACAGGCAAGGCTGGTCGCCGAGCTGTTTCCGGATCGTGCCGAGCAGGTGCGGGTGTTCGGTGCGATCGATTTTGTGGTGCAGGCGGGGGCGCTGTTATCTCAGCTGTTCATCACCGGTCGCATCGCGCAGCGGCTCGGCGTGCGGATTCTGCTCGCCGCGGTGCCGGCACTGGTTTGCGTGGGCTTCATCGGCCTGGCCCTGGCGCCGACCTTTGCCGTGCTGGCCGCCGTGATGATCGTGCGTCGCGTCGGCGAATACGCCTTCGTCCGCCCGGGCCGCGAGATGCTCTTCGCGCCGCTGGATGCCGAGAGCAAGTACAAGGCGAAGAACTTCATCGACACCGTGGTCTACCGCGGCGGCGATGCCCTGAGCGGCTGGGCCAAGAGCCTGCTCGACAGTCTCGGTCAGGGCGTCTGGCTGATCGCCCTGGTCGGCGCCGTGTGCGCGGCGGTCTGGGGCTTGGTGGGCTGGTTTATCGGCGGACGGGCCGACCGCGCTGGCGCCAAGCCGGATGAGCCGCCTCGGTCGGCAACCGGACGAAGCAGCTGAACCTCGCCGACGCGCGCGCCTCGAACTCTAGTAGGTACGTCATCTATCAGGAGTAGTCGTATGCAAGTGCAGGTCAATAGCAACCACATCCCTGGCAGCGTCGAGCTGCACGAGTGGGTCGGTACGACCGTTGAGGATCGGCTCGAGCGTTTCGACGACTTCCTCACCCGAGTGGAAGTCCATGTCAGCGATGAAAACGCGCAGAAGGCCGGCGCCGATGACAAGCGTTGCCAGATCGAGGCGCGGCCCAAGGGGCATCAGGCGGTGTCGGTGACGCACAAGGCCGAGTCGCTGCAGCTGGCGGTCGATGGCGCGGCGGACAAGATGCAGCACGCGCTGGAGCATCTGATGGGCAAGCTGGACACCCGCGTACTGTCCAGCGGCGAGTTGAATGATCCGCTGCTCGACGAGCAGCCTCAGGCCGTCAAGGATGCGATGCTCGAAGAGGAATTCCTGGAAAAGCAGGACGAGCTCGACAAGTGACCCCGTCGCCCCGGCCGCGTGCCGGGGCGTTTCCACCCGCTTCATTCTCTTTCTATCCCCCTGCTGCCAGGCATGCGCCTTGGCGGCCGGGCCCGTGTATCCGGTAGCCAGATGCAGATCATCCTCGTGCGGCACGGTAGACCCGACCACGGCGCAGCGCGCTGGAGCACGCCGGTTGGCATGAAAACTTGGGTCGAGCGCTACAACGCTGCGGAGGTCGTCGCCGCCGAGCGCCCGGACAGTCTGGTCGCGCTGGCAGGCTCGGTTGGCATCGTGGTCTGCAGCTCCCTGCAGCGCTGCATCGAATCGCGCTCGCATCTGGAATGCGACTGCTGTGAACTGCCTGATCCGCTGTTCGTCGAGCCGCACCTGCCGTATCCCGAGTGGGGCCTGCCGCTGTTGCCGTCGCGCTTCTGGCGCCTGGCGTTTCGCACCGCCTGGTTTCTCGGCTTCGCCAGCCATACCGAGCACATCCGCGAATCCACCAGGCGTGCCA
Organism: Stutzerimonas kunmingensis; assembly: GCF_032106285.1. Taxonomy (GTDB): domain Bacteria; phylum Pseudomonadota; class Gammaproteobacteria; order Pseudomonadales; family Pseudomonadaceae; genus Stutzerimonas; species Stutzerimonas kunmingensis_B. The sequence continues at coordinate 57,868 of NZ_DAMCPO010000001.1, forward strand.
GCGCAGCGGCCGATCGGTTGATCGAGCTGGCCGAGGCCAATGAAAGCGTGTTGCTGATGGGGCACAAGATCATGAATGCGCTGATCGCCCGGCAACTTCGTCAGCGCGGCTGGCTTGGCCCCGCACTGCCGCTGCTCACCGGCTACTGGCAGTCGAGTCGCTACAGCAAGGGCTGAAGCCAAGCTAGAGCACTCCGTCCAGCTGCGTTCCGCCTCCCTTCAGTCATTCGGCAACCGCTTTGGCTTGCCAGATGAAACGTTTCAGCTACCTTGAGCAGGAGTCATAACAACAAAGGGAACCCCCATGACCCGTTTGCAGCTTCTCCTCGGCCTGGGCATCTGCCTGGCCACCCCTGCCATGGCCTGGGAACAGGTGCTGATCGACCACGACAAACCGGCGAAGAACTGGCGCATCACCAGCGAAGAGCTGGGCATCGACGCGCCGACGCCATTTTCGGTCAGCATGCGTACCTTGCATGGCGGCCGGCAGGAAGGCGTCAGCCTGATTGAGATCGACAACGGCAGCATGCGCATGACCGTTGTGCCCACGCGCGGCATGAACGTGCTGGAAGCGGTGGCCGGCGAGGTACGCCTGGGCTGGGATTCGCCGGTGGATGAAGTGGTTAACCCGGCCTTTATCGAGCTCAACGGGCGCGGCGGGCTGGGCTGGCTCGAGGGCTTCAATGAACTGGTCACCCGTTGCGGCTTCGAGTGGGTCGGCCACCCCGGCGAAGACAATGGCGAACTGCTCACGCTGCATGGCCGTGCGGCGAACATTCCGGCCTCGCGGGTGGTGCTGCAGATCGACGAGAAGCCGCCCTATGCCATTCGCTTGCGTGGCGAGCTGCAGGAGAAGGCCTTCAAGAAACTCGACTTCGCAATCCTCACCGAGCTCAGCACAGAGCCCGGCCGCACCGGATTCTCGTTGCACGACACGCTGACCAATCAGGGCGACTACGCCAAGGAATACCAGGTGCTGTACCACACCAATTTCGGCACGCCGCTGCTGGAGGAGGGCGCGCGCTTCGTGGCGCCGGTCAAGCAGGTCTCACCGTTCAACCCCCGCGCGGCGAAGGAGCTGAGCGACTGGCAGCGCTATCGCGGCCCAACCAGGGACTACGACGAGACGGTGTTCAACGTGGTGCCCTATGCGGACGAACAGGGCCAGACCCTGACCATGCTGCACAACCGCGCCGGCAATCTCGGCGTCAGTGCCGGCTTCAATACTGCCGAGCTACCGGTGTTCTCGCTGTGGAAGAACACCGATACCGAGAAGCAGGGCTACGTGACCGGCCTCGAACCGGGTACCAGCTTTTCCTACAACCGCCGCTATCAACGGCCGTTGGGATTGGTGCCGAAGATTGAGCCAGGTGAGCAGAAGCATTTTCGCGTGAGTTACGAGCTGCTGGTCAATAGCGCCGCAGTCGACGCCGCGCGCAAACGGATCGAAGCGGTACAGGCCGGTCGCGACACTGAAATTCGTGACGAGCCGCTGGTTGACCTGTCGAAGGACTAATACGTCTGCTGGACAGGTTTCGCGCGTTTTGGATCTCGTCGCAGCGATGCACCGTCGATTACGATGCATCGCTTGCTCAGGATGGCTCTACGTCGGGCCTTTCAGGGCGACTGCGAGGCGTTCCTTGGGTCTGAAAGTTCCCCGGCTCCTGCAGCTATAGCAAAAGGCTTACAAGAGGCTGCGGCGTTCGACCCTTTTACCGTCCACGGCGTGTAATTAATCTACACCCACTCTGAAGCGCAGGACGCGCTCAGGATCAGGAAGATCGACCATCGCCAGGACGGCAATCGAAGGGAATTCGGAAAGGTCAGAAAAAACCCGCTTCGGCGGGTTTTTGCTTTTCTGAGGAATTCATATGCCGCTGGTGCTGAACGTCGACCGCGCCTATTTGCGACATTCAGAACTAGCACCATTATTTTCCGATCATGGGAAAAGCCGTTGCGTCAGATATTACGGACGAAAAAAAGCCCCGCCGAAGCGGGGCTTTTTTGTATCAGGCGTCTTAGGAGACTTGAACCTGATCAGCCTGCATCCCTTTCTGGCCTTTGGTAGCCATGAAAGAGACCGCTTGGCCTTCGCTCAGGCTTTTGAAGCCTGTGCTTTCGATTGAACGATAATGAACGAACAGATCTTCGCTGCCATCGGTCGGCGTAATAAAGCCGAAACCTTTTTCATCGTTGAACCATTTGACTGTGCCATTTTGACGAGTAGACATGAGTATCTCCCAAGGTGTTTTAAGGCTGCAGCACTGAAGCATTCGGTGCCGAGACTGAGAAGCGAGAAGCAAAACGAACCGAGGAGATGAAACAGAGAAACATCATGCCGGGTGTCGAAGTGTTAATTGCGAAGCAGTGGGGGCGAATATACGTAGATTTAAGTATATGTACAGCTTTTATTTGCAATTTAAATAAATTGGCCTCTTTAAGTAAGCTCGCGAACTCGAATATTTAGGGTTTAACTAGTTGTTAATTATCAATATTGTATGAGCCTATGGAGGCAAGAGAAATAATTCAACAAAAGTTCCACGCTAATAATTTGTAGCGGGAGCATTGCTTGCCGACAAAGCAGCGGGGGTGCGTGGCCGCGCAAAGGCGGCCTTCTGTCCCTCCAGGCTGGTAAGCGCGACAGTGAAACGACACGTTCGTTTTAGCTATAGCGAAAGGCTTACAAGAATCCCGGTTTTTGGCTCTTCATTGCCTGCGGCCTGATGATTAATCTATGCCCATTCTGAAGCGCAGGACGTGCTCAGGATCAGGATGATCGACCATCGCCAGGAAGGCAGCCGGAAGGATTCGGATAGGTCAGAAAGAACCCGCTTCGGCGGGTTTTTTGTTGCCCGCGCCATGCGCATCAAGCGCAGATCGGTGATTTTTAAGCGGCGGTGGATAGCCGATCGGCAACATCAGGCTTCGTCGAGGAGGCCGCGGATCTTGATCAACAGGTCTGCACCTTCGAACGGCTTGAGTACCAGCTCCATGCGCTCATCGACAAAGCCCTCGCGACTGGATGCGCTCTCCGCATAGCCGGTCATCAGCACCACCGGCAATGTCGGGCGCTCGCGGCGTGCCCATTCGGCCAGCTGGCGACCGGAAAGACGGGGTAGCCCGACATCGGTCAGCAGCAGGTCAATTGACGGGTCGGCCTCGAGCAGAGACTGGGCGGTTTCCACGTCTCCCGCCTGGCTGCAGCGGTAGCCGGCTTCGATCAGCGTCTCGGCGATCAGCATGCGCACGCTGGGCATGTCTTCCACCACCAGCACGTGCTCGTGGCCGACCAGCCGCATCGAACTATCCGGCGCTGCGGCGGGCGTCGCTGCCTGTTCGCCGTTGGCGGCGGGCAGCAGGAGGGTGACTTCGGTTCCGGCGCCGAGCGTGCTGCGAATGCTCGCATCGCCACCCGACTGCAGGGCAAACCCGTAGATGCTCGATAGCCCCAGCCCTGTGCCGCGGCCCTGCGGCTTGGTGGTAAAAAAGGGATCGAAGACCTTGTCCAGCACGCCGGGATCGATACCCGTTCCGTCATCGCTCACGCACAGCCCGATGTAGCGCCCTGGCGCGAGTTCCGCCTTCTGGCCGCCATCCGAAGGGAACGTACTGATGCGGATATGCCCGCCTTCGGGCAACGCATCGCGGGCGTTGATCACCAGATTGAGCAGGGCGCTCTCGAACTGGCTGACGTCCACGCGCGCCACCGCGGGCTCGGCGGTGAAGTCGAAGGTCAGCGTGATGCGTTCGCCGATGGTGCGCCGCAGCAGGTCTTGCAGCGAGCGAATGCGTTCGTTGATATCCAGCGCCCGCGCATCCAGCGGCTGTTTGCGAGCGAATGCCAGCAGGCGATTGGTCAGCGACGCTGCACTGCGCGCCGAGCTGAGCGAGGCATCGGCAAAGCGCAGCACGCTGTCGGCGCGGCCTTCGATGATGCGCTGCTTCATCAGCTCGATGCCGGTGATGATGCCGGTGAGCAGGTTGTTGAAGTCGTGGGCGATACCGCCAGTGAGTTTGCCCAGGGCGTCCATCTTCTGCGCCTGCAGCAGCTGCTCTTCGGTGCGCGCTCGCTCGGCGACCTCGTGGGCGAGCTGACTGGTGGTAGTCGCGATTTCCTGGCGCTGTGCGCGTTCACGCAGACGCTGTTCGGTTACGTCCTCAACGAACACCAGGCCCAGGCCCTGTGCGCGGTACGGGGAAATCTGCCACTCGGTCTCGCGGGTCTCGCCGTTGACCTGCATTTGCAGCGGCGTATGCCAGCGCTCGCCGGCCTGAAGATGTGCGCTCAGCTCGGCGAGAATCGTCTCCTGCCCGGCGGCGACGCTTTGCGACAGGGGCGAAGCCGGGCTGGCACCGCCAATCAGCAGTTCGAACGCGTGATTGCACTCGTGCAGCTGCAACTCGGCGTCGAGCACCGCGATGGGCGCGGCGACATGGAAGAAGATTTCCCGGAAGCGCGCCTCGCTGTCACGCAGTGCGCGCTCGGTATCGCGCACCCGCAGCAGGGTGCGCAGCGTCGCCAGCAGCACGTCGGGATCGACCGGGTGGATCAGGTAGGCATCGCCGCCGGCATCGAGGCCGGTGATGATGTCGTTGGTCTCGATGGAGGCGGCGGACACGTGAATCAGCGGCAGCAGGGCGGTGTTCGCATCGGCGCGCAGCTGGCGGGCGATGTCGAAGCCGCTCATGTCCGGCAGGTTGACGTCGAGGATCAGCGCATCCGGCGCGGCGTTGGCCACCAGTTCCAGGCCTTCGCTGCCGGTGCCGGCTTCCAGCACCTGATAGCCATGGCGTTCCAGTACCCGGCGCATCGCATAGCGCGTCGGCACGTTGTCGTCGACGATCAACAGACGGCTGTCACGCTCCATCGGAAGGCTCCGTATCAATCGCCAGAGGCAGAACTACATAGAACTCTGAGCCCTTGCCTGGTTCGCTTTCCACACCGACACGGCCGCCGAGCAGTTCGGCGAAACGCTTGCATAACGCCAGGCCGAGGCCGGTTCCGCGCAGGCGCTTCTGCAGCGGTGAGTCGACCTGGGCGAAATCTTCGAAAAGCCGGTCGTGCAGCTCGGGGGCAATGCCGATACCGGTGTCGCTGACGGCGAAGCGGACCTGCTGCGGGTTTTCCATCCGTGCCGACACGCGCACCACCCCCTGAGGCGTGAACTTCACCGCGTTGGAGATGAAGTTGCGCAGGATCTGCGCCAGCTTCTTGTCATCGGTATAGAGCCGCGGAATGCCTTCGGGCTCTTCGAAGATGAGGTCGATCGGCGAGCCCTCGACGATGGGGCGGAACATGCCGCGCAACGCCGAGAACAAGTCGAGCATGTCGAACCAGGCCGGGGAAATGCTGACGCGGCCGGCTTCGATCTTGGCCAGGTCGAGCAGATCATCGACCATTTCGCTCAGCTCGCTGGCGGCCGAGCTGACGAAACGCACCTGCGTGTGCTGTTCCGGGCTCAACGGGCCGTCCAGTTCGTCGCTGAGCAGGCGGGTGATGCTGAGGATCGAGCCCAGCGGCGTACGGAACTCGTGGCTCATGTACGACAGAAAGCGACTCTTCAGGTCCGAGGCCTGGCGCAGCTGCTCGGCCTGGGTGTCCAGCTCGGCATACAGCGCCAGTACACCCTGATTGGTTTCTTCCAGTTCGGCGCGCAGCGATTCATTCGCCCGGCGCAGCTGTTCGAGCTGGCCGGCGTCGCCGGTCTCGGGGGACGTCGGATCAGCCACGGGGAGCCTCCAGATTGAGTGCCAGCACGGTCACGTCGTCGCGACCGCGGCAGAAGTCGCGATGCAGCAGTGCGGCAATGATGGCCGGGTGACGGTGAACGAGACCGGGGTAGTCGCGCAGATTCCAGCGTGTTTGCAGGCCATCGCTGTAGAGCACCAGGAGCCGCGCCTCGCCCAGCGGGTAGTCGAAGACATGCGCCTTGCGAAAGCGCACGCCGACGATGCCGGGATGCGAGGCCAGGCCACGCGAGCCCTCGCTAGCGATCAGGCTGGCGCCGATATTGCCGATGCCGGCGAAATCCAGCGTCTGACGCTGGCCGTCGAAGTGCGCGATGGCTGCGGCGCCGCCGCGAGTGCCGTTCATCGCCTGGTGCATGTTGCTGAACAGGGCGAAGGGGGAATCCAGTGGGGATTCTGCAAACGCCACCGCACCTGCCAGCGCGGCCTGCTGGGCAAGCTCGCCATGGCCGATGCCATCGATGACCAGGGCACTGCAGCGCTGCCCATCGAAGGCCAGCTGCCAGGCGTCGCCACAGGCTGTTTCGCCTGGATAGGGATGCTGACTGACGCCGTAGCGCCACGGCGGCGGCTGCGCGCCGCGAGGAAACAGCTGCGCCAGCACCACCGAGCCGCGGGTATCGGAATAGGCATCGAACACCTGGGCCTGACGCGCCAGCGCGCCGAGCCCGATGCCCTGGGTGCCGCGGGTGGAAAATCCGTCGGTCAGGCATTGATCAAGGTCGAAGCCCGGTCCGCGGTCGACCGCGATGATTTCGACGCCGCGCCCCTCTCGTCCAGGAATTACGCGAAGGTGCAGTTCGCCGCGCCCGGCGTGCTTGAGCAGGTTACTGCCCAGCTCGGTGGCGAGCAGGGCGGCGCGCCCGGCATCGGTGGTGTCGAAGTCGTGCTGTTCGGCCAGCCGCTGGGCGACCCGGCGGGCGTGGCCGATCTGGCTGTTGTCTTCGATCAGCAGGACCTGGGTGACGCTTCCCTGAACGTTCATGTCCACCGCGTAATGGTGATTCGGGTGCCCGCGCCGACCGTGCTGTCGAGTTCGAACTCGTCAACCAGCCGCTTGGCGCCGGTCAGCCCCAGGCCGAGGCCGCTACCGGATGTCCAGCCGTCGGTCATGGCCAGCTTGATGTCGGCGATGCCCGGGCCTTCGTCGCGGAAGGTCAGGCGCACGCCGACCCGCGTGCCATCCTCGATCAGCTGCCAATCCATGTCGCCACCGCCGCCGTAGACCACGGTGTTGCGCGCCAGCTCGCTGACCGCCGTGACCAGCTTGGTCTGGTCGATCAGGCGCATGGCGCATTCCTGGGTCAGCTTGCGCACGGTCTGCCGCGCCAGCACGACATCCTGTTCGAGGCGCACCGGCTGGCTGCCGCTGCTGCGCACGATCATTGCGCGGCCACGCGGGCGCGCAGCAGCTGCATGCCGCGCTCGACGTTCAGCGCGGTGCTGACGCCGGGCAGTTCGAGACCGAGTTCGACCAGGGTGATGGCCACGGCCGGCTGCATGCCGACCACTACGGTCTCGGCGTCCATGATCCGTGACAGGCCGGAGATGGTGCCGATCATGCGGCCGATGAAGGAGTCGACCATGTCCAGTGCGGAGATATCGATCAGCACGGCCTTTGCCGACGTCGCGCTGATGCGTTCGGCCAGGTCGTCCTGCAGGGTCATCGCCAGTTGGTCGTGCATGTCGACCTGGATGGTGACGAGCAGAAACTCGCCCATCCGCAGAATGGGTATGCGATCCATTAGACGGCCTTCGTCACGGTGAGGCCGGAACGGCGCAGGGCCAGGGCCAGGGCGTCGGCCAGGCTGGCCTTGGTGACGATGCCTTGCAGGTCCAGGCCCAGGTGCACGATGGTCTGCGCGATCTGTGGACGCACGCCGCTGATGATGCAGTCGGCACCCATCAGGCGAATCGCGGTGACCGTCTTCAGCAGATGTTGGGCGACCAGGGTGTCGACCGTCGGCACACCGGTGATATCGATGATGGCGATTTCCGAACCGGTATCGACGATGCGCTGCAGCAGCGACTCCATCACCACCTGGGTGCGCTGCGAGTCGAGGGTGCCGATCATCGGCAGGGCGAGCACGCCGTCCCACAGCTTGACCACCGGGGTCGACAGCTCCAGCAACTCTTCCTGCTGACGCTTGATCACTTCTTCGCGGGACTTCTGGAAGGTGCGCACGGTGTAAAGCCCGAGGCTGTCGATCAGCTCGGATACCGCCCACAGCTGCTCGGCGAATACTGCCGGTTCGTTGGCGTATTCGCTCTGCAGCAGGGTCATCAGCGGACGCTTGATGGCGAAGATGAAACCAGCGGTCTGTTGCGAATCCATGCCAAGCAGGGCGCGGCTGCGCGAGAGTTTTTCCAGGTACAGGCGCATGCTGTCCCAGGCCGGACCGTTGATATCGGCCGAGCCGTCTGCCGTTCCGCTGATCAGCTGACGGATGAAGTCGACGGTCTGCTGGGCCAGTTCTTCGGGCTTGACGTTGTGATAGCCGCCCAGATTCTGCAGGTCGGACTTCCAGCTGCTGAGCAGTTCGGCCTGATTGCGAGTGATGGTGTCGGTGGTACGTTGCAGCAGGGCCGCCATAGGTCTAGCTCCGGATTTGATTTGATCGTCCATGTTCACCATGGCGCATTAGCAAGAGTAGATATCCACCTTGCTGCGATGTTCCGCGCAGCCGGCCGCAGTCGCCTGCTTTCGGGAAATTCCCGACGGAAAAGCTGGGAGATACTAGCAAATGGATATTAGCCAGGCGTGAGATTCGTTGCGCTCGATTCGCGCCTCAGCCAGGCGCCACGGCGTCGATCTGTTCGATCAGCCATTGCAGCGCCGAGTCGTTCTGTCGCTGTGCGACGCTGACGATATCCAGCGCGAAGGTGCCGAGATCGAACGGCAGATCGAAGGTTTGCAGGGGTAGCAGCGTGGCGAAATAGCGCGCCAACTGGGTCGGCAGTACGGCAGCGAGGTTGCTGCTGGCGACGATATGCGCGGCCTGCAGGTAGTTCGGCGTGGTGTAGACAACCTTGCGTCCAAGCCCTTGGGCTTCCAGCCACTGGTCGACCATGCCGCGGGTCTGGCCACCATGCACCCACAGGTGGCGCAGGCGCAGAAAGGCATCCAGATCCAGCCCCGCCGTCAGCAGCGGGTGGTCGCGCCGCGCCGCCACCTGCAGCGTCTCGCTGGCCCAGCGACGTACGTGAAAGCGTGACGGCACTTCGAGAAAGCGCCCGAGCACCAGGTCGACCTCGCCGTTGTCCAGCGCTTCGACCGGCAGCGTCGGCGTCAGGTGCTGGATCGCCAGCTGGATGCCGGGTGCGTGCTCGGCCAGCCGCCGCATCAGCGCGGGCATGCAGATCAGCTCCACATAGTCGGTCACGGCGATGCGGAAACGCTGGTGGCTGCGCGCCGGATCGAAGGCTTCGCCGGCAATCAGGCTGTGCTCGATCTGCTGCAGCGCGTGACGGATCGGTGCTTCCAGTGCCAGCGCCCTTGGTGTCGGCTGCATGGCTCGGCCGGCACGCACCAGCAGCGGGTCGTCGAGCAACTCACGCAAGCGATTGAGCGCGTTGCTGACTGCCGGCTGGCTGAGCGACAGCCGCTCCGCCGCCCGCGAGACGTTGCGCTCGCGCAGCAGGGCGTCCAGCACACGGAGCAGGTTGAGGTCGAAGTTGTAGATATTCATTTGGTGAATTCGAAACATCACAAGACTAAATTTCAAAAATAGTAGCGTCTTCGTCTATGGTTGGTCTCCAGTTTTTCCAGCCTTGCAACGAGGACAGCTGCAATGAGCCAAGACCGCTTCGATATCCAGACCGCCGCCGTGATCGGGGCGGGCACCATGGGCCGCGGGATCGTCATGAGCCTGGCCAACGCCGGCGTGCAGGTGCTGTGGCTGGACAACAACCCCGAGATGCTGGAACAGGCGCTGGGCGTGGTGGCCGACACCTACGCGCACAACGTGCGGCAGGGCCGGATCGACGAGACTCAGGCGCAGGCGCGCCGGGCCTGCGTCAGCAAGGCGGCCGATTACCAGGCGCTGGCCGATGTGGATCTGGTGATCGAGGCGGTCTACGAAAACCTCGAGCTCAAGCAGAATATCTTCCGCGAGTTGGATGGCATCGTGAAGCCGAGCGGCATCCTTGCCAGCAATACCTCCGCGCTGGATATCGACGCCATCGCTGCTGTCACCGGCCGCCCGGAACAGGTGGTGGGGCTGCACTTCTTCAGCCCGGCGCACATCATGAAGCTGCTGGAGATCGTCCGCGGCGCGAAGACTTCCAAAGCGGTGCTTGAGGCCTCCACCGCGCTCGGCAAGCGTATGGGCAAGGTCAGTGTGGTCGCCGGAAACTGCCCGGGCTTCATCGGCAACCGCATGCTCGCCACCTACGTGCGCGAGGCGCGGATGATGCTGCTCGAAGGCGCCTATCCGCATCAGGTGGACGCCGCGCTGCAGGGCTTCGGTTTTGCCATGGGCCCGTTCCGCATGTACGACGTGGTGGGCATCGACCTGGAATGGCGCGCCCGCGAATTGTCCGGCAAGGGCCAGGACGAGCCCGAGGTGCAGGTCGACAATCGTCTCTGCGAGCTGGGCCGCTTCGGCCAAAAATCGCGCACGGGCTACTACCGCTATGCCGAGGGCAGCCGCCAGGCCGAGCACGATCCTGAAGTGGATGCGCTGGTGCAGCGTGAGTCCGAGCGGCTCGGCTATGAGCGTCGCGAGATTGGCAGTGAGGAAATCCTCGAGCGCTGCCTGCTGGCACTCGTCAACGAAGGCGCGAAGATCCTCGAGGAAGGCATGGCCGAGTCCAGCGCCGATATCGACACCGTCTACCTCTACGGTTACGGCTTTCCTGCCGAAGTCGGTGGGCCGATGACCTGGGCCGATCGTCAGGGCCTGCCGGCCATTCGTGATCGCCTGAACGCCCTGGCTGAGCAGTACGGCGAGCACTGGAAGCCTGCCGAGCTGATCGACAGCCTGGCGACGCTCGGCGGCCGCTTCGTCGATTACAAGAAGGAGGCTTGAGCATGGAATACAAGGCCCCGCTGCGTGACATGCGCTTCGTGTTGCACGAACTGTTCGATGCCACCGGCCATTGTGAATTGCTGGGCAACGGCCTGGACCGCGAGCTGATCGACGGCGTACTGGAAGAGGCCGCCCGCTACACCGGCGGCGAAATCGCGCCGCTCAATCGCAACAGCGACGAAGAGGGCGTGACCCTGGAAAACGGCGAAGTCCGCACGCCACAGGGCTTCGTCGAGGCGTATCGACAGTACGTCGACAACGGCTGGGCGAGCATGACCGGGCCGACCGAATACGGTGGCCAGGGCTTCCCACAGCTGGTGGCCTGCAACTTCCACGAGATGCTGATGGGCGCTTCACTGTCCTTCCGCATCTATTCCGGCCTGACCGAAGGTGCGGTGCTCGCGCTGTACAAGCACGGCAGCGACGAGTTGAAAGATGCCTATCTGGAGAAGCTGGTCAGCGGCAGCTGGAGCGGCACCATGTGCCTGACCGAACCGCAGGCCGGCACCGATCTGGCGCTGTTGCGCACCCGCGCCGAACCCCAGGCGGACGGCAGCTACAAGGTCAGCGGCAGCAAGATCTTCATCTCCGGTGGTGAGCACGACATGAGCGAGAACATCGTGCACCTGGTGCTGGCGCGCCTGCCGGATGCGCCGGCCGGCGTGAAGGGCATCAGCCTGTTGCTTGTGCCCAAGTTCATCGCCAGCGCTGACGGTACGCCGGGCGAGCGTAACGCGCTGTCCTGCGGTGCCATCGAGCACAAGATGGGCATCAAGGGCGCCGCTACCTGCGTGATGAACTTCGATGACGCCACCGGTTGGATCGTTGGCGAGCCCAACCAGGGCCTGGCATGCATGTTCACCATGATGAACGACGCACGGTTCCAGGTCGGGCTGCAGGGGCTTGGCATTGCCGAACAGGCTTATCAGGGCTCGCTGGCCTATGCCCGCGAGCGCCTGCAGTCTCGTGGGCTGGCAGGCGCGCAGCATCCGGACAAGCCAGCCGACCCGATCATCGTGCACCCCGACGTGCGCCGCATGCTGCTGACGCAAAAGACGCTGGTCGAAGGCAGCCGCATGCTGGCGGCCTACTGCGCCCGGCAGCTGGACCTCGAGCATGGCCATCCCGAGCCGAGCTACCGCAAGGCGGCGAGCAAGCGCGCTGCGCTGCTGATCCCCATCGTCAAGGCGTTCTTCACCGACATGGGTCAGGAGGTGGCGAGCCTCGGCGTGCAGGTCTACGGCGGCCACGGCTATATCCGCGAATGGGGCATGGAACAGCTGATGCGCGACAGCCGCATCACCCAGCTCTATGAAGGCACCAACGGCATTCAGGCGCTGGATTACATCCGCCGCAAGCTGCTCGGCGACGGCGGCGCGGAACTGTCGGCGCTGCAGGCGGAATTCAGCGAGATTTGCGACCGGCAGATCGATCGCCCGGCGCTGCACGCTCTGGCCAGCAAGGTGCAGGCACGTATCGGCGAATGGCGCGAGCTGAGTGCCGAGATCATTGCGGCGACCGGGCGCGACCCACAGGAGATCGGCGCGGTGTCGGTGGACTTCCTCCAGTACTCTGCCTATGTCTTGTTGGCCGGGCTGTGGCTGCAGTCCGCGGCGCGCGCGCAGGATGCGTTGGAGCAGGGTACGGGTGAAGAGGCGTTCTATCAGGCCAAGCTAGCCAGTGCGGACTTCTATCTGCGTCGTGTACTGCCGCGGGCCAGTGCGCATCGGGAAGCGATTCAGGGTGGGGCCGAATGTTTGATGGCGCTGCCGGAGACGGATTTTGCGTTTTGAGTGAGGTTGGAAGGGCGAGTGCGACAGCCCCTCACCCCAACCCTCTCCCCAAAGGGGAGAGGGGGTCGACCGAGTGAGGGCCAGGCCCCGCGGTTGGGCAACAACACAGAACTACCCCCTCTCCCTCCGGGAGAGGGCTGGGGTGAGGGCGCTTTTTTCACGTTGACTGCCTTTGCCAAAGCCGAATAAAAACAGTCAGGAGGCAGCATGCATCCGTTCAGCTTTGCCACAACCGCGCAATTGATCTGTGAGCCCGGCTCTTCTCGCCGTTTGGCTAGCCTCTGCAAGGAGCGCGGGGCGCGTTCCGTATTGGTCGTCACCGATCCGGGCATCACCCGTTTCGGCCTGCTCAATGATGTCTTGCCTGGCTTCGAAAGCGAAGGCTTGGCAGTTGCGATCTACGATCAGGTCATCGCCGATCCGCCGGAACACATCGTCATGACGGCGGTGGAGCAGGCTCGGGCAGTGGGAGCCGATCTCATCATCGGTTTCGGCGGTGGCAGCTCCATGGACGTCGCCAAGCTGGTGGCGTTGCTGGCGCATCCGGCCTGTGCCCAATCGCTGCAGGATATCTACGGGGTCGGCAATGCCAAGGGCCAGCGCCTGCCGCTTATTCAGGTGCCGACCACCGCCGGCACCGGCTCGGAAGTCACGCAGATCGCCATCATCACCACCGGCGAGACGACCAAGATGGGTGTGGTATCGACCCTGTTGCTGCCCGATCTGGCATTGCTGGATGCCGACCTCACCCTTGGCCTGCCGCCTGCAGTCACCGCAGCGACTGGCATCGACGCCATGGTGCACGCCATCGAGGCCTATACCAGCGCGCTCAAGAAAAACCCCATGTCCGACCTGTTGGCTCGCGAGGCGCTGCGCCTGCTGGCGGCGAACCTCGACGAGGCGGTGCACAAAGGCAGCAACCGGGAGGCGCGTCAGGCCATGCTGCTCGGCGCGTGCCTGGCAGGGCAGGCGTTCGCCAATGCGCCAGTAGCGGCGGTGCATGCCCTGGCCTATCCGCTGGGTGGCAATTTCCATATCCCGCACGGGCTGTCGAACGCGCTGGTACTGCCGCAGGTGCTGCGATTCAACGTCAGCGCGGCGACCACGCATTACGGCGAGCTGGCGCCGATCATCCTCGGCGACCGACTGCGCACGGACGACCCTTCGACCTACGCCGAACAGCTGATCGAGGAGTTCGAGCAGATGAGCGCACGCGTTGGCCTGCCGACCCGGCTGCGCGATGCCGGCGTGCCGGAGGAGATGCTGCCGCAGCTGGCCAAGGAGGCGATGCTGCAGCAGCGCCTGCTGGTCAACAACCCGCGCGAAGTCACCGAAGCCGATGCGCTGGCAATCTATCAGGCGGCGTATTGAGCGCCTTTTTACTACTGCACGCGGAAACCACCCATGCCTGAGCAACCTAAGCACCTGCGCCACGATTACCGGCATTTCCAGCCGATCACCACGCGCTGGCACGACAACGATATCTATGGCCACGTGAACAACGTCGTCTATTACGGTTTCTTCGATACCGCGGTGAACAACTATCTGATCCAGCAGGGCGGGCTGGATATCCAGGGCGGTGAGATCGTCGGTTTCGTGGTCAGCTCCGCCTGCGACTACTTTGCGTCGATCGCTTATCCGGACGTCATCGAGGTCGGCCTGCGGGTGGCCAGGCTGGGCAACTCGTCGGTGCAATACGAGCTGGCTATCTTCCGCGAGGGTGAGCAGGAGGCCTGCGCCGCGGGCCGCTTCGTGCATGTCTTCGTCGAACGCGCAAGCAACCGTCCCGTCGCCATTCCCGGGCGCTTGCGCGCCGCGCTGGAAGCCTTGAGCTAACCCGCTCGGCGCATACAGCAGAAGCCGTAAAAACGAGATCGCCCGGAGCGGCTGGGCCGGTCCGGGCGATGCGGTGGCGCTGCGAGACGGCAATGCCTGCCGTCTGCGGCCCTCAGTGATGCTTGTGTTTGTGCTTGTAATGACCTTTGGCTTTGCCTGGATGGCCGTAGTAGCGGCGATCATCCCGGTAGCGACGGTCACGCCGGTAGTCATCATCATCGTCGCCGTAGGCATTGCCGATCGCGCCGCCAGCGCCGCCGCCCACGGCTGCGCCGATCAGCCCACCCGTGCTGCCACCGACCTGCTGGCCGATGACATTACCGCCTGCCGCGCCGAGGCCACCACCAATGGCCGCTTCGGTACGGCTGCGTTTGTCCGCACCGACCATGCCGCCGGCCGCGCCGCCAACGCCGGCACCAATGGTGGCGCCGGTCGAGCCCCCCAGATGCTCTCCCACCACTGAACCCAGTGCACCGCCAAGCGCGCCGCCGACGGCGGCTTCGGTGTTGCTGCCGGCGAAGGCTGCAGCGCTGAGCAGACTGGTGGACAACAGGAAAATCGAGGCGTACTTCATGGAGTGATCCCGTATGTGGATTGCGCCGCGATCCTCACGTGCCGCTGCGCTTGCGGCAAGAGCGATCCGGTGAAATGCGTGATCCGGTTGGCGTTTGCTAACTATTTGATTTTGCTTAGGAACAACGGGTGTTTCGAATGGTCTTAGCTCGATTGTGCGGTCTGCGCGCAGGGCCTTTACCGCTCGGAATCAGCATCAGCCTTGCGCGCGCACCGCTGCGGCAGGGCTGTAGACCCGCGGCGGGCTGTGCTGTGGCAGGTGGATGAGGTTGAGGTTATGTCGCTGCGCCCACTGGGCGGCCAGGCCGGTGGGTGAAGACAGGCTCACCAGCGCTGGAATCCCGGCCCGCTGCACTTTCTGCACCAGCTCCAGGCTGCAGCGGCTGGTGACGATCGCCAGGCCACCGGCCGCTGCACAGCCGGAGCGGGCCATGGCACCGATCAGCTTGTCCAGCGCGTTATGCCGCCCGATATCCTCGCGGCCCAGGCGGATCTCGCCGTTGGCGTCCATGAACAATGCGGCGTGCACCGCCCCGCAGTCGCGCCCCAGCGGTTGAAACGCTTCGATTCGTTGACGCAGGTCCTGCAACCAGTGCGAGGGCGGCAGTGGCGCTGCCGGCATGACCGGCAGGCGCGGCAGTGCCTGCTCTAGCGCTTCGACCCCGCAGAGCCCGCAGCTGCTGTTGCCGGGTAGCTGGCGGCGTTGCAGCTTGAGGCGCCAGAACGCGCGGCTGGCGATGTCCAATTCGGCGCGCCGCGCACTGCCGCTGCCGTGCAGGCGAATGTCGTAGATATCATCCAGCGACTCGACGAAGCCATTGGCCAGGCTGAAGCCAACCACGAAATCTTCCAGATCGGCCGGCGAGATCATCATCACCGCCTGGCTCAGCCCGTTGTAGGCGATCGCCAGCGCGCACTCCTCGGCAAGATCGACTGCGCATTGCGCGACATCGTCGATCGGCTGGTAGCAGTAGCGCTGGCTGGCGCCGGCAGGTGGTTGCGCGGCACTGGCGACGCCGGCATTCAGGCGAGACGGGGCGTTCATCGGCGATTCGGTCCGGTTAGTGGCCTGTTTAGTAGTTCGGTTGGTCAATTTCGGCGTCCATGGCCCCGATACTGGGTTGCTGCTCCTCGCCATAGCCCGCTATGACTCGTCGCAGCGCCTTGTCTCGGCCATTTACATCCGAACTTGCCTCAACCCACTCACCGCACAGGCCACGAGGTCTGACGAGACCGGCATTCTGCATCGCTGCAACTGCAGTGCATGCTCGCCGCCGGTGGATAGGGTTATGACCCCAGCCGGCTGCGGACGATTCACCGTTGGTCGTTATCCGCCAGCATGTCGCGTACGCGCTTGGCCAGCGCATCAAGGTTGAACGGCTTGCTGATCATGTCCATGCCCGGTTCGAGGAAGTCCGCGCTGGCGGCCTGCTTGGCATAGCCGGTCATGAACAGCACCGGCAGATCGGGGCAATGCTGGCGCGCGACATCCGCCAGTTGCCGGCCGTTCATGCCGGGCAGTCCGACATCGGTGACCAGCATGTCGATGGTGGGCGTGCTCTCAAGCAGGCGGATCGCCGCATTGCCGTCGGCGGCTTCCAACGTCTGATAGCCGAGCATCTGTAGCACGTCGATGACCAGCAGGCGCACCGCCGGATCATCCTCGACCACCAGGACGGTTTCGCCTTGCTGGGCCTGAAGCGGGCCGTCGTCTTCGCCGGCTGGCGCGACGCTGACGCCTTGGTCCTCGAATACGGGAAGGTACAGGCTGACCTGGGTGCCTTCGCCCGGTTCGCTGGCGATCTGGATATGGCCGCCGGCTTGCCGGGTGAAACCGTAGACCATGGAAAGGCCGAGCCCCGTGCCCTGGCCGATGGGTTTGGTGGTGAAGAACGGTTCGAAGACGCTGGCCAGCACCTTGGGGCTCATGCCGCAGCCACTGTCGGTCAGGCAGAGGATGACGTAGCGCCCGGCGGCCAGATCGCCCACATCGCCTTGCCTGTACAGTTCGACATTGCGAGTTTCCAGCAGCAGGGTGCCGCCGTCAGCCATGGCGTCGCGGGCGTTGATGACCAGGTTGAGCAGCGCGCTTTCCAGCTGGTTTTCGTCGCTGGAAACCGGCCACAGACCTTGCTGCAATTGATTGCGGATGTGGATGTGGCTGCCCAGCGTGCGGCTGAGCAGGTCGTGCATCGACTCGATCAGCTGGTTCAGCTCGACACGCTTGAGATTCAGCGGCTGGCGCCGGGCGAAGGCGAGCAGGCGGTGGGTCAGTGCCGCGGCGCGATTGGCCGAGGTGACCGCGGCATCGATGAAGCGCTGGGTTTCGCCGTGGCGGCCGGACTGGATGTAGCGCTGGATCAGGTCCAGGCCGCCGATGATGCCGGTCAGCATGTTGTTGAAGTCGTGGGCGATGCCGCCGGTCAGCTGCCCGACCGCTTCCATCTTCTGCGCCTGACGCAGCGCTTCCTGTGCCTGCTCGCGGCTGGCCATTTCCTTGAGCAGGCGTTCGTAGACTTCCGCCAGTGCCTGGGTGCGCTCCTGAATACGGCTTTCCAGTGTCTCGTTGAGTTCGCGCAGAGCCTGTTCGGCGCGCCAGCGCTCGGTGACATCCAGTGCCATGACGAAGAAGCCGAGCACGTTGCCCTGGCCGTCACGGCGCGGCAGGTAGTGCACCAGCATGCGTCGGGCCTCGCCGTCACGGTGCGGGCTATGGGCCTCGAAGGTCACGTCGCGGCCAGCGAGGGCATCACGGATGCTTGTCTGGCGCTCGGCATAGCCACGTTCACCGAGCACTTCGCGGGCAGTCTTGCCCAGCAGCCATTCGGTCGAGTGGCCGAACCAGTCGGAGTAGTAGCGGTTGTTGAAGCGAAAACGTTCCTCGGCGTCGACGTAGCCGATGAGCACCGGCAGTGCGTCGGTGACCATCTTCAACTCGGCTTCGCTCTGGCGCAGGGCATCTTCGCTGGCCTGCTGTCCGGTGATGTTCATCACTGCGCCGGGGAAGCGCTGTGGCCAGCCCTGCTCGTCGCAATGGCAGCGCCCGCGCGCCAGCGCCCAACGGGTGACGCCATCGTCGCTGCGCAGCCTGTAGCGCTCGTCGAGCGTACCGCGCTCGACGATGCAGCGCTCCAGCGCAGCGCGCAGGCGAGGCACGTCGTCGGGATGGACATGATCGAAAAAGGCTTCGCTGCTCAGGCCGTTCGGCCCGGACTGGGCCACCGGCAGGATGCGGGAAAGCTCCGCGCCCGCCGGAATCTCGCTGGCCTGGATGGCCCAGTCCCAGATGCCGATCAGGTCGCTGGCCTCGAGCGCCAGTTGCAGGCGCTGTTCGCTGGCGCGGTGCACCTCGGCGCTGAGTTTGTAGTGCAGGGCGGTCTGCGACAGGCGGGTTTCGGTGCGCACGCGTTCGCTGGTTTCGCTGAGGCACAGCAGCAGACCACCGATGCCGTGCGAGGCGTTGCGAATGGGGCTCAGGGCGAGGTCGAACCAGGCTTCCACCGGAGCGCCATCGCGTTCGATGACCAGTTGCTGATTGCGCAGTACCCGTGGCTCACCGCGGCGGGCAGTGTCGCAGGCCGGCTCCAGCAGGGCCCAGGTCGCGCCCCAGCGGTGGCAAGCGGGCTGGCCGAGTTCGGCCGGGTGGCGATCGCCGATCAGTGCGGCGTGGGCGTCGTTGTACAACTGCAGCGCCTGGTCGCCCCAAAGGATGCACATCGGCAGGGGCGCTTCGAGACTGGTGTCCAGCAGCAGCCGTAGCGAAGCCGGCCAGGCGTCAGGAGTTCCGAGCGCAGTCGCACCCCAGTCATGCCGGCGGATTCGCTCGCTCATCTCGCTGTGACTATGGGGCCAGAATTCGGCGCCTACTGCTGCCATGTTGCTTCCTATCGATCATCCGTGGGCGAACTACGAGCGGCAGGGCATGTGCTGCGCACCGCTGCGCTGTTTCGATGCGTGCCGGCCCGGGCTCGTCCTGAGCCGGTTCCCGCCGACGGCAACTGTTGCGTAGTGTAAAGCTTCCGGCTGCCGAAGGCAGCGCCAGCCGTCACGCTGGACCGCCGTGCAGGCTGCGGATCAGGTCGAGGTAATCGTCAACCGCGGCGAATTCCTCGGTGTCCTTCGGTGCGCGGCGACTGTCCGGCTCGCGCACCGCCAGCAGATGCGCAATGCCGAAGCGCTGCGCACTGCGCAGGATCGGCAGGCTATCGTCGATGAACAGTGCGCGTGCGGGCTCGAACTCCAGATCCTGGCGCAGTGCGTGCCAGAACTGCGGCTCCTCCTTCGGATAGCCGTAGTCGTGGGAGCTGATCAGGCGGTCGAACCAGGGCGCCAGTTCGATCTTCTCCAGCTTCAGCGACAACGAGTCGCGGTGCGCATTGGTGATCAGCACCACGTGCTTGCCGGTATGGCGCAACGCGGCGAGAAATTCGTCGGCATTTGGTCGAAGGGCGATCAGCTCGGCGATCTCGCGTTTCATGTCGCGGATCGGCAGGTTGAGTTCGCGGGTCCAGTAGTCCAGGCAATACCAGGTGAGTTTGCCGACGTGCTCGTTGAACAGTGGTGCCAGTTCCAGCTCGGCCATGGCGCGGCTTATGCCGTGCAGCTCGGCGTAGCGTTGCGGCAGCAGTTCGAGCCAGAAATGATTGTCGAAATGGAGGTCCAGCAGCGTGCCGTCCATGTCGAGCAGGACGGTATCGATGTCGGACCAGGGCAGGTTGGCGGTCATGTGCGGGCTCGCGTCAGCGGTGTATGGACGGGGCGGCGTCGGTCAGCTGGTCGCAAAGCACTCACGGCCAGCGCAAAAAGCCGGGTTATGATAGCCGCTCGCGTTTCCAGGAGTTCCCCATGCGCCAGAAACCCACCGTGCTAGCCCGTGAGATCGTCGCCAGCAGCCGACTGTTCCGTGTCGAGGAGCTGCAGCTGCGTTTTTCCAATGGTGTCGAGCGCACCTATGAACGCCTGGTTGGCAAGGGCAGCGGTTACGGCGCGGTAATGATCGTGGCGCTGGCCGATGCGGAGAATGCACTGCTGGTCGAGGAATATTGCGGCGGCACCGACACCTATGAGCTGTCGCTGCCCAAGGGCCTGATCGAGCCGGGTGAAGACGTACTCGAAGCGGCCAACCGTGAGCTCAAGGAGGAGGCCGGCTTCGGCGCGCGCCGCCTGGAGCTGCTTACCGAGCTGTCGTTGTCGCCCGGTTACATGAGCCAGAAGATTCAGGTGGTGCTGGCGCGCGATCTGTATCCGGAGCAGCTGCCCGGCGACGAGCCGGAGCCGATGCGGCTCGACAAGGTCAACCTGCACGAACTGTCCAGTCTGGTGCAGCACCCGCAGTTCAGCGAGGGGCGCGCATTGGCCGCGTTGTACCTGGTCAAGGATCTGTTGACCCAGCGCGGAGAGTTCGGCCAATGAGTCATCCCTATCTGTCGTCGGTCATCGATCTGGTGCGTCAGGCGGGCGAGGCGATCCTGCCTCACTGGCGCAGCGAGCTGGATGTCCAGACCAAGACCGACGAATCGCCGGTGACTGTCGCCGATATGGCGGCGCATCAGGTGTTGCTGGACGGCCTGCTGGCGCTGGATAGCGCCATCCCGGTGCTGTCCGAGGAGGATTGCGAGGTGCCGCTGAGCGAGCGCGCCGGCTGGACGCGCTGGTGGCTGGTTGACCCGCTGGATGGCACCAAGGAATTCATCGCCGGCAGCGAGGAGTTCACGGTCAACGTCGCGCTGATCGAGGCAGGCAAGGTGCGCTTCGGCGTGGTCGGCATTCCGGCATCTGGACGCTGTTACTACGGTGGCGAGGATTTCGGCGCCTGGCGCAGCGAAGTGTCCGGCGCGACTCAGCCGCTGCGCGTGCGCCAGCAACCGGAGCAAGCGTTTACCGTGGTCGCCAGCCGGCGCCACAGCAGTCCGGCGCAGGAGCAGCTGTTGAGTCGTCTGGGCGAACGTTTCGGTGAGCTGGCGCTGGCGAATGTCGGCAGTTCGCTGAAATTCTGCCTGCTGGCCGAAGGTGCTGCGGATTGCTACCCGCGCCTGGCGCCGACCTCGCAGTGGGATACCGCTGCCGCGCAGGGGGTGCTGGAAGGTGCCGGTGGCGAGGTGCTGGATGTCAGTGGTGCGGCGTTGCGCTATGACGCGCGGGAAAGTTATCTGAACCCGTCTTTCCTGGCCCTGCCCAGAGGCGTCGACTGGCGCGACTGGCTGATCGAACTGGCCAATCGCGAGTAACCCGGCGCGCCTGCCTGGAGCGGGCATTGCGCCGACTGAGCAAGCCGTCGCAGACGCGTGCAATGTAATCCTTCGCTTATTTGTGCAGCACGAACTGCCCGGTGAAGCGCACCGCGTCACGGCCGTCGGCCGCCAGGATGCGGCTTTTCAGCTCCAGCCGCGAACGGCCACGGCGACGATAGATCGATTCGAAGCGCTCCCAGGCCTCGGGGCTCGGCGCTGAACAGATGGCGATTGCATCGTCGACCACCGGCAGCGGGTACTCGATCTGCCCTTCGTGGATGACGATGTGCCCATCCTCGATGCCCGCCTCGCGCAGCCGCAGATGCAGCCAGCCCCAGCCTGCCAGCACCGAAGCGCAATACAGACTGCCGCCGAACATACTGCTCTTGTGGTTGATGTTCGGCTGCAGCGGTACCTGCAGGCGCAACTCGTGGTTTTCCCACTGCTCGACGCGCAGCCCGAGCGAGCGGGTCAGCGGAATGTCGTGATGGAGGATGGCTTCCAGGTAGCGGCTATCGCGGCTCATGCCGGGGAGGTTCCTAAACGTTACGAAGATACAGACAGACGCCAAGCATGACTCCTGAGTCACGCTTTGGCCAGTCCGTTCAGGCTATCCGTGGCGACAAATCCGGGCACGCCGCGCTGCTGTCTGCGGTGTTCCGCATCGGTGCTGGCGGGTGCAGCGGCGATGTCCGATGGTGCGCCGCGTCAGCCGGCGGTTTTGCTTCGGTAGGCGCAATAACCTGGGCGCGGGCCGATACGCGGGTGGTTGCGGCAGGTGTCCGGGCGCTTGGCATAGACCGTGCAAAGCCGGGTCTTGCGGTCCAGATAGAGACAGTCGCCATTGGCCAGGCGGGTCAGCGTGAAGATCTCGTGCTTGTGATTGAAGTGCTCGACGATGCCCGCCTTGCTCAGGCGCTTGGCGATGTTCTTCGCCGGCTCGTCGCGCTCGAAGGCATCGACCAGCTCCAGCCGGATCAGGTCGTCGATGCGTACCTCCACCGGCAGGGTGCAGCAGGTCGCATGGCAGTCGCGGCACAGGCCGGCGCTGTAGCGTACCCAGGTTTCCAGGCGTTCCGGGTCGGCGGAGGCGATCAATCTTGTCTTCACGGGCAGTCTTCGGTGCGTTCGGGCGCGCGGATCATAACGAGTCGCGCGGCGATTACCAGCGTCTTCCGACGGCGGCGACCGGACGGGCGGTAGCGCAGATGTAAAGGAAACCTGCAACGCTTTTTCTGGAATGTCGAATGGAGGTGAACGGGCATGGCTGCCGCGAGTCCCTCTTGTGTGTCTTCGCTAACCGAGGTCTGTCCATGACGCAGGAAACAGCCATTGCCACCGCTGAAGAAATTGCCGCTTTCCGTGAGCGAGTGTTGCGCAAGCTCACCTATTCGGTTGGCAAGGATCCGGAGAACGCCTCCGATTACGACTGGTTCCATGCGGTAGCCCTGGCTACTCGCGACAGCACCATCGACCGCTGGATGGATTGCACGCGCGAGGCTTACACCAGCGGGCAGAAGCGGGTGTATTACCTCTCTCTGGAGTTTCTCATCGGCCGCCTGCTGGTCGACAGCCTGAGCAACCTCGGCCTGTTCGACGTGGCGCGTGAAGCGCTCGCCGGGCTCGACGTGGATATCGAACGCATCCGCCTGCTGGAGCCTGACGCGGCGCTCGGCAATGGCGGCCTCGGCCGGCTCGCGGCCTGCTTCATGGAGAGCATGGCGACCCTCGGCGTGGTCTCCCATGGTTACGGCATCCGTTATGACCACGGCCTGTTCCGCCAGGCCATCGTCGATGGCTGGCAACACGAGCAGACCGAGACCTGGCTGGATTTCGGCAACCCCTGGGAGTTCGAGCGCTCCGAGGTGAAGTATCTGATCGGCTTCGGCGGCAGTGTCACGGCGGCCACCAACGAGAAAGGCGAGGTCCAGCATTTCTGGCACTGGGCCGAAGGGGTACGGGCGATCGCCTATGACACCCCCATCGTCGGTTGGCGCGGCGCCGGGGTGAACACGCTGCGCCTCTGGCGTGCGCGGCCCGAGGCGGATTTCCATCTGGCGCGCTTCAACGCCGGTGACCATATCGGTGCAGCGGCCGAAGAGGCCCGCGCCGAAAGCATTTCACGGGTGCTCTATCCGGCCGACAGCACCGAGGCCGGGCAGGAGTTGCGCCTGCGCCAGGAGTATTTCTTCGTCGCCGCCTCGCTGCAGGACCTGCTGCGTCGCCACATCAAGCAGCGTGGTTCGCTGGACAGCCTGCCCGACTACACCGCCATCCAGCTCAACGACACCCACCCGGCGATTGCCGTGGCCGAGCTGATGCGCCTGCTGGTCGACGTGCACAGCTACGAGTGGCAGCACGCCTGGCGGCTGACGACGGCCACGCTGTCCTACACCAACCACACGCTGCTGCCCGAAGCGCTGGAAACCTGGCCGGTGGGCCTGATGGAGCGCCTGCTGCCGCGGCACATGCAGATCATCTACCTGATCAATGCCTACCATCTCGACCAGCTGCGCGAGCGCGGCGTCCACGATGCCGAGCTGCTGCGCTCGGTATCGCTGATCGAGGAAGATCACGGTCGCCGGGTGCGCATGGGCAATCTGGCCTTCCTCGGTTCGCACAGCACCAATGGCGTATCCGGGCTGCACACCCAGCTGATGCGCAAGACCGTGTTCACCGATCTGCACAGCCTTTATCCGCAGCGGATCAACAGCAAGACCAACGGTATCACCTTCCGCCGCTGGCTCTACCAGGCCAATCCGCAGCTGACCCAGTTGCTGGTGGAGCATGTCGGCGAGGAGGTGCTCGATGAGCCGGAAACCCGCCTGCGCGAGCTCGAACCCTTTGCCGAACAGGCCGCGTTCCGCCAGCGTTTCGCCGAGCAGCGGCTGGCCAACAAGCGTCATCTGGCCAATGTGATCCAGGAGCGGCTGGGCATCAGCGTCGACCCGACCGCGCTGTTCGACGTGCACGTCAAACGCATCCACGAGTACAAGCGCCAGTTGCTCAACCTGCTGCACACCGTCGCGTTGTACCAGGCGATTCGCTCCGATCCGGGCGGCAACTGGGTGCCGCGGGTGAAGATCTTCGCCGGCAAGGCGGCGGCGAGCTATCACCAGGCCAAGCTGATCATCAAGCTGACCAACGACATCGCCAATACCATCAATGCCGACCCCACCGTGCGCGGCCTGCTCAAGGTGGTGTTCCTGCCCAACTACAACGTCAGCCTGGCCGAGGACATCATCCCGGCAGCGGACCTGTCGGAGCAGATTTCCACCGCCGGCCTGGAGGCTTCGGGTACCAGCAACATGAAGTTCGCCCTCAACGGGGCGCTGACCATCGGCACCCTGGACGGCGCCAATGTGGAGATGAGCGAGCAGATCGGCCTTGAACACATGTTCATCTTCGGCCTCACCGCGCAGCAGGTGAATGTGCGCAAGCAGGCCAACGAGTACAACGCCGAAGCCATCATCGGCGCTTCACCGCGGCTCAGCGAAGTGCTCTCGGCGATTCGTGGCGGTGCCTTCTCGCCGGGTGATCCGGGCCGTTACACCGGGCTGGTGGATGGCATCAGCTGGCACGACACCTTCATGGTCTGCGCCGATTTCGAGGCTTACTGGCAGGCGCAGCTGGATGTCGAGGAGTGCTGGCGTGATCCGGCACGCTGGTGGCGTTCCTCCGTGCTGAACACCGCCCGCACCGGCTGGTTCTCGTCGGACCGCACCATTCGCGAGTACGCCCGGGAGATCTGGAAAGTGCTGTGATGGCCGGCGCGCCGGAGGGTCCTCCGCCGGCGCGCAGCCGCAAATGGCGAGGGTTGCCGACCGTGCTGGCAATCTGGCCGCCGCTTCGCTGAACTCTGCAGGGGGCGGACCTGTCTGAGGGGAGTTAGTTTTCCTACGGCCTGCTAAACTGCGCGGGTTTATCCTTCCTCCGGAGTCATTTCCATGTCACGCGTAACCCTCAGTCGCTACCTCATCGAGCAGACTCGCAGTAACAACACGCCTGCTGATCTGCGCTTTCTCATCGAGGTCGTGGCACGAGCGTGCAAGGAAATCAGCCACGCGGTATCCAAGGGCGCCCTCGGTGGCGTACTGGGTAGCGCCGACAGCGAGAACATCCAGGGCGAAGTGCAGAAGAAGCTCGACGTGCTCTCCAACGAAATCCTGCTGGAGGCCAACGAGTGGGGCGGACACCTGGCCGGCATGGCGTCCGAGGAAATGGACAACGCCTACCAGATTCCCGGCAAGTACCCGAAGGGTGCCTATCTGCTGGTCTTCGACCCGCTGGACGGCTCGAGCAACATCGATGTCAACGTTTCGGTCGGCACCATCTTCTCCGTATTGCGCTGTCCGGATGCCTGTTTCAGTCAGAACGACGCACTCGGCGAGGAAGCCTTCCTGCAGCCGGGGACCAAGCAGGTTGCCGCCGGCTACGCCATCTACGGCCCGCAGACCATGCTGATTCTGACTCTCGGCCACGGCGTGATGGGCTTCACCCTGGATCGTGAGCTGGGCAGCTTCGTGCTTACCCACGAGAACCTCAGCGTTCCGCAGAGCACTGCCGAATTCGCCATCAACATGTCCAACCAGCGCCACTGGGAAGAGCCGGTGCAGCGCTATGTCGGCGAGCTGCTGGCCGGCAAGGACGGCCCGCTGGGCAAGAACTACAACATGCGCTGGATCGCCTCGATGGTGGCCGACGTGCATCGCATCCTCACCCGCGGCGGTCTGTTCATGTACCCGCGTGACAACCGCGACCCTTCCATGGCCGGCAAGCTGCGCCTGATGTACGAGGCCAACCCGATGGCGATGATCGTCGAGCAGGCCGGCGGCGCCGCCACCAACGGTACGCAGCGCATCCTGGAAATTCAGCCGGAGTCCCTGCACCAGCGCGTGCCGGTGTTCCTCGGTTCGAAGGAAGAAGTCGAGCGCGTCACCGGCTACCACCAGGGCTGACCGATGCAGGCGCCCTGGCAGGACTTGCTCCACTGGTGGTTCGGCCAGGGCACCAGCGCCAGCGAGATCGCGGCTGAAAAGCAGCGACTCTGGTTTGGCTACCGCGCAGAACAGGACGACGAGGCGCGCCAGCGCTTCGGCGCACTGGTCGAACAGGCTCTGAACGGCGAGCTGCAGGACTGGGCCGAATTGCCCGAGGGCTGGCTCGCACTGGTGCTGCTGCTCGATCAGCTGCCGCGCATGATCCATCGCAACACGCCGAAGGCTTTCGCCGGCGACGAGCGCGCCCAGCACCTGGTTCGCGATGGCCTGGCCCACGGCGGCGACATGCTGTTGGCGCCTATCCAGCGCGTGTTCATCTACCTGGTGCTGGAGCACGCGGAGAACCTGGCAACCCAGGATCTGGCCGTCGCGCAGTTCACTGCCTTGCGCGACATCGCCGACGAGGCGGAACAGCCGCTGTTCGTCGGCTTTCTCGACTATGCCGAGCGCCACCGCGAGGTGATCTCCCGCTTCGGTCGCTTCCCGCATCGCAATGCAATTCTCGGCCGCGAGTCCAGCGACGCCGAGCGACTATTTCTGGAACAGCCGGGCTCGTCTTTCTGAGCGCGGATGCCATTTCTGTCCAAGGATCCGCGGCACCGCTACCGCGGGGCATTGAACCTTAGAACAAGCAAGGAGCTCGATATGCCATTGCGTACCCCATTGCTGATTGCCTGCGTCGTCCTGCTGGCTGCCTGCAGTCCGATCACCCAGGAAAACTTCGCCAAGCTCAAGCCCGGCATGGAACGGGTGGAAGTCGAGCAGTTGCTCGGCAAACCTTCCGAATGCGCCGGGGCGCTGGGAATGTCGAGCTGCACCTGGGGCGAGAAGAATCGCTTCATCAGCGTCCAGTTCGCGGGCGACAAGGTGATGATGTTTTCCGGCAAGGGGCTGAAATAACTGCTGATGTAACTCAGGAGAGATCCCATGCGTGCGAGTGTCGTTGCCCTGCTGTGCCTGATGCTGTTGAGCGGCTGCGCAGGAGGCGGGCGCGAACAGCCCCCTGAAACGGTCGGCGAGGTCGACCTTCAACGCTATCAGGGGACCTGGTACGAGCTGGCGCGCTTGCCGATGTTCTTTCAGCGCAATTGCATACGCTCCGAAGCGAATTACCAGTTGCAGGCCGATGGCAGCGTGGCGGTGACCAACCGTTGCGAAACAGAAGACGGCGACTGGCAGGAAGCCAAAGGCGAAGCGGTGCCGCAGGAAGCCGGTATTACCGATCGGCTGTGGGTGCGCTTCGACAACTGGTTCAGCCGGCTCTTTCCCGGTCTGACCAAGGGCCACTACTGGGTGCTCTATCTGGACGAGGGCTACAGCACTGCGCTGGTCGGCAGCCCGGATCGCAAGTATCTCTGGCTGCTTGCGCGGGACACCGAGGTCGACCAGGCGACCCGCGATCGCCTGCTCTCCGAGGCCGAACGGCGCGGTTACGACACCAGCGAACTGATCTGGCGCCAGTAATCGTTTGGCCTGCTCAGTCCCATTCCAGACGCGCCAGCTGCCATTCGCCTCGGTCCTGGCGCCACTCGAGTCTGACCTGATAATGCCCCGCCTGCTGCGGCAGGAGTGATTCGGCGCCGGCGAGCGTCACCTGTGCCTCGGTATGGCCGCGATCGGGATAGGTCGGATCGACCCAGCTGCGCTGGCTGAGGGCGATTACCCGGACATTGCGATGGCGCAGGAACATCAGTGTTGCCGTGCGCCGCGCCCATTCCTGATCGTACTGCCGCTGCGCCTGGAAATCTGCGTGCAGCAGTTCCATCAGGTCGCCGACCTGCTTGTTCTCCAGGGTCGTCTGCAACTGCTCGGCGGCCTGCTGCAGCGCTGCTTCCGGGTCGTCCCGGCCGCAGCCGGCCAGAGTCATTAATAGCGCCAGTGCCGCTATTTTCCATGCTGACATGCTCAACTCCGTGAACCTCGTTATGATGCCGCTAACGTCATGGGGGCCAGCCGGCCCGCCGCAGATCAGGAGTGTGCCATGCAGACCTTGTATCCGGAGATCAAACCCTACGCCCGACACGAGCTGGCGGTGGAAGAACCGCATGTGCTCTATGTCGACGAGAGTGGGTCGCCGGATGGTCTGCCCGTATTGTTCGTCCATGGCGGTCCCGGCGGCGGCTGCGATGCCCTCAGCCGCCGCTTCTTCGATCCGACCCTGTACCGCATCATCACCTTCGATCAGCGTGGCTGCGGACGTTCGACGCCCCATGCCAGCCTGGAGAACAACACCACCGCACATCTGATCGCCGACATGCAGCGCATCCGCGAGCATCTGGGCATCGACAAGTGGGTGCTGTTTGGTGGTTCCTGGGGCTCGACGCTCTCCCTGGCCTACGCGCAGCGCTATCCCGAGCATGTGCATGCGTTGATCCTGCGAGGCATCTTCCTCTGCCGTCCACAGGACCTCGCCTGGTTCTATCAGGAAGGCGCCAGCCGGCTCTTCCCGGACTACTGGCAGGACTTCCTCTCGCCGATTCCGCTGGAGGAACGCGACGACCTGATGCAAGCGTTCTACCGCCGTCTCACCGGCAACGACCAGATCGCCCAGATGCACGCCGCCAAGGCGTGGTCCTGCTGGGAAGGTCGCACCGCCACGCTGCGGCCGAATCACAACGTGGTCGAGCGGTTTGCCGATGCGCACCGGGCGCTGTCGATGGCGCGAATCGAATGCCACTACTTCGTCAATCAGGCCTTTCTCGAGCCGGATCAGCTCTTGCGCGACATGCCGAAGATCGCCCACCTGCCGGGCATCATCGTGCACGGCCGTTACGATGCCATCTGCCCGCTGGACAATGCCTGGGCGCTGCATCAGGCGTGGCCGAACAGCGAGTTGCAGATCATCCGCGACGCCGGGCATTCGGCGGCGGAGCTAGGCATTACCGATGCGCTGATACGGGCGACCGGTGAGATCGCCCACCGCTTGCTCGATCTGCCTCCGACAGACGCCTGACGGAGCCGCCCAGCGATGAAAGCGTTGATCCAGCGTGTCCGTCAGGCACGGGTCGAGGTCGCAGGCGAGGTGGTCGGTGCCATCGATCAGGGCTTGCTGGTGCTGGTGGGCGTCGAGCGCGAGGACGATCATGCCCGTGCCGACAAGCTGTTGCACAAGCTGCTCAACTACCGCGTCTTCAGCGACGAGCAGGGCAAGATGAATCGCTCGCTGAAGGATATCGACGGTGGTCTGTTGCTGGTATCGCAGTTCACCCTGGCGGCCGATACCCGCAGCGGGCTGCGGCCGAGTTTCTCCAGCGCCGCGCGACCAGTGCACGGCGAAGCGCTCTACGACTACCTGCTGGCCCAGGCGCGCCAGCAGCATCCACAGGTGGCCTGCGGGCGTTTCGGCGCCGAGATGCAGGTGCATCTGGTCAACGACGGTCCGGTGACCTTTCTCCTCGAAAGCTGACGCGCGTGAATCAGTGCCGGACCGGTTCCAGGTCGTTCTCGCGCAGCCAGGTGATCGCGTACTCGCGCAGCTGCACGGTCTGGTAGTCCAGCCAGGCCTCTCTCACCGCAGGGAAATCCTCCAGCTTGAAGTCGAAGGTGCGCAGTGGCTTGCGGCCGTTCAGCGCACTGCTCAGCACCGCGTGGGCGATCGGGTCGTGTTGGGTGAAGAGGAAGGCCTCACGCATCGCCATGGATTGCGCGAGCTCCAGCGGTTCGATGTGCAGATAGCGATCCTGCTGTACGTCGTATTTCTCCATGACGCCGGGGGCTGGCTCGCTGGGAAAAACGGCGCGGATGGCACCGCTTTCCAGGTCCAGGTAGTACTCGGCGCTGTCGCGTCCATCCAGAGCGTACTCCAGACGGTGCATGTCGATGGTCAATGGTCGCATGGCAAGAACGGCTCTTTTAGGGATTCGTTGGAGTGTCGAGGCCGCAGCGCAGACGCACTGAAGCGTGAGCAGTCCTAATCTGTGACTCCCTTGCACCGGGTGGGTGCGTTACGTTCATCGGGGCGCATCGGTCAGGTGGCGAACGGTGACGGTGGTGAGTCAGCCGTTCAGGCTCAGAACAGTCGGGCCAGCAGCGCGCTGACCGCCGTTTCCACGCGCAGGATGCGCTCTCCCAACTGAACCGGTCGCAGGCCGGCGGCAGCCAGTTTGTCTACCTCGTAGGGGATCCAGCCGCCTTCCGGGCCGATCGCCAGGGTGACAGGCTGCGTTACGGCACGGGGGCAATGGGGAAAATCGCCGGGATGGCCGACCAGCCCCAGGGTGTCTGCGGCAAGCTGAGGCAGGCGATCCTCGACGAAGGGCTTGAAGCGCTTCTCGATAATGACCTCCGGCAGGACGGTGTCACGCGCCTGTTCCAGGCCGAGGATCAGCTGCTCGTGGATGGCGGCGGGCTCGAGGAATGGCGTTTGCCAGAAGCTTTTCTCGACGCGATAGCTGTTGAGCAATACCAGCCGCGGCACGCCCATGGCGGCCACGGTCTGCAGCACGCGGCGCAGCATCTTAGGTCGTGGCAGCGCCAGTAGCAGGGTCACCGGCAGCTTCGCCGGCGGTGGTTGGTCGAAGCTGACCTGCAGCTCTGCCTCGTGAGCATCCAGGCGCAGGAGCTGTCCGCTGCCCATGTTGCCGCCCACGCGGCCAACTCTGAGCTGCTCGCCCGCCTCGGCGCGATGGACCTGCTGCAGATGAGTCAGGCGCCGGTCACGCAGCAGCACGCGGTTATCGGCGACGAAATCGGCCGTGTCGAGCAGCAGCAGGTTCACGGGCGCGGCGCGGGCGGCTGGTCGCCGGGTTCTGCCGCGTCCTGCTCGGCATCGCCACGGAAATCTTCGTCGCGCTTGTTGATCATGCTGCCGCAGATCACCCCGGCTTCGAACAGCAGCCACATGGGAACGGCCAGCAGCGTCTGCGAGAACACGTCCGGTGGCGTCAGCACCATGCCGACGGCAAAGCAGCCGACGACCACATAGGGTCGGCTCTTGCGCAGGGTGGCGACGTCGACGATGCCCACCCAGATCAGCAGAAAAGTCGCCACTGGAATCTCGAACGCCACGCCGAAGGCGAAGAACAGCGTGAGCACGAAGTCCAGGTACTGGCCGATGTCCGTCATCATCGCCACGCCTTCCGGCGTCACGCTGGCGAAGAAGCCGAACATGATCGGGAACACGACGAAATAGGCGAAGGCCATGCCGGCGTAGAACAGGAAAATGCTCGACACCAGCAGCGGCACGGCGATGCGTTTTTCGTGCTTGTACAGGCCTGGGGCGATGAAGCCCCATATCTGGTACAGGATGATCGGCATCGACAGGAACAGCGCGACCATCAAGGTCAGCTTGAACGGTGTCAGGAAGGGCGAGGCGACGCCGGTGGCGATCATCGTCGCGCCTTCCGGCAGATAGGCGCGCAGCGGTGCGGCGACCAGTGCGTAGATCTGCTGGGAGAAGTAGAACAGCCCGCCGAACAACAGGCCGATGGCCACGACGCAGCGCAGCAGGCGCTTGCGCAGTTCGGTCAGATGAGCGATCAGGGGCATTTCCTGATCATCGATGGAAGACTGGCTCATGGTTCTGGCGATCTGTCGGGGCGAGGGGTAGGTGCGGGTTCAGCAACAGGTGCAGCTGGCGGCACTTCCGGGCTGGGCGTAACGGCGGCGCCGGTACTGTTCGCCGTGTCGTTAGCCGGGCTTTCGGTCAGCGGCGGCTTGGCGGTGCTCGAACTGGTGGTCGAGGTCGGCGGCATGATGCTCTGCTTCATTTCCCGTTCCAAGTCGAGGATGCGCTCGTTGTGCAGCTGCCGACGGATCTCGTCGGCACCGATCTCGCGCTCCACCTCGGCCTTGATGTTACTGAAGCTGCGTTTCAGCCGGCCAACCCACAGTCCCGTGGTGCGAACCGCACCGGGCAGGCGCTCCGGGCCGAGCACCAACAGCGCCACCAGGCCGACCAGTAGCAGTTCGGTGAAACCGATATCGAACATCAGGACGTGCTCACATCAATAGGGAGAGCGGCCGGGCAGCGAAGGTCGCCGCTCGGCCGCATGGAACGTAATCACTGGTCTTTCTTGGTCGGCTCTTCGACCTTGCGCGCCTGTGCGTCAATGGTCTGGTTCTGCTTGTCTTCGACGCCGGGCTTTTCCTCGTCGGTGCCCATGGATTTGCGGAAGCCCTTGATCGCATCACCGAGGTCGGAGCCCAGGCCCTTGAGGCGCTTGGTGCCGAACAGCATGATGACGATGAGCAGAATGATCAGGAGTTGCCAGATGCTGATGCCGCCAAAACCCATGGTGATATCTCCGATGTGAATCAGGTTTGCGGACGCGCGGCTTTTTCCGCGTGTCCGGAGAGACCGAAGCGCCGGTCCAGTTCATCCAGCACGGCCTGCGGGTGCTGGCCGAGCGCGGCGAGCATGACCAGGCTGTGGAACCAGAGGTCAGCGGTTTCGTAGATCAGGTCGCTGGAGTCGCCACTGACGGCGGCGTCCTTGGCGGCGAGAATGGTTTCCACCGATTCCTCGCCGACCTTCTCGAGAATCTTGTTCAGGCCCTTGTGGTACAGGCTGGCAACGTAGGAGCTGTCCGGCGCCGCGCCTTTGCGGGCTTCCAGCACCTCGGCCAGACGGGTCAGGGTGTCACTCATGCTTGTGCTCCGCATAGATGGCGTGCGGGTCCTTGAGGACCGGCTCGACGACCTTCCAGGCGCCGTTTTCGAAAACGCGGTAGAAGCAGCTTTCCCGACCGGTGTGGCAGGCGATGCCGCCGATCTGCTCGACCATCAGGATGATCACGTCGGCGTCACAGTCCAGGCGCAGCTCGTGCAGCTGCTGCACATGTCCGGACTCCTCGCCCTTGCGCCACAGCCGGTTGCGCGAACGCGACCAGTAGATGGCGCGGTTTTCCTGCGCAGTCAGCGTCAGGGCTTCGCGATTCATCCAGGCCATCATCAGCACGCGGCCGGTCTTGTGGTCCTGGGCGATCGCCGGCACCAGACCGTCGGCGTTCCAGTTGATTTCGTCCAGCCAGTTCATCGGATTCTCCGCTCAATGGGCCAAGTGTGCCAGCCTGCACCAGGGATGGCTATCGGCGCACCACGATGAAGATGCCGGCTACCAGCATCACCCACGCCGGCCAGGCGGTTACGGCGGTCAGGCTGTCGGCGCTGGCCGCCAGGGTCGCGCCGCTGCCGAGCAGTACGGCGCCGATCAGACGCAGCGGCCAGCCGTGGTGACGCTCGCGCCAGGGCGGCGGTGGGTTGTTAGCGTGCGGGTGCGCCATGCGCTCGAGCAGCTCGCGGGTCATGTTGGCCAGGTGCGGCAGTTGTTCAATCTGCGCGTGCACGTTCTTGATCAGCTGCTTGGGGCTCATGCGCTCGCGCATCCAGCGCTCGAGGTACGGCTGGCCGGTGCTCCAGAGGTCGAGATCCGGGTACAGCTCACGGCCGAGACCTTCGATGTTGAGCAGGGTCTTCTGCAGCAATACCAGCTGTGGCTGCACTTCCATGTTGAAGCGCCGCGCCACCTGGAACAGGCGCACCAGCAGCTGGCCGAAGGAGATGTCCTTCAGCGGCTTCTCGAAGATCGGCTCGCAGACGGTGCGAATCGCGGCCTCGAATTCGTTGACCTTGGTTTCCGCCGGCACCCAGCCCGAATCGATGTGCAGCTGCGCGACCTTGCGGTAGTCGCGCTTGAAGAAGGCCATCAGGTTGCGCGCCAGATAATCCTGGTCCTCCGGCGTCAGGCTGCCGACGATGCCGAAGTCCACCGCGATGTACTGCGGGCTCCAGGGCTGGTGGGTGCTGACGAAGATGTTGCCGGGGTGCATGTCGGCGTGGAAGAAGCTGTCGCGGAACACCTGGGTGAAGAAAATCTCCACCCCGCGCTCGGCCAGCTGGCGCATGTCGGTGTTCTGTCGTGCCAGTCCAGCCATGTCGGTCACCGGTACGCCGTAGATGCGTTCCATCACCAGCACCTGCGGGCGGCAGTAGTCCCAGTACACCTGCGGCACGTAAAGCAGCGCCGAGCCCTCGAAGTTGCGCTTGAGCTGGCTGGCGTTGGCCGCTTCGCGCAGCAGGTCGAGCTCGTCGTAGATGGTCTTGGCGTAGTCGTCGACCACTTCCACCAGGTGCAGGCGGCGCGCGTCGATGGAAATGCGCTCGGCGCTGTTGGCCAGCATGAACAGCCAGGCCAGATCCTGGCTGATGATCGGCCGGAGGTTCGGGCGCACCACCTTGACCACCACTTCCTCGCCGGAGCGCAGCTTGGCCGCGTGCACCTGCGCCACCGATGCGGAGGCCAGCGGCTTGCTGTCGAAACGGGCGAAGATTTCCCCTACCGGAGCGCCCAGCTGGCGCTCGATGAGTGCCGTGGCGACGGCTGAATCGAAGGGCGGCACGCGGTCCTGCAGCATCGCCAGCTCTTCGGCGATATCCGGCGGCAGCAGGTCACGGCGGGTGGAGAGGATCTGCCCGAACTTGATGAAGATCGGCCCCAGGCCCTCCAGTGCCAGACGCAGGCGTGCGCCGCGCGACAGCTCGCTGTGGCGTCGCGGAATCCAGCGCCAGGGCAGCAGGTAGCTGGTGGCGCGCAGCCACCAGGGCATCGGCAGGTCGAGGATGATGTCATCGAGGCGGTAGCGGATCACCACCAGCAGGATGCGAAACAGGCGGCGTGCGGCGGCGAACAGCTTCATTCGGGGCGATCTGGATTCAGGTTGAGGGCGAGGCGCTCGATGCGGGCTTCGAGTCGGTCGAGGGCAAGTTTCATGTCATCCAGCTCGTCGAAACGCGCCTGGGCTTCGGCCTGGCCGACCAGCATCCGCGATTCCTCGCTGAGGTAGTCGGCAAGGTCCTGACGCAGCGAGTCGGCGCTGTCGCGCACCCAGTCCACTGGGCCGCGTAGGCTGGAGCCGAGCAGCTGTGCGCCGACCGGGCCGAGCCAGCGGGAAATTTCGTATTCCCAGTCCAGCTCCAGATCCTGCAGCACCTCAGCGAGGTTCATCAGCAGCCCACTGTCGCCGTCGATCTCGACCTCGGGGCCATGCAGCACGGCGGTCTTGTTGCGGCTGACGGCCAGGCGCAAGAGGCTGCTCGCAGGCGCGCGCAGGCGGCAATCGGCATCCGCGCCCCAGTTGCTGGCCAGGCGCAGGCCTTCGTCGTCGGCAAGGATGAACAGCCGCCAGGCCGGCGCCGTGCAGTCGATCTCGATGATCCGGCCGCTCAGGCGTGCCAGTCGCGGCAATGCCGTGGGGTCCAGGCGCAGGACGCGATTGATGCCACGCTCGGCACCGGCCAGCAGGGCAGCGCGCAACATCAGGGTTTGATGCCGCGGTGCAGGGCGACGATGCCGCCGGTCATGTTGTGATAGCTGACGCGCTCGAAACCGGCGGTCTCCATC
The DNA here is from genome assembly GCF_032106285.1 of Stutzerimonas kunmingensis. Lineage (GTDB taxonomy): Bacteria > Pseudomonadota > Gammaproteobacteria > Pseudomonadales > Pseudomonadaceae > Stutzerimonas > Stutzerimonas kunmingensis_B. Next base: position 93,417 of record NZ_DAMCPO010000001.1, read on the forward strand.
ATGCCTTTGAGCGTTTCCTGATCCGGGTGCATGCGGATCGACTCGGCCAGGTAGCGATAGCTCTCGGCGTCGTTGGTGATCAGCTTGCCCATCATCGGCAGCAGGCTGAACGAGTAGGCGTCGTAGGCCTTGGAAAACAGCTGGTTGGTCGGCTTGGAGAATTCCAGTACCAGCAGGCGGCCGCCCGGCTTGAGCACGCGCAGCATCGACGCGATTGCGTCTTCCTTGTGCGTCACGTTGCGCAGGCCGAAGGCGATGGTGACCACGTCGAAGTGATTGTCCGGGAAGGGCAGCTTCTCGGCATCGGCCTGAACGAACCTGACGTTGCCGGCCACGCCCTTGTCCAGCAGCTTGTCGCGGCCGACCTTGAGCATCGAAGCATTGATGTCGGCCAGCACCACCTCGCCGGTGGGGCCGACGATGCGCGAGAACTGGCGGGTCAGGTCACCGGTGCCGCCGGCGATGTCCAGGATGCGATTGCCGTGGCGGGCGCCGGACAGCTCGATGGTGAAGCGCTTCCACAGGCGATGCACGCCACCGGACATCAGGTCGTTCATCAGGTCGTACTTGGCGGCCACGGAGTGGAACACCTCGGCCACCTTCTGCGCCTTCTGGCTTTCCGGCACGTTCTTGTAGCCGAAATGGGTGGTCGGTTCTGCGTCATGCGCTTTGCGAGGGTCGGTCATGTCACTTTCGCCGGAAAGAATGTGCCCGGCATTCTAAACCTAAATAGGCGGCTGATAAGCGTCGAGCTGGCGGTCGCGGGCAAAAGGGCTAGCGGCGACATGTCGCAGGATGGCGCTGGCGGCGACAGGCCTGTGGGACAGAGGGTTCACTGGCATGAGCAGGCGGGGCGGCCAGGCGATCGACGGCGCCGCTTTGCTATAGTGCGCGCCTTTTCGGGCGCAGCCAGGAGTCCTCATGGCCCAGATCATCGTCGAACGTACCCACAATCTTGGCCGCGAGGCCGCACGCGAGAAGGCCGACGAACTGGCTGCACGCCTGGCTCGCGAGTTCGGTGTGAGCTGTCAGTGGCAGGGCGATGTGCTGGCAGTCAAGCGCAGCGGCGCGGATGGGCGTATCGAAGTCTACGAGGACAGCGTGAAGGTTCTGCTCAACCTCGGCCTGCTGCTCTCGGCCATGGGTAGCAGCATTCAGGGGCAGATCGAGCGGGCACTGGACAAGGCGCTGACCTGAGAGGCGGCGCAGGACGCTGCGGCCCTGCGCCTGGCCGTCAGAGGCGGAAGCGGCCGATCTGCTGCTGAAGCGCGTTGCCGAGCTGGGCCAGTTCGGTACTGGCGCGTGCCGTTTCGTCGCTGGCGGTAGCGGTCTGCAGGGAAATGTCGCGCACGCTGACCACGCTGCGGTTGATCTCTTCGGCCACCGCGCTCTGCTGTTCGGCCGCCGCTGCGATCTGCTGGTTCATGCTCTGGATGGTCGACACGGTCCGGGCGATGACGCTCAGGGCGTCGCCGGCACGGCGGGTCAGTTCGACCGTGCTGTCGCTCAGCTGCTGGTTGTCGCGCATCAGCTGGCTGGCGCTCTGGGCACTGTTCTGTAGGGTGCCGATCAGTTTCTCGATCTCCTCGGTCGATTGCTGGGTGCGTTGCGCCAGGCCACGCACCTCGTCTGCTACCACGGCGAAGCCACGGCCCGCTTCACCAGCCCGCGCCGCCTCGATGGCGGCATTGAGCGCCAGCAGATTGGTCTGCTCGGCGACTGCCTTGATCACGTCCAGCACGCTGCCGATGGCATTGCTGTCGCGGCGTAAATGCTCCATTGCCTCGCCGGTGTTGGCGACCTGCATCGCCATGCGCTCGATCTGGGCGACAGCGTCCCCAGCTAGCTTCTCGCCCTGTACCGCCTGCTGGTCGGCCTCGGCAGTGGCCTGTGCGGCATCGATCGCGTTGCGCGCCACCTCCTGAACGGTGGCGGCCATCTCGTTTACCGCCGTGGCCACCTGATCGGTCTCCTGGCGCTGATCGTTGACCCCGGCGCTGGTCTGCTCCGTGACCGCGGAGAGCTCCTCGGCAGCCGCCGCGATCTGCGTCGAGCTGTCGCCGATGCTGCCGATCAGCTTGCGCAGACTCTGGCGCATCTCCTGCATCGCGCTTTCCAGCTGTCCCAGTTCGTCGCGTCGCGGCGCGCTGTCCTGACCAGAGAGGTCGCCGTCGGCGATGCGCCGGGCCATGGCCAGGGTGTGGCGCAGCGGCAGAATGATCTGGCGGGCGATGAACCAGGCCGCGAGCAGGCCGAGCAGTGCACTGGCGAGGGCGGTCAGCATGGTCTGGATGCGTGCCTGCTGCGTTTCGCCGAGCATCTTGTTCTGCTGGTTGCGGTACAGGTTGCCGTTAATTTCCAGCAGCCCGCCGATCTCCTTGGCCAGCGCCGTGCGTGCCTGGATGGTTGCGTCCATGCCAACCTTGAAGGTTTCAATCGCCGCTCGGTAGCGTTGCAGGGCGCTGGCCATGCGATCGAGATGACTGTGCTGGTCGGATGGCAGCAGGCCGCGCAGCAGGTCGGCCTGTTGGCGGGAGCGATCAAGGCCGGCGTAGGCGAGCTGCGCAGACTCCTCAGTGTGCTGGAAGATGTAGCCACGCACCAGATAACGGCTCTCCAGCACACGCCGGGTGAGTTCGGCGAGGGCGCGGGCCTGCTGCACGACGAGCGGGTCGTCGGCGGATTGTTCGAGCGCCTGGTAGATCTGTCCTTCCAGTTCACCGAGTGCCTTGAGCGCCTCGCCGGCGCTGCTGACCATAACGCCCCGGCTCTGCTCGCGGCTTTCGCGGGCCTGCTTCAGCTCCTGAAAGCTGCGCTCGATACGCTCGGCGTGCTGCAGCGCGGCGGCGATGTCACGTTGATCGTCAGCGGCAGTCAGGGTGGTGCGGATGTCCTGCAGGTGATAGCGAACTTCGCCGATCTTGCCGGTCACCTGCTGGGCGTGGGCGTCGCTGCCGCTCTGTTCGAACAGCGTGCGCGCGGTATCCACCGCGTAGGCGGCTTCCTGAACCTGCGAAAGGCGTGTCTGCTTCTGGTTGCGCTCCATCAGCCCGTTGAGACTGGTGACGGCGATGGCGGCGACCAGAAGTGTCAGTAGGACCATGAAGCCGAAGCCCAGGCCAAGCTTGCGCGTGACGGCCAGGTCGGTGAAAAAGCGCGAGAACATGTATGAACGCTCCAAAAGTCGAGGCGGGCGCAAGTTGCCGAGGCGCAGTGGCGAGGCGTCTTGTGCCGGGCTGCCGTGGCGGCAGCGTAAGTGTCACTGCACTTAGCGGCCGACTTCGGAGGTTTCTTAAGCAAATGCGCTGCACGCCGGTCGTTTTTTTGACTGCAGGGTCGCGCTATGGCGGTACGGGGCTGACCGTCGGAGCGCAGTTGGCGGGCCGGCAGCGCGGCACCGACCAGTTGCGCAGTCGGTCAGGCGCTGAGAGTTCGGGCAGAAAACGATGGCGAGATGTTGCCGAGCAAGGTCAGAGCATCAGCTTGACCACTGACTCATCCGGATCGCGCGACTTGCCGGCGGCCGCCAGTGCCGCGAGATAGTCCTCCCACAACGTCTGCTGATTCAGCGCCAGGCGCTCCAGGTAATCCCAGGTGAATAGGCCGCTGTCATGGCCGTCGCTGAAGGTCAGCTTCAGCGCGTACTGGCCGGCCGGTTCGATCTGCTCCAGGCCTACGTTCAGCTTGCCGGTCTGCAGCACCGGATTACCGTGGCCCTGCACCTCGGCCGAGGGTGAATGCACGCGCAGGAATTCGGCGGACAGCACATGGCGCTCGTCGCTGCCATATTCCAGCTCCAGGGTTTTCGACGCCTTGTGCAGCTTGATTGCAGTGGGGATGCGCATGCAACGCTCCGGAAGAACCGGCCGTGGCGATTGCCACGGCCGCGACGGTTAGAGGATGTAGCGCGACAGGTCTTCGTCCTGCGCCAGCTCGCCGAGATGCTCGTTGACGTAGGCAGCGTCGATGCGGATCGCCTCGCCGTCCTGCTTGGCGGCGATATCGGCAGCGCTGAAGGAGACCTCCTCCAGCAGGCGCTCGAGCAGCGTGTGCAGGCGACGCGCACCGATGTTCTCGGTCTTTTCGTTGACCTGCCAGGCGATCTCGGCGATGCGTTTGATGCCATCTTCGAGGAATTCGACGTGCAGGCCTTCGGTCTTCAGCAGCTCGCGGTACTGCTCGGTGAGCGCCGCGTGCGGCTCGGTGAGGATGCGCTCGAAGTCTTCCGGTGACAGCGCCTTGAGCTCGACACGGATCGGCAGGCGACCCTGCAGTTCCGGCACCAGGTCGCTGGGCTTGGACAGGTGGAAGGCGCCGGAGGCGATGAAGAGGATGTGGTCGGTCTTGACCATGCCGAGTTTTGTGTTGACCGTGCAGCCTTCGATCAGCGGCAGCAGGTCGCGCTGCACGCCCTCGCGGGAGACATCGGCGCCGCTGGTGTTGCCGCGCTTGGCGACCTTGTCGATCTCGTCGATGAAGACGATGCCGTGCTGCTCGACCGCTTCCAGGGCGCGGGCCTTGAGGTCTTCTTCGTTGACCAGGCGCGCGGCTTCTTCGTCGCGGATCAGCTTGAAGGCTTCCTTGATCTTCAGCTTGCGGCTCTTCTTCTTGCCCTTGCCCATGTTGGCGAAGAGGTTCTGCAGCTGGTTGGTCATCTCCTCCATGCCGGGCGGTGCCATGATTTCCACGCCGGCCGGGCTTTCGGCGACCTCGATGTCGATTTCCTTGTCATCCAGCTGGCCTTCGCGCAGGCGCTTGCGGAACAGCTGGCGGGTGTTGGAATCGCTCGGCTGCATTGGCTCCTCGGAGAAGCCCACCGGACGTGCCGGCGGCAGCAGGGCGTCGAGAATGCGTTCCTCGGCGGCGTCCTCGGCGCGGTGGCGCATCTTGTGCACCTCCTGTTCGCGCAGCATTTTCAAGGCTGCATCGGCCAGGTCGCGGATGATCGACTCGACGTCGCGGCCGACATAGCCGACCTCGGTGAACTTGGTCGCCTCGACCTTGAGGAAGGGCGCATTGGCCAGCTTGGCCAGGCGGCGGGCGATCTCGGTCTTGCCGACACCGGTCGGGCCGATCATCAGGATGTTCTTCGGGGTGACTTCCTGGCGCAGCTCGGCCGGCAGCTGCATGCGCCGCCAGCGGTTGCGCAGGGCGATGGCCACGGCGCGCTTGGCGTCGTCCTGGCCGATGATGTGGCGGTTGAGTTCGTGGACGATCTCGCGGGGCGTCATGGACATTGTTTCGTTACTCCGGAAGGCTGGACGGGGTGCAAGCAGGCGGCTTGAAAAACCCAGGCGAGGCAACGCAGCTGGTTTTTCATCGGCCTGTCAGATCGCGCTGTCCAGCTCCTCTATGGTCAGGTTCTGGTTGGTGAACACGCAGATGCTGCCGGCGATGTTCAGCGCCGTCTCGGCGATTTCCTGGGCCGACATATCGGCGCCGGCCTTGAGTAGCAGGGCCTTGGCCGCGGCCTGGGCGAAGCCGCCGCCGGAGCCCATGGCGATCAGGTCGTCCTCGGGCTGCACCACGTCGCCATTGCCGGTGATGATCAGCGAGGCGTCCTTGTTGGCCACCGCCAGCATGGCTTCCAGGCGACTCAGGGAGCGGTCGGTACGCCAGTCCTTGGCCAGCTCGACGGCGGCGCGGACCAGGTGACCCTGATGTTTCTCCAGCTGCCCTTCGAAGCGTTCGAAGAGGGTGAAGGCGTCGGCGGTGGCGCCGGCGAAGCCCGCCAGAACCTGGCCGTGATAGAGGCGGCGGACCTTCTTGGCGTTGCCTTTCATGACGGTGTTGCCCAGGGAAACCTGGCCGTCGCCGCCCATGACGACTTTGCCGTTGCGGCGCACTGAAACGATGGTGGTCAAAGGAAAATCTCCACACTGCGGGGCGATGAATGCCCGAATGCGGTTGATATGGGGGACTGCTGCCGGCTTTTCAACGGCTGTCGGCGAGGTTCGTCGACAGCCGTGGTTCTGCACGAGGCGCTAGGCAGGCCCGGGTTGTTCGCTGCGCTGCGGGCGACTGGGCTGGCGCGGTACGTCGCCGGCAACCGACGCGGCGATCAGCTTGCGCAGGCGCACCGGAATCGACTTGGCCGCCGGCACCTTGCTGCGTTCGGCATGGTGCCAGACCGGCAGCAGGGCATTGCATTCCGGGTAATAACCGGCGCAGCAGCCTTCGGGGATATCGTACGGCGTGACCCGCAACGGGCTGACCGCGCGGTGCACGCCATCGTCGACCACGGTGATCGCCTCGATGCGGTCGCCTTCGGCCAGGCCGAGGCGGACGATGTCGTTGCGGTTCATCAGGATCACCGCGCGGGTGCCATGGATGCCGCGGAAGCGGTCGTCGTAGCCGTAGACGGTGGTGTTGAACTGGTCGTTGCTGCGCAGCGTCATCATCTGCAGCACGTCGTGCTGCTCGTGGCCGTCTTCTTCGGTGTCGGGGTCGGCAACCAGCGATGGCGGGTTGATGAAATTGGCTTTGCCAGACTCGGTATCCCAGCGTCGTTCGCTGGCGCCAAGCGGGCGATGGAAGCCGCCGGGCTCCATCATGCGCACGTTGAAGTCGTGGAAGATCTCCGGGTAGCTCTCGGCAATGGCGTCGCGTATCAGGCTGTAGTCCGCGACCCAGGCGTCCCAGTCCAGCATCGGGTTGGGTGCCAGTGTGGCCCTGGCCAGCCGCGCGATGATTGCCGGCTCCGATAGCAACAGTTCGCCGGCCGGCTCGGCGGCGCCGCGCCAAGCGCGGATGCAGCCGGTGCTGTCCTCGGTGGTGTGACGCTGCTCGCCGGTGGCCTGACGGTCGATCTCGGTGCGCCCCAGGCAGGGTAGGATGTAGGACACCTCGCCGGTGATCAGGTGGTTGCGATTGAGCTTGGTCGACACCTGCACCGACAGCCGCAGCCTGCGCCAGGCCGGCTCCATCTGCAGGGTGTCGGGAATGGCGCGGACGAAGTTGCCACCCAGGCCGATGAAGCCACGGATGCTGCCATCGAGAATGCCCTCGCAAGCCTCCACGGTGTTCACGCCGTCATCGCTTGGCGGCTCGAAGCCGAACTGCCGGCGCAGGTTGTCCGCAGGCACCTTTGCCGCCTTTTCGGTGATGCCGACGGTGCGCTGGCCCTGCACGTTGGAGTGGCCGCGCACCGGCAGGATGCCTGCGCCTTCCTTGCCGATGTTGCCGCGCAACAGCAGCAGGTTGACCAGCATCTGGATGGTCTGCACGCCGTAGCGGTGCTGGGTCAGGCCCATGCCATAAGGGGCGATCACCCGTTCGCAGCGCGCATAGACGGTCGCGGCTGCTTCCAGCGCGGCGCGGCTGAGCCCCGAACGGCGTTCCAGCTGCGTCCAACTGTAGCTGCGGATGCGCTGTTCGAAATCCTCGAAGCCATGGGTGTGCTGCTCGATGAAGTCCACGTCGAGCACGCGCTTGCGACCCTCGGCGACGGCCTGGTCGTCCATTTCGAACAGCGCCTTGCACATGCCGGCGATGGCGGCCATGTCGCCGCCGATGGCGAGCTGGTGATACTGGGTGCTGATCACCGTGCTGTCCGGTGTGAGCATTTCGCGCGGCGACTGTGGATTGACGAAGCGCTCCAGACCGCGCTCGCGCAGCGGGTTGAAGGTGACAATCTGCGCGTCGCGTTCACGGGCTTCCTGTAGCTGATGCAGCATCCGCGGGCTGGAGGTGCCGGTGTTGTGGCCGAAGAAGAACAGCCCGTCGGTGTGCTCGAAATCGTTCAGGGTGACGGTCGCCACCGGCACGCCGATGCTCTCCGGCAGCGCCACCGAAGTGCTCTCGTGGCACATGTTGGAGCTGTCCGGCAGGTTGTTGGTGCCGTACAGCCGCGCCAGCAGGCCATACATGTAGGCCGTTTCCAGCGCCGCGCGCCCGGACATGTAGAACACCACCTGATCGGGATCGGCCATGGCCTTGAGCTCGGCACCGATCTCGGCGAAGGCTTCATCCCAGCTGACCGGCTGATAGTGATCGCTGGCGGCGTCGTAGCGCAGCGGATGGGTCAGCCGGCCCTGCTGCTCGAGATCGTAGTCGCTCCAGTTGAGCAGCTCGCTGACGCTGTGCCTGGCAAAGAATTCCGGGCCGCAGCGCAGCGACGTGGTTTCCCACGCAGTCGCCTTGGCGCCGTTCTCGCAGAAGGACAGTAGTCGTGACGGATGCGGCTTGGCCCAGGCGCAACTGACACAGGCGAAACCGTCGATAGGTTTGTTCTGCTTGAGCAGCAGACCGATACCGGCCGGCGAAACGCGCTCACGCAGCAGGATGTTGGCGACGGAGTAGGCTGACCCCCAGCCGCCCGCGGGCGCGTGGTAGGGCCTGAACTTGGTCTGGGACACGTCGTTTCTCCTGCTGCCAAGGGAGCTTGTCTGTTTACGACGGGGACCACGGCGGATCGTTCAGGACCCTTTGTCACAAGGTTGTACCGCTCACTCCATGGCGAAGCCGTGCTGGCGCCAGGCCTCGTATACCGTGACGGCCACGGTGTTCGACAGGTTCAGGCTGCGGCTGTCGGGGCGCATCGGCAGGCGCAGGCGTTGCTCGTTGGGCAGTGCGTCGCGGATCTCCGGCGGCAGGCCGCGGCTCTCCGGGCCGAACAGCAAGGCGTCGCCGCGTCGGTAGTGCACCTCGTGAAACGGCTGCGAGCCCTTGGTGGTGAATGCGAACAGCCGCGGGCCGTCTGCGTTTGCGGCGTCGATGCCGATCCGCGCGAGGCAGCTCGGTAGGTCGGAGTGGCGCTCCAGCGTGGCGTACTCGTGGTAGTCGAGGCCGGCGCGGCGCAGGCGCTTGTCGTCCAGCTCGTAACCCAGCGGCTCGATCAGGTGCAGGTGACAGCCGGTATTGGCGCAGAGCCTGATAATGTTGCCGGTATTGGGCGGAATTTCCGGTTGGAACAGGATCACGTGAAACATGCGCAGCACCGAGGTTGAAGACCGGCGGCATTCTACCGGGGCGCAGGACCCGATGCGCCGCATACGCCGGACCTTTTTCGGTTCGCTGGTGCTGATCGGGCTGCTGGTGGGGCTGATGATCGGCCGGCTCACCGCGCCCGGGCCGGTGCAACTGGCATTGGTGGAGGTGCAGCCGCAAGGCCTTTCGTTGCAGTTCGACCGCGAACCCGAGGTATATGACGAGCACCTAGAAGGGGCGTTCGCCCTGCTGTTCCAGGCCGAAGGCGAGCCGCAATCCGGACAACTGCAGATCGACGGCATGCCAGTGGCCTGGCGCGTGCAGCAGACCGGGAAAGGCCTGTTGCTGCATCTGGTGGCGGCGCGGCGACTGCAGGGGCAATGGCAGGGCGAGCGCCACGATGGTGGCTGGCGTATCGCCGTGCAGGTGGCGGCCGACAAGCAGCCATGATTCAGGTGACGCCCTTGGCAGCGCGCTAAACACGATGCAGTGTCAGCCGCGCTCAGCTGTCGTCGCCGTCATCGTCATCGCTGCCATCGACGCGCATGCCCAACTCCTTGATCTTGCGCGTCAGGGTGTTGCGTCCCCAGCCGAGCAGCAGCGCGGCGTCGCGACGGCGACCAGCGGTGTGCTTGAGCGCGGTCTCGATCATGATGCGTTCGAAGGCTGGCACCGCCTCGTCGAGCAGGTTGCTCTGGCCGCGCGCCAGGGCCTGATCGGACCAGTTGCGCAGCGCCTGTTCCCAGTTGTGCGCCGGCTGCGCCTCGGCCTGCTGGTTGAGCAGCTCCGGCGGCAGGTCGTCGACATGCACTTCACGGCCGGATGCCATCACTGTGATCCAGCGGCAGGTGTTCTCCAGCTGGCGCACGTTGCCCGGCCAGGGCAGGTGCTGCAGGTATTCCTTGGTTTCCGGCTTGAGCACCTTGGTTTCCACCGAGAGCTCCTGCGCGGCGCTGGCGAGGAAGTGCTCGGCGAGTGCCGGGATGTCCTCGCGGCGATCGGACAGCCTGGGAATATGAATGCGGATGACGTTCAGGCGGTGGAACAGGTCCTCGCGGAACTTGCCCGCCTGCACCAGGGTTTCCAGGTCCTGGTGGGTTGCGGCGATGATGCGCACGTCGACCCGCACCGGCGTGTGGCCGCCGACCCGGTAGAATTCGCCATCGGCCAGCACGCGCAGCAGACGGGTCTGCGTATCGGCCGGCATGTCGCCGATCTCGTCGAGGAACAGGGTGCCACCGTCGGCCTGCTCGAAGCGGCCGCGGCGCTGATTGGCCGCACCGGTGAAGGCGCCTTTCTCGTGGCCGAACAGCTCCGACTCCATCAGGTCCTTGGGGATAGCCGCCATGTTCAGCGCGATGAATGGCGACGCCGAGCGCGGGCTGTGGCGGTGCAGGGCATGGGCCACCAGCTCCTTGCCGGTGCCGGACTCGCCGTTGATCAGCACGGTGATGTTGGAATGGCTGAGCCGGCCGATGGCGCGGAACACCTCCTGCATCGCCGGCGCTTCGCCGATGATCTCCGGGGTGTGGTGGCGGTTGGCCGGTTCCTGCTGGTTCTGCTGCTCCTGGGCGTGCTGATTGGCTCGCTTGACCAGCGAGACGGCGTCGTCGACGTCGAACGGCTTGGGCAGGTATTCGAAGGCGCCGCCCTGGTAGGAGGCCACCGCGCTGTCCAGATCCGAATGCGCGGTCATGATGATCACCGGCAGGCGAGGGTACTGCTCGCGGATCTGCGAGAGCATGTCCAGACCGCTGAGGCCGGGCATGCGGATGTCGGAGATGATCACATCCGGCTGCTGGCGGGCGAGGCGGGCCAGCACACCGTCGGCGCTGTCGAAGCTCTGCGTGGCCATGCCTTCCTGTTGCAGGGCCTTTTCCAGGACCCAGCGGATGGAGCGGTCGTCGTCGACGATCCAGACGTTTTCGCTTCGGCTCATGCTGATGTGGCTCCTTGTTCCAGCGGTAGGAAGATCGAGAACACGGTGTGGCCAGGATGGCTCTCGCATTCGATCAGACCCTGGTGCTGACTGATGATGTTCTGGGTGATGGCAAGGCCCAGGCCGGTTCCGTCCGGGCGGCCGCTGACCATCGGGTAGAAGAGCGTGTTCTGCAGTTCGGCGGGAATCCCCGGGCCGTTGTCGATGATCTCGATGCGTGTCACCAGGCGATGACGAATATGGCCGATGGTGAACTGCCGCAGTGTGCGGGTGCGCAGGGTGAGACGGCCGAGGCCCAGCTCGTTCTGCCCGGCCAGTGCCTGCATGGCGTTGCGCATGATATTGAGCACGGCCTGGATCATCTGTTCGCGGTCCATCAGGACTTCGGGAATGCTTGGGTCGTAATCGCGCACCAAAATGATGCTTCCCTGGCATTCCGCCTCGATCAGGCTGGCGACATGTTCGAGCACTTCGTGAATGTTGGTCATCGACAGTGACGGCAGCTTGTTAGAGCCGAGCATGCGGTCGACCAGATTACGCAGGCGGTCGGCCTCCTCGATGATGACTTCGGTGTAGTCCTTCAGGTGTTCTTCGGGCAGCTCGCGGGCCAGCAGTTGTGCCGCACCGCGAATGCCGCCCAGCGGATTCTTGATCTCGTGAGCCAGGCCGCGCACCAGCATCTTGGTGGTTTCCTGCTTGGACAGCTGGGCCTCTTCCTTGGTGATGCGCAGCAGGCGGTCGCGCGGCAGCACTTCCAGCAACAGCATGGTTTCCTGCCGGGTCAGTACCGGGGTCACCGCGTAGTCCACGGTCAGTGTCTGGCCGGTGGCGGAGGTCAGGGTGGCTTCGCGCTTGGTGAACGGATGGGCTTCTTCAACCGCCTGGCGCAGGGCCGCCAGGGCTTCCGGCGACTCGGTGAACAGCTCGCTGATGAACTGTCCGTGGCTGCGTTGGCCGCTGACGGCCAGCAGCATTTCGGCAGCCGGGTTCATGTACTCCAGGCGCAGGCGCGAGTTGAGCAACAGCGTCGCGGTAGTCAGATTCTCGATCAGCAGGCGTTGCAGGGCTTCGTTGATCATGGCTGGTCTGCGTCCGGAAGTTCAGGCAGGAAATGCAAGAACCAAACCAAACGCGCCATTGCGGCGCGGATCGGCGTGATGCTGCAGTCCTACGGGCTGTCCGGTGACCCAAATTGGTGACGAGCGATCCGCTCACCTGATGGGCGCACCAAACAGGTGCACCCCATGATCATAGAAAGGGCACGAAGGGAATGTCGCGTTTTTCCACCGGCTTGTCCTTTAGCGGGCATTCCGGGCGAACGCCGTAATCGGCCTTCTGGCAAGGATTGACCATGCGCCGCTGGGCCAGCGAGGTGCGAATCAGGTGAAAGGGCTGGTTCGCGGTGCGTTGCAGGACGCGCTCCTGTTCATCCACGACAGCCACCGCCAGCTGATGGGTGCCACGATCGACGTTACTCAAGGCGAAGGAAGTCTGTTCGCCGGGTGCGCCAAACGGCTGGTCATCGAGCAGTACCTGATAGGCGTGGCCGGGGTGTAGCGTCGGTTCGGCCTGCACGGTGACGCTGACATTGCCGGCGTTGTTGCGGATCGCTTCGTCCGCCGTCGGGCTGAGGATGCGCAACTGATAGATGATGCTCGCGGCTTTCGGTGCTGCCGGCTCTGTAGGGAGTGCGGCCGGCATCGGCGGCGCAGGCATGCTGTTGGACGGCTTGAGGTGTACTTCTTCGGCCGCCTCGCCGGCCGGACGATCGGTGAAGACCCGATTGCCCTCGGCGTCGACATAGGAGTAGACGCCGGCGAGGCAGGGCAGGGCGGCCGCCAGCAGTGCGACGGCCAGGGTCTGCCGCAGGATGCTCAAGGAGCAGGCCTCGGAGGCTTCGGACGCAATGCCGGGCTGGAGGTATTCACCCGTTGCACGGTGAACAGCTCCGGCTGGCTGCGCTGGATGACCTTCTCGCCGCTCAGCACCTCGACGTGCAGGCGATGCTCGCCACGCTCGACATTGTTCAGTTGCAGGGAGGCGGCGGCGCTGGCGGCCGCCTGAGGAATGCCGTCCAGCACGAAGCGCAAGCTGTGGCCGGGTCGTAGCGGCGGCTCCAGCAGCGCGCTGACGACGAAGGTGCCGTTGTTGGCGCGCAGGGCTTCTTCATCGGGAATCCCGCTCAGCATCAGTGTCTGGTAAGGGGCCGACTGCGTCTGCTGGCTGTCCGGCAGTGGTGGCGGCGGTTCGGGCGTGCGGATATTTACCGTATTGGCTGGCGGCAGGTCGACGGTATCGGCCTGGACACCCTCCGGTGGCTGATTGGTGAACACCGTATTGCCTTGTGCATTGGTGTACTTGTAGATCTCGGCGAAGGCCGGAAGGCTGAGAATGAACAGCAGGCTGAACAGTGCGCTACGCATGGGAGGCTCCGCGGAGTTGGACTGCCGAAGCCTTGCACTGCGCCGAGTTGCAGGCAAGTGCGATCGGTGGGATTTGCGAGGCGTGACAAGCTGCACGAACCGCCGCCGGACTGCAGAAACGAAGAAGGCCACCCGAGGGTGGCCTTCCTGTCACGCGAGCTGGATCAGACGCTGTAGTACAGGTCGTATTCCAGCGGGTGCACGAAGGTGCGCACCTTGATCTCTTCCTCGGACTTCAGCTCGATGTAGGCATCGATGAACTCGTCGGAGAACACGCCGCCCTTGGTCAGGAACGCGCGGCCCTTGTCCAGCTCTTCCAGGGCTTCCTTCAGGCTGCCGCAGACCTGCGGGATCAGCTTGCCTTCTTCCGGCGGCAGGTCGTACAGGTTCTTGTCGGCTGCATCGCCAGGGTGGATCTTGTTCTGGATGCCGTCCAGGCCAGCCATCAGCAGTGCAGCGAAGCACAGGTACGGGTTGGCAGCCGGGTCCGGGAAGCGCGCTTCGATACGACGGGCTTTCGGGCTGGAAACGTACGGAATACGGATCGAGGCGGAACGGTTGCGGGCCGAGTAGGCCAGCATGACCGGTGCTTCGAAGCCCGGGACCAGACGCTTGTAGGAGTTGGTCGACGGGTTGGTGAAACCGTTCAGCGCCTTGCCGTGCTTGATGATGCCGCCGATGAAGTACAGGGCGGTCTCGGACAGGCCGGCATAGCCTTCGCCAGCGAAGGTGTTCTTGCCATCCTTGGAGATGGACATGTGTACGTGCATACCCGAACCGTTGTCGCCATACAGCGGCTTCGGCATGAAGGTCGCGGTCTTGCCATAGGCGTCGGCGACGTTGTGTACGCAGTACTTCAGGGTCTGAACTTCGTCTGCCTTGGCAACCAGGGTGTTGAACTTCACGCCGATCTCGTTCTGACCGGCAGTGGCCACTTCGTGGTGGTGAACCTCGACGACCAGGCCCATTTCTTCCATGGCGTTGCACATGGCGGTACGGATTTCGTGGTCGTGATCGCACGGCGGAACCGGGAAGTAGCCGCCCTTGACGGCCGGGCGGTGGCCCTTGTTGCCGCCTTCGACGTCCTGGTCGGTCATCCAGGAGCCCTGCTCGGAGTAGATCTTGAACATCGAGCCGGAGATGTCCGACTTGAACTTGACCTGGTCGAAGATGAAGAACTCCGGCTCCGGGCCGACGAATACGGTGTCACCGATGCCGGTGCCTTTCAGGAACTCTTCGGCGCGCTTGGCGATGGAGCGCGGATCGCGGTCGTAGCCCTGCATGGTGCTCGGCTCGACGATATCGCAGACCAGGATCAGGGTCGGCTCTTCGGTGAACGGGTCCAGCACGGCGGTTTCGTCGACCGGCATCAGGATCATGTCGGAGGCTTCGATGCCTTTCCAGCCATGGATGGAGGAGCCGTCGAACATCTTGCCGTGCTCGAAGAAGTCTTCATCCTGGGCATCACGAGCCGGAACGGTGACGTGGTGCTGCTTGCCTTTGGTATCGGTGAAGCGCAGATCAATCCACTTCACATCGTAATCTTTGATCAGTTGAAGCGACTTCGACATGGTGTTCTCCAAGTGGTGGAAGCATGACAGTGAGCTTCCGAATCAGGGTGAAGCCGGGCGGCGATGTTCCGCCAAGGCGACCTGCCTCACAAGGGAGCAAATTGCATGCCAGTGCTCTTTCTTGGGACTGCAGGCCGCTGGCAGCGCTGCGGCAGCGTTTGCGCGTCTCAAAGCGTAGCTGCTGCACTGGATTGATGCGCGGTATTGGTGCGTCTCGCCGGCAATGTGCATTCTTTTGGTGCGTTCTGCTGCGTTTGAAGAAAGCGGTTAAATGTTGAGCAGTTTCCGCTATACTCCGCGCCCCTCTTTTCCTGCCACATCGGCGCCGCGCTGTTTCCATGAAGCTGATCGTCAAGGTTTTCCCCGAAATCACCATCAAGAGCCCGCCGGTGCGCAAGGGCTTCATTCGCCAATTGGCGAAGAACATCCGCACCGTGCTGCGCGAGCTCGATCCCGACCTGCGGGTCGAGGGCGCGTGGGACAACATCGAGGTGGAAACCGTGCGCAGCGAGCCGAAGCTGCTGCGCGAGATGATCGAGCGCCTGCGCTGCACGCCCGGCATCGCCCATTGCCTGGAAGTGCACGAGTACCCGCTGGGCGATCTCGACGACATCGTCGCCAGATGCAAGGCGCACTACGCCGAGCGCCTGCCGGGCAAGATCTTCGCCGTGCGCTGCAAGCGTGCCGGCAAGCATCCGTTCAGCTCCATGGACGTCGAGCGCCACGTTGGCAGCCAGCTGCGCCAGCAGTGCGGCGCCGCCGGTATTTCGCTGAAAACACCGGAAGTCGAAGTGCGCATGGAGATCCGCGACCAGCGCCTGTTCGTCGTGCACGAGCAGCATGACGGCATCGGCGGCTACCCGCTGGGTGCGCTGGAGCAGACCCTGGTATTGATGTCCGGTGGTTTCGATTCCACCGTCGCCGCCTATCAGATGATGCGCCGCGGGCTGATGACGCATTTCTGCTTCTTCAATCTCGGCGGGCGTGCCCACGAGCTGGGCGTGATGGAAGTCGCTCATTATCTGTGGAAGAAGTACGGCAGCTCGCACCGTGTGCTGTTCATCAGCGTGCCGTTCGAGGAAGTGGTCGGCGAAATCCTGCAGAAGGTCGACAACAGCCAGATGGGCGTCGTCCTCAAGCGCATGATGCTGCGCGTCTCGACGCAGATCGCCGAGCGCCTGCACATCGACGCGCTGGTCACCGGCGAGGCGATCTCGCAGGTCTCCAGCCAGACCCTGCCGAACCTCTCGGTAATCGACTCGGCCACCGACATGCTGGTGCTGCGCCCGCTGATCGCCAGCCACAAGCAGGACATCATCGACACCGCCTTCGAGATCGGCACCGCCGAGTTTGCCAAGAACATGCCCGAGTACTGCGGCGTGATCTCGGTGAACCCGACCACCAAGGCCAAGCGCTATCGTATAGAGCACGAAGAAAAGCAGTTCGACATGGCTATCCTGGAGCGTGCGCTGGCGAATGCCCGCCAGGTCGCCATCGATCGCGTGATCGACGAGCTGGGCCAGGATTTGCAGGTGGAAGAAGTCGTCGAGCCGAGCGCTGGCCAGGTCATCCTCGACATTCGTCACCCCGACAGCGCCGAGGACGAACCGCTCGAGCTGCCGGGCATCGAAGTTCAGACGCTGCCGTTCTACGCACTGAACAACCGATTCAAGGAGCTGGATGAAAACCGCCAGTACCTGCTGTATTGCGACAAAGGTGTCATGAGCCGCCTGCATGCTCACCATCTGCTGAGCGAGGGGCATGTCAATGTACGCGTCTATCGTCCGGCCTGACTCATCGGTGAAACAGCCGGGGCTGCTTGGCGGCAGCATCCGCCACCGCCCTCCCGACCGGCACTGATCGCAAGGCCAGGCCGTACAACCCTCGGACAGACTGTCTTCGTCCGGACTACTTCCAGCTTCCAGCCTCAGCTCGAAGCTATCTACAGAGAAAAGAATCAGTGATCGAGAATCTACGCAACATCGCCATCATCGCCCACGTTGACCATGGCAAGACCACCCTCGTCGACAAGCTGCTGCGTCTGTCCGGCACCCTGGATCGCAAGGAGCTGGAAAACGAGCGCGTGATGGACTCCAACGACCAGGAAAAGGAACGCGGCATCACCATCCTGGCCAAGAACACTGCGCTGAAGTGGAAGGACTACAGCATCAATATCGTCGACACCCCCGGCCACGCCGACTTCGGCGGTGAAGTCGAGCGCGTGATGTCGATGGTCGACTCCGTGCTGCTGGTGGTCGACGCTCAGGACGGCCCCATGCCGCAGACCCGCTTCGTGACCCAGAAGGCGTTCAAGGCCGGCCTGCGTCCGATCGTCGTGGTCAACAAGATCGACCGTCCGGGCGCGCGTCCGGACTGGGTAATCGACCAGATCTTCGACCTGTTCGACAACCTCGGCGCCACCGACGAGCAGCTGGACTTCCCGATCGTCTACGCCAGTGCTCTGAACGGCATTGCCGGTATGGACCACGAGAAGATGGATGACGACATGGATGCCCTGTTCCAGGCCATCGTCGACCACGTGCCGGCGCCAGTCGTCGACGCAAGCGGCCCGTTCCAGATGCAGATTTCCCAGCTGGACTACAACAGCTTCCTCGGCGTGATCGGCATCGGCCGCATCGCCCGCGGCACCATCAAGGCCAACACGCCGGTCACCGCCATCGGCGCCGACGGCAAGAAGCGCAACGGTCGTATCCTCAAGATCATGGGCCACTCCGGCCTGCAGCGCGTTGAAGTGCAGGAAGCCGAAGCGGGCGACATCGTCTGCGTATCCGGTATGGACGAGCTCTACATCTCCGACACCCTGTGCGACCAGAACAATGTCGAAGCGCTGCCGCCGCTGACCGTCGACCAGCCGACCGTGAGCATGACCTTCCAGGTCAACGACTCGCCGTTCGCCGGCAAGGAAGGCAAGTTCGTCACCAGCCGCAACATCAAGGATCGTCTGGAGAAGGAGCTGCTGCACAACGTCGCCCTGCGCGTCGAGCCGGGCGACAGCCCTGAGAAGTTCAAGGTTTCCGGTCGTGGCGAGCTGCACCTTTCGGTACTGATCGAAACCATGCGTCGTGAAGGCTTCGAGCTGGCCGTAGGCCGCCCGGAAGTGGTGATCATCGAGAACGAGGCCGGCGACAAGCAGGAGCCGTACGAGAACGTCACCATCGATATCGAAGAGCAGCACCAGGGTCCGGTGATGGAGCAGATGGGCCTGCGTAAGGGCGACCTGAGCAACATGGTTCCGGATGGCAAGGGCCGTGTACGCCTGGAATACACCATCCCGGCGCGCGGCCTGATCGGCTTCCGTAACAACTTCCTGACCCTGACCTCGGGTAGCGGCATTCTGACCTCGACCTTCAGCCACTACGGCCCCATCAAGGCCGGTGAAGTGACCAACCGCCAGAACGGCGTGCTGGTCTCGATGGCTACCGGTACCGCACTGACCTACTCGCTGGAAACCCTGCAGGCGCGCGGCAAGCTGTTCCTGGCCCCGGGCGACGAGATCTACGAAGGCCAGCTGTGCGGCATCAACAGCCGTGACAATGACCTGGTGCTCAACCCCACCAAGGGCAAGAAGCTCGACAACATGCGCGCTTCCGGCAAGGACGAAGTCATCGCCCTGGTTCCGCCGATCAAGTTCACCCTCGAGCAGGCGCTGGAATTCATCGCCGACGACGAGCTGGTGGAAGTGACGCCGAAGTCGATCCGCCTGCGCAAGAAGTACCTCAACGAGAACGACCGCAAGCGCTTCGAGCGCAGCAAGGTCTGACACCGTTGCGAGACAACAGAAAGGCGCCTTCGGGCGCCTTTTTGCTGTCTGGCGATTGCCAGGCCCGGTGCTCCGGCGTGCCGACCGCAGCAGCTTTCACAACCGGCGACCGGCGATTTCAGAAAAATTGTACAAGACCTCTGCAAGCAGCGTGCTTGAGCCTGCGATATTTCACTGCGAACACTGGAGCGCTCTTACTCCGCCGCTCTCGGCCGGCAGTTCGTCGATAAAACTTGTACAAGTAATGTCACGGTGACATTATGTTGTACAAGTTTTGCCCCGCTCCGAGTTTCGCTCGGAGCATCAACGACTGACTGAATGGCTGCCTCGCAGTCTGGCTAGAGGAGTGTTCGATGAACAAGCAGATGTCGGTATCCATGCGCCTGGGCCTGGGGTTTCTGGTGATCCTGGCGCTGATGGTGGCGGTCGCCGTGGTCAGTGCGCTCAAAGTCGACGTCATCGACCGGAGCATGAGCCAGATCAGCTCGCAGGCCGGCCTCAAGCAACGCTATGCGATCAACTTCCGCGGCAGCGTGCACGATCGTGCGATTGCCGTGCGGGACGCCGTCAGTGCAGCCGATCCGGCGTTTGCCCGTGAGCAGGTGGCGGAGATCAAGCGGCTGGCGCAGCTGTACACCTATTCGGCGCAGCCGATGAAGACGATGCTTGCGCAACCCTCCGCCGATGCCGTGGAAAAGCAGCTGATGCTGCAGATCGAGGCCATCGAGGCGAAGACCAACGCGCTGACCCAGCAGGTGGTCGAACTGCGCTTCAGCGAGGGCTCGGAGCGCGCCTACGAATTCCTCCTGGAAAACGTCGCCGGGGCCTATACCGAGTGGCTGCGGCTGATCAACGCGTTCATCGATCACCAGGAATCGAGCATCAATCAGGACGTGACCGTGGTCCGCGAAACCGCCAGCGGCTTCCTCGCGCTGATCGTCGCGGTGACTGGTGTGGCGGTTCTGCTGGGTGTGGCCATCGCCGTGGTGATCATCCGCAAGCTGCGTTCGACCCTCGGTGCCGAACCCGACGAGGTGGCCCGTGTGATCGGCAATCTGGCCAACGGCGATCTTGGCCAGGTGATCGTCACCCCATACCCGGACAGCGTCATGGGGGCGACCGCGAAGATGGCCAGCCGCCTCACCGCGATCATCGCCGAGGTGCGCGCGGCCGCCGATGGCGTCGGCGTCGCCTCGGGTGAATTGCGTACCTCATCGGCGAACAGCAATCAGCAGATCCAGCACCAGTCGGCCGAGGCTGAGCAGGTCGCCACGGCGATCAACCAGATGGCCACGACGGTGAACGAGGTGGCGAGCTTCGCCGCCCGTGCCGCGGCTGCGGCGAAGAGCGCCGACGAGCAGGTCGAGACCGGTACGCGGATCGTCGGCGAGACGGCCATCTCCATCCATAACCTGGCCAAGGTGCTGGGGAGCGCGACCGAAACCGTCAACCAGGTCTCGGCGCAAAGCGGCGACATCGAGAAGATCCTGCAGGTCATCACCGCCATTGCCGAGCAGACCAACCTGCTCGCGCTCAACGCCGCCATCGAGGCGGCGCGTGCCGGCGAGCATGGCCGTGGTTTCGCGGTGGTGGCCGACGAGGTGCGCTCGCTGGCCAATCGCACGCAGCTGTCGTCCAGCGAGATCAGCGAGATGATCGCCTCGCTGCAGGCCGGCGCTGGCAGGGCGGTGGAGGTAATGCAGTCGAGCAAGCTGCTGGCGCAGCAGACCGTCGAGCAGACGCTGCAGGCGGAAAATGCGCTGACCAAGATTCGTCAGGAAGTGGGCTCGATCAACGAGATGAACGCGCAGATCGCGACGGCTTCCGAGGAGCAGAGCGCGGTGGCGGAAGAGGTCAACCAGAGCGTCACGCGCATCCACGACTCGACTGTCGCCAGTTCCGCTGCATCGAATCAGGTGGCGTCCTCCAGCCAGGACCTGACCATGCTGGCCGAGGAGCTGAATCGGCGGGTCAACTACTTCCGCGGTTGACGCAGCCCGTTCGCCGAACAAAAAAAGCCCCGACCGCAAGGCCGGGGCTTTTTCATTCCAGGATCACCGTCGCTCAGGTAAAGAACAGCGGCACCACCACGCTGGAGATCAGCAGGATCAGCGCGCCGCCCAGGCGCGAGGATATCTGTGCGAAGGGCATCAGCGACATGCGGCGCGCGGCGGACAATACCGCGACATCGCCAGTGCCGCCCATGTTGGCCATGCACAGCCCGGCGGTGATCGCCGATTCTATCGGGTAGAAGCCCACCAGTTTGCCTACCAGGCCCGCGCCGAAGGCGGCACCGGCGACCACGGCGAAAACGATCAGCACATAGGTCAGCGAGATGGCGTCGATCACCTGGCCGAGGTCGGTAAAGGCCACGCCGATGCCGAACAGCAGGGCGAAGGTCCAGTTGCGCGCGACGAAGCGGAACCACTGGGAGGCGGCGTCGTTGATCGACTCGGGCACCAGGTTGCTCACCTTGAGCAGCGCCACCAGTACGATCATCAGGGCGTAGGGATGCAGCGGCACGAACTCGCCGAGAATCTGCCCGGCGACGAAGAAGCTCAGCGCCGCGACCAGACCGACGCCCAGCGCCGGCAGGGTGATAGGCCCTTCCTTCTCGTTGACGTCCACGCCGGGCATCATCTGGCCGTTGCCGGTCAGCGATGGATAGCGGTTGCCGAGGCCATTGAGCAGCCCGGCGATGATGATCGCGAAGACGTTGCCTAGCGCCAGGGCCGGCACCAGGATCGAGATGTAGTAGCTGGCCGGCTGGCCGAGCAGCTGCTCGTAGATCTGGCTCATCGGTACCGCGCCGGCGCCCATGCCGCCGCCCATGATTGGCATGGCGATGACCACCACCGCATCCTGCGGCGAGAAACCCAGCAGCGCGCCCACGGCCATGGCGAACAGCGCGGCGAACAGCACCGAGCAGAGCAGCGGCAACGCGTAGCGCGAGCCGACCTTGACCAGCACCTTGGCGTCCATGCCGAGGATGCTGCCGGTGATCAGCGCGGCGATATAGAAGTCTAGAAAACCGCCGCCCTTCATGAAGCTGGCGACGTCATCGGCCACGGCTGCCGGCAGCCAGCCGAAATAGACCATCGCCGCGGCGCCGAACAGCGCCAGGATCGCGCCGCCGCCGAGGTAGGTCTTGATGATCGGTAGTCGGTCACCGGCGAAGCCAAGCAGCTCGCCGAGCAGCATCATCACCAGCAGCGCGCCGATCATGCCGCTGGGCAGTGTGTCGGTAGCGATGGCGGCGGCCATGACGAGCAAGGCGATGGCGAACAGAGGCAAGGGCAGGTTGAAGATGCGTTGGGACAGCAGGGGAATGTTCGGGCTGCCTTCAGGCACGGCAGCGCTCAGCGTGGTCCGATTCATTGTTGTACTCCTTCGAACGTGGCGGCCAGGCGGCGCACGTACGGGTGATGTTTGCGAATGCGCGGTCGGACAACCACGCCGGGGCTACCTTAAGCAGAGATGCTTCGCGGCCAATGTTTGGCGAAGTTAAAAAACCATTACGAAACTAAAAAAAGTGGAGCCGAGCTTGACCCTGGAGCACAGGGCTGGCTCGATCCGGCCCTCTAGCGCGGCGCGTCGAGCGTCCGCTCATGCACTGGAGTGATGGCTGTGCGCTTGCGCCTGAATACGCTGATCTCGCTGCTGGTCGCCGTCATGGTGGTGCTGGCGCTGGCGCTCGCCCTCTGGCTGTTCAACGTGCAGCTGCAGGACACCCTCGAAGAGGGGCAGGCTTCGCGGGTGACCAACCTGGCGCAGAGCGTCGCCGCACGCACCGATGTGCAGCGAGCGCTGGCCAACCCGGGTGCCGAATTCAGTCCCGATAATCCGCTGCAACGAGACATCGATGGCCTGCGCCAGCGTCTGGGCGTGGACTTCATCGTGGTGATGAATCCGCATGCCCTACGGCTGACGCACCCGGAGCCGGCCCGCATCGGGCAGGCCTTTCGCGGCGATGACGAAGGCCGCGCACTGGCCGGTGAAACCTATGCCTCGCGTGCCGATGGCAGTCTGGGCAGCAGCATTCGCGGGTTTGCCCCGGTGTTGAACGACAAAGGCGAGGTGGTCGGCGCCGTCTCGGTTGGCGTCACCCTGGCCTCGCTCGGCGAACTACTGAAAGCGCATCAACGCGGCGTGGTGCTCGGTGTACTGGCGTTGATGCTGGTCACCGCCCTCGGTGCGCACCTGCTGGCACGCTATATCAAGCGCGTGCTGCTGGGGCTGGAACCCTACGAGATCACCTGGCTGGTGGAGGAGCGTCAGGCGATGCTGGCCTCGGTGCGCGAAGGCGTTCTGGCGGTTGACGACCAGGCGCGCATCACCCTGGTCAACCCCGCCGCCGAGCGCCTGCTGGCCAGCACCGGTCTCGGCAAACCACCGCTGGGCCGGCCGATCGCCGAATACCTGCCCAACAGTGGCCTGCCCGAAGTGCTGGCCAGCGCAACCGAGCAGCGGGACCGTGAGTTCAGCCTCAACGGGCGGGCGATCCTCGCCAATCGTGCGCCGATCCGTCATCAGGGCCGGGTGATCGGCGCCATCGCGACCTTCCGCGACAAGAGCGAAGTCAACGCGCTAGCCGAGCAGCTGACCGGTGTCAGCCGCTATGCCGAAGCGTTGCGGGCGGCGACCCACGAATTCAAGAACAAGCTGCACGTGCTGCTCGGCCTGGCACAGATGGGTGATCTGGATGCCCTGCGCGCCTATCTGCGCGACCTTGCCGATCACCAGCTGGCGCCGGCGACGTCCCTGGTCGAGGGGATCGGTGAGCCGGTGCTGGCGGGCTTTCTGCTCGGCAAGCAGAGCGAGGCCCGCGAGCGCGGCATCCTCTTTCAGGTGGATGTCGAGCACCCGGTGCCGGCCGCCGCGCCCGAGCAGATCCATGGCCTGGTGACCATCCTCGGCAACCTGCTGGAAAACGCCTTCGAAGCGGTGGCCGAAGAGGACGAGCGACGGGTCAACCTGACGCTGGACTACGACGAAGCGCTGCTCTCGCTGCACGTGCAGGACAGCGGTGGCGGAATCGAAGCCGCAGTGCGCGAGCAGATCTTCCAGCGCGGCGTATCCACCAAGGGCGAGCGGCGTGGCATCGGCCTGGCCGCGGTGCAGGAGCAGGTCGGGGCCTGGGGCGGCAGCCTGGCGGTGTATTCCGAGGCCGGTCGTGGCAGCCTGTTCGAGGTTGAATTGCCCTATCGGAGCGCCGCGGGAGACGTCGAATCATGAAAGCAGCCATGCGCGTGCTGATCGTCGAGGACGACCCGATGGTCATGCGCCTGAACGTCGATTACCTGGCCCGGCTAGAGGGCGTCGAGCTGGTCGGCCAGTGCGAGAGCGTGCCGGCCGCGCTCGAATTGCTGGAGCGCGAGGCGGTGGACCTGCTGCTGCTCGACGTCTACCTGCGCAATCGCTCCGGGCTGGAGGTGCTGCGCCATCTGCGCGCGCAGGACCGCAACACCGATGCCGTGCTGATCACCGCCGCTTCGGAGATCGAGACCGTGCGCGCGGCGCAACGCCTCGGCGCGCGGGATTACCTGGTCAAACCGTTCAGTTTCGAGCGCTTCCGCGATGCGGTAGAGGCCTGTCGCCGTGCCCGCGAGGCGCTGTCCCGCCTGCCGGATCAGCTCGGTCAGGGCGATATCGACCGGCTGTTCAGCCAACCGCCCGCCACCGACCTGCGCCGCCCCGGCGACCTGCCCAAGGGGCTGACACCGGCATCGCTGGCGCAGGTGGCGCAGGCGATCCTGGCGCTGGACGAGGACAGCTTCACCAGCGAAACCCTGCTGCCGGCCACCGGCATGTCGCGCGTGTCGGTGCGCAAGTACCTCAAGCATCTGAGCGATTCACAGCTGCTGGAAGAATCCTTTCACTACGGGCAGATCGGCCGGCCCTCGTTTCGCTATCGCTGCCTGGACCGCGCCGCGTTGCTGCGGCTGGTGCAGGGCTAGGGCCGCGCGCCTGCTGCATGCAGCGCGCCGATGATCTCGCCAAGCAGCCGGTGCAGCGCGTCGCGATGCCCCATGGCACCGCTGGAGGGCTGCTGGGTGTTGGAGGTCATCACCACCGTCATCTCGAGGCCCGGCACCACGTAGACCATCTGTCCTCCATAACCCCAGCCATAGCGCACCGCTTCTCCGCTTAGCTCGGTGATGAACCAGCCATAGCCGTAGCCGTGCCCGGTGTAGCGCGAGCGGGTGCGGGGTGTCCAGGACGCTTCTATCCAGTCCTGCGAGAGCAGCCGTTCGCCCGAGGCCGTGAGCCCAGCGCGGCGGTAGAGCTCGCCAAAGGCCAACAGCGAGCGTGGCGTCATCGCCATCTCGTTGCCGCCCAGGTAGATGCCCTGCGGGTCGCGCGTCCAGGCGCTGATGGTGAAGCCGTCGAGTGGCGCCAGCCACTGTCGCGCCAGCTGCAATGTGGATTTGCCGGTGCGGCGCGTAAGGATTGCCGAGAGCAGATGGCTGGAGCCCGTCGAATAGATCATCGCCGTGCCGGGGTCGGCCTCGAACGGTCGTGCCAGTGCCGCACGAACCCAGTTGCGACTCGCCACCCAGGCGCCGTAATTGCGCCCGGAGGTCGATCCGAGCCCGGCCTGCATGCTCAGCAGGTTGCCAACCGTCACCTGCTGCAGACGTGGATCGGGCTTGCCGAGCAGGTCGGCTGGCAGCAGCTCCGCAATGGGCTGCTCGACGCTCTCGATGACGCCTTTGTCGATGGCGATGCCGACCAGTGCGGAAATCACCGATTTGGACGCGGATTTGATGTTCCTCGGCGTGGTCGTGCGATGGCCGCGGTAACCGCGCTCGGCAAGGATCTCGCCACGCTGGGCGATGATCAGGGTTTGCAGCTGCTCCAGGCGCTCGGCCTGCGCGAGCACGGCGGTCAGCCGGGTATCGGCGACTGCCAGGGGGCAGAGAAGGAACAGCATCGCCAGGCAGAGTGCGCGGCGAGGGCGGGGGCTCGATGGGGGCAGGAGGCGCAGGGCAAGTGAGTGCATGCAGGGTTCGACCCTGGCCTGGCGCCACCGTGCAGTCCGGGAGCCGGGCGGCGGTCCGGCTCTCGGATGCCGAGCGAGGTTACTGGCGAATCCAGGTCTGCGTACGGCCCAGCGCCTCGATGCCGATGTAGCCGCGGACCTCCAGCTTGTCGCCGCCTTCGACCAGCCTGGCCTTGGCGCGGTAGGTCTTGCCCTTGGCCGGGTCGAGGATGGTGCCATCGCTCCAGGCCTGTTCGCCGTCCGGCTTGAGGTCCCAGAGAATGGTCATGCCGGTGATGGGCTGATCCTTGCGCTCGCCGTCGCATTCGCTGCAGACCGGGTTCGGCCCGTGATCCGATTTCAGGATTTCGGCGACCTTGCCGCTCAGCGTGCCGTCAGCGGCCTGCTGGATTTCGACGATGGACTTGGGCTTGCTGGTTTCGTCGTCGATGGTCTGCCAGCGGCCGGCAGGCGATTCGGCGGCAAAGGCCAGTGACGAGAGCGAGAGTGGCAGGGCCAGCAGCAGGGCATTGAAAAGAGGACGCATGGTGTCTCCAGTGATGGAAAAGGCAGCGCCGACTCTAGCACCGGGCATTTGCCTGCACTTGCCCTGGCCGGCTGACCGGTCGGTTCTCGTCGCTTTCGTCATCCTCAGTCGTCCTGATCGCGGGATGGCTGGCGTCCGATCGCGGCCGCCAACGCCAGTGCTACGACCGAGCTGTGTGCGGCGTTGGTGCCGTGGTTGGCTCCCGGGAACAGCTGGAATTCGCTGTGCAGGCCGTGGCCGGACAGCCGCTGCAGACGGTCGACCAGATCCCGGGCATTGCCGACCATGCGCCGCTCGGCCATATGGCGCTGGCGCGGGTCGTCCATGGCGGCATCCGCCGCGGGCTGTTCGGCACCGCCAGCGGTGACTAGCAGGCGCGCGGCGACAGGCTGGTCCGCGAGCTGCCGTTCGAATGCGGCGAGTGTTCGTTCAACATAGCCCTGGTACCACCAGATCGACGGACTGGCGGCCACATAGCCCTGAAATGCCTGCGGCTTGGTGAACAGTGTGTAGAGGGTGAACAGGCCGCCGTAGGAATGGCCGAACAGGGTCTGCCGTCGGGCGTCGACCGGGTAGCTCTGGGCGATCAGCGGTTTGAGTTCGTCCTCGATAAAGGCCAGAAAGTCATCGGCACCGCCCGATGGCGGCGGTTCGCGGCCCGGCAGGCGCTGGCGATCCTCGGCTTTGGGCGTGTAATCCTCGGCACGCGCCTTGAAGTCGTACAGGGCGTCATCGGGGTAGCCGATGCCGACCACCAGTACCGAATCGCGAAGATTAGGGTCGGGCCGATCCTCCAGCGCCTGGGCCTGGATCGCCAGCCCCGGAAACAGGGCGTTGCCATCCAGCACATAGAGCACCGGATAGCCACCCGGCGGTGGCGCGTGTCGCGGCTCAGAGACGAAGATGCGGTAGTCCTTGCCAGTGCGTTGCGAATGCAGGTCACGCTGGCTGCTGTGCGGTAGCTGAACTGGCTGCCAGCCGGCTTCTTCCCCAGCGTGTGCCTGTACGGCGGCAAGTCCCAGACTGGCGAGCACGGCGAGCAGGACGCCTTTCATGGCTCGACCTGCCTGTGGCCTGGCGGTAGCGGCCCGTCCAGCCAGCTCACCTTCAGTGCTTCCTCGCCCGAGAAGCGATGGAGGTGGTCGTCGATAACGAAGCGCAGGCGCTTTTCCGCCTCGCCGGCCTCGGCCTGGCAGTCGATCAGCAGTCGCTCGTCATCGGCGAGCATCCGGCACTGGCCGAAGGCGAATTCGACTTGCGCCTGACGTTCGTCCAGCTGGACTTCGGCCTTGTGCGCGAAGTGCTTGCACAGCCGCATCATGTTGCGCGACGCGCGGGGTGTCGCCACCTGGGCGTGAAACTGGGGCATGGTGATCTCCGGAAGTCAGCCGCCGACGCCTACGGGCGCCGGCGGCCAGGTGGCTCAGAACTCGTAGCGGGCGCCCACCGTGAAGCTGCGCGACGGGCCGTAGAAGTTGAAGGTGCCAACGCTGCCAACCCGCGAAACGTATTTGCGGTCGAGCAGGTTGTTCACGTCGAAGGTGCCGGTCAGCTTGTCGGTGATCGGGTAGGACAGCTTGGCATCCACCACTGCATATCCCGGTGCGCTGAGGCGCGGGCTGCCGGCGCGTTCGATGTAGTAGTCGCTCATCGCGGTCACGCCACCACCGATCCCCAGGCCGCGCAGGGCACCGCCGGGCAGGGTGTACTTGGTCCACAGCGAGGCCTGGTGCTGGGGCATCAGCGCGAAGAGCGCGTTGTCGTCACCGGCCAGGTTCTCGGTCTTCATGTAGGTGTAGCCGGCCAGCACCTCCCAGTCGGGGGTCAGGTAGCCGCTGACTTCCAGTTCGCCACCGCGGATGCGGGTCTTGCCGGTGGCCTCGTAGACGCCGCTGATCGGCGCGCCGCTGTCATCGATGGCGCCGGCCGCGCGGTTCTCGTCGGTGAGCTGGAAGGCGGTGATGCGCGCATTGAGGTCGCCGCCGAAATAGCTGCCCTTGATGCCCACCTCGTACTGCTCGCCTTCGCGCGGGTCGATGATGCGGCCGTCGGCACCGGCCTCGCTCTGCGGCTTGAATACCTGCGAGTAGCTGGCGTAGAGGGAGTGCTGGTCATCCAGATCGAACACCAGGCCGCCGTAGGGCGTGATATAGCCGGACTCGCGCACATCCTGCGTGGCGCTGCTGTTCTCGCCTTCGAAGCTGCTGACCCGCGCGCCGCCGATCAGCGCCAGGCGCTGGATCGGGCGGAAGGTCAGCTTGGCGTAGAGGCCGGCTTCGCGCTCGTCGGTTTCGGTCGGCGTACCGAAGGTGACGTTCGGCTTGCTGGTGTCGCCCGGCTGGTAGCTGGCGACGTCGATGGCGCCGAGATTGCCGCGGGCGTCCGCATACTCGGTCTCGTAGCGTTTGAAATCGCTGCCGATGACGAACTCGCTGACCTGCCCGAGCAGCTCGAACGGCTGGCTGTAGTTGGCATCCACAGCGAGGGTGTCCTGCTCCAGATCGCGGGCGGTGTAGGCCAGGCTGGTCGCGCCGCTGTTGACGTTACGCGCGGTGAAGGCATAGAGGTAATCGGTCGCGCGCCTGGAGCCGCGCACCGCCACGCGACCATAGCCGCCATTGTCGAAGCGATGGGTCAGCTCGGCGACGACGTCGGTGCCGCGGCTGTCGAAATTCCCCCAGTCGGCGCCCAGGTAGGTCGAGCGACTGAAGTCTTCCAGGCTGCCGTCGATGGCGGCCGGATAGCCGTTGTGCGGAAGGATGTCCTTGGTCTGGTGGATCAGCCCGAAGGACATGACGGTGGCGTCGGACAGGTCGATGTCCAGTGCGCCATAGAAGCTCTCGCTGGTGTTGGCGTTGTAGTCGACCTCGCCGTTGGTGTCGGCGCGGGAGATCACCGTACGGCCGCGCACGCGCCCCTGTTCGTCGAGCGGGCCGGACAGGTCGGCTTCCAGGTAATTGGTGTCCCAGCTGCCGTAGCGCCCGGTCAGGCTGCCCTGGAATTCGCGGGTCGGACGCTTGCGCACCATGTTGACGATGCCGCCCATCTCGCTGGTGCTGTTGAACAGCCCGGACGGCCCGCGCATGACCTCGACCCGATCGAACGGCGACAGCGACGGCAGCGTGCCGTTGATGCTGGCCATCGGCGCGGGCAGGCCATCAATGTTGAATTCGTCGTACTCGTAGCCGCGCGCATAGATCGACGAGCGCCCGCTGTCGTTGCTCAGGGTGCGCAGGCCGGTTGAGTACTTGGCCAGGTCATCCAGGTTCACGAACTGGCGGTCGCGGATGTAATCGCTGGTGTACACGCTGATCGACTGCGGAATGTCGCGCAGTTCGGCCGGCGTCTTGGTGCCGACGGTGGCGGCCGGCACGGTGTAGCCGCCGCTTTGCTCCGAAGACGGCATGTCGTACAGGCGGTTGCCTTCTACGGTGATGCTCTCCAGCTGCACCGTTTCGGCCTGGGCGGCGACGCTCTGCGCCAGGGCGCTCAACGGAAACGGGGCGAGCAGGCCGGCGAGCAGCAATGGCCTGAGGCTTGAGGTGCGGAGAATTCTGTCCATGGGCGGCTCCTGTCGCAGCGGCGGCGACGTGTTGGCAAACGTTCGCGCTACTTAATGATAATGATTTGCATCAAAAGATGTCGGCGCGTAGTCTGCCACCCAGCCGCTTCGCGAACCTTTGCGGGGCCGAACATTTGCTTTGCAATCCCGTCAGTTCGAGGCGCAGCGCCGCATGAATCAAGCCGATCACATCATTCGTGGCGATGAGTTGCCGGCCATGAGCAGGCCGGGGCTGCGCCTGCCCAACGACGATGACGACCGCTTGCTCTACGGCCGGGTGAAGTGGGCGCAGCTGCGGGATGGCCTGTCGCTGCACTGGTCCGATTGCGAAGAGCTGCAGGATTTCGTCACCGAAAACGTGGTTGGTCCGCGGGTATCGTTCGTGCTCTTTCTGCAGGGCCAGAGCCGGGTCAGCTATGGCGATCTGTCGCTGACGCTCGGTCAGTCGGCGTCGCAGCGAGCCCCCGAGGGCGTGGCGGTTTCGATGAACGAGCCCGTGCTGTTCCGCCGCCAGGCGCGTCGCGGCAGTCATATCCGCAAGCTGGTGGTGAGCCTGACGCCGGACTGGTTCGAAGGGCGCGGGGAGGGCGTCGACTCGAGTGATGGCGCGATCCGCCGCTTCATGGACAGTCATCTGACGCCGCGCATCTGGAAGCCCTCGGCGCGGCTGCTGACCCTGGCCGAGCAGATGCTCAACCCGCCCGGCTATGACCCGCTGCTTCAGGGCCTGTACCTGGAAAGCCGCGCACTGGACATCGCCTGCGAGGCACTGATCAGCCTGGGTGATGGCTCGGCGTCGGCGGAACAGGGCCTGCGCCCGCAGGAGTACCGCCGTCTGCAACGCCTCCTCGCGCTCCTCGACAGCGGTGCGGCCGACGACTGGACGCTGGAGCGCATCGCCCGGGACGTGGGCGTCAATGCCACCACGCTGCAACGGCAGTTTCGCCAGTTCAAGGGCATGACTGTGTTCGAGTACCAGCGTGCCCGCCGCCTGAAACTGGCACGGGAGGCTTTGGAGCGCGAAGGTGCCAGCGTCAACGAGGCCGCCTGGCGCGCCGGCTACAACAGCCCCGCCAACTTCGCCACGGCGTTCAAACGCCAGTTCGGCATCAGCCCGCGGCAGGTGCGGGCGCGGGTTTGAATGCTCGGAAGGTGCGCCGTAGGGCTTTTGCCCGCGGCCACATCTCGCGGCGGCTTGTTAAGCCGCCACCGCCGCGCCATGCTCGCCACCGGTATTCAAAGGAGCGATTCGATGAAACAGGGATTGTTGGCTACGGTGCTGCTGGCTGTGTTGGCGACACAGGCGCAGGCCGGTTTCCAGAAGGACAGGGAGGCGTTCGACAGGCGCCAGGCCGAGCTCGACCAGCGTTGCGAGTCGGCCCGGGAGGCGAAGCTGGCGCCGCTGCGCGAAGCGGCGTTTCAGGACTGCATGAGAACGACCCGCAACAGTCGCGCCGAGACCGAATGTCGGCGCAAGACCGCCGGTGAAAACGGCAACCGGGCCGGCGGTGCGCCTCGCTTCTATGACTTGCCTGCCTGCGTAGAGGCGTTCGAGCACAAGCGACAGCGGCCCTGAGCGGGAACCGTGGGTGTACCGCATAACGCGTGATATAGCCCGGCTGACGGTTGAACAAGCTGGCCCGGCGATCTACGCCATGTGAGCGGCGCCTCTTCCCCCACATTCCTGCCTCTCCGGGCTCGCCATACGTCGGAGAGCTGTGGACGGGCACGCACATCTGCTCAAGTGTGATGGGCTGGCGCCGAGAAAGGGGGTATCTGATTGATTCTAGTGGCCTGCCCCCGATGCCGGCATCCCTCCGAGGACACTGCATGCGTTCGTCCTGGCTCCGCGATCTGAGCGTCGCCCTTGTCCTGCTAGTGTCCGGGGTCTGTAGCGCGCTCACCTATGCCCATGCAATCACCGCGGTCACCGAAGAGCTGCCGCCCTACAACATGACCGTCGATGGCGAGCTGACCGGCATGGGCACCGAGGTGGTGAAGGCGGTGCTGGAGGAGGCCGGCGAGGACGTGCGCATCCGTTCCATGCCCTGGGCCCGTGCCTATGACATCGCCTTGAACAACGAGAACGTGCTGATCTATTCCATCGCCCGCACGCCGCAGCGCGAACCGTTGTTCAAGTGGGTCGGGGTGATCGCGCCGACCCGCTGGTTCCTGTTCTCGCTGCCCGGCACCGAGTTCGACCTGAAAACCCTGGACGATGCCCGGCAATACCAGATCGCCACGGTCAAGGCGGATGTCGGCGAGCAGTATCTGATCGACAAGGGCTTCGCCGTCGGCCGCAACCTGCAGTCGAGCAACAAGTACGAGCACAACTATCAGAAGCTCAAGGCGGGGCGGGTGGATCTGTGGATATCCAACGAGCTCAACGCCCATTACCTGGTGCGCCAGGCCAGTGGTGATCCGAACGAGGCGGCGGTGCCGCAGCTGAGCCTGGACGACCTTGGCGGTGCGGATGGCCTGTGCATGGCGTTCAGTCGCGACACGCCGGATGAAGTCGTCGAGCGCTTCCGCCAGGCGCTGGCTCGCGTGCGGGCCGATGGGCGCTACGACGCGATTGTCGCGAAATGGCTGAAATGAACGACGACTCAACCACCACGATCAGCGAGCCGGTGCCGCGACCGGTGGGTTCGCTCGGCCGCCGGTTGGTGCTGGCCACACTCGGTTTCTGCCTGCTTTTCACCCTCGCCACCGTCGGGCTGCGGACCTGGACCGCCTGGCAGAACAACCTGGCGGAGATGAACGCCGAGTTGGCACTGATCGATCAGGTGTTCCGCAGCACCCTGTCCAAGGCGATCTGGGAAATGGACAGTGATTCCCTGCATTCGCAGCTCGACAGCGTGGTGCAGGCCGCGCCCATCGGCCGCGTCGAGCTGCGGATCATCCGCGCCGGCCGCGAGCCGGAACTGGTTCAGCGGCAACGGGGTGAGCAGCCGGCCGAGCACCGCGCGCCGCGCCTGCAGCATCAGTTGAGCTACGAACCCTACGCCGGCGCCAGTGAGACGGTGGGCGAGCTGGTGCTCGAAGGCAATGAAGAACTGCTCTGGGAGCGCATGCTTGCCGAGGTCTACGACATCGTCATCACCCAGGTCATCCAGTCGCTGTTGCTGGCCGGGCTGATCATGTGGATGTTCAACCGCACAGTCACCCTGCACGTGCGGCGCATTGCCCGTCACCTGACGCGGCTGACGCCGGACAATCTCGATCGCAGCCTGCGCCTTGATCGTTCGCCGAAGCGGCACGACGAGCTGAGCCTGCTGGAAGGCGGCGTCAACAGCCTGCAGGCGAAACTCTCGGCCTATCTCGAGCGCCAGCACCAGGATGAGCTGGCCCTGGCCGCACACCGGGACCGCCTTGCCGAGCTGGTTGAAGAGCGCACTGCCGAACTGCGCGCCGCCAACGTGCAACTGGAAGAGCTGTCGCGCAGCGATCCGCTTACCGGACTGGCCAACCGGCGCCAGTTCGACGAGATCAAGGAAGTCGAATTCCGCCGTGCGCTGCGTCAGGACCAGCCGTTGGCGGTGCTGATGTGCGACGTGGATTTCTTCAAGCGCTACAACGACCACTACGGCCACGCCCAGGGCGACCAGTGCCTGCAAATGGTCGCCGACACGTTGCAGTCCGTATTCGCCCGCGCCGGCGAGGTGGTCGCGCGGCTTGGCGGCGAGGAATTCGTCGTGCTGCTGCCCGGCGTCGATGCCGAGGCCGCGCGGCGGGCGGCGGTGCGCCTGCAGCAACGCCTGGCCGAGCGCGAGTTGCCCCACGAGGCTTCCGCAGTTTCACCCTACGTGACCTTCAGCATCGGCCTGGCCGTGCTCGATCCGGACACCATGGACCAATTCGACCAACTGCTGCACCGCGCGGACGAGGCCCTCTACCGGGCCAAGACCCACGGGCGCAACTGCATTTCCGCCTGATCGCATGAGGACTGCATGATGCATCCGTTTGCCTGGACCGCTTTCTTCCTTGCGTTGCTCGGCACCACCACGGCCAACGCCGGTCCGCTGCGTGTGGTGACCGAAGACACCGCCTACAGCTACTTGGAGAACGGCAAGGTAGCCGGCACGGCGAGCCGCGTCGTCGAGGCCACCCTGCAGCGCGCCGGCCTCAATGACTACCAGGTCAGCCTCTACCCGTGGGCGCGGGCGTATGACATGGCCCTGCGCGAGCCCGGCGTACTGATCTACCTGATCGCACGCACCTCCGAACGCGAAGCGCTGTTCCGCTGGGTCGGCGAGATCATGCGCATCGACTACCACTTCTACAAACTCAGCGGGCGGGGCGATATCCGGGTGCCGGACCTGGAGGCGGCCAAGGCCTACCGGATCGGCGTCATGCGCGACGACGTCCGGCACCAGTACCTGCAGGCCAACGGCTTTAGCAAGATCGTGGTGAGTGCGCACAACAGCGACAACTTCAAGCGCCTGGTCAACGGCCAGGTCGACCTGGTGCCGATGCCCGAGCACGACATGCTCGCCCTGTGCGCCGAGGCCGGCGTCGACCCGGCTACGGTCGAGAAGGTCTTCAGCCCGCACACCTCGACGCAGCTCTACATGGCCTACAGCCGCCAGACCGACGACGACACCGTGCTGCGCACCCAGGCCGCCTTCGAGCACCTGCAGGCCGAAGGCGAGGTGGCGCGGATCATGGCGGGGCAGCCGTGAACTGACCTGGTGGCGCGGTCGGGCGGTAACCGTTCCAGACGCCCGAGAGGGGGTGGGCGAACCTTGGTTCCGTCGCAGTAACGGTGTTTTCCGCGTATGCAGAACCAATGATTCGCCCCCCCCCCGTTTTTCTTCCCAGCAGCGCCCAGCTGACTCGCCGGGCCACCAAGCTGGCCGGCACGGCAAGTCGTCATTCCAAGCCACCCCGCTAGACTGGCTTCGTCTCCATGAAAACAAGAAGAGCGAATGAGTAGCACCGACGGCATAGCACTGGATACCTGGCGCGCCAGCGCTCGCGAGTTCGATTTTGGCGGCAATCGCATCCGCTACTGGACGGCTGGCGAAGGTGAGCCGCTGCTGCTGATCCATGGATTTCCCACTGCCAGCTGGGACTGGCACAAGGTCTGGCAGCCACTTGCGGCGCGCTATCGGCTGATTGCCTGCGACATGCTCGGCTTCGGCTATTCGGCCAAGCCGCGCGGGCACGCTTACAGCCTGATCGAACAGGCCGATCTGCAGCAGGCACTACTGGCGGAGCTGGGTATCGACGGCGCGATTCATGTGCTGGCGCATGACTATGGCGACAGCGTCGCTCAGGAGCTGCTGGCGCGGCATTGCGAAGGGCGCATCGCGCTGACCAGCTGCGTGTTCCTTAATGGCGGGCTGTTCCCGGAAACCCATCATCCGGTACGGGTGCAGAAACTGCTGCTCGGGCCGTTCGGCTTCCTGCTGGGCAGGCTGTTCTCGCGGCGTACGCTCGGGGCGACCTTCGGCCGGGTCTTCGGTGCGCAGACGCAGCCGAGCGACGCTGAGCTGGACGATTACTGGCGACTGATCGCCGAGAGCGACGGACCGGCGGTGATGCACCGGCTGATCCGCTACATGCCCGAGCGGGTCAGGCAACGCGAGCGCTGGGTTACGGCCATGCAGCGCTGCAATGTGCCGTTGCGGGTGATCGACGGCGCGGCCGATCCGATCTCCGGTGCACATATGGTCGCTCGCTACCGCGAGCTGATTCCGACGCCCGACACCGTGCTGCTGGAGGGCATCGGTCACTACCCGCAGGTCGAGGCGCCGCAGCGGGTGCTCGAACACTACTTCAACTTTCGCGCGCGTCTTGCCTCTGTAGACCGCGGCTGTTGAGTCGGCGGCACGCTAGCCTGTTCGGTGGTGCATCCGCGTGGGAGTGGCTCCAAGGGCGATAGGCCTTGCTGAATGAGGACCTGGGGGAGGTCGCCCGGCCGGTTATTCCCGTCAGATACCCGTTTGAGCAACTTCAGGGTCTTGCATCCAGACGCAAGAAGCCCCGGCGGCATCAGCCAAACGGGGCTTTCTCGTTAGCCTGCGCGAGCTGCCTCAGGCAGCGCCGCGCGGTGTCGGTGATGTAATCACTGCTGCATCATCGCGATCACACGGTTACGCAGTTCCGGGTCGGTCTGCACGGCTTCGTTGATGGCGTTATATTCGTCGATGCTGATGTCCTTTTCCTCGATCACGCCGAGCATTTTCTCGTTGGCCTGCTGCTGAAGCTCACGGGCCTTGTCGGCGTCTTCGGTCTTTTGCAGCTTGCCGGTGAATTCCTCGCGGATCTCCATGATCTCGCCAAGTGATTCGGCGAAGTTCTCCAGTTTCGTTTCACTGAACTGCTGCGCCTGTGCGCCGGCGGCTGGCTGGGCGGTAGGTGCCGGGTTGGCTGATTGCGCCGATGCAAGGGGGGCGGCCAGGCCGAGGAACAGCGAGAGGATTCCGGCGAAGGCGAGACGAGCGTTGTGCTGGGTCATGTTCATTCCTGCTTCGGTTAAAGACGTATTTGTCATTGCAGCAGCTGTGCCAGCTCTGGTTTGTGTATCTAATTGCCTGTTATTTAAAGGGTTTCTCGTTTCGTCGGGGCAGGGTGGACCGGCAGATAGGGCGTCTGTAGTGTGCCCATATGACACATGTATCAATCTGGCAGCGCCCGGCGAGCCTACGTGGCGCGCTTCTGCTCAAGGTCATCGTGCCGCTCATGGCGATCATGTTCGGCTTCAGTTCGGTGGTGCTCTGGACGGTCGAGCGCAGCAGCGAGCGGCGCTTGCAGGCGGAGGTCGAGCTGGTGGCGCGGGCGGTACGTCTGCCGCTCAGTGCCAGCCTGGAGAAGAACCACGAGCGCACCCTGCAACAGGTGCTCGAATCGGTGCTCGGCGTCGGCCGCGTATACGGCGCCTATGTCTACGACCGCGATGGCAAGCTGGCGGCCTATGCCGGCGCAGTAGAGCCCGATCAGGACGAGTCGGCGATCCAGCAGCTCACCGCCGGCGGCGAGCTGACCGGCACCTATCAGCGCATCAATGGCCGCCCGGTTTATTCCTACTTCGTTCCGCTGGAGGAAAGTGGCGGGCAGATCAATGGCCTGCTGCAGGTGACCCGGCGCTGGGGCGATTTCGAGCAGGACATCCGCCGCCTGCGCCTGATCGCCGCGGGCTTAAGTGGCATGCTCGCCGGGGTGGCGCTGGTGGTGATTCTGCTCGGCCATCGCTCCGCGGTGGGCAAGCATCTGCAGCAGCTGGCGCGCAGCATGGAGCGCGTCGCGGCCGGCGAGCGCGAGCATCGTGCACCGCGTAGCGGGCCGCAGGAAATCGTCGTGCTGTCCGGCGCGTTGAATCAGATGCTCGACAGCATCGCCACCGCCGAGCGCCAGGTGGCCGAGCAGCAGGCCCGCGAAGAGCAGTTGCAGGCGCGCCTGCGCCAGAGTCAGCAACTGGCGGCAGTGGGACGGCTGGCGGCTGGTGTTGCGCATGAGCTGGGCAGCCCGCTGAGTGTGATAGACGGCAAGGCGCAGCGCGTATTGCGCGACGACGAGCTGGGCGAAACCCATCGCCGCGCTCTGTTGCAGATTCGCCAGCAGGTGGCGCGGCTCAGTGCCATCGTCCGCCAGCTGCTGGATTTCGGTCGCGCTGCCGGCTCGCCGCTGCGCAAGGTGCCCGCCGAGGTGCTGGCGCATTCGGCAGCCGCGGCGGTGGCCGATGAGCTGGCTGCGCTGCAGGTTCGGCTGGAGCTGCAGGCACCGGCACAAACCCTGTACTGCCGGGTCGACCCGCCGCGTTTCGAGCAGGCGCTGACCAATCTGCTGCGCAATGCCGCCCAGGCCAGCCCTGGCGGATTGGTGCGCCTGCGCTGGTGGCGCGATGCTGCCGAGCTGATGTTGCAGGTCGAGGACGACGGTCCCGGCATTGCCGAGTCGAACCGAGCCGCGCTGTTCGAGCCGTTCTTCACCACCAAAGCGGTGGGCGAGGGCAGTGGGCTGGGGCTGGCGGTTGCCCATGGCGTGGTCAGCGAGTGCGGTGGACGTATCGAGCTGGTCGACGGCGGTCTGCCGGGCGCGGCCTTCCGTATCGCATTGCCATTGATCGACGAGGAGGTCGAGCATGACTGAAGTGACGCAGGAGCGGGTCCTGCTGGTCGAGGACGACGACAGCCTGCGCCAGTTGCTGGTCGAGGAGCTGGAAGACCGCGGCCTGCAGGTGCGCGCGCTGGCCAGTGCGGAGGAGGCGGTCGGCTCGCTGGAAAGCTGGGAGCCGGCGCTGGTGGTCAGCGATCTGCGCCTGCCCGGTGCCGATGGCATGGCGCTGCTGCGACGGGTCAAGACGATGCAGGCGGCACCGGCATTTCTGGTGATCACCGCGTTCGGCAGCATCCAGCAGGCCGTGGCGGCGCTCAAGGAAGGCGCCGACGAATTCCTCACCAAGCCGCTGGACCTCGAGCACTTCGCCCTGGCGGTGGCCCGTGCGCTGGAGACGCGACGCCTGCGCGACGAGGTGCGGCGCTTCCAGCAGCTGCTCAGCGATGATCGCTTCCACGGCATGCTCGGCCGCAGCCGGGTTATGCGCGGCTTGTTCGATCAGATCCGCCAGCTTGCCCGCGCCGAGGGGCCGGTGCTGGTGATCGGCGAGAGCGGCACCGGCAAGGAGCTGGTCGCCCGCGCCGTGCATGCGGAAAGCGAACGTGCCAGAGGGCCATTCCTTGCGATCAACTGCGCCGGGCTGCCGGCCGAATTGCTGGAAAGCGAATTCTTCGGCCATGTCTCTGGCGCCTTCACCGGCGCCAACCGCGCGCACAAGGGACTTTTCCAGCAGGCCGACGGTGGCACGCTGTTTCTCGACGAGATCGGCGAGATGCCGCTGCCGCTGCAGGCCAAGCTCCTGCGCGTGCTGCAGGAAGGCACGATCCGCCCGGTGGGTGCCGAGCGTGAGCTGAGCGTGGATGTGCGCATCATCGCGGCGAGCAACCGCCCGCTGGAAACCGAGGCCGGCCGCGAGGCCTTCCGCGAGGACCTGTTCTTCCGCCTGGAAACCTTCATTCTGCAGGTGCCGCCGCTGCGTGATCGCGAGGAGGACCTCGAACTGCTGGCCGCCGGCTTCGTCGCCCACTTTGCCGCGCGCAGCGGGCGACCGGTGCGCGGCATCGCGCCGGCGGCACTGGCGCAGCTGCGACGCTATCCGTTCCCAGGCAACGTGCGCGAGCTGCAGAACGCCATCGAGCGTGCGGTGACCTTCTGCCACGGGCGCAGCATCGAGCTGGAGCACCTGCCCAGCCGCATCGCCGACTATCGTGATGACAAGGCGCGCAGTGCCGGCGCCGAACTGCTCGCTCAGCTCAGTGATGGCCCGCTGCTACCGACTCTGGAGGAGCTGGAGCTGCGTTATATCGAGCATGTGCTGAAGCTGGTGGACGGCAACAAGCGCCGCGCCGCGGCCCTGCTCGGCATCGGCCGGCGCACGTTGTACCGTCGCCTCGGCGAGCGTGAAGACGGTTGATCGGACTCGCCGCAGGGCGCCCGAAAGCGCACACTGCCGGCCTTTTCTCAGTGAGGAGCGAACATGCTCAATAACGACGTCCTGCGCAGCCTGCGCTACACCCTCAAGGCCAGTGATGCACAGATGGCCGAAATTGCCGCCCTGGGTGGCTGCACGGTGGACGAGGCCGAGGTTCGCGCCTGGCTCAGCCGCGAGGACGAGGACGGCTATCAGGAATGCCCGGACGAAGCGATGGCGCGTTTTCTCGACGGGCTGATCTACTTCAAGCGCGGCAAGGACGAAAGCCGTCCGGCACCGCCGCTGGAGCTGCCGGTCAGCAACAACCAGATCCTGAAAAAACTGCGGGTGGCCTTCGAGCTGCGCGACGAAGACCTGCAGGCGATCCTGCATGCCGCCGACCTGCAGCTGTCGAAATCCGAACTCGGCGCGCTGTTCCGCAAGCCCGGCCACAGCAACTACCGCGCCTGCGGCGATCAGCTGCTGCGCAATTTCCTCAAGGGCCTTTCGCTGCGCCAGGGTTGATCCACACCGCACGGCACCTCAAGTGGTAAATGGCCAGGCGGCCGCTACGCTGAAGCAGGCAGCTAGCCGCATGCCCGGTGCGCAGCTCGTCGCCGGGAACGCCATAACAACAAGATGACCGCCCCACGCGGCGGTGCCCTGAGGTGCGTGCCATGAAGATTCCCTGCCTGACCCTGAGCGCCCTGCTCGCGATGAGCTGTGCCGCTGCGATTGCGGCGCCGACCAGTGATGAAGCACTGGAGCGCATGCGCTCGATGAAGACCACCGGCCAGTCGCTGGACATGAAGACCATCCCCCAGGATGGACCCACCGCCGACGCCATCCGCGACAACCTCAAGCGCATCAAGCTGCCGGAGGGTTTTCGCATCGATCTCTACGCCATAGTCCCGGATGCCCGTCACATGGCGGTTGGGCCTTCCAGCGGGGTGGTGTTCGTCGGCACCCGCAAGACCGATCTGTGGACGGTCACCGACCGCACCAAGAACCGCACGGCCGATGAAGTGAAGCGCTTCGCTCCGGCGATTTCCTTCACCCAGCCCGGCCCCTGCTTTAGCCCGGACGGCTTCCTCTTCGTCGCCGAGCACAACCGCGTGCTGGTGTTCCCGGCGGCGGAGTTCTTCTACGAGGGGCCGGACGTGGCGGCGGACATCGTGGTCCCGACCGGCGAGCTGATTCCAAAGGACGAGGAGAGCTACAACCACGGCGCGCGGGTCTGTGCCGTGGGCTCGGACAACAAGCTCACCATCTCCCTCGGCCAGCCGCACAACGTGCCACCCAAGGACAAGCTCGACCTGTACGCCAAGCACGGCATCGGCGGCATCGTGCGCATGGAGCGCGACGGCAGCAAACGCGAGGTCTACGCCACCGGGGTGCGCAACTCCGTGGGCATCACCTATAACCCGACCAGCAAGGAGCTGTGGTTTACCGACAACCAGGTCGACGGCATGGGCGACGATACGCCGCCGGGCGAAATCAACCATGCGCCAAAGGCAGGCATGCGCTTCGGCATGCCCTGGTATGGCGGTGGTCAGGTGCGCACCAACGAATATGCCGACGAGACCCCGCCGGATGGCCTGACCCCGCCGGTGGTGGAAACTACCGCCCACGCCGCGGACATGGGCCTGATGTTCTATACCGGCAAGCAGTTTCCCGAGCAGTACCGCGGCGGGCTGTTCAGCGCCCAGCGCGGCAGCTGGAACCGCACCGTGCCGGCTGGTGCGCGGGTGATGTTCACGCCGTTCGAGGCCGATGGCAGCGGTCCGTCCGGCGAGACGGTGCCCTTCGCCGAAGGCTGGCTGGATGAGGAAACCGGCGAGTACTACGGCCGCATCGTCGATGTCGCGCAGCTCAAGGACGGCTCGCTGCTGGTCAGCGACGACACTGCCGGGGCCATCTACCGCATCTCCTACCAGGGCAACTGAGCCGCTGCGCCGGGCTGCCGTTCGCGGTAGCCGGCGCCATTCGAGGATTTCTGCATGTCGATGGATTTCAGCCGGCGGCTGTCCCTGGCGCTGGCACTGCTGCTAGGCAGCGCCTGCCTTCCGGCGCTGGCGGCCGACCTGACCGCTGCCAAGGCCAAGGCCAAGATGTGCGCCGCGTGCCACGGCATCGATGGCATCGCCACGGTCGCCGATGCACCGAACCTGGCCGGCAACGGCGAGCTGTACCTGGCGCGCCAGCTGCAGGCCTTCCGCTCCGGTGAGCGCAAGCATCCGCAGATGAGCGTCATCGCCTCCGGGCTGAGCGACGAGGATATCGCCGCGGTCACGGCCTGGTATTCGGCGATCAAGGTCAGTGTCGAATTGCCCGAGTGAGCCGCCCGCTCTGAACGTTTGCCGCTCGGCCCGGGCCTAAGCCCTGACGAATCCAGAGAGCACGCCCATGACCTTTTCCATCATCGCCCGCTGCCCGCGCACCGGTCAGTTCGGCGTGGCCGCGGCCACGGCGATGCCCGCGGTGGGCAAGTTGCTGACCCACGCGGCGGCCCATGTCGGGGCGGTGGCGACCCAGGCACAGATCAATCCGTACCTGGGTATCGACGGCCTGCGTTTCCTGCGCCAGTTCAGCCCGGCGCCCGAGGTGCTGGAGCGGCTGCGGTGCACCGATCCCTGTATGAGCCAGCGCCAGTGCGCGGTGATCGACAGCAAGGGCCGCACGTCCTGCTGGACCGGGGAAAAGTGCCTGCCCTGGGCCGGCTCGATCGCCGGCGAACAGTTCTGTGTGCAGGGTAACCGGCTCAAGGGGCGCGAGGTGCTGGAAGCCGCCTGCGAAGCCTATGAGCGCAGCGCACACCTGCCGCTGGTGGAACGTTTGATGGAGGCGATCGCCGCCGGCGATGCCCAGGGCGGCGATCGCCATGGTGAGTCATCGGCAACGGTGTATGTGGTCGATAACGAGGAATACCCGCTGTGGGATATCCGCGTCGACCATCATCCCGACCCGTTCGCCGAGCTGCGCCGGCTGCACGATGTGTTCGCGCGCGACGTGGTGCCGGAAATCCTCGCGATGTCGACGCGCGCCAATCCCGCCGGCGCTGCCGAGGAAGATTCCATCTAGTAGTCGCTGCTGACTGCGGCCGGGTTGGCTAGCGGGCTAGCCGATGGCGGCAGCGGCTCCAGACGCAGCGCGCCGTGGGCGCGGTTGCGCACCGCCATCCAGTCATCCAGTGCCGCCAGCGAGCGCGGCGGCGAGATCAGGTAACCCTGGAACAGGTCGCAGCCGGCCTGCAGCAGTGCCGACTGTTTTTCCATGTTGTCGACGCCCTCGGCATTCACGCGCTTGCCCTGGGCGTGGCAGAAGGCGATGAGGGCGCTCAGGCTCTGCTGCATCTCCGGGCGGGTCAGCCGGGTGATAATCGCCATGTCCAGCTTGATGGTGTCGGCGGGGTACTCGAGCAGCTGCTGGATCGAGGTATAGCCGACGCCGAAATCGTCGATGGCGACGCGAAAGCCTGCGCGGCGAATCGCCTGGACCACTTCCATGGTGTTCTTGCACAGCTCGGCGGCGTAGGTCTCGGTCAGCTCGATCTCGATTCGGCCCGGCTCTACGCCGTGATGGGCGGCGCGCTCTACGAGGTAGCGGCAGATGCGGTCGTCGTTGAGCTGCGCGGAGGACACGTTGATCGCCAGCAGCACCCCTTCGCCGAACAGCTGCACCAGTTTCGGGTACTCCGCCAGGGCATGATCAATGACCCAGCTGTCGATCTTCGGGAACAGCCCGGCACGCTCGGCGATGGGAATGAATTCGCCGGGCGAAACCGTCCCGAGGATCGGTGAATGCCAGCGCAGCAGCACTTCGCAGCTGACCACTGCGCCTTCGCGATCGAGCGCCGGCATGTAGACCAGCCGCAGCTGGTCGTCGCCGTCGAGCTCGCGCAGCTGGTCTTCGATCAGGCGGATTCGCTCGTTGCGTCGCTCCAGCTCGCCGCTGAAGGCCACCGCGGTGTTCTTGCCCTCGGCCTTGGCCTGGTACATGGCGGTGTCGGCACGGGTGAGCAACTGGGTGATCGAGTCCGCATCTTCCGGGTAGCAGGCGGTGCCGATGCTGACGCTGACCGGATATAGGCGATCCTCCAGACGAAACCCGCCGCGGCAGAGGCCGAGCAGCGCGTCGCACAGTTGCTGCAGGCCGCCGTCGCCGGTTTCGCTCAGCAGCAGGATGGCGAACTCGTCGCCGGACAGGCGCGCCAGGGCCGTTTCCGTCTGCGGGTAGTCGGTGCGATGACGTTCGAGCACGCCGCGGGCACGCTGGGCGAAGATTCGCAGTAGAGCGTCGCCGGCCTCGTGGCCGTGCTGGTCGTTGACCTGCTTGAAGTTGTCCAGATCGAGAAACAGCAGTGCCAGCCGCTTGTGCGTGCGCATGCACTGCTCGTACATGGTATTGGCCAGCACGCCGAAGTGCGCCCGGTTGCTGACCTGGGTCAGGCTGTCCTCCCAGGATATTTCGCGGATGCGTTGCAGCGCTTCGGTGTTGCGGTCGTGCAGGGTCTTCATGTTCACCGTCAGCCGGCCGATCTCGCCGCCATCGGTCGGCTCGTCGAGCGCGTCGCGCTTGCATAGCAGCAGGTCGGTGAGCTGGTCGTCCAGCTGACTGATGGGGCCGGTAATGGAACGGCGGATCAGCCACAGCAGCAGGCCGATGGAGATCAGACAGATCAGCGCACCGCCGGCGATGAAGGCGAGCCCCAGGGTCTGCAGGCGCTCGGCGGTATAGTGCGGTGCCGGCGTCAGCCTTGCATGCAGCGAGCGCGATAGCGAAACCCTGGCGGACAACCCCGCGACCGCCAGCAACGGCTCGTCGGCGATTTCGACAGGCACGCCGTATTCGCTTTCCAGGCTGCGCTTGAGCTTGAGGAAGCGCTCCGGGCGCACCGCCAGCTGAATGGCGAAGGCCTCGGCGCGCTGGCTTGGCAGTGGCCGGCTGCTGGAGGCCGGCAGGATGAAGTCGGTGTTCATCAGCAGCGGGTCGTCATTGGCCTGCTCGACGTAGAGGGTGTTGCCGGATGCCGAAGACCGTCTGGCTTCGCTGACGATACGCTGCTGGCTCGCATTCATCGAGGCGAATGGCGACAGGCTGCTTTCGAAGTAGTAGGCCGGCCTGCCATCGG
Organism: Stutzerimonas kunmingensis; assembly: GCF_032106285.1. Lineage (GTDB taxonomy): Bacteria > Pseudomonadota > Gammaproteobacteria > Pseudomonadales > Pseudomonadaceae > Stutzerimonas > Stutzerimonas kunmingensis_B. The sequence goes on from NZ_DAMCPO010000001.1 coordinate 137,753, forward strand.
GCTGCACGACGGCGAGGGAAACGAAGGTCAGCTCGGTATTGGATAGCGAGCGGATGCTCTGCTGGATGCGCAGCCCGAGGGTGTCGTTGCGAAAGTCGGTGTCCGACTCGCGCAGGAACAGCAGCAGCGCCTCGCTATCCATGATCGAGTAGAGCACGCTGCGATTGAACGCCTCATAGTCCAGGTAGGCGGAGGTCAGCGCCGAGAGCTGCTGCTCCAGGCGCGCCTGCTCCAGCCCCAGCAGCGAGGCGCGCTGGGTCAGGTAGGCGGTGGTCGAGGCAACCAGCTGGATGATCAGAATGACCGGAAAGATCACCAGCAGCGTGCGTTTACCTAGCGTCATGGGCGTTGATCAGTGCACTGATGATGCGCCGCCGCGTCTGCGTGCCCTCCAGCGGTCGCGTCTCGTAGACCTGGCTTCTCTCCAGTACCGCTTCCGCCGGGTAGATGGTCGAATCCGCGCGGATATCCGCCGGCAGCAGTGCCCGCGCCGCAGCGTTCGGTGTGGCGACGCCCAGATCGGCGGCATTCAGGGCGGCGATTTCCGGCTGCTGGAGGAAGTCGAGGAAGCGCCGCGCCAGCGCCTTCTTCGCGGTGCCGGTCGGTATCGACAGGCAATCGACCCAGAGCAGCGTGCCCTCTTCGGGCACTACGTAGCGCCAGGGCTCGCCGTCGACCCCTTCGACTTCGTTGAGCACCTGCTGGTCGCCGCTGTAGGCCAGGGCCATGTCGGCCTGGTCGAGGTAGCGCTGGCTGCGCAGTGAAGTGATCACGTACTCGTAGGTCAGCACGGCGCTGGACTGGGCCATGAGCAGATCGAAGGCGGCCTTGAGTTCGTCGTTGTTCGAGGTGTTGATCGAATGGTTCTGCAGGATCAGCGGACTGGCGAGGATGTCCTCGTGGTCCTCCATCATGATGATGTGTGGCTCGTCGGCGCGAGCCGGTTGCAGCAGGTCCTTCCAGGATCGTGGCGCGCTTTCCAGGCGGTCGCTGCGATAGGCGATGCCGAGCGTGCCCCACAGGTAGGGCACGCCGTAGCGCCCGCAGCTGTTGCGCCAGCGTTGCGGGACATGACGCAGCGTCGGCAGCTGCTTGTCGTCGATCGGGTCCAGCAGGCCGCGGGCGCCAAAGCGCGAGGCGCTGATCAGCTCCGTCAGGGCGATATCGATCTGATGCTCGGGCTTGGCGAGGACTTCGTCGCGCTTGTCGCCGCTATCGAAGTAGATCTGCCTGATCTCGACCCCGGTTTCGGCTTGCCAGCGTTCGATCACCGCTTCGCTGAGGTATTCCTCCCAGGTTAGCAGCGTCAGGTGTTCGGCCGCGTGCACGGGAGTTGAGGGAAACAGCAGGCTGACCGTCATCAGCAGGGTGCTGCGCATACGCCATGGCGCCGGTTTGTTGTTCTTCTCGGTCATTGATCATCCATCCCAGGCATTTGGCCGCCGTGGCAGTGGCAGCGCATTCGACGGGTCTACCCAAGTTATCGGCAACCGATGATGGCACTTTAATGGCGTCATAGAGTCGGCGGCAATGAATTTGTAACCTTGTCCGCGTCCGTTCCGATCGGTGGCCCTCGAAGCCGGTCAGCCAGACGGGTTGTTCGTCGCAGATGGCGTACCGGCACTCGATTCTTGAGCCAGACTCCAATACAGCCCGTGCCAAACCGAGGAGCCTGCCATGACCTTCAAGATCCCCTTCTACGATCGAGTCCAGGCAGGTGAGGCGCTGGCCGAGCGCCTGGTGCAGGATGCCGACTGGCGCGACGCCCTGGTCCTGGCGCTACCGCGCGGCGGTGTGCCGGTGGCATTCGAGGTGGCACAGCGGCTGGGTCTCGAACTGGACATTCTGGTCGTGCGCAAGCTTGGCACGCCGGGCAATCGCGAGCTGGCCATGGGCGCCATTGCCGGTGGCGGCGTGCGGGTGATGAACGACGACATCGTGCAGTACACCCACGCATCCAGAGCCGAGATCGACGGCACCATCGCCCAGGAAACCCACGAGCTGCAGCGGCGCGAGCAGGCCTATCGTGGTGAGCGACAGCCGCCGCTGATCGCCGGACGTGGCGTGATTCTGGTCGACGACGGCCTGGCGACCGGTGCCACCATGCGCGCCGCGGTGCAGGCCGTGCGTCAGCTGGGTGCAGCGCGCATCACCGTTGCGGTGCCGGTGGCGGCTGCGCAGAGCATCGCGCAGCTGGAAAAACTGGCGGATCGCGTCGTCTGCCTGCATGTGCCCCATGACCTGTATGCCATCGGCCGCTGGTACGAGCATTTCGAGCAGACCCCCGACCGTCAGGTGGTGGAGCTGCTGCAGCGCGCGTGGACCCAGGGAGGGCAGGCGGCATGACCGCGCTTGCGGTGACACCCATGCGCTTCACGCTCGGCAAGGCACGCCTGCACGGCGAGCTGTGCCTGCCGCCCTCGGCCACCGGCCTGGTGGTGTTCGTCCACGGCAGCGGCAGCAGCCGGCACAGCCCGCGCAACCGCAGCGTGGCGCATTGCTTCAACGAAATGGGGTTGGCGACCTTGCTCTTCGATCTGCTCACCAAGCACGAGCAACCCATCGACGAGATCACTCGCCAGCTGCGTTTCGACATCCCGCTGCTCAGTCAGCGCCTCAGTGGCGTGGTCGACCAGCTGAGCAGCGATGCGCGCTTGCACGAGCTGCGCATCGGTCTGTTCGGCAGCAGCACCGGCGCCGCTGCGGCGCTGACCACCGCGGCTTCGCGTCCGGCGGACATCGCCGCGGTGGTCTCGCGTGGCGGCCGGGTCGACCTGGCGGATCTGTCGCTGGCGCGGGTCAAGGCGGCCTCGCTGTTCCTCGTCGGCAGCGGCGACCTCGAAGTGCTGGAGCTGAACCGAGCGGCGGCTGCACGCCTGCAGTGCGTGCATCAGCTGGTGATGGTGCCTGGCGCGACGCACCTGTTCGAGGAGCACGGTACGCTGGAGGAGGTGGCGCGGCTGGCCGGCGACTGGTTCCTGAGACACCTGTGCTGATCCTGCCGCGGGCCGCAGCTGGGAGAAACAGGCGGTGCAGCACCGCTGGCCAGGCCGAACGGCAATCTGCTGATACAAGGCTCTTCGCGGTGTTTGGTGGACAGCGGCGAACTCTTGGCCTCGACTTGTAACAAAGATCGGAATGCCAAGGAGGTTGTGATGACACAGGCCGCATGGCGTCGCGGAGCCACCGACGCACTCTTCTGGTCACTGCTCTATACCGCACTCTGGGCGCTGTTCGCTGCCGGGCAGGGCTGGGTGCTGGGTGTGCCGACGATCACCCTGGCCGTGGCGCTGAGCCTCTGACTCGGCCTGCGCCCGATGACCTTGCGCCTGGCGGCGCTGCCGGCGTTTCTCGGCTTCTTTCTCAAGCACATGCTGCTCGGTGGCTGGGATGTGGCGCGGCGTGCGCTGCAGCCACGCTGTCCGCTGCAGCCGGCGTGGCATCCCTATCCGCTCACCAGCCAGTCGCCGCGGGTGCGCCTGTTGCTCTCGGCGATGGTCGGGCTGTTGCCCGGGACCCTGGCGTCGCGAGTCGATGCCGACGAGATGCGTGTGCACGTGCTGGATGAACGCCTGCCCTGGCAAGCCACCGTGGCCGAACTGGAACTGCGCCTGGAGCGGCTGCTTGGCGCGGAGGGGCGGCCTTGATGGCAGTGTTCTGCGCACTTCTGCTGCTGACCCTGATCATCGGTCTTTGGCGCGTACTGCTCGGCCCGCGACGGGTCGACCGGCTGCTTGCCGTGCAGCTGTTCGGCACCACCGGCGCCGCGCTTCTGCTGGTGCTGGCGCAGTGGCAGGGCGCGCCGGCACTGCGCGATGCGGCGCTGGTGTTGGCGCTGTTGGCGGCGATGATCAGCGCCGCGTTGGTACAGCTGCTGCGACGTAGCCGCCATGAGTGAACTGCTCGACTTCTTCAGCTGGCTGCTGCTGGCCGGTGGGCTGGGGTTTTTCGCTGCCGGGAGCATCGGTCTGCTGCGCTTTCCCGATACCCTGAGTCGCCTGCACGCGCTGACCAAGGCCGACACCCTCGGCCTCGGCCTGGTGGTCGCCGGCCTTTCGCTGCGCGCCGGCGGCGTGCTGGAAGTCGCGCAGATGCTACTGATCTGGCTGCTGGTGCTGGCCTCCGGCGCCACTGCCTGTCAGGTGCTGGCACGTCAATCCGACGAGGAGGACGGCGATGACTGACTGGCTGCTGGATGCGGTCCTCGGCCTGTTGCTGCTCGGTCTGGCCGGTGGCGCGCTGCATGTGCGCCAGCTGTATGCCGGCGTGTTGCTGTTCATCGCCTTCGGCCTGGTGCTGGCGCTGGTCTGGGCGCGACTGGGCGCGGCCGACCTGGCGCTGGCCGAGGCCGCCATCGGCGCCGGGCTGACCGGTGTGCTGCTGTTCGCCGCGCTGGCGCGTCAGCCACGGGCCGGCAGCGAGCCGCAGCTGTCGCGCCGCCGGCGTCTGGCCGCGGTGGCGGTGGTGCTGCCGCTCTTGCTGATGGTTCTGCCGCAGCTAGCGCCGCTGGCCGAACTGCAACCGAGCGTGCCGACGCAGATCGATGCCGCGCTGGCGCAGAGCGGCGTCGAGCATCTGGTCACGGCGGTGCTGCTCAATTTCCGCGCCTGGGACACCTTGCTCGAGCTGGCCGTCCTGCTCCTGGCCCTGCTCGGTGCACGGCAGCTCGGATCGCTGCAGCCGCAGCTGAGCGAGCCCTGGCCTATGCTGCGCGCCTGGGGCCGAACTCTCGCGCCGCTGCTGGTGCTGGCCGGTGGCTATGTGCTCTGGCGTGGTGCCGCCTCGCCCGGCGGTGCCTTCCAGGCCGGCGCGCTGCTGGCCTCCGGCATCGTCCTGCTGCGTCTGGCCGGTGCGTTGCCGGCGTTGCGCTGGGGCTTCTGGCCGCTGCGTCTGCTGGTGCTGGTCGGCCTGCTGCTGTTCGTCGCGGTGGCGGCAGCCTGCTGCTGTTCGTCGCGGTGGCGGCAGCCTGCGCCTGGTTTGGCGATGGCTGGCTGCAGTACCCGACCGGCTGGGCCAAGCCGCTGATCGTCGTCATCGAGGCCGCGGCGACGTTGTCCATCGCCGCCAGCCTGAGCCTGCTGGTGATCGGCGACGACCCGGAGCCGCAGTCATGAGCGTCACGCTGTTCTGGATCGCCGTCGGCTTCGCCCTCTGGCTGCTCGGCCTGCACGGGTTGCTCACATTGCGCCATGCGCTGCGGCGGATCATCGCCATCAATCTGATGGGCAGCGGCGTGTTTCTGGTGATGATCGCCCTGGCGGCGCGTCACGCCCCGAGCGATCCGCTGGTGGTGGCGCTGGTGGTCACCGGGCTGGTGGTGGCGGTGAGTGCGACCGCCCTGGCGTTGCGCCTGAGCAGTGCGCTGGCCACCTCGAAGGGGCAAGAGCGATGAACGCCGCCCTGGTCAGCCTGCTGCTGCCGCTGGCCGGTGCCTTGCTGCTGATCCTGCTGCGCCCGGCGCGCAGCGGCCGCTGGGTGATCGCGCTTAGCCTGGGCGCGCTCCTGGCGGCGATCATGGCGCTGCAGGTGGTGCTCGATCATGGCGAGCGAAGCCTGCTGGTCGGTGGCTGGGAGGCGGGGCTGGCGATCCGTTTCCGCCTGACCCCGCTGGCCGCGCTGCTGCTGGTGTTCACTGCCGGATTGCACCTGCTGGTGGCGCTGTACGCGGCGCGCATCGCACATGCCGCCGGGAATCAGGATTACTGGCCATTGTCCTGCCTGTTGCACGCGGCACTGGCCGCGCTGTGGCTGTCGGCGGACCTGTTCAACCTCTACGTGACGCTGGAGTTGCTCAGCCTGGTCGCGGTGGCGCTGGTGTCGCTGGCGGGGCGCAAGGCCTGGAAGCCGGCGCTGAACTACCTGCTGCTGTCGCTGGCCGGCTCACTGGCCTATCTGCTCGGTGTGGCGCTGATCTACGGGCGCTACGGCGTGCTCGATCTGGCCATGCTGGCGCAACTGACCGAAGCCGATGGCGTGACTTATCTGGCGCTGCTGTTGATGACCCTCGGGCTGATGCTCAAGGCCGCGCTGTGGCCGCTGCACCTGTGGTTGCCGCCGGCCCACGCCGCGGCACCGACTGCGGTCAGCGCGCTGCTCTCGGCACTGGTGGTCAAGGGGCCGCTGTACATCCTCTGGCTGATCTGGAGCGAGATTGCCCCGGCTGAATTCGGCCGCGACGCCGGCCTGCTGTTCGGCGCCGCCGGTGTGCTGGCGCTGGTCGGCGGCGGCTGGTCGGCGTTGCGCGCGCCGCGACTGAAGACGCTGGTGGCCTACTCGACGGTCGCCCAGCTGGGCTACGCGCTGCTGGCGCTGGGGCTGTTGCTGCATCTGGACGAACCGCGCCTGCATGCGGCCCTGTGGCTGTTCGTGCTGGCCCACGGGTTGGCCAAGGTCTCCATGTTCCTCGCGGCCGGCGAATTGCAGAGCATTCTCGGCAGCAAACGGGTGAGCGGCATGAAAGGCGCGAGTCAGAACGTGCCGATCGCCCTGGCGGCGTTCGCCGTGGCCGGCGGCAGCCTGATCGGCTTGCCGCCAGTGGCGGTTTCCTGGCCAAGTGGCTGTTGTTGCAGCCGCTGTTCGAACGGCCGCAGCACTGGCCCTGGGCCTTGGGCGCATTGCTCGGCACGCTGATGTCGGCGGCCTACGTGTTTCGCGTCGTCGCCCATGGATTCGACCGTGCCCGGCCGAATCCACCGAGCATTCATGCCGACCGTCTGGCGCAGTGGCTGGCGTTGCTGCCGGCGCTGCTGGTCTGGGGGCTGGCGCTTATCAGCGAGCCGCTGTTGCTCTGGCTGGGAGGGCTCGGGCGATGAGCTGGCATGCGTTTCTGCCATTGGGCATCGTGCTCAGCTCGCTGCTGCCGGGCCTGGTGATCTTCGGTCTGCGCGAGGACCAGCAGCGCCTGCGTGTGACCCTTAACCTGCTCGGCGTGACGCTCAAGCTGGTGCTGGTCGGCAGCATGCTCTATGGCGTCAGCCAGGGCAGCGAGTACCGCTTCAGCGTGCCACTGTTGCCGGGCGTGCCGCTGGTACTGCAGGCCGATGCGCTGGCCTTGCTGTTCGTCGCGCTGTCATCGCTGCTGTGGGCGGTGACGACGATCTATGCCATCGGCTACCTGGAAAACTCGCCGCTGCGCTCGCGCTTCTTCGGCTACTTCAGCCTCTGCGTCAGCGCCACGGTGGGCCTGGCGCTGGCGGGCAATCTGGTCAGCTTCCTGCTGTTCTACGAACTGTTGACCCTGGCCACCTTTCCGTTGGTGGTGCATCGCGGCACGCCGGAGTCGCTCGCCGCGGGGCGCGTCTATCTGGCCTACACCGTCGGTGGAGGGTCGCTGGTGCTGATGGGCGTGGCCTTGCTGCACAGCCTGGCCGGGACGCCGGATTTCCAGGCGGCCGGCTACCTGCTGGACGCAGTCGGCGAGCATGACCTCGGGCTGCGCGTGGCCTTCGCCCTGCTGATTCTCGGCCTTGGCGTGAAGGCGGCGCTGATCCCGCTGCACGGCTGGCTGCCGCAGGCGATGGTCGCCCCGGCACCAGTCAGTGCGCTGCTGCACGCGGTGGCGGTAGTGAAGGCCGGGGCCTTCGGCATCGTGCGGGTGGTCTACGACGTCTTCGGCGCCGAGGCGCTGACGCAACTGGATCTCACCACGCCGCTGCTCTGGCTGGCGGCGGCGACCATCCTCTACGGCTCGCTGCGCGCCTTGCAGCAGCAGGAGCTGAAGAAGCGCCTGGCCTACTCGACCATCAGCCAGGTGTCCTACGTGACGCTTGGCGTCGCGCTGCTCGGGCCGATCGCGGCGGTGGGCGGCCTGGTGCATCTGGTCCATCAGGGGCTGATGAAGGTCACGCTGTTCTATTGTGCGGGCAATTTCGCCGAGACTCTGGGCATTCACCGCATCCGCGAGATGGACGGCGTCGGCCGGCGCATGCCCTGGACCATGACGGCGTTCTTCATCGGGGCGCTGGGCATGATCGGCATTCCGCCGATTGCCGGCTTCATCAGCAAATGGACGCTCGGCCTCGGCGCGCTGGAGGTCGGTCAGGACTGGGTGCTGCTGGTGTTGCTCGGTTCGGCGCTGCTGAATGCCGCCTACTTCCTGCCGCTGCTGTGGCGGGGCTGGTTCGCTGAGCCGGCGGACTGGCACCAGAACCGCTGGGTCGATGAGCGTTTCGAAACCCATTGGATGCTGTTGCTGCCGCCGCTGATCACGGCGCTGCTGTCGCTGCTGGTCGGCCTGCTGGCGGCCACCGCGCTCAGCCCGCTGGGCTGGAGCCAGTTGATCGTCGAGCGGGAGTTCGCCATATGAACGCCTGGCTCTGGTTGCTGGTGCCCTTGGCACCGCTGCTCGGCGGCATGCTGCTGTTGTGGCTGCGCGAACGCAGCCTGCCGTGGCTGTGGCTGGCCTGTGCGCCGGCGCTGCTGGCTGCGCTGCAACCGCCACCAGCGTTGGAGTTGCCGTGGCTCTGGGAGGGTGTGCGCTGGGGCGCCAGCGATACGCTGACCCGCGCCTGGCTGGGCTTTACCGCCGTGCTCTGGAGTTGCGCGGGGATCTTTGCCAACAGCAGCCTGGCCACCGATCGGAAGCGGCTGCGCTTCTGGGCGTTCTGGCAACTGGCGCTGGCCGGCAATCTGCTGCTGATCATCGCCACCGACGCATTGAGCTTCTACCTCGGCTTCAGCGCCATGAGCCTCGCGGCCTACGGGTTGATCGTGCAGCACGGGGGGCCGGGACCGCGGCGGGCCGGACGCCTCTATCTGCAACTGGCGATCTGCGGCGAGATGCTGCTGCTCGCCGGGCTGTTGCTGCGCAGTCACAGCACCGAACAGGCCTTCGACTTCGCCACCTGGCAGGCGCAGCCGATCGACCACCTGACCTTGGCCCTGCTGGTGCTCGGGCTCGGCCTGAAGGCTGGGTTCTGGCCGCTGCACGTCTGGCTGCCGCTGGCCCATCCGCAGGCCCCGGCACCGGCCAGCGCGGTACTCTCCGGGGCGATGCTCAAGGCCGGCATTCTCGGCATCTGGCGCTGCCTGCCGGAGAGCGATCCGACGCTGGCGGCCTGGAGCACGCCGCTGCTGATCGCCGGCCTGTTCGGCGCGCTCTATGCGGCTGCGCTGGGGCTGTGCGCGGCCAAGTCCAAGGCAGTGCTGGCCTGGTCCTCGGTGAGCCAGATGGGCTGGATGCTGATGATCCTGGCGCTGGCCTGGAGCCTGGAGGCGCCCTCTGCGGCGCTGCTGACGGTGCTGGTGCTGTTCGGCGTGCATCACGGGCTGGCCAAGGGCGCGCTGTTCCTCGCCGCCGGGATGGTCCACGAAGGGCGGCTGTCGCGTCTGGGCTGGGTGCTGCTGATGCTGCCGGCGCTGGCGATCATGGGCGCGCCGTTCACCAGCGGCGCGGCAGTGAAGTACCTGCTGAAAGAGGCCTGGCATGAAAGCGCCTTCGTCGCCTGGTTGCCCTGGCTGACCCTGGCCAGCCTGGCCACCGCGTTGCTGCTCTGGCGCGCGCTCTGGCTGATGTGGCGCGATCAGCAGCACGCCAGCGCACGCGCGCCGCTCGGCCAGTGGTTGCCGTGGGCGCTGCTCAGCATGGCGTCGCTATTTGTGCCCTGGTTCTGGCCGACCATGCGCGAAGCGCTGCTGGCTGGGGTGTATCCCGCGGGCCTGTGGTCGGCACTCTGGCCGCTGCTGGCAGCTCTGGGTCTGACGCTGCTGGCGCTGCGCCGTGGCTGGAGGCTGCCGTCGCGGCTGGCGCAGTTGCCCAATCCAGCACTGTGGGCGTCGCTGTACCTCACCCGCCTGCTGCGCCAGCCGCCACTGCCCGTACCCGGGGTGCAGCTCGAGCGGAACCGCTGGCGGGCGCGCGAGCGACGCTGGAATCGGCAGTGGGAGCGCGGCGCCCTGACCCTCAGCGCCTGGCTGCTGGTGGCGCTGTTGTGGCTGGGCTGGCTGTGGTGAGCGATCGGATCAGGGCAGGGCTTTCTCGGCGTAGGGCCGGGTATCCAGCCCCAGCTGGGCGCGGAAGCTCTCCATGTCGAACATCGTGCAGATCTCCTGCACCTGCTGGGTCGGGGTGATGGTCCAGAAGGCCATGGCGGAGATGCTGAGCACCTTGTCGCTGGGCGGATAGCCGAACGCCGGCTGCTCGATGGTACCGATCAGCGTGCTCCAGGTGACCACCCGGTTGCCTTCGGCGATGCATTCCTCGACCACCACTTCCAGTTCCGGCATGGCGTGGCGGATCTGCCGGACCATGTCGAGAAACTCGGCGCTGGCGAGCGGCCGGCCGATGAAGGAGCTCTTGTAGAGAAAATCCTTGCTGTGCAGGTGCTCGGCCAGCGCCAGGCGCCCGCGATTCCAGGTCAGGTCGATGTGCTGACGGACGAGTTTCTTGCGGTCATCCAGTGACATGCGCCCTCCAATGGGCTGCAGATAGCTCGGCAGCGAACTCTAGCAGCGGCCAGGGCCGTGCGGGAGTGCCGTTCGGTCAGTCGGCCTGAACCCCAGCTGAACCTGCGCTGAACGAGCGCCACCTGGTGCGCCGTCGGTCCGCTTTCGGCCTTCACGCGATCTGTTCCGGCTCGCTTTCGTCGCCCACATCGGCGTCGTCGTCCGGGTAGCTGCGCAGGATCGGCGGCTGCTCGGCATCGTCGATCCACCACTGCAGCTCGGCCTCGACACGGGTGTCGTCAGCGATGCCGAGGCGGTTGTTCAGCGGGCATTGCTGCGTCGGGGTGGCGATCAGCGTGCCGCTCTGCGCGGTCTGGGCATTGCCGGCCCTGCCACTGGAGCGCACCTTCAGACGAAAGCGGACCTGCTGCCCGCTGCCCTTGAAGCACAGGGCGAGCGAAAGCCGGCTTTGCTCGGCCGGTTGCAGCTCGAAACTGACGGCTACCGGTGCATCGGCAGGGGCGGGGGTGGCTGCGAGCAGCCAGGTGGTGAGGGTCATGGTCAGCATCCGTTCTGTTTCCGTTGAAGCCGGTCCGTGGCTGGAGGGTGGTTGCGCTACTGCTGGACGATGGTGGCGCTGTTGCCGGTGCCGCTCTGGTGGATCGTCGCGGCGCCGGGCAGGCGGGTGAAGTCATTGGCCGGCAGGCTCTGGCGGATCATCGCCTCGTTGGCGCTGCCCAGTTGGGTGATGGTGGCCTGATGACCGTAGTTGCCCTGTTCGATGCTCGCCAGGTTGTCGTTGCCGTTCTGGATCACCGTGGCCTGGTTGGACATGAAGCTCTGGGCGATGTCGACGCTGTTACCGCTGCCGGTCGACGAGCCACTGATGCGGCCGCCGAAGCCGTTCTGGTCGACCGTCAGCCGGTTGCTGTCGCCGCTCTGGGTGAAGTCGAGTTCGTTGTGGTAGTCGTTCTGCTGAATCTCGGCGATGTTGTAGGTGCCGGCCTGGGCGATGTTCATGCGATTGCCGTCGCCCTGGTAGATGTCGGCCAGGTTGCCCAGACCGTCCTGGGACACGTTCATCCGCGACCCTTCGAAGTAGCCCTGCTGGTCGAAGGTCAGCACGTTGTCGTCGCCGCGCTGCTCGATCTGTGCGGTGACGAAGGCGGTCTGGCTGCCGGTGATCTGGTTGCCGTTGCCGATGCTGCTGGCATCGACCGTGCTGGTACGTCCGGTCTGTTCGATGGTGGTGACGTTGGCGTTACCGATCTGCTGCAGGTTGGCGACCTTGAAGTAGGCCTCGCCGATCTGCGTGATGCTGGCGGTGTTGAGGTTGCCGATCTGGCTGACATCCATGGTGCTTGACTCGACCAGGCCGGTCTGTTGCAGCTCGGCGACATTGTCCGTGCCGACCTGCTCCAGTTCGATGCTGTTCTGCGCCATGGCCTGAGTGGCGGCGAGGGTGAGCAGAGTGGCAATTGCCGTAGGCTTGAACATGAACTCTCCTGATCGCTAGCGACCCTGCACGATATTGATCTGCTGGCCGACGCCGTATTGCGTCACCGCGCTGCGCAGGCCCTGGCCGGTCTGCTCGATGCGCGCATCGTTATAGGCGCCGTACTGGCTGATGCTGGCCTGGTTGTCGCTGCCGGTCTGGCGGATTTCGGCGTAGTTGCCCTGGCCGACCTGCTCGATGACCGCCATCAGGTTTTCGCCGTGCTGCAGGATAAAGGCTTCCTGGTCGCCGCCCTGCTGCAGCATCTGCGCGCTCAACGCCTGGCCGTTCTGAGTCAGCTCGGCGAGATTGCCCTGGCCCAGCTGCTGGATGTAGGCGGCCTTGGCGTCGGTCAGCTGAACCGCAAGCTGGGTGGCGGTGGTGCCAAGGGGTGAAAGATCGCCGTTGTCCATCAGGTCGGCGGCCATCAGCGGCGCGCAGGCCAGGCAGGCAACCAGGGCAGACAGTGATGTGGCGCGGGGCAGGGCGTAACGGGCCATTGGCGTGTACCGGATGACAGTGGTCGCGATTCTTGAACGCGGCGGACACTCTTGAACATCCATCGGATGATGTAAAAGGCGCAGCGCGAGCAGTTCGCTCGGGATTAATGCCTGGCACGGCGTGACGCTTTCGCACCGTGCCAGAGCGTCTCGGTGACGTCCCGCTCCGCTAGGCCGCCCGTCGCTGCGGGACGCTACTCAAGCGCTACAGGACTTGTCCCAGTCGAGATGACTGCGCAGCAGGTACGCCGCCTCGGCCCGATTGGAGGCGCCGATCTTGCGCAACAGATTGTGGATATGACTCTTGATCGTGTGCGGGCTGAGGCACAGCTGCTCGGCGATTTCCGCATTCGACAGCCCCTTGCCGGCGAGGCTCAGGATCTCGCGCTCGCGCAGCGTCAGGCTGGACTTGGTTTCAGCGAGCTGGCGCATGCGCCGCCACTGGCCCAGCAGCCTCTCGGTGAGGACCCGTGGCAGCCAGTCGCCACCCTTGAGCAGCACGCGGATGCCCTCGAGCAGGTGCTCGCGGGTGGCGTGGCTGTAGAACACCCCGCGAATCACCGGGTGTCTTTCGACCAGCTGCTCGGCCTGCTCGGGGACGATATTCACCAGCGCCACCGGTGTGTGCTCGTCGAGCTGGTCGATCAGGCTGGATATCTGTTCGGCTTCGCTATGGCCGGCGTCGACCAGAAACAGGTCGGCTCCGCGATTGTCCGGTGATTGCAGTCCGGTCAGCGCAACTTCGACTTGCGCCTGTTCGCCTAGAAAGTGGCGAAAGAACAACCCAAGCAGTTCATTGCCGGTTAACAGCGTGACAGTTGGGGAGGATGTGTCCCGTGTAAGCTCCGCGTCCATGTTCGGTACCTAGTCAGTCGGGCGTGATTGATTAAAAAGTTACTAAACGACCAGCACCTTGCAGCGAAGTTCAGCCGAGAGATGGCGAACGGGCATTATCCAGCCAGCACGTGCACAACTCCGCCAGGGTGAACGCGAGGCATCGAAAAGGGCGCGCGTTTTTGCACCGGGCGGCTGCTAAGGTAGGGGAATGATCGCGACCACCTCTGCCGTTTCGTCTCGTGAACTGACCCTGCGTGCCTTGCTCACTGGTCTGCTGCTGGGTGCGCTGCTGGCACCGTCGAATGTCTACTCGGGCCTCAAGATCGGCTGGTCGTTCAATATGTCGATCATCGCGCTGCTGATCGGCTTCGCGTTCTGGCAGAGCATTGCCGTCGCGTTCGGCCGCCCGCGCTGGTCGCTGCTGGAAAGCAACATCAACCAGACCACCGCCTCGTCCTGCGCCTCGATCATCTCCGGCGGGCTGGTGGCGCCGATTCCCGCCTATACCCTGCTCACCGGTCAGCAGCTGGACAGCCTGCCGCTGATGGCCTGGGTGTTCTCGGTGAGCTTTCTCGGGGTCTGGGTGGCCTGGTACCTGCGACCCTCGCTGATCGTCGAGTCGGGGCTGCGCTTTCCCGAGGGCATGGCGACCCTGGCGACGTTGCAGCAGATCTACAGTCATGGCGCCGAGGCCGGGCGCCGGCTCTGGGTACTGGGCGGTGCCGCCGTGCTGGCCGCCGGGAGCAAACTGGTCGATACCTTTTTCTGGACGCTGCCGCGCTGGACCCCTTCGGCGCAGCTGGAGCGCCTGACGTTCAGCTTCGAACCCTCGCTGCTGTTGCTCGGCTTCGGCGGCATCATCGGGTTGCGCGTCGGCCTGTCGCTGCTGCTCGGCGCTGTGCTGGCCTGGGGCCTGATCGCGCCCTGGCTGCTGGCCGAGGGGCTGGTGCGCTTGCCGGCTGCCGCCCAGGGGCCGCAGTTCGCTGCGCTGATCGAATGGCTGTTGTGGCCGGGCGTGAGCCTGATGGTCTGCGCGACGCTGACCTCGCTGGGCCTGCGCCTGCTGCGCTCACGCTCGGCAACGACACACCGGCGGCCGGTGCTGCGGCGCCCGCACGGCTGGCCAGCGGCCGGTTTTGCGCTGTCGGTAGGACTGGTGCTGGCGCTGCAGGTCAGCCTGTTCGGCATCGACCCCTGGCTGGCGGCGCTGTCGATTCCGCTGGCGCTGCTGCTGGCGATGGTTGCCGCGCGGGTGGTCGGCGCGACCGGGATTCCGCCGATCGGCGCCATCGGCCAGCTGTCGCAGCTGAGCTTCGGCGTGTTCGCCCCGGGCCAGGTGCCGGTCAATCTGATGAGCGCCAACACCGCCGGTGGCGCGGCGGGACAGTGCACCGATCTGCTCAACGACTTCAAGGTCGGGCATGCCATCGGCGCTGCGCCGGGGGGTCAGGCGCTGGCGCAGTGCTTCGGCATTCTGCTCGGCAGCGTGGTCGGCGTACTGGCCTATCAGCTGCTGATTCCCGATCCACAGAGCATGCTGATCACACCCGAATGGCCGGCTCCGGCGGTCGCTACCTGGAAAGCGGTGGCCGAAGCCTTGACCGGCGGTCTCGGCGCGCTCGCTGCCGACATTCGCTGGGCGATGCTCGCTGGTGCGCTCTGCGGCGTGCTGCTCGGGACGCTGGAAGGGCTGCTGCCAGAACGCCGGCTGCGCTGGTTGCCGAGCTCCGCGGCGCTCGGCCTGGCATTCATCATTCCGGCTTCGATTTCGCTGATGATGACCTTCGGTGCCGTGCTCGCCTGGGCCTTCGCGTCACGCTGGCGCAGTCTCGGCGAGCGCTTCGTGATCGTCGCCGCGGCCGGCCTGGTGGCGGGCGAGAGCATGGCCGGCGTCGGCGCCTCGCTCTGGCAGCTGCTGCGCTGATTGGCGGTAACAGCTGAATTAATGCGCGGCGCGGTCTGTCGTACCTCTTGTACTCACGAGGGGGAGCATCATGTCCACGTCGACACCGCAGAACGATGCCAAGACGGTCGCCAATCGCACGATTGTGCAGGCCGCGGTGCTGGCCGTCGTGGTGCTGCTGAGCATCGTCGCCTGGCTGGCGTTCGATTTCATCCTGCTGCTGTTCGCCTCGATTCTTTTCGGTGTGCTGATTCACGGCGTGAGCCGCTGGCTCTGCAGCAAGACGGCGCTGTCCTACAAGCTGTCCATGGGGGTGTTCTTCGTGCTCTTGCTGCTCGGTCTGGGCGGCGGCGGCTGGCTGGTCGCGCCGAGTATCGCCGAGCAGGCCGATGCGCTCTCCGATTCGCTACCCGAGGCCGTCGAGCGCCTGCGTGAGCGCGCCGAGCAGCTGCCCTGGGCGAATGAGCTGCTGCAGCAGCGTGAGCGCCTGGAGGACTCGCTGCCCGATGGTTCCAGCGCGTTCAGCGTGGTGACCAAGGTGATGGGCTCGATCGTCGGGGCGCTGAGCAGCTTCGCCATCGCCTTCGCCATCGGCATCTGCCTCGCCATCAACCCGCAGGTCTATGTGCGCGGGCTGCTGAAGCTGATGCCGCTGGGCTATCGTCCGCGCGCGGCGGAGGTGCTCGACGAAAGCGGCTCGACATTACGCGCCTGGCTGCTGGCCAAGTTGCTGGAAATGCTGCTGATCGGCGTACTGACCACGCTCGGTCTGTGGCTGCTGGGCATCGAGCTGGCGCTGGTGCTCGGCCTGATCGCCGGTCTGCTGTCGTTCATTCCCAATATCGGTCCGGTGCTGGCGGTGATCCCGGCGCTCCTGCTGGCTTCGCTGGAGGGCGGGCGCACGGTGCTCTACGTCGCCGCGCTCTATCTGTTCATCCAGACCCTGGAAAGCTATGTGTTCACGCCGTGGATGCAGCAGCGCATCGTCTCGGTTCCGCCGGCGCTAACCATCGCCGTGCAACTTCTGTTCGGCCTGCTGGCCGGCACCCTCGGCCTGCTGCTGGCGACACCGCTGGCGGCGGTCGGCATGGTGCTGGTGCGCATGCTCTACGTGGAGGATCTGCTCGGTGACCGGCCGCAGGCGACCGACGGTCCGAGCGACTAGCCGCTCTGGCAGGGCGCTCCACAGGGCTGTCACGTTTTGTAAAGGCTGACGACGAAACCCCTGGCGCGTCCCGCTGCCGGATTACATGAACCCCCTGAAATATGCAGGAGTCAATCATGAACATGCACAAGATTGCGGCATTCACCCTGGCGGGACTGCTTTCCAGCGCGGCATTCGCGGCCAACACCGGCACTGGTACCGATGCCGGCGCCGATACCGGCCACCGCGACTCGATGGGGCACAGCACCGAGCAGCCGGGGACTATGGGCGGCACTGGCGCTGACTCCGGAATGGATTCGACCTCCGATACCGGCAAGATGCCGGACGAGACCGAGCGCCCGGCGACCACACACGGTAGCGATCACGGCACCGGCGTCGATGCTGGCGGCGATGGTGCGGCTGGTAAGCAGGGTACGACCGGTACGGGCGGCGAGGGCGGCGAACGCGGCGCCTACTGATCCATCGGTTGCACCTGAACGGCCCGGCAGGCTCAGCTTGCCGGGCCGTTCTGCGTTCAACCTGACCGCTCGGCCGTTGCCGGCATCCATGCGGAAACCTTTGTCGGTGCCGGCGTGCCGAATCTGCAAGAGCAATGATCGGGAGGTGCGCGATGGGCATGCTGCGTTTGAGCATTCTGCTGGTTTCACTGGCGGGCGCGACGAGCGCCCTGGCCGAGACTACCGGGCCGACCAATCCGGAAAAGGCGCGTCAGCATCCGCTGGACAACCGCGAGCCGCGGCCGCAGTCGGACCGGCAATCGGACGAGATGGAACAGATCGAAGCACCGGTGCTGCAGCCGCGCCAGGCACCGATCGAGACCGATGTGCCGCCGACGCCCGAGCCGCGTGACGAGCAGCCAGGGGCGGATGTCGATGCTGCAGGTAATCGGGTGCTGCGCAGCTAGCGGAGAGCGCTCGGGTTTAGACAGTGCGCATGAACGAAAAAGGGAGGCCGAAGCCTCCCTTTCAACGCACCGCGTCAGCGAATCAGAACAGCACGCGGCTGCGGATGGTGCCGTTGACGTGCTGCAGCTTCTCCAGCGCCAGGTCGGAGTACTCCTTGTCCACGTCGATGACGACGTAGCCGACCTTCTCGTTGGTCTGCAGGAACTGGCCGCAGATGTTGATGCCGTTGTCGGCGAAGACCTTGTTGATCTCGCTCATCACACCCGGAATGTTCTGGTGGATGTGGAGCAGGCGGTGCTTGCCCGGGTGCGACGGCAGGGCCACTTCCGGGAAATTGACCGAGGACACCGAGGTGCCGTTGTCGCTGTACTTGACCAGCTTCTCGGCGACTTCCAGACCAATGTTGGCCTGCGCTTCGGCGGTGGAACCACCGATGTGCGGGGTCAGGATCACGCGATCCAGGCCACGCAGCGGGCTTTCGAATTCCTCGTCGTTGGACTTCGGCTCGACCGGGAACACGTCGATGGCGGCGCCGATCAGGTGCTCGTCCTTGATCGCGGCGGCCAGGTGATCCAGCTCGACCACGGTGCCGCGGGCGGCGTTGATCAGGATCGCGCCCTTCTTCATGGCGCGGATTTCCTTCTCGCCAATCATCCACTGGGTGGACGGCAGCTCGGGAACGTGCAGGGAGACGATGTCGCACATGCCCAGCAGCTCGTACAACGAGCCGATCTGGGTAGCGTTGCCCAGCGGCAGCTTGGTCACCACGTCGTAGAAGTAGACCTGCATGCCCAGCGCTTCGGCCAGTACGGAGAGCTGGGTGCCGATGGAGCCGTAGCCGATGATACCGAGCTTCTTGCCGCGGATCTCGAAGGAGTTGGCCGCCGACTTGATCCAGCCGCCGCGATGGCAGGAGGCGTTCTTCTCCGGAATGCCGCGCAAGAGCAGGATGGCTTCGGCCAGTACCAGTTCGGCCACCGAACGGGTATTGGAGTAGGGCGCGTTGAATACCGCGATACCGCGCTCGCGGGCGGCGTTCAGGTTGACCTGGTTGGTGCCGATGCAGAAGCAGCCGACGGCGATCAGCTTCTTGGCGGCCTCGAAGACTTCCTCGGTGAGCTGGGTGCGCGAGCGGATGCCGATGAAATGGGCGTCGGCGATCTTCTCCTTCAGCTCCTCGGTGGACAGCGCGCCCTTGAGGTACTCGATGTTGGTGTAGCCGGCCGCCTTGAGGGTGTCGACGGCGTTCTGGTGCACGCCTTCGAGAAGAAGAAACTTGATCTTGCTCTTGTCGAGAGAGGTCTGGCTCATCTGCATTAAAACCTTAAGGCCGAAGGATAGGACTGAAGTGTCCAGCGAAGGCTGGCCGACCCGTCATTAGCGGTGTCGGGAGTCTGCCGAGGCACGTTTCAAAGGGGTGCGTATGCTAGCATACGAGCCCCGCGAAACACCCCCACCCCTGTGCTGAAGCGTGCTCAGGGTGACCATGAATCGTATGAGAGTTCCCGTGATGACCGACCCCGCCCTGATCGATGAGCTGAAAACCCTGGTCGAGCCCGGCAAAGTGCTGACCGACGCCGATTCGCTGAACGCCTACGGCAAGGACTGGACCAAGCATTTCGCTCCGGCGCCCTCGGCCATCGTCTTCCCCAAGAGCATCGAGCAGGTCCAGGCCATCGTGCGCTGGGCCAATGAGCGCAAGGTCGCGCTGGTGCCCTCGGGCGGCCGCACCGGGCTTTCCGCAGCGGCCGTGGCGGCCAATGGTGAGGTGGTGGTGTCGTTCGACTACATGAACCAGATTCTCGAATTCAACGAGATGGACCGCACCGCCGTCTGCCAGCCCGGCGTGGTCACCGCCCAGCTGCAGCAGTTCGCCGAGGACAAGGGTCTGTACTACCCGGTGGACTTCGCCTCCGCCGGCTCCAGCCAGATCGGCGGCAACATCGGCACCAACGCCGGTGGCATCAAGGTGATCCGCTACGGCATGACCCGCAACTGGGTCGCCGGCATGAAGGTGGTCACCGGCAAGGGCGACGTCCTTGAGCTGAACAAGGACCTGATCAAGAACGCCACCGGCTACGACCTGCGCCAGCTGTTCATCGGCGCCGAGGGCACGCTGGGCTTCGTGGTCGAGGCCACCATGCGCCTGGAACGCCAGCCGACCAACCTCACCGCGCTGGTGCTGGGCACCCCGGATTTCGACTCGATCATGCCGGTGCTGCACGCCTTCCAGGACAAGCTGGACCTGACCGCCTTCGAGTTCTTCTCCGACAAGGCGCTGGCCAAGGTGCTGGCGCGTGGCGACGTGCCGGCACCGTTCGAAACCGACTGCCCCTTCTATGCGCTGCTGGAATTCGAGGCCACCACCGAGGAGCGCGCCGATCAGGCGCTGGCGACCTTCGAGCATTGCGTCGAGCAGGGTTGGGTGCTCGATGGCGTGATGAGCCAGAGCGAGCAGCAGCTGCAGAACCTTTGGAAGCTGCGCGAGTACATCTCCGAAACCATCAGTCACTGGACGCCGTACAAGAACGACATCTCGGTGACCATCGCCAAGGTGCCGGCCTTCCTTAAGGAGATCGACGCCATCGTCGGCGAGCACTACCCGGACTTCGAAATCGTCTGGTTCGGCCACATCGGCGACGGCAACCTGCACCTGAACATCCTCAAACCGGATGCGATGGACAAGGACGAGTTCTTCGGCAAGTGCGCCACCGTCAACAAGTGGGTGTTCGAAACCGTACAGAAGTACAACGGTTCGATCTCCGCCGAACATGGCGTCGGTATGACCAAGCGTGACTACCTCGAATACAGCCGTTCGCCGGCGGAAATCGAGTACATGAAGGCAGTCAAGGCGGTGTTCGACCCCAACGGGATCATGAACCCGGGCAAGATTTTCGCGGCCTGATGGGCCCACGGATTACCAGGAGTCTTCGATGAGTTACCAGCACCACTACACCGATGGCACGCCAATCCATTATCCGCTGGGTAAGGTGGTCTGCATCGGCCGCAACTATGCCGAGCACGCCAAGGAACTGAACAACCCGGTGCCGACCGAGCCGCTGCTGTTCATCAAGGCCGGCAGCTGCAGCGTGCCGCTGGACGACGGCTTCAGCATCCCCAGCGATCGCGGTGCCGTGCATTACGAAGCAGAAATCGCCGTGCTGATCGGCAAGCCGCTGTCGCGCAAGCCCAACGAAGAGGAGGTGCGCGACGCCATCTCCGGCTTCGCCCCGGCGCTGGACCTGACCCTGCGCGACGTGCAGGCCAGGCTCAAGGAAAAGGGCCACCCGTGGGAGATCGCCAAGAGCTTCGACGGCGCCTGCGTGCTGGCGCCGTTCGTGCCGGGCGATGCGGTGGAGGATCTGGGCGACATCGGCATCCGCCTGACCATCAACGGCGAAGTCCGCCAGGACGGCAACAGCAGCCAGATGCTCAATGCCATCCTGCCGCTGCTGCAGCACATTGCCGGGCATTTCAGCCTGCAGCCGGGCGATGTGGTGCTGACCGGCACGCCGGCCGGCGTCGGCCCGCTCAAGCAGGGCGACCAGCTGGTGCTGGAGCTGGTCGGGCTGTCGCGTTTCGAAAGCCGCGTGATCTGACCTGCACGCGGCGGGGCAAGCCCGCCGCGTCTGCTGCTTCTTTGCGAACCGCTCTCGTGTTGTAATCCGGCACCTTCCGCCGGAACGTTTCTCATGCCCGTTCGTTATTCCCGCTGGCGTCTGATCGTCGCCGCCATCCTGCTGCTGCTTTTTATTGCGCTGCTCGTCGCCACACGCCTGCTGCACTGGGACGATCAGCTGCAGCTGTACTGGGACGAAGGTGCGGTCAGCGCCGAACAGCGCGCGGCCAGCATCTGGCTGCCGGATTACGAATTGGCGCTGGAAACCACCCTGGCTGGGCTTGAGGACGACGAGACCTCGGGGCTGACCTGGAATCCCCTGACCGGCACGCTGTTCACCGTAACCGGCGAACAGCTGGTCGAGTTCACTCCGTCCGGCGTTGTGCTGCGGCGCGTCGCGCTGACCGGTTTCGCCGATCCCGAGGCGGTGGAGGCCCTGGGTGACGGGCGCATGGCGATCGTTGATGAGCGCCGTCGGCTGGTGGCGGTGTTCCGTCTGGAGCCCGGCGTGGAAAGCCTCGATCTCGATGATCTGGCCAGCTATGACCTGGGCTTCGCCGATGCCGGCAACAAGGGCTTCGAGGGACTGGCCTGGAACCCGCGCACGCAGCGCCTGCTGCTGGCCAAGGAACGCGACCCGCAGGGCCTGTTCGAGCTGCCATTCCCGGGTGAGGACGGCGCCGCCGGGGCGCTGCAGGCCGTGCCGAAACAGCGGCTGCTGGTTCGTGACATCTCCTCCGTCGCCATCGACCCGCGCAGCGGCCACACGCTGATGCTTTCCGACGAGTCGCGGCTGCTGGTGGAGCTGGACCTGCAGGGCAAGCCGCGCAGCTTCATCAGCCTGTTCGGCGGACTCAATGGGTTGGTGCATGGGATCGAGCAGGCCGAAGGCGTGGCGATGGATGGCGAGGGCAACATCTACGTGGTCGGCGAGCCCAACCGCTTCTACGTATTCAGCCGCAGGCGCTGAACGACCGCATTAAGTTTGGTGTAAGCCTGACTGAAGACAATCGCTGCCCCAATCCAGGTGAAAGTGGGCCTTATGCGTGCGTTGAAAAGGATCTTGGCGGGGTTGCTGACCGTGGCCCTGCTGCTGGTGCTTGCCGCCGGCGTTCATTACCGGTTGTTCGAGCGTGGCTGGTTCCATCTCAACCAGTGGCATCGCGGCGAACCGGCGAAGGACGCCTCATTGTGGCTGCCGGATTACCGGGCGACGATCCAGGGCAAGGTGGTCCGTGGCATTGATGACGATCTCTCGGCGTTGACCTTCGATCCCGATCGCAACAGTCTAATCTCCGTCACCAATGGCAACCCGCATCTGCTCGAACTCGGCCTGGAGGGCGATCTGCTGCGCGCGATCCCGCTCGTTGGCTTCGGTGATCCTGAGGCTGTCGAGTACATCTCTGCCGGCGTGTATGTGATCAGCGACGAGCGCCGGCAACGCCTGCTTCGGGTCGAGCTCGATGAGCGAACGACGGTCATCGATGCCGCGCACGCGTCGCAGCTCTCTCTGGGCATCGACCGTAACGGCAACAAGGGCTTCGAAGGCCTGGCCTACGATAAGCTCGGCGAGCGGCTGTTCGTCGCCAAGGAGCGCAACCCGGTCAGAATCTACGAGATCGCCGGCTTTCCCTATGTCGCCGAAGCACCTGCCGTGCATATCAACCAGCACCAGGCGCGGCTTTTCGTGCGCGACCTGTCCAGCCTGCAGTTCGATGAGCGGAGCGGGCATCTGTTGGCGCTGTCGGATGAGTCGCGGCTGGTGGTCGAGCTGGATGGCAGCGGGCAGCCGCTCAGCAGCCTGGCGCTGGATGCCGGCAAGCATGGGCTGGAACAGGATGTGCCGCAGGCGGAAGGCATTGCGATGGGGCCGGACGGCACGCTGTATGTCGTCAGCGAGCCGAACCTGTTCTACGTGTTCAGCAAACAGGCCAGGTGATCGGTTACCGCCTCGATCACCGGCTTTGAAGGCGGTCAGGCGGTCGACGCGCTTTCGTCCTGCAGGGCGGCATTCGGTGCGTGGCGTAGTACCGAGTCGCAACCCTGCTCGGCACTGTGCAGGCTGGCGTACATCTGACTCTGGCCGATGACCTGCCCGTTGGTTGCCTTGAGCACGAAAAAGTACTTGCCGTTGCTCGACTCCTTGACCTCGAACGCACCTTCGCGCACCGCGTTCTTGCGCACCGAATCGATGCCGTTGAGCGCCGAGGCATGGGCCTTGTATTGCTCGCTGGACAGTACGACTTGGCCATTGCTGGCCAGAAGATTGAAGTGGAACTGGCCGTTGCTGGATTTCTTCAACTGGAATTTGCCGGACATGGCGACACCTCCTGTGATGAGCTGCGGCGGATTCGCCACAGCTCACATAAAGCGTAGTCGCCAGTTCGGCGTCGCGCCGTTGCGCTTCGCCGCAGCGGATCAGCGCTTGAGTGTCCGCACGCCGTCCTTGGTGCCGAGCAGCAGCAGATCCGCTGGGCGCATGGCGAACAGGCCGTTGCAGACCACGCCGACGATGTCGTTGATCTTGCCTTCCAGTTCCGGCGCGAAGCCGATCATCAGGTTGTGCACGTCGAGGATGACGTTGCCGTTGTCGGTGACCACGCCGTCGCGGTAGACCGGGTCGCCGCCGAGCTTTACCAGCTCGCGGGCGACATGACTGCGCGCCATCGGGATGACTTCCACCGGCAGCGGGAAGGCGCCCAGCTGCTCGACCAGCTTGCTGCCGTCGGCGATGCAGATGAAGGTCTTGGCTACCGCGGCGACGATCTTCTCGCGGGTCAGGGCGGCGCCACCGCCCTTGATCAGCTCCAGGTGCTTGTTCGCCTCGTCGGCGCCGTCAACATAGAACTCCAGTTCGCTCACCGAATTCAGGTCGTAGACCGGGATGCCGTGCTGCTTCAGGCGCTCGGCGGTGGCTTCGGAGCTGGCCACGGCGCCGTCGAAGAAGCCCTTGTGCTTGGCCAGCAGGTCGATGAAGAAGTTGGCGGTGGAACCGGTGCCCACGCCAATGATGCTGCGATCGCTGAGGTGCGGGACGATATGGTCGACGGCGGCCTGGGCGACGGCCTGCTTGAGCTGATCCTGGGTCATGGCGGGAATCCGGGCGGGAAAGACGAAGGCTCGGATTATAGCCCTCTGCCGGCGGCGGGTCTTGTCATGCCGAAGCCGTGGTGGATTGCCGGTGGTCGCCGGGGGCGTGCGGGGGGTAGACTCCTCGTTCCCTCGCAATGCCTGCCAAGACAGCCAGAATGCTCGAACATTACGTCAAGAAGATCCTCACTTCCCGCGTCTACGACGTCGCCATCGAAACCCCGCTGCAGCCCGCCCGCCAGCTTTCCGAGCGAATCGGCAACCAGATTCTGCTCAAGCGCGAGGATCTGCAGCCGGTGTTCTCCTTCAAGGTCCGCGGTGCCTACAACAAGCTGGCGCAGCTGTCCGCCGAGGAGCTGGCACGTGGCGTGGTCACGGCATCGGCTGGCAATCACGCCCAGGGCGTTGCGCTGGCGGCCAAGCAGCTGGGGATAAAGGCCACCATCGTCATGCCGCGCACCACGCCTGAGCTGAAGGTCCAGGGTGTACGCGCCCGCGGCGGCAAGGTGGTGCTGCATGGCGATGCCTTCCCCGAGGCGCTGGCCTACTCGCTGAAGCTGGTGGAAGAGAAAGGCTACGTCTATATCCACCCCTATGACGATCCCGATGTGATCGCCGGGCAGGGTACCGTGGCGATGGAGATCCTCCGTCAGCATCAGGGGCCGATCGACGCGATCTTCGTTCCAGTGGGCGGCGGCGGTCTGGTGGCTGGCATCGCCGCCTACGTGAAGTACCTCTACCCAGAGACCAAGGTGATCGGCGTCGAGCCGGACGACTCCAACTGTCTGCAGGCCGCAATGGCTGCCGGCGAGCGCGTGGTGCTCGAGCAGGTCGGGCTTTTCGCCGACGGCGTGGCGGTGGCGCAGATCGGTCAGCACACCTTCGAGCTCTGCAAGGATCATGTCGACGAAGTGATTACCGTCAGTACCGACGAGATCTGCGCGGCGATCAAGGATATCTACGACGACACCCGCTCGATCACCGAACCGGCCGGTGCGTTGTCCGTCGCGGGGATCAAGAAGTACGTCGAGCGCGAGGGTGTCAGTGGCCAGGTGCTGGTCGGCATCGATTCCGGCGCCAACGTCAATTTCGACCGCCTGCGCCACGTCGCCGAGCGCGCCGAGCTGGGCGAGAAGCGCGAGGCGATCATCGCCGTCACCATTCCCGAGCAGCCGGGCAGCTTCAAGGCTTTCTGCGAGGCGATCGGCAAGCGCCAGATCACCGAATTCAACTATCGCTACCACACCGACCGCGAGGCGCACATCTTCGTCGGTGTGCAAACGCATCCGGAAAACGACCCGCGCGCCGCGCTCGTGCAGGGGCTGCGCGACAAGGGCTTTCCTGTGCTCGACCTCACGGATAACGAGCTCGCCAAGCTGCACACGCGGCACATGGTCGGTGGCCACGCCGCCGGCGTCAGCAACGAGATGGTGCTGCGCTTCGAGTTTCCCGAGCGTCCCGGCGCGCTGTTCAACTTTCTCAACAAGCTCGGCGGGCGCTGGAACATCTCGATGTTTCACTACCGTAACCACGGCGCGGCTGATGGCCGAGTGGTGGCGGGGCTGCAGGTGCCCGCCGATGAGCGCCATCTGCTGCCGGCGGCGCTGGACAAGATTGGCTACCGCTATTGGGATGAGAGCGAGAATCCGGCATACAAGCTGTTTCTCGGCTAAGCGAACCTAAAGGAAGGCAAATGGACCACTACCTCACCCTCAGAATCATTCATGGTGCGACGGCGGTGCTGTTGTTGCTGGGTGTCATCGTGCATCTGCTGATGCTGTGGAAGGCCGGCCGCGATGGCGATCAGGCTGTGCTGCAACGCAAGCTGCAGCGCACCCGCCGACTGTCCCTGCCGCTGCTGGCCGTGATCGGCCTGTCGCTGCCGGTGACCGGCTGGTGGCTGACACATTTGGCCGGGTGGCCGCTGGGCCAGCTCTGGTTGCTGGCCAGCTCCGTGCTGTTCCTCGTGCTGATCCCGCTGGTTCTGCTGCTGGCCGGGCGTCTTGCCGCCTGGCAGGCGCCGGGCAACGCCACTGCGGCGCGTAACGCCGGCATCTATGCTGTGCTGGTGCTGGTCGTGCTGATTGCCATCACCGCCCTGATGGGCGCCAAGCCGGTCTGATTCGACCGGCTCGGGCATGACTGCTGCGCTGGCTCAGCGCAGCGAGATGATCTGCCAGCCACGTTCGGTGGCGAAGTCGCGCAGCACCGGGTCCGGATCCACCGCCACTGGGTGAGGGACGCGCTGCAGCAGCGGCAGGTCGTTGCGTGAGTCGCTGTAGAAATAGGCGTCTTCGAGAGTCTGCTCGGTTTCCGCCAGCCAGCGCTCGATGCGCTGGACCTTGCCTTCCTGGAAGCAGGGGATGTCGGTTAGACGACCGGTGTAGCGCCCGTCACGCATCTCGCATTCGGTCGCCAGCAGGGTATCGACGGCCAGGCGTGCAGCGATCGGCCCGGTGATGAAGCGATTGGTGGCGGTGATGATCACTACCTTGTCGCCCGCCTCCAGATGCTGGCGCACCAGCGCCTCGCCCTTGCTCAGCACGATGGGCTCGATGAAATCCTGCATGAATTCGTCGTGCCACTGCTGCAGCTGCGCCATCTCGCTGCGGCCGAGCAGTTCCTGGCAGAAATTCTGATAGGCGTGCACGTCGAGATTGCCGGCCAGGTAATCCTGATAGAAGGCGTCGTTGCGCGCCTTGTACTGGGTCGGATCGACGATGCCGCGCTGGCAGAGGTATTCGCCCCAGGCGTGGTCGCTGTCACCGGCCAGCAGGGTGTTGTCGAGATCGAATAGAGCCAGGCGCACGGATGTTTTCCTCGATGATGGTCAGGGCGGCCCCAAGCATACCGGTTGCAGCGTCTTGCGCGCAGCCTCGGGCGGCCCCTCGCCGAGCGCGCGGGTACGTGCCGAACGGCGGCTTGCCGTGCTTTCGGCTTATCGCGGTTTTGTGGAACAATGCCGCGACATGCGTCTGCGAGGTTGTATGCCGTGATCGACTCCGATGGTTTTCGCCCGAACGTCGGCATCATCCTGACCAACGATGTCGGTCAGGTGCTGTGGGCCAGGCGGATCAATCAGGATGCCTGGCAGTTCCCGCAAGGCGGGATCAACGCCCGTGAAACGCCGGAAGAAGCCCTGTTTCGCGAACTCAACGAAGAAGTCGGCCTGGAAGAGCAGGATGTGAATATCCTCGCCTGCACCCGTGGCTGGTTGCGCTATCGTCTGCCGCAACGCCTGGTGCGTACCCATAGCCAGCCGCTGTGCATCGGACAGAAACAGAAGTGGTTCCTGCTGCGCCTGACCAGTGCCGAAGAGCGTGTACGCATGGACCTGACCGGCAAACCGGAGTTCGACGGCTGGCGCTGGGTCAGCTACTGGTACCCGCTGGGACAGGTGGTCACCTTCAAGCGCGAGGTCTATCGTCGCGCACTTAAAGAACTCGCACCGCGTTTACCGGTGCGGGACTGAGATTCGGGGAGAAAGCCTCTGAGCATGCTCGGCACGCTGCGCAAGATTGTCCAGGAAGTGAATGCCGCCAAGGACCTCAAGGCGGCGTTGGGCATCATCGTGCTGAGAGTCAGGGAGGCCATGGGTAGCCAGGTCTGCTCGGTCTATCTGCTCGATCCGGAAACCGAACGCTTCGTCCTGATGGCCACCGAAGGCCTCAACAAGCGCGCCATCGGCAAGGTCAGCATGGCGCCCAACGAAGGCCTGGTCGGCCTGGTCGGCACCCGCGAAGAGCCGCTCAACCTCGAACACGCCTCCGAACACCCACGCTATCGCTACTTCGCCGAAACCGGCGAGGAACGCTATGCCTCCTTTCTCGGTGCGCCGATCATCCACCACCGTCGGGTGATGGGTGTACTGGTCATCCAGCAGAAGGAACGCCGCCAGTTCGACGAAGGTGAAGAAGCGTTCCTCGTCACCATGAGCGCGCAGCTTGCCGGTGTTATCGCCCATGCCGAGGCGACCGGTTCGATCCGCGGGCTTGGCCGGCAAGGCAAGGGCATCCAGGAAACCCGCTTCATCGGCATTCCGGGTGCGCCGGGCGCCGGCGTCGGAACCGCCGTGGTGGTGCTGCCGCCGGCCGATCTGGATGTGGTGCCGGACAAGAACATCGACAACATCGATGCCGAGCTGACGCTCTTCGAAGCTGCGCTGGAGGCCGTGCGCGCCGACATGCGCACTCTCTCGGAAAAGCTCGCCACGCAGATGCGCAAGGAAGAGCGCGCGCTGTTCGATGTGTACCTGATGATGCTCGACGACTCCGCCCTGGGCGGCGAAGTGACCAAGGTCATCCGTACCGGCCAGTGGGCGCAGGGCGCGCTGCGCCAGGTGGTCAGCGAGCACGTGCGGCGCTTCGAGATGATGGACGACGCCTACCTGCGCGAGCGCGCATCGGACGTCAAGGACATCGGCCGGCGCCTGCTTTCCTACCTGCAGGAGGCGCGTCAGCAGACGCTGACCTATCCCGACAAGACCATCCTGGTCAGTGAGGAGCTCTCGCCGGCGATGCTCGGCGAGGTGCCAGAGGGCAAGCTGGTGGGCATGGTTTCGGTGCTCGGCTCGAGCAACTCCCACGTCGCCATTCTCGCCCGTGCCATGGGCATTCCGACGGTGATGGGCGCGGTCGACCTGCCGTATTCCAAGGTCGACGGCATCGAGCTGATCATCGACGGCTATCGCGGCGAGATCATCACCAACCCGGGCAAGGTCCTGCGTGAGCAGTATGAAGTGCTGGCCGAGCAGGAGCGCCAGCTCTCCGCCGGGCTCGACGTGCTGCGCGAGCTGCCGTGCGAGACCACCGATGGTCATCGCATTCCGCTGTGGGTGAATACCGGCCTGCTCGCCGATGTGGTGCGCGCGCAGGAGCGCGGCGCCGAGGGCGTCGGCCTGTATCGCACCGAAGTGCCGTTCATGATCAAGGAGCGCTTCCCCAGCGAGAAGGAGCAGATGGCGATCTACCGCGAGCAGCTGGAAGCCTTCCACCCACTGCCGGTGACCATGCGCAGCCTCGACATCGGTGGCGACAAGTGCCTGCCGTACTTCCCGATCAAGGAAGAGAACCCGTTCCTCGGCTGGCGCGGTATCCGCGTCACCCTCGACCACCCCGAGATCTTCCTGCTGCAGACCCGCGCCATGCTCAAGGCCAGCGCCGGGCTGAACAACCTGCGCATCCTCTTGCCGATGATTTCCGGCATCCGCGAACTGGAAGAGGCGCTGCATCTGATTCACCGTGCCTGGTGCGAGGTGCGCGACGAGGGGCTGGACGTGATCATGCCGCCGGTCGGCGTCATGATCGAAGTGCCGGCGGCGGTCTACCTGACGCGCGAGCTGGCGCGCATGGTGGACTTCATCTCGGTCGGCTCGAACGACCTCACGCAGTACCTGCTGGCGGTGGATCGCAACAATCCGCGGGTCGCCGATCTCTACGACTATCTGCATCCGGCCGTGCTCGAGGCGCTGCAGCGCGTGGTCAAGGAAGCCCATGGCGAGGGCAAGCCGGTGAGCATCTGCGGCGAGATGGCGGGCGACCCGGCGGCGGCCATGCTGCTGCTGGCGATGGGCTTCGACAGCCTGTCGATGAACGCTACCAACCTGCCCAAGGTGAAATGGCTGCTGCGTCAGATCAGCATGGATACTGCTCAGCAGCTGCTGGCGCGGGTCATGCTGCTGGACAGCCCGCAGGTCATTCACAGCACGGTCCAGCTGACCTTGCGCAACCTCGGCCTGAGCAAGCTGATCAACCCGTCCGCCGCCGTCTGAGCAGCCCGCCGCTCGCCAATCAGCTCGTTGGCGGGTGGCGGTAGCGCACCTCGCCCACCGGGCCGTCCGGGCCGAAACTACGCTCCAGGATGTCCAGCGCCCCGTCGGCATGACGGATCAGCGCTGTGCTGGCGCGCGTGCCGTACTCCGGGCTGGCGATGAAGATGCTCGACAGCCGCCTTTCCCATTCCAGCGGCACGCCGGTCTGCGGCAGTTCATGCTCGGCCGCTGGGCTGGGGTCCGCCAGCAGGGCGAGCAGGTTCTCAGGAGTCGCCGGGTCGAGGTTGGTCGCCAGTGCTGCGCGGGCTTTTCTCAGCTTGGGCCAGGGCGTGTCGAGGCCGGCGTTGGACAGACCGTAGATTCCGGGCTGCAACTCCGTCGCCTCACCGCGGTGTGAGTTCAGGTGCCAGAGTGCCTGCCGATCGCCGACCAGCAGGTTGAAGCCGGCGTAGTCGGCGCGGCGCCCGGTCAGCTCGGCGAGGTAATCGGCCGGCGGCAAGTTTCCGCGCAGGTACTGTTCCGGCAGCTCGCCGCGTGAACGTGAGCCGATCACCTGGCCGGGTGCGCGAATGTTGGTAAGTGCGGCGAAGCGTCCGCCGGTGGTGACGCCCATCCAGGTGCCGCCTGCCTGCAGGTCGCGCCCGCCGACGATCCAGGGTGCATCCTCCCAGTGCCCCAGCGGCAGGCTCGGGCGGGCGTGGAACTCGTCGCGGTTGGCGGCTACCACGAGCGGTTGGGTGTGGCCGGGGCGCCAGGCGAAAACGATCAGGCACATGGGAAAGCCAAACTATGTCCGGACCGCCAAGAGTACAGGCGCCGCCGGCGTATGAGCCACTGCCGGGTTTTAGCGGTCAACGTCGGGCGCGCGGGACGGGCGCATTTTCCGCTAACATGCCGCTTTGTTTCGCCGGGACGGGGCACATGGAGTTTCTGCTGTATCTGCTGCTTGGCGGCTTCGCCGGAGTGCTGGCCGGGCTGTTTGGCGTGGGCGGCGGGCTGATCATCGTGCCGGTGCTGGTATTTAGTTTCAGCGCCCAGGGATTTTCTCAGGAAATCCTCACCCATCTGGCCGTCGGTACGTCCCTGGCTACTATCGTCTTCACCTCGGTCAATTCCATTCTCACCCATCACCGCAAAGGTGCGGTGCGCTGGCCGATGGTGCTGTGGATGACCTTTGGCATCCTCCTTGGCGCTGCTCTGGGCAGCCTGACCGCGGCGGCGATCCAGGGTCCGGTGCTGCAGAAGATCATCGGTGTGTTCGCCCTGGCGATGGCGGTGCAGATGGGCTTCGACCTGCGGCCCAAGGCCACCGGCCAGGCGCCGGGACGGCCGGAGCTGTCGCTGGTGGGCGTGGTGATCGGCTGGGCTTCGGCGATTTTCGGCATCGGCGGCGGCTCGCTGTCGGTGCCCTATCTGACCTGGCGCAGCGTGCCGATGCAGCAGGCGGTGGCGACTTCCGCGGCGTGCGGCCTGCCGATCGCCATTGCTGGGGCGCTGAGCTTCATGGTGGTCGGCTGGCACGAGGCGCAGCTGCCGGACTGGAGCCTGGGCTTCGTCTATCTGCCGGCGATGCTCGGCATCGCGGCCACCAGCATGTTTTTCGCCAGACTGGGTGCGAAGCTGGCGCATCGGCTGTCGGCAAAGGTTTTGAAACGGCTGTTCGCTCTGCTGCTGCTGAGCGTCGGCATCAATTTTCTGGTTTGAGGAGTAACGGATGCTGCCCTATCCGCAGATCGATCCGGTGGCCATCGCCATCGGCCCCTTGCAGATTCACTGGTACGGCCTGATGTACCTGATCGGCATCGGCGGCGCCTGGTGGCTGGCTTCGCTGCGGGTGCAGCGCTTCGCACCCGAGTGGCCGAAGGACAAGCTCTCCGACCTGGTGTTCTGGGTGGCCATGGGGGTGATCGTCGGTGGCCGTCTGGGTTATGTGCTGTTCTACGATCTGGCTGCCTACATCAATGACCCAAGCCTGATTTTGCAGGTCTGGAAGGGCGGCATGTCCTTCCACGGCGGCTTGATCGGCGTGCTGCTGTGCAGCTGGATCTTCGCTCGGCGCAACGGCAAGAGCTTCTTCGAGCTGATGGACTTCATCGCGCCGTTCGTGCCGATCGGCCTGGGCGCCGGGCGTATCGGCAACTTCATCAATGCCGAGCTGTGGGGCAAGGCCACCGATGTGCCCTGGGCGATGGTCTTCCCGACCGATCCGCAGCAACTGGCGCGGCACCCGTCGCAGCTCTATCAGTTCGCCCTGGAGGGCGTCGCGCTGTTCCTGATCCTCTGGTTCTATTCGCGCAAGCCGCGGCCGACCATGGCGGTGTCCGGACTGTTCGCGGTGTGCTACGGCATCTTCCGCTTCATCGTCGAGTTCGTCCGTGTGCCGGATGCACAGCTGGGCTACCTGGCGTTCGGCTGGCTGACCATGGGCCAGCTGCTCTGCGTGCCAATGGTGCTGCTCGGTGCCGGGATGATCGCCTGGGCCTATCGCCGCGACGCCGGCCGGGCTCCGACCTGATTCCGTTGCCCTGCCTGTCGCCATGAGGGCGACAAGCGGGGCGCAGGCCTTTTACTATTCGCGCAGCCTTTTCACCGCGCTTCGGCGCCTGCTTCGAGTCAATCGATGAAACAGTACCTCGACCTGATGCGCCACGTGCGCGAACACGGCACCTTCAAGACCGATCGTACCGGCACCGGCACCTACAGCGTGTTTGGCCATCAGATGCGCTTCGACCTGGCCGAAGGCTTTCCGCTGGTCACCACCAAGAAGTGCCACCTCAAATCCATCATCCACGAGCTGCTGTGGTTTCTTCAGGGCGACACCAACATCAAGTACCTGAAGGAAAACGGCGTGCGCATCTGGGACGAGTGGGCCGACGAGAACGGCGAGCTGGGCCCGGTCTATGGCTACCAGTGGCGCTCCTGGCCGGCGCCGAACGGTGAATCCATCGACCAGATCGCCAACCTGTTGGCGATGATCAGGAAGAACCCGGATTCGCGCCGCCTGATCGTTTCGGCCTGGAACCCGGCGCTGGTCGAGCAGATGGCGTTGCCGCCATGCCACGCGTTGTTCCAGTTCTACGTCGCCGACGGCAAGCTCAGCTGCCAGCTGTACCAGCGTTCGGCGGATATCTTCCTCGGCGTGCCGTTCAACATCGCCAGCTACGCGCTGCTGACGCTGATGGTCGCGCAGGTCTGCGACCTGCAACCGGGCGAGTTCATCTGGAGCGGCGGCGACTGCCATCTGTACGCCAATCACCTGGAGCAGGCCGACCTGCAGCTGACCCGCGAGCCGCTGCCGCTTCCGACCATGAAGCTCAATCCGGACGTGAAGGACCTGTTCGCCTTCCGCTTCGAGGACTTCGAACTGGTTGGCTACGAAGCGCATCCGCACATCAAGGCACCCGTTGCCGTCTGACTTTGGTCGGTTTTGCCGCCGTGGATAACCCGATTGTCACATTTGCCGTATAGACTCGACCGCTCAGGGACTGTCGGGAGGCGAATCATGCGCAGGGTCGTGTTCAATCAGAAGGGCGGTGTCGGCAAATCGAGCATCGCCTGCAACCTGGCAGCGGTCAGTGCATCGCAGGGCTACCGCACGCTGCTGGTGGATCTGGACGCCCAGGCCAACTCCACGCATTACCTGACCGGGCTGACCGGCGATGACATTCCCACCGGCATCGCCGATTTCTTCAAGCAGATTCTCGCCGGCGGTACCGCTGGCAAGAAGGCGCGCCCGCCCATTCTAGAAACGGCCTTCGACAATCTGCATTTGATCAGCGCGACGGCAGAGCTGGCCGACCTGCAGCCCAAGCTGGAGGCCAAGCACAAGATCAACAAGCTGCGAAAATTGCTCGACGGTCTTGCCGAGGACTATGACCGGATTTACCTCGACACCCCGCCGGCGCTGAATTTTTATACGGTCTCTGCGCTTATCGCAGCTGATCGCTGCCTGATTCCCTTCGACTGCGACAGCTTTTCCCGCCAGGCGCTGTACAGCCTGCTCGACGAGATCGAGGAGATGAAGGACGACCACAACGAGACGCTCGAGGTCGAGGGCATCGTGGTCAATCAGTTCCAGCCGCGTGCCGCGCTGCCGCAGCAAATGATCGATGAACTGCTGAGCGAGGGTCTTCCGGTGCTACCGGTCTACCTGATGAGTTCGGTGAAGATGCGCGAGTCGCACCAGGCCTGCACGCCGCTGGTTTACCTGGACCCGCGGCACAAGCTGAGCCAGCAGTTCGTCGAACTGCATGAGCGGCTCGAAGCGAACGGCTGAGCCGGTTCGGCTTCAGTCCTCGGCACGCCGCTCCAGCTTCTTGCCCAGCCGCGAGGCATAGAGTTCGCCGATCATCCCGCGCCGGAACACCAGTACGCAGACCATGAAGATGATGCCGGTGACCAGCGTCACCGGTAGCTCCGATGTGGCGAAGTAATTGCCCAGCGTGGTCACCAGCGCCGCGCCAAAAACCGGGCCGACCAGCGTGCCAATGCCGCCGAGCAAGGTCATCAGCACCACCTCGCCGGACATCTGCCAGCTGACATCGGTCAGCGTGGCGAACTGGAACACCAGTGCCTTCAGCCCGCCGGCCAGCCCGGCCAGCGCGGCGGACATGACGAAGGCGCCGAGCTTGTAGCGCGACACCGAATAGCCCAGGGAAATGGCGCGGTTCTCGTTCTCACGGATCGAGCGCAGGATCATGCCGTACGGTGAGTTGATCACACGCCAGATCAGCAGCATCCCGGCGAGAAATTCCGAGAGCACGAAGAAGTACATATACAGCGGCTCCTGCAGATCGATGAAGCCGAACAGGTGCCCGCGCGGAATGTTCTGAATGCCGTCTTCACCATGGGTGAAGGGCGCCTGCAGGCAGAAGAAAAAGAACATCTGCGACAGCGCCAGGGTGATCATCGTCGAGTAGATGCCCTGCCGGCGGATCGCCAGAAAGCCGATGATCAGCCCGAGAAACGCCGCGCCGGCAACGCCGACGAGAATGCCCAGCTCGGGCGGCAATCCCCATTCCTTGACCGCGTGGGCGGTGAAATACGCCCCGCCGCCGAAGAACGCCGCGTGGCCGAACGAGAGGATGCCGGTGTAGCCGAGCAGCAGGTTGAAGGCGCAGGCGAACAGCGCGAAGCACAGCACCTTCATGATGAAGATCGGATAGAAGTAGAACGGCGCCAGCACCAGCGCCAGCACCCCGACGCCGATCAGCACGGTTTCCAGGCGCAGCGCCGGGCGCCTGGTGGTGACGATGCGGGTTTGGCTGTTCATCCGGCATCCCTCCCCATCAGGCCGGCGGGGCGCACCAGCAGCACGATCGCCATGATCACGAAGATCACGATGCTCGACGCCTCGGGGTAGAACACCTTGGTCAGCCCCTCGAGGATGCCGAGCAGGTAGCCGGTGATGATCGCGCCGAGAATCGAGCCCATGCCGCCGACCACCACCACGGCGAACACCACGATGATCAGGTTCGAGCCCATCAGCGGGCTGACCTGATAGATCGGCGCGGCGAGCATGCCGGCCAGCCCGGCCAGCGCCGCGCCCATGCCGTAGGTGAAGGTCAGCAGCAGCGGCACGTTGATGCCGAAGGTGCGCACCAAGGTCGGGTTCTCGGTCGCCGCGCGCAGGTAGGCGCCGAGTTTGGTCTTCTCGATCAGCAACCAGCTGGCGATGCAGATCACCAAGGATGCCAGCACCACCCAGGCACGGTACTTGGGCAGGAACATGAAGCCCAGGTTGTAGCCGCCGGCCAGCTCCTTCGGTACCGCGTAGGGTTGCCCGGACGAGCCATAGAAGTAGCGGAACGTCCCTTCCAGCGCCAGCGCCAGGCCGAAGGTGAACAACAGCCCGTAGAGGTGATCGAGGTTGTACAGCCGCGATAGCGCCAGCCGCTCGACCAGTGCGCTGCCCAGGCCGACGATCAGCGGTGCGAGGATCAGCGCCGGCCAGTAGCCGATGCCCAGCTTCGCCAGCAGCAGGTAGCCGGCGAAGGCGCCGATCATGTACTGCGCGCCGTGGGCGAAGTTGATGATCTTCAGCATGCCGAAGATGATCGCCAGGCCGAGGCTGAGCATGGCGTAGAACGAACCGTTGATCAGGCCGATCAGCAGCTGGCCGAGAAAGGCCTGGATCGGTACATCGAAGATCGTCGTCATCAGACCCCCAGGGCGTCGTTGAGCGTCGTCATGCGAGCGGGCAGTTCGGCGACGGCGAAGCGGTCGATCACCGTGCCGTGGTCGACCACGTAGAAGCGGTCGGCGACCTTGCTGGCGAAGCGGAAGTTCTGCTCCACCAGCAGGATGGTCATGCCGCGCTGCTTGAGCGTCTGCAGCACCTCGCCGATGCGCTGGACGATCACCGGCGCCAGGCCTTCGGTGGGCTCGTCGAGCAGCAACAGGCGCGCGCCGGTGCGCAGGATGCGCGCCATCGCCAGCATTTGCTGCTCGCCGCCGGAGAGCTTGGTGCCGGGGCTCTTGCGGCGCTCCTCGAGGTTGGGGAACAGCTGGTAGATCTCCGCCAGCGTCATGCCGCCCTTGGCGATCACCGGCGGCAGGGTGAGGTTTTCCTCCACCGTCAGGGTGGCGAAGATGCCGCGTTCCTCCGGCACGTAGCCGATGCCGTGGCGCGCGGTGCGATGCAGCGGCACGTGCAGCATGTCCTTGCCGTCGAAGCGGATGCTGCCGCTGCGCTTGCGGATGATGCCGACGATGGCGCGCAGCGCCGTGGTCTTGCCCACGCCGTTGCGCCCGAGCAGGGTCACGGTTTCGCCCTGCTGCACGTCGAGGTCGATACCGTGCAGCGCATGGCTCTCGCCATACCAGGCGTTGAGGTCGCGCACGCTGAGCAGCGCTTCAGTCATCTTCGGTCCCCATGTAGGCCACGCGCACGCGCTCGTCCTGACTGACGCTGCGGTAGTCGCCGGAGGTAAGGATTTCGCCGCGTTGCAGCACGGTCACCTGATGGCAGAGGTCGGCGACCACCTTGAGGTTGTGCTCGACCATCAGCACCGCGCGCTGGGTGGCGACCCCGCGGATGATCTCTGCCACCACGTGCACGTCTTCGTGGCCCATGCCGGCCATAGGTTCGTCGAGTAGCAGCACCTTGGGCTCCAGCGCGAGGGTGGTGGCGATCTCCAGCACGCGCTTGCGTCCGTAGGAGAGATCGGCGGCCAACTCGTTGCGCTTGTCGGCCAGGCCAACCGATTCGATCAGCTGCATGGCGCGCTCGTTGAGCCGGTTGAGCGAGCGCATCGGCAGCCAGAATTGGGTGGCCAGCCCGCCCGGGCGCTGCAGGGCAACGCGCACGTTGTCCAGGACGGAGAGGTGCGGGAATACCGCGGAAATCTGGAACGAGCGCACCAGGCCCATGCGCGCCACCTTGGCCGGGTCGGTACGGGTGATGTCGTGGTCGAGCAGGCGAATGGTTCCGGCGGTGGGCTGCAGGAACTTGGTCAGCAGGTTGAACACCGTGGTCTTGCCCGCGCCGTTCGGCCCGATCAGGGCGTGCACCCGTGCATGGCGCACGTCCAGATCGACATTGTTGACCGCGACGAAGCCGCCGAACTCCTTGCGCAGGCCGCGGGCAGAGAGCATCACCGGCGAGTCCGTGGCTGTGCCGGCGGCCGAACCGTCGGCGTCCAGACCTTGCACTGCCGCCATGCTCACTGCCCGACCAGATCACAGCCACTCTCGGCCGGATCGATGTAGGCCTCGTTGCCCGGCACGGTCGCCAGCACCTTGTAGTAGTCCCACTCGCGCTTGCTCTCTTCGGGCTTCTTCACCTCCATCAGGTAGACGTCGCTAATCAGCCGGCCGTTGGCACCGACCTTGGCGTTGCGCGCGAAGACATCGTCCACCGGCATCTCGTGCATGGCCTTGGCCACCGGCTCGGTGGCGTCGGTCCCGGCCTTCTCGATCGCCTTGAGGTACTGCATGACGCCGGAGTAGGTGCCGGCGTGGACCATGTTCGGCATACGCCCGGTGCGCTTGAAGAAGCGCTCGCCGAACTCGCGGGACTTTTCGTCGCGATCCCAGTAGAAACTCTCGGTCAGGGTCAGGCCCTGGGCGGCGTCGAGGCCCAGGCCGTGCACTTCGGCGAGGGTGAAGAGCAGTGCTGTTGGCGGTGTCCAGGCCGGCATTGGCCAGGCCGATGACCTTGGCCCCGGAGGATTGCGCCTGCAAGAGGAACGACGAGTAATCGGTGCTCGCCAGCGGATGGCGCACCGCGCCCTTGACCTCGCCACCCTTGGATTTGACGAACTTGGAGGTCTGTTCCTCCAGCGAGTAGCCGAAGGCGTAGTCGGCGGTGAGGAAATACCAGCTGTCGCCGCCCTGGGACACCAGCGCACCGCCGGTGCCGACCGCCAGCGCGTGAGTGTCGTATGCCCAGTGGAAGCCATAGGGCGAGCACTGCTTGCCGGTCAGTTCGGTGGTGGCGGCACCGGTGACCAGATTGATCTTCTTCTTGCTCTTGGAAATGCCCTGTACCGCCAGCGCCACCGAGGAGGTGGTCAGCTCCATGATCGAGTCGACCTGCTCGCGGTCGTACCACTGCCGCGAGATGTTCGAGGCAATGTCCGGCTTGTTCTGGTGATCGGCGGTCACGATCTCGATGGGGGCATCGAGTACCTTGCCGCCGAAGTCCTCGGCAGCCATCTTCGCTGCCTCGAACGACCACTTGCCGCCGAAATCGGCATACACGCCGGACTGGTCGTTGAGGATGCCGATCTTCACCTTGCCGTCGGAAATCTCGGCCGAGGCGGGTACGGCGGCCACTGCCGTCAGGGTTGCCGCTGCGATTGCTGAAAGCTTCATGCGTATCTCCTTGCACTGTTTGCTCGGCATACGGGCTCGCCCCATGCGAAGCGGTCCGTATGGGCGGGTTAGGGGAAAGCTGGGCAGGCGGTCAGGCGCGTAACACCGTGGGTCGCCGGTTGGCTGAATGCCGCAGCCTGGCATTGACGTGCGCACGGCGAGCGGGGCACCACGTCGTCGTGGAAAGTCGTAGAGATGGGAGCTGGACAGCGGGACCAGAAACGAGTCGAAGCGAGGCACATGGGCGTCTCTTCTTATTGTTGTTCTGGCTCTAAACGTAGCAGGGGTTTGCAAGGACGCAACCTGATGGCGGCGTGCCGATCAGTGATGCTGTGCTTGCATGCACCTGCGCCGTCGGGCGCAGGCGGGCAGAGACGCGCTT
The DNA here is from genome assembly GCF_032106285.1 of Stutzerimonas kunmingensis. Classification (GTDB taxonomy): domain Bacteria; phylum Pseudomonadota; class Gammaproteobacteria; order Pseudomonadales; family Pseudomonadaceae; genus Stutzerimonas; species Stutzerimonas kunmingensis_B. The sequence goes on from NZ_DAMCPO010000001.1 coordinate 176,619, forward strand.
CAGCGCGCGATCAGGATGTCGCAGGGCGGGTTGTCGATGAACTGCCGGGCGAGGCTGCCGAGCAGGGCGCTGCTCAGTTCACCGCGGCTGTGACTGCCAAGGGCCAGCAGCTGCGGTTGCAGGTCGCGCAGGGCCGCGTCCATGCAATTGTTGCGCTCGCCCTGATGCAGGCTGTAGCTCAGCAGTGCGCCGGTATCCGGCAGCTGCGGCTGGATATCTTCGATCAGCTGGTCGAACAGTTCCTGCTGCAGCGATAGACCTTCGTAATCGGGGCCGTGTACTTCGGCCATCTCGTCGATGTGCAGAGCGTGCAGCTCGGCACCTTCGCCCAGCAACTCCCAGGCGCAGTGCATGGCGCGCGTGGCGCAGCGGGAGAAATCCAGCGCAGCCACGGCGCGATGATACGGGGCCTCTGCCGGGGTGATAGCCAGCAACAGCGGCGCCCGGCTTTCCAGCATGACGCGCTCCAGCGTGGTGCCGGCGAATCCCTGGCTCGACCCCTTGTGATGGCGGCCCAGCACCAGCAGATCGGCCTCCAGCCCCTCGGCCTGGGTGAGGATCTCCTCCACCGGCTGCCCGCGGCGAATCCAGGGTTCGAGCTGACCCAGCCCGTTCTCCTGCAGGCGTTGCTGCAGGAGTGCGCGTGCCTGCTGTTCGTCGCTCCCGGCGTCGCGCTCGTCGAGTACGTAAAGCAGGCTGATGCGAGCACCGGTCTGGCGCGCCAGGCCGGCGGCACGTTGCAGCGCGAGATCGGCGTCCGGGCTGAGATCGTGGGCGACAAGAATGTGCTGAACCCGATTTTGCTGAAACATGGGCGGCCTCGCGAAGCTGGCAAAGTTGCGAGTATGCCGCGCCAGCGTGTTGCTGTCCCGCCGGGAGGTGGTCTTCGGCGTATCCCATGTACAAGCGCGACGTTGATCGCGCGCAACAACTTTGTCGGCAATGGTGACTCGCGCTTTTGTCGATTCGATCCTGCAGCTATGCTTGCCGGCATTCGAGCAGGAGTTAAGGATGAGCAAGGTCAGTGTGCTGGTAGTGGATGACGCGCCCTTTATCCGTGATCTGGTGAAGAAGGCGCTCCGTAGTCACTTTCCCGGCATTCACATCGAGGATGCAGTGAATGGGCGCAAGGCCCAGCAGATGCTTGGTCGCGAGCGCTTCGACCTGATTCTCTGCGATTGGGAGATGCCGGAAATGTCGGGGCTGGAGCTGCTGACCTGGTGTCGTGCCCAGGATTCTCTGAAGACCACCCCGTTCATCATGGTCACCAGCCGGGGCGACAAGGAAAACGTAGTACAGGCCATTCAGGCCGGAGTGTCGGATTTCGTCGGCAAGCCGTTTTCTAACGAGCAGCTAACCAGCAAGGTTCGCAAGGCGCTCGGGCGTGCCGGCAAGCTGGATGCGCTGGCCGCCAGTGCCCCAACCAGAAACATGGCGACCGGTATGGCCAATGATTCGCTCGCTGCGCTGACCGGCGGTAAGGCGGAGGTGGTGCGTCCCGCCGCATCTGCTGCGGCTGCAGAGGCCAAGGCATCACCGTTACTCCAGAAATCGGCGCCACCTGCCAGCAGCCCACCGGGTGCTGCGTCTGGTCGTGGTCAGGGCCAGCTGCGCCTGGCCAGCGGCAGTATCGCCTGCGTGATCAAGGCGCTGAGCCTCAAGGAGGCGCTGCTGGTGGTCAAACGCGGCGAGCAGTTGCCGCAGGTGCTGGAAAGCGCCGTGCTCGATCTCGAACAGGGTGATGGCGGTGAAGTTGCTCGTCTCAATGGTTATCTGCACGCGGTTGCCGCCTTCGAGCCCAAGCCTGACAGCGAGTGGCTGCAGTTGTCGTTTCGCTTCGTCGATCGCGACCCGCAGAAAATGGACTACCTGTCGCGCCTCATCGCCCGCGGCACGGCGCAGCGGCATTTCGTTCCAGGCGCTTGATTCGAATGGGCCAGGCGACCGTTCGGCGCCTGGCGGTGCTCACAAACTGACCGGCATCACACCCCGACGGTCGGTAGCTCGCGCAGGCCAGTCGCCACTGCTAGTCTTTGCGCTCCAACACCATAATCACTAGAAATCTGCCGTTATGCTGGGGCGCATCCTTCTGTTGCTCGGGTTGTCCGTGCTGGCCTCGCCAGTGCTGGCCCTGACCATCTACAAATACACCGACGCCAATGGGGTCGTTACCTACAGTGACCAGGCTGCGGCTGGCGCGCAGGTATTCGTCTTCCGTGACCGGATGGTGGAAAAGCTCGACACTCAGGTTCGATTGGAAACCCGCAAACACGCGGCCGGTGAAACGCTGCTGGTGCGCAATGATCTGTTCGCGCCGGTTGATATCGAGTTGAAGCTGGAGAACGTCGATAACGTTGTCGGCGCACCCGCCAAGCCCATCCGCTGGGTACTGCCGCCACGCAGTCAGATCCGCCTGGCGACGCTGGCACCGCGCGATGCATCCAAGCCCATCAGGTACACGCCCAAGCTGCGACACGCGCTTGGCGATCCGCGTCTGTTACCCAAGCCCTACAAATATCCGCTGCCTTGGCGCGGTGGTCCGTTTCGCCTGACCCAGGGCGCGAACGGCCAGTACAGCCACTTCACGCCCAAGGGGCGTTACGCAGTAGACATCGCCATGCCCGAGGGCACGCCCATCGTCGCGGCGCGCGGTGGCATGGTGGTGAAGATCGAAAACGAGCAGAGCGGGCGCGGCAATAATCCGGCCGGCAACTTCGTGCGCATCATGCATGACGACGGCACCATGGGTGTCTACCTGCACCTGATGAAAGGCTCGGTAGCGGTGCGCGAGGGACAGCGGGTCGAGAGTGGTACGCGTATCGCGCGTTCCGGCAATACCGGCAACAGCACCGGGCCGCACCTGCACTTCGTGGTGCAGCGCAACGTCGGCCTGGCCATCGAGTCGATTCCCTTCGACTTCTCGCAGCCGGTCAACAGTCTGCCGAACTTCGCCGTGGGTGGAGAGTAGCCCGCTCGCGGGCTACATCCTGGCCTATTCGTCCGGCAGGCTGGCGAAGGTTAGTGGCTTAGAACGCCAGGCCAACCTTCAGGCCAACTTGCTCCTGCTTGAGCTTGCTGTTCTCAGCGAACTCGCTGCTGCTGTCGAGCTCGTAGCGGGTCTGGGTGTAGTACAGACTAGTGCTGATCGGCATGTTGTTGATGCCCTTGTTCCAAAGCACGCTCAGCTCGCCGTAGGGGTTGACCTTGTCCTTGAGGTCAACAGTGTCGCTTTCCCCGCCAACTTTCAGTTTGCTGTCGGCTTCGATGGAATAGCGAGCGCCCACTTCCAGGCGCACGGTGTAGTCCGGCGTCAGGTAGTTATAGCCGACACCGGCTTTGGCGAAGGGCGAGCGCGTGGTCAGCTTGACGTCTTCGTCGCCGAACAGGCCGAAATCGACGTCATCTTGCTCGATGCGGCCCCAGTCGTAACCGCCACCAACGATCAGGTCGACATAGTTGTTAGTGCTCAGCGCCGCACGCAGGCCGAGATCCAGGTCGGCGCGAGCTGAGAGATACTCGACGTCGTCCTTGTCACGGTACTGACCTTCGATGCCTAGCTGGTAGATGAACCCTTCCTGGCCGGTCAGCTTGTTGCCGAAGGTGTAGTACAGACCGCCCTGATTCAGACGCTCCTTGTCGCTCTCGTCGTTCACGGTCAGCTTGTACTGATTGTGCGAGCCGATGACGCCGATAGTTGAAATCGGGCCGGTTGCGGACTGAGCGAACGCTTGGGAAGTGCCAGCCAGGCAAAGGGCCAAGGCAGCGGTAGTAGTAGTCAAACCATTGATGCGCATTTAGGTAGCTCCATCGTTTCGATGAGAATCGGGTAGCGGGATTAAGCGTCCGCCTAATCCCGTGGACCGGTACTACCTGTAAAAAATTCTGCACTATGCGATGGACGGTCATAATCCTTGCAGATCAGTCACTAGCAGCGGGTACGTAAACAAGAATGTAAGTGGGGATTTAGTCATGTGACTCGCCAGTCACTTAATCCTGAAAGCGGAGTACCTTCGCCAAAACGATCTTCGGTCCGCGCATTTTCTTGATCACGATCTGCAGGCCATCGACCTGGAGCACTTCGTCTTCATCGGGGACGCGCTTGAGCGTTTCGTAGACCAGCCCGGCAAGGGTTTCTGCCTCGACATGGTCCAGATCGATCTCCAGAAGACGTTCGAGCTTGAACAATGGGGTGTCGCCACGTACCAGCAGTTTGCCGGGCTGGTAGGCGAGCACGCCGCGTTCGGTCTTGCGGTGCTCGTCCTGGATGTCGCCAACCAGAACTTCGAGCACGTCTTCCATGGTCAGAAAGCCGATGACCTTGTGATCACCTTCCTCTACCAGTACGAAATGCGCGCCACCCTGGCGAAACTGCTCGAGCAGGGTTGCCAGCGGCATGTGCTTGGACACCCGCTCCAGCGGCCGCAGCAGCTCGTTTAGGCAGAAGTGCTCGGTCAGATGGTCGTCGGCGGCCAGCGCCAGCAGCAGGTCCTTGATATGCAGCAGGCCTACGTACTCGCCTTTGCTGCTGTCGTACACCGGATAGCGGCTGTATTTGTGACGACGGATCACGCCTAGCACATCGCTCAGTGAGGCATCGTGGTCCAGCTGTAGCAGGTCCTCGCGGGAATTGGCCCAGTCGACCACTTCCAGTTCGCTCATTTCCACTGCCGAAGCCAGCACCTGGATCTGCTGATTGCCGGGGTCGCGGGCGCGGTTGGAGTGCAGGATCAGCTTGAGCTCTTCGCGGCTGTAGTGATGGTCGTGATGCGCGCCCGGCTCGCCCTGGCCGGCGATGCGCAGGATGGCGTTGGCGCTCGCGTTGAGCAGGTAGATGGCCGGGTACATCAGCCAGTAGAACAGGTACAGCGGCACCGCCGTCCATAGCGACAGCAGCTCCGGTTTGCGGATCGCCCAGGATTTGGGTGCCAGCTCGCCGATCACGATGTGCAGATAGGAAATGATGAAGAACGCGGTGAAGAAGGCGACGCCATGTACCAGAGCCGGTGACTGGATGCCGATACCGGCCAGCAGCGGTTCGAGCAGGTGCGCGAACGCCGGCTCACCGACCCAGCCGAGACCCAGCGAAGCCAGGGTGATGCCGAGCTGGCAGGCGGACAGATAAGCATCGAGCTGAAGGTGCACGGTACGCAGGATATGCCCACGCCAGCCATGCCGACTGGCAATCGCTTCCACCTTGGTGGCGCGCAATTTGACCATAGCGAACTCGGCGGCGACGAAGAAGCCGTTGAGCAGCACGAGGAACAGGGCAAAGAGAATCAGGCCGAAATCGGCAAAGTAGGAAGAGGCAGCGTAACTGGGGGAAGGGTCCATGAAGGGGTCGGGTAGCCAATAATCGCGACAGAATGGCGGCGGTAAGCCGGCTTTTCAAGCGATCAGCCGGGAATTTCGCAGCTGATCGTGATGGTGCCAATCAGCGGCCCGCCAACTGTCCGTTCTGGAAATGACAGGCGAAACGACTGCCCTGTCCGGGGGTGCTGCTGATATCCAGGCGGCCCTGGTGGCGAAGCAGAACGTGTTTGACGATGGCCAGGCCCAATCCCGTGCCGCCGGTGCTGCTGGCGCGACTGGAGTCAACCCGGTAGAAGCGCTCGGTCAGGCGTGGCAGATGTTTCTGTTCGATACCGATGCCGCTGTCCTCGACACTCAGGTGGGCGCCAACCTCGTCGCCCCACCAGCGCACGTGCACATTGCCGCCATCAGGTGTGTACTTAACCGCGTTGAACACCAGGTTGGAGAAGGCGCTGCGCAGCTCCGTCTCGCTGCCCTTGAGCTGTAGCGCCGGGTCTGCATCGAGACTGATCAGGTGGCCGCGGCTGCCGGAAAGGGCTCGGGCATCGCTGATGATCGACTGCAACAGCAAGCCCACCGCCACCGGCTGGTTGTCGGTCGGGCGACTGCTGGTTTCCAGGCGAGCCAGTAGGAGCAGGTCGTTGAGCAGGTGCTGCATGCGCCCGGCCTGCTGATTCATCTGCTGCAGCGCCCGGAGCCAGCGCGGGTTCACCGCGTCGGCGTTTTCCAGCAGCGTCTCCAGATAGCCGGCGATGACGGTGAGCGGCGTGCGAAGCTCGTGGGATACGTTGGCGACGAAGTCTTTGCGCATCTGCTCCAGCTGGTGCAGGCGGGTGACGTCGCGGACCAGCAGCAGGTGCTCGCGGTTGCCGTAGCGAGTGATGTTGAACTGCAGGCGAATGCGGTCATCGACGGGAGAGGCCAGCTCCAGCGGCTGGTCATAGTTGCCGCCGTCGAAGTACTCCTTGAAGGCCGGATGACGCACCAGGTTGCCGATCGGGTGACCAGCGTCCTGCGGCTTCTTCAGCCCCAGCAGGCGGTTGGCGGCTGGGTTCCACCATTCCAGATTGCCATCGCTGTCGAGCATGATCACCGCATCCTTGAGTGCGGCGGTAGAGCCCTGGGCGCGATCGATGATGCCTTGCAGTTCGCCGCGCAGGCGCAGGTCGCGGCGCTGCAGCTGGTAGAGGCTGTCGAAGATATCGCCCCAGATGCCGGCCGAATCCGGCGGCGCTTCGTCCGGGTCGGCACGCCGCAGCCAGCGCTGAAGGCGCAGCAGCTGGCGCAGGGTCCAGATCAGGTAGCCGGTCAGGCCAAGGACCAGCGCCCAGGCATATTCGCCGGTCAGCAGTCCCAGCAGCAGGCAGCCGCCTAGCAGAAGCAGCAGGCGACGCACGAGGGCTCCTTGCCAGTCCTGATTCAACCGATGCACTCCAGAAAGGTGGCGATGATGGGGTGGAAGACGCCGGGACGCATGCTCACCCGGCGTGCTCAGCTTTTGCTGGAGAAACGATAACCGGTGCCGCGTACCGTCTGCACCAGGTTCTCGTAGGCTTCGCCGAGCGCCTTGCGCAGCCGGCGGATATGCACATCGACGGTGCGCTCTTCTACATAGACATTGCCGCCCCAGACCTGATCGAGCAGCTGGCTGCGGGTGTAGGCGCGTTCCTGGTGGGTCATGAAGAACTGCAGCAGGCGGTATTCGGTTGGACCCATCTCGGCCGGCTTGCCGTCGATAGTGACGCGGTGGCTGACCGGATCGAGCAGCAGGCCGCCGATCTCGATCGGCGATTCGCTGTCCACTGGCGTCGCGCGGCGCAGCACGGCCTTCAGGCGGGCGACCAGCTCGCGCGGCGAGAAGGGCTTGGTGATGTAGTCGTCGGCGCCAACTTCCAGGCCCTGGATCTTGTTGTCCTCTTCGCCCTTGGCGGTGAGCATGATGATCGGCGTGTCGGCGGTCAGCTCGTCGCGCTTGAGGCGGCGCGCCAGCTCGATGCCGGAAGTGCCGGGCAGCATCCAGTCGAGCAGGATCAGGTCCGGCTTGCGGTCGATGATCAGCGCGTGTGCCTGCTGGGTGTTCTCTGCTTCGAGACAGTCATAGCCGGCCATTTCCAGGGCGACGACGATCATCTCCCGGATCGGCGCCTCGTCATCGACGATCAGTATGCTCTTGCCGTTCATGGTCAAGCCTCGGGTCTGTTCTTGTCGTCCGGCATTAGATAACGGAATTATTGCAGCCATGTGACAGGCAGACGGCAACAGGCTGCCGTGCTCCGGCGCTCTAGCCCGGCGCGCCTGGGCTTAAGCCTTGGTAGCGTAGTCCAGCACGATGCCCGCCAGGATCGCCAGTCCTGCCCAGTGGTTGTGCAGGAACGCCTTGAAGCAGATCTGCGGTTTGCGCGATTGGGTTTTCCAGAACTCCCAGGCGAAGCAGCCGGCGGCGACCACCAGCCCGAGGTGGAACCACTGGCCTAGCTCGAAGCGCACGCCGGCAAGGAGCAGGCAGAACAGCGCCAGGCCCTGCAGGGTGACGATGATGACGCGGTCCGCTTCGCCGAAGAGGATGGCGGTGGACTTGATGCCAATCTTCAGGTCGTCCTCGCGGTCGGCCATGGCGTAGTAGGTGTCGTAGGCCACCGTCCACAGCAGATTGGCAATGAACAACAGCCAGGCCTCGGGCGGCAGGCTGCCGGTCTCCGCGGTGAAGGCCATCGGCATGCCCCAGGAGAAGGCCGCGCCGAGCACCACCTGCGGATAGAAGGTGTAGCGTTTCATGAACGGGTAGCAGGCGGCCAGCGCCAGGGCGCCGAAGGACAGGTAGACGGTGGTCGCGTTGGTCAGCAGCACCAGGCCGAAGCTCAGGCCCACCAGCACGGCGAACAGCGTCCAGGCCTCGCGCGAGCTGATCTTGCCGGTGGCCATGGGGCGCGCCTGGGTGCGTTGCACGTGGCCATCGAAGTTGCGGTCGGCGAAGTCGTTGACCACGCAGCCGGCGGCGCGCATGAGGATCACGCCGGTGACGAAGATGAACAGGTTCTTCGCGTTGGGCACGCCTTCGGCAGCGATCCACAGCGCCCACAGCGTCGGCCATAACAGCAGATAGGTGCCGATGGGCCGGTCCAGGCGCATCAGCTGGATGAAGTCCCAGGCGCGCGGGTGCAGGCGATTGCACGATTGCAGCAGTTTCAGATACATCAACGGCTCTCCTTGGCGGAAGGGGGCATGCAGAGCGGCGCGCTCAGGGCGTGACGGCGGCGGCCTGCCACAGCTCGGGGAGGAACACCTCGGCGACCAGCACGCCGAGCCGATTCTGGCGGAAGCACGAGCGCCGCGCCCAGAGGCCGTCGACACGGCACGCATCCGGTAGCCAGCGCGCGGGGTAATGACAGGCCTCGAGCGTGCCGCGGGCAAAGGGCGGATCGCTGAACAACAGCTCACCCAGGGAACGATTGCCCAGGCGCTGCAGGTCGAGGCCGGAGTCCTCCAGCTGCGCTCGCGCGGCGACGCTGCGGGCGAACACCCAGGGCTGGCCTTGACCGCACAGATAGACCTCACGCACCCAGCCCTCGCTGTCGGCCGGAACGCCAAGCGCGGCGCACTCGTCGGCGCGCAGGGGCTGCCAGGCTTCGTGTAGCGGCGTCACGCTGAAGGCGCCATCGGCCAGCTCGGTCAGGCGGCGGGTGAGCGAGCCCTTGTCGACGTAGAGCCAGTCGTGCAGGGCGGGATCGAGGGGGGAGGGGAGGCGGTCGGCACTTAGCCAGTCATGAATTTCGGACACGGTGCGTCAGAGCTAGCGGAAAAGAGCGGCGAGTCTAGCATGCGACTTGGGCGCGGCACGGGTGCGGGCTGTCCGGCCAGGCTGTAGCCGCGCTCGGTAAACGCTACATACGCCTCAGGTCCAGCCTTCAAGACGCATGGTGGCGCGCACCAGGCGCTGCTCCTCCTGCTCGATCTCCTTGAGGTTGTCGCGAATGCCGTGGATATGGTCGCGTGCCGCACGCTGGGCCTGTTCCGGCAGACGCTCGATCACCGCGTGATAGAGACGCGAGTGCTGGCGGTCGATCTGGCGCTTCTGTGCCGGTCGGTGGTAGAGGTTGTTCACCGAGGCGAAAACCGTGCTGAGCATCAGGTCGGTCAGCGACTGCAGCGTGTGCACCAGCACCGGGTTGTGCGAGGCCTCGCAGATCGCCAGATGAAACGCGTGGTCGAGGCGGGCGTGCTCGCGGGGGTCGGCGCCGTCCTCGCTGGCGTGGGCGGCGAGCATTTCCTCGTAGCGGCGGCCGAGCAGCACGAAATCCGCGTCGGTGCCGCGCAGGGCGGCCAGCCGCGCCGACTCGCTTTCCAGCAGCGCGCGTACTTCCAGCAGGTCGTAGAGCGTGCGTGGTTGCGAGTTGAACAGGTGCATCAGCGGGCTGGCGTCGTGGTTGCCGGACAGTTCGGCGACGAAAGAGCCACGGCCCTGGGACGTTTCGATGATGCCGCGCCCGCGCAGCACCCGCAGGCCCTCGCGCAACGCCGAGCGGGAAATGCCCAGCTTCTCGCACAGACGGCGTTCCGAGGGCAGCGCCTGGCCGACCTTCAATACGCCGTCGACGATCAGCCGTTCGATGCGCTCGGCGACGACATCGGCGACTTGACGACGGTCATTGTGGTTTTCGTTCTGCATGTCCGGTTCTCCACTGGTAGGACCAGTTGGGCGGTAGTGTAGCCAAAATGCCTGCGATTCAGTAGCAGCAAGGGCTGGGCGGCTATCAGGTAGTGCCGTTCCTGGCGCAACTACAAAAAACTGGTAGGACCAGTTGTCACGGCCGTAGACGATAGCGGTCATCGACGTTAAAGATGCGTCATTCCACCGCAGTCGTTCGCGCTGGCTGCAACCCACGAGAACCGGAACCTGCCATGAACATTCTCTACGACGAACGCGTCGATGGTGCGTTGCCCAAGGTCGACAAGGCCGCCCTGCTGGCCGATCTGCAGGCGCAGTTGCCCGACCTGGACATCCTCCACCGCAGCGAAGACCTCAAGCCCTACGAGTGCGATGGGCTGTCCGCCTACCGCACCACGCCGCTGCTGGTGGTGCTGCCCGAGCGCATTGAGCAGGTCGAGACGCTGCTTAAGCTCTGCCATCAGCGCGGCGTGCCGGTGGTTGCCCGTGGCGCCGGTACCGGCCTTTCTGGCGGCGCGCTGCCACTGGAGCAGGGCATCCTGCTGGTCATGGCGCGTTTCAACAAGATTCTCGAAGTCGACCCGGCTGGGCGCTTCGCCCGGGTCCAGCCCGGCGTGCGCAACCTGGCGATCTCCCAGGCTGCCGCACCCTATGAGCTGTACTACGCGCCGGACCCATCGTCGCAGATCGCCTGCTCCATCGGCGGCAACGTCGCCGAGAATGCCGGCGGTGTGCATTGCCTGAAGTACGGCCTGACCGTGCACAACCTGCTCAAGGTGGACATCCTCACCGTCGAGGGCGAGCGCATGACCCTCGGCTCCGACGCCTTGGATTCGCCAGGCTTCGACCTGCTGGCGCTGTTCACCGGCTCCGAAGGCATGCTCGGCATCGTCACCGAGGTGACGGTCAAGCTGCTGCCCAAGCCGCAGGTGGCCAAGGTGCTGCTTGCCGCCTTCGACTCGGTGGAGAAGGCCGGTCGTGCGGTGGGCGACATCATCGCTGCCGGCATCATCCCCGGCGGCCTGGAAATGATGGACAACCTGTCCATCCGCGCTGCCGAAGACTTCATCCACGCCGGTTATCCGGTGGATGCCGAGGCCATCCTGCTCTGCGAACTCGACGGCGTCGAAGCCGACGTTCACGACGACTGCGCCCGCGTCAGCGAAGTGCTCAAGCTGGCCGGTGCCACCGAAGTGCGCCTGGCCAAGGACGAAGCCGAGCGCGTGCGTTTCTGGGCCGGACGCAAGAACGCCTTCCCGGCGGTCGGGCGCATCTCGCCGGACTACTACTGCATGGACGGCACCATTCCGCGGCGCGAGCTGCCGGGTGTGCTCAAGGGTATCTCCGATCTCTCCGAGCAGTTCGGCCTGCGCGTGGCCAACGTGTTCCATGCCGGCGACGGCAACATGCACCCGCTGATCCTCTTCGATGCCAACCAGCCCGGTGAGCTGGAGCGCGCCGAAGACCTGGGCGGCAAGATTCTCGAACTCTGCGTGAAGGTCGGCGGCAGCATCACCGGCGAACACGGCGTCGGCCGCGAGAAGATCAATCAGATGTGCTCGCAGTTCAACGCCGACGAGCTGACGCTGTTCCACGCGGTCAAGGCGGCCTTTGACCCGAGCGGCCTGCTCAACCCGGGCAAGAACATCCCGACCCTGCATCGCTGCGCCGAATTCGGCCGCATGCACATCCATAACGGCCAGCTGCCTTTCCCTGAACTGGAGCGTTTCTGATGTCCGTAATCGCCAACGACGCCAGCGCGCAGTTGCTGGATCAGGTCAACCAGGCGCTTGCCGCCAACACGCCGCTGTGCATTCAGGGCAGCGGCAGCAAGGCTTTCCTCGGGCGGCAGGTCGACGGCGTGCTGCTCGATACCCGCGAGCACCGCGGCATCGTCAGCTATGACCCTACCGAACTGGTGGTGAGCGTGCGTGCCGGCACACCGCTGGCCGAACTCGAGGCCACCCTGGACGAGGCCGGGCAGATGCTGCCCTGCGAGCCGCCGCACTTCGGCGAAGGCGCCACCGTCGGCGGCATGATCGCCGCCGGGCTGTCCGGCCCGCGGCGCCCGTGGAGCGGTTCGGTGCGCGACTTCGTGCTCGGCTCGCGCATCATCACCGGCCAGGGCAAGCACCTGCGCTTCGGCGGCGAGGTGATGAAGAACGTCGCCGGCTACGACCTGTCGCGCCTGATGGCCGGCAGCTTCGGCTGCCTCGGCGTGCTCACCGAAGTCTCGCTCAAGGTGCTGCCCAAGCCACGCCTGTGCACCAGCCTGCGTCTGGAAATCGACCTCGACCGCGCACTGCTGAAGCTCGCCGAGTGGGGGCAGCAGCCGATCCCGATCAGTGCAGCCAGCCATGATGGCCAGGCGCTGCACCTGCGTTTGGAAGGCGGCGAAGGCTCTGTTGGTGCGGCCCGCGAGCGCATCGGTGGCGAGGATCTCGACCCCGGCTACTGGAACGATCTGCGCGAGCAGCGCCTGGCGTTCTTTGCTGACCCGCGCCCGCTGTGGCGCCTGTCGCTGCCGAACAACACGCCGGCCGTGGCCCTGCCGGGCGAGCAGCTGGTCGACTGGGCCGGCGCCCAGCGCTGGCTGAAGTCCGATGCCGACGCCGCAAGCATCCGCGCCATCGCCGCCGAAATTGGCGGCCATGCCACCTGTTTCACCGCCGGTGCGACCACGAACCCGTTCCAGCCGCTGTCGGCACCGCTGCTGCGCTATCACCGCCAGCTCAAGGCCGCGCTCGATCCGCAGGGGATCTTCAACCCCGGCCGCATGTATTCCGAGGTCTGATATGCAAACCAATCTGAGCGAAGCGGCCAAGCGGTTGCCGCGCGCCGAAGAAGCCGAAAGCATCCTGCGCTCCTGCGTGCATTGCGGCTTCTGCAATGCCACGTGCCCGACGTACCAACTGCTGGGCGACGAGCTGGACGGCCCGCGCGGGCGCATCTACCTGATGAAGCAGATGTTCGAGGGTGGCGAGGTGACCGAGAGCACCCAACTGCACCTGGACCGCTGCCTGACCTGCCGCAACTGCGAGACCACCTGCCCGTCGGGGGTGAAGTACCACAACCTGCTGGATATCGGCCGCGACTTCATCGAGCAACAGGTGCAGCGCCCGCTGGGCGAGCGCATCGTGCGCGGTGGCCTGCGCACGGTGATCCCGCGCCCGGGCCTGTTCAAGGCATTGCTGGGTGCCGGCAATGCGCTGAAGCCGCTGATGCCGGCCTCGCTCAAGGATCATCTGCCGCGCGAGATCCGCCCGGCCAAGCCGCGCCCGCAGGTGATGCACGGCCGTCGCGTGCTGATGCTCGAAGGCTGCGTGCAGCCTAGCCTGTCGCCGAGCACCAATGCCGCCGCAGCGCGCGTGCTCGACCGCCTCGGCATCAGCGTCAGCCCGGCGCGCGAAGCCGGCTGCTGCGGCGCGGTGGATTACCACCTCAATGCCCAGGATGCCGGTCTGGACCGGGCGCGGCGCAACATCGACGCCTGGTGGCCGGCCATCGAAGCCGGTGCCGAAGCCATCGTGCAGACCGCCAGCGGCTGCGGCGCCTTCGTCAAGGAATACGGTCATCTGCTCAAGGATGACCCGGCCTACGCCGCCAAGGCCGCGCGGGTCAGCGAGCTGGCCAAGGATCTGGTCGAAGTGCTGCGCAGCGCCGAGCTGGAAAAGCTCGACGTGCGCGCCGACAAGCGCATGGCCTTCCACTGCCCATGCACCCTGCAGCACGCACAGAAGCTCGGCGGCGCGGTCGAAGACGTGCTTACCCGCTTGGGCTACCAGCTCACCGCGGTGCCGGATGCGCACCTGTGCTGTGGCTCGGCCGGCAGTTATTCGATCACCCAGCCGGAGATTTCCCACCAGCTGCGCGACAACAAGCTCAACGCGCTGGAGAGCGGCAAGCCGGAAGTGATCGTCACCGCCAACATCGGCTGCCAGACCCACCTCGACGGCGCCGGCCGCACGCCGGTCAAGCACTGGATCGAAGTGGTCGAGGAATCGATGCAGTAGCAACGCCTCATGGTTCGGTCGCCCAGTCAGGGCGGCCAGCGAACAACCGAAATACGAAGACAGGAGAATCGAGATGAAAAGCAAAGCCGTACTGAGCCAGACCGAAGTCGCCACCATCCTTGCCGCCGCCCGTGCCGAAGCGCAGGCCAACGGCTGGGCCGTGACCATCGTCGTCGCCGACGACGGCGGCCATCCGCTGGCGCTGGAGCGTCTGGACGGCTGTGCGCCGATCGCCTCCTACATCGCCACCGAGAAGGCCCGCAGCTCAGCCCTCGGCCGTCGCGAAACCAAGGGTTACGAAGACATGGTCAACGGCGGCCGCAGCGCCTTCCTCTCCGCGCCGGTGGTCTGCTCGCTGGAAGGCGGCGTGCCGGTAGTGGTTGACGGCCAGGTCATCGGCTCGGTTGGCGTCTCCGGCGTGACCGCCGCGCAGGATGCCCAGATCGCCAAGGCCGGCGTCGCTGCCCTGGCCAACTGAACAGACAAGGAGAACGACTGATGACCGAGCGTGTAACCCTGGGCCGCCTGCAAGTCGCGGCCAATCTGCAGCGTTTCATCGAAGACGAAGTCCTGCCGGGCACCGGTATCGAAGCTGCCGCCTTCTGGCAGGGCCTGGACACTCTGGTCCATGACCTGGCGCCGAAGAACCGCGAGCTGCTTGCCGAGCGCGACCGCATGCAGGCCGAGCTGGACAGCTGGCACAAGGCCAACTCAGGCCCGATCAAGGACATGGCGGCCTACCGCGCCTTCCTCGAATCCATCGGCTACCTGCTGCCGGTGCCGGGCGAGGTGAAGATCGAGACCGCCAACGTCGACAGCGAGATCGCTACCCAGGCCGGCCCGCAGCTGGTGGTGCCGATCATGAACGCGCGCTATGCGCTGAACGCCGCCAACGCGCGCTGGGGCTCGCTGTACGACGCGCTCTACGGCACCGACGCCATCTCCGAAGAGGGCGGCGCGCAGAAGGGCCCGGGCTACAACGAAGTCCGTGGCGCCAAGGTCATCGCCTACGCGCGCAATTTCCTCGATCAGGCCGCACCGCTGGCCGAAGGCAGCCACGCCGACGCCACCGCCTACCGCGTGCAGGACGGCCAGCTGAAGGTAACCCTGGAGAATGGCAACGTCACCGGGCTGGCCCAGCCTGAGAAGTTCGTCGGCTTCCAGGGCGAAGCGGTCGAGCCGAAGGCCGTACTGCTGAAGAACAACGGCCTGCACGTCGAAATCCAGATCGATCCGAACAGCCCGATCGGCCAGACCGATGCCGCCGGCGTGAAGGACCTGCTGGTCGAATCCGCGGTTTCCACCATTCTCGACTGCGAAGACTCGGTCGCCGCGGTGGATGCCGACGACAAGGTGCTGGCCTACCGCAACTGGCTGGGCATCGTGCAGGGCACCCTCAGCGAGGAGGTCGCCAAGGGCAGCTCGAGCTTCGTCCGCCGCCTGAATCCGGACCGCGAATACAGCGCGCCGAACGGCGGCGAGCTGAAACTGCACGGCCGCTCGCTGCTGTTCATCCGCAACGTCGGTCACCTGATGACCAACCCGGCGATCCTGCTGGAAGACGGCCGTGAAATCCCCGAAGGCATCATGGATGGCGTGTTCACCAGCCTGATCGCCAAGCATGATCTGGCGCGCAAGGGCAACTCGCGCACCGGCAGCGTCTACATCGTCAAGCCGAAGATGCACGGACCGAAGGAAGTTGCCTTCGCCGACGAGCTGTTCGGTCGTGTCGAAGACCTGATCGGTGTGCCGCGCTACACCCTGAAGATGGGCATCATGGACGAGGAGCGCCGCACCAGCGCCAACCTCAAGGCCTGTATCGCCGCCGCCAAGCACCGTGTGGCCTTCATCAACACCGGCTTCCTCGACCGTACCGGCGACGAGATGCACACCTGCATGGAAGCCGGCCCGGTGCTGCGCAAGGGCAACATGAAGTCCACCCCGTGGATCCAGTCCTACGAGCGCAACAACGTGCTGGTCGGCCTGGCCTGCGGTCTGCGCGGCAAGGCGCAGATCGGCAAGGGCATGTGGGCCATGCCGGACCTGATGGCGGCCATGCTCGAGCAGAAGATCGGCCATCCGAAATCCGGTGCCAACACCGCCTGGGTACCTTCGCCGACCGGCGCCACCCTGCATGCGCTGCACTACCACCAAGTGAACGTGCAGGCCGTGCAGAGCGAGCTGGAAAAGGTCGATCTGGCCGCCGAGCGCGAGCAGCTGCTCAACGATCTGCTGACCATCCCGGTGGTCGCCGAGGACAAGTGGAGCGCCGAGGAGAAGCAGCAGGAGCTGGACAACAACTGCCAGGGCATCCTCGGCTACGTGGTGCGCTGGGTCGAGCAGGGCGTCGGCTGTTCCAAGGTGCCGGACATCCACAACGTCGGCCTGATGGAAGATCGCGCCACCCTGCGTATCTCCAGCCAGCACGTGGCCAACTGGCTGCACCATGGCGTGGTGACCCGCGAGCAGGTGCAGGAAACCCTGGAGCGCATGGCCAAGGTGGTCGACCAGCAGAATGCCGGTGATCCGCTCTATCGCGCCATGTCTGCCGACTACACTCAGTCGGCGGCCTTCCAGGCGGCCTGTGATCTGGTGTTCAAGGGGCGCGAGCAGCCGGCCGGTTATACCGAGCCTCTGCTGCACGCCTGGCGCCGGCGTTTCAAGGCGGCCCAGGGCTGACAGGCAGGATCGGCCGCGTGCTGCCGGAAGCCCGGCGCATGCGGTAAAGGACAGAAGCCCCAGGCGCTCCACGGCGCCCGGGGCTTTCGAGCATGAGCGACGAGGTTTCGGCCTGGTCGCTGCGAGGCGCGCCGTGAGGGGGCGTTTCATGCGAGGCACCGGGCATGCCCGGACACAATAGAAGCGGTTCACAACAAAAAAGCAGGGACCCAACAAATGAGTCAAACACTACTGTCCATCCTGGCCTTCGTGCCGCTGGTGCTGGCGGGTGTGCTGCTGATCGGCTTTCGCTGGCCGGCCAAGTACGCCATGCCGCTGGTTTTCGTCCTCACTGCAGTGATCGGCCTGCTGGCCTGGGACATGACCCTCAACCGGGTCATCGCCTCGACCTTGCAGGGCCTGATCCTCACCGCGGCGATCCTCTGGATCATCTTCGGTGCGATTCTGCTGCTCAACACGCTGAAACATTCCGGGGGGATCAGTTCGATTCGGCGTGGCTTCTCCAATGTCAGTCCTGACCGTCGCGTTCAGGTGCTGATCGTCGCCTGGCTGTTCGGTTGCTTCATCGAGGGGGCGTCGGGCTTCGGTACGCCGGCTGCGGTGGCGGCGCCGCTGATGGTCGCGCTGGGCTTCCCGGCTCTGGCGGCAGTGGTCATGGGGATGATGGTGCAGTCCACGCCGGTATCCTTCGGCGCGGTGGGCACGCCGATTCTGGTCGGCGTCGGTGCGGGGCTGGACAAGACCGGCATCAGCGAGCAGCTGGCAGCGGTGGGCAGCAACTGGGAGGTGTTCTTCCACCTGATCTTCTCGCGCGTCGCGATCATCCATGCGCTGTGCGGGATTCTCATGCCGCTGATCATGGTCAGCATCATGACGCGCTACTTCGGCCGCAACAAATCCTGGACCGAAGGTCTGGCGGTTGCGCCGTTCGCCGTGTTCACCGGTCTGGCCTTCGTCATTCCGTATGCCGCGGCGGGTGTGTTCCTCGGTCCGGAATTCCCGTCGATGATCGGTGCGCTGGTCGGTCTGGCCATCGTTGTGCCGGCGGCCAAGGCCGGTTTCCTGCTGCCCAAGGACAGCTGGGATTTCGCCCCGGCGAGCGAGTGGCCGTCCGAGTGGATGGGCAAGATCGAGATGAAGATCGAGGACGTAGCCGGCAAGACGCCGATCTCCGTGCCGATGGCCTGGGCGCCGTATCTGATCCTCGCAGCACTGCTGGTGGCGTCGCGGGTGTTCCCGGATTTCAAGGCGCTGCTGATGTCGTTCAGCTTCGGCTGGAAGGACATCCTCGGTGAGACCGGCGTGTCCGGTACGCTGGAGCCGCTGTACCTGCCGGGTGGCATTCTCTGCATCGTGGTGCTGATCACCTTCTTCCTGCATCGGATGAAGGCCGGTGAACTGGGCGCGGCGATTTCCGAGTCGAGCAAGACCCTGCTTGGCGCGGGCTTCGTGCTGATCTTCACTATCCCGATGGTGCGGATCCTGATCAACTCGGGCGTGAACGGCTCCGATCTGGTCTCGATGCCGGTGGCCATGGCGCAGCTGGTGGCCAACAGCGTCGGCAACATCTATCCGTTCTTCGCCCCGGCGGTCGGTGGGCTGGGGGCGTTCATCGCTGGCTCCAACACCGTGTCCAACCTGATGCTGTCGCAGTTCCAGTTCAACACCGCGGGGCTGCTGGGGCTGTCCGGGGCGCTGATGGTGGCGCTGCAGTCGGTGGGTGCGGCGGCGGGCAACATGATCGCCATCCACAACGTGGTGGCGGCTTCGGCCACGGTAGGCCTGCTCGGTCGTGAAGGGGTCACCCTGCGCAAGACCATGCTGCCGACCCTCTACTACCTGATCCTGGCCGGCAGCATCGGCCTGATCGGCTTCTACGTGATGGGCATCAGCGATCCGCTGGTGGGTACCGCAGGCTAAGCCTGGCGGTAGCGCGACGGGCGGCTCAGGCCGCCCGTTTTCATTTGTGGGATTGGTGCGGTGCGCCGTTCTGGTATAGCGTGCGTCGCAGTCGACAGAGCATCGAGGTTACCCATGAAGAAATGGCAATGTGTGGTGTGCGGCTACATCTATGACGAAGCGCTGGGCGTACCGGAAGAGGGCATCGCCCCTGGCACCGCCTGGGAAGACGTGCCGGAAGACTGGGTCTGCCCGGACTGTGGCGTCGGCAAGCTGGACTTCGAAATGATCGCCATCGGCTGAAAACCGTATCGCCAACCACCATACGAGGACATGACGTGAGCGCACCTGTAGTCATCATCGGTACCGGCCTGGCCGGCTACAACCTGGCCCGTGAATTCCGCAAGCTGGACATGCAGACGCCGCTGTTGCTGATCACTGCCGATGACGGGCGCTCATATTCCAAACCGCTGCTGTCCACCGGTTTTGCCGCCAACAAGAATGCCGAGAGCCTGGGCATGGCGACCGCCGGCGCCATGGCCGAGCAGCTCAACGCCGAGATTCGCACGCACACTCGCGTCACCCGCCTCGATCCGGCGAATCGGCGCGTGTGGATCGGCAACGAACCGGTTGCATATCGCGATCTGGTACTGGCCTGGGGCGCGCAGACGATTCAGGTGCCGGTCGCAGGCGATGCCGCCGACGCCATCTTCCCGATCAACGACCTGCACGATTACGGCCGCTTCCGCGCTGCCGTCGCCGGTAAGCGCCGCGTGCTGATTCTCGGTGCCGGGCTGATCGGCTGCGAGTTCGCCAATGACCTGCTGCTGGGTGGCCACGAAGTCGATCTGGTCGCGCCCAGCGAGCAGGTCATGCCCGGCCTGCTGCCGCTGGAGGCGGCCCAGGCGGTAAGGCGAGGCCTTGAGGGCATCGGCGCGCGCTTCCACCTGGGCGCCACGCTGCAGCGCCTCGAACGCAGTGATGATGGCCTGCAGGCGCAGCTCTCCGATGGCAGTCGGCTGGCCTGCGATCTGGTGGTCAGTGCGGTAGGCCTGTGCCCGCGTACCGAGCTGGCAGCCGAGGCGGGGCTCGAGGTCAAGCGCGGCATCGTCGTCGATCGCCTGCTGCAGACCTCGGCGGCCCACGTCTACGCCCTCGGCGATTGCGCGGAAGTGGAGGGGTTGAACCTGCTCTACGTGATGCCGCTGATGGCCGGTGCGCGGGCCCTGGCTAAAACGCTGTTTGGCAATCCTACCTTTGTCAGTTACGGCCCCATGCCGGTCACGGTGAAGACTCCAGCATGCCCGGTAGTCGTCTCGCTGCCCGCTACCGGCAGTGCTGGTGGGTGGACCGTCGAGGCCCAGGGAAGTGATGTCAGGGCGGTCTATCTCGGGGCTTCCGGGGAGCTGCTCGGCTACGCCCTGACCGGCGCTGCGGTGCAGGAGCGACTGGCCTTGAACAAGCAGCTGCCGCCGGTATTGGCGGAACTACCGCAAATTCTGTCGCTAAAGACCCCCGGTTGAGATTGCAGGGCGTCCGCGGGGACTGGCGCAGGTGCTAGCGCCGTGCCATTCTCCATGGGTCTGCCCCAGCCTAGAGCTGTTGCAGCGCCTTTAGCGCTGTTCTTGTGAACAGTACGGACACAACAACAAAAACGTCTCAGAGGCTCCCAATGCGTAAACCGGAACTCGCCGCAGCCATTGCCGAGAAGGCCGATCTGTCCAAGGACCAGGCCAATCGCGTACTCAACGCCGTGCTGGATGAAATCACCAACGCGCTGAACCGCAAGGACAGCGTGACCCTGGTTGGTTTCGGCACCTTCGTTCAGCGCCACCGTGGTGCCCGCACCGGGAAAAACCCGCAAACCGGGCAACCGGTAACCATCAAGGCCAGCAATACCGTCGCCTTCAAACCGGGCAAGATGCTCAAAGACGCCGTCAACTGACGCTGCGCCAACCCGGAGCCAACGGGCTCCGGGTCAACCTGACTGCCTGGTCCGCCCCGGACCCATTCGTACCCGTCCTTCCTCCCGCCGACCAAGCCACTACAATGCGGCCTTTTCCCATACCGGTCGGTACCTCAACATGAAATTCTGCTTTCTGCTTTGGATGCTTGGCCGCCTGATGGCCAAGGCCAGCCGCACCAATCCCGAGTTCCAGCAGCAGCTGGGCGACAAGGACCTGAGCTTCCAGCTACACACCCTGGACGGCAAGGTCGCCCGGCATTTCGTGGTGAAGAACCAGCGCGTCACCAGCAGGCGCGGCCCGGCGAGCGAGCCAGCGTTCTCGCTTGGCTTCAAGGATGCCGCCTACGGCTTCGCCACCATGACCGCGAAGAACAAGCAGCTGGCGTTCATGCAGGGGATTCAGAACAAGGACATCCAGATCCAGGGGAATCCGGCGCTGGTGATGTGGTTTCAGGGATTGATGAAGTATCTGAAGCCGAGAAAGAAGAAGTAGCTTCGCCCTGAGCTCGCGATTCGGCGCGCTCTTTTCTGGTGTCCTGGCACCTGGCTCGTCAGACCCAACTCTGCACGCTAGCTGTGGTGGAAAACGCTGCGCGGTTTTCCACCCTACGGGTCTTTCGAGACTGAAAGATTGACGCACCGGTCTCCCGCACCAAGATGCCTGGGTTTCAACCCTAACCCGAGCAAGCACTAACCCAACGCCCACTCCCGCCAATCCCTCGCTTCCTCCTTCAACCAATCCCGAAATGCCACCAATCCTGCCGACTCCACCTTGCGCTCCGGAATCATCAGGTAGTACGCCCGCGTCTCGCTGCGATAGGCGTGCGGATGCGCCAGCACCAGCCGCCCCTCGGCCAGTTCCCGCTGGATCAGGAACGGCGGGATCAGCGCCACCCCCATGCCATGCTCGGCCGCCTGCGCCAGCATGGAGAACAGCTCCAGCCGCGGTCCGGTCATGTCGCGGGCGACTTTCAACCCCAACGAATCGAACCACTGGCGCCAGGCATAGGGTCGGGTGGTCTGCTGCAGCAGCGGCAGTTCGGCCAGGGCCTGGGTCGTGAACGGCTGACCGTCGCGCAGCAGGGCCGGACTGCAGACTGGCTGCAGGTCCTCCGGCATCAGGTAGTGCGCCTCGGTACCGGACCAGTCGGCGTCGCCGAAGTAGATGGCGGCATCGAACTCGGTATCGGCAAAGAGAAACGGCCGGGTGCGGTTGGTCAGGTTCACCGTGATCTCCGGATGCAGCGCCTGGAAATGCCTGAGGCGCGGCACCAGCCATTGGGTGCCGAAGGTCGGAACCACGGCCAGCTCAAGGCTCATCGCGCCCTGCTGGCCCATCACCGACAGTGTGTCGCGTTCCACCGCGTCCAGCTGCGCGGCGATGCGACGCGCGTAGGACTGGCCAGCGGCGGTCAGCTTCACGCCGCGTCGCGAACGGCGGAACAGCGCCAGGCCGAGAAATTCCTCCAGCCCGCCGATCTGTCGGCAGATCGCGCTCTGGGTCAGCGCCAGTTCGTCGGCCGCGCGGGTGAAGCTCTCGTGGCGGGCGGCGGCCTCGAAGGCGATCAGCGCAGCAGTGCTAGGGATCTTGCGGCGCATTATGCGAACACCTCACTGGATAAGCCGGTTATTGGTCGGGAAGGATATCTCGGAGTGAGCAAAGCGCACAGTTCGGTGCGAAATCCTCGTTTGCGACCCGTTGGCGCCGCGCCTAGGATCAATCCATCCACGCGCAGCCGCGCTGCAGAACAAAACAAGAGGAGTCCCCATGGCCGGCAAGGCAAGCTTCAACTGGATCGACCCGCTGCTGCTCGATCAGCAGCTGACCGAAGAAGAGCGCATGGTGCGCGACAGCGCCGCGCAGTTCGCCGCGGACAAGCTGGCGCCGCGGGTGCTGGAAGCTTTCCGCCATGAACAGACCGATCCGGCGATCTTCCGCGAGATGGGCGAGACCGGCCTGCTCGGCGCGACCATTCCCGAAGCCTACGGTGGCAGCGGGCTGAACTACGTGTGCTACGGCCTGATCGCCCGCGAGGTCGAGCGCATCGATTCGGGCTACCGCTCGATGATGAGTGTGCAGTCCTCGCTGGTTATGGTGCCGATCTTCGAGTTCGGCAACGAGGCGACCAGACAGAAGTACCTGCCCAAGCTGGCCAGCGGCGAATACATCGGCTGCTTCGGCCTGACCGAGCCGAACCATGGCTCAGACCCGGGCAGCATGGTCACCCGGGCGAAGAAGGTCGACGGCGGCTATCGCCTGTCCGGCAGCAAGATGTGGATCACCAACAGCCCGATCGCCGATGTTTTCGTGGTCTGGGCCAAGGATGACGCCGGTGAGATTCGCGGCTTCGTGCTGGAAAAGGGCTGGGAAGGGCTGTCCGCCCCGACGATCCACGGCAAGGTTGGCCTGCGCGCCTCGATTACCGGCGAGATCGTCATGGACAACGTGTTCTGCCCGGAAGAGAACGCCTTCCCCGATGTGCGCGGGCTGAAGGGGCCGTTCACCTGCTTGAACAGTGCCCGCTACGGCATCAGCTGGGGCGCGCTGGGCGCCGCCGAGTTCTGCTGGCACACCGCGCGCCAGTACGTGCTCGACCGCCAGCAGTTCGGCCGGCCGCTGGCTGCCAACCAGCTGATCCAGAAGAAGCTGGCCGACATGCAGACCGAGATCACCCTGGCCCTGCAAGGCTGCCTGCGCCTCGGCCGGATGAAGGACGAGGGCAGCGCCGCGGTGGAAATCACCTCGATCATGAAGCGCAACAGCTGCGGCAAGGCGCTGGATATCGCCCGCATGGCTCGCGACATGCTCGGCGGCAACGGCATCAGCGACGAATTCGGCGTGGCCCGGCACCTGGTCAACCTGGAGGTGGTGAACACCTACGAGGGCACCCGCGATGTGCACGCGCTGATCCTCGGCCGCGCGCAGACCGGCATTCAGGCGTTCTTCTGAAACTGCTCCCCTCTCCCTCTGGGAGAGGGGCTGGGAGTGAGGGTGCTTGGCACTGCTCATGGTTCCCTCACCCCGGCCCTCTCCCACCGGGCTAGGGTGCTTTCACCTTCCAATAGCCTGTGAGGTTTTCCATGCCCGGCGCCCTGTCCCATATCCGCGTTCTCGATCTGTCCCGCGTGCTCGCCGGGCCTTGGTGCGGGCAGATCCTCGGTGATCTCGGCGCCGAGGTGATCAAGGTCGAGCGCCCTGGCACGGGCGACGATACCCGCCACTGGGGCCCGCCCTATCTCAAGGACCAGCACGGCGAGAACACCTCGGAGGCGGCCTATTACCTGACCGCCAACCGCAACAAGCAGTCGCTGACCGTCGACTTCACCCGGCCCGAGGGCCAGCGCATCATCCGCGAGCTGGTGGCGCAGTGCGACGTGCTGCTGGAGAACTTCAAGGTCGGCGGGCTGGCCGCCTATGGTCTGGACTACGCCAGTCTGAAGGCGATCAATCCGCGGCTGGTCTATTGCTCGATCACCGGCTTCGGCCAGGACGGGCCTTATGCCACTCGCGCCGGCTACGACTTCATGATTCAGGGCCTCGGTGGGCTGATGAGCCTGACCGGCCGCAGCGATGCGGAGGAGGGCGCCGGGCCGGTCAAGGTCGGTGTGGCGCTGACCGATATCCTCACCGGGCTGTACGCCACCGTCGGCGTGCTTGCCGCGTTGGCACATCGCGAACGCAGCGGCGAAGGCCAGCATATCGATACGGCGCTGCTCGACGTGCAGGTCGCCTGCCTCGGCAACCAGGCACTCAACTACCTCACCACCGGCGTGGCGCCGAAGCGTATGGGCAACGCTCATCCGAACATCGTGCCCTACCAGGATTTCCCCACCGCCGACGGCGACATCATTCTCACGGTCGGCAACGATGGTCAGTTCCGCAAGTTCTGCGAGGTGGCCGGAAGATCGGAGTGGGCGGACGATCCGCGCTTCGCCACGAACCGCGCGCGGGTCGCCCATCGCGCCGACCTGATTCCGCTGATTCGCCAGGTCACGGTGTTCCGTACGACGGCCGAATGGGTCGGTGCGCTGGAGCAGGCTGGCGTGCCTTGCGGGCCGATCAACGATCTGGCCCAGGTATTCGCCGACCCGCAGGTGCAGCATCGCGGCCTCAGGGTCGAGATGCCGCATCCGCTGGCCGGCAGCGTGCCGCAGGTGGCCAGCCCGCTGCGGCTGTCTGCTTCACCCGTGGATTACCGCATGCCGCCGCCACTGCTCGGCGAGCACAGCGAGGCGCTGTTGCAGCGCCTGCTGGGCATGAATGACGAGCAGATCGCCGGCCTGCGCCAGGCCGGGGTTATCTAAAAGCTGTCAGAAACCTTCCAGCACGATCTTGCCCTTGGCCTTGCCGCTTTCCAGCAGGGCATGGGCGCGGCGCAGATTGGCCGCGTTGATGGTGCCGAAGTGCTCGCCGAGGGTGGTGCGCAGCACGCCCAGATCAACCAGCTGGCTGACGCGCTGCAGCAGGTGATGTTGCTCGATCATATCCGGCGTCTCGAACAGTGAGCGGGTGAACATCAGTTCCCAGTGCAGCGACAGGCTCTTGCGCTTGAGCTTCATCACGTCCAGCGGCTGGGCTGGATCGTCGATCAGTGCGAGGCGGCCCTGCGGCGTCAGCGCCTCGACCAGCTGATCGAAGTGCTGATCGGTCTGGGTCAGGCTGGCGACATGGCTGACGCTGGCGAAACCGGCGCGCTGCAGCTCGGCGTGCAACGGCTGACTATGGTCGATGACATGGTGCGCGCCGAGTTCACGCGCCCAGGCCTGGGTTTCCGGGCGCGAGGCGGTGGCGATCACGCTGACCTTGGTCAGCTGGCGGACCAGCTGCAGCATGATCGAGCCGACACCGCCGGCAGCGCCAACGATCAGCAATTGCTTCCCGGCGCCCTGGCCTTCGACCAGTTGCAGGCGCTCGAACAGCAGCTCCCAGGCGGTGATGGCGGTCAGCGGCAGCGCGGCGGCCTCGGCGAAGCTCAGGCTCCGCGGTTTGCGTCCGACGATGCGCTCGTCCACCAGATGGCGTTCGCTGTTGCCGCCCGCGCGGGCGATGGAGCCGGCGTAGAACACCTCGTCGCCGACTTTGAACAGGCTGACCTCGCTGCCCACACCGACCACCACGCCAGCCACGTCCCAGCCCAGCACCTTCGGTTGGCCGGCCTCGGGCTGGGTGTTGCGGCGTACCTTGGTATCCACCGGGTTGACCGAGATGGCGCGCACCTCCACTAGCAGGTCACGCGGGCCGGGCACCGGCTCGGGCAGTTCCACGTCCTGCAGGGCGCGGGGATCGTCGATGGCGAGGGATTCGAAGTAGGCGACCGCTTTCATGCTGTTGCTCCGTATGGATTCGGCGGGGAAGCGCATGCTCAGCTATTTGACTCGGCGGAAAAACGGGGTAATAAGCGAGGCTCTTTCAACAGGATTTTGAAAATGTTGCGTATCGACGACCTGCAGCTGTTCGTCCGTACCGCCGACAGCGGCAGCCTTTCCGCGGCCGCGCGCGGGCTCGACGTGTCGCCCGCAGTGGCCAGTGCGGCCTTGAAGCGCCTGGAAGCGAGCCTGAGTGTGCGGCTGTTCGTGCGCTCCACCCGCAGCCTGCGTCTGACCGCCGAGGGCGAGGCTTATCTGCTACATGCCCGGGCGGCACTGGCCAGCCTGGACGAGGGGGCACAGGCGCTCGCTGGTGGTCGCGAGGCGATCAGTGGTGTGCTGCAGCTGTCGGCGCCGTCCGACTTCGGGCGCAACGTGCTGCTGCCGTGGCTCGACGAATTCCAGGCGAGTCATCCGCAGTTGCAGGTGCGCCTGCTGCTGGGCGACGGGCTGACCGATCTGTTCCGTCAGCCGGTGGACATCGTCCTGCGCTATGGCGCGCCGGAGGATTCCAGCCTCGTCGCGCTGCCGGTCGCTGGCGAGAACCGCCGGGTGCTGTGCGCTTCGCCTGCCTACCTGCAACGGCACGGCGCGCCACGACGGCTGGACGAGCTGGCGGCGCACAACTGCCTGCGCTTCATGCTCGCCGGGCGCGTGCATGACCGCTGGTGCTTTCAGGAAGGACGACGGGCGGTCACCGTGCAGGTCAGCGGTGACCGGGTCAGTGACGATGCCGACGTGGTGCGTCGCTGGGCGCTGGCCGGCAGCGGGCTGGCCTACAAGTCCTGGCTGGACATTGCCGACGACGTGGCAGCGGGCCGTCTACAGGTGCTGTTGCCGGACTGTCTTGGCGAGGCGGCGCCACTCAGCCTGCTCTGCGCCCATCGCGCGCAGTTGAGCAAGCCGGTGCGGCTGCTGCACGGACATCTGCAGACACGTTGCAAGGCGCTGTTGGCGCGCGCCCCCTGGCATCTCATTTAGACCCGTTATCCGTGCTTGAGCTGTGAGCTTTTTGTTCGCGCCTGAACTCTTATGGCGTTTGGCTATTCTTATCTGAGTACTGGTTAACAGAATGGACAAGCGCATCATGCATACGCAGCGTTTTCGCTACACCTGGCAACTGACGGTTGTCGTCCTCCTGTCCTGGCTTCTGGCCGGCTGCGGGGTCAATAACATCCCAACCTATGACGAGCAGGTGAAGGCCGCCTGGTCGCAGGTGGAGAACCAGTACCAGCGCCGTGCCGACCTGATTCCCAACCTGGTCGAGACGGTCAAGGGGTTCGCCCGTCAGGAGCAGGAAACCCTCACCGCGGTGGTGGAAGCGCGGGCCAAGGCCACGTCGATTCAGGTCGATGCCAGCACCCTGGATGATCCGCAGAAGCTGCAGCAGTTCCAGCAGGCGCAGAACCAGCTGACCGGCGCCCTGAGCCGGCTGATGGCGGTATCCGAGCGCTATCCGGATCTGAAATCCAATCAGAACTTCCTTGCCCTGCAATCGCAGCTCGAAGGCACCGAGAACCGCATCGCGGTGGCACGTCGCGACTTCATCGCCGCGGTCGAGCGCTACAACACCGAGATTCGAACCTTCCCCGGTCGCATCTGGCACACCCTGATGTACAGCGACATGCCGATTCGCGAGAACTTCGAGGCTACCGCCGAGAATGCCGAGCAAGCGCCACAAGTGCAGTTTCAATGACCTCCAGGTTTCCGCTACTGCTGATCCTGCTGCTCTGGGGCGGCAGCCTGGTCGCCCAGGAAGCCGGGGTCCCGGAGCTGACCGGGCGCGTGGTCGATCGTGCCGAGCTGCTCGACACCCAGGCCGAGGCGCGGCTGACCAGCATGCTGGCCGGCCATGAGCAGGCGACCGGTGAGCAGGTTGTCGTTGTCACGGTGCCGGACCTGGGCGGGCGCAGCATCGAGGAATTCGGTCTGGAGCTTGGCCGTACCTGGGGCATCGGCCAGAAGGGCGAGGACAACGGTGCGCTGCTGATCGTCGCTCGCGATGATCGCAAGATTCGCATCGAGGTCGGCTACGGTCTGGAAGGCCGGCTCACCGATGCGCAGTCCTCGGTCATCATCAACCGGATCATCGCGCCGGCATTCCAGCGCGGCGACTTCACAGCCGGGATCACCGAAGGTGCGGAGGCGATCGTCACCGTGCTCGGCGGCGACCCGCTGCCGGCCGAGCTGCGCCCGGTGATGCCGATGGTGCAGGAGCAACCCGGCGGCCTCGGGATTCTCGGTTTCTTCCTTATGCTGGTGGCAATCTTCGTTATCGGCGGGGGGCGCGGTGGCCGCGGTGGTGGTCGTCGTGCCTTGCTGCTGGGCGCCTTGCTTGGCGGTATGGGGCGGGGCGGTGGTGGTGGTTTCGGCGGCGGTGGCTTCGGTGGGGGCGGCGGCGGTTTCGGCGGCGGTGGCGCTTCCGGCGGCTGGTAAATCAATGATGGATGAACGATGACCTTACTGAGCGAAAGCGAACTGCAACAGGTAGCCGAAGCGATCGAGCGCGTCGAGCGCAGCACCGATGCCGAGCTGGTCACGGTGCTGGCCGCGCAGGCCGACGACTACCACTACATCCCGCTGCTGTGGGCCGGCCTGATCGCGCTGCTGCTACCCGGAGCGCTGCTGTTCTTCAGTGGCTGGCTTGGCGCATGGCAGCTGCTGCTGGTGCAGTGGGCAACCTTTATCGTGCTCGCGGTGCTGTTCCGCATGCCGGCGCTGACCAGCCGTCTGATCCCCCGTTCGGTGCGCAACTGGCGTGCCTGCAATCTGGCGCGGCGTCAGTTCATCGAACTCAATCTGCATCACACCGAAGGCGACACCGGAGTGTTGATCTTCGTCTCCGAAGCAGAGCGCTATGTGGAGATTCTGGTCGACCGCGGCATTTCCAGCCGCATCGACAATGCCGCCTGGGAATCGGTCGTCGCCTGCTTCACCGATCGGGTAAAGCAGGGCCAGGTGCTCGAAGGCTTTCTTGGCTGCATCGAGGCCAGTGGAGCGCTGTTGACGCAGCATGTGCCGAAGACCCACGAACGCAACGAACTGCCGAACCGGCTGGTGGTGTTGCCTTAACTTTCCAGCAGCGATGGCGCCCGTGGGCGCCATCCTTTCACTGCATGCGCCGTTGTTCGGCAAGTAGCTGTCGCTCGCGCTGCAGGGCGCGCGCAAGGCGCTGCTGACCGTCGCGCTCGGCCGCGGCGATCAGTGTCTGGTCGACCAGGTCGCGTTGTGCATGACTGCCGCCTGATTGCGGATCGAGCGCAGCCGCTCCACACACCGCGTGTTGTCGCCTTCGACGAAGGCGACTACTGCCTCGACGCCTGGGGCGCCGATCTGGGCGGTGAAGCGCGCATTGTCATCGTCCCGCGCGCAGGCCCGTTGCTGGGCTGCGCGCAGCAGGCCCAGCAGGTCGCTGCGGCCGGCGCAGGCGAAGGCCATGGCGGCGTGAAAGTCGTTGAACGCATAGTTGCCGTCCGCCGCCATCGCGGCCCAGCGCTCGGCCACGCCAGTCCAGCGGTCGCCGACATCCACGCCACGCAGTTGCAGCCGCCAGAGCAATGCGCTGGCGTCGATCAGCTCCAGCGCCAGGGGGCTCTGATGGCCATTCACCGGGCCGTCGAACAGGTCTAGGGCCCCGCCGCAATCGTCCAGCTCGATGTGATGCAGCGCCAGGTGCCACCAGTTGTGTACCGCCAGCATGCTGTCCTGCTGCCAGGCCGGGTTGCCGCGCATCCAGGCGATCCCTTCCTCGCGCCGCCCCTGCATTTCCAGGACGTGGGCGACCGCGTGCTGTGCCCAGGCGTCGGCGGGTTGCAGGGCGATTGCTTCACGGCCATAGCGCTCGGCGAGCCGATAGTCGCCGCATTCTTCCAGCCCGAACGCGTACAGGCCAAGCAGCGCGTGGTAGCCAGGCAGCTGCAGCGACCAGTCCGGCAGCACACGGGCAACGCGGTCGCGCAGCATGCGTGCATCGCCGGTGAAAAAGTCGATCTGCTGTCCGGCCTGCAGCGCCAGCATGTCGTGGGGATAGTCGATGCTGAGGTCTTCCAGCACGCGCCCGGCCGCATGCCAGCGGCCATCCAGCAGTTGCCCCAGCGCCTTGAGGTGACGGCCCTCGCGGTCATTGTGCGGCAGCTCCAGGGCTCGCTCGTACGAGGTGCGGGCTACGGGCAGGGCGGCCGCCTCGGTGCCGAGCAGGTAGAGCCAGGCGTGCAGGACATGGCCCATGACCAGTTCCGGCGAGGCCTGCAGTGTGGCTTCGGTGGTTGCCAGCGATTCGGCGTGCAGGCAGCGAAACTGCGCGAGCGCCTGATCGAGCAGGGCCTGCGCCTCGCTATTGCAGCCGGTCAGTTGGTACCCGTGTGCGTCTTTCATTGTTCTATGCTCCATGAGTCCGGTTCGTTGGCATCGGCCAACGTGCCCATACTCGGGGTTTGGCTTACGTTGGACCCCAGTCATCCTGGAAACAAACCGGCTATTTCCGCCATGGCCCGCTCAGAGATCGCCGAACGTCCGCCGCTGACCGTCGCCCTGCTGGCGACGCCGGACAGTACGGCCTCGACGCTGTTCGGCCTCTACGATCTGCTGCTGGGTGCCCGTCGCGACTGGCAGCAACTGCTGCACCGCGCCGACGTGGCGTCGCCTTTCCTGCCGCTGATCGTCAGCCGCGACGGACGCTCGCTGCGGGTCTACAACGATATCCCGGTCCACCCTCACGCCAGTCTGGACGATGCGCCGCCGACCGATGTGGTGATTGTCAGCAACCTGGCGGTCAGCCCCTGGGAGCCGTTGGACGATCGCTACGCGCCCGAGGCGCAATGGCTGTGCGAGCGCTACGCGGCCGGCGCGACGCTGGCCGCTGCCTGCTCCGGGGCGATGCTGCTGGCGCGCACCGGGCTCTTGGCCGGCTGCGAAGGGACTTCGCACTGGGGCTACTGCGATTGCCTGCGACGCGAATACCCGGACGTGCACTGGCATCCGGACAAGGCATTGGTCAGCACCGGCGTCGGCCAGCGCCTGGTGATGTCCGGCAGTGGCAGCAGCTGGCATGCGCTGGGGCTGTTTCTCATTGCCCGTTTCGTCGGTGCGCGGGAGGCGATGGAGGTGGCGCGGATGAACCTGTTCGATTGGGATGCGACCAGCCCGCTGGCCTACGCCGCGATGATGCGCACCGGGCAGCTGGCTGATCCAGTGATCGCGCGTTGTCAGGAATGGGCGGCGCAGCACTACGAGGAGGAGGCGCCGGTGAGCGCCATGGTGCGGATCAGCGGCCTGCCGGAGCGGACCTTCCAGCGCCGCTTCGCCCTGGCCACGGGACTGACGCCGCTGGATTACATCCATACCCTGCGGCTGGAGGAGGCCAAGCAACTGCTGGAAAGCGGAGAGCTGTCGGTTGAAGCGATCGCCTGGGAGGTCGGCTATCAGGACGCCGGCTTCTTCGGTCGACTGTTTCGGCGCAAGGTCGGCCTCACGCCGGCGCAATACCGGCGACGTTTCGGCGTGTTGTCGCGGCGCCTGGATGGCATCGCCACGCTGCAGCAGGTGGCGCCGGCCGTGCACTGATCCCAGCGGATGTGCCGTCCGCCGGGATCGTTACGCCCTCCGGCTCAGAGCCGGGTCGGGCCGTCGTCTTCCGGCTCGCTCGATACCACCGGCGACAGTTCGAAGCTGTCGGTGCTGTCCATGGCGCTGGCCGCGACGCGGTCGATGCTGTTCAGCGCATGGCCGATGATCGAGCTGACACTGGCTTCGTGATGGTGCACGGGCAACCGTTCGATGGCCGCCAGCACCTCTTCTCCAGGCACGGTTTCCACCGCGAGCAGGCGCTCGGTGATG
The DNA here is from genome assembly GCF_032106285.1 of Stutzerimonas kunmingensis. Taxonomy (GTDB): domain Bacteria; phylum Pseudomonadota; class Gammaproteobacteria; order Pseudomonadales; family Pseudomonadaceae; genus Stutzerimonas; species Stutzerimonas kunmingensis_B. The sequence goes on from NZ_DAMCPO010000001.1 coordinate 208,354, forward strand.
TGGTCGAGCGCCGGTTTCAACCGCTGCAGCAGGGCCAGGCACTCCTGATTGAGCTGCTGCAGCAGCTCATCGGCCGCTTCCAGCGCTTCTCGCGGATCGCTGTCCAGATGCGCGTCGCGCACGGCCTGCAGGCTCAACAGCGAGCCGCGCGGGCCCATGCCAAGGGCACCGACCATGGAAAGGGCGATCTTCGAGGCTTCCTGCAGATCCTGCCCGGCGCCGGACGACACCTCGTGGAAATACAGCTGCTCGGCGCCGCGCCCGGCCAGCAGCATCTGGATGCGATTGCGCAGCTCGGAATACATGTGCAGGCGCTTGTCTTCCACCGGCGTTACCAGCGTCACCCCCAGCGCCTGACCCCGCGGCAGGATGGTGACCTTTTCCACCCGGCCGACCTTCAGTGCCGCCGCTACCAGCGCGTGGCCAGCCTCGTGCACGGCAATGCGCTTGCGATCGGTGGCGGACATCGGCGTCACGCCGGAGGGCTGCTCGCCGATGCGGCAGGTTTCCACCGCGTCGACGAAATGCGCCATATCGACCTGTCTGGCGCCCGCGCGGGCCGCCAGCAATGCTGCGTGGTTGACGATATAGGCGATCGCGGCCGGCGTCAGGCCGACGGTATTGCGCGCCAGCTGCGGGAAGTCCAGATCGGTCGCCGCGCTGATCTTTCCGGCGTAGAGGCGGAACAGCGCTTCGCGGTCATCGAGGCCGGGCAGGCCGACGGCGATCGAGCGGTCGAAGCGGCCTTCGCGCACCAGCGCCGGGTCGAGCGAGTTGGGGAAGTTGGTGGCGCCCAACACCAGCACGCCGGCGGCGCCATCGAAGCCGTCCATCTCGGCGAGGAACTGGTTGATGATGCGGTTGCTCTCGGCATCGCTGGAACGTGTCTGCTCGGCGCGCTTGCCGATGCCGTCGATTTCGTCGATAAAAATGATGCACGGCGCCTGCTTGCGGGCGGTGCGGAACAGCGCCTTGACCTTTTGGATGCCAACGCCGAAATACATCGAGGAGAAGTCGCTGCCGGTGACCTGGATGAAGCTCGCATTCGACTCACTCGCCAGCGCCTTGGCCAGCTGGGTCTTGCCGGTGCCGGGCTCGCCGGTCAGCAGCACGCCCTTTGGCGGGCGGGCGCCGAGGCGGGCATAGGCGGCCGGATCGCGCAGGTAGGCGGTGACGTCGCTGAGCGCCTGCTTGGCCTCGGCGGCGCCGATGACATCAGCGAAGGTCACGCCGCTGCCCTTGCGCTGGACTTCAAAGCTACGGGTCTTCATGGCGAAGAACACCGCCGCGCCGATCAGCAGCAGGGCGATCGGTGAGTAGGGCAGAAGGATCTTGTAAAACGGCTTTTCCGCGTCGGTCTGGAACATCGCCAAAGGGAACAGCTCGCCGCTGCTCTGCGCGTACTGCTCGAGCAGCAGTCTCGCGACGCGTCCGGACTGGTCCGGCACCCAGTAGCGCAGGCCCTCGTGCAGGCTGACGTAGACCGCATCCTTACCCAATGCGGCGCTGGCAATGCTGGCGCCACGCAGATCGTTCATCAGCACCGAGAGATCGCGGCGATTGGCCTGCCAGGGCTCGGTGGAGTCCTGCAAGGCTTCGAGCATGCTCGCCGCCGCGCCAGTGGCTGGCGTCGACGGGGCGCTGGGGCGCAACTGCCAATAGGCGACGCTGGCGGCGATCAGCAGGAGCAGGAAAATAAGAAGTACAGGGCCGCGGCGACCTTGTAGCAGACGGGGTGTTTTCATTTCACATCCAATCGGGAATCCCGACGTTTCGACAAACCACCGCCAGGAGGCGGACCACAGTTGTTCGCGGGAAACCCCGCGGCGCCATTTGCATGACGCGCCACAGTTCGGATGTGTTGGATGCGATTTATATGCCCGACTGTGTCTCGGCTCGGCAGACTCCGATAGCCGGCGAGAATACGGCAAGTGCCACCATGGGGGCGGCTACGCGACGAACGGAGAGCAGGTTTTCGACGAATGACCGGCTGCGCGGGGAACGAAAGTGTGCGTCGGATGACGTGCCGCGACGCTCGGCGGGACTGGCGGAGCACGGCATCTCACGTAAGTGATCCGGCGCAGAGATTGTCCCGCAAGGCCCTGTTAGGGTTCATCGCCGCGCGGTCGCTTGTCCCGAACCGGGCGCAATAAGAACCTGCCGACAGCCGCCCGGAACCGATGCCGGTGCCGGTGCGGAAAAACAACGTCCGATCGACCCGAGACTTCCACATGCCGACCACCAAGAAGTATCTTCGCTGCGCTTTTCTGGGCGCGCTGATTACCCTCCTGCCAATCGCCTCGGCCAGCGCCGACGGGGAAACCATCAACCTGCTCACGCAGAATTTCCCGCCGTTCAGCATGGCCGACGATGGCAAGAATTTCGCCAAGGAGGGTGCGATCAGCGGCATTGATGCCGAGGTGGTGGCCGCTCTGTTCAAGCGCGCGGGCGTGCCCTATGCGATGACGCTGCGTTCCCCGTGGAGCCGCCTGCAGCAGTTGGCCGAGAAGACCCCGGGCTTCGCTGTGTTCTCCCTCAGCCGTACCCCCGAGCGCGAGCCCAAGTACAAGTGGGTCGGTCCGCTCAGCGAGATCCAGATCGTGCTGCTCAAGGCTCCGGAGAGCCAGATTCAGGTCTCCAGCCTGGATGCTGCCAAGCAGTATCGAATCGGCTCGAAGGATGGCAGCGTGGGCAGTCAGTACCTGATCAACCGTGGCATCGAGGTGCAGAGTTCGCTGATAGACACCCCGGCCAAGCTGAAGGCCGGCCAGTTCGATCTGTGGGCGACCACCAACCCCTCCGGCGAATACGAGGCGAAGCAGGCCGGCGTCGGCCCGCTGGCCGTGGCGCTGACCCTGAGCCGTGTCGACCTCTATCTGGCGCTGAACAAGGAAACGCCGGATGCAGTCGTCGAGAAACTGCAGCGCACCCTCGACCAGATGAAACAGGAAGGGCTGCTGCAACAGGCGACGCAGCGTTACGTGAACTGAAGGCGTTTCACGCTACCGGGGGACGGTTGATCGACCCCTTCGGCGAGTTCTACCTGCAATCGGATCGCATCACTACCAGGCATGAATGAGGCGTGCCGGTGAGGCACCTGGCTAACGCAGGTTGCCGCCGTGGGGCCTGCCCACACTGCCTCTTAGATTTCGTATGGCGGATTCTGATAAACGCCTGTTGGCCGAACTCATCGCCCTAGGGTAGCTGCGTGGCCCCGGTTCGATCAACAAGTCGCCGGAAAATGAAACGGCAGGGGATTTTTTGCCGGTTTGGACTGCCTTAGTCCAGTGGAGCGGTATCGCTCCAACCGCACTCCTGGCGATTCGAGAATTCGATGACTTGCTTCAATAACTACGTGCTGCGTGCCTTCTGCATGGCCGCCGCAGTCTGGATTGCGCCTACCAACGCCGAGAACCTACCCGAACCGGTAGGCCATGTGGCGCGGGTGGAAGGCGCTGCGTACATCAGCAGCCGCGGCTATACCAACGCCGCCAAGGTCGGCCAGGCAATCGTGCCGGGTGTGGCTTTGAGCACCGGCGCCGAAGGTGCGCTGGGGGTGATTCTCGGCGACGGCAGTGTTTTGGCGTTCGGCCCGCACAGCGAGCTGACCCTCGACGACTATCGCTTCGCCCCGGCATTGGATGAGCTGCGCCTGCGGGCGACGCTCAATCGCGGCACGCTCAACCTGATTGCGGGCGACATGGCCCGCCTCGACCCACAGGCCATCGCTGTCGACACGCCGGACGGTCGCATCGGCGTGCGCGGTGGCCAGGTGTTGATGAAGGTGAGCCCGTGAAGCCGATTACGCTGATGCAAACGATGGTGCTGCTGGCGATGACGGCAGTGGCGGGCTGCGCGCAGCATTCCTACGTGATGCTGGCGGACGACAGTGGTGGGCGCGGTGGTGTGATGCTTGGAGAGGAAGGGGAGCGTCGGCTGGATGCGTCTGGCCAGGGCATGGCAATTGCCGGTACCGGTCAGGCCTATGTCGTACCGGACATGCGCCGCAAGGCGGACTTCGACAAGGCGCTGGCTGCCCAGCCGGCATTGCCCGAGCGATTTAGCGTTCATATCGCGCCATCCGGCGCGTTGGACAGCACGGCTGAACAACTGCTGGACAGCGTTCTGCTGGCAGCCCAGCGTCGGGACTATCCGGTGGTAACAGTCATCGGCCATACCGATACGCTGGGTCATCGTGCGGCCAACGAGCAGGTCGGTTTGCGTCGCGCCCAAGCGGTCGCCGAGCTGTTGCGCACCAAGGGGCTGGAAGCGATGGAGTTGCGGGTGGAATCCCACGGCGAGCGCAATCTTCTGATAGCGACGCCGGATGCCACGGCCGAGCCGCGCAATCGGCGAGTCGAAATTCTGGTGCGTTGAGGTCGATGACGCGGCGACTGGCGCCGCGCCGACAGACGATCCGATCAGTCGATGACCAGAACGGCGTCCATTTCAACCTGCGCACCCTTGGGCAGCGCGGAGACACCGATGGCGGCACGCGCCGGGTACGGCTGCTGGCAGTAGCGGCTCATCACCTCGTTGACGGTGGCGAAGTTGCCGAGGTCGGTAAGGAAGATGTTGAGCTTGACGATGTCCTTCAGCGAGCCGCCAGCCGCTTCTGCCACCGCCTTGAGGTTCTCGAAAACCTGCACCGCCTGCGCTTCGAAACCTTCCACCAGCTCCATGCTCTTGGGATCCAGCGGGATCTGCCCGGACAGGTAGACGGTGTTGCCGGCCTTAATGGCCTGGGAGTAGGTGCCAATGGCGGCCGGCGCCTTGTCGGTGTTGATCACGGTCTTGCTCATGGAGACTCCTCTGAGGGTTGGGCAACGGGCAGCCAGCATAATGGCTGATGGCGAGAGCGGCCAGCCGTGGCGTTTTGCAGACAGGTCGAAGTCGACGGAGGAGGTCAGGCCTTGACGCGGGTAATGCGGGTGACGCCCTTGATCGCGCGCAGCTTCTTGATGACTCGGGCCAGGTGCACGCGGTCATGCACGCTGACCACCAGCTGGACGACGCTGATGCGACCGTCGCGCTCGTCCATGCCGATCTTCTCGATGTTGCCGTCGGCGGCGTTGACGCTGCCGGCGAGCAGGGCGATCAGGCCGCGCTGGTGCTCCAGCTCGACGCGCAGTTCGACGTTGAATTCGCCGGTGACGTCCTTGGACCAGGACAGCTGGATGCACTTGTCCGGGTTGTGGCGCACATCGGCGATGTTCCGACAGGTTTCCAGGTGCACGACCATGCCCTTGCCGGCCGATAGATGCCCGACGATGGGGTCGCCGGGGATCGGCGTACAGCACTTGGCGTAGTTGAGCACCAGTCCCTCGGTGCCGCGGATCGCCAGCGGGCCTTCGAGCGCCGGCGCCTGCTCGCCGTCGCGCGAGACCAGGCGGCGGGCGATGACGTAGGCCATGCGATTGCCCAGGCCGATGTCCTCCAGCAGGTCCTCGACGTATTCCATGTGGTATTCGGTGAGGACCTGGCGGATGCGCTCGGGGTCGATCTTCTCGAGGCTGGTCTCGAAGCCGCTCAGCGCCTTGCTCAGCAGGCGCTCGCCGAGGTTGATCGACTCCGAGCGGCGCTGCAGCTTGAGCGCGTGGCGGATGTGCGTGCGCGCCTTGCCGGTGACCACGAAGCTGAGCCAGGCCGGATTCGGCCGGGCGCCCGGGGCGGTGACGATCTCCACCGTCGAGCCGCTTTCCAGCGGCTGCGACAGTGGCGCCAGGCGGCGGTTGACGCGACAGGCGATGCAGGTGTTGCCGACGTCGGTGTGCACCGCGTAGGCGAAGTCGATGGCGGTCGAGCCCTTGGGCAGCTCCATGATGCGGCCCTTGGGCGTGAAGACGTAGACCTCGTCGGGGAACAGGTCGATCTTGACGCTCTCGATGAACTCCAGCGAGTTGCCGGCGCGCTGCTGCAGCTCCAGCACGCCCTTGACCCACTGTCGGGCGCGGGCATGGGTGCCCTTGGGGACCTCGTCCTCGTTGGACTTGTACAGCCAGTGCGCGGCGATGCCGTTGTTGGCCATCTCCTCCATCTCGCGGGTGCGGATCTGGATCTCGATGGGCACGCCGTGCATGCCGAACAGCGTGGTGTGCAGCGACTGGTAACCGTTGGCCTTGGGAATCGCGATGTAGTCCTTGAAGCGGCCCGGCAGCGGCTTGTACAGGCTGTGCACGGCGCCGAGCACGCGATAGCAGGTGTCGACCTTGTCGACCACGATGCGGAAGGCATAGACGTCCATGATCTCGTGGAACGCCTTGCGCTTGCCGCGCATCTTCTTGTAGATGCTGTAGAGGTGCTTCTCGCGGCCCATCACCTCGCCTTCGAGGCCGTCGCGTTCGAGGCAGTGGATCAGCGACTGCTCGATCTTCTCGACGATCTCGTTGCGGTTGCCACGGGCGCGTCGCACCGCGGCGCGGATGCGCTCGGAACGCATCGGGTGCATGGCCTTGAAGCCGAGGTCCTCGAACTCCACGCGCATCGAATGCATGCCCAGGCGGTTGGCGATGGGGGCGTAGATTTCCAGGGTTTCCTTGGCGATGCGCCGGCGCTTCTCGCCGGCCAGCACTTCCAGGGTGCGCATGTTGTGCAGGCGGTCGGCGAGCTTGACCAGGATCACGCGGATGTCGCGGGCCATGGCCATGGCCATCTTCTGGAAGTTCTCGGCCTGGGCCTCGGCCTTGGTCTCGAAGTTCATCTGGGTCAGCTTGCTGACCCCGTCGACCAGTTCGGCGACGGTCTCGCCGAACTGCGCGATCAGTGCATCCTTGGGAATGCCGGTGTCCTCGATGACGTCATGCAGCATCGCGGCCATCAGGCTCTGATGGTCCATGTGCATGTCGGCGAGGATGTTGGCTACCGCGAGAGGATGGGTGACGTAGGCTTCACCGCTGCGCCGGCGTTGACCGTCGTGGGCCTGCTCGGCGTAGAAATATGCACGACGGACCAGATTGACCTGATCCGGGCCGAGGTAGGTCGATAGGCGATCCGCAAGCGCGTCTATGGCTGGCAAGACAGTGCTCCTTGCCAGCGGGCTTCGATGTTATCGGTTCGACTTCGACCTGGCATTTATTCAGATGGCCTCGTTCGGCTCTTCCTCGTACTGGGTAAAGAGAGGCTCGTCGTCAACGATCTCGTCTTGTGCAATGACATCGTAGTCGACCAGGCCGGAAGCGATCTCGCGCAGGGCGACGACGGTCGGCTTGTCATTTTCCCATGCGACCTTGGGCTCCTTGCCACCGGTGGCCAGCTGGCGCGAGCGCTTGGTAGCGAGCATGACCAGCTCGAAGCGGTTATCGACGTTGTCCAGGCAATCTTCAACGGTAACGCGGGCCATGGTGTTCCTCATCAATAGCGGTAGAGCGTGCCCGAATGGGCGAGCGGACGGAGTAGTCTAAAAAATCACCAGCCTTAATGGAAGCGCTGTTTCTGCGGGCTGTGCGTCAACCGACCTGCGCGAGCAATTCGCCAAGCAGGCGGGCGTGGCGCTGTTGCTGGGTCTTCTGTATCAGTTGGTTGGCGCGGAAGATCGACTGCAGGTCGATCAGGGCGTGGGCGAAGTCGTCGTTGATCACCAGGTAGTCGTATTCGACGTAGTGGCTCATTTCGCTGACCGCTTCGCGCATGCGCTTGTCGATGATCTCGTCACTGTCCTGGCCGCGGTTGTTGAGGCGTTGGCGCAGTGCTTCCTGTGTCGGCGGCAGGATGAAGATCGATTTGGCCTGGGGCATCAGGCGGCGCACCTGCTGCGCGCCCTGCCAGTCGATCTCCAGGATCAGGTCGAAGCCTTCGGCCAGGGTGTCTTCCAACCAGCGCTGGGAGGTGCCGTACAGGTTGCCGAACACTTCGGCATGCTCGAGAAACTCGTTGCGCTCCAGTCGCGCGAGAAAATCCTCGCGGCTGACGAAGTGATAGTTGACGCCGTCGACCTCGCCCGGCCGCATGGCCCGGGTGGTATGGGAAACCGACACCCGCACCTGCGGTTGTGCATCGACCAGCGCCTTGACCAGGCTGGTCTTGCCGGCCCCGGAAGGCGCGGAAACGATATAAAGCGTACCGGTGGTGGCGGACATGACGGGTTCCTGAAAAGCGCTGTTAATGCTGTGGGACAAAAATAGACCAGCCGTTGTGGTGGCTGATGGTTATTCGAGGTTTTGCACCTGCTCGCGCATCTGCTCGATCAATACCTTGAGATTGACCGCGGCCTGAGTGCTGCGCGGGTCGAACGCTTTCGAGCCGAGGGTGTTGGCTTCGCGATTGAGTTCCTGCATGAGGAAGTCGAGCCGGCGTCCGGCCGCGCCGCCGGTCTTGAGTACCCGTCGCACTTCGGTCACATGGGTGTTCAGGCGGTCCAGTTCTTCGGCAACGTCACTCTTCTGTGCCAGCAGGACCATCTCCTGTTCGAGGCGCTGTGGGTCGAGCTCTGCCTGCATTTCGCTGAAGCGGTCGAGCACCTTCTGGCGCTGGGCTGCGAGCATCTGCGGCACCTGTTCGCGCAGCGTGGCAACTTCTTCGAGGATGCTGTCCAGACGCTCGTTGAGCAGCTTGGCCAGTTCGTCGCCCTCACGCCGGCGGCCTTCCTTGAGCTGCTCGAGCGCACTGTGGAAGAGCTGCAGGGCACTCTGGTTGAGTGTCTGTGGGTCGACCGCGTCGCCGACCAGTACGCCCGGCCAGCCAAGTACCTGCAGCGGGTCAATCGGTGCGGGTTGGCTGATCAGTGCGGCAACGCTTTCGGCGGCGGCGATCAACTGGCTGGCGCGCTCGCGGTCGACCTGCAGGGCGGTGCGGTTGTTTTCCTCGGCGAAGCGCAAAGTGCATTCCACCTTGCCGCGCGAGATGCCTTTGCGCAGGGCATCGCGAACCGCGCCTTCGAGGTCGCGGAAGGCGTCCGGCAGGCGCAGGTGCGGCTCGAGATAGCGATGATTGACCGAGCGGATTTCCCAACTGAGGGTGCCATGGGTGCCGGCCTGCTCGCTGCGGGCAAAGGCCGTCATGCTGTGGACCATCGGGGATACCTCTCGATTGCGGGCTGCGAAAGGCGAAGGATTGTAAAGGAAAACAGGGTGTCGCGGCAGCGATGGCCGGACGGCCGCGACCCTTTTCCGCGCCAATGGGCTCTATAATGCCGGTCAATTTCCCATCTAGCAGGACCTATACATGAAGCGACCCAGTGGCCGTGCCGCCGATCAGCTGCGCTCGATCCGCATCACCCGCAACTACACCAAGCATGCCGAGGGCTCGGTGCTGGTGGAGTTCGGCGACACCAAGGTGATCTGCACGGTCAGCATCGAGTCCGGCGTCCCGCGTTTCCTGAAAGGGCAGGGGCAGGGTTGGCTGACCGCCGAGTACGGCATGCTGCCGCGCGCTACGGGTGAGCGTAACCAGCGTGAAGCCTCGCGCGGCAAGCAGGGTGGGCGCACCCTGGAAATCCAGCGCCTGATCGGTCGTTCGTTGCGTGCGGCGCTCGACATGAGCAAGCTCGGTGAGAACACGCTGTTCATCGACTGCGATGTGATCCAGGCCGACGGCGGTACGCGCACGGCGTCGATCACCGGTGCCATGGTGGCGGTGATCGATGCGCTCAAGGTGCTAAAGAAACGTGGCGGTCTGAAGGCGGGCGATCCGGTCAAGCAGATGATTGCAGCGGTATCGGTCGGTATCTATCAGGGCGAACCGGTGCTGGATCTGGATTACCTGGAGGACTCGGCGGCCGAAACCGATCTGAATGTGGTGATGACCGACGCCGGTGGTTTCATCGAGGTACAGGGAACTGCCGAAGGCGCGCCGTTCCAGCCTGCTGAGCTCAACGCCATGCTGGCCCTGGCTCAGGACGGCGTGCGACAGTTGTTCGAGTTGCAGCGCGCCGCGCTGGCTGACTGAGCGAGAGGTAACGCGAAATGACCGATCAGGATCTCGTGCCGCTGCCCAACCGCGAAGCGCGTCAGTGGGCGATGTTCTGCCACTACTCGTCGTTTTTCTGGTTTCTGGCGCCGATGATCGGCAACGTGATTGGTCCGCTGATCGTCTGGCAGCTGAAGAAGGACATGGATCCCTTCGTCGATCAGCAGGGCAAGGAAGCGCTGAATTTCCAGCTGACCTTCAGCATCGTGATGATGATCTGCGGCTTGCTGGCCTGGATCCTCATCGGCTTTCCGCTGATGGTGCTGGTGAGCGTAGTGGCGCTGGTGCTGGTGGTGATCGCCGGCATCCGTGCCAACGAGGGCAAGCCCTACCGCTATCCGTTCTGCTGGCGGCTGGTCAAGTAGGGCAAACCGCTGAGCCTCAGAGGCTCAGCGTCCAGTCGTAGTCAACGATCAGCGGCGCGTGCTGGGAGAAGCGTGGCTGCCGTGGCAGGCGAGCAGTGCGCACGAAGCGGCGTAGACCGGATGTCAGGATCTGGTAGTCGAAACGCCAGCCGAGGTTGAGCATTTCGGCCTGCTCGGTGTCCGGCCACCAGCTGAACAGATCGCCTTCGCGATTGACTTCGCGCAGGGCGTCGATATAGCCCATATTGCCGAAAATCTCGTCCAGCCAGGCGCGCTCGGGCGCTAGAAACCCTGGGTCCTGCTGACAATCGCGCCAGTTCTTCACGTCCAGCTTCTGGTGGGCGACATACAGTGAGCCACAATAGATGTACTCGCGGCGCTTGCGGCGCTGCTTGTCCAGGTAGTGGGCGAAGTCGTCCATGAACTTGAGTTTGTGGTTCAGGTTGGCATCGCCGCCGTGGCCGGACGGCACCAACAGGCTGGCGATGCTGACCTTGTCGAAATCCGCCTGCAGGTAACGCCCGTAGCGATCCGCCGTCTCGAAGCCCAGTCCGGTGATGACGGCCTTCGGCTGCAGCCTGGAATAGAGCGCCACGCCTCCCTGCTCCGGAATCTCGGCATCGCAGGCATAGAGAAAGTAACCGTCCAGCTGATAGGCCGGATCGTCGAGTTCCAAGGCAGAGGCGCGGGTATCTTGCAGGCAGATGACATCGGCATTCTGCGCTTGCAGCCAGCTGAGCAATCCCCGCTGTGCCGCCGCTTGAATGCCATTCACGTTGACGCTGATGATCCGCATAAATGGCCCCTAAAAACACGTGCGTGTATGATAACCCAAGCTCTTCGCAATTAGCTAAAACAGTGGTTTTCCGGGAAATTTCTTCATGCAGGCGTACCAGCGCGAGTTCATTCGCTTCGCCATCGAACGCGGTGTTCTGCGTTTCGGTGAGTTCACTCTCAAGTCGGGACGCATCAGCCCCTATTTTTTCAATGCCGGGTTGTTCAACAGCGGCAGCGCGTTGGCACAGCTCGGGCGGTTCTACGCCTCGGCGGTGATCGAGAGCGGTCTGGATTTCGACGTCATCTTCGGCCCGGCCTACAAGGGCATCCCGCTTGGCGCAGCCACCGCCATCGCGCTGGCCGAGCAGCATCAGCGCGACCTGCCTTGGTGCTTCAACCGCAAGGAAGCCAAGGATCATGGTGAGGGTGGCACGCTGGTCGGTGCACCGCTGGCGGGGCGTGTGCTGATCGTCGATGACGTGATCACCGCCGGCACCGCGATCCGCGAAGTGATGCAGATCATCCAGGCGCAGAAAGCCGAGGCCGCCGGCGTACTCATCGCCTTGAATCGACAGGAAAGAGGGCAGGGCGAGCTGTCGGCGATTCAAGAAGTTGAACGTGATTATCGAATGCCGGTAATCAGTATTGTGTCCCTGGAGCAAGTGCTGGAATATCTCGCCGACGACGCTCAGCTGAAACAGCACCTGCCCGCGGTACAGGCTTATCGCGAGCAGTACGGAATCTGACCCAGGGTAGGTAATGCGCCATGCGTAAATCGGTAGCCGCTCGTACGTTGCTCCTGCTAGGAGTCATATGTCCGGTATTGGCTTCGGCTGCCGAGCTGTATCGCTATGTGGACGACCGTGGCGTGGTCGTACTCGATCGCCATGGCGTGCCGCCGCAACACATTTCGCGTGGATATCAGGTGCTCAACGAGCAAGGGCGAGTGGTCCGCGAGGTGCCGCCGGCACCGACCGCGGAGGAATTTGCCCGGTTGCAGGCACAGAAGGCCCGCGCTGCATCGGATGCGCAGCTGCTGCGTCTGTATGCCAGTGTCGAGGATGTGGAGCGGGCCGAAACGCGCAAGCTTTCCGAGCTCGATAGCGTGATGGGCTTGGCGCGCGGCAACCTGCAGTCGATACGCAACCAGCATGCGAGCTTGCGCAAGCAGGCGGCGAACCATGAGCGCGCCGGTCGCAAGGTTCCGGGCAACCTGTTGGCGCAGATCGAGAACCTTGAAAAGGAAGAGCAGAGTCTGCAGCGCGACCTCAAGCGTTTCGAAAAGGCGCGCGCTGATGCGGAAGTCAGCTTTGCCAGTGATCGCCAGCGGATTGCCGAACTCCTAGGGCAAAAGCAGTAAAACGCTGATACCGGTTCCCTTGTTTCAAAATACTTGGCGTGGCTATTTGCTATGCCAATAGCTCGATGAGTAGCTTGCTTGCTATCACAAAAGACCGCTCTAGCTCAATAGTTTCAAGGTCGTGATGAGTTGCTTGGGGTCAGTCTGTACCGTGGCGCAAATTTTTCGGTATGGCTGACTAGCATGAATGGTAGGGACCTACGCAGTTATCGGGAGCTTCACAAGCCGAAGGGAAATTTCGCGACTCGCTCTGAATACCTCGAGCACGAACTGGAGATCATGGCGCCGAAGCGCTGGGGAATAAACCTGCCGTTTCGTGACTACCGTTTCGAGTACGAAGATTGGGTGCCGGCCATGGCGGCGACCATCGGCAAGATCGTCATGGTGGCGGCTGTTGTTGCGGCTTTCGCCGGCCCGATGGGGCTTTCCAACGAGTTCGTGATCGAGAACGCGCGCTACGAGATGCTGATCGCAGCCCTGCTGTTTGTCGTGGTGTTCTCCGGTTTCCTCAATCCCACGGCCAACCTGGCCGGGACCCATGGGCCGTTGATTCCGTTGATTCCGCTGATCGTCGCATCGGGCGGGCATCCTATGGCGCTGGGGATCATGGTGGGTGTGCTCGGTTTCACCCTCGGTGTCTTCAAGGGCGGCAGTCTGTTGGCGCGTCTGACTAGTGATGGTGTTTGTGGCGGATTGCTGCTGTATCTGGGTTTCATCGGCATTACCTCGCAGATCAAGAAGCTGTTCGGTTGGGCCGACAGCTTCGACATGGGCTACATCGCGTTTATCGTGGTGTTCGCCACCATCGTGATGTACGCCTATCTAGAACATATCCGCATGCGCTGGCTGGCGATTCCGCTGGGTTCGGCGCTGGCGGCCGTGATCGCATTTGCATTGGGCGCTCCGTTCGAGTTCACCACCGAGCCGGGTGTGCCCAACCTGAATCCGATGTACTGGTGGGGCGAGACTACCGGCTGGCAGATCGGTCTGCCCGAGCTGCATCACTTCATTGCTGTCGCGCCATTTGCCGTGCTGGCGGTAGCCATGTGGTCGCCGGACTTCCTCGGACACCGCGTGTTTCAGCAGCTGAACTATCCGCCGAAGGCGAAGAAGGTGCTGATGAACATCGATGACACCATGTGCGTTGCGGCGGCACGACAGATCGTCGGGACGTCGCTGGGTGGCGGTAACCTGGCCTCATCCTGGGGCACCTTCATGGTGCCGGCCGCCATCGCCAAGCGCCCGATTCCCGCCGGTGCATTGCTCACCGGCCTGCTCTGTGTGGTTGCGGCGCTTTGGGGTTACCCGATGGATCTGGCGATCTGGCCGCCGGTACTGAGCGTGGCGCTGATGGTCGGCGTGTTCCTGCCGCTGCTGGAAGCCGGTATGCAGATGACCCGTGAAGGCAAGACCTCGCAGTCGGCGGCCATCGTGATCTTTTCCTCGGCGCTGGTTAATCCGGTGTTCGGCTGGTCGCTGACGGTGCTGCTCGACAATCTCGGGCTGATCGGTGACAAGGAGCGTGGTCAGTCCCTGAGCCACCTGCATCGTTGGGTCATCCCGACGATCGTCTTCATCGTGCTCTGCGCCGTGATGCTGGGTATCGGCATGTTCCCGGGCATCCCGGCGATGCTCGAGTCGTTCCGTATCGATCTCTGATCGGCCGGCGGCACGACATGAAAAAAGGGAGCCTAGGCTCCCTTTTCTTTTGCGTCTGCTTCAACCCTGGCTGTTAGTGATCAGTGTGCCGACGCCGACATCGGTGAAGATCTCCAGCAAAACCGCGTTGGGCACGCGACCGTCGATGATGTGGGCGCTGTTGACACCACCTTGCACCGCTTCCAGCGCGCAGCGGATCTTCGGCAGCATGCCGCCGTAGATGGTGCCGTCGGCGATCAGTGCGTCGACCTGGGCCGTGGACAGGCCGGTCAGCACGCTGCCCTGCTTGTCCATCAGGCCGGCAATGTTGGTCAGCAGCATGAGCTTCTCGGCCTTCAGCGCCTCGGCCACCTTACCGGCGACCAGGTCGGCGTTGATATTGTAGGACTCACCGTTCTCGCCCACGCCAATCGGCGCGATTACCGGGATGAAGTTGCCCTGCACCAGCATTTCCAGCAGCTCGGCATTGACGCCGGTGACTTCGCCGACATGGCCAATGTCGATGATTTCCGGCTTGGTCATCTCCGGTGTCTGGCGGGTCGCCTTGAGCTTCTTGGCGCGGATCAGGCCGGCGTCCTTGCCGGTCAGGCCAATGGCGCTGCCGCCATGCTGGTTGATCAGGCTGACGATGCTTTTGTTTACCTGCCCGCCGAGAACCATCTCCACCACATCCATGGTCTGGCTATCGGTGACCCGCATGCCGTCGATGAAGTGGCTTTCGATGTTCAGCCGCTTGAGCAGGTCGCCGATCTGCGGACCGCCGCCGTGCACCACCACCGGATTGATGCCGACCGCCTTCATCAGCACGATGTCGCGCGCGAAGCCGGTTTTCAGCTCCTCGCTTTCCATCGCGTTGCCGCCGTACTTGATGACCAGCGTCTTGCCGACGAACCGGCGAATGTAGGGCAGCGCCTCGGAAAGTACCTTGGCGAATTGGGTGGCAGCTTCACGGCTGAGGGTCATGCAGGGCTCCGCAAATCAGAACGGCAGTTTGAGATCGGGTGCAACGTTGAGCAGCTGTGCGCGGAAAACGTCCTGTATGCGGCTGAGTTCTTCCTCGCTGTCGGCCTCGAAGCGCAGCACCAGAACCGGTGTGGTGTTCGAGGCGCGGATCAGGCCCCAGCCCTTGGGATAGTCGACCCGTACACCGTCGAGGGTGATCAGGTTGGCTTCGCCCCACTGAGCGTCACGTTGCAGGGCGTCCATGATGGTGAATTTGCTTTCCTCTGTCACCGTGATGTTGATCTCCGGTGTCGAGATATCGCAGGGGAATGCGGCGAACACCTGCTCGGCGTCACGCTTGTCCTGGCTGAGGATTTCCAGCAGGCGCGCGGCGCTGTAGATGCCGTCGTCGAAGCCGAACCAGCGTTCCTTGAAGAAGATGTGCCCGCTCATTTCGCCAGCGAGCAGCGCACCGGACTCCTTCATCTTCTTCTTGATCAGCGAATGGCCGGTCTTCCACATCACCGGCCGGCCGCCGTAACCGCTGATCAGCGGAGTGAGGCGACGGGTGCATTTGACGTCGAAGATGATGTCGGCGCCTGGATTGCGCGATACCACATCCTTGGCGAACAGCATCAGCAGGCGGTCCGGATAGATCATGGTGCCGGCGTTGGTCACCACGCCGACGCGGTCGCCATCGCCGTCGAAAGCCAGACCGAGATCGGCCTTCTCGGATTTAACCTTGGCGATCAGGTCGACCAGATTTTCCGGTTTGCCCGGATCCGGATGGTGATTCGGGAAGTTGCCGTCGACGTCGCAGTACAGCGGGATCACGGTGCAACCCAGTGCTTCGATCATGCGTGGGGCGATGACGCCGGCGACGCCGTTACCGCAGTCGACGACCACCTTCATCGGTTTGGCCATGGCGATGTCACTGCGAATCTGCTCGAAGTAGCGTTCCAGTACATCGACCTGCTCGACCTTGCCCACGCCGCTGGACAGGTCGTTGGTCTCGATGCGCTTGCGCAGGGTCTGGATCTGTTCGTTGGCCAGGGTGTCGCCGGCGATGACGATCTTGAAACCGTTGTAGTCCGGCGGATTGTGGCTGCCGGTGAGCATCACGCCGGACTTGCCGGCGAGAATGTTGGCGGCGTAATAGAGCACCGGCGTCGGCACCATGCCGATATCGCTGACGTCGCAGCCGCTGTCGAGCAGACCTTGAATGAGGTGCTGGACCAGTTCGGGACCAGACAGGCGCCCGTCGCGGCCAACCGAAACGTTGGGTTCACCCTTGGCGAGGCTCTCGGACCCGATGGCGCGGCCGACCCAGTAGGCGGTCTCGGTAGTCAGGCTGTCGCCGACAACGCCACGGATGTCGTAGGCGCGGAAGATACTGGCGGGCAAATTCGGGGCTTTGGCACTGCTCATTGCGGGTTCTCGCTCCTTGGTGTCGAGGCCGAAGATGTCCTGGTCCTCGTCGAGAATATCGATGTCGAGAATATCGGTGTCCGGCAAGCGCGGATCGACGTACTCGGTAGGTTTGGCGGGCCGAACGGCTGGAGCCGCGGCGGGTGCCTGAGTCGGAGCCGGTCCAGCTTGGCGGACAGGCAGTCGGACCATGTTCCTGGCCAGTGCGTCGAGGACCGGCAGGCTCAAGGCCGGTATTTGGATGGTCTTGCCGGTGGAGAGTTCCTGTAGCAGGCGGCTCATCTGCAACACGTCTTCGCGCAGCCTGCGCTGCTGGCCGCCGAGCACCAGCTGCAGCCCGATCAGCACGCCGGCAATCGCCACCAGGGCGGCCGCGAGCAGGAGCAACGGCATGAGAGTCAGCTGATCGATGGCACCGGGCAGGTAGGCCAGCTTCCAGTTGGCGTTGCCGCTGGCGAGGGTCAGTGCCGAAGCATTGTCGGCTGCGGTGCCGCGCTGCAGCAGCACCTGTTCGGGTGCGCCGGAGAATTGCTGGGTCAGTCGCAGCTGGCCGGCTTCGTCGGGCAGCGTCGGGAGTGTCGCGAACAGGTGCTGGAGATCGCTGACCAGCAGCAGCGTGCCGCGAATCGCCTGTTCACCCTCGGCGCGCAGCGGAATCGCACTGTAGAGCAGCCAGCGGTTGTCGACCTTGTAGGCTTCCGGAGCGGCCGACTGGCCTGCTTCGACCCGCTGTAGCAGATCGAGCGCAGCGAAGTTCAGCGGGCCCGGGCGGCTGGTGTCCGGCACCACTCTGCCGCGCGGATTGAGATGCGCGTCGACCACGCCGGGCAACTCCAGCAGGCGCTGTTCGGCTTCGCGTCTGAGCTCGGTGTCAGCACGGACGACGTCCACCAGGCGTTGCTGCTCCACTGCTGTCTGGGTATCGGCACGCAGCCGCCGCAGCGCCTGCTGCAATGCGCTTGCCTGGCTCTGGCTCCAGGCCTCGGCGAGCTGTGTCCGTTGCTGCTGCTGAGCGCCCTGCTGACCGAGCCAGATCAGCGCGGCGGCCGCGCCGAGCCCGATCAGGCTGGCTGCGAGGCCACCGAGCAATGGCTTGAGGGTGAAACCGCCGCGCTTGCTGCGGGTGTCGGCCGGGTTCAGAACGCCTGAATCCTTGGCGGTGCGCTTGAAGAGTGCCATGAAGCTCCTCGAATCATCCTGAAAGGTAAGCGGTGCGCAGTGACTCAGTGGCTGCCGGAGTGCCCGAAGCCGCCAGCGCCGCGGTCGCTGCTGTCGAAACTGTCGACCAGTTCGAAGCGGGCCTGTACCACCGGTACCAGCATCAGCTGCGCAATACGCTCGCCGACGGCGATGGTGAAGGCGCTCTGGCCGCGGTTCCAGCACGACACCATCAGCTCGCCCTGGTAGTCCGAGTCGATCAGCCCGACCAGGTTGCCGAGCACGATGCCGTGCTTATGGCCAAGGCCCGAGCGCGGCAGGATCAGCGCCGCGAGCCCCGGATCGCCGATGTGGATGGCAATGCCGGTGGGAATCAGCAGCGTCTGGCCCGGCTCGAGCACCGTGTCGCTCTGCAGCATGGCGCGCAGGTCGAGGCCGGCAGAGCCCGGTGTCGCATATTCGGGAAGGGGGAAGTCCTGGCCGAGGCGAGGGTCGAGAATCTTGGCTTGGAGTGCGTGCATGTCAGGACTCTTTGTAGCGGTCGGCAATGAAGGCCACCAGCGCGCGGGCGATATGTCCCTTGCTGGCCTGGCCGAAACGGGTTTCGTGTTGCTGGCGGTCGATCACGCTGACGGCGTTGTCTTCGCTGTTGAAGCCGATGCTGGGGTTGGCCACGTCATTGGCGACGATCAGATCGAGATTCTTGTCGCGCAGCTTGCGCGTGGCGTACTCCAGCAGATTCTCGGTTTCTGCGGCGAAACCGACGCAGAACGGACGGTCCGTGCGGCTGGCCAGCGTGGCGAGGATGTCCGGGTTGCGCACCATCTGCAGCAGCAGGCCGTCACCGGTCGTGGGATCTTTCTTCAGTTTGTGCGGTGCCACCACTTCCGGGCGGTAGTCGGCTACCGCCGCTGCGGCGACGAGAATGTCGCAGGGCATCGCCGCTTCGCACGCGGCAAGCATGTCGCGGGCGCTGACCACGTCGATGCGCTGCACGCGATCGGGCGTCGGCAGGAACACCGGGCCGGTCACCAGCGTGACCCGCGCACCGGCCTCGGCGGCCGCCTCGGCCAGAGCGAAGCCCATCTTGCCGGAGCTGTGGTTGGTGATGTAGCGAACCGGGTCGATGTTTTCCTGGGTTGGACCTGCAGTGATCAGCAGGTGCTTGCCCGTCAGCAGGCCGGTCGCGAAGCAGTCCGCGGCGGCCTGGGCGAGTTCGTCGGCCTCGAGCATGCGGCCCATGCCGACATCGCCGCAGGCCTGGCTGCCGGAGCCGGGGCCGAACAGACGAATGCCACGTTTCAACAGCAATTCGCGATTGGCCTGAGTGGCCGGGTCGGCCCACATGGCCTGGTTCATGGCCGGCGCCAGGGCGACCGGGGCATTGGTCGCCAGCACCACGGTGGTCAGTAGATCATTGGCGACGCCTTGGGCCAGGCGTGCCATGAGGTCGGCGGTGGCCGGCGCGATCAACACCAGGTCGGCCCAGCGCGCCAGTTCGATGTGACCCATCGCCGCTTCGGCGGCGGGGTCGAGCAGATCCAGATGAACCGGGTGGCCGGAGAGCGCCTGCAGGGTGAGAGGCGTGATGAACTCACGTCCGCCCTGGGTCATAACAACCCGGACTTCGGCACCGTGGTCGCGCAGGCGACGGACCAGTTCGGCGCTCTTGTAAGCGGCGATACCGCCGCCGACGCCCAGGACGATGCGTTTACGATACAGCCGCTGCATAGGCCTGCCTTGTAATCTCGTAGGGACTCTCCGGAGTGAGAACCAGGTCAGAACACGCCCGATACCCCGGAAAAATGACGGGCTAAGATAGCACAGCGCCCACAGCGGAAAAGTGGGCTTGCTCGACAGGGAGAGGACATGAGCATACGTGACTGGCCGGCGGCGGAGCGGCCGCGGGAAAAGCTACTCGAACAGGGCGCTGCCGCGCTTTCCGATGCCGAATTGCTGGCGATATTCCTGCGCACCGGGGTTGCCGGCAAAAGCGCGGTGGATCTGGCGCGGCACCTGCTCGCCGAGTTCGGCAGCCTGCGCGCGCTGCTGGAGGCGGAGCTCGATCAGTTCAGCGCGCATCTGGGCCTGGGGCCGGCGAAATTTGCCCAGCTGCAGGCGGTGCTGGAGATGGGCCGCCGGCATCTGGCCGAGCGGCTGCGCCGCGATTCGGCACTGGAGTCGCCGCAGGCGGTACGCGACTACCTCAAGGCGCGGCTGCGGCATGAGCCGCACGAACTGTTCGGCTGCCTGTTTCTCGACTCCAAGCATCGCGTGCTGGCCTTCGAGGTGTTGTTCCACGGCACCATCGATGGCGCCAGCGTCTACCCGCGGCAAGTGGTTAAACGTGCCCTTGCGCAGAATGCGGCGGCGGTCATCCTCACGCACAACCATCCATCGGGCGTGGCCGAGCCGAGCCAGGCGGATCGTCAGCTGACCCTGAGGCTGAAAGAAGCTTTGGCGCTGATCGATGTGCGGGTGCTCGATCACTTCATCGTCGGTGACGGCGAGCCCCTGTCGATGGCCGAATACGGCTGGATGTGAGTACTACGCCAGCAGCGGCACCAGCAGCAGTGGGCCGAGCACCAACAGCACGAAACGGCCGTTCCAACCGAAGGCGATGCGCCACGGCGATAATTGCGCGTGGCGCGCCAGCATCAGTGCCGAAGGGCCATAGGGCGACAGCAGCATGGCCAGCGAAAAGCCGATCAGCAGCGCCACTGCCGGCTGCATGATCGCCACGCCGTGTCCGGCCAGCTGCGCGAGCAGTGCGGCGCACAGGCTCAGGGAGATGATGGGCGCGACACCGAGCAGGGCCAGGGCGATGATTGCCAGCATGCCGGCACTGCCAAGACCGAACAGCGCCAGCGGCGTGCTGCTGAAGTGGCTGGCGAGTCGTTCGACCGGGATCAGCACTGCCGTAAGTCCGCCAAGCAGTGCCGAGCAGGCGAAGATGAAGGTTTCGTTGCGCATGCCGGCCAGGGTGTCGCGTACTTCGGCATAGGCCGTTGTCGGCGATCCACCCTGATACAGCAGCAGCCCGACCACCGCGAGCGGAACCAGCAGCATGGCGGCCTGGGTCGCCGACAGTGGGGTCAGGCTGGCCAGCAGCGCGATCAGCAGGATGCCGAGCAAGCTGCCGTACAGCAGGTTGCGCAGCCCCTTTGCCGACCCGGTAGCGCTCGAGTCATTTGCCGGGGCAGCGGTCTCCCGCAACTGCCGCAGACGATGGTTTTCCATCGGCCACCCCACCAAAAGCAGGATTGCCCCGCAGACCAAGCCGAATGGCAGCAGGGCGCTCCAGCTCAGTCCCGGCAACTCGCGGGTGAGGATCGCCACCGCCACGCTGGTCGGTGCCAGCAAGGGCACCAGGGCGAAGCCGCGCAGGGCTGTCACCATTACGCCCCTGGCGCCCTCGCGGCGCTGGCTCGGGCTATGCGACTGCCGATCCAGATAACGTTCCAGTGAACCGCAGACCAGATTGAGCATGCCGAAGCTCAGCACCGAGCTGATCGCAAAGGTGCTGAGCAGGTAGCTTGGATAGAGGCTGGTACGGGGTAGCCGCAGTAAGAGCCGATGCAGCTCGCCGAGCTGCGGCATCCGCTTGACCGCGCAATGGGCAAGCCCGAGCGCGCCGATGAACGCGCCGTAGTAGGCCGCGGCGCCGAGCATCCGCTGGGTCTGCTGCCAGTCGGGGTCACGGAGCAGTGCCCAGTAGGCGAACAGCCCCAGCGTGACCAACCCGAGCCGGCGCGGATAGGGCATCAGCGAGCGCCAGTGCCAGGCGAAGAAAAGCACCAATAGCGCACCGCTGACCACACTCAGCAGCGGCAGGCGCGTTACCAGCGCGAATAGCTCACAGACGAGCGCCAGCGGGAGCAGGGCGAGCATCGCTCAGGGCAGCTCGCTGCGCAGTTTGCCGCGCTTGTATACGCCTTCGCCGAAGGCCAGTAACTGGTCCTTTTCGTCCAGCAGATCGCAGCTGGCCATGAATACCTTGTGCCCCGCGGAGCGGCAGACTGCGACAGCTCGGATGCGGCTGCCGACTGGTGCCGGTGCGCTGAAGTTGACGTTCATCGACAGCGTGGTCGCTACGCGGCGCTGTTCCGGCTGTTCCACCCAGGTTCCGCAGAGGCCCATCGCCACGTCCAGCAGGGTCGCCGTGACGCCGCCGTGCAGGTTGCTGGCGTTGTTCAGGTGGCGCGGCAACAACAGCAGTTCGACCACCGCGCGCTCCGGGCCGTACTCCTTGAGCTGGCAACCGAGGTCCTGGAAGAACCCGGTCAACGAGCTTTCGACCTGTTGCAGTGTGGCGGCGGGATAGGGCTGATCGGACATGAGCGAGTGGGTTCGGCGGCTGACTTGCGCTGGAGATTGGCAGTCTTTACGCTCATGGTCAATTCGATGGAATCTTGTTCCGCACTGCGGAATATCGCATTGCTCGTTAGGAGGTTTGCATGTTTGAGCGTATCGGCATCGTCGGCGCGGGCGCCATGGGCCGCGGGATCGCGCAGTTGTTCGCCAGCGCCGGCAAGCAGGTCTGGTTGCACGATGCACGCAGCGCTTCGATCAGCGAGGCGCTGCGCTTCAACCGCGAGCTGCTAGAACGCGGCGTGGCCAAGGGGCGGCTGAGCGTCGCCGAACTGGACGCCACGCTGGCCCGAATGCAGGCGGCGCCTGCGCTGGCCGATCTGTCCGGCTGCGATCTGGTGATCGAGGCGATTGTCGAGAATCTCGAGGCCAAGCAGGCGTTGTTCATCGAGCTGGAGTCCTTGCTCGCCGAGGACACGGTGCTGGCGACCAACACCTCATCGCTTTCCGTCACACGCATCGCTGCTGCCTGCCAGCATCCAGAGCGGGTGGCGGGTTTTCACTTCTTCAACCCGGTGCCGTTGATGAAGCTGGTGGAAGTGGTGCGCGGTGAGCGCAGCGATCCGCAGGTTATCGAGCGGCTGGTCAAACTGGCCGAAGAGGCTGGGCATTTTCCGGCAATCACGCCGGATACTCCCGGCTTTCTGGTCAACCACGCCGGTCGCGCCTACAGCACCGAGGCACAGCGCATCCTTGCCGAGGGTATCGCCGGTGCCGAGCAGATCGACCGCATCCTGCGCGACGGCCCGGGCTTTCGCATGGGGCCGTTCGAGCTGTTCGATCTCACCGGGCTGGATATTTCCCATGCGGTGATGGAGTCGGTGTATCAGCAGTTCTATCAGGACCCGCGCTATACACCGTCC
Source organism: Stutzerimonas kunmingensis (assembly GCF_032106285.1). Classification (GTDB taxonomy): domain Bacteria; phylum Pseudomonadota; class Gammaproteobacteria; order Pseudomonadales; family Pseudomonadaceae; genus Stutzerimonas; species Stutzerimonas kunmingensis_B. The sequence continues at coordinate 231,180 of NZ_DAMCPO010000001.1, forward strand.
TACCAGGCGGCGCAGCGGGTCGCCGCGGGATTGCTCGGACGCAAGACCGGACAGGGTTACTACCGCTACGAGAACGGCCAGCAGATCCGCACGCCGGAGCCGCAATGGCGGCCGATAGTCGTCGAGCGCCCGTTCTGGCTGGACAGTCAGGATGCCGAATTGCGTGGCCGGCTGGCGGCGTTGTTGTGCGGGGCCGGTACTCAGCTGGAAACCGGTGAGGCGCCGTCTGAGCGCGCCATCTGCCTGATCACCCCGCTGGGCGAGGATGCCAGCACGATGATCGCCAGGCTTGATCTGCCCGCCACCCGCAGTATCGCCTTCGACCTGTTCGCCGACTTCGATCGGCGCCGGGTACTGATGCGCCAACCGGCGCTCGACCCCGCGCTCGAAGCACAGGCGCAACAGGCCCTGAGTCACGATGGCGTGCCGGTGGAGGTGATCAACGACTCGCCCGGTTTCGTCAGTCAGCGGGTGGTGGCGAGCATCGTCAATCTCGGTTGCGAGATCGCGCAGAAGGGCATTGCCGACCCGCAGATACTCGACCGTGCAATCACCCTGGCCCTGGGCTATCCGAAAGGGCCGCTGGGCTTTGCCGAGCATTACGGTGCGGGGCGAATTCTCGCCATCCTTGAGGCGATGCAGGGTTGCTATGGCGGCGAGGCACGTTATCGCCCCAGTCCTTGGTTGCGCCGGCGCGTGCGGTTGTGCCTGCCGCTGACCGCGCCTGATCGTCCGGTCGCCGGCTGACGACCGACGGTGACTCGAGATGAGGTGGATCGCTTCAGTTTGTGCGGCGGCGGCCGTTAAGACTGGGGTGAGCCTCCGATGACGGCACGTTGCTACTAAGGCACTACTGTTCTTTATTGGAGGGTATGCGTACAACGTCGGATCGATCCGACAAGAACAAGAGGCCGACTATGAGCCCCGCCAACCGCCACCCCAAGGCCGCCGTGTTCCATGCCGTGCTGATCATCGGTCTGCTGCTTGTGCATTACTGGCTGGCACCGCCCCTGCTTGTGACCGGTGCGCTGCTGATGGTGGCGGCGCTTTGGCCCTGGTTCACCTCGTGGGGTGTGGTGGCCGGCGGCGCCCCGCCTGCCGACGGGGCGCCGCAGAGCTTCGCCGAGCTGACCAAGAATCTCTCGCGCAGTACCTGCCACAACGCCCTGTCTGCTGCTCAGGTCGCCTTCAGCGCCGAGCAGCTGGCGATCCGCTTGAAGTCGCAGCTGCAGGCTGTCAGCGAAATTGCCAATGGTGCCCAGGCTATCGCCGCCACCGAGCAGGACAGCGCCGAGCGGGCCCGCCACACACTGGATGCCGCGCAAGCGGTGCGCGAGCGCAGCGATACCGGGCAAGCCGAACTGCAGCGCGCCATCGAACGCATGCAACAGCTGAGTGCTCAGACCCACGCCAGCCGCGAGCTGATTGATGAGCTTTCGGCGCGGACGGAGGAAATCCGCCGCATTACCGACGTGATCCAGTCCATCGCCAGCCAGACCAACCTGCTGGCTCTCAACGCAGCCATCGAGGCCGCCCGTGCCGGTGAGGCCGGCCGCGGCTTTGCCGTGGTCGCCGACGAAGTACGCAGTCTGGCGGCGCGTACCTCCAGCGCTACCGAGGAGGTCGGTCGCATGGTGGCCGACATCCGCGAGCAAAGCGAAGCAGTGGTCAGCTACATCCAGCGCCAGGGCAACGAGCTGGACGCCGCGGCTGAACAGATTGCCACCACCGGTGAGCAGCTTAGCGGCATCGCCGAACTGGCCGGCAGCGTCGAAAGCCAGGTCGAGCAGATCACCACCGGCACCGCCGACAACCATCAGCGCCTGACCGGACAGTTCGTCGCCCTCGATCAGCTGCGCACCGATGCCCTGGACAGCGAGGAGCAGACCCGCCAGCTCGAGCTGGCGGCGGAACGCCTGGTGGCCCAGGCCGAAAGCGCCAGCGAGCAACTGGCCGAGGTCCAGCTCGACGATTATCACCAGACCATGTTCGACCTGGCGCGTCAGGGGGCTGCGGCCATCAGCGCGCGTTTCGAGGCTGATATCCAGGCCGGGCGCGTCAGTCTCGATGACCTGTTCGACCGCAATTACCGGGCGCAGGCCAATACCGATCCGGTGAAGTATCAGACCCGCTTCGACCGCTATGCCGACGAGGTCTTGCCGGCGATTCAGGAGCCGGTGCTGCAGAAGCATGCCGCATTGGTCTACGCCATCGCCACGACGCCGGAGGGCTACGTGCCGACCCACAACCGCGCGTTCAGCCAGCCGCCGGTGGGCAACCCGGAGATCGATCGGGTCAAGAGCCGTAGCAAGCGCCTGTTCAACGACCGCACCGGCGGGCGCTGCGGCAGTCATCAGCGCCGCCTGCTGTTGCAGACCTACAGTCGCGATACCGGGGAGCTGATGCACGACCTGTCCGTGCCGATCATGGTCGGTGGGCGTCACTGGGGTGGTCTGCGGCTGGGCTATCGTCCCGAGCAATAGCCCGGCAACCACCGATGTTGGCGCGATCGCCCTGTGTCCGGCGGCGCTCCAGTCGCTGCGACCGACTAAGCTTGGTGAGACGCGACTTCCGGAGATGCCGCCAATGAAGACCCTCACCGATCATTTGGCACAGTACGCGGCCTATCATCGCGATCCACGCAACCTCCTGACCCATTTCATCGGCATTCCGCTGATCGTGCTGGCGGTGGCGATCCTCCTGTCGCGGCCGGGCATCGAATGGGCCGGGTTGTGGCTAAGCCCTGCGGCACTGGTGTCGCTCGCCGCTGCGGTTTTCTACCTTCGTCTGGATCTGCGTTACGGCTTGCTGATGAGCGCCGTGCTGCTGCTCTGCGTATGGCTGGGCGCAGTTCTGGCCGGCACAACGATGGCGCTGTGGCTGGGTGTTGGCGCGGGATTGTTCGTGCTCGGCTGGATCATCCAGTTCATCGGGCACTACTTCGAGGGTCGCAAGCCGGCGTTCGTCGACGATCTCACCGGGCTGATCATCGGGCCTTTGTTCGTCGCTGCCGAGCTTGGATTCATGCTCGGTCTGCGCGAGCCGCTGCGCCTCGCTATCGAGGCGCGGGTCGGTCCTGTGCGTCTGCGCGACTCAGCCGCCCATGGCTGAGTCAGGGCTTGGCCGCCATCCACTGATCGCTGAGGCTGCGCGCATGGCGGTCTACCATGATTGGCGCGAAGGGCCGGCCTGAGGCGGTGGTGAAGTTGTTGCTGCCGCTGTTCATGTCTTCCAGCGCCACCTTCAGAAAATCCCAGCGGGTCTTGAGTTTGGCCAGCGCGGGATCGCGCTTGCCATCCAGTTCGGCCAGCTGAGCGTCGATCGCCGGCACCAGGTGGCGCTCGTCCTGCCCGAGATAGGTGTCCGGCTGTTCGCGGGCGATCTCGAACGAGCCGATGTAGGCACGACTGAGGTATTGAACGGCCAAGTATTCAACCTTAGCCGGCAGTTCGGCCTGAGCGTCCGCCCCTTGCTGAGCGCGAACGGCGGTGAGGAAGTCGCGCAGGGCCTTGCTCATCTCCAGCGGCCAGCCCCAGGGCATGTCGTCCTCTTCGTAGCCGAAGCCGGCGCCTTCGCGCAGCCGAGCCTGAAGCGCCTGGTGACTTTCGCGCAGGGCGCTGGTGGGATTGGCGACATTGAGCAGGGCTGCATTCAGCGCGCGGATGTCGTCTTCCAGACGCAACAGGTGCGCCTTCTGAAAGCCTTCGCCGCGGTAGAGCAGCAGGCTGCTGGTCGCGCGATTGGCGTGGATCTGCAAGTTCTGCAGCGCAGAGATGGTTTCGGGCGGGGCCGCCTCGGTAAAGCCGGGCAGCATTACGAGTATCAGCAATAGCCAAAAGCGAGTTAAACGGTCCATTGTCGTGCTCCTTTTTATTTTTATAGAAGCTATGCGTGCATGGCAGCAGCACGCTGGAGCCTAACGGACTGCTGGCCGAGTGGTATCACCCCAAAGAATGATTTGTGACGGCTTGTAGCCAAACGGACGACATCGTGCGGCAGCTTGTTGCGAACCTAGTGGCCTGTGCGGTGAGTTGGTTGAGGCAAGTTCGGCTGAACATGGCTCCGGGACAAGGCGCTGCGACGGGTCATAGCGGGCCTGTGGCACGGAGCAGCAACGCGGTATCGGGCCATGGGCGCCGAACTTACCAAACAGGCCACTAAAGCATCTTCTCCAGGCCGATGACGTCGGCGAACCAGGCGTTGAAGCGTCGCCAGAGCCCGCCTGGCTCCTTTTCGATGGTGCGCAGCCGGCCGCCATCCTCGGCGATCCACGTGAGCTGCTTGCGGCCGTCGCGCTCCACCAGGCGAACTTCGTAGCTCAGTGCCGGCGACATACCCTCCAGCGTGAGGCGGTGGACCTCGCGGGCCAGTTCGTGGCTTTCCACCAGAATCCCCACCTCGGTGTTCCACAGCACCGAGCGCGGATCGAGATTCAGCGAGCCGATGAAAACCTTCTGCTGGTCGAATACCGCTGCCTTGCTATGCAGGCTGGATTCCGACTCCCCGAGAAAACTGTAAGAGGCTTCCTGCTCCGGCTGCCGGCGCAGTTCGAACAGGCGCACGCCGAGTTCCAGCATGGCCTCGCGGTAGCGCGCATAGCCGCCATGCACGGCCGGCACGTCAGTGGCCTCCAGCGAGTTGGTGAGGATGCGCACGGTCACGCCCGCGCCGGTGCGATCCGCCAGGTAGTCCACGCCGCTATCGGTCGGCACGAAGTATGCCGAAACCAGTGTCAGCTCGCTGCTCACGGCCTGCATGGTCGGTGCAAGTTGCGTGGTCAGCAGCAGCGATGCCGCCGGTACGCCTTCGGCGACCAGTTTTTCCGGCGCGTCCCACATCGCCCTGCCCGGTGCCCAGATCAGTTCGTCCAGCCACTGCTGCAATTGCGGGCGCTGCTTGTACTGCATCAGGCGCTGGTACTGCTCGCTGTTTTCCTGTTTGGCCTGCTGCAGATAGTCGCTCAGCTGCTGGCGCGCCTTGTCCAGCTGGCGCGGTTTCGGTTGCCACCAGAGAAAATGCTGGATAGGCACGCTCAGCTGGTTGTTCCAGTAGCGGTCGAAACTCTTGCCGAGCTGCTCGGCGACCGGGCCGGCGCCAAGCAGGTCGATGTCGGTGAAGTTCATCGCCTGGTCGGCCTCGAAGTACTCGTCGCCGAGGTTGCGTCCGCCGACGACGGCCAGGCTGCCATCGACCAGCATCAGCTTGTTGTGCATGCGCCGATGCTGCAGGGAAAGGTGCAATAGGCGTCCCATGGATCGGGTGATGGCGTTGCTGCGGCCGAGGTGAAGCGGGTTGAAGACGCGGATCTGAATGTTGGGGTGCGCGGCCAGAGTGCCGATGCGGTAGTCCTCGCCATGGCTGGTGGTGTCATCCAGCAGCAGCCGCACGCGCACGCCGCGGTCGGCGGCTTGCAGCACTTCGTCGATGAGCGCACGTGTGGTGAGGCCGTCATGGACGATGTAGTACTGGATATCGAGGCTGACCTGCGCCGCGCGGATCATCTCGGTGCGTGCGGCGAAGGCTTCGGTGCTCTCCGGTAGCAGGCGAAAACCCGAGTGGCCGTACGCGTGCTCGGTGGCGAGCTGCTGGATGCGCCGGCCAAGCGGCGACGCGTCCGGTGCCACGGAATAGGACTCGGTTGGCGTGGGGTGGCTGGCACAACCGGCCAGCAGCAGTAGCAGCAGGAGCGTCAGGTAAGTGCGCAAGGTTTCTCCGGGTATGCATCCGTTCATTCATGCTTGGACGTTGCGCTTCGTCCGAAAATTCAGAATCGGTCCTTCAGTCGATACCAGAGCATGCCCAACGCCAGCAGTGGCGAGCGCAGTGCCGGTCCGCCGGGGAAGGTCGGATGCGGCACTTTGGCGAACAGATCGAAGCCGCTGCTTTGCTGGCCGGCAATGGCTTCGGCAAGCAGGCGACCGGCCAGGTGCGTGGCATTCAGCCCGTGGCCGGAATAGGCCTGGGCGTAGAACACGTTGGGATGTTCGGCCAGGCGACCGATCTGCGGCAGCCGGTTGGCGCCGATGCCGATCATCCCGCCCCACTGATAGTCGATGCCGATGCCGACCAGCTGCGGAAATACCTCGAGCATCTTCGGCTGCATATAGGCGGCGATGTCCTGTGGGTCACGGCCGGAATAGTGACAGGCGCCGCCGAACAGCAGACGGCCATCGGCGCTGAGACGGAAGTAATCGAGCGCCACGCGCTGATCGCAGACCGCCATGTTCTGCGGCAACAGCTCGCGGCAGAGCGGCTCGGGCAGTCGCTCGGTGGCGATGATGTAGCTGCCGGCCGGCAGCACCTTGCCGGCGAGCTTCGGTTGTAGGCCGTTGAGGTAGGCATTGCAGGCCAGCACCAGGTTGTCCGCGTGCACTACACCCTGAGCCGTATGCACCTTGACCTGCGGGCCATACTCGATGCGCTCGACCGCCGACTGCTCGAACAGCCGCACGCCCAGCGACTGTGCCGCCGCCGCCTCGCCGAGTGCCAGATTCAGCGGGTGCAGGTGGCCCGACCCCATGTCCAGCAGGCCGCCGAGGTAACGCTGCGAGCCCACCACCGTGACCAGGTTGGGACGTGACACGCGCTGCAGTGGGTGCGGATAGCCGAGGCGCAGTAGGTCGGAATACTCCTCGTCGAAGCCTTTCAGATGCCGTGGCTTGGTCGCCAGGTCGCAATAGCCCCAGGTCAGGTCGCAGTCGATGGCGTAGCGCTCGATGCGCTGGCGGACGATGTCGACGGCTTCGAAGCCCATGCGCTTGAGTTCATCGACGCCTTCTGCGCCAATGATCTTGCTGAACTGCTCGACGTCATGGCCGACGCCGCGGATCAATTGCCCGCCGTTTCGCCCGCTGGCGCCCCAGCCGATTCGGTGCGCTTCCAGCAGGATGACGCTGAGGCCCCGCTCGGCCAGTTCGATGGCCGTGTTGAGGCCGGAGAACCCACCGCCGACGACGCAGACGTCGGCCCGCTGCTCGCCCTGCAACGGCTCGAAGGCCAGTTCGCGATTGACGCTTGCGGCATAGTAGGAGGGTGCATGTACGGCGCCGTTCGGCGCGGATGCGCGGTGATTCATCAAGGTGTCATGAGAGGTCTGCATGCGCCTAGGGTAGACCGGAGCGAGGCCGCGGAGCAAAGCCGGGCATGACCAGCGGTGCCTCGCAGGCTGCCCGACGAGGCCGCAGAACTGGCCGTCATCGGCTCTAGTCCGGGACCGGCAGGTCGAGGGATTCCTTGATCTCTTCCATCACGATATAGCTCTTCGATTCGCGAACGTGCGGCAGCTTCAGCAGGATGTCGCCGAGCAATTTTCGGTAGGAAGCCATCTCCGAGATCCGCGCCTTGACCAGGTAATCGAAGTCGCCGGACACCAGGTGGCATTCGAGCACGTGGGGCAGCTTGAGCACGGCGCGGCGGAATTCCTCGAAGATGTCGCCGGACTTGTACGCCAGGCTGATCTCGACGAACACCAGCAGCCCCGCCTTCAGATGCTGCGGGTTCAGCCGCGCCGAGTAGCCCATGATGATGCCTTCGCGCTCCAGGCGCCGGACGCGCTCGGTGCAGGGCGTGGTCGACAGGCCGACGCGCTCGCCCAGCTCGGTAAAGGGCAGGCGCCCTTCGGCTTGGAGAATGCGCAGGATGTGGCGGTCGATCTTGTCCAGTTCGCGTCGCGTCTGGTGCCGGGTTCTCAAGGGATATGCCCTCCAAATAAAGCGTCGATGGCGTGAATAACGACCAAAGATAGCTCTTTATATGGTGAATAACACTGCTTGAGCATTTTTATACTCCGTTTCAATAGTGATCCGGAAAAGCCCGTTCGAGCGGGTGGGAGGCTGCAATGCGTGTACTGGTATTGGGTAGCGGCGTGGTCGGTACTGCCAGCGCCTATTATCTGGCGCGGGCCGGTTTCGAAGTGGTAGTGGTCGACCGGCAGCCAGCGGTGGCGATGGAGACCAGCTTCGCCAATGCCGGGCAGGTCTCGCCCGGCTATGCCTCGCCGTGGGCGGCGCCTGGCGTCCCGCTGAAGGCGATGAAGTGGCTGTTGCAGCGCCATGCGCCGCTGGCGATCAAGCTTACCGGTGACGTCGACCAGTACCTGTGGATGGCGCAGATGCTGCGCAACTGCACGGCGGCCCGCTACGCGGTAAACAAGGAGCGCATGGTGCGCCTGTCCGAGTACAGCCGTGACTGCCTCGATGAGCTGCGCGCGGAAACCGGAATCACCTATGAAGGTCGTCAGCTCGGCACCACGCAGCTGTTCCGCACCCAGGCGCAGCTTGATGCCGCCGCCAAGGACATCGCTGTGCTGCAGCGCTCCGGGGTGCCCTACGAGCTGCTCGATCGCGCCGGCATTGCTCGGGTCGAACCGGCTCTGGCGAAGGTTTCGCACAAGCTCAGCGGTGCGCTGCGGCTGCCCAATGACCAGACCGGCGACTGCCAGATGTTCACCTCGCGCCTGGCGGAAATGGCCGTGGCGCTCGGTGTCGAGTTCCGTTTCGAACAGAATATTCAACGCCTCGACTACGCCGGCGACCGGCTGGCCGGTGTGTGGATCGACGGCAAACTGGAGACGGCTGATCGCTACGTGCTGGCGCTCGGCAGCTACAGCCCGCAGATGCTCAAGCCACTGGGCATTCGTGCACCGGTGTACCCGCTCAAGGGATATTCGCTGACCGTACCGATAAGCGATCCGGCGATGGCACCGCAGTCGACCGTACTCGATGAAACCTACAAGGTCGCCATCACCCGCTTCGATCAGCGCATCCGTGTCGGTGGCATGGCGGAGATCGCCGGGCACGATCTGTCGCTCAACCCGCACCGGCGGGAAACCTTGGAAATGGTGGTGGGCGACCTCTATCCGCAGGGCGGCGATCCGTCTGACGCGGTATTCTGGACCGGTCTGCGACCGGCCACGCCAGATGGCACACCGATCATCGGCGCGACACCCTATCGCAACCTGTTCCTCAATACCGGCCATGGCACCCTTGGTTGGACCATGGCGTGCGGCTCCGGCCGTGTGCTCGCTGACCTGCTGGCGTCCAAGCGCCCGCAGATCAGCACCGAGGGGCTGGATATCTTCCGTTACGGCAAGCACAAGGAGACCCGTAAACATGCCCATCCGGCGGCTGCACACTGAAACCCGCTATAGCGAAGCGGTGATCCACAACGGCGCGGTGTATCTCTCCGGGCAACTGGCCGATGACCTGACCGGTGATATCCGCGAGCAGACCCGCGAAACGCTGTCGAGCATCGAGCGCTTGCTGGACGAGGCGGGTACCAGCAAGTCGCGCCTGCTTTCGGCAACCATTCACCTGAAGGACATCGCCGCCGATTACGCCGGCATGAATGAGGTGTGGGATGCATGGATCACACCGGGCACGGCGCCGGCACGGACCACGGTTCAGGCCCTGATGTATTCGCCGGATGTGCGGGTCGAGATCACCGTCGTCGCTGCCATGCCGGATCTCGCCGGCCCGGTCCTCTGACCCTTGGGAGAGCCGTGCGTACCGGGCGGCGGCTCGTCCGGAGCCAGTGTTGTAAATTCTGAACGCCATTGCCATGATAGCCCCCTCTTCGCATCGCTCTTGAAAGGGGGCTCCCGTATTGGACGTTGGCGTTCGACTGCAAACCATCCGCAAGCTCAAGGGTCTGTCCCAGCGTGAACTCGCCAAGCGTGCCGGCGTTACCAACAGCACCATTTCCATGATCGAAAAGAACAGCGTCAGCCCCTCGATCAGTTCGCTGAAGAAGGTGCTGAGTGGGATTCCCATGTCGCTGGTGGAGTTCTTTTCCCCCGACTTCGAGCAGGACAGCGACACCCAGGTGGTCTACAAGGCCGGCGAGTTGATCGATATATCCGACGGCGCGGTGAGCATGAAACTGGTGGGCAAGGCGCATCCGGGACGAGCCATCGCCTTTCTCGACGAAACCTATCCGCCGGGCTCCGACACCGGAATGGACATGCTCTCGCACCAGGGCGAGGAGGCGGGGATGCTGGTCGAAGGCCGTCTGGAGCTGACGGTGAACGGTCAGGTGTACGTGCTGGAGAGCGGCGATAGCTACTACTTCGAGAGCAGCAAGCCGCATCGTTTCCGCAATCCGTACGATGCGCCGGCACGGTTGATCAGCGCGACGACGCCGGCGAACTTTTAACCGCAGCGGCCTTGGTTCATCCGAAAGTTGCGCTGCGACAAAGCGTCGCGGAGAAACGCCGGGCCTTTCGTATTGTTTCGGCTGGCATGGCTTGCCGTTATACTGACCGCCGCTCGCGATACCGTGGCCGCGGGCGTGTCTAGCCACAATGAGGGTGTAAGGTGAACCTGATTAAGAAGATCCTGGTAGCACAGACTGCCGTATTGGCCCTGTGGGCAATGAGCGCTCAGGCTGCGACCGACGAAGCAATCGCCGAGCGCCTCAAGCCGGTGGGCGAAGTATGTATTCAAGGTGAAGAGTGCGCAGCCGCTGGTGCCGGCGCTGCCGCAGCCGCCGGTGGTGCCGCCCGTAGCGGTTCCGACGTGTACGGCAAGTTCTGCACTGCCTGCCACGGCTCCGGCCTGCTGAACGCGCCGAAGACCGGTGACAGTGCAGCCTGGACGGCCCGTGCCGATGCATCGGGTGGCCTGGACGGCTTGCTGAAGAATGCCATCAGCGGTATCAACGCCATGCCGCCGAAGGGCACCTGTGGCGACTGCTCCGATGACGAGCTGAAGGCCGCCATCCAGCACATGTCCGGCCTCTGATCGAGCGCCAGGCGTCACCAGCAAAGCCGCCTCCGGGCGGCTTTGTCGTTTCTGGAGGGAGCAAAGCGCGGCTGCCTCGAGTCGAAACGGATAGGCCGATCGGCCTGACTCATCGACCCGAGCAGGAGGCCCCGCATGCCCAGTACCGCGCCGCATCCCGAACAGCTGCAGCTCTGTAGTGACGGGCGCACGCCCAACAGCCCGCACCCGGTGCTGATCTATCGTTAGCTACCCTTGGCGGGGCCGAGCCCGGCCGAGGCGTTCGAGCGATTGTTCGACAGCCATCTGTGGCCCTCCGCCTGGCGCGGAACGGTTTACGACTACCACCATTACCATTCCACCGCCCACGAAGTGCTCGGGGTGGCCAGCGGCTGGGCGCGGCTGATGCTCGGCGGGGAGAAAGGCGAGGAAGTCGAGCTGCGTGCCGGCGATGCGCTGGTATTGCCTGCCGGCACTGGCCATTGCGCACTGGAGGCCAGCGAGGATTTTCAGGTGGTAGCCGGTTATCCGCTGGATCAGCAGTACGACATGCAGCGCCCCGATGCGGCCAGCCATGATGCCTCGCGGGCACGCATCGCCCGCGTCGGCGTGCCCGTCAGCGATCCGCTGGCCGGCACGCAGGGCGCACTGGTGACGCTCTGGCGCGGGGAGGCCGCGCCGGTCAGCCGATGAGTCGGCGCCGGTCGCGCTCAGTCGATGAACTGCACCGCGCCGTCGGCCAGCGAGGCGACCCGGGCGAGTGACTCGACGCGGTAGCCAGCCTCTTCCAGTTCCTTGCGACCGGTCTGGAAGGATTTCTCGATGACGATGCCGAGACCGGCGATGCTGGCACCGGCCTGGTTGATGATCGAGATCAGACCCTTGGCGGCTTTGCCGTTGGCCAGGAAGTCGTCGATGATCAGCACGCGATCGTTGGCAGACAAGTGCTGCGTCGATACAGCGATGGTGCTTTCCACCTGCTTGGTGAACGAATAGACGGTCGCGGTGAGCAGGTTGTCATGCAGGGTCAGCGACTGATGCTTGCGGGCGAAGATCACCGGTACGCCCAGCTCCAGGCCGGCCATCACGGCCGGTGCGATGCCCGAGGCCTCGATGGTGACGATCTTGGTGATCCCGTCATCGCGGAAGCGACGAGCGAATTCTCGGCCGATGGCCTGCATCAGCACCGGGTCGATCTGGTGATTGAGGAACGCGTCGACCTTGAGAACCCGGTCGGAAAGCACGATGCCATGACTGCGAATCTTATCTTTCAGCTGTTCCACGAACGCTACCTCAAGCGTGGGCGGCCGCGGTTTGCCTGACGCTCGGCGCGGTGGCGCTTCTGCCGTCACTGCGTTTCGCAGCCTGGAAAAGCCGCGCATTCTCGCTCAATTCGCGGCGCCGATCCAAGGGCGACGTTCAGCTGAGCGGTTCGATCGACAGGCGGCGAAAGCGCACGGCCTCGCCATGGTGCTGCAGCACGATGTGGCCGGCGGTGGCCTGTGCATACAACGGCTTGTCGGCGAACTTGCTGGTCCGAATCTGCATGTGCAGATCCGGGTCATCCAGGCGATAAGAAAGCACCATGCGGTTGTCCAGCCAGTGTTCGACGTCCGCGTCGCGAACCACCAGCGCGCCTTCCATGAAACTGCCCGGTTCGATCGGCGTTTCCTGCTGCGTTGCCCGCAGGCCGTACAGGGCGCCGTTGCGTGTGGTCGGCTCGGCGCCGTCGGGATGCACGGCATCGTCCAGCAGCTGCATTTCCGGCCCGCTGTGCCAGGCGAGTTCGGCGGCCTCGTCGACGCGGTAGAACACCCCGGAGTTGCCGCCGACCGGCAGCGCGTATTCGAAACGCAGGATGAAGTTCGCGTAGCGCTCGCGGGATATCAGGTCGATCCGCGGCGCACCGACGATGGCGCACAGCTGCTCCTCGTCGCGGTACCAGCTGCCCTCGGGAAAATCGGCGCCGTGCCAGCCACGCCACTGTGTTGCGTCGAGAATCATGCGTCGCTCCTATCCGAACAGTTGCTGCTTGCGCCGCAGCCAGCGGTAGCCGTACGGACCCAGCCGCAGCTGGAGCGGGGTGCCGTCGGGCTGCCCGTAGTCGCAGTCGGCGAGTACATCGACCATGTCCTGCAGGTCGTCGTCGGTGATCGTCACGGTGGTCTCGCGGTCCGCCAGATTCACCAGCATCAGCACCGTGGAATCGTTGTCGTGGCGAATGGCGAACACGCTCGGGTCGTCCACCTCCACCGTGCGCCGCTTGCCGATGCCGATCTCGCGCAGGCCGATGCGGGTGCGGATCATGTTGCCGGTGCGTGCCATCAGCGAGTCGCTGCGCAGGGTCTGGGCGAATACGTTGACCCTGTCGAAGGCGAAGGGCCCTTCGTCGATCACCGGTGCGGCCAGCTCACCTTTGGTACAGGAGAACCCGGCGTTGGGTTCGTTGGACCACTGCATGGGCGTGCGTACGGCCAGTCGCTCGGGGCGGTCGAGGTCATCGCCCATACCGATTTCCTCGCCGTAGCGGATGATCGGCGTGCCGGGCAGCGAGAACAGCAACGCATGAGTGGCCGCGATGCGTCGCTCGTCGCCGTCGAGCATCGGCGCGAGCCGCCGGCGAATGCCGCGGTTGTAGGCGCGCATGTTCTCGTCGGGGGCGAAGGTCTCCATCACCTCGTTGCGCTCATCCTCCTCCAGCCGGTCGAGGCTCAGCTCGTCGTGGTTGCGGATCCACAGCGCGTATTGCGAATGACTGGGCGGCAGCGGTTGGCTGTTCAGGGCGCGCACCAGCGGCTCGGCCTGCTGCCGTGCCAGGGCCAGGAACAGGTGATTGTTGGTCCAGAAATCCAGCAGCAGAGTGACGCGATCGGCCTCGTCGCCGAAGTATTCGACGTACTTCTCAGGATCGGTGTCGATCTCGCCGAGCAGCACAGTCTCGGGCCGGCGCATGGTCACGAAGTCGCGCATGTGTTCGAGTAGCCAGTAGCCTTTCTCCAGTTCACCGCCGCCTGCCTGGCGCACCATGTGCACCGCGGCGTCGATGCGGAAACCGGAAACACCTAGGCGCAGCCAGAACGACATGATCCGCTCGATCTCGTGGATGACCTTCGGGTTGGTCAGGTCAAGATCCGGCTCGTGCTTGTAGAACAGATGGCGGTAGTACTGGCCGGCTTCCTCGTCCCAAGTCCAGATGCTGTCCTCGACCGTCGGGAAAATCGGCTCCATGAAGTCGTCCGGCTCGTCGGCCCATATGTAGTAGTCGCGATAGGGCGACTCGCGGTCGCGGCGCGCCTCCTGAAACCACTTGTGCTGGATGGACGTGTGCTGCACTACCAGCTCGATGATGACGTGCAGGCCCAGCTCTTCGGCCTTCTCCAACAGAGCGACGATGTCGGCCAGATCACCGAAACGTTTGTCCACCTGCAGATGGTCAGTGATGTCGTAGCCCGCGTCGTTGAAGGGCGACTGATAGAACGGCATCAGCCATACGGCCGTGCAGCCGAGGCCGCGAATGTAGTCGAGGCGCTCGGTGATGCCGCGCAGATCGCCGCAGCCGTCTCCATTACTGTCACGAAACAGGGTGGGATCGATCTGATAGATCGCCGCGTTGCGGTACCAGAGTGGACGCATGCTCAGTTCTCCGTTGGGCGCAGCACGACGGCCTGCCCTGGGTTAAGGGTGCCGTTGTAGGGAGCGCCTTCACCGACGCCGTCACTGGCGATCTCGACGTGCCATTCTCCGGCGTGCGGGTGGGCGTGGGGCTGGTCGGAGAAGTTGATGCAGACCAGTCGCTGATCGCCGCCCAAGTGCCGGCGGTAGGCAAGCACTTCGGGGTGTGAGGCCAGTTCTTCGAAATCGCCGTGATGCAGCGCCGGGCTGGCTTTGCGAGCGGCCAGCAGGCGCTGGTAGAGCGCGAACATGGAGTTCGCTTCACCAGTCTGCCGCTCGGCTGCCAGCTCGTTGGCGTCAGGCGGGAAGGGCAGCCAGGGTTCTGCACCTTGCCAGCCATGTGGCGGTTGGGCCTGCCATGGAATCGGGGCGCGACAACCATCGCGGCCGCCCGGATCGGTTCGGGTTTCGGCGGTAATAACCGCGTCTTCCAGCCCCAATTCCTCACCCTGATAGATGAACGGCGTACCGCGCAGGGTGAGCAGCATTACCGCAGCCGCCCGTGAGGCGCGCTCGGAGCCCTGGTAACGGCTGCGCTGGCGCACGTTGTCGTGATTGGACAGCACCCAGGTCGGCCAGGCGCCAGCGGGTTGCAGCCAGTGTTCGACCTCGCGGATGCAGGTGCGAAACAGCACCGGGTCCCAGGGCGCATCGAGCGGATTGAAGTTGAAGGCCAGGTGCAGCTCGTCGCCGGCGCCGTAGTACTGCAGCACGCGTTCGGTGGAGCGGATGTTCACCTCGCCCACCAGCATGCGATTACCGGGATAGCTGTCGACCAACTTGCGCAGGCCGCGCAGCACTTCATGGCTGTAAGGCTGATCGTTGAAGTCCGACAGCGGCTGGCCGGCCTGGCAGCGTGGATCGTCGGCGAAGCTCGGGTCCTTGCCGGTGCAATGAATGACGTCGATACGAAAGCCGTCCACGCCGCGGTCGAGCCAGAAGCGCAGCACGTCGTGCATCGCCTCGACCACCTCGGGGTTGCGCCAGTTCAGGTCCGGCTGCTTGGCCAGGAACAGGTGCAGGTAGTACTGCTGGGTGTGCTCGTCCCAGGTCCACGCGCTGCCGGCGCCCAGCGCGGCGCGCCAGTTGTTCGGCTGGTCGCGCCAGACGTACCAGTCGCGCTTGGGATTGTCCCGCGAGCTGCGCGACTCGACGAACCAGGGGTGTTCATCGGAGGTGTGATTGGGCACGAAATCCAGCAGCACGCGGATACCGCGGGCATGGGCTTCGGCAATCAGCCGGTCGATGTCGGCCAGCGAACCGAACAGCGGATCGATATCGCAATAGTCGCTGATGTCGTAGCCGGCATCGGCCATGGGTGAGCGGAAGATCGGCGACAACCACAGCGCATCGACGCCCAGCTGTTGCAGATGATCGAGATGGCGCAGCACGCCATTGAGGTCGCCAATGCCGTCGCCGTTGCTGTCGGCGAAGGATCGCGGGTAGATCTGATAAACGGTCGCGCCCATCCACCACGGTGTTCGGGTTGTCTCGCTCATTGCTACGCACCCCCTGATTTGCCTCAGGTCGCGGCCGGCCCTGCACCGCCGCCTCGTCAGGTTTACGACTGGCCAACGGCACATGGGTTCGCCACTTAATTGATCCTGGTCGTTCGGCGATGAACGCAAGGGTGGATACTCCGCCTAAGCTAACTACTGACTTTCAACCCCCTCCGAGGAGATTTGCCATGCTGCGTATTGCCATCAATGGGTATGGACGTATTGGTCGCGCCGTCGTACGAGCGCTGTTCGAGCGTGGATTGCAGGATCGGGTACAGGTCGTTGCCATCAACGATCTCAGCGACCACAAAACGCTGGTGCATCTGACGCGCTTCGATTCGACCTTCGGTCGCTTTCCCGAACCGGTGGAACTGGACGGTGAGTCAATGGTGGTGCGCGGCCAAGCGATCCGCCTGCTGGCCGAGCGCGATGCAACCCAGCTGCCGTGGAAGGAGTTGGGCGTGGATGTGGTGCTGGAGTGCACCGGCAAGTTCAAGAAACGTGCGCTGATCGAGCAGCATCTACAGGCGGGCGCAGGTCGGGTATTCGCCTCGCACCCGCTGGATGGCGGCGACCTGACCGTGGTCTACGGCGTGAACCACCAGCTGCTCGGCGATCAGCGCGTCGTCTCCAATGCCTCCTGCACCACCAATTGCCTGGCGCCGCTGGCCAAGGTGCTGCACGAGGCAGTCGGCATTCGTCAGGGCCTGCTCAACACTGTGCATTCCTACACCAACGACCAGAACCTGCTGGACAAGGCGCACAGCGATCTCTACCGCGCGCGCGCCGCGGCGTTGTCGATGATTCCGTCCACCACCGGTGCGGCCAAGGCGATCGGCCTGGTGCTGCCGGAGCTGGCCGGGCGTCTGGACGGCCTCTCGGTGCGGGTGCCGACGCCGAACGTCTCGCTGGTCGACCTGACCTTCATCGCTGAGAACGCGCCGGACAGCGTCGAGGCGATCAATCAGATCCTGCGCGAAGGTGCGCAAAAGATGCCGGCCGGTGTCATGGAGTGCAACGAGGAAGCACTGGTTTCCTGCGACTTCAACGGCTATCCGGCGTCATGCGTCGCTGACCTCAGCCAGACCCGCGTGCAGGGCGAGCTGGTCAAGGTGATGGCCTGGTACGACAACGAGTGGGGCTTCTCCAACCGCATGCTCGATGTGCTGCTGCACTGGGATGGAGCCAAGTCGGCCTGATGGGCGAAGCCGACAGGCCGGGCGCGGGGCAGGGGCTCTGGCAGCTGAGCCTCGCGCAGTTTCGCCACGCCGTGGCCGAGCGTGCGTTGCCCGGCTGCGGTGCGGTAACCGCGGTCAGCGCGGACCTCGCCGTAGCGCTGATCGTTAAGGCGCTGCGGGTCAGCGCCGCGCATGGCGGTTCTTCCTGTGAGGCGCTGCTGGCCGAAGCCCGCTCGCTGCTGGGTCGTCCCGGTGCCTTCGCCGATGACGACGTGGCGGTCTTCTCCGAATATCTGAAGGAGGACGAGGGTCGAGCGCCCGAATTGTCGCGGCAGGCATGCGCGGTGCCGCTGGCGACGGCACACGCCTGCGTCGAGGCGCTGGGCGTTGCCGAGCGCGCCTTGCCGATGGTCGAGCCGTCGCTGCGCTGTGATGTCGAGGCGGCGGTGCTGTTGCTGGTCGCCGGCGTCGATGCCGTACTGCTCAACGTCGAGGCCGATCTGCAGGGGCTGGGCGACTCGGAAGCACGGGCAAGGGTGCAGGCGGTGGCCGAGCGACTGGCCATGGCGGCAAACCACTACCGGCGACCTTCGGGTTGATCGGTATGGCAGATAACGACCACGCAGCAGATAAAACGAGACCATCGGTCTCGTTTTTTATTGACGGCTGTCAGTTCGCTTTCTACTCTCCAGTTTCGATAGTGAGACGTAAAGTCTCAGAATAAGAAGCTGCCAGCTTGTCAGGCGGTCCATTTCGGAGAGTGCCATGAGTCATCGCATCGTCCTGCCGCGCCTGATGGAAGTCGGCGCCGGCGCCAGCGGGCAACTCGCCCGCGTGCTGAAGGAGCTGGGCTGTAATCGCCCACTGATCGTCACCGACCGCATGATGGTCGAACTGGGCTATGTCGCCCGTATCGCCGGTCAGCTCGAAGAGGCCGGCATCGCCAGCCAGTGCTTCGCCGATACCCTGCCCGAACCGACCGCGGCCTCGATTCGCGCCGGCGTGGAAATGGTCCGCCAGGGCGACTTCGACTCCATCGTCGCCCTCGGCGGCGGCAGCCCGATCGATTCGGCCAAGGCCATCGGCATACTCGGCAAGTTCGGCGGCGAGATGCGCGACTACCGCTTCCCGCGCGACGTCAGCGAAGCCGGCCTGCCGCTGATCGCCATCCCCACCACTGCCGGCACCGGCTCGGAGGCGACGCGCTTCACCATCATCACTGATGAGACCAGCGACGAGAAAATGCTCTGCGCGGGCCTTGGTTTCATGCCCATCGCCGCGCTGATCGATTACGAGCTGACCCTCTCGCTGCCGCCGCGGGTCACCGCCGACACCGGCATCGACGCGCTGACCCACGCCATCGAGGCCTATGTCAGCCGCAAGGCCAGCCTCTACAGCGATGCCCAGGCTTTGCAGGCCATGCGCCTCTTGGCGCCGAACCTG
Organism: Stutzerimonas kunmingensis; assembly: GCF_032106285.1. Lineage (GTDB taxonomy): Bacteria > Pseudomonadota > Gammaproteobacteria > Pseudomonadales > Pseudomonadaceae > Stutzerimonas > Stutzerimonas kunmingensis_B. The sequence continues at coordinate 249,690 of NZ_DAMCPO010000001.1, forward strand.
CGTGCAGCCTTCCACGAGCCGGGCAACCGCGCCGCGCGTGAGGCGATGATGCTCGGCGCGACACTGGCCGGCATCGCTTTCTCCAACGCCTCGGTGGCGCTGGTGCATGGCATGAGCCGGCCGATCGGCGCCTTCTTCCACGTGCCGCACGGGCTGTCCAACGCCATGCTGCTGCCGGCGATCACCGCCTTCTCTATTCCCGCGGCGCCCGAGCGCTACGCCGACTGCGCCCGCGCCATGGGCGTCGCCGCGCAGACCGACGATGTCGAGACGGCCAACGCCAAGCTGCTGGTCGAGCTGCGTGCCATCAATCAGGAACTCAAGGTGCCGAGCCCCGAGCAGTTCGGTATCGCCCGCGAACGCTTCTTCGAGCTGCGCGAGACCATGGCCAAGCAGGCGCTGGCCTCCGGTTCGCCGGGCAACAACCCGCGCGTGCCCACGGAAGCGGAAATCATCGACCTCTACGAAACCGTCTGGAACCAGGAGTGAAGCCATGCAGACCCTCGGCAACCTGATCAACAACGAGGCCGTCGCCGGCCGCTCCGAGCGCCACGCCACCGTCTACAACCCGGCCACCGGTGAGCCGCGCCTGTACGTCTCGCTGTCCTCGGCGGACGAAACCCGCGAAGCGATTGCCGCCGCCCAGGCCGCCTTCGACGGCTGGTCGAAGACGCCGCCGCTGGTGCGCGCGCGGGTCATGTTTCGTTTCAAGGAGTTGCTCGAAAAACGTCGTGACGACGTTGCCCGGCTGATCACCAGCGAGCACGGCAAGGTCTTTTCCGACGCCCAGGGTGAAGTCACCCGCGGGCTGGAAGTGGTCGAGTTTGCCTGCGGCATCCCGCACCTGCTCAAGGGCGAGTTCTCTTCCAATGTCGGCCGCGACATCGACTCCAACTCGCTGATGCAGCCGCTCGGCGTCTGCGTCGGCATCACCCCGTTCAACTTCCCGGCGATGGTGCCGCTGTGGATGCTGCCGGTGGCCATCGCCTGCGGTAACACGTTCGTGCTCAAGCCCTCGGAAAAGGATCCAAGCGCGACCATGTTGCTCGGCGAGCTGCTGGCCGAAGCCGGGCTTCCGGCCGGCGTGCTGAACATCGTCAACGGCGACAAGGAAGCCGTGGACGTGCTGCTCACCGACGAGCGCGTGCAGTCGGTCAGCTTCGTTGGCTCGACGCCCATCGCCGAATACATCTATGCCACCGCCTCGGCCCACGGCAAGCGTTGCCAGGCCCTGGGCGGGGCGAAGAATCACATGGTGGTGATGCCCGACGCCGATCCGCAGCAGGTGGTCAGCTCGCTGATCGGCGCGGCCTACGGCTCGGCCGGCGAGCGCTGCATGGCGATTTCGGTGGCGGTGTGCGTCGGTGACGAGGTGGCGGACAAGCTGGTCGGCATGCTGCAAGACGAGATCGGCCAGATGCGCACCGGCCCGGGCCTGGGCACCGAGCCCGAGCCGCACATGGGCCCGCTGGTGACCCGCGAGCACCAGCAGAAGGTCAGCGGCTATATCGATCTGGGCGTGGAAGAGGGCGCGACGCTGGTCTGCGACGGTCGCGGCATCAAGGTCGAGGGCCATGAGAACGGCTTCTATGTCGGCCCGACGCTGTTCGACCGTGTCACGCCGAGCATGCGCATCTACCGTGAGGAAATCTTCGGCCCGGTGCTGGCTGTGGTGCGGGTGAAGAGCTTCGACGAGGCGTTGCAACTGATCAACGACCATGAATACGGCAATGGCACCTCGATCTTCACCCGCGACGGCGACACCGCGCGGCAGTTCGAGGAAAACGTCAAGGTCGGCATGGTTGGCGTCAACGTGCCAATCCCCGTGCCCATGGCCTTCCACTGCTTCGGCGGCTGGAAGCGCTCGGTGTTCGGTCCGCTGAACATGCACGGCCCGGATGGGGTGCGCTTCCTCACCCGCATGAAGACCGTGACCCGCCGCTGGCCCACCGGTATCCGCGCCGGTGCCGAGTTCGCCATGCCGACCATGAAGTAACCCTCGCGGCACCGTTGCACAGACGGTGCCGGTCGCTACACTCGTGCGCGCCCTGCGGGGCGCTCAGCTCATTGAACGACAAGGCAGACGATGCGCAGCATTCCCCGCGAGAAAGGCTCCTCCATCACCCGCGTGCTGGAAATCATCGAGGCGGTCGCTGCGGCGAAGGAGCCGCTCAGCCCGACGGCCCTGGCCGAACGGCTGGACATTCCCAAGGCCAGCGCGCACCGGCTGGTGCAGACGCTGGAAAAGGAAGGCTTCCTGCAGTTCGGCCTGCGCGGTGGGCTGTTGCCGGGCGAGCGCCTGCACGTTGCGGCGCTGAACATCCTGCGCAGCAGTCGGCACAAGGCGTTGCGCCAGGCGATCCTGCGCCAGCTCTCCGAAGCCATCGGTGAAACCTGCGGGCTAGCGATCCCGGATGGGCTGGACATGCTCTATTTCGACCGGGTGCAGACCAACTGGCCGCTGCAGATCAACCTGCCGATCGGCAGCCACACGCCGCTCTGGTGCACCGCCAGCGGCAAGCTCTATCTGGCCTCGCTGCCGCCGGAGCAACTGGAACGGGTGCTGCCGCGCCTGCCGCTGCAACGGATGGCGCGCAACACCCTGACCGACCTCAGCGCGCTGCGTGACGACCTGGCGCGGGTGCGGGAAGAGCAGCTGGGCACCGACTCCGAGGAGTTCATCGACGGCATGGTCGCCTGTGCTGTGCCGGTGCGTGATGCCGACGGCGAGCTGCTGGCCTGCCTGTTCAGCCATGCGCCGGTGATTCGCTGCTCGATGGCGCAGCTGCTGGAGTTCGTGCCACGGCTGCGCGCCGCGGCGAGCGAGCTGGAAGCGGTGCTCGGCAGCGTGGCGGCGCTGGAGCCGCGCTGAGTCAGATCACGTAGAACAGAATGGCGATGAAGTGCAGCAGGCTGCCAACCATCACGAAGATGTGCCAGATGCCATGCCAGTGGCGGAAACGGTCGTCGAAGACGAAGAACACGATGCCCACCGTGTAGCAGATGCCGCCGGCCAGCAACCAGCTGAAACCGGCGCCACCGAGGGCGGCGAACAGCGGCTTGACCGCCACCAGCACGATCCAGCCCATCACCGCATAGATCACCAGTGACAGTACCCGCGCCTCGGAGCGCGGCTTGATTTCCTGCAGCATGCCGATCACGGCCAGGCCCCAGACGATGCCGAACAGCGTCCAGCCCCAGGCGCCGGCCAGGGTGACCAGGCAGAACGGCGTGTAGCTGCCGGCGATCAAGAGGTAGATCGACAGGTGATCGAGCTTGCGCATGACCACTTTCGCCCGCCCGCGCAGGCTGTGGTACAGCGTCGAGATGCTGTAGAGCAGGATCAGGCTTAGGCCGTAGATCGCTGCACTGACGATCTTCGCCAGCTCGCCGTCGAGCGCCGCCAGCACCAGCAGCCAGATGGCGCCCAGACAGGCCAGCAGTGCACCGACCAGATGCGTCCAGGCATTGAAGCGTTCACCGTGGTACATCGAATCCCTCCAGAAACCGCGATCGGCCAAGCATGCCGCGGTTAGGTGACGGGATACAAACCGGCGTTGAACGCTCCTCGAACCCAGGCGCTGCGATCAGCGCTTGAGCATCGCCCGCATCGCCGCCAGGGCGTCGTTGCCGCGCGCGGCCTTGACCTCCACCGGCGCGTCTTCCTGGCCTTCCCAGACCAGGTCCTCCGGCGGTAGCTCGTCGAGGAAGCGGCTCGGCGTGCAGTCGATCACCTCGCCGTACTGCTTGCGCTTGGCGGCAAAGGTCAGCGCCAGGTTGCGCTTGGCACGGGTGATGCCGACATAGGCCAGGCGCCGCTCTTCCTCGATGGTGTCGGCCTCGATGCTGGAACGGTGCGGCAGAATCTCCTCCTCGAAGCCGATGATGTACACCGAGGGAAATTCCAGGCCCTTGGAGGCGTGCATGGTCATCATCTGCACGCCTTCGGCACCTTCTTCCTCTTCCTGCTGACGTTCGAGCATGTCGCGCAGCACCAGCTTGCCGATGGCGTCCTCGATGGTCATGTCGCCGTCTTCGTCCTTATCCAGCGTGTTTTTCAGCGCGTCGACGAGGAACCAGACGTTGCCCATGCGTGCGTCGGCCACCTTGTCGCTGGAGGCGTTCTGGCGCAGCCAGTTCTCGTAGTCGATGTCCATCACCATGCTGCGGATGGCGGCGATCGGCTCGTTGACCACGCACTGCTGGCGCACGTTGTCCATCCAGTGCTTGAAGCGCGCCAGGCGCTCGGCGTAGCGGCCGTCCAGATGCGCGCCGAGGCCGATCTCGTCAGCGGCGGCGTACATGCTGATGCCGCGCTCGCTGGCGTAGTTGCCGAGCTTCTCCAGGGTGGTAGAGCCGATCTCGCGGCGCGGCACGTTGATCACCCGCAGGAAGGCGTTGTCGTCGTCCGGGTTGACCAGCAGGCGGAAGTAGCTCATCAGGTCCTTCACCTCCTGGCGGGCGAAGAAGCTGGTGCCGCCGGACAGGCGATAGGGAATCTGGTGGTGCTGCAGCTTCAGCTCCATCAGCTTGGCCTGGTAGTTGCCGCGGTAGAGGATGGCGAAGTCGCTGTAGGGGCGCTGAGTACGCAGGTGTTCGGTGAGGATTTCAAGCGCCACGCGCTCGCACTCGGCGTCCTCGTTGCGCGTGCGGATCACGCGGATCTCGTCGCCGTGGCCCATCTCCGACCACAGCTGCTTCTCGAACACGTGCGGGTTGTTGGCGATGAGGATGTTGGCGCACTTGAGGATTCGGCTGGTGGAGCGGTAGTTCTGCTCCAGCATCACCACCTTCAGTGAGGGGTAGTCCTCCTTCAGCAGCATCAGGTTTTCCGGACGCGCGCCGCGCCAGGCGTAGATCGACTGGTCGTCGTCACCGACCACGGTGAACTGGTTGCGCATGCCGACCAGCAATTTGACCAGCAGGTACTGGCTGGCGTTGGTGTCCTGGTATTCGTCCACCAGCAGGTAGCGGATGCGGTTCTGCCATTTCTCCAGGATGTCGGCGTGCTCCTGGAAGAGTTTCACCGGCAGCAGGATCAGGTCGTTGAAGTCCACCGCGTTGTACGCCTTGAGCGTGCGCTGGTAGTGCAGATAGACGATGGCGGCGGTCTGCTCCTTGGGGTTGCGTGCGTTGGCCAGGGCTTCGTCGGGCAGGATCAGGTCGTTCTTCCAGCTGTCGATGTAGTTCTTGATTTCGTCGGCACCATCGTCCCCGGAATATTCCTTCTGCATGATGTCGGTGAGCAGCGCCTTGATGTCGCCGTCATCGAAGATCGAGAAGCCGGGCTTGTAGCCCATCCGTGCGTATTCCTTGCGGATGATGTTCATGCCCAGGTTGTGGAAGGTGGACACGGTCAGGCCGCGTGCCTCGGCGCCCTTGAGCAGGCTGCCGACACGCTCCTTCATCTCGCGCGCGGCCTTGTTGGTGAAGGTCATGGCGACGATGTGGCGGGCCTGGATGCCGCAATGCTGCACCAGATAGGCGATCTTGCGGGTGATCACGCTGGTCTTGCCGGAGCCGGCACCGGCGAGCACCAGAAGTGGGCCGCCGACGTAGTTCACGGCTTCCTGCTGCCGAGGGTTGAGTCGGGACATGGTGTTCAGGTCATTCGAAGCGGGGGCGGGAGTTTAACAGGCTGCCGCGCCGATGCTGGCCCGTTGCAGGTTCAATAAATCACCGATCGTCGCAGTTGGGGCTTGGCTGATCGAAATAATGGATTAGTCTTGTGCGCGCTGCAGGAGGCAGGGCGTTTGCATAGGGCTGTGCGGGAAATCGGGCGTGTAGCGCCCGTCTTGCAAATCACCGAGTCCGGAGGCCGCTTGCCAGCGCCCGCTCAATCCATGCCGCTGTTGCTGTTGGCTGATCGACCCGAATGGGCCGAGCGGCTGCGCGCCTGCCTGCAGGGCTCGCACAGCAAGGAACGGCTGATCATTGCGGCGGATTGGGACACGGCCAGTGCGTATCTGGAAACGCCCTGCCTGCTGCTGGCGACACCGGAATGCCAGGCGCTCGCCGAACGCTTCCCCTGGCCGCTGATCCTGCTGCTCGACGACGAACCGACGCAGATGCCGGAAGGCGCGGTCGACTGGCTGGTGGGCGACCAGCTCAGTGCCGAGGTGTTGCGCCGCTGCCTGCGCTACGTGCGCGAGCGCTGCAACCTGCAGGGAACCTTGCAAAGGCTGGCCGAGCAGGACCCGCATACCGGCATCGTCAACCGCCAGGGCTTCCAGGCGCTGCTGTTCGATGCCCTGGCCGAGCATCAGGAACAGGACCTGGTGCTTGGCTATCTCGATCTCGACAACTTCCGCCACGTCAACGATGCCCTCGGCCACCAGGCCGGGGATCGCCTGATCCTGCAGGTGGTGGCGCGGCTCAAGGCGCAGCTGGAGGTCGGCGACATGCTGGCGCGGCTGGGCGGCGACGAGTTCGCCCTGCTGCTCGATACCCGCAACGATCCGGAGCGCGCTGTGGCGGTCGCCGATCGCATCGTCGAAGCACTGGCGGAGCCTTACTGGGTGGAGGGCGAGAGCCTGATGCTGGGCTGCAGCGTCGGACTGGCGCGTGCCAGCGAGGGGATCGACGCCGATCCGCTGCTCTGGCACGCGCAGATCGCCATGCGCCAGGCCAAGGCGGCCCAGGGTTGCACCTGGTGTTTCTACGATGAACAGGTCAGCCGCAGCGCGCGCAGCCTCGCCGATCAGGAAGGCGAGCTGCGCCGTGCGTTGCGTCGCGGTGAGCTGGAGCTGCACTACCAGCCGAGGCTGTGCCTGGAAAGCGGGCGCATCGTCGGACTGGAGGCACTGGTGCGCTGGCTGCACCCGGAAAGAGGGCTGCTGGGGCCGGATGCCTTCATTCCCATGGCTGAGGAGAGCGGCCTGATCGTGCCGCTCGGCTACTGGGTGATCGCCCGCGCGCTGCGCGATCTGCAAAGCCTGCATGAGGGCGGCGCGGATTCACTGCACATGGCGATCAACCTGTCGTTCCGCCAGTTTCAGGACAGTCAGTTGCTGCCGACGCTCAACCGGCTGATCGACGAGCGCGGCATCGACCCGCACTGGCTGGAATTCGAACTCACCGAAACCGCGGTGATGCGCCGCAGCGAGCAGGTGCAGAGCGCCATGCATGCGCTGGGCGAGCTCGGCGTGCGCTTTTCGCTGGACGATTTCGGCACCGGCTTCTCGTCGTTCGTGCACCTGTCCAGCCTGCCGATCACCCTGCTGAAGATCGACAAGAGCTTTGTCGCCGGCATGGTCGTGCGGCCCGAGAAGTCGCAGCTGGTGCAGGCGATGGTCGGCCTGGCGCACAACCTCGATCTGGATGTGGTGGCCGAGGGTGTCGAGACCACCGAGCAGCTCGAGCTGCTGCGCCAGTTCGGCGCGCAGCAGGTGCAGGGCTATCTGGTCAGCCAGCCGTTGCCGCTGGCCGAGCTGCTGCATTTCATGAGCGCCGAGCGACTGGCAGCCGGCCTGGCACACTGATCGACCGCGTCCTGGCCGGCGCCAGGACGCAGCTCGGCTTCAGCGAACCATGTGCAGGAAGTGCATGTGCTTCTCGTACTGGCCGAGGATGTCACTGATGACATCCTCGCGGCTCCAGCCCATCACGTCATAATCCTGGCCGCCTTCCTTGAGATGCACCTCGGCGCGGAAGTACTTGCGCTCCTCGCGCTCGTCGTCCTCGCTGGTGGCGACGAAGCTCGGCATGGCGTAGGCCCGCGGGCGCACTTCGTAGATGAAGTCTGGCTCGCCTTCGTGGGTGATCTCGAAGCGCAAGCGACGATCATCACCTTCGCTGATGTCCACCGCATAGCCCTGCTTGCGCATTTCCTCGGCGATGTCCTCGTAGGCCGGACGCACCACTTCGGTGATGAAGCGCACCACATGGGCGCGTCGCGGGAACAGCATCAGCGTACGCAGGCGACGTTGCCAGCCACCGGCACTGCGCGGTGCGCTGGGCGAGGTGCTCAGGGCCTGGTAGCGCAGCCCCTGCTTCGTGGCATCCAGGCGCAGCGCCTTGAGCAGACCCCACATCGAACACAGCAGCGCGATGGTGAAGGGCAGGGCGCTGGCGATGGTCGCCGTCTGCAGCGCGGTCAGGCCATCGGCGAGCAGCAGCGCGATGGCCACCCCACCCATGGATGCGGCCCAGAAGATGCGTTGCCAGACCGGAGTGCCTTGCTGGCCGCCGGAGGCGAGCATGTCCACCACCAACGCGCCGGAGTCCGCCGAGGTGACGAAGAACACCACCACCATGATGATCGCGATCAGCGAGATGAAGCCCGAGAAGGGGAAGTGCTCGAGGAAGGCGAACAGGGCCAGCGAACTGTCCTGCTCGATGGCTTCACCAAGGCTGGAGACGTGTTCCCAGAGGATCATGTGGATCGCGGTGTCGCCGAACACGGTCATCCACAACAGGGTGAATGCGGTCGGCACCAGCAGCACGCCGGTGACGAATTCGCGAATCGTCCGGCCCCGCGAGATGCGCGCGATGAACAGGCCGACGAAGGGCGACCAGGCCAGCCACCAGCCCCAGTAGAACAGCGTCCAGCCGCCGATCCAGTCGTTCGGCTCGTAGGCATAGAGGTTGAAGGTCTTGTTGACGATATCCGACAGGTAGCTGCCGGTGTTCTGCACGAAAGTCTGCAGGATGAACACCGTCGGCCCCGCGATCAGCACCATCAGCAACAGCAGCGCCGCCAGCGTCAGGTTCAGCTCCGACAGCCGGCGCACGCCCTTGTCCAGGCCGGTGACCACCGAAATCGTCGCCAGCAGCGTGGTGGCGATGATCAGGCCGATCTGCACCGGCACGGATACCGGCAGGCCGTACAGGTGATTCAGCCCGGTGTTGATCTGGGTGACGCCGAGGCCCAGTGAGGTGGCGACCCCGAGCACCGTGCCGATGATGGCGAAGATGTCCACGGCATGGCCGATCGGCCCATAGATGCGCTCGCCGATCAGCGGGTAGAGCGCCGAGCGCAGGGTGAGCGGCAGGCCGTGGCGGTAGGCGAAGTAGGCCAGGATCATCGCCACGATGGCGTAGATCGCCCAGGCATGCAGGCCCCAGTGGAAGAAGGTGATCTTCATCGCCTCATAAGCGGCCGCGCTGGTGCCGCCTTCGCCCACCGGCGGTGAGAGGAAGTGCATCACCGGCTCGGCGACGCCGAAAAACATCAGGCCGATGCCCATGCCGGCGGAGAACAGCATGGCGAACCAGGTCAGGGCGCTGTAATCCGGTTCGCTGTGATCCGGCCCGAGCTTGATGTCGCCGTAACGACTGAACGCCAGCAGCACCACCATGAGCAGGATGAGTGCAACGGCGAGGATGTAGAGCCAGCTGACGTTGGCGATGATCCAGGCCTGGGTATCGCCAAACAGCGTTTGCGCATGACTCTGGAAAGCGACGCTGTAGATCACCAGCGCCAGGATGATGACCGCCGAGCCGTAGAAGACCGGGGCGTTGAGGTGGGACGACGAGGGCTGTTTTGCCTCCATGCTGCGCTCCTTCGGGTTGTTTCTGGGGAGTGGCCGCCTGTGGCGAAAGCCATCCAACTTAACACAGACCGCAAAGGATGCCCGTTGTCCGCCGCTGATCGATGCGACCCGAAGCCCGTGCTAGAGCAGGCTCAGCCTTGACTGCCGGGCCGGTACTGCAGGGCTTCGGCGAGGTGCTGGCGGCTGATTCGCTCGGCCTGTTCCAGATCGGCGAGGGTGCGCGCCACCTTGAGCAGGCGGTGCGCTGCGCGCAGCGACAGCGCCAGGCGTTCGCAGGCGCGCTCCAGCCAGGCCTGATCCTCGGTGCCGAGCTGGCAATGGCTGCGCAATCCGGCGAGGTCGAGAAAGGCATTGGCGCAGCCCTGACGGGCGAGTTGCAGCTGCCGCGCCTGGGCTACCTGGTCGGCGAGTACGGCACTGCTCTGGCCCGTCTGCGGCGGGGCGTTGAGGGCCGTGGCCTCGCGCGCAACGGTCAGGTGCAGGTCGATGCGGTCGAGCAGCGGGCCGGAGAGCTTGTTGCGATAGCGCTGGATCTGGTCCGGCGTGCAGCGGCAGCGTCCGTTGGGATCACCGAGGTAGCCACAGGGGCAGGGATTCATCGCCGCCACGAGCTGAAAGCGCGCCGGAAAACGCACCTTGTCGCGGGCCCGGGCGATGACGATATGCCCCGACTCCAGTGGCTCACGCAAGACCTCGAGCACCTTGCGGTCGAACTCCGGCAGCTCGTCGAGAAACAGTACGCCCTGATGCGCCAGGGTGATCTCCCCCGGCTGCGGGCGACTGCCGCCACCGACCAACGCCGGGCCGGATGCACTGTGATGGGGCTGCCGAAAAGGCCGTTGCGGCCAATGCTCGAGAGGGCTGTGACTGGCCACCGAATGGATGGCGGCGACTTCCAGCGCCTCCTGCTCGTCCAGCGGCGGCAAGAGACCGGGCAGGCGGCTGGCCAGCAGCGTCTTGCCGGTGCCTGGCGGGCCGGAAAACAGCAGGTTGTGCGCGCCAGCCGCGGCGATCAGCAGCCCGCGCTTGGCCGCCTGCTGACCTTGCACGTCGGCCAGGTCGGGGTAAGGCTGAATCTGTCGTAGCAGGCCCTGGGCCACATAGGGTTCGAGCGGCGTGATGCCGTTGAAGTGCGCAGCGACCTCGAGCAAGTGCTCGGCGGCATAGACGGTGAGCCCCGAGGCCAGGCTGGCTTCCTCGGCGTTGGCCCGTGGCACCAGCAGCGCGCGCCCTGCCGCTCGAGCGGCGAGGGCAGCCGGCAGGACTCCCTGGACCGGGCGCAAGGCGCCGGACAGTGCCAGTTCGCCGAGGCATTCCAGATTGTCGAGCCGCTCGGCCGGCAGCTGACCGCTGGCGGCGAGGATGCCCAGGGCAATGGACAGGTCGAAGCGGCCGCCGTCCTTTGGCAGGTCGGCGGGGGCGAGGTTTAGGGTGATGCGTCGAGCGGGAAAATCGAAGCCGGAGGTGAGAATGGCGCTGCGCACGCGATCCTTGCTTTCCTTGACCGCGGTTTCCGGCAGGCCGACCAGGGTCAGTGCCGGCAGGCCGTTGGCCAGATGTGCTTCGACGGTCACCGACGGCGCTTCGACGCCAATCTGCGCGCGGCTATGAACTATGGCCAGGGACATCCGATCACTCCTTTGATCGTTTCGCCGGCCCGGTCTTTCAGGACGCGGGCGGCGTGAGCTTTTCTTCCAGTTCGGCAACCTTGGCTTCGAGCGCCTCCAGGCGCGCGCGGGTGCGGGCGAGCACCACCATCTGGCTGTCGAATTCGTCGCGGCTGACCACGTCGAGCTTGTTCAGTGCGCCCTGGACCACGCCCTTGAGCTGGGCTTCGAACTCGCCACGCGGCAGCGGCGTCTCGCCGTTGAACAGGCGCGAGGCCTGGGAGCCGATGGCATCTAGGAAAGCTTTTGGCGGCAACATTGAAAACACCTGTGGTTGAACCGGGCGCAGTGTAGCACGGGCTTTTTCCGGTCTTTCTCAGGTGGCGTGCACAAAAAATGAGCAGCTGCTGGTGCATGCGCGCACCAATATTGTGCGTGTTCTGGCCGCTACCGTCCGTCGGGCATCCATTCCATCCGTGCGCACCCCGTAAAAACGGGCATTGCGTAAAGCTGGCACTGATTCTGCTTTGTCCCCAGCGACGCATGCACCAACGGGTTGCGGTGCATCGGTGATTCGCGACGCTTTGTCGGAGAGGTTGGTGGTGTCGGACTGCGGACCGGCTACAGCCGGAGCGTTACAAGAGCCAGACACTGAGCTTAGACTTGAGCCGGGTTCGTACTTCTGGGGCAAGTCCACCTAAAACGGGAGAAGTTTTCATGAAACTAGTCACTGCCATCATCAAGCCGTTCAAGCTGGACGACGTGCGCGAGTCGCTGTCGGAAATTGGCGTACAGGGCATCACCGTAACCGAAGTCAAAGGCTTCGGTCGTCAGAAGGGCCACACCGAGCTGTATCGCGGTGCCGAATACGTCGTCGACTTCCTGCCGAAGGTAAAGATCGACGTGGCCATCGCTGACGATCAGCTCGATCGCGTCATCGAGGCCATCACCAAGGCGGCCAACACCGGCAAGATCGGCGACGGCAAGATCTTCGTGGTCAACCTTGAACAGGCCATCCGCATCCGTACCGGCGAAACCGATACCGACGCGATTTAAGCAGCACCTCCGAACCCCCACGCCCCAGGAGTAAAACCATGACTCTGCGAAAATTCGCAGGGCTAGGAGCCCTTTTGTCTCTGATAAGTCCAGGCCTGGCCCTGGCGCAGGAGGCAACGCTGGATTCAGGCGACACGGCATGGATGCTGACGGCCACTGCGCTGGTGCTGTTCATGACCATCCCTGGGCTGGCGCTGTTCTACGGCGGCATGGTCCGCTCGAAGAACATTCTCTCGGTGATGATGCAGTGCTTTGCGGTCACCGGCCTGATGAGCATCCTCTGGATGGTCTACGGCTACAGCCTCGCGTTCGACACCACCGGTATGGAAGCTGGGGTCACCAACTTCAATTCCTTCGTCGGCGGCCTGGACCGCGCCTTTCTCAGCGGTCTGACGCCCGACAGCCTGGTCGGCGCCTTCCCTGAAAGCGTGTTCATCACCTTCCAGATGACCTTCGCCATCATCACCCCGGCACTCATCGTCGGCGCCTTCGCCGAACGCATGAAGTTCTCCGCGATGCTGGTGTTCATGGGCGTCTGGTTCACCCTGGTCTACGCGCCGATCGCGCACATGGTCTGGGGCGGCGACGGCGGCCTGATGTGGGATTGGGGGGTGCTCGACTTCGCTGGCGGCACCGTGGTGCACATCAACGCCGGTATCGCCGGACTGGTGGCCTGCCTGGTGCTGGGCAAGCGCAAGGGCTATCCGACCACGCCGATGGCGCCGCACAACCTGGGCCTGACCCTGGTCGGCGCGGCAATGCTCTGGATCGGCTGGTTCGGCTTCAATGCCGGTTCCGCCGTGGCCGCCAACGGCACCGCGGGCATGGCCATGCTGGTCACCCAGATCGCTACCGCCGCCGCGGCGCTGGGCTGGATGTTCGCCGAGTGGATCGGCCACGGCAAGCCCAGCGCACTGGGCATCGCCTCGGGCGTGGTTGCCGGTCTGGTCGCTATCACGCCGGCTGCCGGCACAGTGGGCCCGATGGGCGCTCTGGTCATCGGCCTGGTATCCGGGGTGGTCTGCTTCTTCTGCGCCACCAGCCTGAAACGCAAGCTCGGCTACGACGATTCGCTGGACGCCTTCGGTGTGCACGGCATCGGCGGCATCGTCGGTGCGCTGCTCACCGGCATCTTCGCGGCACCCATGCTGGGTGGCTTCGGCGAAGTTGAGAACATCGGCCTGCAGCTGTGGATTCAGTTCAAGGGCGTGCTGTTCACCGTGGTGTACACCGGCATCGTCACCTACCTGATCCTCAAGGCGATCGATCTGGTGATGGGCCTGCGGGTGAACGAGGAGCAGGAGACCATCGGCCTCGACCTCAGCCTGCATAACGAGCGTGGCTACAACCTGTAATCCATTCAGGGCACCCCGGAGCCAACCCCGGGGCCAATCCGAAAAGCGGCACCGGCCATCGACGCGGCATGCGATGGCCTGTGGACCGAACAGCGCACAAAGCGCGACAGCAAGAGGTGAAACATGGATAGCACTGCATTGATACCCGTCCAGTACGGACTCGATACCTTCTACTTCGTGATCTGCGGAGCGCTGGTGATGTGGATGGCGGCAGGTTTCGCCATGCTCGAAGCCGGTCTGGTCCGGGCGAAGAACACCGCCGAGATCCTCACCAAGAACATCGTGCTCTACGCGCTGGCGTCGATCATGTATCTGCTGGTCGGCTACTACATCATGTACTCCAGCCCGGACGGCGGCATCCTGCCGAGCCTGGGCTTCCTGATCGGCGACGAGAACGCCGTCGACGTGGTCGCCGCCGGTGGTGAGGACGCGCCTTACTACTCCGCGCGTGCCGACTTCTTCTTCCAGATCGTGTTCGCCGCGACCTGTATGTCGGTGGTTTCCGGTGCGGTGGCCGAACGCATGAAGCTGTGGGCGTTCATCGCCTTCGCGGTGGTGATGACCGGCTTCATCTACCCGGTTCAGGGCTTCTGGAAGTGGGGCGGTGGTTTCCTCGACGCGGCGGGTTTCCTCGACTTCGCTGGCTCGGGCATCGTACACATGGCCGGTGCGGCTGCTGCTCTGGCGGGTGTGCTGCTGCTCGGTCCGCGTAAGGGCAAGTACGGTGCGAACGGTCAGATCAACGCCATCCCCGGTGCCAACATGCCGCTGGCGACCCTCGGTGCCTTCATCCTGTGGATGGGCTGGTTCGGCTTCAACGGTGGCTCGCAGCTGAAAATGAGCACCATCGAGGACGCCAACGCGGTGGCCCAGGTCTTCGTCAACACCAACATGGGTGCCGCCGGTGGCCTGATCGCGGCCCTGATCACCGCGCGCCTGCTGTTCGGCAAGTCCGACCTGACCATGGTGCTCAACGGCGCCCTGGCCGGCCTGGTGGCGATCACTGCCGAACCGCTGACCCCGAGCGCGCTGCAAGCCACCCTGATCGGCGGTGTCGGTGGTGTACTGGTGGTGTTCAGCATCCTCGGTCTGGACAAGCTCAAGCTCGATGACCCGGTCGGTGCCATCTCCGTGCATGGTGTCGCCGGCATGTGGGGCCTGCTGGCCGTGCCGCTGACCAATGCCGACGCTTCTTTCGGCGCGCAGCTGCTGGGCCTGGTGTCGATCTTCCTCTGGGTATTCATAGCCAGCCTGATCGTGTGGGGCATCATCAAGGCGGTGATGGGCCTGCGCGTCAGCGAGGAAGAGGAGTACGAGGGCGTGGACGTGGTCGAGTGCGGCCTGGAGGCGTACCCGGAGTTCACTCGCCAGTAATGTTTCGCTGATACATGACAAGGGCGCCTTTTGGCGCCCTTTGTTTTTTTTGGCGCCACGCTAGAATGCGCGCGACCAGCCGTCGAACATGAGTGCTGCACATGTGGCAACAGACCCTGATCACCTTGCGCGCGCGCCCACGCGGTTTTCATCTGATCACCGACGAGCTGCTCGCCGCGCTGCCGGAACTGCGGCAATGTCAGGTCGGTCTGTTACACCTGTGGCTGCGGCATACCTCGGCCTCGCTGACGATCAACGAGAATGCCGACTCAGCGGTACGACGCGATTTCGAACGGTTCTTCAATCGTCTGGTGCCGCAGGGCGAGGACGGTTACGAGCATGACTACGAAGGGCCGGACGACTTGCCGGCACACTTCAAGGCCAGCCTGCTCGGCTGCCAGCTGAGCCTGCCGGTAAGCGCGGGGTGCCTGGCACTGGGGACTTGGCAGGGCGTCTATCTCGGAGAGCACCGCGACCAGGGTGGCGCGCGGCAGATAGTGGCAACGCTGCACGGGACGGCAAGTTGAATTTTTTTTGGTGATGTCGGTCATTCCGCATCGCTGGGCTATAACTTACTCCGCTTTGGCAAGCCATGAGGTAGAACATGAGCGACGAAGAACTAGAACAAGACGATCTGGAAGTGGGCGACGAGGAGGAAGGGGAGGAGCTGAACGCTGCCGATGACGGCGACGACAGCCACGACGAGGAGGGCACCGACAGCGAGCGGGCCACCCCGACCAAGAAGGCCAAGGCCAAGTCCGCCGAGCCGGACGAGCTGCCGAGCCTGGAAGCCAAGCAGAAGGAGCGCGAAGCGCTGGCGCGGGCCATAGAAGAGTTCCTGGCACGTGGCGGCCGCGTTCAGGAGGTCGAACCCAATGTGGTCGCCGACCCGCCGAAGAAGCCGGATAGCAAGTACGGCAGTCGTCCTATCTGAGCTGCACGGATCACGAAGAAGCCCGCTATTGAGCGGGCTTCTTCGTTTCAGCGGCGCGCTGGCGGTGGCTCAGTTGTCGCGCCAGGCGAGCAGCAGCTTGGGCAGGTCGGCCAGGCGCTGGATCTCGGCGTCGGGCTGGTAGTCGTGCGCCCAGGCGATCCGCTTCGGGTTGAACCACACCGCGCGTAGCCCGGCCTGCTGTGCGCCGGCGATGTCGTCCAGGGCATGGTCGCCGATGTGCACCGCCTGTTCCGGGCGCGCATCACCCAGGCGCAGGGCCTGCTGGAATGGATGCGGATCCGGTTTGCCGACGCCCAGATCCTCAGCGCACAGGGTGAACTGGAAGTAGTCCGCCAGGCCCAGGCGGCGCACATCCGCGTTGCCGTTGGTGATCACGCCGAGGGTGTAGTGATTGGCCAGGAACTCCAGGGTGGGTTGCACGTCGGGGAAGATCTGCACCTCGTGACGAGCATCGAGGAACACCTGGAACGCCTGCTCGGCCAGGCCGTACGCCTCGTCGGCGGGGTAGCCGGCATCCTGCAGGGCATGCTGCAGGATGCGCCGGCGCAGCTCGCTGATACGGTGGCGCAGCGCCGGGTCCCGTTCGATCAGCATGCGGCGGATCGCGCCGAGGGCTTCGACGGGAAATTCGCCCAGGCGCGGCGCATGCACGCCCAGCCAGCTGCGCAGGGCGGTCTCTGCGCTCTGGATGGCCGGCGTGGTTTCCCAGAAGGTATCGTCCAGGTCGAAGGTGATCAGGCGAATGCTCATGTGTCGGTGTCCTGCTTGCGCTTGGCGCGCGGATGCGCCTGATCGTAGACCTTGGCCAGGTGCTGAAAGTCCAGATGGGTGTAGATCTGCGTGGTGCCGATGTCGGCGTGGCCGAGCAGTTCCTGCACCGAACGCAGGTCCTGGGATGACTCCAGCAGGTGACTGGCGAAGCTGTGGCGCAACATGTGCGGATGCAGGTGCTGGCCAAGCTCGCGCACGCCGGCCTGACGGACCCGCAGCTGGACGGCCCGCGCGCCGAGGCGACGACCCTGTTGGCCAATGAATACCGCGCCATCGGCCGGGTTGGCCAGCGCACGTATTGGCAACCAGGCTTGCAAGGCCTCGCGTGCCTTGCGCCCGACCGGTAGCTCGCGCACCTTGTTGCCCTTGCCGAGCACCCTGACCATGCCCGCGGGCAGGTCGAGCTGGTCGAGGTTCAGGCCGACCAGTTCCGACAGCCGCAAGCCGGATGAGTAGAACAGTTCGAGCATCGCCTGATCGCGCAGGCCGATGAAATCGTCCTCCACGCCGCCGTCGAGCAGCTGCATGGCGCGGTCGGTATCCAGCAGTCGCGGCAGTCGGCGTTCACCTTTCGGCGCGGATAGACCGGTAGCCGGATCGTGCTGGCAGATTCCTTCCTGATTCAAGTAGCGGTAGAGGCCGCGCACCGATGACAGCAGCCGTGCCAGGCTGCGGCTGGACTGGCCTTGGCGATGCAGCTCGCCGATCAGCTGGCGCAGGTGTCGGCCCTGGAGCGCGGTCCATTCGCCGATGTTTTCGCGCTCGCAATAGGCCAGCAGCTTGTGCAGGTCACGCCGGTAGCCATCCAGCGAGTGGCCCGACAGCTGTCGGGCACTGCGCAGGTATTCGAAGTAGGCGTCGAGTTCATTCTGCATAAGCAGGCTCCAGCCTCAGGCCGCGAGCAGGCGTGCGTGGTGCTTGGCGTTGGTCTGCAATTGCGCTCAGCGTACCGAGCGCAGCGGCGTGCCGAAGCGCGGCAATACGCGGGTCAGCACTTCGGCGATATAGCCGAGGAAGAGGGTGCCCAGCGAGCTCTTGTAATGCTGTGGGTCCGGGCTGCCGATTGCGAGTACACCCAGCTGATTGTTCAGGCTGACTACTGCCGCGGAGCCAACGCTACCGCTGTCTTCGGCGCCGAAGAGAAAGCTCAGTTCATGCGGGCGCAGCACGCCGCAGATGGTCTTGCCGCCGTCGAGCAGCCCACCGATGCTCTGCTGAGCCTCGCCAGTGCTGACACAGCGGCCTACCGGCAGCGTCGCGTCACTGAACAGGATGAGGCTGACGTAGGGCACCTGGAATTCATGGCGAAGGCTGTCTTCCACGGCACTGACGACTTCTTCCAGGCTGCTAGCGTCGAGCAGGTCGAGCACCAAGCGGCGGGTTTTGTCGAACAGACGGTCGTTGTCGCGTGCCACGTCCATCAATTGCGAAAGACGATGGCGCATCTCGATGTTGCGCTCGCGCAGCAGCTTGACCTGGCGCTCCACCAGCGACACGGCGGTGCCAGGTTGATGGGGGATGCGCAGCTCCGGAATCAGCTCGTCGTGGTCGACGAAAAATTCCGGATGGGCGCGCAGGTAGGCGGCGACGGCTTCGGCGTCGGGTAGCGGGGTGCTGCCCTGGGTCTGGTCGGTCATAGGCGAACCTGTCCTTCAAATACACGAACGGCGGGGCCGGTCATCATAACCGGCTGTCCGGGGCCTGCCCATTCGATGGACAGACGGCCGCCAGTCAGGTCGAGCTGCACGGGCGAGTCCATCCAGCCCTGGCGAATGGCGGCTACTGCGGCCGCACAGGCGCCGGTGCCGCAGGCCTGGGTTTCCCCGGCACCGCGCTCCCATACGCGCAGGCGCGCATGACGGCGGTCGACGACCTGCAAAAAGCCGACGTTGACCCGTTGTGGAAAACGCGAGTGATGTTCGATCTTCGGGCCCAGCTCGTGCACCGGCGCCTGCTCGACACAATCTACGCGCAGCACCGCATGGGGGTTGCCCATGGATACGGCGGCAAGCTCGACGCGCTGGCCATCGACTTCGAGCGGATAGCTCAGGGCTTCCTGCTCGGCCTGGAAAGGGATATCTGCTGGCACCAGGCGTGGCGGGCCCATATCGACCCGGATCTGGCCGTCAGGGCGGATATCCAGTTCGATGATGCCGCCCTTGGTTTCGACCTTGATCTTGCGTTTGACGGTCAGGCGCTTGTCGACCACGAAGCGAGCGAAGCAGCGCGCACCGTTGCCGCACTGCTCCACTTCCGAACCGTCGGAATTGAAGATGCGGTAGCGAAAATCCACGTCCGGGTTCTGCGGCGGCTCGACGATCAGCAGCTGATCGAAGCCGACCCCGGTGTGACGGTCGCCCCACTGCTTGGCGTGCTTGGGCTGGATGTGCGCGTGCTGGCTGACCAGGTCGATGACCATGAAGTCGTTGCCCAGACCGTGCATCTTGGTAAAGCGCAGAAGCATGATCTTGGCCTCAAGTGGGCAGCAGGCTTTCGCCGGCGTATAGCTCCTGAACGCTCTCGCGACGGCGCACTTCGAACGCCTGGTCACCGTCCACCAGCACCTCGGCGGCGCGGCCACGGGTGTTGTAGTTGGAACTCATGACGAAGCCGTAGGCACCGGCCGAACACACCGCCAGCAGGTCGCCTTCGACCAGCGCCAGCTCACGATCCTTGGCGAGGAAGTCGCCGGTCTCGCAGATCGGTCCGACGATGTCGTAGCGGCGCGTATCGCCTTCGTGGGGCTGCACTGCGATGACGTTCATCCACGCCTGGTACAGCGCCGGACGGATCAGGTCGTTCATCGCCGCATCGACGATGGCAAAATCCTTGTGCGCGGTGTGCTTGAGGTATTCCACGCGGGTCAGCAGTACGCCTGCGTTGGCGACGATGGAGCGGCCCGGCTCGAATACCAACGCCAGCCCGCGGCCTTCGATGCGCTGGCGCACGGCCTGGATGTAGTCGCCGGCCAGCGGTGGCTGCTCGTCGCGGTAACGCACACCGAGGCCGCCACCGAGGTCCAGATGGCGGATCTGGATGCCGCGTGCGGCGAGTCGATCGGTCAGTGCGAGCAGGCGATCGAGCGCGTCGAGGAAGGGCGGCAGGCTGGTCAGCTGCGAACCGATATGGCAATCGACGCCGACCACTTCCAGGTTCGGCAGCTCGGCAGCTCGGACATAGACCGCCTCTGCGTTGTCGATATCAATGCCGAACTTGTTCTCTTTGAGACCTGTAGAAATGTACGGGTGGGTGCCGGCATCGACGTCCGGATTGACCCGCAGCGACACCGGCGCCTTTTTGCCGAGCTCGGCGGCGACCTGCTGCAGGCGCTCCAGCTCATCGGTGGATTCCACGTTGAAGCAGTGCACGCCGACTTCCAGCGCTCGGCGCATGTCGTCACGGGTCTTGCCGACGCCAGAGAAGACGATACGGTCCGGCTGTCCGCCGGCGGCCAGTACGCGCTCCAGCTCACCGCGCGAGACGATGTCGAAACCGGCGCCGAGACGTGCCAGAACGTTCAGTACGCCCAGGTTCGAATTGGCTTTGACGGCGAAGCAGACCAGATGCGGCATGCCATCCAGCGCATCGGCATACGCCCGGTACTGGGCTTCGATGTGCGCGCGGGAATAGACGTAGGTCGGGGTGCCGAAGCGTTGCGCAAGTGCGGGCAGTGCCACGCCTTCCGCGAAGAGTTGACCGTCGCGGTACGAGAAGGCCTCCATGAACAGCCTCCTTTAGAGTTCGAAACGGTCTTTGGAACGTTCTTTGACGGTTTTCTCGTCATCCGGCAGGTACAGCGGACCTTTCTGGCCACAACCGCTGAGCGCGGCAGCGAAGACGGCGAGTGCGATGAAGGGAAGCAGAAGGCGCTTCATGGGGACTGGAATCCTTGAAAAATCTAATCGCCGGAGTATACCCAGCACCCGGCGGATTGCCTATGCGAGCAGCACGTCACACGGCGGCCGTGCTGGCGGGCGGCTCGCTTGATCCGGCTGCGCCCTGCTAAGCTCGCCGCCATCGCATGCGGCCCGCGTCGCGTGCAGAACAATTCGAGGAAGTGTTGCATGAGCCTGAGCGAAGCCCGTTATCACGATCTGGTCGATGCTGTGCAGGAGAGCGTCGAGGACGTATTCGATGACACCAGTCTGGACGTCGACCTGGAGAACTCCGGTGGTGTGCTGACAGTGCGCTTCGATAACGGCAGTCAGCTGATCCTCAGCCGCCAGCCCGCGTTGCGCCAGCTGTGGGTCGCGGCGCGCTCCGGCGGCTTTCATTTCGACTACGACGAAGGCAGCCAGCTGTGGCTGTGCGATGCAAGCGGCGAGCGCCTCGGAGAGCTGCTCTCGCGGGTGACGCTGGAGCAGGGCGGCGAAGCGCTGGAATTCGAGGATATCTGACGCAATCTGCGTGCAGCCCCCGCGAGCCGGGCGCTGCCGGTGGGGGCCTTGCTTATTCGGGCTGCTGTGATAGTGTCTTCGCAGGTCAACAAAACCCCGCCTTCGGGCGGGGTTTTGCTTTTTTCGTGTTTTATTTTTTCGCAGGAGCTTGCCAGAACCCATGACCAGTGCACCGCCGATCATCCTTACCCAACTCGATCTGCAGCGCCTTGAGCGGCTGCTCGACAGTCTGGACGACTACGGTCCGGCCGCCGAAGCGCTCGAGCAGGAACTGTCGCGGGCGCAGATCGTGGAACGCAGCGAGATGCCTGCGGGCGTCGTGACCATGAATTCGCGCGTGCACTGCCGCGACGAAGGCACGGGCAAGGACTACCACCTGACGCTGGTCTATCCCCACGACGCCGGCAAGGAAGGCACCGTGTCCGTCCTCGCACCGGTCGGTACGGCGCTGCTGGGCATGAGTGTAGGCCAGCACATCGACTGGCCGACTCCATCCGGCAAGATGATCAAGCTCACCCTGCTCGCGATCGAATACCAGCCCGAAGCGGCAGGCGATCCGTTCTGACGGGCGACGCTTGCGAGATGATCAGCCTGGCCGCCGCTGCGATCGGGCTGGTAGCAGCTTTCCGCAGCTCTGCCTTTGTTGGCGCGAAAAGCGTTGGATAGCCACTGCGCAATGCAGCTGGTTCGCCAGGCCGGAACCTCGTCGAGACGCTGACTGAAGCCCCGTCAGCGCCCTCTTATGACTCCATTGCCGCGTTCAGCGCCGCCTCCAGGCGCGCCTTGTAGCGTAGGTGTTGCACAGTCTGGCTGCGTCCGCTGCCGTGCAGGCCAGTGAGGTCGAGGTCGGTGATGTAGCAGGGGTAGCGTTCACCGTCGCGGCGCCGGGAAATGATCGTGCGTGTCACGGCGGCGAACAGCTCGGCACCATATTCCAGGCCGGAAAACTCCTGATGGTTACAGTACAGGGTGACCTGCGAGCGACCGTTTTCGCCCGCCTCGACAATCGCCTGCACGTCGTAGAACGGATCGTTGACCTCGCCCTGGGGCGCCGGTCTTCGTTCCAGTTGTGCCGGTCGGGCGCCTTGTCCGGGTTGAATGCGGTAGAAGAGGATCGCCGGGTCGACCAGCTCCTGGCTTTGTCCGGGCTGCTGCGCGTTACGCCGATACAGCATTGACTCGAGAAAGCGCATCAGCGGGCGCAGCAGGGTGCGCTCGTCGCGATAGGGCAGCTGCTGGCGCCAGAGGGCATTGCATTCATCGAGTACGCTGAGTTCGGCGATTTCCCCGGCCGTGCGGTAGAACACCTGCAGGCATCCCGGGCGGCCTTGCGCAAGAATCAGCGCCAGATCGTCACCGTCCAGCGCCGCACGATCGAGCCGGAACGGGCTGTAGGCGTGGTGAGCCTCGCCAAGGTGTTCGAGCAGTGCGGCGCGATCGCTCAGATGGGTGAGACGCAGCGCGTTCGCCTCGCGCTGCAGCATGTGGAAATGCTGGCGAACCTGAAGCAGGTAGCGTCCATGAGCGACGCTGGCAAGGCTCTGGCGGGCATCCTCGAATATCTGCTCGACTCGCCGCGCGATGGCCTGTCCGCGATTGCGGGCGAAGCAGAAGACCTGCAGCTGCGGTGCCTGCACGACCCGCTCGAGGCTATCCAGATAATCGCGCAGGCACAGTGGCAGCGCCTTCGGCCCTTCGTAGCGGGTCACCAGCATCTCGTTCCAGCTGTTGAGCGTGACCTGATCCACGCTCAGCACCAGGCTTTCCGGCGCCGCGTTCAGCACCGACTGCTCGCCGATGGCAGATGCTGTCGGGGCTTGCTGGGTGGGGTCCAGGCCGATGTTGATCAGCAGCAGCACCCGGCTTGGTTTGCTCGCGGCCAGTAGCGCTTCTTCGTCCACCGGGCATAGCGGCATCGGCAGCGCACGGCGCAGGTCGCTGAACAGGGCGAACAGTTCCGCTTCGCTCAGGCCGCTGTCGCCAGGGAACAGCGACAGGTGGGTGCTGACATCCACCACGCCGTTGCGGTGACACCAGGCCAGCAGCGCGACCAGCTCGCGAGAGCGCTTCAATGGGGCGAAATTGCTCAGTTCCGGCGCGGTGAGCTGGCCCTGATAGAGCGACCAGCGCACGTCGCCCGCAGCGTCGTAATCGTGCACCAGGGTCAGGCTGTGTTCAGCCATATCCGGCGAGATACCAAGATTGACCACCTCGACCTTGCCGGCCTTGCGTTCGATCGCTGCGTACAGGCGACGACCCAGCACGCCGAGGTCGCGACTGCTGAGCGGGCTGGTGGCCTGAAGGCGTCGGGTGAAGTCGCTGAGAAAGCGATAGCCGTAGGTCAGTTCGTTGACTAGCACGCGACGTTCCTGGCTGACCTGCCGCACTTTCCAGTGGCCACGGTTGTCGAGCAGTGCGAACTGCCGCTCGTCCCAATGCCAGTCGTGGGTCAGCCGCTCGAGCAGGCTGCGCTGCCAGCTCTTGTTGCGGTTGACCGGCGGCCGGCTCAGCGGTCGATTGATCTTCAGGTACAGGCAGCGCCGCGCCAGCTCCAGGCGTTCGTGGTCGCCGCGCGCGCCGAGGTAACGCTCGATGGCAAGGTAGGCGGCGATATACGGGTCGAGCTCGTTCAGTTCGATCCGCCCTTGATAGATGGCCTGTTTGAAGTCCAGCGCCAGGCAGCGCAGCTGCGGATACTGGCTGGCGTAGACCTCCACCAGCAGCAGCTTGAACAGCGATTTGTAGGGCGAGGCTATGGCCTTGTAGAGCTGCCAGAGTCCGGCGCCGACGAACTCGCCGGGCGGCACCTGGCCCAGGTGGCCGAGGTCGAGCACTTCGTCTGCGCGCACGAAACGCTTGGCCAGCAGCGTCGCCACATATTCGTCGTAGCGGTGCTCCTCGTAGTCCGGCACCAGCCACCAGAGCGGGATTCGCCCGCCGAGCCAGAGTGCCGTGCGGTAGAACTCGTCGAGCAGCAGGTAGTGCTGGGTGGTGCCGCAGTCATCGGAGGTCAACCTGGCTTCGCGCTGACCCTGATTGAAGCGCTGCGGATCGACCAGAAAGAAGTGCGCTTCGCTGCCCTGGCTCGCCGCCCAGGCTTGCAGCAGTTCGCACTTGCGGCGCAGTTCCTCGATCTGGCCGGCGTCCAGGGCGGGATCGTGGCAGACCCACACGTCCAGATCGCTGTGCTCGTCCTGCGCCACGGTGCCGAGGCTGCCCATGAGGAACAGGCCGAGTATCGGCTGCGGCAGTTTTCCGCGCGCCGGCTTGTAGGCGAACGAGCGGCTCAGGCGCTGTGCTTCGGCGAGCTGTTCGGCGTCCGGAACGAAGTGCGCGAGTCCGGCAGGGGTAGTCGCCGAGACATAGCCGGGGAGAATCGGATGGTTGACGTGAAACAGCAGCGGCAGCAGCTTGAGTACCTGCTGCTGGCGCGTCGACATGGCCTGCAGGGCGCGCTCCAGGCGTGCGGAGTTGACCGCGAGAAAGCGCGCCCGCAGCGTGGTCAGCACCTTGCGGTCGATGCCTTCTTCGAGAATCGGGTGGATGTGCTGGGTGCGGGTCATTGTGGTTCGTGCAGGCGAGGCTAACCCCTGTTCATCGGCCAATCGGCGTGCGGCTTGAGGCGCGGCGCAAGTTTGCCTGCAGTGAGCGACCAACGGCCAGGGCCGGCGTCATCCGTGCCCTGGACTGGTGAAGCGGAACGGCATGGCGATGTCAGGCCGTGACGGTTTCCGAGAGGATGGTATGCAGCGTTTGCGCCTGTTCGGCCGCGTCGCGGCCAAGGCTGGTGAGGTAACCGCCGTCGGCCTGGGTGATCAGGCCCTTGGCGTGGAGGCGGCCAAAAGCGGCGATGGTGGCGGGGCTGGCTTCGTGATGCACCTTCAGCCCTTCCTGCAGATTTTCCAGATTGAACTGTCGGAGTACGTCCAGTTCAGCAACCAGCTCAGGGGTGTACGACATGCTCGCTCCTCGGATGGTGGGCTCATGCCCTGTTTGCTGAGTGTAGATGCTGTCGGTGGCCCTGCCTTGATCCAGATCCTATTCGGATGCTTCCGGCAGTTCCGGCAGCTTGCGCAGCATGGCCTCGTAGGCGGCACCGTCGAAAGGGCGGTCTTCACTGAGCATCGTGCGGATCTCATGGGCCAGGACCAGCGCCATCATCTGCAGGCATTCGTCCCGCTCGTAGCCGACCAGGGTGAGCTTGTTAAGCGTGGCCTGGGTAGCCGCGGGCTCGCCGGCTTCAAGTTGGTTCTCGATCGCCTGGATCAGGATCGACTCGGCGAAGGCTTCATCTTCATCGTTACTGGGGTTTTCTTGCGCCATGGCGGGGGTCTCGTCGAGCGGTGCCGGGTTTTCTTCGTCCAGCTGGCATATCGTGCAGCTGCCGTCATCCGGGCGGTTGGTTTCGACGTAGCGTACCCGGCGTTGGGCGGCCTGGCGATCAGCATCGACGCGATAGCGGGGGCGGTCTGAATCGGACATGGGGTTCCTCCATACGGATGCGTCCAGCTAAGCATCTGCTGCCGCGTGGGGCAATGCGGCGGTGTGCGGTGCGTCAGTCCATCAGGCTCAGGGCCAGGCAGAGCAGGCCGAATGCGCTCCAGACCAGCGAGAAGATGATCGGCGTGCGCAGCGAGAACAGCAGGGTGCGCTTGTAGCGAGGCCCGCCGACTGGGCTGCTGCCTTCGCCGAACAGCGCCGATTCGTTGTTCGGCAGCATACCGACGCGGCCTTCGAGCTGCAGCAGTTCGGACTGTTTCTGATGCCAGCGCTCGATGACGTCGAAATTGGACTTGATACCGGGCATCGCGTGCAGCGATGTGATCAGGCCGAGTACCGAGAGAATCGCCGGCACCACCAGGCGGAACAGCTCGCCCCATTCAGGGTTGCTGTTGGCCATCGACGAGGCAAAGGCAATCATCAGGAACGACTGCGACGACAGGTAGGCGCTGGTGCGTTCGGCCAGCAGGGAAGATTCGAAATGGATTTCGGAGCGGTAGAAGATCAGGCGTTCCTTGGGCGAGTCGAAGAGCTCGGCGCCCTGGGTGTCCTGGTTCAGCAGCAGGGTGCGCAGGTCGGTCATGCAGGCCTCGGCGAATGCGGCGGCGGACATGGGAGGAGTCGCCGGCGGTTGCATGTAGGTCAAGCGTAATGCGCGAGAGTTCCGGTTGATGACTCAGTTGTCAGCGTTGCCGCGAGGGCTGTCCGCGTGCGCGTCGCGACAACGCCAGAGCAGCAAGGTCAGCGCCAGAAAGGCCAGCGACCAACAACCGGCAGCGAGCAGCAGCCAGGCTGGGTGAGGCTGACTCAGCAGGGCGGGCAGCACGCGAGCCAGCGCCGCCAGGGGGATCAGCAACGCCACGCCCTGTATCCAGGGCTGCGCCGCGGGATCGCGGAAACGGTAGATCAGTCGCGTGCGGGCCATGACCGCGAAAGTCAGGCTGCCCAGCGCGCCGACGGTCAAGGCGTGCAGCGTTGCGTTCAATGGCAGCGCCGGTAGCAGCGTACCCACGCCAAGCAATAGCAGGCCAATGGCGAGCCAGGCATAGCCGAGCAGCAGCGTCAGCAACTCCGGACTTGCGCAGCGCCAGGGTTGCCAGCGCATTAGGCGGATCGTCGTGAGTACGGCAGCGGCGACCAGTACGGCGCCGGTGAGTTGCCGCGTGAGCGGCCAGGGCAGGAGATTCAACAGCAGGGCGAGGCCGAGCAGGATCAGCGCGGCGCCTTCGATCTGCGGCTGCACCCGCGCATCCAGTCGCCATCCCCGGCTCTGCGCGTAACCGGCGATGGCTGGCGCGATGATCCGTCCGCCCATGAAGAACATCAGGGTGGCGAGCAATAGCAGCGCCTCCTCCAGCATGAGGCGGTCGTAGCTAGCTCCAAAGCCGCCGCTGGCGATGGCGCTGAGCAGACTCAGCCCAGCGACCACGGGTGCGACGCTTTGGTTACGCCATTTCTTCGCGGCGCCGAGAAAGCGCGGCAGCACTTTCCAGGCAAGGCCGGTGGCAAAGGCGGCGGCGCAGATCAGCGCCAGCCACGAGCCCGGCCACAGCAGGAAGCTCAGTCGTGCCAGCGCCCAGCAGCCGAGCAGCGCCAGGGTAAAGCGCAGTCGCTGCGGGCCGAGCAGGTAGCCGGCGATCACCGCCAGGGCGAAGCCGAAGAGCATTTCGTGGGCGTGACCGGCGGATGTGGCGAGCCCGGGCAACGCGGGAAGCAGGCCAAGTAGTGCCAGTACCGAATACGGCAGAATCAGTGCCGCGTAGAGCGCGGCAGCCGGGAAGAACCAGGCATTGGCAAAGGGCAGGCGCGCTTTTCGCGGCGGCATCGCGGCGGGTGGCGCAGGCGTGCTGGAACGATTGCTCAACCTGCCGCGAACTCTGACAGTGCGTTGCCGGCAAGGCGGTAGCCGATCCACTCGCTCTGCGGCCGGGCGCCGATGGATTCGTAGAAGTCGATGGCTTGCTGATTCCAGTCCAGCACCGACCACTCGAAGCGCCCGCAGCCGCGTGCCACCGCCAGTTTGGCCAGATGACGCAGCAACGCCTTGCCGGCACCGACGCCACGCTGCTGCGGGGTGACGTAAAGGTCTTCCAGATACAGGCCGTGCTTGCCCAGCCAGGTCGAGTAGTTGAAGAAATACACCGCATAACCGATCGGCTCGCCGTCCAGCTCGCAGATCAGGCCATGGGCGGTGCTGCCGTCGGCGAACAGGCTATTCTCTATGCCGGCGACGTCGCTCGTGACCTCGTGCTCGGCCTTTTCGTAGATGGCCAGGTCGGTGATAAAGCGCAGGATCAGCGCGGCGTCTTCGCGAACTGCGGGGCGAATGTGCAGAGACATTACAGGCAGGCCCTCAATAAGGTTTAACGGGACGACAGTTCGCCAGAAAGGCGTTGATGGCCTGCCGTGAGTCCAGTCGTAGGTATCGGCAGGATGGCGGTGCGTTACGCATTTCCTCGGCGTAGCGCTGCCGGTAAACCGGGTGGCGGGTCCACGACCAAGCCAGGATGGATTGGCGTGGGTTCAATTTGAATAAATTGCTCCAGCGCTCGCGGTTGCCATTCCACAACTCCTCACGGCAGGCCAGGCGTCGCAGGGTGCGCCAGATGACCTGGCGCATTACCTTGTAGCGTGGCAGATCCAGCCAGATCACCATGTCCGAGCGCTCTCGCACCAACGGGCGCACCGCCGAATAATTGCCTTCTGCGACCCAGCCGTCGCCCTGCAGCGCATCACGGGTCGCCTGCTGAAACTGCTCGGTGGGCAACGGCTGCCAGCCCGGTTGATGGAACAGGGCATCCAGCTCGATATGGCGATAACCGAGCTGCTGCGCCAGACGGCGCGACAGCATGGTCTTGCCGGTACCTGAACAGCCGACCACCGAAATACGGCGGCCAGACGTGATCATCTAGTCGCCAGCAGATTCTTGCCACGAGCCACCGCGGCGCGCACCTGGTTCGGCGCGGTGCCGCCGATATGGTCGCGGGCGTTGACCGAGCCTTCCAGGGTCAGCACGGCGAACACGTCGTCAGTGATCTGGTCGCTGAACTGGCGCAGCTCGTCGAGGCTCATCTCGGCCAGGTCCTTGCCAGTCTGCACGCCGTACTTCACCGCGTGGCCGACGATCTCGTGGCAGTCGCGGAAGGGCAGGCCCTTGCGCACCAGGTAATCGGCGAGATCCGTCGCGGTGGAGAAGCCACGCAGCGCCGCTTCGCGCATGATTTCGCGCTTGGGTTTGATCGCCGGAACCATGTCGGCAAAGGCGCGCAGACTGTCGCGCAGGGTGTCGGCGGCGTCGAACAGCGGTTCCTTGTCTTCCTGATTGTCCTTGTTGTAGGCCAGCGGCTGGCCCTTCATCAGCACCAGGAGGCCTGCCAGCGCGCCGAATACGCGGCCGGTCTTGCCGCGTACCAGCTCGGGTACGTCCGGGTTCTTCTTCTGCGGCATGATCGAGGAGCCGGTGCAGAAACGGTCGGGCAGGTCGATGAACTGGAACTGCGCGCTGGTCCAGAGCACCAGCTCTTCGGAGAAGCGCGACAGGTGCATCATCGCCACCGAGGCAGCGGCGCAGAATTCGATGGTGAAGTCACGATCCGAGACGCCATCCAGCGAGTTGCCGGAAATGGCCTCGAAACCCAGCAGTTCGCAGGTGATCTCCCGCTGGATCGGGTAGGTGGTGCCGGCCAGCGCGGCCGAACCGAGCGGCATGCGGTTGGTGCGCTTGCGGCAGTCGACCAGGCGCTCGTAGTCGCGGCTGAGCATCTCGAACCAGGCCAGCAGATGGTGGCCGAAGGTCACCGGCTGCGCGGTCTGCAGGTGGGTGAAGCCGGGCATGATGGTGTCCGCTTCGGCTTCCGCCAGACCCAGAAGGCCTTCTTGAAGACGGCTGATTTCGCCGAGGATCAGGTCGATTTCGTCACGCAGCCACAGGCGGATGTCGGTGGCGACCTGGTCGTTGCGCGAGCGGCCGGTGTGCAGCTTCTTGCCGGTCACTCCGATGCGGTCGGTCAGGCGTGCTTCGATGTTCATGTGCACGTCTTCCAGGTCGACGCGCCAGTCGAAGGTGCCGGCTTCGATTTCGCCCTGGATGTCTTTCAGATTGGCGATGATCTGGTCACGCTCATCGGCGTTCAGCACGCCGGCTTTTTCCAGCATCGTCGCATGGGCGATCGAACCCATGATGTCGTGGCGGTAGAGGCGCTTGTCGAACTCGACGGAGGCGGTGAATCGGGCGACGAAGGCGTCGACGGGCTCGCTGAAACGGCCGCCCCAGGACTGGTTGGTCTTGTCGGTGCTCATGTATGCGCTCGCTGAAATCCGAAGGCTGAGGAAAGGCGGCGATGATAACAGGGATGGTGCCGCTGTCGGGGACGTCGCCGCTACGGCGGCGAAGGGTGAGCTGGCTGGCAATTCCGGATTATTCCACTTGGGCTGACCGGCGCCCGGCTTGCCGTTGACCGGGTGTGCAAGGAAACTGCCGGGCAGGTAAACCACAGGCTGAAGCGCGTGAAATCCACTGCCGTATCCGATGACTTCTTCGTCCCCGAGCTGTGCCAGCCCGATGCCTTGCTTGGCCTGGTCCTGCTCGCCGAGTTGCTGGTGTTCGTGCTGGTGCTGGCCGAGCCGATGCAGCCTGGCTTTGACTGGATGCGGCTGGCGCTGACGTCGTTGTTCGTGCAGTGGATCGTGCTGCTCTCGGCCGGCACCATGTGTCTGCTGCGGCCCGTGCTGGCGCGTCTGCGTACTGCCTTCGCCGGGCTGGCCTGCTGCGCGCTGGTGGTCGGGCTGACCCTGGCCTGCACCGCGGTGGCCGATATCTACCAGCTCGGCGGCCCGCTTTCGCGCGACGGGGAGGTCAATCTCTACCTGCGTCACGCGCTGATCAGCCTGATCATGTCCGGGCTGTTGCTACGCTATTTCTATCTGCAGAGTCAGTGGCGCCGCCAGGAGCAGGCCGAACTGCGGGCACGGATCGAGTCGCTGCAGGCACGCATCCGTCCGCATTTCCTGTTCAACAGCCTCAACAGCATCGCCGCACTGGTGGCCAGCGATCCGGTCAAGGCCGAGCAGGCGGTGCTGGATCTGTCGGACCTGTTCCGTGCCAGCCTGGCGCGGCCCGGCACGTTGGTGGCCTGGAGCGAGGAGCTGGAGTTGTCGCGGCGCTACCTGTCGATCGAACAATATCGCCTGGGCGACCGTCTACAGATGGACTGGCAGGTCGCCGGCGTACCGGACGATCTGCCGATTCCGCAGCTGACGCTGCAACCGTTGCTGGAGAATGCGCTGGTGTATGGCATCCAGCCCCGTATCGAGGGAGGTGTGGTGAGCGTAACCGCCGATTATGTCGATGGCGTGTTTCAGTTGGTGGTCAGCAACCCCTTCGACGAAACCGCTCAAGCGCAGGCTTCACGCGGGACACGGCAGGGTCTGCAGAACATCGACGCACGATTAGCGGCACTTTTCGGTCCGCTAGCGAGTCTCAGCGTGGAGCGCCGTGAAGGCCGCCATTACACATGTCTACGCTATCCATGTGCGAGACAAACGCAGGAAGCCAGATCTATATGAATGTCCTGATTGTCGATGACGAACCTCTAGCCCGCGAGCGCCTCAGCCGACTGGTAGGTGACCTCGACGGCTATCGTGTCCTCGAGCCCGCTGCCAGCAATGGCGAAGAAGCACTGACGCTGATCGAGGAACTGCGCCCTGATGTCGTGCTGCTGGATATCCGCATGCCGGGGCTAG
The DNA here is from genome assembly GCF_032106285.1 of Stutzerimonas kunmingensis. Taxonomy (GTDB): domain Bacteria; phylum Pseudomonadota; class Gammaproteobacteria; order Pseudomonadales; family Pseudomonadaceae; genus Stutzerimonas; species Stutzerimonas kunmingensis_B. Next base: position 280,941 of record NZ_DAMCPO010000001.1, read on the forward strand.
ATGGCCTGCAGGTTGCAGCCAGGCTTTGCGAGACGGATGCGCCGCCTGCCGTGATCTTTTGTACTGCCCATGATGAATTTGCTCTGGAGGCTTTCCAGGTCAGCGCGGTTGGCTATCTGGTCAAGCCGGTGCGCCCGGAACACCTCACCGAGGCCTTGAAGAAGGCGGAACGGCCGAACCGAGTGCAGCTCGCTGCGTTGACCCGGCCGGCAGCGGTTTCCGGTGCCGGGCCTCGCACCCACATCAGCGCGCGTACCCGCAAGGGCATCGAGCTGATTCCGCTGGACCACGTGATCTACTTCATCGCCGACCACAAGTACGTCACCCTGCGCCATATCGGTGGCGAGGTGCTGCTGGACGAGCCGTTGAAGTCTCTGGAAGACGAGTTCGGCGAGCGCTTCGTGCGTATTCACCGCAACGCGCTGGTGTTCCGTGATCGTATCGAGCGCCTGCAGCGCACGCCGCTCGGGCATTTCCAGCTGTTCCTCAAGGGGCTCGAGGGTGAGGCGCTGACGGTGAGCCGTCGCCATGTGGCCGGTGTGCGCAAGCTGATGCAGAACCTCTGAACCAGTACGGTTCGCTGCGTTGGAGGCCGTCAGCTCGTGCAGCTGGCGGGCGCCGGCGCGGTGGCGTGACACCACCTTTTACTTGATTCCGGCCAACCCAGGCTGGTTGTCCGGCCTGTTATCATCGCCGGCAATTCACTGTTCTGGAATTGCCCATGTCTCGCGAAATTCGCATCGCTACCCGCAAGAGTGCCCTGGCCCTGTGGCAGGCCGAATACGTCAAGGCGCGCCTGGAGGCGTCGCACCCAGGGCTGAAGGTCAGCCTGGTGCCGATGGTCAGCCGCGGCGACAAGCTGCTTGACGCGCCGCTGGCGAAGATCGGCGGCAAGGGCCTGTTCGTCAAGGAGCTGGAAACAGCGCTGATGGAGAACGAAGCGGACATCGCCGTGCACTCCATGAAGGATGTGCCGATGGAGTTTCCCGAAGGGCTGGGCCTGTACTGCATCTGCGAGCGTGAAGACCCGCGCGACGCCTTCGTCTCCAATCATTTCGACGACCTCGATGCGCTGCCGCCCGGCAGTGTGGTCGGCACCTCGTCGCTGCGCCGTCAGGCCCAGCTGCTGGCGCGTCGACCGGACCTGAAGATCCAGTTCCTGCGCGGAAACGTTAACACCCGACTGGCCAAGCTCGATGCTGGCGAGTACGACGCCATCATCCTCGCTGCCGCCGGGCTGATCCGCCTTGGCTTCGGTGAACGCATCCGCTCCAGCATCAGCGTCGACGAGAGCCTGCCGGCCGGCGGTCAGGGTGCAGTCGGCATCGAATGCCGTACCACCGACAGCGAACTGCATGCGCTGCTGGAATGCCTGAACCACGCGCCGACCGCGACACGTGTCGTCGCCGAGCGCGCCTTGAACAAGCGCTTGAACGGCGGCTGCCAGGTGCCGATCGCCTGTTACGCGGTGCTCGAAGGCGACCAGCTGTGGTTGCGCGGATTGGTCGGCCAGCCGGACGGCACCGTGCTGCTGCGCGCCGAGGGCCGTGCGCCCGCCGCCGATGCCGAGGCGTTGGGTGTGCAGGTTGCCGAAGCGCTGCTGGATCAGGGCGCGGAGCAGATTCTCCAGGCAGTCTACGGCGAGGCTGGTCACGCGTGACCGGCTGGCGCCTGCTGCTGACCCGGCCGGCCGAGGAGTGCGGCGCGGTTGCGGACGTACTGGCTGAAGCCGGGATTCACAGTGCCAGCCTGCCGCTGCTTGCGATCGAACCCTTGCCGGAAACCGCCGAGCAGCGCGCGACGGTTCTCGAGCTGGATCGCTACTGCGCGGTCATTGTGGTCAGCAAGCCGGCGGCCCGGCTGGGTATCGAGCTACTCGATCGCTATTGGCCGCAACCTCCGCTCGGCCCAGCCTGGTTCAGCGTCGGTGCCGCTACCGGCGCGATACTCGCCGACTACGGACTGGACGCCAGCTGGCCGGAGCGCGGCGACGACAGCGAGGCGCTGCTGGCGCTGCCGCGGCTCGGTGAGGCGTTGGCCCGACCCGATCCGAAGGTGCTGATCCTGCGTGGGGAGGGCGGCCGCGAGCTGCTCGCCGAGACATTGCGCGCGCGCGGGGTGCAGGTGGATATCCTCGAGCTGTACCGGCGCTACCTTCCCGATTACCTCGCGGGAACACTCGCCGCCACGCTCCGCTCGGAACGGCTCAACGGCCTGGTGGTCAGCAGTGGGCAGGGTTTGCTGTCGCTGCGTGAGCTGGCGGCCGATACCTGGCCCGAAATGCTTGAGCTACCCTTGTTCGTACCCAGTCCGCGGGTAGCGGAGATGGCTCGGCAGTTGGGCGCCAAACGAATTGTGGATTGCCGTGGCGCCAGCGTCGCGGCCTTGCTGGCGGCGTTGCGGGAAACCGCGGTGCCTGCCTCCTGAAGCAAAGGATGGAAACGTGAGCGAAGCAGATTCCAAGAAAGAACCGCTGCAACCCCCCGCCAGTGAGCCGACCCCCGCTGTTGATCCGGTCAAACCCGCCAAGCCTGTGCCATCCAGGCCGGCGTCCAGCGGTGGCGGGAAGTCTCTTGCGGCTCTGGCGCTGCTGGTCGGGCTGGGCGGTGTGGCGCTTGGCGGCTATGGCGTCTGGCAGCTGCAGCAGCTTGGCGCCGACGAGGATCGTCAGCTCGAAGCCCTGCAGAGTGCCGATGAGAAGACTCGCCAGCTGGCCGAGCGTGAGCGTGAGCTGGCGGCACGTCTGGGCCGGCTGGAGCAGCTGCCTTCGGCTAGCGAGCTGGAGGAGCGGCGGCGCTTGCTGGCGACATTGCAGAGCGATCAACAGCGCCTTTCCGGGCGTGTCGAGCAGGTGCTCGGTGCCAGTCGCGAAGAGTGGCGCCTGGCCGAGGCCGAACACCTGCTGCGCATGGCGATGCTGCAGCTCTCGGCCATGCAGGACGTGAACAGCGCCGAGATGCTGGTGCACGAAGCTGACCTGATTCTGCAGAAACAGGACGATCCCGGTGCTTACAGCACGCGGCAGAAACTGCTGGAAGGGCTCGAGGCCCTGCGCAGCCTGCCGGAGCTCGATCGCACCGGGCTGTTTCTGCAGCTCGGCGCCTTGCGCGGGCAGACCGCTCAGCTCAGCGCGCTGGCGCCGGAGTTCGTCAATGGCGAGGCGCAGTCGGAAAGCGCGCAGGACAGCCGCTGGCAGCGCTGGCTGAACGAGCTGACGCGCTATGTGCGTGTGGAGTTCGATGCCAGTGGCGACGTCAAGCCGCTGCTCGCCGGGCAGACCCTGGGGCAGGTGCGATTGGCCCTTTCGCTGGCCATCGAGCAGGCCCAGTGGGCGGTGCTCAATGGCAATGCCGAGGTCTACCGGCAGTCGCTGGAGCAGGCCAGCTCTGTGCTCAAGGATCACTTCAGCGAAGACAATGGCCAGGCGAGTGGCCTGCGCAAGCGTCTCGACGAGCTGTCACGGCGCGAGGTGGAGGTGACCCTGCCTGATCTCGCGCCAGCATTGCAGGCGCTGCAGGGCTACGTGCAGAAGCGTGAGCGCGGCGATGAGGCGCAAGCGCCGGAATCGTCTGAATCCTCAGATTCGCCGGCTCAGCCGGAGGCCGAGGATGAGGCGCAGGAGGCTCAGCGCACATGAAACGTCTGGCTCTTGTATTCATCCTTCTGCTGGCGATCGCGGGCTTTCTCGGCTGGGCAATCAGCCAGAGTGCCGGCTACGTGCTGATCACCTACGACCAGTTCCGCTACGAATCCAGCTTCTGGGTATTCCTCGCCCTGGTCGCCTGCCTCTGGCTGGTGGCCATGCTGGTGCACTGGTTACTCGGGCTGCTGCAGGTCTCCGGGGCGCTGGTTAACCCCTGGTCGCGCCGGCACCGCGCCCGGCGGGTGGAGAAGGCTTCTCGCCGCGGGCTGCGCGAGCTTGCCGAGGGGCAGTGGGCGCCGGCGCTGGGGCATCTGCAGCTGGCGGCAGAAAAGGATCAGCAGCCGCTGGTGCATTACCTGGGTGCTGCGCGCGCAGCCAATGAGCTGGGTGAATATGCGCAGAGCGACGAGCTGCTGCAGAAGGCGCGCGAGCGCGAGCCCGAGGCGGCGCTGGCGATCGGCCTGACGCAGGCGCAGCTGCAGATCGCCCGCGGCCAGTATGTCGAGGCGCGCGCATCGCTTGGTGAACTGCAAAACGACCATCCGCGTCACCCTTACGTTCTTACCTTGCTCCAGCAACTCTACGTGCAGCTGGAGGACTGGTCGGCGCTGTGCCGGTTGCTGCCGGAGCTGCGCAAGCACCGCGTGCTGCCACCGGCACGCCTGAACGAGCTGGAAGTGCTGGCCTGGACTGCCGCGGTGGAGCAGGCCGGTCAGCCCTCCGACCTGCCTGCCGAGACCAGTCTCGAAGCACTGAACCAGCGCTGGCAGACCGTGCCCAGCGCGCTGCGCGCCGAGCCATTGGTGGTGCGCGGCTATGCTGACGGGCTCGCTCGTCTCGGCGCCCAGGCGAAGGCCGAAGAGGTGCTCTACACGGCGATCAAACGCCAGCTCGATGATCGCCTGGTCGAACGCTATGGAAGGGTGCAGGGTCGCGATCCGGCGCGCCAGCTCGCACACGCCGAAGGCTGGCTCAAGGATCATCCGCAGAACCCGGTGCTGCTGCTGGCGCTGGGGCGGATCAGCCTGCGCAACGAGCTGTGGGGCAAGGCGCGTGATTACCTGGAAGCGAGTCTGCGCTTCGATCATCGTCCGGAAACCTGTGCCGAGCTGGCGCGGCTGCTGGCTCAGCTGGGTGATACCGAAAGCAGCAATCGGCTATTCCAGCAGGGCGTGGTTCTGCTCGATCGCAATCTCCCGGCCACCTTGTGATCGGTTAGTCAGGTCCGCCATGTGGCGGGCCTGACGCTGCCGCGCGGCTTGTAAGCCTATCGACGTTTCCACTACCGTAGCGAACTTTTCCAGCTAGTGGAGCCATCATGCGCCTGGCCAGCCCTCGTTCCCTGTTCGCTCTCGCCTCTCTGGGCAGCGCCCTGCTGATCGCCATCGCGCTCTACATGGAGCACGTGATGGGGCTTGCGCCTTGCCCACTGTGTATTGTCCAGCGCATCTGCGTCATCGGTTTCGGCCTGATCTGCCTGGCCGCGGCGATTCACGGGCCGGCAAAGACGGGGCGGCGTGTCTACTCCGGTTTCGCCTTGCTCTTCGTGGCTACCGGCGCGGCCACGGCGATTCGCCAGATCTGGTTGCAGAGCGTGCCTGCCGATCAGCTGCCGAGCTGCCTGCCGAGCCTGGAATACATGATGGAGGCGTTGCCATTCCAGGAGATCGCGCGCTTGGTGCTGCACGGTACCGCCGAGTGCGCCGAGGTGAGCTGGACCATGCTCGGCCTGAGCATCCCCGAGTGGAGCCTGCTGGGCTTCATCGGCATGGCCATCGTCTGTGCGTGGCAACTGTTGCGTCGCGACTGAACCGATCTTTACCTTCCCCCGGCGAACTCCCGTCACGCTTGTGCGGTCTTCTTCTCGACGTGCGGCATCCACCCGGTGCCGCTGCGCTCGCAAGATTCGTCGGCATTTTGCTTGATGCTTCGAGCAGCGCGGCATAGTCTGCTCGTGCGGTGACGGATTCTTGCCACTCGTCACCGTCACTCACCCAAAGGCCGATACCGAAAGACAAAAACGTCTCGGAATGGCGTAAAGCAACATCGATTAGGGAAGTGAGGTCATCATGCTCGAGAGCTGTCGGAATGCCCAAGAACGCTGGGGTGGTGTACATCTGCTGATCGACCGTTGGTTGAACGAGCGCCACGCGCTTATCAATGCGTACGACGGGCTGCATACCGAGCGTGACGATGCCGCCGCTCGCCAGGCCCTGCAGCGGTTTTGCGAATATCTGGTCGACTACGTCTCTGCCGGCCACTTCGAAATCTATGAACAACTGCTCGCCGAGGCCGAAGCCTTCGGTGATGCTCGCGCCATCGAACTGGCCAAGCAGATCTATCCGCGTATCGAAACCATCACCCAGGTCTCGCTGGGCTTCAACGATCGTTGCGAGAAGGGCGATTGCCTGGGTAGCCCGGGCTTGGCCGATGAGCTCAAGAAACTCGGTCAGCTGTTGCATGAGCGGTTCGAGCTGGAAGACTGCCTGATCGAGGTGCTGCATACCGCGCACAAGCAGGCGGCTGCTCCGGCCTGAGATCTTCCATCCGCTTCGGCGGGTGTGGCGCTTCGCGTCCCCTGGCGGCCACCTGGCGGGCCGTCTAGTATGGGGGCATCGTTCCCGCCAGGAGGCACTTTCATGCCCGCGAAGAAGAAGTCGGTCACCACTCCGCTGCATCTGTTGCAGCAGCTTTCCCACAGTCTCATCGAGCATCTGGACAAAGCCTGCAGCCAGGCGATCAAGGATGCCGAAAGTGCGCTCGCCAAGCTGCAAAAGCAGCGTGGCAAGGCACAAGACAAATTGACCAAGGCGCGCGCCAAGCTCGACGAGGCCGGCAGCACGGGCAAGACCAAGGCGCAGACCAAAGCGCGCTCCCGGCTCGGCGAGCTGGAAGAATCCCTTGCATTGCTGCAGAGCCGGCAGAGCGAAACCCTGACCTACCTGGCCGACCTCAAGCGCGATGCCGAGCAGAGCCTGAAGCTGGCTCAGGGCATCCGCAAGGTCGCAGATGACGCTGACAAGGCCTTGCGCGCCCAGCAGCAGGCGACGGCCGTCAAGCCCGCCGCAACCTCCCGTCCGGCAGCGCGCAAGCCGGCCAGCAAGGCCGCCCCGACTGCAGCCAAATCGGCAGCAGCATCCGCCAAGGCTCCGACCACCAAGGCAGCGACAGCGCCGGCGGCTAAAACGCCAGCCAAGGCTCCAACGAAAGCACCGACCAAGACAGCAGCGAAGACATCAGCTGGCGGTGCCGCGGCCAAGCCTGCAGCCTCACGTCCTGCAACGGCCAAGGCACCGACTCGCGCCCGCTCGGCTACTGTGTCCAAACCCGCTGCGGCCGCGCAATCAGCTGACAGTGCAGCGCCCGCCGCGGCTGACTCAGCGGCCAAGCCTGCGACTGCGAAGCCCGCAGCCAAGGCCGTGGCGAAAAAGCCTGCCACTCGCAAACCTGCAGCCAAGCGCACCGCGACTCAGACACCGGCCAGCTCCAGCTGAGTCTGATAGGCCGCGTTGCGCAGGGTTTCCAGCGCAACGCGGCAACTACCTTTCGGCGCAAGAGCGCTCAACCACTGGTTGGCGTCAGTGCTTTCGTTCCATTCGCGGCTTGCCGTCTGTAGCCGTTCCAGCAGGCTGCGCTCGGCTTGCAGTTCCAGTGTCTTGAGTGTTTTGCGCAGTTCTCGCAGCGCTTCGTCCTGTTCAGCCGGCGAGCGCCATGCCTGACGCAGTTCGCGCAGCGGCTCCACCACTATGTGTCGCCAGGGTGCGGCGACGTCTTCCAGCACACACATCCGCTCCAGATTGCAGGCCACCCCGCGTGCTTCCAGCCAGGCCGCGCAGATCAGCACACAGACGTCCGCCCCCTGACTTTGCAGTTCCAGGCAGGCAGTCTCGACCCCCTCTCGTGCGTAGCAGTTGAGGGCAAACGTCCAGAGATCCAGGTTGGGCATAAGTGGTACGCCTTTTTTTGCGGGTGGCCCGGCTGGCTTTCCAGGCGAACTGATAAACTCGCCGGCATTATGATCCGACTCCAGAACCTCACTCTACAGCGTGGCCCTCAGCGTTTGCTGGAAGGCGCCGAGCTGACCCTGCACCCCGGCCAGAAGGCTGGCCTGATCGGCGCCAATGGCGCTGGCAAATCCACCCTCTTCGCGCTGCTGCGTGGCGAGCTGGTGCCCGACGGCGGCGATTGCCAGTTGCCGCCGGACTGGCGCATCGCGCACATGCGCCAGGAGATCGATACCCTCGATCGCCTGGCCGTGGACTATGTGCTCGATGGCGACGTCGAGCTACGGCGCATTCAGCGCGAACTTGCCGCCGCCGAGCAGGCCCACGATGGCAACGCACTGGCGCGTCTGCACACCGAGCTGGACAACGTCGACGGCTACAGCGCCGACGCCCGTGCGCGCAAGTTGCTCGCCGGGCTGGGCTTTGCCAACGAGCAGATGACGCTGCCGGTCAGCAGCTTCTCCGGTGGCTGGCGCATGCGTCTCAACCTCGCCCAGGCACTGATGTGCCCGTCCGACCTGCTGCTGCTGGACGAACCGACCAACCACCTCGATCTCGATGCGATCCTCTGGCTCGAGGACTGGCTCAAGGGCTATCCCGGCACCCTGCTGCTGATTTCCCACGACCGCGATTTCCTCGACTCGGTGGTCGATCACGTCATCCATCTGGAACAGCGCAAACTGACGCTCTACCGCGGCGGCTACTCGGCCTTCGAGAGAACCCGCGCCGAGCGTCTGGCGCAGCAGCAGCAAGCCTTCGAGAAGCAGCAGGCGCAGCGCGCCCACATGGAAAGCTATATCCGCCGCTTCAAGGCCCAGGCGACCAAGGCACGCCAGGCCCAGAGCCGGATCAAGGCGCTGGAGCGCCTCGAGGAACTGGCGCCGGCGCACGTGGATTCGCCGTTCGACTTCCGCTTCCGCGAGGCGGACAAGGTGTCCAGCCCCTTGCTGGACCTCGCCGAAGGGCGCCTCGGCTACGGCGAAAAGGTGGTGCTGGACAAGGTCAAGCTGCAGCTGGTGCCCGGCGCGCGTATTGGTTTGCTGGGGCCGAATGGTGCCGGCAAGTCAACGCTGATCAAGACACTCTCCGCAGAACTGGCCCCGTTGTCCGGTCGTCTGCAGCGCGGCGAGAACCTGGCGGTCGGCTATTTCGCCCAGCATCAGCTGGATTCGCTCGATCCCAAGGCCAGCCCCTTGCTGCACCTGCAGCGCATCGCTCCGGCCGAGCGCGAGCAGACACTGCGTGATTTTCTCGGCGGCTTCGATTTCCGCGGCGCGCGCTGCGACGAGCCGGTGCTGAATTTTTCCGGCGGCGAGAAAGCGCGCCTGGCCCTGGCGCTGATCGCCTGGGGCAAGCCCAACCTGTTGCTGCTCGACGAACCGACCAACCACCTCGACCTGGAAATGCGCCTGGCCCTGACGCTTGCCCTGCAGGATTTCGAAGGTGCGGTGCTGGTCGTATCCCACGACCGTCATCTGCTCAAGAGCACCACCGACGAGTTCCTGTTGGTCGCCGATGGTCAGGTGCAGAGCTTTGACGGCGATCTCGAAGACTATGCACGCTGGCTGGTGGATTACCGTGCGCGCCAACAACCCGTGGCCAGCGGCGAGCCGGCGGCGGACAAGACCGACAAGCGCGCCCAGCGTCAGGCCGCCGCCGCCCTGCGCCAGCAGTTGGCGCCGCACAAGCGCCAAGCGGACAAACTGGAGAAGGATCTGGCGATGGTGCACGAGAAGCTGGCGACGCTCGAGGCGCAGCTGGGCGACAGTGCGCTTTATGAGTCTGCTCGCAAGGACGAGTTGCGTGAGCTGCTGGCCAAGCAGGCCGAGCTGAAGGTTCGCGAAGGCGAGCTGGAGGAAGCCTGGCTGGAGGCGCTGGAAATACTGGAGAGCCTGCAGGCGCAACTGGAGGCCAGTGCATGAGCGAACCCTGGCTGACATTGGTTGAAGAATGGCGTTTGCAGTGGATGCTGGGCTTGCAGGTGCTGTTGATCCTGCTGGTCGCCTATGTCCTGCAGCGCTTGGTCGCCCGTGGACTAACTCGGCTGTCGTCGCGTTATCCGTTGCCGCCGGAATTGCTGATCCCGGTGCGCGGCGGTATTCGCTGGTTCATCATCGGCGGCGCGCTGCTCATGGTGCTGGAGCGCTTCGGCGTCTCCGCCACCGTGCTGTGGACAGCCATCTCCGGTTTCGTCGCAGTGGCGGCCATCGCGTTCTTCGCGATCTGGAGCGTGCTGTCCAACCTGCTCTGTGCGGTGCTCATCCTCACTGTCGGCCCGTTCCGGCTGGGCGATGTGGTGGAAATTGTCGAGGCGTTCGACAAGCCGATCGTCAAGGGTCGGGTCATCGACATCAATCTGGTCTACACCACCCTGGAAGAGGTGGCCGAAGCCGGCACCGGCGCCATCGTTCAGGTGCCCAACAGCCTGTTCTTCCAGAAGGCCGTACGCCGTTGGCGTGGCAGCGAAGTGCAACTCTATAACCGTAACCCCAACGAGTAAGAACCCTCATGGAATGGCTCAGCAACCCTGAGATATGGGTCGCCTTTCTGACCCTGACCGCCCTGGAAATCGTCCTCGGCATCGACAACATCATCTTCATTTCGATTCTGGTCAGCCGCCTGCCCAAGGAGCAGCAGCCGAAGGCGCGCTTCTTCGGCCTGGCGCTGGCCATGGGCACGCGGATCCTGCTGCTGCTATCCATCGCCTGGGTGATGCGCCTGACCAATGACTTGTTCACGGTGCTGGACGAGGGCGTTTCCGGGCGGGACCTGATCCTCTTCTTCGGAGGCCTGTTCCTCCTGTTCAAGAGCACCATGGAGATCTGGCACAGCGTCGAAGGCGAGGAAGAGGAGCAGGCTGCGGGCGGCGCCGTGGTAAAGGCCGGGTTTATCGGGATCATCCTGCAGATCGCGGTGATCGACATCATCTTCTCGCTGGACTCGGTGATCACGGCGGTCGGTCTGGTGCAGAACGTCCCGGTGATGGTCGCGGCGATCGTCATCGCGGTGCTGGTGATGATGCTGGCTGCCGGTACCATCAGCGAGTTTATCGACCAGCACCCGACGCTGAAGATTCTGGCGCTGTCGTTCCTCATCGTCGTCGGCACGCTGCTCATCGCCGAAGCCTTCGATGTGCATGTGCCGAAGGGCTACGTCTACTTCGCGATGGCTTTCTCGCTGGGCGTCGAGGCACTGAACATTCGCATGCGCAAGGCGATGAAGCGCAAGCTCAAGGAGCCGGTAAAGCTGGGCAAGGGCTCGCCGGACTGAACCGAAGCGCCGACCGGGCGGCCGGCGCTCGTTGAATGGAGGTAATCAGCATGTCCCTGGAATCCTGGCTCGCGTTCTTCGTTGCCTGTTGGGTGATCAGCCTGTCCCCGGGTGCCGGCGCCATCGCGTCGATGTCCTGCGGGCTGCAGTACGGCTTCTGGCGCGGCTACTGGAATGCCATCGGCCTGCAGCTGGCGTTGGTGCTGCAGATCGCCGTGGTCGCGGCGGGCGTCGGTGCGGTGCTGGCCGCGTCGGAACTGGCATTCAGCCTGATCAAGTGGTTCGGCGTCGGCTATCTGCTCTGGCTGGCCTGGAAGCAGTGGCAGGCGCAGCCCGAGGCGCTGGATGATTCCGCCGCCCCGCGACCCATCGGCAGGCCGCTGAGCCTGATGCTGCGCGGGTTTGTGGTCAACGCCAGCAACCCCAAGGCAATCGTTTTCATCCTCGCCGTACTGCCGCAGTTTCTCGACCCGCAGCGGCCGTTGCTGCTGCAATACAGCGAGATGGCCGCGACCATGGTGGTGGTCGACCTGATCGTCATGGCCGGCTACACCGGGCTGGCGGCGAAAGTGCTGCGGCTGTTGCGCACGCCGCGTCAGCAGCGCCTGGTCAACCGCAGTTTCGCCGCAATGTTCGCCGGCGCGGCGGCGCTGCTGGCGACCGTAAGGCGCGCGGTGGCATGAGCGAGGCAACCGCCATGCGCGTGTGGATCGATGCCGATGCCTGCCCGCGTGCAGCCAAGGACCAGGTGATCAAGTTCGCCCTCAAACGGCGGTTCGAGGTGCTGCTGGTTGCCGGCCAGAGCCAGGTCAAGCCGGCGTTCGCTTGCGTGCGGCTGATCGTGGTGCCGAGCGGGCCGGATGCAGCCGATGACTATCTGGTCGAACATGCCGAGCCCGGCGATCTGGTGATCTGCAGCGACGTTCCGCTGGCCGATCGACTGGTGAAGAAGGGCGTCGCGGCGCTCGACCCGCGCGGTCGCGAGTTCGACGAGCGCAACATGGGCGAGCGGCTGGCGGTGCGCAACCTGTTCACCGATCTACGCGATCAGGGCCAGATGGGCGGCGGCCAGGGGGCCTACAGCGAGCGCGACCGCCAGGCCTTCGCCAATTCCCTGGACCGCCTGCTCACGCGATTGTCGCGCCCGCAGTGAGCGGCCGCCGCGCGGCCAGCCAGTCGCGCAGTGCCGACAATGGCAGCGGGCGGCTGTAGTAGTAGCCCTGGATGTAATCGCAGCCGTTTTCGCGCAGGTAGGCCAGCTGTACCTCCTCCTCGACGCCTTCGGCCACCACCTTGAGACCGAGTTTATGCGCCATGGCGATGATCGCCGCGGTGATGGCACGGTCATTGGCCTGCTCGGCGATTTCCTGAACGAAGGCGCGGTCGACCTTGAGGGTGTCCACCGGCAGCTTGCGCAGGTAGGCCAGCGAGGAATAGCCGCTGCCGAAATCATCGATGGACACCTTCACCCCGAGCTCACGGACGGCATCGAGGGTGCGCACCGCCGCGCCAAGGCTGTTCATCAGCGCATTCTCGGTGACTTCCACGGTCAGCCGCGCCGGGTCGAGACCGGTACGTTCGAGAATGCGCGCGACGACCTCCGGCATCTGCAGATTGGACAGGTTGAGCGCTGAGCAATTGACCGCTACCCGCAGGTCGTAGCCCTCATCGAGCAAGGCGACCAGGTCGGCACAGGCGCGGCGCGCGACCCAGGCGTCCAGCTCGGCGACGAAACCGTGTTGCTCGGCCAGTCCGACGAAGCGCTCGGGGCTGATGAAACCCTGCTGCGGATGCTGCCAGCGCACCAGCGCCTCGAGACTCACCGGCTCGCCGCTGCGGCCATCGACGATGGGCTGATAGTTCACGCTGAGGAGGTTTTCGTTCAGTGCCCGGCGCAGGTCCTGTTCCAGCGACAGATCCTCCTGGGCGCGCAGTTCCAGCGCGGGGTTGAAGCGCAGGCTGCGGTTGCGGCCGCTGGCCTTGCACTGGCCGACCGCGAGGCCTGCGTGGCGGAACAGCGCATCGAAGTTCAGGCCGTCTTCGGGGTACTGGCTGATGCCGATGCTGGCGGTCAGGCGCAGCTGGGTGTCGCCCAAGGTGAAGGGCGGGCGCAGCTGTTCGAGGATGTGGTTGGCCAGCGCCTGGGCCTGCTCCCACTGGCCGAGGGTCAAGACGCAGAACTCGTCGCCGGAGAAGCGCGCCAGCATGTCGTGCTGACCGAGTACCGCGCGGATTCGATGCGCCGCCTGTTGCAATGCCAGGTCGCCGCTGCGGTGGCCGAGGCTGTCGTTGATGCGCTTGAAGTTGTCCAGATCCACCACCAGCACGGCCAGCGCCTGACGTTCCTCGCGCGCGGCCAGGACCTGGGTGACCATCTCGGTGAAGGCGCGACCGTTGAACAGGTTGGTCAGCGGGTCGTAATGGGTCATCGCGTTGAGCTGGTGCTCGGCCTGGTCGAGTGCCTGGCGTTGCTCGCTGAAGCGCTGCTCGGCCCAGCTGGCGGCGATGCCGGTGACGATCACCAGCAGGGCGACCAGACCGATTGCCGAGGCGAGGACGGCATGCTGGCCGCCATGACTGCCGAACGGGGCGGTGTGCTCCAGCATGTGGGCGGGGACTGCCAGGGTCAGCGCATGCATGCCGGTGTAGTGCATCGAAACGATCGCCGCGCCCATCAACAGGCTGCAGAGCAGGCGCTGCCAGTGCTGGTGCCGGCTCTGGCTGGCGCGGAAGTGATATCCCAGCACCAGCGCGGCGATCGAGGCGCCGATGGCGATCAGAACAGAGGCGGCGAAGGCCAGCGGTGCGTAGTAGAGCGTGGCCAGCGAGCGTATCGCCGCCATCCCGGTGTAGTGCATGGCGGCGATGCCGATGCCGGCGGCGGTGCCGGCCAGCGCGTACTGCGGCACGCTGAGGCGATCGCGGCCGAGCAGACGCATCACCACATAAGATACGGCCATGGCGATCAGCAGCGAAAGCAGGGTGATGCGATGGTCGTAGCTGATGTCCAGTGGCGCGCTGAAGGCCAGCATGCCGATGAAATGCATCGACCAGATGCCGCCACCCAGAGCGAACGCGCCGACCCAACGCCACAAGTCGCGGCCGCGCGGGCTGCCGCTGCGGCTGACCCGCTTGGCCAGCGCCAGTGCGGTGAACGCCGCCGCGCTGGCGACCAGGTAGGAGAGAACGACCAGCAGAGGATCGTGACTGTGGCCGAGCAGGGCTATCTGGTCGGCGGGAAGGTCGGAAACCAGAAGTCTGGACACGCGGCGGCACTCGAACAGTCGGGCGTCCTGCCTCGTGAGAATAGTGGCGCATGGCCATCTGTGGCAGAGTGTACGAGAGGTCACCCTGGCCGCCAATCTCCTATCGGCTGATCAACCGCAAAGATAAGTGCCGGTGCCCACGGCGATCAGGGTGCCCAGTTCGTTGTGCAGCTCAGAACGCACCACCGCGACCTTGTTGCCCGAGCGCAGCAGCATCGCGCTGGCACTGAAGCGGGTGCCTCGGCCTGGGCGAAGGTAGTCGATGCGCAGATCGATGGTTCCCAGCCGGGAAAGCCGTGCGGCGCGCTCCTGGGTGGTCAGATGGCGATGCTTGTCGAAGGCGCCGAGCATTGCCATTGCCCCGCCGGCCACGTCCAGCAGCGAGGCGATGACCCCGCCATGCAGGATGCCGTGGACGAAGTTGCCGACCAGCTCCGGCTTCATCGGCAGGTGCATGACGACCTGGGAGGTCGATACCTCGTCCAGTTCGATGCCCAGCGCCTGGTTGAAGGGGATGCGTTCGAACATCTGGCGTACCGCCTGGGCCTGCTCGGCGAGCAGGGCGTCGTCGTGGTTCATGGTCGGCGTTCCTGTGGATGAGCGATCAAGCTGCCCGAGGATGTTCGCGCTGAACAGAGTGGCGGCACGAGCAGCCGCGGCTTTGGCGGCTTTCGCGCAAAAAAATCCCGGGCGGACCCGGGATCATTCGGCGGCGTTCGGATCAGTCTTCGGTGGTCATTTCCAGTACCCGGTCGACCAGCTTGTAGATGCCCGAAGCGGCTTCGCTGATGGACTGCGCCAGCATGTACGCCGGTGTGGTGACCAGTCGATGCTGCTTGTCGACGACGATGTCGCTGACTTCGCACGCCTGATGCTCGGCGCCCATCTGCGCGACCGCCTTGGCGGCATCGGCCTCGTCACTGCCAAGGGTACAGACCACGCCGGCGCCGAAGATCTGCGCGGCCATGGTCGGCGCGATGCACATCATCCCGACCGGCTTGCGTGCCTCGGCAAAGGCCTGCGCGAGCGCCACCACATCCGGCAGTGCCTTGCTGCTGGCGCCTTCGGTAGCGAAATTGGAGAGGTTCTTCGCGGCGCCGAAACCGCCGGGGATGATCAGCGCGTCGAAATCCTCGGCGCGCGCCTCGCGCAGATCCTTGATCTCGCCGCGGGCCAGGCGAGCGGACTCGGTCAGCACGTTGCGCGACTCCGGCATCTCGTCGCCGGTCAGGTGATTGATCACGTGCATCTGCGGGATGTTCGGTGCGAAGCACTGCACCTTGACGCCACGCTGGTCCAGGCGCAGCAGGGTGATGACGCTTTCGTAGATCTCCGAGCCGTCGTAGACGCCACAGCCGGAGAGGATCACGGCGACTTTCTTGTTCATGGTGGTACTCCTGGTCAAGTTCAGCGGCCCTGCGTCGGGCACGGCGGATGCGTTCGATGCTAATACCTGGGACGGTTCCAGGTAAGCCCCACACGTTCCGTTGGATTCGCGCGATGCGCCGGTGTTCATTGCCGCAGGTCTGGCGCGGCAGTTTGCGCCTGATCAAAGCACTGGCAGTCGCCGGCATGGCTGGCGACAATGGGCGCGGTTTCGGAGGCTCGGCGGCCTGGCGTTGTCATCATTTCGTCATGTGTCGGGCCTATAAACGTCATATTCGCCCGCTCTGCGGGCCAGGAGTCCGTCGTGAGTTTCGTTCCTGCCAGCCGGCTGTTCCCCGCTACTCGTCTGCGTCGCAATCGTCGTGACGATTTTTCCCGCCGTCTGGTGCGCGAAAATGTGCTGACCGTCGATGACCTGATCCTGCCGGTGTTCGTGCTCGACGGCGAGAATCGCCGCGAGCCGGTGCCGTCGATGCCGGGAGTGGAGCGCCTGTCCATCGACCTGCTGCTCGAGGAGGCCGAAGAGCTGGTGGCGCTGGGCATTCCGGCGCTGGCGCTGTTTCCGGTGACACCGCTGGAGAAGAAGTCCCTCGATGCGGCCGAAGCCTGGAACCCGGAGGGCATCGCCCAGCGCGCCACGCGCGCCTTGCGCGCGCGTTTCCCTGAGCTGGGGATCATCACCGACGTAGCCCTCGATCCATTCACCACGCACGGCCAGGACGGCATTCTCGACGACAGCGGATACGTGCAGAACGATGTCACTGTCGACGCGCTGGTCCGCCAGGCGCTGTCCCACGCCGAAGCCGGCGCTCAGGTGGTCGCGCCGTCGGACATGATGGATGGTCGTATCCAGGCGATTCGCGAGGCGCTGGAAGTGGCCGAACACCACAACGTGCGCATCATGGCCTATTCGGCGAAATACGCCAGCGCCTACTACGGCCCGTTCCGAGATGCGGTGGGCTCTGCCGCCAACCTCGGCAAGAGCAACAAGAATACCTATCAGATGGACCCGGCCAACGGTGACGAGGCGCTGCACGAAGTGGGCGCCGACCTGGCCGAAGGCGCGGACATGGTGATGGTCAAGCCCGGTCTGCCCTACCTGGATATCGTCTGGCGGGTCAAAGATGCCTTCAAGGCGCCGACCTTCGTCTATCAGGTCAGCGGCGAGTACGCCATGCACATGGCCGCCATCCAGAATGGCTGGCTGAGCGAGGCCGTCATCCTTGAGTCTTTGGTCGGCTTCAAGCGTGCCGGGGCCGATGGCATCCTGACTTACTTCGCCAAACAGGCGGCACAACAATTAAAACGGGGCCAGTGAGCCCTTTCGAGGCAAAGCGATGATCAACCAGGGACTCAGCGAAAAGGATCTGCAGGACGCCGTGGTCGGCGAGGTGCTGGAACAGACGTTGCCCGAGGTGGTGTCTGCGCCACTGGAAGTCGTCGAGGAGACGCCGGTCGCGCTGGTGACCAACCTGGACGACAGTGCGCTGTACATCCATCGCGAGCTTTCGCAGCTTCAGTTCAACGTCCGCGTGCTCGAGCAGGCGCTGGATGAGTCCTATCCGCTGCTGGAGCGGCTGAAGTTCCTGCTGATCTTCTCCAGCAACCTCGATGAGTTCTTCGAGATTCGCGTCGCCGGACTGAAGAAGCGCGTCACCTTCGCCCGCGAACAGGCGGGCGCCGACGGCCTGCAGCCGCATCAGGCGCTGGCGCGCATCTCCGAGCTGGTCCACGAACAGGTCGACCGCCAGTACGCGATCCTCAACGACGTGCTTCTGCCAGCGCTGGCCGAGCATCAGATCCGCTTCATTCGCCGCAGGCACTGGACGGCCAAACTCAAGACCTGGGTGCGCCGCTATTTCCGCGACGAGATTGCGCCGATCGTCACGCCGATCGGTCTCGATCCGACCCATCCGTTCCCGCTGCTGGTGAACAAGAGCCTGAACTTCATCGTCGAGCTGGAAGGCGTCGATGCCTTCGGCCGCGATTCCGGTCTGGCGATCATCCCGGCGCCACGCCTGCTGCCGCGGGTGATCCGTGTGCCGGAGTCGGTCGGCGGCGCCGGCGACAATTTCGTCTTCCTCTCCTCGATGATCCATGCCCATGCCGACGACCTGTTCCACGGCATGCGGGTCAAGGGCTGCTACCAGTTCCGCCTCACCCGTAACGCCGACCTTTCGGTTGACACCGAGGACGTCGAGGACCTGGCACGTGCGCTGCGTGGCGAGCTGATCTCGCGTCGTTATGGCGATGCCGTGCGCCTGGAAGTGGCCGATACCTGCCCGCAGCACCTGGCCGATTTTCTGCTCAAGCAGTTCAGTCTGGGCGAGGGCGAAATGTACCGGGTCAACGGCCCCGTCAACCTGACCCGCCTGTTCAGCATCACCGGGCTGGACAGCCACCCGGAGCTGCAATACAGCCCCTTCACACCATCAATTCCGAAGTTGCTGCAGAACAGCGACAAGATATTCAGTGTGATCAACAAGCAGGACATCCTGCTGCTGCACCCGTTCGAGTCCTTCACGCCGGTGGTCGATCTGCTGCGTGAAGCGGCGAAGGACCCGTGCGTGCTGGCGATCAAGCAGACGCTGTATCGCTCGGGTGCCAATTCGGAGATCGTCGATGCGCTGGTCGATGCGGCGCGCAGCGGCAAGGAAGTTACCGCGGTGATCGAACTGCGCGCCCGCTTCGACGAGGAATCCAACCTGCAGCTCGCCAGCCGCCTGCAGCAGGCCGGCGCGGTGGTGATCTATGGCGTGGTCGGCTACAAGACCCACGCCAAGATGATGCTGATCCTGCGTCGCGAAAATGGCGAGCTGTGCCGTTACGCGCATCTGGGCACCGGCAACTACCACGCGGCCAACGCCCGGCTGTATACCGACTACAGTCTGCTGACATCCGATGACGCTCTGTGTGAGGACGTCTCCAAGCTGTTCAGTCAATTGATCGGCATGGGCAAGACCATGCGCATGAAGAAGCTGCTGCACGCGCCATTTACCCTGAAGAAGACGCTGCTGGACCTGATCGCGCAGGAAACCCAGCACGCGGCCGAGGGGCGGCCCGCGCATATCATTCTGAAGATCAATGCGCTGACCGATCCGAAGATGATCAAGGCGCTGTACAAGGCCAGCCAGACCGGCGTGCGCGTCGATCTCATCGTGCGTGGCATGTGCTGCCTGCGGCCGGGCATCGCCGGTGTCTCGCACAACATCCATGTGCGCTCGATCATCGGCCGGTTCCTTGAGCACAGTCGGGTGTTCTACTTCCAGAATGACGGTGACGAGAAGCTCTACCTGTCCAGTGCCGACTGGATGGAGCGCAACCTCGATCGTCGGGTGGAAACCTGTTTCCCGGTGGAAGGCAAGAAACTGGTGATGCGGGTTAAGAAGGAGCTGGAAGGCTTCCTCAGCGACAACACCCAGAGCTGGATTCTGCAGCCTGACGGCAGCTACCTGCGCAACAGCCCCACCGGTAATCAGAATGCGCGCAACATACAGAGTACGTTGCTGGAGCGTCTCACCGGGCCGCAGGTCGGCGTGCGCTGAGTCGGGTGTTTCCCACGGTGCGTTTTCAGGCATGTGGCTGGCGCGTGCCGCGTCGGCCTGGCTCAGGAGGCGAAGACTGGTTACCTGTATCATCAAGGGCCCCTAGGGCCCTTGTTTCATTTCATCCGCAGTTCGTAGCCCACGCGCGCGAGCCAGGCGGCTTCGGCCTCGAAGTCGGCCCTGGTCAGTGGGTTCGCGCCCAGCCAGCCGGTCGGGAAGATCAGCTCCAGGCCCCGTTCGGTCGCCTTTAGCTGCACCTCGGAGACGGCGTTGGCACCGCGGATGTGGTGGAACAGGATGGCGAAGCGCAGCAGGATGCACAGTCGCACCAGTGCATCGGCATCGACCCCGGTCTCGCCGAACTTGTCCTGAGGAATATTGCGTCGGTGGCCGCGCACCAGCAGCGCCAGCATCAGCTGATCCTGACGGGAGAAGCCGGGCAGGTCGGAATGCTCGATCAGGTAGGCGCCATGCTTGTGGTAGTGGTAGTGCGCGATATCCAGGCCCACTTCATGCACCCGTGCAGCCCAGGCGAGCAGCTCCCGGTGCCAGTCCTGATCCAGGCTCCACGCCTCGGCCACCTGGTCGAACGCCTCCAGCGCCTTGGCTTCGACTCGCGCGGCCTGTTCCATGTCGACGTGGTAGCGCTCCATCAGGAAGCTCAGCGAGCGGTCACGGATGTCCTCGTCATGGTGACGGCCTAGCAGGTCGTAGAGCACCCCTTCGCGCAGGGCGCCTTCGGAGTGGGTCATGCTGCTGATCTCCAGCGCATCGAATATCGCCTCGAGAATCGCTAGGCCCGCAGGAAACACGCCGCGACGGTCCGGCTTGATGCCGTCGATGTCGATCTTCTCCACGTCGCCGAGCTTGAACAGCTTGCGTTTGAGCCATCCCAGCCCTTCGAGGTTGACCTCGCCGTTGCCGAAGCCGCCGCTCTTGATCGCCAGACCGACGGCTCGGATGGTGCCGGACGCGCCGATGGATTCCTGCCAGCCGAGCCGGCGCAGACCATGCTCGATGCCCATCAGCTCCACCCGCGCGGCGGTGTAGGCCTGGGCGTAGCGTGCCGGGGTGATCTTGCCGTCACGGAAGAAACGCTGGGTGTAGCTCACGCAGCCCATCTGCAGGCTTTCGCGCAGCTGCGATTCGAACCCTTCGCCGATGATGAACTCGGTGCTGCCGCCGCCGATGTCTGCCACCAGGCGGCGGCCGGAACTGCTCGGGATGGTGTGCGACACGCCGAGATAGATCAGGCGCGCTTCTTCGCGGCCGGAGATGACCTCGACCTGATGGTTGACGATCTCTTCGGCGCGGCGGATGAAGGTGGCGCGATTGCGCGCTTCACGCAGTGCGTTGGTGCCGACGATGCGTACGGCGCCCTGCGGCAGATGATTGACCAGCTGGGCGAAGCGACGCAGACAGTCCAGCCCACGCTGCATGGCGGCCTCGTCGAGTAGACGGTTTTCGTCGATCCCGGCAGCCAGCTGGACCTTCTCGCCGAGCCGTTCGAGGATGCGCATTTCGCCATTGCTGGTGCGCGCGAGCACCATGTGAAAGCTGTTCGAGCCCAGATCCAGGGCGGCGATCATGGGAAAGGTCTCAGCGGTGTTATGGCGCATTGGGCAGTCTCGATGCAAAACTCAGACATCCTGACATGATCGCCCCCATCCGCCAACGCAGTCGTTGACGCACGGAGGCGCCGCTCGCGGGCGATCGTCGCCGACCCGAGGGTCTGCAGCTTTCGATCCGCTCACAGTAGGGCTATGATGGCGACCTTTCCGTTCCGACCCTGGAGAAAATCCATGAGCGAATACATCAACAATGTCAGCGACAGCAGTTTCGAGCAGGACGTCCTCCAGGCCGACGGTCCCGTACTGGTCGACTACTGGGCCGAGTGGTGTGGTCCGTGCAAGATGATCGCGCCGGTACTCGACGAGATCGCCAAGGACTACGAAGGTCGTCTGAAGGTTTGCAAGCTCAATATCGACGAGAACCAGGAAACCCCGCCGAAGTACGGCGTGCGCGGTATCCCGACGCTGATGCTGTTCAAGAACGGCAATGTCGAGGCGACCAAGGTCGGTGCACTGTCCAAGTCGCAGCTGGCGGCGTTCCTCGACAGCAACATCTGACTTCGCCGAAGTTCCCCTCTAAAGCCCTCGCAGTCGCGGGGGCTTTTTTCATCGGCAGGGTGGACGCTTCGTCTGCACGGTGCTAAATTCGGCCTCGCGACGCATTCTTCCGTCGCCCTCTGCACGCCGTCGCCGACGCACTTCAGCCTCATAAAGCACAACGAACCTGTTCGTCTCTTGCTGCGCGGCTTCTCAAGCTAATCGCTTTCTACATCCTTCCTGACTCTCTCTATGAATCTGACTGAACTCAAGCAAAAGCCCATCACCGAACTGCTGGAAATGGCCGAACAGATGGGCATCGATAACATGGCCCGTTCGCGCAAGCAGGACGTGATTTTCTCCCTGCTCAAGAAGCACGCTAAAAGCGGCGAGGAAATCTCCGGTGATGGCGTGCTGGAGATTCTCCAGGACGGCTTCGGCTTCCTGCGCTCTGCGGATTCTTCCTACCTGGCCGGCCCGGACGATATCTACGTCTCGCCCAGCCAGATTCGCCGCTTCAACCTGCGCACCGGTGACACCATCATCGGCAAGATTCGCCCTCCGAAGGAAGGTGAGCGCTACTTCGCCCTGCTCAAGGTCGACTCGATCAACTACGATCGGCCGGAGAACGCGAAGAACAAGATCCTCTTCGAGAACCTGACCCCGCTGTTCGCCAACGAGCGCCTGAAGATGGAAGCCGGCAACGGTTCCACCGAAGACCTCACCGGTCGCGTAATCGACCTCTGTGCTCCGATCGGCAAGGGCCAGCGCGGCTTGATCGTCGCTCCGCCAAAGGCGGGCAAGACGATCATGCTGCAGAACATCGCCAGCAACATCACCCGCAACAACCCCGAGTGCCACCTGATCGTTCTGCTGATCGACGAGCGTCCGGAAGAAGTGACCGAGATGCAGCGCACCGTGCGCGGCGAAGTGGTCGCCTCCACCTTCGACGAGCCGCCAACCCGTCACGTGCAGGTCGCTGAGATGGTGATCGAGAAGGCCAAGCGCCTGGTCGAGCACAAGAAGGACGTGGTCATTCTGCTCGACTCCATCACCCGTCTGGCGCGTGCCTACAACACCGTGATCCCGAGCTCCGGCAAAGTGCTCACTGGTGGTGTCGATGCCCACGCCCTGGAGAAGCCCAAGCGTTTCTTCGGTGCCGCGCGCAACATCGAGGAAGGCGGTTCGCTGACCATTCTCGCCACCGCGCTGGTGGAGACCGGCTCGAAGATGGACGAGGTGATCTACGAGGAGTTCAAGGGCACTGGTAACCTGGAGCTGCAACTGGATCGTCGCATTGCCGAGAAGCGTGTCTTCCCGGCCATCAACATCAACCGTTCGGGTACTCGCCGCGAAGAGCTGCTGACCAGTGAGGAAGAGCTGCAGCGCATCTGGATCCTGCGCAAGCTGCTGCATCCGATGGATGAAAGCGCTGCGATTGAGTTCCTGCTCGACAAGCTCAAGGACACCAAGACCAACGACGAATTCTTCATGTCCATGAAGCGCAAGTAAGCGACTCGTCGTTGCCAACAAGGCCGGGGAAACCCGGCCTTCGTTTGTCTGCAGGTTTTGGAAAACCCGACGCGGGCGCTAAACTTTGCGCCTCGTCCCTGCCGGCCCATGCGAGGCTCAAGCATGCAGTATCGCGATCTGCGCGACTTTATCAGCGGCCTGGAAAAACGCGGTGAGCTCAAGCGCGTCACGGCTGCTGTCTCCCCGGTTCTGGAAATGACCGAAATCTGTGACCGCACCCTGCGCAAGCAGGGCCCGGCACTGCTCTTCGAGAACCCGACGGGTTTCGACATGCCGGTGCTTGGCAATCTGTTCGGCACGCCGCAGCGGGTCGCCCTCGGTATGGGCGCCGAGGATGTCTCCGAACTGCGTGAGATCGGCAAGCTGCTGGCGTTTCTCAAGGAGCCGGAGCCGCCGAAGGGGTTGAAGGACGCCTGGAGCAAGCTGCCGATCTACAAGAAGGTCATCAGCATGGCGCCCAAGGTGCTCAAGGACGCGCCCTGCCAGGAAGTGATCATCGAAGGTGATGACGTCGACCTGGGGACAATCCCCGTACAGCACTGCTGGCCGGGCGACGCCGCGCCGCTGATCACCTGGGGTCTGACCATTACCAAGGGGCCGAACAAGGAGCGGCAGAACCTCGGTATCTACCGCCAGCAGGTCATCGGCCGCAACAAGGTGATCATGCGCTGGCTCAGCCATCGTGGTGGGGCCTTGGATTTCCGTGAATGGTGCAATAAATACCCGGATCGGCCGTACCCGGTCGCCGTGGCACTGGGCGCGGACCCGGCGACGATTCTCGGTGCGGTGACGCCTGTGCCCGATACACTGTCCGAATATGCCTTCGCCGGCCTGTTGCGCGGTTCGCGCACCGAGTTGGTCAAGGCGATCGGCTCCGATCTGCAGGTGCCGGCGTACGCCGAGATCGTCCTCGAAGGGCATATCCATCCGGGCGAGATGGCCGATGAAGGACCTTACGGCGACCACACCGGCTACTACAACGAGGTCGACCGCTTCCCGGTGTTCACCGTCGAGCGCATTACCCATCGCCGAAACCCGATCTATCACAGCACCTATACCGGGCGTCCGCCGGATGAGCCGGCGATTCTCGGCGTGGCGCTGAACGAGGTGTTCGTACCGATCCTGCAGAAGCAGTTCCCGGAAATCGTCGATTTCTACCTGCCGCCGGAAGGCTGTTCCTACCGCATGGCGGTGGTGACCATGAAGAAGCAGTATCCCGGCCACGCCAAGCGGGTCATGCTCGGCGTGTGGAGCTTCCTGCGTCAGTTCATGTACACCAAGTTTGTCATCGTCACCGACGACGACATCAATGCCCGCGACTGGAACGATGTGATCTGGGCCATCACCACACGCATGGATCCCAAGCGCGACACGGTGATGATCGACAACACGCCGATCGACTACCTGGATTTCGCCTCGCCGATCTCCGGGCTGGGCTCGAAGATGGGCCTGGATGCCACCCACAAATGGCCGGGCGAGACCAACCGCGAATGGGGGCGGGTCATCGTTCAGGACCCGGCGGTGAAGCAGCGGGTTGATGAACTCTGGTCGCAGCTGGGTATCGACTGACATATCCGAAGAGGCGGGCCCGAGCCCGCCCGAAAGCCTTGGCGGGTCATCCCGTTCACTGATAAGACGTGCACATGAAAGTTACTTTGCAGCCATCCGGCGCCGTGCTCGACGTGCGGCCCGGCGAACGATTTCTAGATGCCGCCAGGCGTCTGGGCTACGAATGCCCGCAGAGCTGTCGCAACGGCAATTGCCACATCTGCGCCTCGCTGCTGGTCGAAGGACGTGTGCGGCAGGCCGGCGAGGTGCGCGATCACGGCGAGCTGCTGGCCTGCCTGGCCGAGCCACTGGAAGACTGCGTGCTGCTCTGGGATGGCGTGCTGGCGCCCGGCGAATTGCCGGTACGCGAGCTGAGCTGCCAGCTCAGTGGCTACGAAGAGGTCGGTGGCGATGTGGTGCGCTTGCGCCTACGCCTGCCGGCCGGTCGCCAGCCGCGCTATCACGCCGGTCAATATCTGTTGCTGCAACGGGAGGACGGTGAGTGGTCGGCGTTTTCCCTCGCCTCTGCTCCCGGCAGTGGCCGAGAGCTGGAGCTGCACGTGCTGGCGCGTGAGGAATCCGCGATCGAGCTGCTGTCATTCCTGCGGCGGCAGGGCTTTGCGCGGATCCAGCTGCCATTCGGCGACACGCATCTGGCAGAACTGCCGGACGGTCCCTTGGTGCTGGTTGCAGCGGGCACCGGCATGGCGCAGATGCACAGTCTGATCGAATATTGCCGCGCAGCCGGGTTTTCGCATCCGGTGCATCTGTACTGGGGTGTTCGCCATCCCGAAGACTTCTACCAGCTGTCGCACTGGGATGAGTGGCAAGGCATGAGCAATCTGCATCTGCATCGTGTCGTCAGCGACGTCTGCGGCTGGGACGGTCGCTGCGGCATGCTGCACGAAGCGATTCGCGAGGATTTCAACGATCTCAAACCGTTGCATATCTATGCCAGCGGCTCGCCGTCGATGGTCTATGGCACGCTGGATGCGTTGGTGGAGGCGGGGATGGACCCGCATCAGATGCGCGCTGACGTGTTTGCCTACGCGCCGCGGGAAAGCTGATTCGGTTTGCTGCGCCAGAATGAAAAACGCCGGGTCGAAAGCCCGGCGTTTTTCATTCAGCGCGTCTGCCGCTGTTGCAACAGCAGGTTCTTGTAGCCGCTGGCGGCCAGCGTCTTTTGTGCGGCATTCAGTTGCTCGCGGCTGCCGAAGGGTCCGACCAGGACGCGATACCAGGGCTCATCACGCACCTTGACGCTTTCCACGCGCACGTCCTGACCAAGCAGGATGATCTGCGCGCGTACCCGATCAGCCTCCGCCTGCTGGCGGAACGAGCCGGCCTGCAGAAAGAACTGGGTAACTGGTGCCTTGGCCACTGTGGGCGGCGGCGGTGGTACCTGGCCATTGAGTGCGGCCTGCGCGCGGGCTTCGTCGATCTTCGCTGCTTCCTCCGGCGTTACCGGCTTGGTCGGCGGTTCCGGCTGCTTGGCTTCCGGCGGCAGAATCACTTCCGACTCCGGCAGCAGCGTATAGAAGTCGTACTTCGGCTTGGTCGCCTGCTCGCTGGCTGGCGTGCGCTTGGGCTGCTCCTTGATCGCGGTCTTGGGTGCGTCCTTGTTGCGCTTGACCTCCTCGCCACCCGGCTCAAGGCTCATCAGAAACATGATGAAACCGCCGATGACCAGGCCACAGACCAGCCAGATCCAGCCTGGTACGGCCTGTTTGGCCGGCGCCTGATAGCGGCTCGCGCCTCGTTTGGGCGCGGCTTTCTTCCTTGCAGCCACTTACATGCGCTCCAGAGTTTCCAGGCCGAGAAGTTCCAGGCCCTGCTTGAGGGTCTTGCCGGTCAGGGCAGCGAGGCGCAGTCGACTCTGCTTCTGCTCTGGTTGTTCGGCGCTGAGGATCGGGCAGTGCTCGTAGAAACTGGAGAACAGCCCGGCCAGATCGTACAGGTAAGCGCACAGCAAGTGCGGTTCGCCTTTCTCACCGACGCTGTTCAGCACTTCGCCGAACTGGGCGAGCTTGGCGGCGAGCGCCAGTTCCTGCTCAGCCTCGAGCTGAATCTGTCCGGCGATCTCATCGATGCCTTGACCCTGCTTGCGGAAAACGCTGGCCACGCGGGTGTAGGCATAGAGCAGGTAGGGCGCGGTGTTGCCTTCGAAGCTCAGCATCAGTTCGAAGTTGAAGCGATAGTCGCTGGTGCGGTGCTTGGACAGGTCGGCATATTTGACGGCGCTGATACCCACCGCGCGGGCGATCTGGCGCAGCTCGGCTTCATCGAGGTCCGGATTCTTGCCCTTGACCAAGGCATAGGCGCGCTGCTCGGCTTCGTCGAGCAGATCGATCAGCTTTACCGTGCCGCCGTCGCGGGTCTTGAACGGGCGGCCGTCGGCGCCGTTCATGGTGCCGAAGCCCATGTGCTCAAGCTGCATACCGGCATGGACAAAACCGGCGCGACGCGCCACTTCGAAAGCCATCTGGAAATGCAGGGCCTGGCGCTGATCGACGAAATACAGCGCGCGATCGGCATGCAGGACCTGGCTGCGGTAACGCATGGCTGCCAGGTCGGTGGTGGCGTAGAGGTAGCCGCCGCCGGCCTTCTGCACGATCACCGGGAGCGGATTGCCTTCGGCGTTCTTGAATTCGTCGAGGAAGACGCACTGCGCGCCGTTGTCCTCGGTGAGCAGACCTTTACTGCGCAGGGCTTCGACGATATCCGCAAGCTCGGCGTTGTAGGCGCTCTCACCCTTGACGTCGGCCGGGGTCAGCTTGACGTTGAGGCGGTCGTAGATCTTCTGGCAGTGCGACAGGGAAATATCGTTGAAGCGTGTCCACAGGCTCAGGCACTGTGCGTCCCCGGCTTGAAGCTTTACCACCAGTTCGCGGGCGCGGTCGGCGAACCCGGCGGACTCGTCGAAGCGCTGTTTCGCTGCGCGATAGAACTGCTCCAGGTCGGACAGCTCGCTTTCCGTCGCCGCCGGTTTCTCCTCGAGGTAAGCCAGCAGCATGCCGAACTGGGTGCCCCAGTCGCCGACGTGGTTCTGCCGGATCACCTCGTCGCCGAGGTACTCGAGCACACGACCGACGGCGTCACCAATAATGGTCGAGCGCAGGTGGCCAACATGCATCTCTTTCGCCAGGTTCGGCGATGACAGGTCGATCACCACGCGCTGAGGCGCCGACGCCTTGCGCACTGCCAGCTGTGGATCGGCCAGGGCCGCTTCGAGGCGCTCGGCCAGTGCGTCGCTGTTCTGGAAGAAGTTCAGAAAGCCTGGTCCGGCGATTTCCACCTTGCTGATCTGCGCATCCTGCGGCAGCGCGGCGATTAGCTTCTCGGCCAGGTCGCGCGGCTTCAGCCCGGCCGGTTTGGCCAGCATCATGGCGATGTTGCTGGCGAAATCGCCGTGGCTCTTGTCCCTGGTGTTTTCCACCTGAATCGCAGGGGTCAGCCCTTCAGGCAGGACGCCTTCAGCGGTCAGGCGGACGAGGGCTTGCTGGATCAGGTGGCGAATGCTGTCTTTCATGGTCGGCTCAGTCCGCAAGTGTGCGCGAAAACCCGGCATTATCGGGTCGCGATGGGTATCGCTTCAAGGTGCGTGGCGCGCAGGGCGGCAAAAGTCCGGGTTTCGATCAGGCGATCAGAACAGATCGATCGGGTCGACATCCAGGCTCCAGCGCACGGCACGACCGCCGGGCAGTTGTTCGAGCATCGGGACCCAGGCGCCCATCAGCCGGTGCAGGGTCGCCCGCGCGTTGCCCTGAAGCAGTAATTGCGCCCTGTAGCGGCCGGCACGCCGTTCCATCGGTGCGGGAACCGGTCCGAGCAGGTCGACGCCGTTGAGCTGCAGCTGGTCGAGCAACTGTTCGGCGAGGTTGCAGGCGTCGTCGAGGAAGGCTTCGGCCTGGCCGGGCTTCTGTGCCTCGGCGCGCAGCAGCGCCAGATGGCTGAACGGCGGCAGGCCGGCCGCGCGGCGCTCGGACAGGGCCTGCTCGGCGAAGGCGAAATAACCCTGTTCGGTCAGCTGCACCAGCAGCGGATGGTCGGCCAGATGCGTCTGGATGATGACCTTGCCAGGCTCCTCTGCGCGCCCGGCGCGCCCGGCGACCTGGACAATCAGCTGGGCCATGCGCTCGCTGGCGCGGAAGTCGGCTGAGAACAGCCCGCCGTCGGCATCGAGAATCGCCACCAGCGTGACGCGCGGAAAATGGTGACCCTTGGCGAGCATCTGCGTGCCGACCAGCAGGCAGGGTTCGCCGCGGTTGATGGTGCCGATCATCTGCTCCATCGCGCCCTTGCGCGAGGTGCTGTCGCGGTCGATACGCAGCACCGGATAGTCGGGAAAGAGGATGCCCAGGCGTTCCTCGGCGCGTTCCGTTCCGGCGCCAACCGGGCGCAGATCCACCTTGCCGCAGTCCGGACAGTTGCGCGGCGGTCGCTCGACGTGCCCGCAGTGGTGGCAGCGCAGTTCGTTGTGACGTTGATGCAGGGTCATCCGCGCGTCGCAGCGTGGGCACTGGCTGAGCCAGCCGCAGTCATGGCAGAGCAGGGTGGGGGCGAAGCCACGTCGGTTGAGGTAGACCAAAACCTGCTGGCCGGCGCCGAGGGTCTGGCCGATGGCCTGTTGCAGCGGGCCGGATATGCCGGCGTCCAGCGGGCGACTCTTGACATCCAGGCGCAGGAAGCGCGGCGACTGTGCATTGCCGGCCCGTTGCGTCAGCTTGAGCAGCGCATAGCGGCCGCTGTGGGCGTTGTGCAGGCTTTCCAGAGAGGGCGTGGCCGAACCGAGCACAATCGGCAGGTTCTCCTGGCGCGCGCGCAGCAGGGCCAGGTCGCGGGCGTGGTAGCGCAAGCCTTCCTGCTGTTTATAAGAGGCGTCGTGCTCCTCGTCGATGATGATCAGGCCGGGATTCTTCATCGGCGTGAACAGGGCCGAACGGGTACCGATGATGATATCCGCCTCGCCATCGCGGGCGGCGAGCCAGGCATCGAGTCGTTCACGATCGTTGACGTTGGAGTGCAGCAGCGCGATCCGGGCGTTGAAGCGCTGTTCGAAGCGGGCAAGCGTCTGTGGCCCCAGGTTGATCTCGGGAATCAGCACCAGCGCCTGCTTGCCGGCTTCCAATACGCGATGAATCAGTTGCAGGTAGACCTCGGTCTTGCCGCTGCCGGTCACCCCCGCCAGCAGGAACGCCTGAAATCCTCCGAGGCCGGCGCTCACCGCCTCGAAGGCTGCGCGTTGCTGTGTATTCAAGGTGAGCTCGGTCTGTAGCAGCCAGCCGCCACTGTGCCCGCGCGTCGGCCTGCTGCGGCGGGATTCGATACGCACCAGCCCCTTTTCCAGCAGCAGATCGAGGCTGTCCTTGTTCAGTTGCAGTTTGCTGAGCAGCGCATGTGGCAAGCCGTGAGCGTGCTGGGCGATGGCCTTCAGCGCTTCGCGCTGCCTGGGAGCACGAACCAATCGCGGATCGTCAGGGCTCGCGCCTTCGGCTACGTGCCAGTAGCGCTCTTGTCGCGCTTCAGCGGGTTCGCCCTGGCGCAGCAGTACCGGCAGTGCCCAGCTGAGGGTGTCGCCAAGGCTGTGCTGATAATACTGCGCGGTCCACAGGCAAAGCTTGAATAGCGGGGCGGGCAGGGGTGGTTTGCTATCCAGCAGTTCCAGGGCCGGCTTGAGCTTTTCCGCCGGCACTTCGCTGTGGTCGCTCAGCTCGACCAGAATGCCGACCACTTCGCGTCGACCGAAGGGCACGCGCAGGCGTACGCCTGGTTGAAGAGCGGCGGGTGACACGCCAGCCGGCGGCAGGTAATCAAACAGGCGACGCAGGGGTGAGGGCAGCGCCAGGCGGAGGATGCTGGAAGACACTCGATGATCCTTGGTGATGTGCGGCGATGGTAAACGATGACGCGATTCGGCGTCGTCGCGCGCGCGCCAGCGGCTCAGCGCGTCTGTCGCCCGCGCTTGCATCACCCTAGCGCTCTGGTATGATTCGCGCCCTACTTCGTGCGGTACTCGACATAGGGTCGGGTGGCGGCACACAATCCTAGAGGATTCACCATGAAAGCCGATATCCATCCTAATTACGTCGAAATCGAGGCCACCTGCAGCTGTGGCAACGTCATCAAGACCCGCTCCACGCTGGGCAAGAACCTGAGCCTCGACGTCTGCTCCGAGTGCCACCCGTTCTACACCGGCAAGCAGAAGGTGCTGGATACCGGTGGTCGTATCGATCGCTTCAAGCAGCGTTTCGGTGTGTTCGGCGCCAAGTAAGCTGGCGTATCGGGAATCCAATGGGGTTTTCCGAGCACATGAAAAAGGCGTCCCTGGTGGGCGCCTTTTTCGTTTCCGTCTTCTGGCAAATTCAAGCGCTTGCCTTCTGCCCGTCGCCGGGGCGCTTGTCGACGCTGGAAGTGGCCCAAGTCGTTGACGGCGATACGCTGCGTCTGGTCGATGGTCGCAGCGTGCGGCTGATCGGCATCAACACGCCGGAGCTGGGGCGTGACGGGCGCAAGGCCGAGCCTTTCGCGCTGGCCGCACGGCGCCGACTGCAGGCATTGGTGCAGGCCAGTGACGGGCGGGTCGGTCTGGTCCTGGGTCAGGAGCGGCAGGATCGCTATGGGCGCACGCTGGCCCATGCTTATGACGTGCAGGGACGTAATCTCGAAGCCGTGCTGCTTGCCGATGGCCTTGGCTTCATGGTCGCGGTGGCGCCGAATACGAGGCTGGTGGCCTGTCAGCAGCGGGCCGAGCAGCAGGCGCGGCAAAACGGTCTGGGTGTCTGGCGCGAGCTGAAGCCCGGCTCGCCGCAATCGTTGAAGCGTGGTGGCTTCGCGCTGCTCGAAGGCAGGGTCGAGCGGGTCGAGCGCAATCGCGGCGGCTATTGGCTGGAAATGGATGGTCCGCTGGTGGTGAACATACCGCCGCAGGCGCTTGACGCATTCGATGTCCGGACAATGACCGTGCTTGCCGGGAAGCGACTCGAGCTGAGGGGCTGGGTAGTCGACCGCCGCGGACGGGTGGGGGCCGGGCAGGCCCGCTGGATGCTGCGCGTCACCCATCCGGCGATGCTGGGGTTGACGCGCTGATCGGCTGTTCGTAACGGCGCGTGAATCTACCCGGAAAGTCGTAGCGGCTTGGGCTTGACAGTCAGCCGGCCCGCTGGCTTGTGAGTGCGCTTGTTCTTGGCGTATGCTCGACCGCCTGTCTGTCCCAGTAAAATAAGCGGAAATGCCACATGACTGACCTGAAAACTGCCGCGCTCGAATACCATGCCCAGCCCCGTCCAGGGAAATTGAGCGTCGAGCTGACCAAGCCCACCGCCACCGCTCGTGATCTTTCCCTGGCCTACAGCCCGGGTGTAGCCGAGCCTGTGCGCGAGATCGCTCGCGATGCGGAGCTGGCTTACCGCTACACTGGCAAAGGCAACCTGGTGGCTGTTATCTCCGACGGCACCGCTATTCTCGGCTTGGGCAACCTTGGCCCGCTGGCTTCCAAGCCGGTGATGGAAGGCAAGGGCGTGCTGTTCAAGCGTTTCGCTGGCGTCGACGTATTCGACATCGAAGTCGATGCGGAAAGCCCGCAGGCCTTCATTGATACCGTCAAGCGCATCTCGATCACCTTTGGTGGCATCAATCTGGAAGATATCAAGGCGCCGGAGTGCTTCGAGATCGAGCGGGCGCTGATCGAGCAGTGCGATATCCCGGTTTTCCATGACGACCAGCATGGCACCGCCATCGTGACGGCTGCCGGCATGCTCAATGCGCTGGAAATCGCCGGCAAGACTCTCGAGCAGGCCAAGATCGTCTGCCTCGGTGCTGGGGCTGCCGCAACCTCGTGCATGAAGCTGCTGGTCAGCATGGGTGCGAAAATCGAGAACATCTTCATGATCGATCGCAAGGGCGTCATCCACGCCGGCCGTGACGATCTGAACCAGTACAAGGCTGTGTTCGCCCATGAAACCGACAAGCGCACTCTGGACGATGCGCTCGAAGGTGCCGACGTTTTCGTCGGCCTGTCAGGCGCCAACCTGCTGAGTCCGGAAGGTCTCAAGCGCATGGCGGCCAATCCGGTTGTCTTCGCCTGCTCCAATCCTGATCCGGAGATCAGTCCGGAGCTGGCGCATGCGACGCGTTCGGATGTCATCATGGCAACTGGTCGCTCGGACTACCCGAACCAGGTCAACAACGTATTGGGCTTCCCGTTCATCTTCCGTGGCGCGCTGGATGTTCGCGCCAAGCGCATTAACGAGGAGATGAAGATCGCGGCCGCCATTGCGCTGCGCGATCTCGCCAAGTTGCCAGTGCCGGCTGAAGTGGCTGCTGCGTACGGTGTGGATAGTCTGGAATTCGGCCGCGAGTACATCATTCCGAAGCCAATGGATCCGCGTCTGATCACGTTGGTGTCTGATGCCGTGGCCAAGGCAGCCATCGAAAGTGGCGTGGCGACATTGCCTTACCCGTCGCATTATCCGCTGCAGTCGGTTAACGACGTTTTCAACGGCTGACCGCGCTGAAAAAACAAACCCCGCCAAGGCGGGGTTTTTTGTTGGCTGGCGAAAATCGGTCGATCAGAACAGATCCAGCGGGGCGGCTTCATCGGCCGGAAGAGGGCTTCCAGGTGCCTGGATTCCAGAGTCGAATTCACCCATGGGGGGCGGCGAATCCTCGCTCTTGAAGACCTCGAAATAGGCGTCAGGCGTGCTGGGTGTGGCAGAGCGACCGCTGACCGGATCGATGCGCAGCTTGAGCAGCCCGTCCGGCTCCGCTGGCGGGTGCTCGGGCATGTCCTTTAGCACTGCGCTCATGTAGCTCATCCAGATCGGCAGAGCGACCGTGCCGCCATATTCGTTGCGCCCCAGGCTTTGTGGCTGGTCGAAGCCCGCCCATACCGTGGTTACGATGTCGGCGTTATAGCCGGAGAACCAGCTGTCGATGGAGTCGTTGGTGGTGCCGGTTTTGCCTGCGATGTCACCGCGCCCCATGGCCAGCGCACGTCGCCCTGTGCCGCGCTTGATAACGTCCTGCAGCATGCTGGTCATGATGTAGGCGGTACGTTCATCGAGTACCTGCTCGGCAAGGCGTGGTTCGGCGTCGAGTGCCTCGCCGTCATTCAGGTCTCTAGTGTCAGGCGCTGCGTAAGCCTCGGCCTCTGTTTCCTCGATCTGGGTATTTCGCGATGGCACGCGTGCCGGGTTGGCCTCGAAGAGCAGCTTGCCTTCACGGTCTTCTATGCGCTCAATCAGGTATGGCTCGATCTTGTACCCACCGTTTGCAAAGGTCGTCCAGCCGGTGGCGATCTCCATAGGTGTAAGCGTCGCCGTACCCAATGCCAGAGATAGGTTGCGCGGCAGGTCCTGCGGATTGAAACCGAAGCGGCTGATGTAATCGATCGTGTGGTCGATGCCCATTGTCTGCAGCAGACGAATCGAAACCAGATTCCTCGATTTGTACAGCGCCTCGCGCATGCGGATCGGACCGAGGAACGTATTGTTGTCGTTCTTCGGGCGCCAGATGCGGTCCATGCCCTGTTCGACAAAGACGATGGGGGAATCGTTGACCAGGCTCGCGGCGGTGTAGCCCGCGTCCAGCGCTGCGCTGTAAATGAACGGTTTGAAGCTTGACCCGGGTTGGCGCTTGGCCTGGATGGCGCGGTTGTAGTTGCTCTGGCCAAACGAGAAACCGCCTGCGAGCGCTTCGATCGAACCATCCTGAGGGTCGAGTGAAACCAGTGCCGCCTGCGCCTGCGGCACCTGGCTGAATACGGCTGTTTCATCATCCTGCCAGCGAATGCGGACCACGTCGCCTAGCTTGACCACGTCGGCTGGGCGCTGCGGCCTTGGCCCCATGCTGTTGATGCCGAGGTAGGGACGGGCCCACTTCATGCTGTCCCAAGCGACTGCGTGCTCGTTTCCGTCGCGCGTCAGCACCAGAATCCCGCTGGTCTCTACCTGCGTGACGACGGCCGGCTGCAACCCGGAAAGGCTTCGGTACTTGGCCAGCTCGCTGGGCCAGCTATCGCGCGGCAGTTCTGCGAGGCGCGCTTCCGGTCCGCGGTAGCCGTGCCGCTGGTCGTATTCAATCAGTCCGTTGTCGAGTGCGAGGTTGGCAGCAAGCTGCCGCTCGCTGGACACCGTGGTCTTTACCCGGAAGCCATCCGTGTAGGCAGCGCTGCCGAAGCGGCCCACCATCTCGGCGCGCGCCATCTCCGCGATGTAGGCGGCATCCAGCTCGGGGGCTGCGCCGTGGTACCGAGCGGTCTCAGGTTCGGCGAGTGCTTGCCGATAGCTAGTTTCATCCAGTGAGCCAAGTCTGTGCATGCGGCCCAGGATCCAGTCGCGTCGTTCTTTGCTGCGGGTCGGATTAACCAATGGGTTGAATGCAGAAGGTGCCTTCGGCAGGCCGGCGATCATCGCCAGCTGTGCGACGCTAAGCTCCGAAATGGGCTTGCCGTAATACACCTGAGAAGCCGCCTCGATTCCATAGGCACGATTGCCAAGGTAGATCTTGTTGACGTACAGCTCGAGGATTTCGTTCTTGCTGAGCTCGCGCTCTATCTGCAATGCCAGCAGTATCTCGTTGATCTTGCGCGAGAAACTCCGCTCACTGGTAAGGAAGTAATTCTTCGCCACCTGCATGGTAATGGTGCTGCCGCCGGTCTGAATCTGCCCACTTTTCAATAATTGCGTGGCAGCGCGCATCAGGCCGGTTATGTCGACGCCATAATGATTAGCGAAATTGTCGTCCTCGGCAGCTAGCAGTGCGTGGATGAATTCCTCAGGGATGTCCTCGAAGTGGATCGGTGAGCGTCGCATTTCCCCGAACTCGGCGATCAGCTTGTCATCCGCGCTATAAACCCGCAGCGGAATTTGAAGCTGTATGCTCCGCAGGGAATCGACGGAGGGGAGGTTGGGGCTGAGGTAGAGAAATGCGCCGCTGATGCTCAGCAAGAGTGCGCAAAAGACTGCGAAGCACGACCAGAGAAAAAATTTCAAAAAACGCATCAGGGTTCTTGGAATCCAGAATTT
The DNA here is from genome assembly GCF_032106285.1 of Stutzerimonas kunmingensis. Lineage (GTDB taxonomy): Bacteria > Pseudomonadota > Gammaproteobacteria > Pseudomonadales > Pseudomonadaceae > Stutzerimonas > Stutzerimonas kunmingensis_B. Next base: position 316,268 of record NZ_DAMCPO010000001.1, read on the forward strand.
GGGGGAGGAAGACTGCGGCGATGCTGAAAGGGAAAACCGTTCACATTATATGCGGTTTTTTTGCCGGGTAGCCATTTGCGCTTCTGTCAAGGCTGTTATCTAATGTGGATAAACATAATTAATCCGTAAGTTGCGGATAAAGATAGGAAATCGGTCGTGCTAGGGCTCTTCACTAAGAAAGCGAACACGCTGCTTGGGATCGATATCAGTTCGACCTCAGTCAAGCTCCTCGAATTAAGTCGATCAGGTAGTCGCTACCGCGTCGAGGCGTATGCTGTCGAGCCGCTCCCGGCAAACGCCGTAGTTGAAAAGAACATCGCTGAGCTCGAGGGCGTCGGCCAGGCATTGCAGCGGGTGGTTGCCAAGGCCAAGACCGGATGCAAGTCGGCGGTAGTGGCTGTTTCAGGTTCCGCGGTAATCACCAAGATCATCGAGATGGATGCTGGTTTGTCCGACGAAGAGCTCGAGAATCAGCTGAAGATCGAGGCGGACCAGTACATTCCCTATCCGCTGGAAGAAGTGGCGATCGACTTCGAAGTCCAGGGGCCGGCTCCTCGCTCTCCTGGCCGAGCAGAAGTCCTGCTCGCCGCTTGCCGCAAGGAAAACATCGAAATTCGTGAGGCAGCGCTTGCGCTGGCGGGGCTCACTGCCAAGGTGGTTGACGTCGAAGCCTATGCGCTTGAGCGGTCATACGGGCTACTCGCTCCACAGTTGGGTGCGGCGCATGGAGAGCTGACCGTCGCCGTGGTGGATATCGGTGCCACCATGACTACCCTCAGTGTTCTGCATAACGGTCGTACTATTTATACCCGTGAACAGCTTTTTGGTGGGCGTCAGCTGACGGAGGAAATTCAGCGACGCTACGGCCTTTCACAAGAAGAAGCTGGTCTAGCCAAAAAGCAAGGCGGCCTCCCAGACGACTACGACAGTGAGGTTTTGCTTCCGTTCAAAGAGGCAGTTGTGCAGCAGGTTTCTCGCTCGTTGCAGTTCTTCTTTGCGGCAGGACAGTTCCATGATGTCGACTGCATCCTGTTAGCGGGCGGGACGGCATCGATATCTGGGTTGGATCACATGATTCAGCAGAAGATCGGTACTCAGACTCTAGTTGCGAATCCATTCGCCGATATGGCTTTGAGCAGCAAAGTGAATGCTGGAGCGCTGGCTAGCGATGCGCCGGCCTTGATGATTGCTTGGGGCCTGGCGCTGAGGAGCTTCGACTAATGGCGCAAATCAACTTACTTCCGTGGCGTGAACAGCTGCGTGAAGAACGAAAGCAGCGTTTCCTAGCGTCTCTCGTCGGTGTGCTGGTCATAGCGGCTGGTCTGGTCTTTCTTGGAGATCGTTATTTCCAAGCTGCGATTGAGCAGCAGAGTGCGCGCAACGAGTTTGTCAAAAAGGAAATTGCGGTTCTTGATGCTCGTATTAAAGAAATCAAGGAATTGAAAGAGCGTCGTCAGCAACTACTGGAGCGAATGAAAATCATCCAGGACTTGCAAGGTAATCGACCTATTATTGGGCGAGTTTTTGATCAGCTTGTAAGGACTCTTCCGGATGGAGTGTATTTCACTTCGGTAAAAATGACCGGAAAGAATATTGCGATCATTGGTGCCGCCGAATCGAACAATCGTGTCTCCAACCTTATGCGCAATCTTGATGCCTCTGATTGGCTCGAAGCGCCGAATCTGAACGAGGTGAAAGCCGTCACCGCCGGTGCCGTGGATCAGGAAAATGTGTTCCAGCTGACGGTTCAGCAAACGCAGCCGGTTGCCGCTACGGAAGGAGCAAAGCCATGAGTCTGGCTGAATCGTTAGATAGTTTTCGCAAGATAGACTTCGCTGATCTCGATCTTAATAACCTCGGTTCTTGGCCTGCGCCGGTCAAGTTCATTGCCGGCGTTATGCTTCTCGCAGCGGTGCTTGCTCTAGGTTATTACTTTCATTTGCAGGATATGCAACTGCAATTGGAGCAGCAGCGCGCTCAGGAAGAAACCTTGAAGCAGCAGTTCTCGACCAAAGCCTTCCAGGCCGCCAATTTGGAAGCTTATAAAGCGCAAATGGCCGAGATGGAAACGTCGTTTGGTGCGTTATTGCGGCAACTGCCAAGCGATACCGAGGTCCCTGGGCTTCTGGAAGATATCACTCGAACAGGTCTCGGTAGTGGGCTGGAGTTCGAGGAAATCAAGTTGCAGCCAGAGGTGGCTCAGCAGTTTTATATCGAGTTGCCTATAAATATTAAGGTCGTTGGGGGGTATCACGATCTGGCAACTTTCGTGAGTGGTGTGGCAAGCCTTCCGCGTATCGTCACGCTACATGATTTCGAGATCAAGACTGAAAAGAACGAAGCTACATCAAAATTGCGGATGAACATCGTCGCTAAGACTTATCGTTATAACGACAAGGGGCTGCAGAAATGAATCGCGCGAGACTTACTGCGTTGGGCTTAAGTCTGGTTGCGCTGACTGGCTGCGGCAGCAGCAACGACTTCGGCGATCTGCAGCAATATATGAATGAGGTCAGGGCGAAGCCGAAAGGGACAATTGAGCCGCTACCGGCATTCATTCCCTACGAAGCCTTTACCTATAGCGCTGCCGCCCTGCGACATCCGTTTCAGCCTCCCGTCAAGCTTGATTTAACCCAGCGGCAAAAGGGCTCAAAAGATATCCAGCCCGATGAGTCGCGAGTCAAGCAGTTTCTTGAGGGGTTCAATATCGAGAACTTCACGATGGTAGGCACGTTAGCCAATGGTGGGGGGCGGTACGCCTTGATCAAGGGCGGCGACGGGGTTCATCGCGTCAAGATTGGTGACTATTTGGGGCGCAACCATGGCCGTATCGTCGAGATCAGCGATGCGGGAGTGGATGTAGTGGAAATCGTACCTGATGGAGAGGGTGGGTGGCTCGAGCGCCCGCGCAGTCTGACCTTGAAAGAGCGCACCTAGCGCGGGGCAAAAGCATGGAAAACCTTTACCGGTCTGCACAACGGAAGCAATTTATGAACACTACCCTTTCACGCCTAGGTATCTCTTTGCTGGCGGCGTTTATTTCTCCAGCCCTGCTGGCGGCCAACCTGAACGCCCTCGATGTCGCTACGCTGCCTGGCGACCGTGTTGAATTGAGGTTTGCGTTCGACGAACCGGTGGCTGCACCGCGTGGTTATACCCTCGATCAGCCTGCGCGGATCGCGCTCGACCTACCCGGCATATCCAATAAGCTCGGAGCGAAGAATCGCGAGCTAGGAGTTGGCAATGCGCGGAGCGTGACCGTCGTTGAAGCCCAAGGCCGTACCCGACTGATCGTTAATCTCAATACTCTGGTGCCCTACTCCACTCGCGTAGATGGTAACAATCTCTTTGTGGTACTGGGCGAAAGTTCGGGTGCTGTACGTGCCCCAGCTGTTTCAGCTGCGCCCGTTGCTCCAGTGGCTGCGCCTGCCAAGGCGATGGCTGTAGGTAAGGCGATCGAGAACATCGATTTCCGTCGGGGTGAAGACGGTGCCGGAAACGTCGTTATTACGCTCTCTGACCCATCGGTAGGCTCGACCATTGAGGAGCAGGGCGGAAAGATTCGTGTCCTCTTCGACAAAGCTCAACTGCCGGAGGCGCTGCGTGTTCGTCTTGATGTTCAGGATTTCGCTACGCCCGTGAAATTTGTCGATTCGTCCGCTCAGGCCGGTGGAGCTAGTGTCGCCATCGAGCCGACCGGTCGATACGATTATCTGGCGTACCAGACAGACAACAAACTGACCATCAGCATCAAGCCTCTGACCGAGGATGAAGCCGAGAAGCGCAAGGCTGAGCGCTTTGCTTATTCGGGCGAGAAACTCTCGCTCAACTTTCAGGATATCGACGTTCGGTCCGTACTGCAGCTGATCGCTGATTTCACCGATCTGAACCTGGTGGCGAGCGATACCGTCGCTGGCAACATAACCCTGCGTCTGCAAAACGTGCCTTGGGACCAGGCGCTGGATCTGGTGCTTAAAACCAAAGGTCTGGATAAGCGCCAGGTTGGTAACGTGCTGCTGGTCGCGCCTGCCGACGAGATTGCTGCCCGTGAGCGTCAGGAGCTTGAGTCGCAGCGGCAGATCGCCGAGCTTGCTCCACTTCGTCGCGAGGTCGTGCAGGTCAGTTATGCAAAGGCTGCAGATATTGCCCAGTTGTTTCAGTCGGTGACAGACAATGGAGGAGGCGCTGAAGAGCGGGGATCTATTGCTGTCGATGACCGTACGAACAATATAATTGCTTATCAAACACAGGATAGGTTGGATGAGTTACGCCGTATTGTGGCGCAGTTGGATATACCCGTGCGCCAGGTGATGATTGAGGCAAGGATAGTCGAAGCCAATGTCGATTATGACAAGAGCCTTGGCGTGCGTTGGGGAGGCAATCTTTGGGCTGGCGACAAGTGGAATGCTTGGGGGCGTGACGGGAATCTTGGAGTGGCAGACGACCCGGATGCCTCTGGTAAGCCTGGTGATGAGGACTATATTCCTTCGCGTCAGGTTGGACGCTTTCCTGGGGTTCGGGAAATTCCACTAAACACGCCATTTGTGGATATGGGTGCCATAGGCGCAACGTCGGGATTTGGGCTGGGCTTCGTGACCGATAATGCCATTCTTGACCTGCAATTGTCAGCGATGGAGAAAACCGGCAACGGTGAAGTCGTTTCGCAGCCTAAAGTGGTGACCGCTGATAAGGAAACGGCAAAGATTCTGAAGGGTGCGGAGGTTCCTTACCAAGAGGCGAGTTCCAGCGGTGCAACTAGCACTTCTTTTAAAGAGGCAGCTCTTTCGCTGGAGGTGACTCCACAGATTACCCCGGATAACCGGATCATCATGGAGGTAAAGGTTACTAAGGACGAGCCTGACTTTTCTCAAGCTGCCAGCACCGGTGGTGTTCCAGCCATCCGTAAGAACGAAGTTAATGCGAAGGTCCTGGTGACTGATGGCGAAACGATTGTTATCGGCGGTGTCTTTTCCAATACGCAGAGCAAGTCCGTGGATAAGGTTCCTTTGCTAGGTGATCTTCCCTTCGTAGGGCGTCTGTTCCGTCGTGATTTGGTGCAGGATCGAAAATCGGAGCTGCTTGTGTTCATCACGCCTCGGATCATGAATAATCAGGCGATTCAAGCCAGTCGCTGAGATTAATGCAGAACTTCATTCTCGTAGGCCCGATGGGTGCTGGCAAAAGCACCATCGGGCGTTTGCTTGCCAAAGAGCTTCGTCTCCCATTCAAGGATTCCGATAAGGAGATCGAACAACGGACCGGTGCCAGCATTCCACTGATCTTTGACGTGGAGGGTGAGGGTGGCTTTCGTGAGCGGGAGCGGGCGGTGATCGCCGATCTCTGCCAGCTCGAGGGAGTGGTGCTGGCCACTGGTGGTGGTGCGGTGTTGCGAGAGGATAATCGGCAGGCCCTTCGTGCGGGTGGGCAAGTCGTCTATCTTTGCACGTCGGTCGACCAGCAGCTCGAACGCACCGCCCGCGACCGCAACCGGCCGCTATTGCAGGCTAGTGATCCCCGCAGCGTTCTGTCCGCCCTCATGGCCATTCGCGATCCGCTATATCGCTCGATAGCGGACGTCATCATCGAAACCGACGAACGTCCGCCGCGGATGGTTGTGACGGAAATTCTCGACCGGCTCGCGTCTTTACCGCCTCGTGAAAGCCGAGATGAATCTGCGCTATCCTAGACCCCTTTATTGTTGGGGGCCCCATGCAGACTCTTCAGGTCGATCTCGGTGAGCGTAGCTATCCCATTCATATTGGCGAGCGGTTGATTGATCGCGCCGAGCTGTTTTCCGACAGGATCCGCGGGCGACAGGTGGCCGTTGTCACTAATGAAACTGTTGCGCCGCTGTATCTCGATCGACTGACTCAGACCCTTTCCGACTACACCGTTACTCCGGTGATTCTTCCCGACGGGGAGGAACACAAGAATTGGCAAACCCTGCAGCTGATCTTCGACGCTCTGCTCGGAGCTAGGCACGATCGCAATACCACGGTCATCGCGCTGGGTGGCGGCGTCATTGGCGATATGGCGGGCTATGCAGCGTCCAGCTATCAGCGTGGCGTGGACTTCATTCAGGTTCCCACCACGCTATTGTCGCAAGTGGACTCTTCGGTCGGCGGCAAGACCGGTATCAATCACCCTCTAGGCAAAAACATGATCGGGGCGTTCTATCAGCCCCGAGCGGTCATCATTGACACCGCGACCTTGAAGACATTGCCGCCTCGTGAGCTTTCTGCGGGGCTGGCTGAGGTGATCAAGTATGGGCTTATCTGCGACGAGCCCTTCCTTGGCTGGCTTGAGGCAAATGTTGATCGACTTCGAGCGCTTGATCCTGTGGTGCTGACGGAGGCGATCCATCGCTCCTGCGCTGCAAAGGCCAAGGTGGTGAACGCTGATGAGCGCGAGTCCGGCGTGCGCGCGATTCTCAATCTAGGTCACACATTTGGCCACGCGATAGAAACACATATGGGCTATGGCGTCTGGTTGCATGGTGAGGCCGTGTCGGCGGGAACCGTGATGGCGTTGGAGATGTCTTGTCAGCTGGGCTGGATCACGCGGATGGAGCGTGACCGGGCCATCAAGTTGCTGCAGCGCGCGGCGCTTCCGGTCGTGCCCCCTGCGCAGATGAAGCCGCAGGACTTTCTCGAGCACATGGCCGTCGACAAGAAGGTTCTGGACGGTCGGCTGCGCCTCGTTTTGCTGCGGCGAATGGGCGAGGCTGTTGTGACCGGGGACTTTCCTCGCAACGTGCTGGAAACCACCTTGAGCGCCAGTTACGGTGCAATGACGGAACACCTTGGAGCATAAGAAAATTTCCATGACCAGTTTGTCTGCGGACGACGCGTTTCTGAATCACTATGGCTTCAGCCATGACCCGTTTGCTGCTCGCGTTCCGGGCTTCAAGTTCTTCCCCGCGCAGCGCAAGCCGGTGCTTGGGCAGCTTCATCATCTGGCGCGCTACAGCCAGTTGCTGCTGCTGGTTACCGGGCCGGAGGGAAGTGGAAAAACCCTTTTGCGTCAGGCACTGGTTGCCAGTAGCAACAAGCAGGCGGTTCAGAGCGTAGTCATTACCCCTCAGGCTACGATGGATGCGAGCGCGCTGTTGGCACAGATCGCTCAAGCACTGAACAGCCAGGAGGCCGATTTCGACGGCGTGATGGCCCAGGTCATCCAGCTGGCGTTGACAGGTCAGGAAGTCTATCTATTGGTCGACGACGCCGAGCAGTTGACGGGTGCTGCGGTGGAAACTCTTCTGCGTCTAGCTGCGGGCACCCCTGAGGCCAGGCCGCATGTGTTCCTGTTCGGTGAGTCTGCGCTTGGCGGGCGGCTCGAGGCCTTGAGTGATGGCGAGGAGCGCTACCATGCCATCGCGCTGCAGCCGTATGAAGAGGACGAAACCAGGGAGTACCTGGCATTGCGGCTGGAGGGTGCCGGTAGCGGCCTAGAGTGTCTGAGCGAAGAGCAGATTGGTCGTATCCATGAGCAGTCTGGTGGTTGGCCGGGGGCGATCAATCAGTTGGCCCGAGACGAGCTCATCGCCGCGATGCAGAGCAAGCGCGGTCGGCGGAAATCGGGCGGTATCGGATTTCCGCTACCCAAAAAACATTTGGTCGCTGTAGTCGCAGTCCTTGTTCTTATAGCGGTCGGCTTTCTTTTCTTGCGTGGCGGCGATTCCGAGCGCCCTTCGGCCCCCGAAGTGACCTCCCTGCCGCTCGATGCTTCGCCTGTCTCGGGGCCGGCTGCTGAGACCGCGGAGCAGGACCCGGCTGCCATCGAGTTCGATGGACAAGAGCGGCCGTTGTCCCTGCCACTGGGTGGCGACGCACAGCCGGTGGTGCGCGAGCCGCTGGCAGCCGCTGCTGGTGGCGAGAGCGAGGACGAGAATGGCGGGCCCACCGCGAATGCCGCAATCCCTACAATTCCTGCACCTGCACCTGCACCTGCACCTGCACCTGCACCTGCACCTGCACCTGCACCAGCACCAGCACCAGCACCAGCACCAGCACCGAGCGAGCGTGTTCAGCCCGCACCCGCTCCGCAAGTTGCTGCTCCGGCTCCCGCTCCGGCGCCAGCGTCACGCCAAGTGCGGCCGAATGCCGCAGAGCGTGCGCCTGCTGCAGCAACTGCCTCGGGCTCAACCAATAGCACTTGGTATGCGAGTCAGCCGGGAAGCAATTATCTGGTCCAGATTCTGGGGACTCGTGTCGAGAAGAACGCTCAAGCGATCGTCCGGCAGCATGGCGGTAACTACCGATACTTCGCCAAAGTGCATGAAGGCAAGCCGCTCTACGTCGTGACTTACGGCAACTTCGCGAATCGTGCTGCTGCGGTCGCAGCGGTCAAGACGCTGCCCGTCTCGTTGCAGGCTGGCAAGCCGTGGGTACGAAATTTGGCAGGCGTGCAACAGGAAATCAAACAGACTCGATAGAAAAATGCCCCAGAAAAGTGCGCAATGCACCTTTTTGGGGCTTGCAAAAATAAATTGTGTCGCTCTAGCTGGCTTTGTAAACTGCTCCCCCTTTTGCCCACGTGAATGACGGGGTGAGTCTCTGCCCGTCAATAAGGGGTTGATTTACAACGCATTTAGCTGGTGGAGTGCCTATGAGAGCAGGTCTTTTTCGTCCTGAAGAGTTCAAGGATAACTGCGGCTTCGGTCTGATTGCCCACATGCAGGGCGAGGCTAGCCATCACCTGCTAAAGACTGCCATTCAGTCCCTGACCTGCATGACTCACCGCGGTGGCATCAACGCTGACGGCAAAACCGGTGACGGTTGCGGTCTGCTGATGCAGAAGCCCGACGCATTTCTGCGTGCCCAGGCTCTGGAGCATTTCAACGCCGAGCTGCCTGCGCAGTATGCCGTCGGGATGATCTTTCTAGATCAGGACGCCAGCAAGGCGGACAAGGCCCGCGCTCGTCTCAGTGAAGAGATTATCGCCCAAGGTCTGACGCTGGTCGGCTGGCGTGAAGTGCCGGTCGATACCAGCGTGCTGGGCCAGCTTGCTCTTGAGCGTCTGCCGCGGATCGAGCAGGTCTTTGTCTCCGGCGATGGATTGGACGAGCGCGAGTTCGGCATCAAGCTTTTCTTCGCACGCCGCCGCGCCGAAGTCGCGCTCGCCGACGACAGCGCCTTCTACGTTTGCAGCCTCTCCGACAAGGACATCATCTACAAGGGCCTGATGATGCCCGCCGACCTGGCGCAGTTTTATCCTGACCTGGGCGATGAGCGTCTCGCCACTGCGATCTGCGTATTCCACCAGCGCTTCTCCACCAACACCATGCCGCAATGGCGCCTGGCTCAGCCGTTCCGTTTCCTCGCGCACAACGGTGAGATCAATACCATCACCGGCAACCGTAACTGGGCTCAGGCACGTCGCTTGAAGTTCGCCAACGAGCTGCTGCCCGACCTGGAAAGCCTGTCGCCGCTGATCAATCGCACCGGCTCGGATTCTTCCAGCATGGACAACATGCTTGAGCTCTTGGTCACCGGCGGAATGGATCTGTTCCGTGGCCTGCGTATGATCATTCCGCCGGCGTGGCAGAACGTCGAGACCATGGACCCCGATCTGCGGGCGTTCTATGAATTCAACTCCATGCACATGGAACCCTGGGATGGTCCGGCTGGCGTGGTGCTGACCGACGGTCGCCATGCAGTCTGCCTGCTCGACCGCAATGGCTTGCGCCCGGCGCGCTGGGTGACCACCAAAAACGGCTACATTACCCTCGCCTCCGAAGTTGGCGTCTGGGATTACAAACCGGAAGACGTCCTGGCCAAGGGCCGCGTCGGGCCGGGGCAGATCCTCGCCGTGGACACCCACACCGGCAAGGTGCTGCACACCGACGACATCGACAACCGCCTCAAGGCACAGCAGCCCTACAAGAAGTGGCTGCGGCAGAACGCCCTGCGCATCCAGTCGACCCTGGACGACAACGACCATGGTTCGGCCTTCTACGATGCCGACCAGCTCAAGCAGTACATGAAGATGTACCAGGTCACCTTCGAGGAGCGTGACCAGGTACTGCGTCCGTTGGCCGAGCAGGGCCAGGAAGCGGTCGGCTCGATGGGTGACGATACGCCCATGGCGGTCCTGTCGCGTCGTGTGCGCTCGCCCTACGACTACTTCCGCCAGCAGTTCGCGCAGGTCACCAATCCGCCAATCGACCCGCTGCGCGAAGCCATCGTCATGTCGCTGGAAACCTGTCTGGGTGCCGAGCGCAATGTCTTCGAGGAAACCGCCGAGCACGCCAACCGCGCGATTCTGACCACTCCGGTGATCTCGCCGGCGAAGTGGCGGACGATCATGAACCTGGAGCGTCCGGGATTCGAGCGTCTGGTCATCGACCTGAACTACGACGAGGCCGTCGGCCTCGAGGCGGCGATTCGCAATATTGCCGATCAGGCCGAGGAAGCCGTACGTGGCGGCAAGGTCCTGCTGGTACTCAGCGATCGTCATATCGCGCCAGGCAGGCTGCCGGTGCATGCTTCGCTGGCCGTGGGCGCGGTTCACCATCGTCTGGTGGAAACTGGCCTGCGCTGCAGCTGCAACATCTTGGTCGAAACCGCCACCGCCCGTGATCCGCACCATTTCGCGGTACTGATCGGCTTCGGCGCGACTGCGGTCTACCCGTTCCTTGCTTTCGAAGTGCTGGGCGACCTGATCCGCACTGGCGAAGTGCTGGGCGACCTCTGTGAGGTGTTCAAGCACTATCGCAAGGGCATCTCCAAGGGGCTGATGAAGATCATCTCCAAGATGGGCATCTCGACCATCGCCTCCTACCGCGGCGCGCAGCTGTTCGAAGCTGTTGGCTTGGCTGAAGAAGTCGTGGACCTCAGCTTCCGCGGCGTGGCCAGCCGTATCAAGGGCGCGCGCTTCGAGGATCTGGAGGCCGAGCAGAAGGCCCTCGCCGCCGAAGCGTGGAGCAGCCGCAAGCCGATTCAGCAGGGTGGCCTGCTGAAGTTCGTCTACGGTGGCGAATACCACGCGTACAACCCGGATGTAGTCAGCGCGCTTCAGGTGGCGGTGCAGAGCGGCGATTACAGCCGCTTCAAGGAATACACCGCGTTGGTCGACCAGCGTCCGGTGGCCATGCTCCGCGACTTGCTCAAGGTCAAGGTGGCTGAGCAGCCGCTGGTGCTGGAAGAGGTCGAGCCGCTTGAGGCGATTCTCAAGCGGTTTGATTCCGCTGGTATTTCGCTGGGCGCCCTGTCGCCGGAAGCCCACGAAGCCATCGCCGCGGCGATGAACCGCATCGGCGCGCGCTCGAACTCTGGTGAGGGCGGTGAAGACCCGGCCCGCTACGGCACCGAGCGCAGCTCGAAGATCAAGCAGGTAGCGACCGGCCGCTTCGGTGTCACGCCGGAATACCTGGTCAATGCCGAAGTGCTGCAGATCAAGGTCGCCCAGGGCGCCAAGCCTGGCGAAGGCGGCCAGTTGCCTGGTGGCAAGGTCAACGGCCTGATCGCGCGGCTGCGCTATGCAGTGCCGGGCGTCACACTGATCTCTCCGCCGCCGCACCACGACATCTACTCCATCGAGGACCTGGCTCAGCTGATCTTCGACCTCAAGCAGGTCAACCCGCAGGCGCTGGTTTCGGTCAAACTGGTGGCCGAGCCGGGCGTCGGCACCATCGCCGCCGGTGTGGCCAAGGCCTATGCCGACCTCATCACCATCTCCGGCTACGACGGTGGCACCGGCGCTTCGCCGCTGACGTCCATTCGCTATGCCGGCTCGCCGTGGGAGCTCGGCCTGGCCGAAACCCACCAGACCCTGCGCGGCAACGACCTGCGCGGCAAGGTCCGGGTGCAGACCGATGGCGGCCTGAAGACTGGCCTCGACGTGATCAAGGCCGCGATCCTCGGTGCCGAGAGCTTCGGCTTCGGGACCGCGCCGATGATCGCCCTGGGCTGCAAGTACCTGCGCATCTGCCACCTGAACAACTGCGCCACCGGCGTTGCCACGCAGAACGAGCAGCTGCGCAAGGATCACTTCATCGGCACCGTTGACATGGTGGTCAACTTCTTCCAGTTCGTCGCCGAAGAAACCCGCGAGTGGCTGGCCAAGCTGGGCGTGCGTAGCCTGGGCGAGCTGATCGGGCGTACCGATCTGCTCGAAGTGCTGCCGGGTGAAACGGCCAAGCAGAACAACCTGGATCTGTCGCCCCTGCTCGGCAGCAGCAACATTGCCGCCGACAAGCCGCAATTCTGCTTGGTCGAGAAGAACCCGCCGTTCGACCAGGGGCTGCTGGCCGAAGAAATGGTCAAGCTGGCCAAAGGCGCCATCGATGCCAAGAGCGGTGGCGAGTTCGAGCTGGAAATCTGTAACTGCGACCGCTCCATTGGTGCCCGTGTCTCCGGCGAAATCGCTCGCCAGCATGGCAACCAGGGCATGGCCGGTGCGCCGATCACCTTCCGCTTCAAAGGCACTGCCGGCCAGAGCTTCGGCGTCTGGAACGCCGGTGGCCTCAATCTCTATCTGGAAGGCGATGCCAACGATTACGTCGGCAAGGGCATGACCGGCGGCAAACTGGTGGTCACGCCGCCGCAGGGCGCCAGCTATCGGTCCCAGGATTCGGCGATCATCGGCAACACCTGTCTGTACGGCGCTACCGGCGGCAAGCTGTTCGCTGCAGGTACCGCGGGTGAGCGTTTCGCGGTGCGCAACTCTGGCGCCCACGCAGTTGTCGAGGGTACTGGCGACCATTGCTGCGAGTACATGACCGGTGGCTTCGTCTGCGTGCTTGGCAAGACCGGACACAACTTTGGCTCGGGCATGACCGGTGGTTTCGCCTATGTGCTGGACATGGACAACAGTTTCGTGGACCGGGTGAACAACGAGCTGGTCAACCTGCAGCGCATCACCGGCGAGGCGATGGAAGCCTATCGCAGCCATCTGCAGGACGTGCTGCGCGAATACGTTGCTGAAACCGCGAGTGAGTGGGGGGCTGAGCTGCTGGATAATCTCGACGACTACCTGCGTCGGTTCTGGCTGGTCAAGCCCAAGGCGGCCAACCTGGCTTCGCTGCTGTCGAGCACCCGGGCCAACCCGCAATAACAATAAGCCGCTTCAGGCAGCGGCCCCAGCCAACGCGGGGCCGCTGCTCACCCTGATTGTCTTGCAGCCGTATGTATTGCCTACGGTTGCTGTTGAGAGGTTTTGAAATGACTGAACGTCTGAATAACGACTTCCAGTTCATCGAGGTCGGGCGCAAGGATCCGAAGAAGAAGCTGCTGCGCCAGCGCAAGAAGGAGTTCGTCGAGATCTACGAACCCTTCAAGCCGCAGCAGGCCTGCGAACAGGCTCACCGCTGCCTGGGTTGCGGCAACCCCTATTGCGAGTGGAAGTGCCCGGTCCACAACTACATTCCCAACTGGCTCAAGCTGGTCTCCGAGGGCAACATCCTCGCGGCCGCCGAGCTGGCGCACCAGACCAACACCCTCCCAGAAGTCTGCGGTCGCGTTTGCCCGCAGGATCGTCTCTGCGAGGGCGCCTGTACCCTGAATGACGGCTTCGGCGCCGTCACCATCGGCTCGGTGGAGAAGTACATCGCCGATACTGCCTTCGCCATGGGCTGGCGGCCCGACATGTCCAAGGTCAAGCCGACCGGCAAGAAAGTCGCGATCATCGGTGCCGGCCCGGCAGGGCTGGGCTGTGCCGATATTCTCGTGCGTAACGGCGTGACCCCGGTGGTGTTCGACAAGAACCCCGAGATCGGCGGTCTGCTGACGTTCGGCATTCCCGAATTCAAGCTGGAAAAGACCGTACTCAGCCGTCGTCGCGAAATCTTCGGCGGTATGGGCATCGAGTTCCGTCTTAACACCGAGGTAGGCAAGGACATCACCATCGACCAGCTGCTGGCCGATTACGATGCCGTGTTCATGGGCATGGGCACCTACACCTACATGAAGGGCGGCTTCCCCGGTGAAGACCTGCCGGGCGTGTACGACGCGCTGGATTTCCTCATCGCCAACGTCAACCGCAATCTCGGCTTCGAGAAGTCTGCCGAAGACTTCATCGACATGAAGGGCAAGAAGGTCGTGGTACTGGGCGGCGGTGATACCGCGATGGACTGCAACCGCACCTCCATTCGCCAGGGTGCGAAGAGCGTGACCTGCGCCTACCGTCGTGATGCGGCGAACATGCCGGGCTCGCGCCGCGAAGTGAAGAACGCCAAGGAAGAGGGCGTGAAGTTCCTCTTCAACCGCCAACCCATCGCGATCGTCGGCGAAGGCAAGGTTGAGGGTGTAAAGGTGGTCGAGACACGTCTCGGCGCGCCAGACGCCCGCGGTCGCCGTAGCCCGGAGCCGATTCCGGGTTCCGAGCAGGTGCTGCCGGCCGATGCCGTGGTCATCGCCTTTGGTTTCCGTCCGAGCCCGGCACCGTGGTTCGAAGCCCAGGGCATCCAGATCGACAACCAGGGCCGCGTCGTGGCACCCGAGGTGGGTCAGTTCAAGCACCAGACCAGCAACCCGAAGATCTTTGCCGGCGGCGACATGGTCCGCGGCTCTGATCTGGTGGTGACGGCGATCTTCGAAGGTCGTCAGGCTGCCGAAGGCATCATGGATTATCTCGGCGTCTGATCGGGCGTTGCCGGGCATCGAAGGGCGCCCGGAGTGGCCTGATTTGAATCAAGCCCATAGCTAAATGGCACGGCGCTCGCCGTGCCTTTTTTTTTCTGCTTTGCGACAATGCACGGCACTTTTACGCTGGAACCCTGCCATGACCGTCTTGAAGAACGACCGCTTCCTTCGTGCCCTGCTCAAGCAGCCTGTCGACGTCACCCCGGTGTGGATGATGCGCCAGGCCGGCCGCTATCTGCCCGAGTACCGGGCCAGCCGCGCCAAGGCCGGTGACTTCATGAGCCTGTGCATGAATCCCGAACTCGCTTGCGAGGTGACGCTGCAGCCGCTGGATCGCTATCCGCTGGATGCCGCGATCCTGTTCTCCGACATCCTTACCGTGCCGGACGCCATGGGTTTGGGTCTGTACTTCGAGACCGGCGAAGGGCCGCGCTTCAAAAAGGTGGTGAGTAGCGTTGCGGACATCGAGGCGCTGCCAATTCCCGATCCGGAGAAGGACCTGGGCTATGTAATGGATGCCGTGCGTACCATCCGCCGCGAACTCAATGGCCGCGTGCCGCTGATCGGTTTCTCCGGCAGCCCCTGGACCCTGGCGACCTACATGGTCGAGGGCGGCTCGTCGAAGGACTTTCGCAAGTCCAAGGCGATGCTCTACGAGAACCCGCAAGCGATGCACGCCCTGCTGGACAAGCTGGCGCAGTCGGTCACCAGTTACCTCAATGGCCAGATCCTCGCAGGTGCCCAGGCGGTGCAGATCTTCGATTCCTGGGGTGGCAGCCTGTCGGCCGCGGCCTATCAGGAGTTCTCCCTGGCCTACATGCGCAAGATCGTCGATGGCCTGATTCGCGAACATGACGGCCGCCGCGTGCCAGTCATCATGTTCACCAAGGGCGGTGGTCTCTGGCTGGAATCGATGGCCGATTCGGGCGTCGAGGCGCTGGGGCTGGACTGGACCTGCGATATCGGCGAGGCACGCCGCCGCGTCGGCGGCAAGGTCGCGCTGCAGGGCAACATGGACCCGAGCGTGCTCTATGCCAAGCCCGACGCCATCCGCGCGGAGGTGGCGCGCATTCTGGCCAGTTTCGGCCATGGCGAAGGCCACGTGTTCAACCTGGGCCACGGCATCACGCCGGAAGTCGATCCCGCTCATGCCGGCGCCTTCATCGAGTCGGTCCACGAGCTGTCGGCGCAGTACCACGGCTGATTTGCCAGCGGCTCCAGGAAAACGCCCCGCATTTGCGGGGCGTTTTGCTTTACCGGCTCAGTGAGCCGCTTGCGGTTCCGGCAGTGGGCGCAGGCGCGCCAGGTGCAGGGCTACAGCGAGGGCGATCAGCAACAGCGAGGCGATGAACAGACCTACGCCGTCCCAGCCGGCAGCATGCCAGAAGACACCGCCCAGCGTGCCGGCGATGCTCGAGCCCAGGTAGTAGCTGAACAGATAGAGCGATGACGCCTGGCCCCGAGCCTGTTGCGCGCGACGGCCGATCCAGCTGCTGGCCACCGAATGGGCGCCAAAGAAACCGAAGGTGAACAGCAGCATGCCCAGCAGTACCAGCGGCAGTCGGTCGAACAGGGTCAGGGCCACGCCTGCCAGCATCAGAGCGATCACCAGCCAGAACACCCGGCGACGGCCGAAGCGATCGGCGAGCGCGCCCACCTGTGCCGAACTGTAGATGCCCGACAGATAGAGCACCGCCAGCAGGCCGATCATGGTCTGGCTGAGGTGGAACGGCTCGGCAATCAGCCGATAGCCGATGTAGTTGTACAGCGTGACGAAGCTGCCCATCAGCAGGAACCCCTGCAGGAACAGCCACGGCAGGCCGGCATCGCGAAAATGCAGCGTGTAGCCCTGCAGCAAGCCGCGTAGGCGCAACGGGCGTGGGTGGAAGTGCCGCGACTCCGGCAGGAAGCGCCAGAGCAACAGCGCCGCCAGTAGCGCCAGACCGCCCATCACTCCGAGCACGCTGTGCCACGACAGGTAGTCCACCAGCACGCCGCTCAGCAAGCGTCCGCTCATGCCGCCGATGGCATTGCCGCCGATATACAGCCCCATCGCCAGGCCGAGGTGGTGCGGGTGGATCTCTTCGCTCAAGTAGGTCATGGCCACCGCAGTCACTCCGCTGAGCGCCAAGCCAACCAGCGCGCGCATCAGCAGTACGCCTTCCCAGCTGGGTGCGAGTGCACTGCCGACGGTGAACACGGCGGCAGCGAGCAGGGAGACGACCAGCACCTGCTTGCGGCCGATGGCATCGGAGATCGGTCCGGTGATCAGCAATCCGACGGCCAGTGTCAGGGTCGAGAGCGAAAGGATCAGGCTGCTCTGCGCTGCGTTGATACCGAACGCCTGCGACAGCATGGGCATCATCGGCTGCACGCAGTACAGCAGGGCGAAGGTGGCGAAGCCGCCAGCGAACAGGGCCAGGGCAGTGCGCGCGAAGCGCTGCGTGCCTTTCTCGGTATGGCTGATGGGCGCGCCAGGCGCAGGTATCTCTGCTGACGCGCCACTGGCGCCGTGCGTACTGCTCACGATGGAGACCTCTGTCCGATTCGCTTTTTCCGGCCAAAAGCAGCCCGTTACGCCTGTGATCCCTTTTCGATCAAGGGGCGCGACTGCTGTTGTTCGGATTATGGGCGAAATGATAGGAAGCTTTTTTTAAGCTATCCAATATATTATTCGTCCTTATTGATATGTTTTACGAATCGTTTGGAGCGCACGTGGAACTGAGACATCTACGCTATTTCGTGGCGGTGGCCGAAGAGCTGCACTTCGGTCGAGCAGCCGAACTGCTGCGTATCTCTCAGCCGCCGCTTAGCCAGCAGATCCAGGCTCTGGAACAGGAGCTGGGCGTGCGCCTGTTCGACCGCACCAACCGCCGGGTGTCGCTGACCGACGCGGGGCGGCTGTTTCTCGACGAGACCCGGCGCACGCTGGCTCAGGTGGACAAGTCGGTCGATGTGGTGCGGCGTGCCGAGCAGGGTGAGATCGGCGAGTTGCAGGTCGGCTTCACCTCGTCGGCGCCCTTTACGTCGATTCTGCCGCGGGCGATTCTGGCCTTTCGCCAGGCCTTCCCGGCGGTGCACCTTGCGCTGCAGGAGATGACCAGCAAGCAGGTGATCGACGCGGTGCAGGACGAGACGCTGCAGGTCGGCATGATCCGTCCCTTTGCCTTGCCGCCGGGCCTGCAGACCGTCGAGCTGTTCAGCGAGCCACTGGTAGCGCTGATGCATACGGGGCATTCGCTTGCCGAAGCAGGGGAGGAGGGCCTGGCTCTGGCGGAGCTGGCCGACGAGCCCTTCGTGTTCTTTCCGCGCAGCTACGGCACCGGGCTCTACGATCAGTTGCTCAATCTGGCGCGACAGGCCGGGTTCAGTCCGCGGATTGCGCAGGAGGCAAACGAGGCGCTGACCATCATCGGGTTGGTTGCTGCAGGGCTGGGCGTTTCGGTGCTGCCGGCATCCTTTCGCCGTATACGCATCGATGGCGTAAGGTTCCGTACGCTGCTGGACAAGGACGCCACCACGGCCGTGTGGCTGGTCAAGCGCCGCCAGGAGCAGTCGCCCCTGGCGCAGGCTTTCATGGATCTGGTGACGCGCGAGGCGCTTTCGGGCAGTTGAAACACCTCTCAAGCGGCTCGCGCGAAACCGGTTGCGGGCCTTGGCCGTTGCCGGCCGAGCGATCAGTTGAAGTCGTACTTTGCTTCGATCTTGCGCTTTTGCAGGGTATAGTGGGTCAGATCGATCTGGTTCTGCGCCAATTGATCTTCCAGCGCGTCCATCTCGCTGTTTTCCAGCTTGCTGACGTGCTGCTTGGTCGCGTGATAGTTGATCGTTTCCGCCGCGCTGTGCCCGCTTACCGGGTCCCACAGGATGGACAGGGGCCAGAACAGCAAGTTGACCACGCCGAAACCGTACTCCCGACCGTAGAACGAGCCACCGCCGGGTAGCAGGCCGAGTGCCGTCCCGAGGGCGGGGCTTTTCTCTTCGACCGCCAGCCCGGCGGCTTCATAGTGGCGAAGTTCGGATTTCTGATATGAATTCAGGCGCGCTCGCGCAGCCGGTAGATGCGAGAATCGCATCGGCGAGAATGATAAGGGTTAGTTTCACGACAGCTCCTTGTAATTGCGAACATGCGCGCTCCTTGACGCGCGGTCGCGGAAACTATCATGAAAGATGGCGATATGACATGTCGCTGCACAGTTAATGCTGACGCGTTGGTATCTAGCTGGGGCTGTATGGCTATGTGGTAGGCGGAAAGGTCTCGGCGGCTTTAGCTTGAACTGTTCAGCGGTGCGGGCCTTTTTAGCTTGACACTGTCCACTGCCCTGCCAAAGCTACAGCGCAGCCGGCGAGGGCGCCGGTTTTCTACCATGCAAAGAGAACGATTATGAAACGGATTCTGCTAGCGTCCCTGCTCCTTACTGCTTCCGCCAGTTCCTTCGCCACCGCTCCGGGTGGTCCGGGTTGCGGCTGGGGCAATATGTTGTTCGAAGGCCAGCGCGGTTTGCCTTCCCACCTAGTGGCCTCAATCACCAATGGCACCTCCGGTAACGCCACTTTCGGCATGACCTCTGGTACTAATGGTTGCTCCACCGATGGGGCGCTGCAGTACAACGGCAAATCGATGCTGGTGCTTGGCAGCATCATGACCGAACTGTCCGAAGACATGGCCATGGGCGAAGGCGAGGCGCTGACGACCTATGCCGTCGTGCTGGGCATCAAGCCTGAGGATCGCGCACATTTCGCCAGCGTCACCCAGGCGCATTTCGACGAAATCTTCAGCTCCGCCGATGTGACCGCCGAGCAGGTCCATGCTGCTACCCTGGCGGTGCTCAAAGCGGATGCTCGTCTGGCTCAGTACGTCGAGCAGGCCTGAGTTTCACGCGCCTACCATCGTGCCCGCTCCGGCGGGCACTTTCATATCCGTTTGCCGTTGGCCGAATATGCTTCGACCCCTGCTATTGCTGGCGCTATATAGCCTAAGCGCCGTCGTGCTGGCTTCTCCACCCCCTGTTTCTGCCTTGCATCGGCTTGCCGACGAGACCTACTGGCATTCGCTTGGTCATTACGAGCGCGGCAAGCTTGGCGGCTGGCGAAACTATGTCGATGATGACGACTTCTTCCTGGCCGAGGGCGGCGAACAAGATCCCGCTGCTGAGCTCGCGGCGACGCTTGCCGCCCTTTATGCTCCCGCGGATCAGGGTGACCGGCATGCTCAATGCGTTTATCCCGCGCGCACCCGTTGGTTACGCGAGCAGTTGAGCCTGACCGATCTGCCAGCGGTCGAGTGCTCCGAATTCACAACCTGGTACGCCGAAGTCGCGCCGCACAGCGCCGTGCTGGTCTTCCCGGCGGCCTATCTCAATAGCCCATCATCAATGTTCGGTCATACGCTGCTGCGCATCGATCAGGCCGACATCGATACTCAGGGCAGCCCGCTGCTGAGTTCCGCGCTCAATTTCGGGGCCTTTATCGAAGGGTTGGATAACAGCATCCTCTATGCCTGGAAGGGCCTGATGGGAGGCTATCCCGGATTGTTTTCGCTGTTGCCGTATCGCGAGAAGATCGGCGAATACAGCCGCCTGGAGAATCGTGATCTGTGGGAATACCGGCTGAATCTGACGCCGGATGAGACGGGGCGGATGCTTGAGCATGTCTGGGAACTCAAGCAGATACGCTTCGATTACTTCTTCTTTGACGAGAATTGCTCGTACCGCCTGCTTGAATTGCTGGAAATCGCCCGGCCCGGGCTTAGGCTGACTGCGCAGTTTCCGTTGACTGCAATACCGGCCGACACCGTACGTGCCGTGATCGATGCAGGGCTTGTCGAGAGTATCGATTACCGCCCTTCGCGTGAGCGAGAATTGCTGGCTCGCACCGAGCCACTCGAAACCGAGGAACTGAACTGGGCTCGCCAGCTGGCCGACGATCCACAGGTGCTTGAGCAGAGCGACTATCTCGAACTGCCGGCAGATCGCCGCGCCTTGATTCAGGACAGCGCTTACCGCCTGGTTCGCTATCGCGTCACTGGAGAGGAGCGCGATGCGGCCAACGCCGCTCAAAGCTATCGTCTGTTGCAGGCAATCAATCGGAACCCGCCGCCTCGCCTGGAGGTCGAGCGACCGGTTCTGCCTGAATATGGCCATGAGTCACGTACGTTGCAGTTCGGCCTCGGCAGCCGCGGCGATCAAACCTTCGCTGAGTATGGGCTGCGCATGGCCTATCACGACCTGCTAGACAACCTTGAAGGCTTTCCGATGGGCGCGCAGATTGAAATCGCCCAGCTGCGGATGCGTCAGTACGAAGGCAACCGCTGGACGCTGCAACGGCTGGACCTGGCCGGAATTCGTTCGTTGACGCCCGTTACGCCGTTGCTGAGGCCCTGGTCCTGGCAGGTCGCCGCGGGGTTGGAACGCGTGCCGGAGGCTGATCAGGATCGACTGGTGGGGCATCTCAACGGCGGCGGTGGCTTCACGTGGCAGTTTGGAGACGGTCTGCTCGGCTTTGCTTTGGCTACGGCCCGGCTTGAGCACAACCCGGATTTCGGCGCCGCCATCAGTCCGGCCGCGGGTTTCGATAGCGGACTGCTCTGGCGGAATAGAGCGGGAAATCTGCTCCTTGAAGCGCGCGGCGACTATTTCCACAACGGCGAAGTGCGCCGACGCATCAGCTTCGCTCAGCAGTTCGAACTGTATGACGATATCGGCCTGCGTCTGGGCCTGGAGCGTAGCTTCAGCCATCGCGCCGAGGCCGAAACTGAAGTCCAGTTACAACTGCGCTGGTACTACTACTGAGGGGCCCTGCCTGCTTGCAGGGCGAGCTATCAGGTCAGGGCTGTTTGTAATGGGCAGGGGTTTCGCCTTTCTCCTGCTTGGGCACACGGGTAACGCGGATGTCGGTGATGCCCATGACTTCGGCCTGCTCAAGTAACTGTGCTTCGTCAGCACCCGCTTTAGGCATCACCAGACTGTTCTCGGCGTCGCCATTGTGTAGCTCGATGAGATGGCGAGCCGCTTCGCCCTGAGACAGGCTGCCCACATCGGCGTCATAGGTCTCGGCGCGCGGATCGTTCTGGTAGATGTAGTTAATTTCGAATGTATGCGAAGGCTTGTCGAACATAAGGCGCTCCTGTTGAGTCACTGATGTTCAGTGGACTCGACGGCGTCGACAATCGTTCCGGTATACGCGCTGCGTGCACATTTCAGCGGAACTTCCTCCTTGCGGTGACTTACTTCACGCCGTGCTGCGCCAGCCACGCCATCAGCTGCGGCAACGGCATGGCGCCGCTCTGTCTGGCGACTTCACGGCCTTTGCGGAACAGGATCAGGCTGGGAATCGAGCGGATGCCAAGTTGCGTCGACAGCTGTGCATTGGCCTCGCTGTCGAGCTTGGCCAGGCGGCAGCGGCCCTGGAGCTGGCTGGCAGCCTGCGCAAAGGTCGGGGCGAAACTGTGGCAGGGCCCGCACCAGCTGGCCCAGACATCTATCAGTAGCGGCAGGTCGCCCTTGATCTGGTTGGCGAACTGGCTCTGTTGCAAGTCGAACGGAGCGTTTGGCAACGCCTCGGCCTTGCACCGACCGCAGCGCGGTGCGTCGTGCAGCCGGTCCGCGGGGATACGATTGAGGCTGGCGCAGTGCGCGCAGGGGACGATCAGTGATTCGGTCATGACGAGGCTCCACGGCGGTATGCCATTAATGTGGAGCCTCGGCGGCGGATATCAAGCGCGAGTCAGCCCTTGGACGCGCTCAGCGCCTGGGCCAGATCGGCGAGGATGTCGTCGATGTGCTCGATACCGATGGATAGCCGGATCAGGTCCTGTGACACACCGGCGCGGGCCAGTTCCTCGGCATTCAGCTGGCGGTGCGTGGTGCTGGCTGGATGGCAGGCCAGGGACTTGGCGTCGCCGATGTTCACCAGCCGCACCACCAGCTTGAGCGCGTCGATAAAGCGCGCGCCGGCCTCCATGCCGCCCTCGATACCGAAGCAGAGGATCGACGCCGGCATGCCTCCCATATAACGGCGAGCCAGTTCGTGCTCGGGGTGATCCGGTAGCCCGGCGTATTTGACCCAGGCCACTTGCGGATGTGCCTGCAGGAACTCGGCGACCTTCAGTGCATTCTCGCAATGGCGTTCCATGCGCAGCGCCAGGGTTTCCAGCCCCTGCAGGATCAGGAACGAATTGAATGGCGAAATGGCCGCGCCCATGTTGCGCAGCGGCACCACGCGGCAGCGGCCGATGAAGGCGGCGGGACCGAACGCTTCGGTGTAGGTGACGCCGTGGTAGGACACATCGGGCGTGTTCAGCAGCGCGAAGCGCTCCTTGTGCTGCGCCCAGGGAAACTTGCCGGAGTCGACCACGATGCCGCCGATGCTGGTGCCGTGGCCGCCCATGTACTTGGTCAGCGAGTGCACGACGATGTCCGCGCCATGCTCGAAGGGGCGGCAGAGCATCGGCGTGGCGACGGTGTTGTCAACGATCAGCGGCACGCCGTGGCGGTGTGCGGCTTCGGCCAGGGCGGCTAGGTCGATGACGTTGCCCGCCGGGTTGCCGATGGATTCGCAGAACACCGCCTTGGTGCGTTCGTCTATCAGCGCTTCCAGGGCGGCGATGTCATCGTGGGCGGCGAAGCGTACTTCGATGCCCTGGCGCGGCAGGGTATGGGCGAACAGGTTGTAGGTACCGCCGTAGAGCTTGGCGACCGAGACGATGTTGTCGCCGACTTCGGCGATGGTCTGGATGGCGTAGGTGATTGCCGCCATTCCTGAGGCAACGGCCAGTGCCGCCACCCCGCCTTCCAGTGCCGCGACGCGCTGCTCGAGCACGTCGGTGGTGGGATTCATGATGCGTGTATAGATGTTGCCCGGCACCTTCAGATCGAACAGGTCGGCGCCGTGCTGGGTGTCGTCGAAGGCATAGGAAGTGGTCTGGTAGATCGGTACCGCCACCGCCCGGGTGGTCGGGTCCGGGCTGTAGCCTGCATGGATGGCGAGGGTTTCCAGTTTCATGGCGCGCTCCTTGTTCTTGTTCGTCGGGGGCAAAGGCCCGAGAGCATGAAACTGAACGCCTGGACGGTCAATGATCCAGGGCAAGCCTTACCGTCAGAGTGGCGTGAGCGGCCAGAACAGCGGAATCACCAGCGTCGCCACGACCCACAACAGCAGGTTCAGTGGTATGCCCACCTTGAGGAAGTCGGTGAAGCGGTAGCCACCGGCGTTGTAGACGAAGGTGTTGGTCTGATAGCCGATCGGCGTTGCGAAACTGGCGCTGGCGGCGAACATCACGGCGACCACGAACGCGCGCGGGTCGACTCCCAGATGCTGGGCCAGGCCGATTGCGATCGGAGTGATGAGTACGGCCACCGCGTTGTTCGACAGCATCTCGGTGAGCATTGAGGTCAGCAGGTAGATGAACGACAGCATGAACAGCGGGCCGGCCCAGGGGGTAATGGCCGTCACGTTCTGCACAACCAGCTGTACCAAGCCAACTTTGTCCATGGCGATGCTGATTGCCAGCATGCCGAAGATCAGGCTGAGGATCTTCCAGTCGACTGCCTTGTAGGCGTCCTCGACGTCCAGACAGCGCGTCGCCAACACCGCGGCCGCACCAATGATCGCCAGGCCTTCGATCGGCATCACGCCAAAGGCTGCCAACACCATGACCGCCAGGGTGGCGATGATCGCGATCGGTGCCTTGTCGCGGCGAAAGGCGCGCTCCTGTACCGCGTTGAGGCTGATCAGCTCGCCGTTGTCGGCAAAACGCTTGATCTGCGCAGGCGTGCCCTCGACCAGCATCACATCGCCGAACTGCAGCTGGAAATCGTCGAAGTTGCCCTGAATGTTCTCGTCCTGCCGGTGCACGGCCAAGACGCTGATGCCGTAGCGCGCGGACAGGTCGAGGTCGCGCATCGGTCGGTGGCTGTAGCGCGAGCCGCGGCCGACGATGGCTTCGGCAAGGATCACGTCTTCGCTGCTGATGGTTTCGAAGGCGTCGCCCCGGTTAAAGGTCAGGTGGCCGCTTTCGCGCAGCTCCACCACGTCCTTTACCTGGCCATGGATCACCAGCAGATCGCCGGCGGTCAGGGTGAAGTCATGCTCCGGGCGGCTGAACAGCTGCGCGTTGCGGTTTACCTGCAGCACCTGCAGCCCGCTGCCGCCGTTCAGGTTGGCCTCGGCGAGGGTCTTTCCGATCACTGGTGAGTTCGACGGCACGCGCAGCTCGGTCATGAAGTTGCGATCAAGGCGCGGACCGAGCAGCTTGGACAGCGTGTCGCGCTCCGGCAGCAGGTGCTTGCCGATGGTCAGCAGATAGACCATGCCGGCGGCGGCCATGATCAAGCCCGCCCCGGTGATCTCGAACATGCCGAACGGCGTCAGCCCAGCCTTGCGCGCCACACCATCGACGAGGATGTTGGTCGAGGTGCCGATCATCGTCAGCGTGCCGCCGAGAATCGTGGCGTACGACAGCGGAATCAGCAGTTTCGAGGGCGTCGTGCCGGCACGCTTGGCCAGGGAAATCGCCACCGGCGTGAGGATCGCCACTACCGGCGTATTGTTCAGGCAGGCGGAAATCACCAATGCGGTGATCGTCAGGCCGAACAGCACTCGTGTCGGGCTGGTGCCCACCAGATTACCGAGCCAGTTGCCCAGCGCATCGATGCAGCCAGTGCGTTCGAGCGCCGCCGAAATGATGAACATGCAGGCGATGGTGACCGGGGCCGAGTTGGACAGCACGCCGAGCACTTCCCCGGGCGTCAGCAGCTGCGTCGCCAGCAGCACCGCCACGGCAATCGCCACGACGATATCCGGGCTCCAGCTCTCTCTTACGAACGCCACCAATACCCAGATCAGCAAGGCGCAGACGAACAACAGCGGCAGCGATTCTGGAAGCATGGACGTCCTTAAGGGTGGCGACTGAGGCGCGCGTCGAAACAACGGGCCCGCGGCGCAAGATAGAGACGTCAGCTTAGAGAGTCCAGAAACCTTTCCTGCTGTTTATATGCGATCTGGTTATTAATGGGGAATGGGCGCGACCGGCGAGGGGAGGGCTGGACCGGCGGCGTCGCTGAGTCGTTCGTCAGCAGGGGATAAACGAAAAAGCCGCGCAGTGCGCGGCTTTAAAAGGTGGTGGGCCCACACGGACTCGAACCGTTATGTGGTATGCAAATCCCTCGGAAGCATACTGTCCGTCCGGAAAAGGTAGGCTATCCGGCTCTCAATAATCAGGCCTGAAACCATAACTGGCTCAAACAATATCATTCCTTTAAATGCCACACAAGTGTTGAATTTGAAAGCTGTTTTGTTCCTTTGGTCTTAGCGAAGCGCCTGGCCTCTGGTTCCGCTTTCACAACAAGTGCAGGGCGTGCCGGAGGCCCAGGGTTAAAGACATAACATCTATGCTCCAGCCTCATTCTCATTCGACCTGTAGCTTCCAACTTCATTGTGTTCATGGGCAATTTGTTGCAAAAGTCTCTCTGGAGCTACCGCTTCGTAGCTACTGAACGAGTCGAGTAAGACTGTGAGGGGGTGAACGCCCATAACTTCAGCGATCTCTATCAGCTTCTCGACCGTAATCCCTATCACTCCTCGCTCTAGCTCCGACATATGTGTCCGGCTGCTGACGGACGAGAACGCCTCCTGCGTGAGCCCACGGGACTTGCGAACTCTCCGCAAGCTCATGCCCAGTGCCTGCCTGAAATCCATCCCAATCTTCCCATTGCAGAAAAGGAAGAATGGAGCCAGAATGCATGCAATAGCACTACAAGGTATTGCACTCATTATCTGGAGCTGACTAATGTTCAAAACCCACGAGAGCGCCTATTACAACCTGGCGCCCGTGTTCGGGCCCGACCATCACCACTGGAGGCTCGTTGAGCGCGAAATCTCGAGTCCGTGGCTTCACGCAACGGTGAAGGTGACAGAGGGTGGTATTGAATACACAAAGACCGTCATGCCCAATGACCTGACTACTTTTCTTGAAATGGCCAACTTGAAAACTCCTGATGCACGCATCGGCGAGCTTCAGCTGATGAGCCCAGCGTGGATGAACGGCGCGGGACGGTGGCTGCTTGAACCTATCAGACAAATTGACATTGCCAGATCAGCTGACAACGAGCTGATCCATATCTACGTGACGCACGAAGGTAAGAACTATTACGACCCTTCACGGACGCCGGCTGAAATTTTGGAGCTGACGAACCAGCAAACCGTGTTTTACACAAACCTCAGCTGACGCGGTGCACATGTTGAAAACGACCTTGATTCCAGAGACCAGTCGGTCAATCTCGTCTTATGCAAAACGACAGCTGGCCCATGCTCTGAAGGCAAAGTATCCGCTTCCGGTAACGGGCTTTCTAGTTGATGCGGTTGTTATCGCAAATGCCGCTGTCGGGATCAGCTATCAACATGCCCGCAGGGAAAGTACAGGTCGGTTTGCTGACGGCCATCTCATACGAACCTCAGACATCATCGGTCTGCGTCTTAGCGAAGGCCGCTGGCTCATAACGACTCTTAACTCAACGTACGTCGTGGTTACGTTCAAGCAGGGCGTCGGACGGCCATCGCTGATGGCGCTTCATCGCTTAATGAAGTCAGGGATTGTCCTTACGCCCAGACAGCTTCACTAGATCCTGCGCATGCCATAAGTGAGCCACTGCAGCTTTAGGCTTATCCCTAGGTTGCAAATCCGTGAATCACCACGAGGACTACCATGAAGCCCCAGATTCTGGATGTTAGTGGAAATGAAAAACTACTCGAAATCATGGAGTTTCTATATGGCTATGCTCCCGCAATCAACGGCACCAATCTGAGTCGAGACCAGATCCTGCTTGAGTTACACCGGCGAAATCCCGGCAAGCAGTACTGCCTAGTGAAGAGCTGGACTCTCGTCGAGCTCGATATCTCAGACGAAGCGCGTCAACAAATTGAGTCTGATGGATTCATGGCACGGCTTATCCACGCCGACGAGGTGGTCGAAGACTCCGCTGGCCGTTTTCCACCGGGCTATTGGGTGAGGAGCTCCTTGCAGCTGAGGTATGAAGGCGATGGCTTTTTCGAGACCAGGAGCACCATCTACGTCCTGCTTGGCGTTGGTCGCCACAAGAAAGTGCGCGATGACATCGTCTATAGCATTCGCCCGTAAACCGGAGGCAATGCATGAGCGACACGAATAGGACTGCGGTTTGCCATGACGCAGGTGATGGTAGCGGCGACTTGATCGTGGAGATTCCTCCAGAGGTGCTTGAGGCAATGGAATTACGCATTGGAGACAAGCTAAACCTTGAGCTTGTCGGTGAGGATTTAGTGCTTACACCCATTCGGGATAGTTCTCAGGGCTCCTGAAGGCGTCATTGCAGAGAGCTTGAGACTGGCCTCCCATACAGCGAGCGAACGCACCATGAGCACACCAATTCAACTCTGTAGTGTCTGTGATGCTCCTGTTGCGAGCACCAAGGAAATGCCCTGTGGAGCTCTCGTCTCGAGTCCGCTCTACTCTGGGAATGGTTACAACGTCGTTCTTTGCTCGGGATGTTTCGGTCGATGCCTTTCAGGTCTTCGCCGCGAGCGGCTAGTGCAGACCATGTTTGATGACGTTCAGGAGGATCTCGAGAGCTTTGGTCGAACTTCCCCCAGAGATGAAAGCTAATGCTCCAAACCGGGATCGTTTACAGAGTTGCCGACCTAGTGATTGAGGCTGGAGCTCTCATCCTCGCTGAGCTTCGGAGACCGGGCGGGCCTCGTGGAAGTGGCTACAAAGCCGAGGTCGATTTAGAGATCGAGGTCGTCCTGCGCCGAGGGCTAGAGCAGATTCTAAGCTGTGATTTCGTAGGGGAAGAGACAGGGCGCCATCAGACCGGGCATCGCTATTGTTGGGTTGTTGACCCCAATGATGGAACTGCAGACTTTCTCGCTGGACGATCTGGCTCCGCAGTCTCGGTTGGGCTTCTGGATGAAGGAGAGCCGGTGCTTGGTGTTGTATACGCACCTGGCACTCCTCGTGGGTCGGACTGTATTGCCTGGCAGCAAGGGATGAACGCGCTCTTCCGCAATGGACGGGTCATTGCACCGTCCAAGCAGAATCGTGACCTTAAAGGATCGGTTGTATTTGTCAGTTCGGCAGCAGCCTCCAAGCGGGCCGAGAACGACATCCTATGCGCCCCCGCAACCTGCGAACCGATTCCTAGCATCGCCTATCGGCTTGCTCGAGTCGCAGCTGGTGATGGGGCCGCAGGCGTTTCGTTATACCCCGTCTCGCCCCATGACATTGTCGCAGGCCACGCACTGCTCAAGGCGGTAGGTGGCGATATCTTCGATCAAGACGGGAAGCCTATTCGCTACACCGTATCAGCTGAGTTCATCTACCCCGTGGAGCAGTGCTTTGGCGGCCAGGTCGAGGCTTGTCGTACTCTGCTAACGCGCCAGTGGCTCACCCTTCTCAAGCTCGAACCCGGCGCAAAATAGGTCGCTCTGATCTAATATCGCCCTTCGCGTCCGGCAAAATCGGCCACGAAGCAGCCGTTGTGTGCCTTTTCCACTATTTGCTATCAATGGATATTTATCGGGAGCTTCCGCGATGGATAGCGCGCAGCAAACCTTGGCTGAGGCCTACTACGATGTGCTCAACGCCCTGCCGCAGCACTGGCTTGACCGTAGCAAAACTCAGGATCCGGAATACGCCAAGCTCTCCGGACTATTTCTTCCTGGCACTTCAGCCTCCTACCAGTCAGCACCGCAGAAAATTATGGTGGTCGGGAGAGAAACTCGCCGCTGGGATGTGTTGAGGGGCGATGACAAATTTCAAAGCCTGGAAGATTACATCTGCAAGGCAATGACTACACAGCAGGATCACCTCGCCAAGTTCATACGTAAACCTAGAGACCGAGGGGAAAGCTTTTTCAATCTTCTACGCGACTTGGCCGACGACCACGGGGTTCAGAGTTTAGCTTGGGCAAATTTGTTCAGTTTCGCATGGAACAAAAAGTCACCTATGCGATGGGAGCACTTTCCAACTTTGCTGGAAATCTCGGAACGACTTCTCAAGGCACAAATAGAAGTTCTAAGACCCGACATCATCATCTTTGCAAACGGCGTTAAGAGTGCGAAATTCCGGCAACGTTATTTTCCACATAAGGGTGAAGGAAGTGTGTGTACTGAGTTGGCCGACTTCTGCCAGGAGGGAGTGCCGCGTAGTCAATTGTGGCAATTCAGGCTTTATCAGCGAATTAAATGTTTTCGTATACAGCACCCCAGTAGCATCAGCGCATCTTCTCGGGCAGCGCGTCGGTTTTTGCTGGGACATTTACGCGGCGGTGGCGCCGGCGGGTAAATGCTATCAGTTCTCCTACATTACGGAGCCTAGCTATCAAACACCGACCGCATCCGGCCATAACCAGTCAGTCGCGATAGGTATCTATCGACACGGAACTCCCAGTTGAAAGCGACATGAGCCAGCCCAGACGTAGTTATTTGAAAGAAGCAGATTTCATCCCTTCGGCTCATTTAGCTAGTGCCCACGACCTGCACTTCATTTGGCCGGTCAGTGGAGACGACTGCTGGAGTGATGATACTTGGCCGTGGTATGACTGTTTCTACCCCATAAATGCGGAGATCAGGGATGTCGAGTCTGGCTAACGGAGTGGTGTACGTAGACGATTTCGAAAAGTGGTTGAGCGAGCGAGGTCGCTGGCTACAGACAGCAGCAAAGAAGCTCATCGAGCAGAAGCGGCCGCCTAATGCGGAGGAGCTTGCCGAGCTAGTTCGCCTCTGCAAGCTCGAGGCTGCCAAGCAGCAGGATCCGGGATTCGCGAACGTAGCTCCGGGATCATTCTCTGCAGCAACCGTACGGCCGGTCGTTAGAGTTGAAGGGGTTAGCCAAGTCTTTGGCGTTAATGCGATCAAGCCGGGCGCGTCTCTGCAGTTCGGAGCGGGCGGCTTGACCGTGATTTACGGCCAAAATGGTTCGGGGAAGAGTGGTTATGCCCGGCTGCTCAAACAGCTCTGTGGGTCGCGCTCAAAGGATGAAATCTGTCCAAACGTCTTCAGCGATGAGGAGCACGCATGCAGTGCGCAATGCCGAATCACTATCGATGGCACCCCCCGAGATATCAACTGGCAGCCTAATGCCGAGCCGCATCCTCAGCTTAAACATGCGCAGGTATTCGATTCAAAGGCCGCGTCTCAATACATGGGGAAAACAGAGTCGAGCTACGAGCCCAGCAGCATGCGGTTCATCACTCTGCTCATTCAGGTATCGGACAAAGTTTCTGCGGAGCTGGCCTCTGAGAAGGCAAAGCTTGTCAGCTCCCTTCCACAGTTTCCCGCTGATCTGGCAGACACTGCGGGAAAAGGCTGGCTGGCCTCTTTGAAGGCTTCGGTCTCCGCCGAGAAAATTGAAGCGTATTGCCAATTCCCTAAAGAGTTGGATGAAGAACGGATCAAGGCTGAAGGCCTGCTGGCGGAAAAGGACATTGCGGGCAGACTAGTTTCCATTGGAAAAGAGAAGGTTGCGACCGACAGCATTAGGCAGGCGATGCGCACTCTGAAAGAGGGTCTGTCGGATGAGAAAGCTGCTGCGCTATTCAAGTCGAAGAGTGATGCAGCGGTAGCTAGGAAGGCAGCCAATGACGTCGCGCAACAGGCCTTCGCCGATGCGCCTCTCCAGGGCGTTGGCGAGGCTGCTTGGATGCTGATGTGGGAGCAGGCGCGCAACTACTCAGTTGCTAATGCTTACCCTGCCCACGAGTTCCCTGTGACCTCGGATGGTGCGCACTGCGTGCTATGCCAACAGGTGCTTACGGCAGACGCCGCATCACGACTCAAGAGTTTCGAATCATTCGTTACTGCCGGCCTCGAGACTGCGGCAAAAACTAAAGAATGCGCTAATGCAGCTCTTGTTGCGGAAATAGTCCAGTTACCATCCATTGAAGATTGGATCTCAAGATTGGCTCAGCTGCAGTTCGACGAACTGGTTGCTCGTAGCTGGTATGAGTCATTGAAAAGCAGGCGTGCTCAGTTTGTTGAATGTGCTGCTGCGGTCGACCTATTGAGATTCGACTGGGAAGCTATTGATAATGCCTTGGAAAAGCGCGCTGCCGATCTGCTCGTAGAGGAAGCCGACCTTACTCAACTGCAGCAAGATGGTAAGCGGCAAGAGCTCGAAACTCGGGTGAGGCAGCTCAAGGCGCTACAGTGGTTATCCGAGAACAAGCCGGCCATCCTAGCGGAGCGTCAGCGGCTGGCCTCGATGGAGCTGCTGGATAAAGCTGCGAGGCTGACCGCAACCAATGCTCTGACGACCAAGCGCAATGAGCTCGCGAAAACTGAACTTGACGCTGGCTATCAGGCTCGTTTTGCTGCCGAGTTGAAAATGCTTGGTGGTAGTCGGTTACCCGTGGCACCGCAGAGCAAGGCTCAAGGAAAGGGGGTAATCACCTTTGGACTCACTCTTGTCGGGGCTCGGGTAAATCATTCACCTGAGGTCGTACTCAGCGAGGGTGAAGCGCGAATCGTCGCATTGGCCGCGTTTCTGGCAGATACAACTGGCTCTAACCAGCTAGCTCCTTTCATCTTCGATGATCCGATTTCCTCCCTGGATCAGGACTTCGAAGAGCGGGTTGTGGCCAGGCTTGTTGAGCTGGCTAAGACTAGACAGGTCATCATCTTCACGCACCGCCTATCGTTGATCGCTCTGGTCGAATCTGCGCTCAAAAAGCATGCGGAGAACCCAGGCAACCAAAAGATCAACCACACAGTGCTATCGCTTCGGCGGTTGAATAAGGTCGCGGGAATCTTGGCGCAGCACAACTTGCGTGATGCTAGGCCCGACAAGGCTATTAATGTAATTCGAGATCAGGTTATTCCGCAGCTAAAAAAACTTCAGGCTCAGGCCGATGCGGATGGATATGACCTGGCCGTGAAGAGTGCCTGTAGTGATTTCCGGATTATCCTTGAGCGGACGGTTGAGTTCATCCTTCTGCACGATGTCGTTGCTCGATTCAGAAGGGATGTCATGACCAAAGGGAAATTAAGAGGAGTCGCCAAGGTTACGGCTGTCGACTGCGATTACCTTGATCGGCTGATGACCACTTACTCAATGTACGAGCACTCACAGGCAGATGAACTGCCTCAAGTCCCAGTTGAGCTCGACGTTTTCGAGCAAGATGTGTTGGAGCTTGTAACGTGGATGGATGAGTTCAAGGGGCGCGTTGTATAGGGTATTTGCCGATAGGTGAGCCGTGCCTGTAGTCGCGGCTCACCTGCTGTGATGGCGAGGTCAAGTTCTAAGTCTCTGGTTATCGGGGCGAATGTCCCGTTCTGGCCGGTAGCTGACGGGGTAGAACCCCAGGCCTGCTTGATCAGTTCAGACATGGTTGCTCGCTCCACTTGCAGAGCCCGGTCTCATTTGGCTCATGCTGGGTAACTCCCTTTTGCTCACGGTCGTGATTGCTCAGAGCTTCAAGCATTGGATACCCCTCAGCCTTCGAGTGAAGATTAAGCAGGGCTAGCCAAGGCAGCCTCTTGACTGGTGGATAGTACCTGCTTGCGGATGGTGCGAATAACCATGACCGTTCCGCGCATTTCGACGTCGAAGAGCTCTGATGTGCGGATTAGGTCGCCCAGCTTCTGGAAGCCGTAGTTCACGACAGAAAAAGAGCTGTTGTTGTGGATGTAGTCCGACACCCTGCTGAGTAGCGACCAACCATCATCTCCAGCCGTTTGGTCTGCCGCGTTGCGTAGCAGGCGAACGAGTGTTGTATCGCAACGCAGCTCTTTTCTCGATTTCTTCCTGGGCTGCTCATCATTTGAAACTTGGTCGTCATCCGTCGCGCGTGCCAGATTCTCCACGTAGATGAAAGAAGTACAGGCGTGTACGAAGGCAGTCGGGGTTTTCTTTTCGCCGAAGCCGAAGACCGGAAAGCCACTTTCTTGAAGGCGAAGAGCTAGTGGCGTGAAGTCACTGTCGCTGGTCATCAGAGCAAAGGCATCGATGCTCTTGCTGTAAAGCAGATCCATCGCATCAATGATCATCGCAGCGTCAGTGGCGTTCTTACCCTTGGTGTACGCGAACTGCTGCATGGGCCGAATAGCAAACGGGTGTAGACGCTCAACCCATCCGGATAGCCCGTCGCTCTTCCAGTCGCCGTGAGCATGCCGAACGTTGACCATTCCGTACTTGGCGAGCTCTTCAAGCACACCCTCGATGGCGTTATGACTGACGTTGTCGCAATCGATCAATAAAGCAATTCGCTTCTGGTGCATCAGATTACGTCCTTGTAGGGCTGCCATTGCTCGAACGGTGCCATCTTCACCAAGCTCAATGCAAGGGCTGTTATTAGGTTCATGGTTCTGAGAGACGGGTGCGCCAGCACTACTCTCTTGCCTGTCATCAGATCGGCGCCCGCCCATATAAGTTAACATTGCCGTCCTACTGCTACCTATACTTGAATAGAGGGCTTTAACACCCCGAACCCCAGATAGAACCAGCCATTAAATCAATTTCTTTGATAATCAAGCCATTCTTGATTGGGTGGTTTGATTTCGGCATTAGTGTATTAGGATCTCTAGTGGATCCGGGAGTGTAGCCCAAGAGGCCAGCGTATTTAGAAGCCGCATCGCCCAGAGGCTCGTAAAATCTTTCAAATACTTGCTCTTCTCCTATGCTGGAGAGCATCTTGTATTGCGCTTTACAGAAGGCACAAACCTGAATATAAAAAGAAATGAACAGTGGGCCGGCAGAGTATTTTGCCGCCTCGTGTCGTACGTCAGCTAACTGGAGAATTCCGTCAAGGATGAGAATTCAAAAAACCCTTCTGGATCAGATGCCTACGATTGGGCGCTGGTATGCCAATCAGCGAGTCGCGCATTTTTTCTCCTAACCTGCACTGCTGCTCACTGGTGGGACATGGCGATCTGATTGGCTGAAATTGACGTTATGAATGGGATCATGCGATGCAGCGAGCAGCCTAGAACTCAGCCAGCACCGATCCGTTAAGTTCCTCACGCAGCGTCCGCCATTGCGGCAAGTGCTGGTTAAGCAACCCGGTAAATCGCACGTTGTGATGGTGCTCCAACAGATGTGTCAGCTCATGCACAAGGATGTATTCCAGACATTGCGCCGGCTTTTTTGTTTCACGATGACTCCAGCCCGGTAGTTCGCTGGACTGCGCCGTAGCTCGATACAGCAGGTTTATCAATAGCTTACGCGCGTCCATCATATGCCGGTGCTTTCTGAAACTTGACCCGGTTTTCCCTCGCGCCGCTCCTATCTGGCTCTTGGAATCCGGGTCGTTCCAAGGAGTCATCATGGCAAAGATCAAGCTCACCAAAACCGCCGTGGAGGCGGCCCAGCCCCAAGCCAAGGATGTTGAACTGCGGGATACCGTGGTGCCTGGCTTCCTGTGCAAGATTACCCCGACCGGCCGCCGGGTGTTCATGCTCCAGTACCGCACGAACTCCGGCCAGCCCCGCAAGCCCTCGCTGGGGCTGTACGGGGAGCTGACCGTCGAACAGGCACGAGTCAAGGCACAGGACTGGCTGGCCGAGGTTCGCCGGGGCGGCGACCCCGGCGGCGCCAAGGCCGAGGCGCGCAAGGCGCCCACGATGGCCGAGTTGTGCAAGAAGTTCATGGAGGACTACTCCAAGAAGCGCAACAAGCCCAGCACGCAGGACGGCTATCAGGGCGTCATCGACCGCAACATCATCCCGCTGCTGGGCCGCAAGAAGGTGCATGACGTGAAGCGGCCCGACATTGCCGGGCTGATGGAGAAGCTGGCCTACAAGCCGACCGAGGCGAACAAGACCTTCGGCGTGCTGCGCAAGATGTTCAACCTGGCCGAAGTGTGGGGCTATCGCCCGGATGGCACGAATCCGTGCCGCCACGTCCCGATGTACCCGCCGGGCAAGGAAACCCGGCTCATCGTGGACGAGGAAATGGTGCGGATCTTCCGCCAGTTGGAGAAACTGGAGGCGGAAGGGCTGGAGAACTACGTCATCCCACTGGCGATCCGGCTGCAATTCGAGTTCGCGGCACGGCGCTCCGAAATCTGCCCGCTCCAATGGAGCTGGCTCGACTTCGAGAACCGGCGCGTTGTATGGCCCGACAGCAAGGTCGGCGGCATTTCCAAGCCTATGAGCGAGGAAGCCTATCGGCTGCTTTCGACGGCACCGCGCCGGGACGGCTGCCCCTACGTCTTGCCGTCGCCGAACGACCCGGCCAAGCACCTGACCTTTGGCGAGCACTATGGCGGCTGGTGCCGGACGCTCAAGGCCGCCGGCGTGCCGCACGTCGGCACGCACGGCATCCGCCATCGCTCGACCACCGACATTGCCAATTCGGGCGTGCCGACCAAAGTGGGCATGAAGCTGACGGGCCACAAGACCGTGGCGATGTTCATGCACTACGTCCACACCGAGGACAAGCCCGTGCGCGATGCGGCCGAACTGGTGGCCAGCCGCCGCCAGGCCATCACGGGCGGGCGCCAGCTTGCGGAGGCGGCGGCATGAACACGCGCCGGTCATCCGCAGCATCGTCCGCAGCGCCTTCGGCGCTGCTGGGCGACATTCGGGCACTGATCGAGGCGGCGCGCAAGCGCGCCGCCTCGACGGTGAATAGCGAGCTGACGATGCTCTACTGGCGCATCGGCCAGCGCATCCATACGCAGGTCTTGGACGGGCGCCGGGGCGCTTATGGCAAGGAAGTCCTGCCTACCCTGGCGGCGCAGTTGGTGAAGGAGTACGGCAACAGCTTTGCCGAGCAGAACCTGCGCCGCATGGTGCAGTTCGCAGCCACCTTCCCCGACGAGCAGATTCTCGTATCACTGATACGAGAATTGAGCTGGACGCACTTCATCGCCCTGATCCCGCTGAAAGACCCGCTCCAGCGGGACTATTACGCGCAGATGGCGAGTGCCGAACGCTGGAGCGTGCGGACGCTGCGCGAGCGCATCGACTCGATGCTGTACGAGCGCACTGCGCTGCCCGCGGCACGCCGCTGGGCATCGAGCTGATCCTGCCGGACTGGTTCTTTGCGGGCGTGCTCGACGCCGCCCTGGTGCTGACCATCGACCCGGCGTACTTCCGGCTCACCGGCGGCATCGAGCGGTGGCTGTACCGCCTGGTGCGCAAGCACGGCGGCAAGCAGGCATACGGCTGGCAGTTCGACTTTCGCTATCTGCACCAGAAGTCCGGCAGCACCGCGAAGCCCTACGACTTCGCCTGCGATCTGCGCGCGCTCGTCGCGCGGCAGTCGCTGCCCGGTTACGTCCTGGGCATCGAGCGGATGCCGGACAACGGCATGGAGCTGCTGACGTTCCGGCCCGTGCCGCAGACGGCACGGGGATAACTTCGGGAAAACCTGTGAATGGTGTCGTGCTATCAGGCGTGCGGGGTATCGTGCTATCAGGCGTGGGACTATCGTGCTATCAGGCGTGCCGATCGTCCGCAAACCCGCGCCAGCATTGGGTTTGCGCACCCTCTAACTTCCCTAACTTAATTTCTCTAACTTTTAGTAGAGAAACGCCGCTGCGGTGGACAACCACCACGCGGCCACAAGCGCAGCAGCAAAAGCCCGGCTTTCCAACACGGAGGGCCGCGCCATGATCGTCGCTCTGCTCAACCAGAAAGGCGGCGTGGGCAAGACCACGCTCGCCACGCACATCGCCGGCGAGCTGGCGATGCGCGGCCAGCACGTCGTCCTGCTGGACGCCGACCCGCAGGGTTCATCGCTGGACTGGACACAGCGCAGAAGCCAGCAAGGCTTGCCACGGCTGTTCAGCGCCGTGGGCCTCGCACGCGAAACGCTGCACCAAGAGGCGCCAGAACTCGCCAGGCGGGCCGATCACGTCATCATCGACGGCCCGCCGCGCATCGCGGCACTGGCGCGCTCCGCGCTGCTGGCGGCCGAGCGCGTGCTGATCCCCGTGCAGCCCAGCCCTTACGACCTGTGGGCCAGCGCCGAGATGGTGGCGCTGATCCGCGAGGCACAGGTGTTTCGGCCTGCGCTGCGCGCGGCCTTCGTCATCAATCGGCGCGTCAGTACCACCGTGATCGGGCGCGAAGCGCGCCAGGCGCTGGACGACCAACCGCTTCCTGCGCTGCGCGCGGAAGTGCATCAGCGCATCGTGTTCGCCGACAGCGTGGCCGCTGGCCGGCTTGCACGCGAGACGGCGCCGGACAGCGCCGCCGCGCGCGAAATCACCGCGCTGGTGGACGAACTGCTGCGGTGGCCGACATGACAGCGAAGCCGCCACCTCGCGCAAAGCGCGTCGGCATCGGCGCGCGTCCACCGGCGAATCCGCACGCCGAGGCGTGGATTCGCCAGGGCGATGCCGATGCACTTGGCAAGGGCGACCTCTACACGGCTCGCCTGACCCTCGACATCACGCCCGCGATGCGGGCGCGCATCAAGGTATCGGCTTTCACGCAGGGCGTGACCGTGGCCGACCTGCTGCGCGGCCTGCTGGAGCGCGAGTTTCCAGAACACCGCAGGGAGAACGCCCCATGACCGCATCCGCTTCGCCTGCCGCTGGCGCGGCCACGGCTGCGCTCGCAGCACCTTCCGGCCAGCCTGCCAGCGCGCCGCTGACGCGCGTGGCGCTGGCCTACATCGAACCGCGCTTCAAGCTCTATTTGCGCTTCGGCGAACCCGCGCGCACGCACCAGCTCGACCGTTGGCGGCGCTGCGCGGTGTTCCTGCCGGGTGCCATGTTGTGCCGCATCCGCTGGCAGGCCAACGACTACGGCACCGTTCGCTGGCAGCTCATGGTCATGCAGGCTTGCACGCCGCTCGATGCGGCACAGCGCATCCCCGGCGTGCAGCCCGGCGCACGCCTGCTGCTGCACGCCGAAGGCGAGATGCAGGTGCGCGCCGTGCTGGAGCGCATCGACGCCATCGAGGCGCTGGGCATCGCGCCCGTCAGCGTCTCGCCCGCGTACTGGCGCACGCTCGCCAACCGGCTCGCTGCGCGCCTGCCGCTGCCCGAATACACCGCCGAGCGGCACTCCGCTTGGCTCGCCGGGAGGGCACTGCCATGACCGCCGTTTCCACTTCCGGCACCACGCCGCATCCTCGCTCGCACCGCGCACGTTTGCGCGCTCGCCTCGTGTTGGCGGGCCTGTCCGCCTGCGGCCTCGCTGCGCTGGCCTGGGCGTCCTTCGTGCATCCACTGCCGCGCCTGACCTACAACCCGTCCGACAGCGTGGCGGTCGGCTGGTATCGCGTCGATCCGCTCGACCCTCGCGCCAGCTCGCCGCCACGTCCGTTGTCCGTGGGCAGCATCGTGCTGGTGCCGCTGCCCGCCGAGGCTGCCGCGCTCGCTGCGCAGCGCGGCTACCTACCAACGCGCATCTCGCTGCTCAAGCGCGTAGGTGCGGTGGCGCCGCAAGAGGTGTGCATCGCTGACGGCAGCGTCCGCATCAACGGCGTGCCTTCGGCCGCCGTGCTGCCTGCCGACCGCTGGGGCCGCCCGCTGCCATCCTGGCAGCAGTGCCGCCGCCTTCGGCCTGGCGAGCTGTTCCTGCTCAGTGTCACCAATCCGGCGTCGTTCGACAGCCGGTATTTCGGGCCGGTCAGCGCATCCGCCGTGATCGGCGTCGCGCATCCGGTCTGGCTGGAATCCCGCCCATGATGGCCGTCGATTCGCTGCACGTTGCCGTGCATCTCATCGTGCCATCGGGCGTGTCGTCCTGCTGGTCGTCGCCGTGTCGTCGCGCGTGCAGTGCGGGTGCCAATCCTGCGCATTGGGCACCGCACTTCGCGCTGCCTTCGGCGCAGCCGTCCAACGTGCAGGCGTCTTGCCTCGAACGCGCCCGGCCTGCGGCCGTGTCCGCGTTCGCCGGCGCGCTGGCTGCTCGCGCAGCAGCGCCGCCGGGCCGCCGCTGCTCCGAGCGACAGCGAGGGGCAAAGGCGGAAGGCAAGACAAAAGGGTGCGGCACCTGTCGGCCCGCAAAGCCAGTCTGCACGTGCGGGTGGCGCGGCACGCAGCGGCTTCGCCGCCGTGCCGCGTGGGGCGCGAGGCTCGCGCCAATGCAGGCTTGTCCGCGTGCTTCGCACGACCAGACATGCCAGAGCTTGCAGGGAGCACAGCCATGACCGACCGCCGCGACGACGATTTCCGCATCCGCCCCGGCGCCCCAAAGAACCGCGACCAGAGCTTCGTCTCCAAGGTGCTCAAGCAGGCGGGCAAGGCCAGCAGCGGCAAGTCCGCTGTGCGCCGTCCTGGCACTGCCACCGGCACCGGCACCGGGAGGGGCACCGGCCAGCGGCCCGGCTCGCGCCTCGGGCGCTGCCACACAGCGGCGCGCTTCGCCGGCGCCAAGCTGACGCCCATGTCGCGGCGCGTGACCATCAAGACGCTGCTGGTCAACCAGCGCCAAGCCAGCCCGCAGTCGCTCGCCAAGCATCTACGCTACATCGAGCGCGACGGTGTGGGCCGCGATGGCGAGCCGGGCCAAGCCTACGGGCCGCAAACCGATGCCGCCGACCTCGACGCCTTCAAGGAACGCTGCGCTGACGACCGGCACCATTTCCGCTTCATCCTCTCGCCCGAGGATGGGGCCGAGCTGGAAGACCTACGCACCTACACGCGGCACCTGATGGGCCGCATGGAAGCCGACCTGGGCACGGGCCTCGATTGGGTAGCCGTCAACCACTGGAACACCGACAACCCGCACACGCACATCGTCGTGCGCGGACGCGACGACACCGGCAAAGACCTCATCATCGCGGGCGACTACATCGCCGATGGCTTCCGCCATCGCGCCGCAGAACTGGCGACCGAATGGCTGGGGCCGCGCAGCGAGCTGGAGATCCAGCAGACCTTGCAGCGCGAGGTGGAGCAAGAGCGGTGGACGAGCCTCGACCGCACGTTGCAGCGCGAGGCCGGCGAGGATGGCCGGGTGCAGATCGAACGCTTCAACGAACCTCGGCTGCAACGCCAGCGCCTGCTGCTGATCGGCCGGCTGCAACGCTTGCAGCGCCTGGGCCTGGCCGACGAGATGCAGCCGGGCACCTGGGCCGTCCATGCCGACGCGGAAAAGACCCTGCGCGCCCTGGGCGAACGTGGCGACATCATCCGCACCATGCAGCGGGCGATGCGCGGCGAGCCGCGCGAACTGGCGG
Source organism: Stutzerimonas kunmingensis (assembly GCF_032106285.1). Classification (GTDB taxonomy): domain Bacteria; phylum Pseudomonadota; class Gammaproteobacteria; order Pseudomonadales; family Pseudomonadaceae; genus Stutzerimonas; species Stutzerimonas kunmingensis_B. The sequence goes on from NZ_DAMCPO010000001.1 coordinate 356,960, forward strand.
TGTTCGAACCGGGAGACGATGGCCGAACCATCATCGGCCGCGTGGCCGCGAAGGGGCTGGCCGACGAGTTGCGCGACCGGGGCTATCTGGTCATCGACGGCGTGGATGGCAAGGCCCACTACGTCGCGCTCAACGCCCGCGACGAGCTGGCGAACTATCCCACCGGCGCGGTGGTGGAGGTGAAGGGATCGGCCGACGTGCGCGCGGCCGACAAAAACATCGCCGCGCTGGCGAGCGATGGCCTGTACCGCACCGACCACCACCTCGCCATTGCACAGGGGCAGGCCATGCCGGGCCGCGATCCGCAGGAAGTCGTTGCGGCCCACGTCCGCCGGCTCGAAGCCCTGCGCCGGGCCGGCATCGTGGAGCGCGTGGCCGTGGGGCTATGGAAGGTGCCGGATGACCTGCCCGAGCAGGGCCGCCGCTACGACGCACAGCGCCTGGGCGGCGTGGCCGTGGAGCTGAAATCGCACCTGCCCATCGAGCGGCAGGCCCGCGTGATCGGGGCCACCTGGCTTGACCAGCAACTGATCGGCGGCGGCTCGGGCTTGGGCGATCTGGGCTTTGGCGGCGAGGCCAAGCAGGCGATGCAGCAGCGCGCCGACTTCCTGGCCGAACAGGGGCTGGCCGAGCGGCGCGGGCAGCGCGTGATCCTGGCGCGCAACCTGCTGGGCACGCTGCGCAACCGGGAACTGACGCAGGCCGCGAAGGACATTGCCGCCGACACCGGCCTGGAGCATCGGCCTGTGGGCGACGGCCAGCGTGTGGCCGGTATCTACCGGCGCGCCGTCATGCTCGCCAGCGGGCGTTACGCGATGCTCGACGATGGCAAGGGATTCAGCCTGGTGCCGTGGCGGCCGGTGATCGAACAGCGGCTGGGGCAGCAGCTTGCCGCGACGGTGCGCGGCGGCGGGGTGTCCTGGGAGATAGGACGGCAGCGTGGGCCTGCCGTTGGTTAGCTTCCACGATAGCAGTGTCCGGCACGGGGCGGCACAATAAACCGATTGACGGTCGGTTTTTTGTGGTGGATACTCTTGAATTCGAGTCAAAACTCGGAGCCGACAACATTGACCAATCACAACGTACCAACACTTGGCGATCTGGAAATCGCCGTGCTCGAAGACATCTGGCGTTTCGGCCCGTCCGATACCAAGGCGGTGTACGCGCGCATTGGGCAGTCCCGCTCGATTTCTTTGAACACCGTGCAATCTACGCTGGAACGTCTATTTCGCAAGGCCATGCTCCAGCGCGAAAAGATCAGCCATGCCTATGAGTATTCAGCGCGAGTTTCCCGCCGGGAATTGATCCAGAAGCTGGTGGAATCCACGGTGCGTCGTGTCGCAGGCCCGCAGCCGGATGCGTTGCTGAGCGCCTTTGTCGATCTTGCTGCAAGGGCGGATGACGACCAGCTCAAGAGGCTGGAGGAGTTGGTTGCCCGTCGTCGTGCTGAATTAGATCAGACGTGATGACGAGTTATGGCCCATTACTTCAGTTTGCATTGCTATCCGGCTTCGTGCTGGCGGTAACGCTTACCCTGCTGATTGGAGCCTTCGAGCGCCCATTGCGCCGTGCGCTGTGGGGAAAGGCACCTTCTCAGCGAGCAAGGGTATCTTGGTGGATGCTGGTAACACCTGCGTTGGCGGGTATTGCCTACACGGCCCTGACCATTGCCATGCCGTCGATGTTTGATAGTTCGGCCCGATTTGCCGCTACCTGCTCTGCGCACGCTGACGCGCTCTTGCATCTGTGCGTTTGGCACCCGAGCGGCAATGGGCAAAGTGCTTGGCTATGGGGAGCATTGGCATTGTTGGCGGGATACGCGGCTTGGCTGGCTTCACGGGCCGCAGTGGGTCTTTGGCGTGCTCGGCGAACCCTTGCCTCGATGGTGCGCCTAAGCTGGCGTCCGGGGCACCCAGACAAACTTCGCGTGCTTGATGTCGATCAGCCTATGGCGCTGGCCTGTGGCGTCGGGCATGGCCACATCCTGCTTTCAACCTCGTTGATGCGGCGACTTGATCCAACGCAATTGCGTGTGGTGTTGGCGCACGAACAGGCTCACATCGCCAATCGCGATGTGCTGCATCGCTTGATCGCTGTCGTGTTGTCGAGCATACAGTTGCCAGGTACTCGTCGCCGGTTGTTGCGTGATCTGGAACTCGCCTTGGAACAACGTTGTGATTTTGCCGCTGCAAACGAAGTGGGGTGTCCTGTCGCCGTGGCCGAGACCATCGTTGCAGTGGAGAAGATATTTCGGCAACACGCCAAGGAACAGGTGCCATTGGCGATGGCGTTCTTTTCCGATTTTATCCCTGAGCGTGTCGAGGCGTTGCTGTCGCCCAAGCACTCGTCTGTCTCATACTTGGGGCCGATGCTAGGCATTCTTGTTCTGGCGTTTTGCAGCCTATCTACAGGATGGCTGCATTCTGTGACCGAATCTCTCATCACTGTGATGACGAGGTAAGTCCATATGCGCGCGTGCTGTGTTTTTTTGCTCAAAAAACCGATTGACGATCGGTCTTATGGCGATTCCGCTCCGGCGTGCGCGGGAAGTCGTCACGCGGAATCGTTTGCTCGCCATCTGTTGTCGTCGTGAGGGTTTTCATGAATTTGATCCGCTTAGTAGTCTTGGTGTTCGTCGGAGCCTGCGGTACGTCCGCAGCCCTAGCCGCCGAACCCCTGCGGTTGGAGGAAGCAGTCTCCCGCGCGCTGGCCGCCCATCCATCCATTACCGCCGAAACGGCGCAACTCCAGGCCGTTCGAGCCCGCACGCAGCGCGAAGCCCTGCCACCGCCTTACACCATTGGCGGCGAGGTAGAGAACGTCGCCGGGAACGGCAACCTGCGAGGTATTCGCTCGGCCGAAACGACATTGCGCATCGGTCGGGTCATAGAACTCGGTGGCAAGCGCGAGGCTCGCCAAACGCTGGGACAAGCCGAACTGAGAGAACAAGAGCATCAGGCCACCAAAACGCGGATCGACCTGGCCAGTTCAACTACGGCCCGCTTCATTGAAGTGCTCGCTAGGCAACAGCGATTGACGTATGCCGAGGAGCGTATCAAGCAAGCGGAGCGCACCCGTCGAGAGGTTGCAGCGTGGGTAAAAGCCGCTCGCAATCCTGAGTCGGATTTGCAGGCCGCCGATATTGCGGTCGCTGAGGCGCAGCTCAATCGCGAGAGTGCTGAACTCGAATTGGCGAGCGCCAAGATGACTTTGGCCGCGAGCTGGGGGGCAATGACCCCCGACTTCGGCGAAGTCGTCGGCGACCTCCAAACCTTGCCGACCGTGGCGCCATTCGAGACGTTGGCTACCCGTTTGCCTATGACGCCGGAACTGTGGGCTTCGCGCTTGCGGGCCGACACCATCGGCGCCCGGCGCCGGCTCGCGGAGGCCGAAGCCAAACCCAACATTGACGTCAGCTTGGGCGTGCGACGTTTGGAAGCCTTCAAGGATCACGGCGTGGTGATGTCGATCTCGGTGCCGTTGGGTAGCCCGACGCGCTCTGGATACGCGGTGTCCCAGGCAAATGCGGAGCTTGCTGCGCTGGAAGCGCGGCGTGACGCCGAACGCTTCGAGCGCCACCAGACCCTGTTCGACAAGTATCAAGAACTCACGCACGCGCGAACAGAGGCTGAATCGTTACGCGCACGAATGCTGCCTATGGCTGAAAGCGCCCTGACAACAACTCGTCGCGGCTTTGAGCAAGGCCGATTCTCTTATTTGTCGCTGGCCCAAGCGCAGCGGACGCTGTTCGATCTGCGTGCGCGTGCTGTCGAAGCCGCCACCCGCTATCACCTTCTGCTGGTCGAGGTGGAACGCCTCACCGCCACCGTTGAGGACACCGCACCATGATTCGCATTCTCTCCCTGTTACTCCTTTGCGTATTTGCCGCTGCATGCAGCCCTGGCGGCGACAAACCCAAAGAGGAGGCCAGTGCCCAAGCCAGCGGAAGCTATGAGCGCGGGCCAAACAATGGCCGACTACTCCGTGATGGAGACTTCGCCCTGGAAGTCACCATCTACGAAACCAATGTGCCCCCGCATTACAGGCTCTACGCCTATCGCGACGGCAAGCCAGTCGCTCCCGCCGATGTCGTTGCGACTATCAAACTCTCCCGTTTGGATGGCGAGGTCAACCAGTTCACGTTCACGCCAGAGGGCAACTATCTGGTCGGCAGCGGTGAAGTGATCGAGCCGCATTCGTTCGATGTCGCCGTGTCCGCCGAACATGCCGGAAAGAAGTCCACTTGGTCTTACCAGTCCTATGAGGGCCGCGTAAGCATTCCGGCCGGCATCGCCAAGGATGCCGGTATCAAAACCGAATCAGCAGGGCCGGCAGTCATCCGAGACGTTGTGCGGTTGATGGGAACCGTTGTCCTAGATGCCGACAGACACGCGGCGGTTGGCGCACGCTTCCCTGGCATCGTGCGATCGGTGAACGTGCAGCAGGGCGAGCGAGTCCGCCGCGGCCAGACGCTGGCCGTCGTAGAGGGCAACGACAGTATGCGTACCTACCCGATTACCGCACCGTTCGATGGCGTGGTGCTCGCACGCAATACGAACGTCGGTGACGTGGCCGAGGCAGGTGCGCTGTTCGAGCTGGCCGACCCGTCCAACGTATGGATCGACCTGCGCGCCATTGGCACCGATGCCGAAGCCCTAAAGCCAGGACAGCCAGTACGAATCCGGTCAGCGACTGGGAAGACCGAAGCCAGCGGAAAGATTCAGCGACTGTTGCCGGTGGCCGGCAGCGGCCAGAGCGTCATTGCCCGCGTCAGCATCCCGAACTTGGAGGGACGTTGGCGCCCAGGTATGACCGTGGCAGCCGAGGTCACAGTAGGCACGCGCAACGTACCGCTGGCGGTAAAAGAGTCGGGGTTGCAGCGATTCCGCGACTTCACCGTGGTGTTCACGCAAGTCGGCGAGACATACGAAGTCCGAATGCTCGAACTTGGCGATCGTGATGGTGAATACGTTGAGGTGACTGGAGGACTCAAGCCCGGCACGAACTACGTGGCCGAGCAAAGTTTCCTGATACGCCAAGACATCGAAAAGTCTGGCGCAAGCCACGATCACTGAGGACGCGGATATGCTCGAACGTATCATTCGCGCGTCCATCGCGCATCGCTGGCTCGTGCTTCTATTGGTGCTCGCCCTGTCCGGGCTGGGGATCTGGAACTACAGCCGCTTGCCGATCGACGCGATACCGGACATTACCAATGTCCAGGTACAGATCAATACCGAGGCGCCAGGCTACTCGCCAATGGAGGCTGAGCAGCGCGTCACTTTCCCGGTTGAGACGGCGCTGGCTGGCCTCGCTCGGCTCGACTACACCCGCTCGGTTTCCCGCTACGGTCTGTCGCAGGTCACTGCGGTCTTTGAGGACGGCACTGACATTTACTTTGCCCGTCAGCAGGTCGCCGAACGCTTGCAGCAGGCATCTTCGCAACTTCCGGCGGGCCTGAATCCCTCTCTCGGGCCAGTGGCAACCGGCCTGGGCGAGATATTCATGTACACCTTGGAACCCGAAAAGGGCTACGAGGAAATATGGACGCCGACCGCGCTGCGCACGTTGCAGGACTGGTCGGTGCGTCCGCAGCTCCGCAATCTGAAAGGCGTCACCGAGGTCAACACCATCGGCGGCTACGTGCGTCAATTCCACATCACGCCCGATCCGGTCAAGCTGCTGGCCTACGAGTTGACGATGAACGACGTGCTGAACGCCGTCGCGCGGAACAACGCCAACGTCGGCGCCGGCTACATCGAACGTCATGGCGAGCAGTACCTGATCCGCATCCCCGGACAAGTGCGCGACATCGAGCGACTGCGGAAAATTGTCGTGGCAACGCGCGATGGACTGCCACTCCGAATTGGCGACGTGGCGGAAGTTCTAGAGGGTAGCGAACTGCGAACCGGCGCGGCCACGAAAGACGGCAAAGAGGTCGTGCTGGGTACGGCATTCATGCTGATTGGCGAGAACAGCCGAGCAGTTGCACAGCGCACAGTAGAAAAGCTCGCTGAGATCGACGCGACACTTCCCGAGGGAGTCCGCGCGCACGCGGTTTACGACCGCACTCAACTCGTTGATCGCACCATCGCAACCGTGCAGAAGAATCTTCTGGAAGGCGCGTTGCTGGTGATCGCCGTGCTGTTCCTGTTGCTGGGCAACTTGCGTGCAGCCCTGATAACCGCTGCGGTGATTCCGCTCGCCATGTTGCTGACGATCACTGGCATGGTGCAGAACCGCATCTCGGCCAACCTAATGAGCCTGGGCGCGCTGGATTTCGGCCTGATTGTCGATGGTGCGGTCATCATCGTGGAAAACTGCTTGCGCAGGTTCAGTGAACGACAGCACCAGCTCGGTCGCCTGCTGACCCGTGATGAGCGTTTCTCGCTGGTTTCGAGCGCCAGCGCAGAGGTCATCAAGCCTGCCCTGTTCGGGTTGTTCATCATCACGGCTGTTTACCTTCCGATCTTCGCGTTGTCTGGTGTGGAAGGAAAGATGTTCCATCCGATGGCCCTCACCGTCGTGATCGCATTGACTGGTGCGATGGTGTTGTCGTTGACCTTCGTGCCTGCTGCGGTCGCACTGTTTGTCACCGGCAAGGTTTCCGAGAAGGAAACCAAGGTGATGCGCGGCATCAGCCGCTTCTATGCGCCACTTCTCCAGAAGGCAATCAAGCTGAGAGTCGCCGTCGTCGCGGCGGCGGCAGTGCTGGTGGTGCTATCTGGTTTGCTTGCGACGCGCTTGGGCACCGAGTTCATCCCCAATCTGGATGAAGGTGACATCGCCTTGCACGCGATGCGCATTCCCGGAACGAGTCTGACCCAGGCGATTGGTATGCAGCGCCAGTTGGAGGCGCGGATCAAGGAGTTTCCAGAGGTGGAGGAAGTCGTCGCCAAGATCGGTACTGCTGAGGTTGCGACTGACCCCATGCCGCCTTCGGTGGCTGACACTTTCATCATGCTCAAGGATCGTAGCGAATGGCCCGATCCGCGCAAACCGAGAGCCGTACTGCTTGCCGAACTGGAGAAGGCGGTGAACGCCATTCCCGGCAACAACTACGAGTTCACTCAACCCGTGCAGATGCGCATGAATGAGTTGATCGCAGGTGTCCGTGCCGAGGTGGCGATCAAGGTGTATGGCGATGACATGGAGCAACTGGCCCAAATAGGCTCGAAGATTGAAGCCGTGGCCGAGAGTATCGAGGGGTCTGCCGACGTGGCGCTCGAACAGATTACGGGCCTGCCGCTGATGACGATCACGCCGAACGTGGATGCGCTGTCCCGATACGGCTTGGCGATCGACGACGTACAGCAAACGGTGGCAATCGCCCTTGGCGGTGCCGTCGCCGGCCAGGTGTTTGAGGGCGATCGCCGATTCGATATCGTAGTTCGGCTGCCCGAAGCGCAACGCCAAGACCCGAAGGCACTGGCGACACTGCCCATTCCGGTTCCGGCCGGCGCTGCTGCCGGGCTGGGCCAAGCCGCCTACGTGCCGCTCGGGCAGCTTGCGTCGATCGAAGTGGCGCCCGGCCCCAATCAGATCAGCCGCGAGAACGGTAAACGCCGGATCGTTATCACCAGCAATGTGCGCGGACGCGATCTAGGGTCGTTCGTGGAAGAACTGCGTGAACGCGTAAGCCGTGAAATCACGCTGCCAGAGGGCTATTGGGTCAACTACGGAGGCACGTTCGAGCAACTCATCTCGGCTAGCCAACGCCTGTCCGTCGTCGTACCGGCTGTACTGGTTCTGATCTTCGGCCTGCTGTTCATGGCCTTCGGTTCGGGCCGGGATGCCACTGTCGTCTTTAGCGGTGTGCCGTTAGCGCTGACGGGTGGCGTTGCCGCATTGTGGCTGCGCGATATTCCGCTTTCGATTTCGGCAGGGGTCGGCTTCATTGCCCTATCCGGTGTGGCAGTGCTCAACGGCCTGGTGATGGTGAGCTTCATTCGCAAGCTGCACCACGATGGCGCGCCGATTCAGGATGCCATTGTGAATGGCGCGATGACGCGGCTACGCCCGGTGCTGATGACTGCGCTGGTTGCAAGCCTCGGTTTCGTACCGATGGCCATCAACGTTGGAACGGGCGCGGAAGTGCAACGACCCCTCGCAACTGTCGTCATCGGCGGCATTGTTTCCTCGACGCTGCTGACGCTACTGGTACTGCCGGCCTTGTATCGCCTGATTCATCGGCGTGCCGACCGCCAGGACACCACGCCAGCGTGAGAACGCTGATTCTTACCACCTGATCGCAGGATTGCGGCGATTGAAAATCAATTGCCGCTCTCGATCAAACGATTTGCGGAGTTTATTCAAGGTATGAGATTCATGCACGAAAGACTGTCTGGAGTATTGCCGAGTCCTAAGGAAGGTCTGAAGTAGCCCTGTATTTCCGGTCGACTTCAGCCCTCGCTGCTTTTG
>NZ_DAMCPO010000002.1:0-223270 GCF_032106285.1 Stutzerimonas kunmingensis
CTTCGCGTTATCCACCCTACGCTCGCCCCGAGCCCCGGCCCCCGAACACCGACCCCCGACCCCCGACCCCGACCCCGTAGGGTGGAGGAACGCGCAGCGTTTTCCAGGCGTTGCGAGCAGGCGGCTCGGTGTTTCGTCCGCTGCCGGACGATGCCGCAAGCTCGGTTTCTCTCCTAAGCGCTAGAGCGTCATCCCGTCGTATGCCAGGCATACGTTGTCCGGCAGTTCCCGTGACGCCTGCATGAACCAGGCATCCAGCTCGTGGCCGATATGGGTCAGCACGGCTTGCGCCGGCTGCAGCTCCTCGATGCTCTGCAATGCGCGGGTCAGGTCGTTGTGGTTACGCGGTGGCGTATCGTGCGGTGGTGTCGAGCAGTCCAGCACCAGCACATCCAGCGCGGTGTCCTGCAGCAGTTCGCGCGTGCTGTCCGGCAGGCCGACGGTGTCGGTGAGGTAGGCGATGCAGCGGCTGTGACCTTCCAGCAAGTAACCGAAGGTGGGTTTCGAGTGCACCAGTGGCAGCGCGGTGACGCGCAGCGTGCCGAGCATGCGTTGTTCGAAGGCGGCGAATGGTTCGCTGAAATCGAGGATGCCGGGGTGTTTGTAGAGGTCGGCGAGGCCCTCTGCGTCGTCCGGGCCGAGGACCGGAATGTGCAGCCCGGTGCCCCAGCGCAGTTGCAGCAGGCCCTGGGCATGATCGGCGTGGTAATGGGTCTGCAGGATGCCGCTGAAGCTGCCCGGGGCGAAGCGCTCGCAGAGGTCCGGCAGGCCGCTGTCGAGCAGCCAGCGCTGGCCGCCACAGTCCACCAGCGCCGAGCAGGCACGGCGGCGGCGACTCGGGTCGAGCTGCGCGGCACGGCAGGCCGGACAGGCGCAGTTGTACACCGGCACCTGCGCGGCGCCGCCGGTGCCGAGCAGGGTCAGCCGCATTGACGGTGCTCGTCGAGCAGCTGCAGCAGGCGCTCGACGCTGCGCTCCAGCGAGGCGGAATTGTCCAGGCGGATGTAGTCGTCCAGCTCGCCGCTGAACAGCGCGTTGCGCGCCAGGCGCGCCTCGATCTGCTCGGGCGTCTCCCGGCCGCGGGTCAGCAGGCGCTCGCGCAGCACGTCCTGTTCGACGGTCAGCAGCACCGCCAGCAGATCCGGGTAGCGCCTGCGCGCCTCGGGCAGATAACCACGCGAGCCATTGACCAGCACATCCGCGCCGGCCGCCAGCCAGGCGTCGATTTCGGCGGGGATGCCATAGGCCAGCCCGTTGGCGCGCCAGCTGAGAGCAAAGGCCTGCTCGGCCTCCATGCGTTCGAACTGCTCGGCGCTCACCGAATGCGCGGCTTCACCGATGGCCTCGGCCGAGCGGGTGATGACCCGCCGGGCGATGCGCACGCCACGCTCGGCGAGCGCTGCGCGTGCGGCATCGAGCAGACTGTCCTTGCCGGCGCCGGATGGCCCGGTCAGGTAGATCAAACGGCCTTGCATCAGGTTACTCCCGAGGGTCGAAAGCCGAGGGTGGGCGGGCAGTATAGAGCCCGCCGCGGTTGCAGGGGCGGCGCGCTCGACAGGCTGTGGTCGGCGCATCAGAACACCCTCCGGCCCTGGCGCCAGACCTGGCCAATCACCGGCTGGCCCTTGTGCACCTGTGCCTGGACCAGGTCGGCGCGCAGCCCGACGGCGATCTCGCCGCGATCATCCAGCCCGGCCGCGCGTGCCGGCGCCAGGCTGATGGTGGCGATGGCGCGCGGCAGGTCGTAGCCGTTGTCCTGCTCGGCCAGGCCCAGCGCCGCCTGCAGCAGGCTCGCCGGGTAGTAGTCGCTGGAGAGGATGTCCAGCACGCCGCGTTGCGCCAGGTCGGCAGCGGCGATATTGCCCGAATGCGAGCCGCCGCGAACGATGTTCGGCGCGCCCATCAGCACCTTCAGACCGCGCGCGTGGCTGGCCTCGGCGGCCTCGAAGGTGGTCGGGAATTCGGCGATGGCCATGCCGTAGTCGGCCGACTCAGTAACGTGCTCCAGGGTCGCGTCGTCGTGGCTGGCCAGCGCCAGTTCGCGGCTGCGGCAGAGATCGACGATGGCCGCGCGCTGCTGGTCGCTGTGCCGCGCCGAGTTGGCCAGCTGCTCGCTGACGAAATGATCCATCTCCGCCGGGCTCAGGTGGTACTTGCCCATGTAGTACTCGCGGTACTTCTCCATGCGCGCGAACTGGCGCTGGCCCGGCGCGTGGTCCATCACCGAGACCAGCTGCACCAGCGGCTGCTCGACCAGCTCCCGGAACAGCTCCAGGCACTGCGGATGGCTGACTTCGCAGCGCAGGTGCAGGCGGTGTTCGGCGCGGGTCTGCCCGGCCGCTTCGGCCGCGGCGATGGCCTCGAGCATCACCCCGAGCTGCTGCATGCGCTTGCCCTTGGGATTGATGTCGCCGATCGACAGCGCATCGAACACCGTGGTGATACCGGCGGCGACGATCTGCGCGTCATGGGTCAGCACTGCCGAGGCGGATGGCCAGTCCACGCCCGGACGCGGGCTCATGTGCTTTTCCAGGTTGTCGGTGTGCAGTTCCACCAGCCCCGGCAGCAGCAGGTCGCCGCCCAGGTCCTGGGCCTGCGGCAGGCTGCTGGCGCCTGCGCTGATGTCGGCGATCAGGCCGTCGCGGATCAGCAGGCTGCCGTGGATCACCTGATCGGCCAGCACCAGTCGGGCGTTGCTGAGTATCTGTTCAGCTGGCATGGGCCAGGTCCTCCTGCGTCATGTCCAGGTAACGGTCGGCGACTGCCTCGCGGATCGCGCGGTCGTGGAAGATGCCGATCAGCGCGCTGCCGGCCGCCTTGGCTTCGTCGATCAGTTCCAGCACCACGCCGGCGTTGGCCTCGTCCAGCGAGGCAGTGGGTTCGTCGAGCAGCATCACTGGCCAGCTCACCATGAAGCCGCGCGCGAGGTTGACGCGCTGCTGCTCGCCGCCGGAAAAGGTGCCGGGGGCCAGCTGCCAGAGCCGCTCGGGAATATTCAGCCGGGTCAGCAGCGCCTTGGCCCGCGCCTCGGCGTCGGCACGGCTCCAGCCGCGCGCCAGCGCCGGTTCCATCACCACCTCCAGCGCCGGAACCCGCGGAATCACCCGCAGGAACTGGCTGACATAGCCCAGTGTTTGCCGGCGCACCGCGAGTACCTGGCGCGGCTCGGCGCCGACCAGCTCCAGCCAGTCGCCGGCATGGCGGATGTGGATGCTGCCGCCGGCGGGCAGGTAGTTGCCGTACAGCGTGCGCAGCAGGGTCGACTTGCCGGCGCCGGACTGGCCGTGCAGCACCAGGCACTCGCCGGCGGCGACGGTGAAGTTCAGCCCGCGCAGCACCTGCAGGCTGACGCCGTGCTGCTGGTGCAGGGTGAAGGTCTTGGCGAGGTCACGGACCTCGATCAGCGTGTTCATGGGGGATTCCTTCATGGCTGTAGCACCGAGGACACCAGCAGCTGCGTATAGGGATGCTGCGGGTCGTCGAGAATCTGGTCGGTCAGACCGGACTCCACCACCCGCGAACGGCGCATCACCATCAGCCGGTCGGCCAGGAGGCGTGCCACGGCGAGGTCGTGGGTCACGATCACCACCGCCAGGTCCAGCTCGCGCACCAGCCCGCGCAAGAGGTCGAGCAGGCGTGCCTGCACCGACACGTCGAGGCCGCCGGTGGGTTCGTCCATGAACACCAGCTTCGGGCTGGAAACCAGGTTGCGGGCGATCTGCAGGCGCTGCTGCATGCCGCCGGAGAAGGTCCGCGGCAGGTCGTCGATGCGCGCCGGGTCGATCTCCACCTGTTGCAGCCAGTCCAGCCCGGCGGCGCGCAGCTGGCCGTAATGACGCACGCCCTGGGCCATCAGCCGCTCGCCGATGTTGGCGCCGGCGGAAACGCCCATGCGCAGGCCGTCGCGCGGGTTCTGTTCGACGAAGCCCCATTCGGTGCGCAGCAGCGTGCGCCGTTCGGCCTCGCTGGCGGCGTAGAGGTCGAGCCAGTCGCCGGCACCATCACGGTACTGCACGCTGCCGCGATCCGGCGGGCAGCGGCCGCAGAGCAGCGAGAGCAGGGTGGACTTGCCCGAGCCGGACTCGCCGACGATGCCCAGCACTTCGCCGGGGTAGAGCTCGAAGGACACGCCCTGGCAGCCCTTGTCCGGGCCGTACAGGCGGGTCAGGTCGCGCACCGCGAACAGCGGCTCGGTGCCGACGCTCGTGGCGGGCAGCAGTTGTTCGGCGGCGCTCATGGGCGGCTCTCCTGTTGCTGGGCGCGCTGCGCGCAATAGTCGGTATCCGAGCAGACGAACTGCTTGCTGCCGGCGTCGTCGACGATCAGCTCGTCGAGGTAGGAATCGCCGCTGCCGCAGATGGCGCAGCACTGCTCCCATTGCTGGATCTGGAACGGGTGATCCTCGAAATCCAGGCTGACCACGCGGGTGTACGGCGGCACGGCGTAGAGGCGCTTCTCGCGGCCGGCGCCGAACAGCATCAGCGCCGGGCTGCGGTCCAGCTTGGGGTTGTCGAATTTGGGAATCGGCGACGGGTCCATCACGTAGCGCCCGTCCACTGTCACCGGGTAGGCGTAGCTGGTGGCGATGTGGCCGAAGGTGGCGATGTCCTCGTAGAGCTTCACGTGCATCACGCCGTAGTCGCCCAGCGCGTGCATGGTGCGCGTCTCGGTTTCCGACGGCTCGATGAAGCGCAGCGGCTCGGGAATCGGCACCTGATAGACCATGATCTGCCCGGCGGCGAGCGGGGTTTCCGGGATGCGGTGGCGGGTCTGGATCACCGTCGCCGCGGGTGTGCGTTCGGTGGTGGCGACCCCGGCGGTGCGGGCGAAGAAACGGCGGATCGACACGGCGTTGGTGGTGTCGTCGGCGCCCTGGTCGATCACCTTGAGCACGTCGTCGGCGCCGAGAATGGCGGCGGTCAGCTGCATGCCGCCGGTGCCCCAGCCGTAGGGCAGCGGCATCTCGCGGCCGCCGAAGGGCACCTGATAGCCGGGTATGGCGACCGCCTTGAGCAGTGCGCGGCGGATCATGCGCTTGGTCTGCTCGTCGAGGTAGGCGAAGTTGTAGCCCGCCTCGCTGGAGGGAATGGCGTGAGCGTTCATGCGCGTTTCTCCTTCGCTGGCGTCTCGGCGTCGGCTTCGGTCTGCTCGGCCTGCGGCTGGCGCAGCTTGCGGATCAGCTCCAGCTCGGATTGGAAGTCGACGTAGTGCGGCAACTTCAGGTGCGAGACGAAACCGGCGGCCTCGACGTTGTCGCAGTGCATCAGGACGAATTCTTCCTGCTGCGCCGGGCCCTGCACTTCCTCGCCGTACTCGCCGGCACGCAGCGCGCGGTCGACCAGCGCCATGCCCATCGCCTTGCGCTCGGCGTAACCGAAGGCCAGGCCGTAGCCGCGGGTGAACTGTGCCTGCTCGGCGCTCACGCCGACGAACTGGTTGACCATCTCGCACTCGGTCAGCTCGATCTCGCCGAGGCAGACCGGGAAACCCAGCTCCTGCGGCTCGATCCAGACCTCGGCGGTGCCGATGCGAATCTCGCCGGCGAACGGGTGGTTGCGGCCGTAGCCGCGCTGGGTCGAATAGCCCAGCGCCAGGAGAAAGCCCTCGTCGCCACGCGCCAGCGCCTGCAGGCGTTCGGCGCGGCTCGTCGGCAGCTCCAGTGGCTCGCGGGTGAGGTCCGGCACCGGCTCGCCGCGGTCGATTTCCGGGGTCATCAGGCCTTCCTCGCCGAGCAGGCCGAGTACCCGCGGGCAGTTGCCCAGCGTGGCGCTTTCATCCACCGGCGGGCCGGCGCGTTCGCCTTCGGCGAGCAGGGCGAAATCGAGCAGGCGATGGGTGTAGTCGAAGGTCGGGCCGAGCAGCTGGCCGCCGGGCACGTCCTTGAAGGTCGCTGAAATGCGTCGGCTGAGCTGCATGGCGCCGGTGTCCAGCGGCAGGCTTTCGGCGAAGCGCGGCAGCGTGGTGCGGTAGGCGCGCAAGAGGAAGATCGCCTCGACCAGATCGCCGGCGGCCTGCTTGATCGCCAGCGCGGCGAGCTCCTCGTCATACAGCGAGCCTTCGCTCATCACCCGCGCCACGGCGAGCGGCAGCTGCTGGCGAATCTGCTCGACGGCGAGTTCGGCGATAGCGGTGTCGCCGCGGCGCTTCTTCGCCAGCAGGGCGTGGGCGTTGTCGATGGCCTGTTCGCCACCCTTGACTGCGACGTACATCAGGCCACCTCCTGCAGCGAATCGCCGATGCGGGTGCTGCGCGGCAGGCCGAGCACTTCGCCTTCGGCGCAGAACAGTGCGTCGAGCCCGCGCGGGAAGTCGTTGCGTGCGGCGCGCTGCTGCCAGAACGCCGGTTTCAGCGGCAGGCCGACCAGGCGGCTGCCGTCGATGCCCGGGCCCTGCCAGCTCAGCGCCGGGCCGCGGTCGAGACGCTCGAGCTGGATCAGCAGCGTGCAGGACTGGTCCGGGTAGCGTTCGCTGCCGGCGTAGAAGCCGGAGAGGTCGTCCAGCGCAGCGGCATCAAGCAGGGCGAACATCGCCTCCTCGCGTGCCTCGACGATCGGACAGCCACAGTGGAAGGCCAGGTTGGCGCGAATCGCCGGAGTGTCGAAGGCCGGCGCCAGCCACAGCGGCGTGTCGTTATCCAGCAGGCTCAGGCACAGCGCATAGCCGGCGGCCTGCAGCGGCTCGATGGCGGCGACGCTGACCAGCGTCTGGCGCGTGCCTGGCTCGGACAAAGCCTTGAGCGCGGCGCGGAAGCACTTCTGCGCGTCCAGCACCGGGTCGGCGAAGGCGGCCTGCAACAGGTCGGATGGGGCGCGATTCATCAGTCTTCTCCTCGCAGCAGCGTGAAGAACTCCACGCGGGTAGTGGCGGTTTCGGCAGCCTTTTGCGCGGCGCGTCGGGCCTGCGCGGCGGCCAGCGGTTCGATCAGTTCATTCAGCCAGCGGCTCTGCTGCGGCCCTTGCAGATGGGCATCGGCGAGGGCGGCGAGCTCGGCCTGGCGCTTGTCGCGGCCGGCGCGGTAGCTGTAGCCGGTGCTGCCGTCGGCCAGGCGCACCACGCAGCGGGTGACGCTCATCTCGCCGAGGTTGAACGGCGCGCCGGTGCCGCCCATGCGGCCGCGCACCAGGGTCATGCCGATTTCCGCGGGACGGATCAACTGGTAGGTGCAGTCGCGCAGGGCGCTCTCGAAAGGCGCCAGTTCGGCAGCGCTGGCGCCGGCCAGCACGGCCATCCAGCGCTGGCGGGGGGATTGTTCGCGGGTGTGCATGGGGTTCTCCATCAGGTGGCGACCTGGTACTGGAAACGGTCGGAACGGCTGGCCGAAAGGGCGATCTCCACCGGTTGCCCGGTGGCATCGCAGGACAGGGTGAACACCGACAGCAGTGGCATGCGCAGGGGCATCAGCAGCTGTGCGGCCTCGTCGCGATCGGCCAGGCGTGCGCCGATCAGGCTGAAACGGCGCGTCAGCGGCAGGCCGCGTTCGCCGAGGTAGCGGCGCAGCGAGCCGCCCTGGTAGTCGGCGAGCCGTTCGGCGTGGCTGGCGCAGTAGCGGTGGCGGATCAGGCTGACCGGCTCGCCGTCGAGCAGGCGCAGGGTGCTCAGCTCGATCAGCGCAGCGCCCTCGGCCAGTTGCAGGTGGCGCGCTTCCTCGGCGCTGGCGCTGAGCTGGCGACGCGCGAGCAGGCGCGCTTCGGTGCGCACGCCGAGGGCGGCGAGCGCATCGCTGTAGGCACTGTCGGCCTGCAGCGGATAGACCAGCGGGCGTCGCAGCACCTGGGTGCCCTTGCCCTGGCGGCGCAGCAGGCGGCCTTCCTGTACCAGCTCGTCGACGGCGCGGCGCAGGGTGTGGCGGTTGACCGCGAAGCGCCGGGCCAGCTGCATCTCGCCGGGGAGGAAGTCGCCGATGCGGTAGTGGCGCAACTCGCCGCGCAGCACCTGGGCCAGTTCGAGGTAGAGCGGTTCGCTGGGTTGTCTAGACAACTGCATGGTTTTTTCGAAGGCCGCGCAGGCCCTCACTCCGTCAGATGAAGAGCTTGCGCAGGCGCTGGGAGAGCAGGTCGATCAGGCTCACCACGGCGATGATGATCAGCAGCAGGGCGGCGGTCTGGCCGAACTGGAAACCGCGGATGGCTTCCCAGAGAATCACGCCGATGCCGCCGGCGCCGACCATGCCGACCACGGTGGCCGAGCGCACGTTGGATTCGAAGCGGTACAGCGAGTAGGAAATCCACAGCGGCAGCACCTGCGGAATCACTCCGAAGATGACTTCCTGCAGCGCACTGGCACCGGTGGCACGCACGCCTTCCACCGGGCCCGGCTCGATGGCTTCCACGGCTTCGGCGAACAGCTTGGCAAGCACGCCGGTGGTGCTGATCCACAGCGCCAGCACGCCGGCGAATGGGCCGAGGCCGACGGCGACGACGAAGAGCATGGCGAAGACCATTTCGTTGATCGAACGGCAGGCGTCCATCAGTCGGCGCACCGGCTGGTAGACCCACCAGGGCACGATGTTCTCGGAGCTGAGGATGCCCAGCGGGATGGCGCAGACGATCGCCAGCAGGGTGCCCCAGAGGGCGATGTGCACCGTGGTGACCATCTCCTTGAGGTACAGCTGCCAGTTGCTGAAATCCGGCGGGAAGAAGTCGGCGGCGAAGGTCGCCATGTTGGCGCTGTCGCGGATCAGCAGCAGCGGATTCATCTCCGCGCCCTGCCAGGACCAGGCCAGCACGGCCAGGCACAGGCCCCAGCCGAACAGGCGCAGCCAGCTGCGCTTGTCGTTGCCCGCCAGTGGCGGTGTGGTGCTCAGAGTGGTCATGTTCGGTTCTCAAAAAACGGCGCGGACGGGAGCGTGGCGCCAGCGCGCCACGCCCGGCGTTGCTCAGCTGGCCTTGGCGGCGGCGTTCTTCTGCTCGCGCTCGGCCATGCGCTGCTCCAGCTTGGCCAGCTCCTGGTCGATGCCCTGCAGCTGCGCCTGGCGGTCGCTGTCGGAGAGCTTGCTGTCGGCAGCGACTTCGCTGCGCTTCTTGAACAGTTCCAGCTGGCGGATCGGCAGCAGCTGGTCGTTGTCGGAGGCGCGGAACGGTGCCCACTGCAGGCCGGCGAGGATTTCCTTCTCGGCCGGCTTGGCGCCATAGCTCATAAAGAACTCGCGCAGCCGGTTCTTCTGCTCGTCGCTCAGGCTCTTGCGCCACACCAGCGGGTCGGCCGGGATCAGCGGCGAGGTCCAGACGATCTTCAGTTGCGCGGCCTTGTCCGGCGCGGTGATTTCAAGACGCTCCATGCCTTCGCTGTTGAAGGTGCCGACATCGACCTGCTTGTTCGCCACCGACAGTGCGTTGACTTCGTGGCTGCCGTTGAGGCTGCGCTTGAAGGCCTGGCCGGCGTCGACCTTGTTCTTGGCGAACACGTAATAGCCGGGCACCAGGTAGCCGGAGGTGGAGTTCGGGTCGCCGTTGGCGAAGGTCAGGCTCTTGGCGTTCTTCAGCACGTCATCGACGGAGTTCAGGGCGCTGTCCTTGTGCACGATCAGATGGCTGTAGTAGCCCGGGCTGCCGTTGGCGGCGACGGTCTGGGCGAAGATTTCGCCGCCGGCGCGATCCACCGCTTCCATCGCCGACTTGTTGCCGTACCAGGCCAGATCGACCTTGTCGAAGCGCATGCCCTGGATGACCCCGGCGTAATCGGGGGCGAAGAAGGCCTTCACCTCGTAGCCGGTCTGCTTGCTCATGTCGGCGAGGAAGGGTTCCCAGACGCTGCGCAGGTTCTGCGAGGACTCGGTGGAAATGATGCCGAAGGTGATGGTCTCGGCGGCTTGAGCGGTGCCGGCGAGGGCACCGGCCAGCAGCGTGGAGGCGGCGAGAGCGCGGCTGAAGCGTTTCAACATGGAGGTCACTCCTGAGGTGTGGCGTTGGTTGTCGGGTGGCGTGGGGCTCAGCCGTTGACCAGCTGCAAAGACCGCGGCTCGGCATTGCGGGCGCGGTCGGAGAACAGCAGGCTGGCGTCCAGATCGGCGCCGTAGAGGTCGTTGAGCAGGCGGTCGCTGAGCGCCGCCGAGGGGCCGTCGTAATGGATGCGCCCGCCCTTGAGCGCCACGGCGCGGGAGCAGTAGCGCAGGGCGTAATCGACCTGATGCAGGGTTACCACCACGGTCTTGCCGTCCTGGCGGTTGATGTCGGCGAGGATTTCCATGACCTTGCGCGCCGACTCCGGGTCGAGCGAGGCGATCGGTTCGTCGGCAAGGATCACCTCGGCCTGCTGGGTCAGCGCACGGGCGATCGCCACCCGCTGCTGCTGGCCGCCGGAGAGCGTCGAGGCGCGCTGTGCGGCGCGCTCGGCCAGGCCGACGCGCTCCAGTGCAGCCATGGCCTGGCGCTTCTGTTCGTCGCTGAACATGCCCAGCGATCCGCGCCAGCGCGGCATGCGGCCGAGAAAGCCGAGCAGGACGTTGTCCAGCACGCTGAGGCGGGTGACCAGGTTGAACTGCTGGAAGATGTAGCCGATGTCGGCGCGCAGGCGGCGCACCTCGCCATGCAGGCGGCCGGTGGCCTGTACCTCGCGGCCGAGCACCTCGATGCGCCCGCCGGCGGAGCGGTCGCAGCAGGCCAGTCCGGCCAGGTGGCGCAACAGCGTGGACTTGCCGGAACCGGACGCGCCGATCAGCGCCACCATCTCGCCCGGCTGTATCGCCAGGCCCAGGTCGAACAGCGCCTGCTTGCCGGCGAAGGTCTTGTTCAGTCGCTCGACTCGAATAGCCGCATTCATGTCTTGCCCTCTCGTCTGCGCGGCCGGGGAGGTCGGCCAACTTGTCTAGACGAGAAGGTAGTCAGGCTCTGTTGCAGTCCCGCTAAGCGTCCGTGAACCTGCGATGACCATTCGGTGAAGCTTCGATGGTCAGCGCAGCGGCGGCCGGCTGGCGCGCGATCAGCGCACGCGGCGCTTTGCCTTCGCGGCGCGGCCCCCTAAGCTGGACGCCGTCATTGCGTCCCGTGCTGGCGCGTCGTCTACGCGACCGTCAGGCATTGAAGAGAAAGAGGAAGAGCATGAAACAGAAGATCGTATTCATCACCGGCGCCACCTCCGGCTTTGGCCGCGCCACTGCCCGTCGCTTCGCCGAGGCCGGCTGGGCGCTGGTGCTCACCGGGCGGCGCAGCGAGCGCCTGGAAGAGCTGCAGAGCGAGCTGTCAGCGAAGGTGCCGGTGCATATCGCCACCCTCGACGTGCGCCATGCCGGCGCGGTGACGGAGGTGGTCGAGCAGCTGCCCGCCGAGTTCCGCCAGATCGATTGCCTGGTCAACAACGCCGGCCTGGCGCTGGCGCCGCAGCCCGCGCAAAAAGTCGATCTAGCCGATTGGCACACCATGATCGATACCAACATCACCGGCCTGGTCAACGTCACCCATGCCTTGCTGCCGACGCTGATCGCCACTGGCAAGGGTGCCAGCATCGTCAACATCGGCTCAGTGGCCGGCCACTGGCCGTATCCGGGTGGCCACGTCTACGGCGCGACCAAGGCCTTCGTCGAGCAGTTCGGCTACAACCTGCGCTGCGACCTGCTCGGCACCGGCGTGCGCGTCACCGACATCGCGCCGGGCATGGCCGAAACCGAGTTCACCCTGGTCCGTACCAAGGGCGATCAGGACGCCAGCGACCGGCTCTACCGCGGCACCACGCCGCTGACCGCCGAGGACATCGCCGAGCAGATCTTCTACGTCGCCACCCTGCCGGATCACATCAACATCAACCGCCTGGAAGTGATGCCGACGCGTCAGGCCTGGTCGCCGTTCAATATCGATCGCGACAAATAAGTCACGTCCTGTTCGCGGGGTCGGACGGGCTCAGCCGAGCATTGCCCGCAGACCCGCTTCGGCGCAGGCCTCGTCCTGCTCTTCCGATCCGCCGGAAACGCCGATCCCGCCGATGCACTGCCCGTCCAGCAGGACGGGCAACCCGCCGCCGAATACTACCAGCCGCTCGCGCACCGGAATGCCGATGCGCAGGCGTTCGTTATCGCCCAGCACCTGCAGCCACTGGCCGGTGGGAAAGCCGAAGCTGGCCGCGGTGTAGGCTTTGTCACGCGCGATGTCTGCGGAGTGCAGGAAGGCACCGTTCATGCTCAGGAACGCCAGATTGAGGCCGGCGCGATCCACCACCGCGACGTGGATGCGAATGCCCAGCGCGGTGGCGTGATCGGTCGCCGCCTGGGCAGCCTGCAGCGCCGCTTGCCAGGTGAGGTTCGCTTCGAGTGTCGAGACGATCATGCCGGCCTCAACGCTTGAGCTTGCTGGCTGACTCGCCGCCGATGCCGAAATGACCTTTCGGCATTTCAGTGATGATTACCCGTACACTGGCCAGCGGTGCATCCAGCGAGCGCGCGATGGCTTCGCTGACTTCGCGGATGAGGGTCTCCTTCTGCTCGTCGCTGCGGCCTTCGAGGATATGGATCTGGGCAATGGGCATGGTGTGTCTCCTGAAGAAGAGGCCGCCCGGGCAGGGCGGCCGAATGGCTCAGATGAAGCGCGCGGAGACGCTGCCAAGCCCCTGATAGCGCACGGTGATGTTGTCGCCCGGCTCCACCGATACCGCCGCCGTGATGCCACCGGTCATGATGAAGGTGCCGGCCGGTATGTGTTCGCCGCGCTCTGCCAGCAGGTTGGCGAGCATCGCCACGCTGGACAGCGGATGGCCGAGCACTGCGGCGCCGGCACCAAGTTCTACCACCTCACCGTTCTTCTCCATCACCACGCCGAGGGTGCGCAGGTCGACGTCCTCCAGATTGGCCATCTGGCCGCCGGTGATGAAACGGGTCGAGGAGGCGTTGTCGGCCACCACGCTGATCAGGTCGAACTTGAAGTTCTCGTAGCGCGAGTCGATCACCTCGACGGTGGGGATCACGTAGTCGATCGCTGCAATCACGTCACCGATGTGGCAACCGGGGCCTTGCAGCGGCGCCTTGGTGACCACCGAGATTTCCGCCTCGATCTTCGGATGGATCAGCTTGGAGCAATCCACCACGCCACCATCGGGCACGCTGAAGTAGTCGGCGAGAAAGCCGTAGATCGGCGTCTCCACGCCCATCTGCGCCATCTTCGCCCAAGAGGTCAGGCCCATCTTCAGGCCGACGATCTTGTTGCCGCGCTCCTCCTTGCGGCGGCGGATTTCCCACTGGATGTCGTAGGCATCGGCGAAGGTCATCTCGGGATAATCGTTGGTGACCTTGTGAATATCGTGCGCCTGCAATTCGGCGTTCTCGATGTGCTCGGCCAGGGCCAGCACCTGCTCGTGGTTGAGGGTACGGTTCATGCACTCACCTTCTGGTTCTGGCGGGCCCGGGACATATCCAGGGCGAGGTCTTCGATCATGTCTTCCTGGCCGCCGACGGTGCCGCGGCGCCCCAGCTCGACCAGAATGTCGCGGGCCGGTACGCCGTATTTCTTCTCGGCGCGCTGGGCAAACAACAGGAACGAGCTGTACACCCCGGCATAGCCCAGGGTCAGCGCATCGCGGTCGACGCGGATCGGCTGGTCCATCATTGGCACGACGATGTCTTCGGCCACATCCATGATCTTGTAGAGGTCGATGCCGGTTTCCACGCCCATGCGCTTGCACACCGCGACGAAGACTTCCAGCGGGGTGTTGCCGGCACCGGCGCCGAGGCCGGCGACCGAGCCGTCGATACGCGAGGCGCCAGCTTCGATGGCGGCCAGCGAGTTGGCGATGGCCATGCCCATGTTGTGGTGGCCGTGGAAGCCGATCTCGGTGGCGGGGTTCAGCTCGGCGCGCAGCAGGCCGATCTTCTCGCTGACCTCATCGGGCAGCATGTAGCCGGCCGAGTCGGTGCAGTAGATGCAGTTGGCGCCGTAGCTTTCCATCAGCCTGGCCTGTTCGAGCACTTTTTCCGCGCTGATCATGTGCGCCATCATCAGGAAGCCGACGGTATCGGCGCCCAGCTTGCGCGACATGCCGATGTGCTGCTCGGAGACGTCGGCCTCGGTGCAATGCGTGGCCACACGAATGGTGGAGACGCCACAGTCGAGCGCCATCTTCAGGTGGTCGACCGTGCCGATGCCCGGCAGCAGCAGGGCGGATACCTTGGCCTGCTTGAGGCGCGGGATTACCGCACGCAGGTATTCCTCGTCGCTATGCGCGGGGAAACCGTAGTTGATCGAGCGACCGCCGAGGCCGTCGCCGTGGGTGATCTCGATCAGCGGCATGCCGGCGGCGTCGAGGCCGGTGGCGACCGCGATCATCTGCTCGAGGCTGATCTGGTGGCGCTTGGCGTGCATGCCGTCGCGCAGGCTCATGTCGTGCAGGGTGACGTTCTTGCCTTGCAGATTCATGGTGCTACTCCTCAGGCCAGGGCCGCTTCACGACGTGGCAGTTGAATGGTGCCGCTGGCGATTTCCGCGGCGAACATCTCGCCAGTACGCAGCGCTGCGGCGGTCATGATGTCGAGGTTGCCGGCGTACTTGGGCAGGTAGTCGCCCAGGCCCTCGACTTCCATGAAGATCGAGACGCGGTTGCCGTCGAATACCGGGCCGTTCTTCAGCCGGTAGCCGGGCACGTACTTCTGCACCTCGGCGATCATGGCGTGGACCGATGCGGTGATGGCGTCCTGGTCCGGCTCGGTTTCGGTCAGGCAGTGGATGGTGTCGCGCATCATCAAGGGCGGCTCGGCCGGGTTGACCACGATGATCGCCTTGCCTTCCTTCGCCCCGCCGACCTGCTCGATGGCGCCGGCGGTGGTGCGGGTGAACTCGTCGATGTTCTTGCGGGTGCCCGGGCCGATGGAGCGCGAGGACACGGTGGCGACGATCTCGCCGTAGGCCACCGGCTGCACGCGCGACACCGCGGCGACCATCGGGATGGTCGCCTGGCCACCGCAGGTGACCATGTTGACGTTCATTTCCAGGGTGCCGACGTGCTGCTTGAGGTTCACCGGCGGCACACAGTAGGGGCCGATGGCGGCCGGGGTCAGGTCGACCATCAGCACGCCCAGTTCGTTGAGCTTGCGGCTGTTCTCGGCGTGCACGTAGGCGCTGGTGGCATCGAAGGCGATGCGGATGTCGTCGTCGAGCACGTGCGGCAGCAGGCCGTCGACGCCTTCTGCGGTGGTCTTCAGGCCGAACTCGCGGGCGCGCTTCAAGCCGTCGGACTCGGGGTCGATGCCGACCATCCAGACCGGCTCGATCCACTCGGAACGCAGCATCTTCATCACCAGGTCAGTGCCGATGTTGCCCGGGCCAATGATCGCGGCTTTCAGTTTCTTGCTCATGGGTGTTTCCCCTGTTCTTGTTCTAATCAGGTGAAGCGCACGCTGGCGCTGCCGATGCCGCCGATCTCGACGCGCATGAAATCGCCTGCCTTGACCGGCTCCAGCGGAACCAGCGAGCCGGACAGGATCACCTCGCCGGCCTTCAGGCCGATGCCGAACCGGCCGAGGGTGTTGGCCAGCCAGGCCACGCAGTTGACCGGCGAGCCGAGCGCCGCGGCGCCGGCACCGGTCGAGAGCAACTGGCCGTTCTTTTCCACTAGCATGCCGCAGGTGACCAGATCGACCTGGCGCGGCGACACGGCCTGATCACCGAGCACGAACAGGCCGCAGGAGGCGTTGTCCGCCACGGTGTCCTGGATCTTGATCTGCCAGTCCTGGATGCGCGAATCGACCACCTCGAAGCAGGGGATCACGCATTCGGTGGCGGCCAGCACGTCGGCATTGGTCACGCCGGGGCCCATCAGGTCCTTCTTGAGGATGAAGGCGATCTCGCCTTCGGCCCGTGGCTGGATCAGCCGTTCGCTGATCGGCATGGCTTCGCCGCTGTTGTAGACCATGGCGTCGGTGAGGTAGCCGAAGTCCGGTTGGTGCACGCCGAGCATGTTCTGCACGGCCTTGCTGGTGACGCCGATCTTCTTGCCAATCACCCGCTCGCCGGCGGCCAAGCGCCGTTCCAGCATACGCAGGGAAATGTGGTAGGCGTCCTCGACGCTGATGTCGAAGCCACGGCTGGTCAGCGGCGTGACGGTCTCGCGCTGGACCATCGCCTGGTAGAGCTCGTCGCCGAGCTCGTTGATCAATGTCTTGTCCATATCGGTCTCTCTCAGCAATGGAGGGCGTCGGCCTCGGCGAGGAAATTCTCGACCAGGCGGGCGAAACGCTCGGCGTGTTCGATCTGGGTCCAGTGGCCGCACTGGCCGAATACGTGCAACTGGGCGCGGGCGATCCATTCGGCCAGGGTCAGCGAGGCCGCCAGCGGAATCACCTGGTCCTCGCGGCCATGGATCACCAGTGTTTCGTGGGGCAAGGCGCGGATGTCCGCTTCGTCGCTGGCCAGTCCGTCGACCCAGCGCTGGCGCGGGGCCGGGAACATCTGGGCGAAGGATTCCTGAAAGCCGGGGCGGATACTGGCCTGGTAACGCAGCTCGGCCAGCTCGTCGGTGACCAGGCTGCGGTCGTAGGCGAAAACATCCATCAGCCGGCGCATGTTGGCCAAGGACGGCTCGTAGCCCCAGACGGCATCCAGCCCCGGCGTGATTGGAAAACTCACCCCGACGCTGCCCATCAGCACCAGCCGCCGCACCCGCTCGGGATGTTGGATGGCCAGCGCCAGCGCCAGGCCGCCACCGAAGGAGTTGCCGACGATGTCGGCCTGGGCGATACCCAGCGCATCCAGCACGCCGATGGCATGCTCGACCCAGCGCTGCTGGTGGTACTGGCCGTCGGCCGGGCGCTCGCTATAGCCGAAGCCGAGCATGTCCGGCGCGATCACCCGGCGCTGCCTGGCCAGCTCGGGTATCACCAGGCGCCAGTTGGCCCAGGCGGTGACGCCCGGCCCGGAGCCGTGAATCAGCAGGACCGGGAAGCCTTCGCCCTGATCATGCAGGTTGGTGCGGTAGCCGGCGGCGAGAATTTCGCGACCGATTTCAGGGCCTTGCTGCGGTGCGTTCATGGTCAGGTCCTCAGAGTTTCACGCAGATGTTCTTCAGCTCGGTGTAGAACTCCAGCGAGTGCACCCCGCCTTCGCGGCCGATACCCGACTGCTTGGCGCCACCGAAGGCGGTGCGCAGGTCGCGCAGGAACCAGCTGTTCACCCAGACGATCCCAGCCTCGATCTGCCCGGCGACGCGGTGCGCCCGCGAGGCGCTCTCGGTCCAGATCGCCGAGGCCAGGCCGTAAGGCAGGGCGTTGGCCAGTTCGATGGCTTCTGCCTCGCTGTCGAACGGCCGGATGTGGCAGCAGGGGCCGAAGATTTCCTCGGTGACCACCGGCGAATCGTCTGGCAGGCCGGTCCAGATGGTCGGCTGCACCCAGGCGCCGCCGGCCAGGTGCGCCGGCATCTCGGGCACACCGCCACCGGTGACGAGGGTGGCACCTTCGTCCCGGGCCCTCTGGTAGTAGGAAAGGACCTTCTCGCGGTGCTTGTGGCTGACCAGCGAGCCGAAGTTGGCCTCCGGGTCGTTCGGCTCGCCGATCTTCAGCGCTTCGGCGCCGGCCTTCAGGCGGGCGACGAATTCGTCGAAGATCGGCCGCTCGACGTAGACCCTCTCGGTGCCCAGGCAGACCTGGCCGCAGTTGGCGAAGGCCGAGCGCAGGGTGCCTTCGATGGCCTTGTCCAGGTCGCAGTCGGCGAAGACGATGCCGGCGTTCTTGCCGCCCAGTTCAAGCGACACTTGGCGCACGCCCTTGGCCGCGGCGCGCATGATCAGCTCCCCGGTGCCGGTCTCCCCGGTGAAGGTGATGCCGTCGACGTCCGGGTGGGCGGTGAGGAAGGCGCCGGCCGAGTCGCCGCCGAAACCGTGCACTACGTTGTAGACGCCCGGCGGCACCCCGGCGGCGTTCATCACCTCGCCGAGCAGTGCGGTGGTACTGGGGGTTTCCTCCGACGGCTTGACCACCACGGTATTGCCGCAGGCCAGCGCCGGACCGACCTTCCAGGTCATCAGCAAGAGCGGCAGGTTCCACGGGCTGATCACACCGATCACCCCCTTGGGCCGGCGCACCGCGTAGTTGATCGCGCCGCTGCCGTCCGGGGTGACCATCTCGAAGGCCTCGGTCGGCACGTTCCTGATCAGGTCGGCGAACACCTTGAAGTTCGCTGCGCCGCGCGGGATGTCGATGTGGCTGGCCAGCGACTTCGGCTTGCCGGTGTCCAGGCACTCGGCCTCGAGGAACTCGTCGAAGCGCGCATTGATGCCGTCGGCGACGCGATGCAGGATCTCGCTGCGCTCGGCCAGGGTCATCCGGCCCCAGGGGCCCTTCAGCGCATCGCGTGCCGCCCTGACCGCCGCGTCGACCTCGGCCTCGCCGGCTTCATGGACCCTGGCGATCACCTGGCCGTTGGCCGGGTTGACGTTGTCGAACCGCTTGCCGCTGGCCGAGCCGACGTACTCGCCGTTAATGAAATGCTTGATTTCTTGCATGTGTGCAATCTCTATGTAAATTCGGGCCGGCCTTCAGGTGAGCACCGTGAGGAAGCGTTCGTTGAGCACGCGGTCGTGATAGAAAATCGCCTTGCCCAGGTCTTTGGCCATCCAGGTCACCGGCTTGTGATCCTGGTAGTTGTAATCGCCGCCGCAGAACACCTCGTTGCGGTTTCCAGAAGGATCGAAGAAGTAGATGGTCTTGCCGTGAGTGAGGCCATGGCGGGTCGGACCGATATCGATGGAGGTGTCGGTCATGGAAATCAGGTCGGCGGCGCGGAGTACGTCTTCCCAGGTTTCGAGGTAGAAGGAGACGTGATGGAAGCGACCCTTCTCAGGGTGATGAATGAAGGCCACGTCGTGGGCCTTGGTCGACAGGCTGAGGAACTGGGCGACGCGCGTGCCATCCTCATCCAGCACCTGTTCGGCCAGATAGAAGCCGAGCACCTTGGTGAATAGGTCATAGGTCGCCGGCAATTCGTCGCCATACATGAGGGCGTGGTCGAAACGCACCACGCGCATGCCCTGGAGATTGCGCGGCCAGGCTTCAGGGTTGATTTCCTCCACGCCCCACTTGCCGGTGTATTGCTTGTCGGCATACAGCTCGAAGAAGTGTCCGGACGGCGCCTGGAAGCGCACGCGACGCCCGCAGCCCCTGAGTTCTCCGGCGGGAATGGTCTCGATCAGGCAGCCGTAGTCGATCAGGTCCTGGGTCAGACGGACCAGGCACTCGTCGTCGACCACCTTGAAACCCATGAAATCCATGCCCGGCTCATCCGCTTCACGCAGCACCAGGGAGAACTTGTCCACTTCGGTCCAGGCCTTCAGATAGACGCGACCGAAGTCATCACGGTCCACTTCGATCAGGCCGAGCAGGTCGCGGTAATGGGCCAGGGCACTCTCTAGATTGAGTACGCGCAGCTGGATGTGGCCGGGTCGCATAACGCCTTTTTTCATGACGGCACCTCTTTTTTCATCTTGTTGTTTTTGTCGCCTTCGCCATTTCGGCGAAGGCATTCGATGCTCAGATCGGATTGCGGAAATACCTGGCATGCCAGCGCCAGGCCCTGGCTCGCCAACCCGGGCGGCACGTGATGGCAGCTCATGCGACCGCGGCGGTAATCGCCGCCCAACACCCGCACCTTGCACAGCCCGCAACCGCCGCCACGGCAGCCCACCGGCACGCAACGCTTGCCCTGGGCCTCCATCGCCTGCAACACCGACTGGCCCTCCGCGCAGCGGAATGACTGACCGCTTAGCACTTCGCACACCTCGTAGCCGGCACTGTTCATGCTCACCTCAGATGCGCTTGAACAACGCCGAACGGGTGCTCTCACCGGCACCATCGGCGGCGGTGAAGAAGCGCTCCATGAAGATGTCCCGCTCGAACAGCCGTCCCTGCATGAGGGTGGTGATGGCTGCGTCGATCATCGGTGGCGGGCCACAGAGATAGGCCTTCTGGCCACTGAAACGGCCGTCGAAGTGCGCCTTGGCCGCGTCATGCACGAAGCCCTTGAAGCCCTGCCATTGCGGATCGTCATTGGCCTGATTCAGTGCCGGCACGTAGTTGAACTGCGGGTACTGTGCGGCCAGCGTCTCGAACAGCTCGCGGTTGTATAGCTCGGCACGGTTGCGGGCGCCCTGGAACAGGGTGATCTGCCGGGTATCGCCGCGCGCCAGCAGATCGAGGATCATCGACTGCGGGCTGGACAGGCCGGAGCCACCGGCGATGAAGATCAGGTTGCCGGCCTGGGAGTCGCGAACGAAGAACTGCCCGTAGGGGCCGGACAGCTCCACCGAGTCGCCGACCTTCAGTTGCTTATGAATGAAGCCGGTGCCGACACCGCCTTCGACCAGGCGAACATGCAGCTCGACTTCATCGGCCTTGCTCGGCGGGTTGGCCAGGGAAAAGGCGCGGGTGCCGTCGATGCCGGGCAGCGCCAGGTTGATGTACTGCCCGGCCTGGAAGGCCATCGGCCGGTCCAGTTTGATATGCAGACCCTTGATCGTCGGCGAGAGATCGATCAGGGCGGTGACCGCGCCACGGTAGTCTTCCACCGGGTGGCCGAGGAAATCCGGGTCGGCCTCGATATCGGCCTCGATCACCATGTCGGACTGAGGCAGGGCGCAACAGGCCAGAATCTTGCGCTCGTCGCGCTCGATGTCCATCAGGGCGAACGGCGAGGCCGCGCCGATATCCACTTCGCCTTCGAGCACCTGCACCTTGCAGGTGGCGCAGGTGCCGTGGCCACAGGCGAACGGCAACCATACGCCCTGGCGCAGCGCGGCCTGCAGGATGGTCTGGCCTTCCTCTACTTCGATCACTTCGCCGGTGGGTTCGATGGTGACGTTGTATGTCATGGCACACCTCTCAGCTGCACGAACCCTGGACGCCATTCAACCCTGGGGTATTCAGGCGCAGCATGCTTTTATGGTCGATACCGTTGGCCTCCAGGCTGGCGGCGTAATCCGGTACGAAGCGCTCGCCGTTAAGGGTCCAGACGGCTTCGTTGAAATCGACCCTGGCGCTGTCCGGGTGGGCCTTTATCGCATCGCTGAGCAACTGCTCGACGAACGCGGCGAAGGTCATCGCCGGGGCGACGAGGAAGGCAAAGGGCGAGCAGAACATCAGGTGTTTTTCCCAGTAGACGTAGAGCATCTGCATGCCATGGAAATTGGCTTGCAGGTCGCGCGGCGTGGCGCGGTATTCGCTGATCGCATTAACAGTCATGAGCTGACCCTCTTGTTCTTGGAATCTGGGTGGTCAGGGGCGGCAGCGCCACCCCGACCCGGGGTGACGCATCAGGCGGCGTCGCGCGTGTTGTCCGTACCGGCGGGCACTGCCGGGGTGCCGAGTTTCTTCCAGGCCAGCCAGCGCAGGTATTCGGGCGAGCCGACGTACTCGAGGTTGTCCACCCCGATTTTCAGGTGGTAGTACTTCTCCACCACGGTCTGCACGTCGCCGCCCTCGCAGTTGCCCTGGTAGATCTGGTGCACCGGCAGCCAGGCCTGGATGTACTTCTCCGGTTCGTGCTGGAAGATGTCGCAGCAGCCATCCGAGCAGAAGTGATAGCGCTCGCCCTCGTGCTCGATCTGCCGGTGGCTTAGGGTGGTCGGGTCGTCCGGCTCGGTGAACAGCGCCGGCACCTGGCACACCTGGCACAGCTGCGGCAGGGTGTAGTTGTAGAAGCGCTGGCCTTTGGCATGCTGCTCCTGCCAGTGGTCGAAACGCGGGCGGTAGTACTTGTCGAAGCTGTCCGGGTACTTTTCCGCGAGCCACTGCTGCTCTTCCTGGCTGGGAATCCAGGTGTGGAAGTTGGTGGCATGGCAGTACTGGTAGAAGGTCGCCCAGATCTGGTGGGTGATGTGCTGCTTGCCGATGGTGGCCTGGTCCTGGTACTTCGGCGGGCGGATGCCGTAGCGCTCGAGGTCCTTGAACAGCGCGCCGCCGTTCTGCTCGTAATACACCTCCCAGGCTTCGGCCCAGGACATCACTTTGTTCGGCAGCATGTAGTCCATCATCATGCCGACCAGACTGAGCAGGCGATAACCGCGCCAGAACCACTTGTCGATCCAGCGCTGGATGATCGGCACGTTGTCTTCGTGCTGTTCGAGCATGAACTTGATCACTTCCAGGCCGAGGGTCATGTGCCGCGCTTCGTCCGACTGCGCGGAGAAGCCGAAGGTGACCGTGGCCATGTCGCCGTTGTAGGCGGCGCCGGACATGAACGGCACGAACAGCAGGTTGGTCAGCACGTACTCGAAGGAGAACGAGACGGCGGTGAGGAACTCGAATGGGCCGGCCGAACGCGCGTCGTCGAAGAACGACTTGGGCACCGAGAGGAACCACACCCGGTCGTACATGTGGGCGAAATCATGCAGGCCGTTGAAGTGCTTGTTGTAGTGACTCATCGCATGGATCTGCGTCTGCACGTGGCGCAGCTCGTCGATCGCCTGCATCTGGCAGGCGACCCGCGCGCCGGCGCCGCTGAACTGCCGGCCAGCCCGCGAGAAGCCCTGGAAGGCGCCGTATTCCAGCGGAGAAACGCCGGTGAGGAACAGCTTCAGGGCATTCACGTAACGTGCATCGGAGATGTTCTGGTGGCCGTTGTTCTGCGCGAAGGCGTCGAAAATCGCGTAGAGCTTCTTCTCTTTCTCGGCCTGGTATTTCCAGTAGGCATCCATGGTCAGGCGGAACGGGTCTTCCCACTTGTCCCAGTCGGTGATCTTGATGCCCTCGAAATCCTCGTTGGGGAAGATGTCGGCCTTCTTCTGGTAGCTCGGCTCCCAGCCCATGTCACGGGTCAGGTACTGGTACTTGTCTTTCAGGCTGAGTTTTTTCTTCTGGGTTGTCATGGTCTGCCTCCTAGTTCTTCCACTCGAGGACGAAGCTGTCGTCGTCCTCGGCCACGTTGCCGCCGATGCTTATCACGTCGATGAGCATTTCCTGGACGTCCCACTCGCGACCGATCATTTCCTCCACTGTCTCGCGGCGGATTTCCAGGCGCTTCTCGGCCTGGATGCGGATCATCGCGGGTTGGTACTGGACCTCGGCGTGGGGGTTGTCCTGGGTGATGGCGTCCACCAGGTAACGTGCGTTGTCGTTGTCCTGGAACACGATGAAAGCCAGTTGTTTCATGCGGCTACTCCTGGGCTGCGCAGCCCGAGCTTGTGCAGGCGCGCGGCCAGCGCGGCACGCACGTCGTCGAGGGCGGCCTGGCCGGTGGCGGCTTCGGCCAGCGGTTGCAGGGCGGCATAGGCACGCGCTTCCCAGGTATCCACCCAGACCTGGATCTGCTCGCGGTTCTCTGCGCTTTCGGCCAGCACCACCTTGAGCATGGCGTCGACCCAGCGGGTGCTTTCGGCGTACCAGTCGCGCATGAACTCGGTGAGCATCGACAGGTCGGCGGCGCCCTCTTCGCCCAGTTGCTGGTCGAAGCGCTGGTACATCAGCGGATAGCTCATGCCGTCGAGCAGCAGGTTCTGCGCCAGGGTCAGCTCGAACCAGTCCTTGATCACCAGGCTGTCTTCTACGTAGCGGCGCAGACCTTGCCAGATCGGATCGTCCATCCAGTAAGCCTTGGCCTGAACCAGCGCACTGCCGCTGCCCTCGTCGAGCAGCAGGCCGATGCGCGACAGGTACTGGCCAATGCCCAGACGATCCATGGCCTGATAGATATGCAGTTGGGTCATGGTGCCGGCGATGCAGTCGCCGGCAATGCCGCTGTTGTTCATATTGGCGCCCATCTCGGCGTGGCGCAGCGGCACCAGGCAACGCAGGATCTTGTGCTGCAGCGCCTCGGGCAGGCGGCTCAACAGGCCACGTTTTTCGCAGAAGCCGTAGGCATGCTCGGTGGCTTCCTGCATACGCGCCCGGGCCTGCACGTAGGCACCGTAGAAGTACTGGCGCGGGTCGGTGACCGCGTGCCAGTCGGCCATGCGGATCGCCGTACGGCTGGGGTCGTTGAGCTGCCGCTGCGGATCCCACAACGGCCGGTAGTGGAAGTTGGTCGTCGCTTCGATATCGTAGCTGGCTTCCTGATAGCGGCTCGCCGGCTTGTCGCCGAAACGGCGTTGCAGGTTGCCATAGGTGTGGCGGAGGGTTTCCACCGTATTGGTCTTGATCTCTACGCTCATTTCAACCGTACCTTCTTGTTATGTATTCGGCTGTCGCTCGTACTCACTCTCGACCGTGCGCCTCGCGTCGGCCGATATCGCCGTAGCGCCATTTGGCCGCGTCCTCATCCACCGCCCGGCACATTGCCGCGTCCATCTGCACGACGCGCTGGCGCTGGCAGAACGCGGTGAAGGCTGCGCATGGCATCACCAGCTCGACGAACAGCTCCGGATGACCAATGGCGAAATCGAACTCGACGAATCTGGCGTCGGGGTCACTGCGCACCCGGACAAAGCGGGGTAGCTGATCGAAGGGAATGTCTGGCTCTGTCATCGAAGCTGGCTCCTGGCAGGTTGCGGGCAAAGGGGCTAAAGCAACGCATATGCCAAGCCAGGGATACACCTTTCAGGTCTTTGTATTTAAAGGATTTTTTGTCTATGAATGGGGCGGTATGAAGGAGGGGAAAGGAGGCTGCATCTGGTTCTTTTTTCAGCATTTGATCAAATGAATTTCAATACTTGAGCAAATGCTCACAGCCGTTGCGCAGGGCGTAGCGCAGCACGGCCGAGGGACCCGGAAATACATCATATGGTCACCTTTCTTCTGTCGAACAAAGCGAATATGGTTGACTAGCTTTGCGCCCATGCGGTGAAAAAGCCGCCCGATCCGCTCGCTGAATGTGCGGATTGCACTGTCGTTTTCGACGTCGTGTCAGCGGCCCCCTACAACAATAAATCAGGGGATTTGGAAGCTCATGTCGATCCAATACAAACCTCAACTGCGGTACACGGATTTCAACGACCTCACCAATCTCATCCATTTCCAGAGCACCGAAGGCAAGATCTGGCTGGGAGAGCAGCGCATGCTGCTGTTGCAGATCTCGGCGATGGCCAATTTTCGCCGGGAGATGGTCAATACGCTGGGCACCGAGCGGGCCAAGGGTTTATTCCTACGCATGGGTTACCAGTCCGGGCTGAAGGACGCCGAGCTGGCGCGCAAGCTGCGGCCGAATGCCACCGAATACGAGATGTTCCTCGCGGGGCCTCAATTGCACTCGCTCAAGGGCATGGTCAAGGTGCGCCCAATCGAGGTGGACATCGACATGGCGAGCGGAAGGTTTTACTGCGAGGTGGAGTGGATCGACTCCTTCGAAGTGGAAATCTGCCAGACCGAGCTGGGCCTGATGGATCAACCGGCCTGCTGGACGCTCATTGGCTACGCCTGCAGCTACAGCTCGGCGTTCATGGGGCGCGAGATCATCTTCCAAGAGGTCAGCTGCCGCGGCCGTGGCGACGACAAGTGCCGCATCATCGGCAAGACCGCAGAGGAATGGGGCGACACCAGCGCCTTCAAGGCTTATTTCCAGAGCGACCCGATCATCGAGGAACTCTACGATCTGCAGTCGCAACTGGTTTCGCTACGCACCAACCTCGACAAGCAGGCAGGCCAGTACTATGGCATCGGCCAGACGCCTGCCTACCAGACCGTGCGCAACATGATGGAGAAGGCCGCGCAGAGTAAGGTTTCGGTGCTGTTGCTCGGCGAAACCGGCGTCGGCAAGGAAGTCATCGCGCGCAGCGTGCATCTGCGCAGCAAGCGCGCCGCCGAGCCCTTCGTCGCGGTGAACTGCGCGGCGATTCCGCCCGATCTGATCGAATCGGAACTGTTCGGCGTTGAAAAAGGCGCGTTTACCGGCGCCACCCAGTCGCGCATGGGCCGCTTCGAGCGGGCCGACAAAGGCACCATCTTCCTCGACGAAGTGGTCGAACTCAGTCCGCGCGCCCAGGCCAGCCTGCTGCGCGTCCTGCAGGAAGGCGAGCTGGAGCGGGTGGGGGACAACCGTACGCGCACGATCGACGTACGGGTCATCGCGGCGACTCACGAAGATCTGTCCGAGGCGGTCAAGGCCGGACGTTTTCGCGCCGATCTGTACTACCGGCTGAATGTCTTTCCGGTAGCGATCCCGGCGCTTCGTGAACGTCGCGAGGACATCCCGCTGCTGGCGGAACATTTCATCCAGCGCTTTCACGAGGAATACGGCAAGATAACCCTCGGCCTGTCGGACCGCGCGCTCGAGGCCTGCCTGCATTACAGCTGGCCGGGCAATATCCGCGAGCTGGAAAACATCATCGAGCGCGGCATCATCCTTACCGATCCGAACGAAAGTATCAGCGTACCCGCCCTGTTTACCCGCCCGCCCGAGGAACACTCGATCGATAGCGCACGGGTATCGTCGGACGGAGTATTGGTTTCACCGAGCAGTGGCCGCGGCAACTGGGTAAGTCAATTGCTAAGCAGCGGCCTGAGCCTTGACGAAATCGAGCAGAGCTTGATGCAGGAAGCCATGCGGCAGGCCAACGGAAATGTCTCGGGCGCCGCGCGTCTGCTCGGTCTCAGTCGCCCGGCGCTGGCCTATCGGCTGAGGAAAATCGGCATCGAGAGCTGAGCGGTCAGGGCCGGCCAGGTGCTTCCCTTCAGCTCTGGGGGGGGGCGGAGGGTAGGTGAGTTCTGGCGAAAAGGGGCTGCGGCCTTCGAAATGTTTCCTGCGCTTGTACGCATTGCCGTGCAGCAAGATCTTAGCTTCCGTTGCTCGTCGTTCAGTAGCGCTTGCCATGGACATCTCGCCCTTGGCGTTGCCTCGGACGGACACCACAGGTGCCGCTCTGGATCGATCCGAACCGGCGGATGACTCGCTGCCAGCTACGGAAATGGTGCTGATCGGCACTGCCATGCCGTTGTTGAGGAGGGCGCCGTTCGGCCACGTTCGCGTTGCAGGATGCCTTACCGCAAACGGCATTTCACCAAATGAGCAACCCCTCGCCGGTTTTGACTATTTGCTGAACCCCCGCTTCGAAGAAGCATGGCTGCTGGACGGCCACGGGGTGCACGTACTCATATAAAAATTTCAACTAAATCATTGGGTTAAGCTCAAGCTCCGGCCGGATATCGAGGACTGGCACAGGCGTTGCTCCAGGGTCATCAACCGCTGCAAGACAATAACAATCGAGTGGTGATCCGTAATGAGCTTCATCTCCAACCCGCGCAAGGGCCTGACCTGCGCGAAAGCCTTGACTCGCGTGCCTCGTTCCACCGTTGCCCTGCTGTTGCCCGTTCTGCTGGCTGGCTGTGAGGCCGATCTGAACCTGGCGGGGGTTACCGCAACAACCTCCCAGGCCAGCCTGCGCACCGATTATTACCAGGCGGTCGCCAGCGACGCCGGGACCAGCGTGCTGGTCGGTAACGATGGCGTGATCTTGGTCAGCCAGGATCAAGGCCGCAACTGGCAGCGCCAGCAGCTGCCCGGACATCCCAGCCTGATCGCTCTCGATGCCTGCTCCGACGGCAGCTTCATTGCCCTGAGCTTCGACAACCGACTGTGGCACAGCGCGGACCGCGGCCAGAGCTGGCGTGAACATGCCCTGCAGACCGAGGAGCAGATGCTTACCACTGCCTGTGCGCCCGATGGCGCCTGGTGGGTAGCCGGCAGCTACAGCACGCTGTTGAGCAGCCGCGACCAAGGTGCGACCTGGGCGCAGAGCAGCCTTGACGAAGACGCGATGCTGACGACTCTGCAGTTCCTAAACCAGAAGGAGGCCGTGGTGACTGGCGAGTTCGGGCTGGTTTTCACCAGCACCGACGGTGGCCAGAACTGGGATCCGGCCGGCAGCCTGCCGGACGAGTTCTATCCCCATGCCAGCCATTTCCGCAGCCTCAGCGAAGGCTGGGTCGGCGGCCTCAACGGTTTCATCTACCACACCGCCGATGGTGGGCAGACATGGGAGCGCCAGGAGGCTCCGGTCAGTGCCCCGATTTTCTCCTTCAGCGCCAACGCCGATGGTCTGTTCGCCATCGGCGATCACAGCAGCGTACTGCGCCTGGTCGGCAATCGCTGGCAGGCCATGGCGACACCCAGCGAGCCGGTTTATCTGCGTGCCGCCACGATGACGGCCGACCACCGTCTGACCGTCGCGGGGGGTAAGGGGCTGCTGCTGAGCCTGGATACCCGTCCGTCCCTGACCGCCGTCCAAGAACAGTGAGGCCAATGCCCATGTCCCTGCATCACTTCACGCATGTCTTCTATCTGGTCAAGGTCTGGCTGTTTCGCCATCCGCGTAGCGTGTTAATGATCATCGCTGCCCTGACGCTGCTGTTCGCGATGCGCATTCCGGCGCTGAAGATTTATACCGACTTCGCCGACCTGCTGCCTCAGGAACATCCCTATATTCAGTTGCACAACAGCATCAAGGACACCTTCGGCGGCGCCAACGTACTGGTGATTGGCGTCGAGTTCACCGAGGGCGATCTGTTCAGCAACGAAAACCTGGCCACCATCGATCGTGTCACCCAGGCGGTGGACAGCCTGCCGGGGGTCAACCACAACCTGGTCAGCAGCCTGACCCACCGCAACTCGCGCAAGATCTGGTTGACCGAGGTTGGCAGCATCAATTCCGAGCCTTACTACCAGGCCGAATTCGGCCCGCTGGACGAGGCCCAACTGAGCGCAATGAAGGCCGACGTGGTGGCTAATCCGCGGGTCTACGGCCCTCTGGTTTCACCGGACCTCAAGGTGGCTCTGGTCAAGGCGCAGTTGATCGAAGGCCAGCTCGACTACGAGCAGACGTTCGCCCAGTTGCAGGCGTTGCGCCAGGCCGAGACGCGCGAGGGTGTGACCCTCTACGCGACCGGGCAACCGGTGCTGGTGGGTTGGGCCTACACCTACATGGACCAGATCCTGCAGATTTTCCTGTTCACCGTGCTGGCGATGCTGGCGCTGCTGGTGTTCCATTTCCGCAAGGCCTACGGCGTGCTGATCCCACTCGGCGGCGTGATGATTTCGACCGTCTGGGGCCTGGGCATCATCAGCCTGCTGGGCTACAACCTCGATCCGCTGGGGCTGGTGATCCCCTTCCTGATCGCGGCGCGAGCCATGAGCCATGGCGTGCAACTGGTCGAGCGCTACTATGCGGAAGTGCGTGTACTCGGCGATGGCCAGTTGGCGGCGCGGGCGACCTTCGACAGTCTGTTCCGCCCGGGCACCCTGGGCATTGCTTCGGACGCCATCGGGCTGGCGCTGATCGCCATCGGATCCATCGCATTGAACACCAAGCTTGGTATCTATGCCTCGCTGTGGGCGACAACGGTGATTTTCTCCGTGCTGATCGGCGTGCCACTGCTGCTGTCCATCCTGCCAACGCCAAAGAATCCCGAAATCAAGGAAACCTTCCTGCGGCATGTCGGAGGAACCTGCGCCGCGACCGTCGCGCGTCCCGGTGCGGCCGGCAAGCTGCTGATCATCGCCGCGCTGGCAATCCTCGCCGGACTCTGGGCCTCCTCGAAGGTGACCATTGGTGACTCCGAGCCGGGTTCGCCGATTCTCTATCCGGAGCATGATTACAACGTCTCATCCAAGGAGATCAACGAGCGCTTCCCCGGTTCCGAAGAGCTGTACATCATCGCCGAGCATGCGGAAGCCGGCGGCATCAAGCGTCCCGAGGTACTCAAGGCACTGCAGTCGCTGCAGGCGCACATGCTCGGCGATCCCTCGGTGGGCGGCAGCAAGGGGTTGCCGGACCTGGTCAAGCAGGTCAACCGGCTGATGCACAACGACGATCCGCGCTGGTTCCAGATTCCCCACGATGCCGATTACGTGGGTGGTTTGATGTTCACCTACATGGCCTCCAGCCCGATTCCCGGCGCGCTCAACGAGTTCAACGACACCGACGACCGCATCGCCAACCTGGTGTTCTACTACAAGGATCGCCAGGGCGAGACCATCCGCCGCGCCATCCATATGGCCAAACAGTGGATCGCCGAGCACGGCGAGGAAGTTCCCGGCCTGTCCATCCGCCTGGCCGGCGGCACCCTGGGTGTGGCCGCGGCGATGAACGAGTCGGCCTTCGACACCAACCTGCTGGTGCTTCCGCTGGTGTTCCTGCTGATCTTCGCCTTCGTCATGGTCTTCTACACCAGCTGGCACGCCGGGCTGATGATGCTGATGGCGATGCTCTTCGCCACCGTGCTGACCTATGCCTACATGGGCCTGGCGGGGATGAGCATCGACATCAACACGGTGCCGGTGATCGCTGTCGGTATCGGTGTAGGCATCGACTACTCGATATACATGATGGACCGCATACGCGAGGAGATGGTCAAGAGCGGCAGTCTCGCCAGCGCCGTGCACCGTGCCATCGCCACCACCGGCATGGCCGTGAGCTTCACGGCGATCACTTTGATGGCCGGCATCATCATGTGGGTGTTGCTTTCCGACCTGCGCTTCCAGGCCGACGCCGCGCTGTTGCTGTGCGTGATGATCGTCCTCAATGGCTTCACCTCGATGCTGCTGGTGCCCGCCTGGGTGCTGGTATTCAAGCCTCGCTTCATCACCGATGCCTATGCGGACGAAGACGGCATCATCCATGCCGGCCACGACCTGCCCACCGAATCCCTGTCCCCGGCCCAACGGGTCGAGGGTGGGTTGCTAGAGGGGGCTACGCATCCGGCTTGAACCGGGTGCGCGGCTTCAACCATGATCGCAAGAGGAACTGCCATGCAGACAACAAAAAAAACAAACCTGCGCAACCTGGGATTCGCCATGCTC
Organism: Stutzerimonas kunmingensis; assembly: GCF_032106285.1. Classification (GTDB taxonomy): domain Bacteria; phylum Pseudomonadota; class Gammaproteobacteria; order Pseudomonadales; family Pseudomonadaceae; genus Stutzerimonas; species Stutzerimonas kunmingensis_B. Next base: position 30,626 of record NZ_DAMCPO010000002.1, read on the forward strand.
GGCGGTACCGGCGTGGCCCTGATGCCGCTGGCCAGCGCGCTGGCCGAGGAGGAAACCCGCTATACCGGCTTCTATGAGAACGCCACCCACGTGCGTGACTCGGCCGGCCTGTCGAAATTCCGCAACACGCTGCAGCTCAACGCCGACCGTGCCCTGGATGACCGCGGAGCATTTCGCAACATCAAGTTTCATGGCACCTTCCGCGGCAGCTACGACGGGGTCTACGACCTCAATTCCAGCGAATACGGCAGTGGTGCGGGCGGTGCCATTACCCTGGAAAACAGCGCGGCGGGCAACAGCGTGCCCCACGGTGGCGGACTGCAGCTGCCGTATACCTTCGATCCGGCCAACAACCCCAACGAAGGCATGCTGGTGCTCGGCGAGAGGCTGCACAAGACCCGTGGCGGGGTCGCCTTCGGCGTGCCGGTACGGCCCTGCGACAAGGACAGCCGCGGCTGCATCGACGACTACCTGGACGCCGACAGCAACGACCTGCGCTTCCCCGAGTTCAACGAGCGGCTGGACTTCATCCGCGAGCTGTACATGGACTTCGACCACGGCCTGCCCAACGGCGACATGGTCAGCTGGCGGGTCGGCAAGCAGCAGGTGATCTGGGGCCGCACCGACCTGTTCCGCGTGCTCGACGTGATCAACCCGGTAGACTACTCGCGCAACAACATCTACGACGAGCTGGAGGACATTCGCATCCCGATGTGGATCGCCAAGGCTGATTGGCGCATGGGCGCCGGCGAGGTGTTCGACGACCTCAACCTGTCGTTCGTGTGGAATTTCGACAAGTTCCGTCCGCACAACCTTGGCCAGTGCGGTACGCCCAACTCGATCCTCGATGCGGGCTGTTTCTTCCGCGGCATGAACAACCTCTGGGAGAACGGTGGCACCGTGGCCAGCTTCGCTGGTGCCAGCCCGGCTGGTGGTTTTGCCACCGACTTCGGTCCCGGACAGATCGGCATCCGCAAGGCACATATGCCCTCCTGGAGCCTGTCCAACACCCAGTTCGGAATCAAGCTGGAAGGTGTCTACGGTGACCTTGGCTTCAGCCTCAATGCGTTGACCTACCGCTCGCAGCTGCCATCCCTGCGTGGCGTGTCTGGGCAGAATGGTTTCACCGGCGAAGTGGCGCCGTGGCCAAGCCTGATTGCCTTCGATATCCACTTCCCACGGGTCAACCTGATCGGCGGCTCGCTGGACTACTACTCGCAGGCCATCGACACTGTGTTCCGCTTCGAAGTGGCGCACACCTCAGGCGAGGAGTTCGCCAACACCCTGCAGTCGCGGCTGTTCTCCGAATCCGACGTGACCCGCTACGTGATCGGCGCGGACAAAAACGTCTTCATTCCCTTCCTCAACCCAGGCCGTGCGTTCCTTATCTCCGGCCAGCTGTTCGGCCAGCACATCCAGGAGCACCAAGAGGAGAAGCGGGCATGGGGTAAAGCTGGCATGCCGGACTGGGAGCAGAACTGGATCGCCACCTTGCTGCTCAAGGGTTGGTGGATGAACGACCGCCTCAGCCCGCAACTGCTCGCCGCCCATGACTTCAAGGCCCGCGCCACCGCCATCGCTCCGAGCGTCGAGTACCTGTTCAACGACAACCTGCGAATCATTGCCGGTGCCAACGTCAAGGTCGGCCGCGGCGCGCGCGAGTACGACGATTGCCGCAGCTGCAACCCATGGGATCCCTTCACCAGCGCCGGCCAGCCGGAGGGCTATACACTTGGCCTTGGCGGCTATGAGCCACTTGGGCGCTTCCGCGCCGGCCCCATAGGCATGGCCCAGAAGGAAGACGAACTGCAACTCACCCTGCGCTACAGCTTCTGATCACAAGGAAAGAGCCTCATGAAAAACAACAAGAACACTTTGCGCCTGGCCATGCTGACGCTGGCTGCTGCCGCAGCCTGCGCCCAGGCCGCTGACGAAACCGTGATCGAGCAGTCCTTCCGGCCCTATGCCAAGGACAAGCCGAGCTTTGCCGGGCTGAGCGCCGGCATGACCATCAACCAGGGCAATGTTGCCCAGTTCAAGGACATCCTCGATCCGGCCTTCTATGGCTTCATCGAGAAGGGCTGGGCCGAGCTGAAGGTTGGCGAAACCACCTCCTTCGATCTGCACCCCAACTACGTCGAGGCTACCCGCCAAGGCATGGACAAGATCCAACTCGGCGCCAAGCCGGGCGAGATCAAGGGCTGGGTCGCCGGCCGGCCGTTTCCCCAGGAGCCGGACGTCAACGATCCGCGTGCCGGCGAAAAGCTCGCCTGGAACTATAAGTACGGCTACAACTGGGGCGACAGTGCGGCGATCCAGCCGTTCTATTGGAAATTCCGCGACATGAACTCGGGCAAGGTGGAGCGGACCATCAAGTTCAACTTCCACTTCCTGAATTTCACCGGCCGGGTGAACCAGGACCCGATGCCGGCGATCACGCCGAACCCGTCGGATCTGTTCCGCGGTATCTACGTGAACGTGCTGGAGCCGCACGACGTGCGTAACACCCAGCTGTTGATCCACCGCGCCCAGGATGACTTGAAGCGCGACAATTCCTGGCTGTACCTCGGCTTCCAGCGCCGCGTGCGGCGTCTGGCCACCGGCCAGGTGACCGACGCCTTCCTCGGCTCGGACCTGATGATCGAGGACTTCGAAGGCTACAACGGGCGCATCTCCGACATGAAGTGGACCTACAAGGGCACCCGTTTCATGCTGATGCCGTTCTACAACCACAACGACCTGAGCCTGGACAGCGAAACCCACAAGGACAGCGAGGGCTACCAGGTGGTGGCGTTCGGCGGCCAGGGCGGCTGCTTCCCCAACATCACCTGGCAACTGCGCAAGGTCTATGAAGTGGAAGCCGCACCGGTGGACGCCGGCCACCCGTTGGCCAAGCGTGTGCATTATATGGACGCACAAACCTTCACCGTGCCGCGCACCATCTCCTACGACCGCAAGGGCAGTCTGTGGAAGACCTTCACCATCGGCCAGGCCCATCCGGACCACCATTTGCCGGTCAACAAAGGTAGCGGGGTGTCGATCGACGACAGCTTCAGCATGATCGACGTGCAGGCCATGCACTGCACCTCCGGGCAGTTCAAGGGCGTGGTCGACGCCAAGCTGAGCCCGCCGGAGATGTTCAGCGTGCAGCACATGCGCGCCACCGGTAACTGAGCCTTCGCCGTCCGGCGTCCTGCCGGGCGGCCGCTTCCCATTCTCCCCGGCCCACCGACGTTCACTCGCCGGCGGGCCGCCCTTGATTCAGGAACTTGGTTCAGGAAAAAGCCATGCACAACGACCGCAACGGTGCCCACGCGCCCGGCGAACAGCTGGTACTGCTGACCGACAGCCAGGCCAACATCCTCTACGCCAGCCCGGCGCTGTGCCGCCAGCTGGGCCATCCCGAGGCCACCCTCGAGGGCAGGCCGGCTTCGCTGCTGCGCCATCCGGACATGCCCGGCGGGCCGATCAAGGACCTTTGGGCCACCCTCGGCCGCGGCCAGAGCTGGATGGGCATGATGAAGAACCGTCGCGCCGATGGTCGCGAGTTCTGGGTCGATGCCTTCATCAGCCCGGTGCTCGATGACGGCGTGGTCAGCGAATACCAGGCGATCTACCGCCTGCCGGACGCCGCGGCCATCGCGCGCGCCGAAGCCATCTACCGCCTGCGCAGCCAGGGCCGCCACCCGACGGCGTTGCGCTGGCGCTGGCTGGACCGCAGCCGCCAGCAGGTCCTGCTCGCCAGCCTGGCCTTCACGCCGCTCGGCGTGCTCGCCTCGAGCCAGGCGCCGGCGCTCGGGCTGGCGCTGCTGCTCGGCGGTATCGCCGCCTGCGCGCTGCTGCTCGGCCTGCACGCGCGCCCCTTCGCGCAACTGGTGGCGCAGAGCCGCCAGCGGGTCGAGCACCCGATCAAGCAGCTGATCTACACCGGGCGGATCGACGAGATCGGCCAGCTGCAACTGGGCAACCGCCTGCTCGAAGCGCAACTGGCCTCGATGCTGGCGCGGGTCGGCGACAGCAGCGGCCGGGTCGCCGGCCTCGCCGAGCGCACCCGCGAACTGCTCGGCACCGGCAATCGCGCGGCCGAACAGCAGCAACAGGCGCTGGATGCCATCAGCGCCGCGGTCGAGGAACTCAGCGCCACCATCCGCGAGGTGGCCGGCAACACCGCCAGCGCCGCGGCGCTGACCCGCCAGGCGCTGGCGCTTGGCAGCCAGGGCCAGCAGCGGGTCGAGGTGGCCGGGCAGCGCATCGGCAGCCTGGCCGGCACCCTCGACCAGTCCGCCGAGGCGGTGGCCGTGCTGAGCCGCCACAGCCAGGCCATCGGCGGCATCCTCGAAGTGATCCGCAGCATCGCCGAGCAGACCAACCTGCTGGCGCTGAATGCCGCCATCGAGGCGGCGCGGGCCGGCGACAACGGCCGCGGCTTCGCCGTGGTGGCCGACGAGGTGCGTTCGCTGGCGCAGCGCACCCAGGCCTCCACCGACGAGATCCAGCAGATGATCGAAGCGCTGCGCCAGGGCACCGGGCAGGTGGTCGGCAGCATGCAGCAGGGCCTGCAGCAGTCGCGCGCCAGCGTCGAGCAGGTCGCCGCCACCGCGCAGGCGCTGGCCGAGATCACCGGCCTGGTGGGCGAGATCGCCGAGGCCGGCGGGCAGATTGCCGAGGCGGGCACCCAGCAGAGCGCCGCCGCCGAGGAGATCAACCAGAAGCTCTGCGCGCTGCAGGAACTGGCCCGGCACAGCCTGCAGCTGCAGCACGAAAGCTTCGAGGTGGCCGACGAAGTCAGTCGCCAGGCGGGTCGCCAGCGCGCCCTGCTGGCAAAGATGGGCTGATCGCCGCACCTATCGTTACGATCAACGTAACGATAGGTCTCCGAGCTTGATTGATGACCCCTCGGTCACCTCCCTACTGTGCGCTCCACAAAGCGGAAAACCTGTGGAGTCGCCATGACAACAACAATCTCCCCACCGCCGCAGTGGTCGCGTCGTCGCGCTGAAAAAGCCCGTCGTCTCGATCAGGTGCAGAGCCTCGCCGATGGCGTGGTACTGCCCAGCGAGCGGATCGTCGAGGCCCTGGAACTGCTGATCGCCCCTGGCGACCGGGTGGTGCTCGAGGGCAACAACCAGAAGCAGGCGGACTTCCTCTCCCGCTCCCTGGCCAAGGCCGACCCCGGCAAGCTGCACGACCTGCACATGATCATGCCGAGCGTCAGCCGCGCCGAGCACCTGGATCTGTTCGAGCGGCAGATCGCGCGCAAGCTCGACTTTTCCTTCGCCGGCCCGCAGAGCCTGCGCATCAGCCAGCTGCTCGAGGACGGCCTGCTGGAAGTCGGCGCCATCCACACCTACATCGAGCTCTATTCGCGTCTGTTGGTGGACCTGATCCCCAATGTCGCGCTGGTCGCCGGCTTCCAGGCCGACCGCCACGGCAACATCTACACCGGTCCCAGCACGGAAGACACCCCGGCGCTGGTCGAGCCCACCGCGTTCAGCGATGGCATCGTGATCTTCCAGGTCAACGAGATCGTCGACGAGCTGCCGCGCGTGGACATCCCGGCCAGCTGGGTCGACTTCGTCGTGGTCGCCGACAAGCCGTTCTATATCGAGCCGCTGTTCACCCGCGACCCGCGCCACATCAAGCCGGTGCACGTGCTGATGGCGATGATGGCGATTCGCGGTATCTACGAAAAACACAACGTGCAGTCGCTCAACCATGGCATCGGCTTCAATACCGCCGCCATCGAGCTGATCCTGCCGACCTACGGCGAATCCCTCGGCCTGAAAGGCAAGATCTGCCGCAACTGGACGCTCAACCCGCACCCGACGCTGATCCCGGCGATCGAGACTGGCTGGGTCGAGAGCGTGCATTGCTTCGGCACCGAGCTGGGCATGGAGAACTACATCGCCCAGCGCCCGGACGTGTTCTTCACCGGGCGCGACGGCTCGATGCGCTCCAATCGCATGATGTGCCAGCTGGCCGGGCAGTACGCGGTGGACCTGTTCATCGGCGCCACCCTGCAGGTCGATGGCGACGGCCATTCCTCCACCGTGACCCGCGGCCGCCTGGCCGGTTTCGGCGGTGCGCCGAACATGGGCCACGACCCGCGCGGTCGCCGCCACCCGACTCCGGCCTGGCTGGACATGGCCATGCCCGGCGGCGAAGCCCCGGTGACCATGCTCGAGCGCGGCAAGAAGCTCGTGGTGCAGATGGTCGAGACCTTCCAGGAAGGCGGCAAACCCACCTTTGTCGAACAGCTCGACGCGGTCGAGGTGGCGAAGAAAAGCGGCATGCCGCTGGCGCCGATCATGATCTATGGCGATGACGTCACCCATCTGCTTACCGAGGAAGGCATCGCCTACCTGTACAAGGCACGCTCGCTGGAAGAGCGCCAGGCGATGATCGCCGCGGTGGCCGGCGTCACCAGCATCGGCCTGCGGCACAACCCGAAGGACACCGAGCGCATGCGCCGCGAAGGGCTGATCGCGCTGCCGGAAGACCTCGGCATCCGTCGCAACGACGCGACCCGCGAGCTGCTCGCGGCCAAGAGCATCGCCGAGCTGGTCGACTGGTCCGGCGGCCTCTACAACCCGCCCGCCAAGTTCAGGAGCTGGTGATGAGCGCACTCATTGCAAGACAGGCGCAGCCATCACTGGCCGAGCGGTTGGCGGATACGGCGGTGCAGGCGCTGATCGACGAGGCCGACCTGTCGCCCAAGCCGGGGCTGGTCGACCGGCGCGGTAGTGGCGCGCACAGCGATCTGCATCTGGGTCTGATGCACGCCTCGGCCCATGCGCTGTGGCCGGCGTTCAAGGCGATGGCCGAAGCGGCGCAGCAGATTGGCGAATTTGGCCAGCCCTTGCGCGAAACCCTCGGCCAGCTCGGCCGCGACGGCGAAGCCGACATGCTCCGCGTGACGGGTGGCGTAAATACCCATCGAGGGGCGATCTGGGCGCTGGGGCTGCTCAGTGCGGCGGCGGCGCTGGAGGCCGACGCGCCTGACGCCCGATGCGTTGCGGCAACGGCCGCGAGACTGGCCCGTTTGAGCGACCCGGCCGTACCGGTCACTTCCGACAGCCACGGCGCGCGAGTCTGCCGTGCCTATGGTGTGCTCGGTGCGAGGGAGCAGGCGCAGCATGGCTTTCCTGCCGTCATCGATCAGGGCCTGCCGCAGCTGCTGGTCAGCCGACGTGCCGGGATAGGCGAGCAGAACGCCCGGCTCGATGCGCTGCTGGCGATCATGACCGAGCTCAGCGACACCTGCGTGCTGCACCGCGCGGGCCTCGATGGCCTGACCCGCATGCAGCAGGGCGCTCGTGCCGTGCTGGCTGCCGGCGGTTGCGCAAGCCTCGCCGGGCGCCGCCAGCTGCGCGCACTGGAAGGCGAGATGTTGTCACTGCGTGCCTCGCCAGGCGGCGCCGCCGACCTGCTCGCCGCCACCTTATTCCTCGACCGCCTGGCGCCCGCCGCGCCGGCGCCGACTGGGAGCAACTGAACATGGAAACCCTGTCTTTCGAATTCCCCGCCGGGCAACCTGCCCGCGGCAAGGCCCTGGTCGGCGTGGTCGGCTCGGGCGATCTGGAAGTGCTGCTCGAACCCGGCCAGGCCGGCAAGCTGGCGATCCAGGTGGTCACCTCGGTCAATGGCGCCGAGCAGCGCTGGCAGCAGCTGTTCGAGCGGATGTTCCGCGAGCAGAACCTGCCGGCACTGAACATCGACATTCACGATTTTGGGGCCACGCCCGGCGTAGTGCGTCTGCGCCTGGAGCAGGGACTGGAGGAGGTCGGCCATGACTGATGTGTCCGCTAACACCGTGGCCCGTTTACTTGAGTCGCGCAGCTTCGTCGAACTCGGCGCCCGCCAGCGTGCCCGCGCACTGCTGGACGAAGGTAGCTTCCGCGAATTGCTCGATCCGTTCGATCGCGTCACCTCGCCCTGGCTGCCGAAGCAGGGCATCGTCACCCAGGCCGACGACGGCGTGGTGGTCGCCAAGGGCACCATCGACGGCCAGCCGGCGGTGATTGCCGCCATCGAAGGCGCCTTCCAGGGCGGCAGCATGGGCGAGGTCGGCGGCGCGAAGATTGCCGGCGCGCTGGAACTGGCTGCCGAAGACAACCGCAACGGCATCCCGACCCGCGCCGTGCTCTTGCTGGAAACCGGTGGCGTGCGCCTGCAGGAAGCTAACCTGGGCCTGGCCGCCATCGCCGAGATCCAGGCTGCCATCGTCGAGCTGCGCGACTACCAGCCGGTGATCGGCGTGGTCGCCGGTTCCGTCGGCTGCTTCGGCGGCATGTCCATCGCCGCCGGGCTGTGCAGCTATCTGGTCGTCACCCGCGAGGCCCGCGTCGGCCTCAATGGTCCGCAGGTGATCGAGCAGGAAGCCGGGCTCGACGAGTACGACTCGCGCGACCGCCCGTTCATCTGGAGCCTGACCGGTGGCGAGCAGCGCTACGCCTCGGGTCTGGTGGACGCCTATGTCGCCGACGACACCGACGCCATCCGCGCGCAGCTGCACGAGCTGTTCGCACTCGGCAAGCCGGTGCAGCCGCGCAGCCGCCGCCACGCCTGGTTCCTCCAGCGGCTTGCTGACGTCGATACCCGCACGCAGCTCGATGCTGCCGCCGTGCGTGCCCTCTACGAAGGAGATGCCCAATGAGCCGTGGACTGAACTGGTTGCAAGCCCTGGCCGGCGGTCAGGCACTGGCCGGCTACCCGGCCTCGGTAAAGGTGGTCGATGGCACCCTCGGTGAGCGTGCCGCCCGCTATATCGCCGTGGTGCCGGACGCCGAGAATCCATTCCCGCGCGCGCGCAATGGCGAGGTCGGCCTGCTCGAAGGCTGGGCGCTGGGCCAGGCGCTGGACGAGGTGATCGCCGCCGATCGCGACAAGGCGGAAAAGCGTGTGGTAATCGCCGTGGTCGACGTGCCGAGCCAGGCCTATGGCCGCCGCGAGGAGGCGCTGGGCATTCACCAGGCGCTGGCCGGTGCGGTGGACGGCTATGCCCGCGCACGGCTGGCCGGGCACCCGGTGATCGCGTTGCTGGTGGGCAAGGCCATGTCCGGTGCCTTTCTCGCCCACGGTTATCAGGCCCAGAGGATCATCGCCCTGCGCGATCCGGGCGTGATGGTGCATGCCATGGGCAAGGCCGCCGCGGCGCGCATCACCCTGCGCAGCGTCGAGGAGCTGGAAGCCCTGGCCGAATCGGTGCCGCCGATGGCCTACGACATCGATAACTACGCGACCCTCGGCCTGCTCTGGGAAACCCTTTCGGTGGACAGCATCGAGCAGCCTTCGGCGGCCGACCTGCAGCGGGTGCGCGACTGCCTGGACAAGGCCGTCGCGGACATCGGCGGCAGCACCGACCTGCGCGGCCGCCTCGGCGCGCCGAATCGCGAAGCGTCGTCGCGTGTGCGCGAGCTGTTGCGCGCGCAGTGGTAGCGAACACCTGAAGCGGGCGTATCCGCCGAACCGATCAGCGACTCGACAACAACAATCACGAGGAGGCTGTAGATGCACGACACTCCACGCCCCCACGACCTGCTCTGGGGCATGCGTCCCGAGCAGCTGCCGGGCGATGCGCCCGCCTGGGCGGTCGCTGTGCTCGCCGCTGGCCAGCCGGTGGTCGTGCGGCGTGCGCGTGTGGCCGCCGGCCTGGTTGCGGTCGGGTTGCGGGGGGCGACGCGTGATCAACGCCTGGCCGCGCTGATGCCGATCGAGGCGATCGGTCATCGGCTGGCGCCGGAAGATCTGCTCGCTCGACAGGCCAGTGAGGATCTGCCGGTGTTCCGCGTGCTGGCCGAGCTACGCCCCTTGCTCGATGCGCTGGGCCACGCCTGGGGCGTCACCGGATCGGCCGGTTTTCAACTCGCCACCGGGCTGCCGACGGCGCACCCGGACAGCGATCTCGATCTGCTGCTCAGAGCAGAGCGCCCGCTGCCACGCAGCGAAGCGCGCCCGCTGTTGCAGCTGCTGGAAGGCCGCGCCTGCCGCGTCGATCTGCAGCTGGAAACCCCGCTGGGCGGTGTGGCGCTCAGGGAATGGACCGGTGGCGCCGCGCGGGTGATGGTCAAGACCGCGGACGGCCCCCGGCTGGTCGGCGATCCCTGGCAAGCGGAGCGTGCGGCATGAGCAGCCTGTTCGCCTTTCCCGGCCAGGGCGCGCAGAAACCCGGCATGCTCCAGCGCCTGCCGCAGGAGCCCGAAGTGCACGAATGCCTGACGCAAGCCAGTGCGGTGCTGGGTGAGGATGCGCTGCTGCTCGATTCGGCCGATGCGTTGCAATCGACCCGTGCCGTGCAGCTCTGCCTGCTGATCGCCGGTGTCGCCGGAGCGCGGCTGCTGATGCGCGATGGCCAGCGGCCGGACTATGTCGCCGGGCTGTCCATCGGTGCCTATGCCGCGGCGGTGGTCGCCGGGGCGCTGGACTATCGCGATGCGGTGCGGCTGGTTGCGCTGCGTGGCGAGCTGATGCAGCGGGCCTACCCGCACGGCTACGGCATGACGGCCATCCTCGGCCTGTCACTGACTGCAGTTGAAGGCCTGCTGGCCGAAGCCGAGGAACCTGCCTACCTGGCCAATATCAACGCCGACAACCAGCTCGTCATCGCCGGCAGCGATGCCGCCATGGCCGCAGTCGCCGCCCGCGCCAAGGCTCTCGGCGCCTCCTGTGCGCGGCGCCTGGCGATGAGCGTGCCCTCGCATTGCGCGCTGCTCGAGCAGCCGGCGCGTGAGCTGGCCGAAGCCTTCGCCGACGTCAGCCTGCGCGCTCCGCAAGTTCGCTATCTGAGCAGCTCGTCCGCACGCCCGATATTCGATATCGAGCGTCTGCGCGACGACCTGGCCTTCAACATGTGCCGCGTCGTCGACTGGCACGGCACCCTGCGCACCGCCTACGAACGCGGCGTGCGTCTGCATATCGAACTGCCCCCGGGCTCGGTACTGACCGGCCTGGCACGACGGGTTTTCGAACAGGGTACGCTGGCCGCATTCGACGGCGCCCGGCTCGACACACTGGACGCCTTGCTGCGTCAGGAGGGCAGCCAGAGCCGATAGACCGCGTGCACATTCAGCGCGAGCAAGCCTTACCTCGCCGGCTGATCGATGGATAAAAACAACTACCTCGACAACACGCGCTCAGCCCTCTGCAAGCTGCAGCGCAACCAAAAGGACAAGAACAATGATCATCTTTGGTGTGGCCTTTCTGGCCTTGTGTACCCTCACCGGCATCTTTGTCGGTGAGCTGCTCGGCAAGGCGATCGGCGTGCCGGCCAACGTCGGCGGCGTGGGTATCGCCATGGTGCTGCTGATCCTCATCGGCAGCTATCTGAAAAAACGCGGTCTGTTCAATCCGGAGTCCGAGCAGGGCATCAAGTTCTGGAGCGCCGTGTACATCCCCATCGTGGTCGCGATGGCGGCGCAACAGAACGTCTACGGCGCCCTCAGCGGCGGCCCGATGGCCATTCTCGCCGGTGTGGCGGCTGTCGCCGTGGCCTTCGCGCTGGTGCCGGTGCTCGACCGGATCGGCCGAAAAAAGCATGAAGCCGATGAAGCCAAGCCACTGACCACGGAGGGTTGATCCATGTACGAATCTCTGATGAAAGTGATCTCCGGCTACGGCCTGATCAGCGGCTTCGCCATCATCGGCGCGACCATGTGGATCTCCTACTGGCTGTCGGACAAGCTCACCAAGGGCCGTTTGCATGGCTCGGCGGTCGCCATCCTCATCGGCCTGTTGCTGTCGTACATCGGCGGCGTGGTGACCGGCGGGCAGAAGGGCCTGGTGGATATCGCCCTGTTCTCCGGCATCGGCCTGCTCGGCGGCGCGATGCTGCGCGACTTCGCCATCGTCGCCACCGGCTTCGGCGTCAGCGTCGAGGAGCTCAAGCGCGCCGGTCTGGTGGGTGTGCTGGCGCTGTTCGTCGGCGTGTTCTCCTCCTTTATCGCCGGCGTCGCGGTGGCCATGGCGTTCGGCTACACCGACGCGGTCAGCCTGACCACCATCGGCACGGGCGCTGTGACCTACATCGTCGGCCCGGTCACCGGCGCGGCGATTGGTGCCAGCTCCGAAGTTATGGCGCTGTCGATCGCCGCAGGCCTGGTCAAGGCGATTCTGGTGATGATCGCGACGCCGTTCGTGGCGCCGATGATCGGCCTGAACAACCCCCGTGCCGCGGTGATCTTCGGCGGCCTGATCGGTACCTCCAGCGGTGTGGCCGGCGGCCTGGCGGCCACCGATGCCCGCCTGGTGCCTTACGGCTGCCTGACTGCGGCTTTCTACACCGCGCTGGGCTGCCTGCTCGGGCCATCGCTGCTGTTCTTCGTCATGCGCGGATTGTTGGGCTGAGCTGCCCCCCGCTGTAGTTCCCCGCCATACGCAGCGCGCCCGTCAGGGCGCGTTTGCGTTCATCAAGGAATGCCGAAAGATGAACTCTCTCAAGGTCAGCCACAAACTGGCCCTTGGCTTCGCCGCCGTTCTGGCACTGACCATCGCCGTCGCACTGATCGGTATCTATGGCATGGATGCATTGATCTCTCGCAGCGACAAGGCGCAGAGCGCAGCCAGGCTGCTCGACGAGGCCAATCGCATCCGTTACGCCCAGATCAGCTTTGAGACCCGCGGCGATCCCCGTCATGTGGAAGCGGTCGAGCAGTCGGTGGCCCGGGTCGTCGAGCTGGTGCAGCAGCAGAAGGCTGAATTCAGCGATCCGCAGGACCTGCAGCGCCTGGACGCCATCGCCAGTGAGGCCCAGCACTACCGCCAGCGCTTTCTCGAACTGGCCGGGCTCTGGGAGCGCAAGGTGAAGACGCGCAGTAGTTGGGTCGAGGCCGGCAACACGTCCGATGCACTGATCGCCGAGCTGGAGGCGCGCTGGTCCGGCACGCCGGACGCACCGGTCATGCATGAGGATCCGCGTAGCGCAGCCATCGGCCTGCAGGCCGGTGAAGTTTCCAAGCACAACCGCATGGTGCGCTTCATGGTGCGCGGCTACCTGATGACCGAGACCGAGCAGTCGCTGCAGCAATTGCAGCAACAGTTCAGCACGCTGCAGGCGGCGGTGGACAGGCTGGATGCCCAGCTGGCCGGTACCCCCGGCGTCGATCTGCAGCCTCTGCGTGACTCGGTGGCGACCTATATCCGCCAGTTCGGCCAGCTGCCGCCGATCGTCGCCGCCCAGGCGCAGGCGCGCGAAGAAATGCAGAGCATCTTCGACAGCATCTACCGCAACACCAGCGAAATCGTGCAGACCCAGACCGACAAGCGCAGCGCCGAAGCCGGGCAGAAAAAGGCGCTGCTGCTGGCAATCACACTGCTGGCGGTGGCGCTGGGATCGCTGATCAGCTGGCTCATCGTGCGTCAGCTGACGCAACCGCTGGCCCAGGCCGTGGCGATCGCCGCGCGCATCGGTGCCGGCGACATGACCGAGCAGCCGCGACAGCAGCGCAGCGACGAGTTCGGTCAGCTGCTCGATGCGCTGGACCGCACCCGTGACAATCTGCGTGACCTGATCGGCCGCATGAGCGGCATCACCGGCCAGCTGGCCAGCGCGGCGGAGGAGCTTTCGGCGGTGACCGAACAGACTAGCGCGGGCATCCAGAGCCAGCGCCTGGAAACCGATCAGGTCGCTACCGCCATGCACGAGATGGCCGCGACCGTGCAGGAGGTGGCGCGCAATGCCGACGAGGCGTCCAGCGCCGCGCAGCATGCCGATCGCCAGGCGGCGCAGGGTGATGTGGTGGTGCAGCGGGCCCTGACGCAGATAGACCGCCTGTCCTCCCAGGTCGGGCTGTCGGCCGAGGCAATGGCGCAGCTGAACCAGGAAACGGCGGGCATCAGCACCGTGCTCACGGTGATCAACGGCATTGCCGAACAGACCAACCTGCTCGCCCTCAATGCCGCCATCGAGGCGGCCCGCGCTGGTGACGCCGGTCGCGGTTTCGCCGTGGTGGCCGACGAGGTGCGCGGCCTGGCGTTGCGCACCCAGCAGTCGACGGCGCAGATCGAGGAGCTGATCGGCAATCTGCAGAAGGGCGCGCTGCATGCCTCGTCGCTGATGGACAGCAGCCGTGGCCTGGCCGATGAGACGGTCAGGCTGGCGCGTGATGTCGGCGACGAGTTGCAGGCCATTACCCGCACGATCTCGACCATCCAGGCAATGAACCTGCAGATCGCCACCGCGTCGGAAGAGCAGAGCTCGGTGGCCGAGGACATCAACCGCAGCGTGCTCAGCGTGCGTGATGTGGCCGAGCAGTCGGCTGCCGCCGCGCAGCAGACCGCGGCCTCGACGGTGCAGCTGGCGCGGCTGGGCAGCGAGCTGCAGGAGCTGACCGCGCGCTTCCAGGTCTGAAGCGATCCGCACAGCCGGTGCGGGGTGCGAGCGGCTGCGCCCTCGCCCGGCCTCTCGTCTCCTCGGCCCAACGTCGGGGGTTACAGCGGTAGGTTTTTCTGGCAGGGTGTCTCTGCGATTGCGTGACGATTTGCCACAGCTGGCGGTCGACGTGAATCGATGTGATTGCGGGAGAGACTGCCGCATGGCAGCGCCGAAGGAGCAACCGCCCCGGAAACTCTCAGGCAAAAGGACCGCTATCACTGCTGACACTCTGAAGAGCCGCCCGGTTTTCGTCGCCGGGCGCACCGAAGGAGCAAGCGAGCCGTCACGCGCTCGTGAATCTCTCAGGTCCAGAACAGAGGGGGCGCCCGCCGCGCGTTGGGCGCACGGGCTATGACCCCCCTTGACGTTCTGGAGCGCAACAATGAAAACAATCGCAGTCATCGGTGGCGGTATCACCGGCGTCACCACCGCCTATGCCCTGGCCAAGCGCGGCTTCTCGGTCACCCTGCTGGAAAAGCACCGCTACGCGGCGATGGAAACCTCGTTCGCCAACGGCGGCCAGCTGTCGGCCTCCAATGCTGAGGTCTGGAACCACTGGTCGACCATCGTCAAGGGCCTCAAGTGGATGCTCAAGAGCGATGCGCCGCTGCTGGTCAATCCCAAGCCCAGCTGGCACAAGCTCTCCTGGTTCGCCGAATTCATCGGTTCGATCCCCAACTACCGGCAGAACACCATCGAAACCGCACGTCTGGCCATCGCCGCGCGCGAGCATCTTTTTGCCTGGGCTGAGGCCGAAGGTATCGACTTCGACCTGAAGAAGAAGGGCATCCTGCACATCTACCGCGACAAGGCCGGTTTCGAGCATGCCGGGCTGGTCTCACGCCTGCTTGCCGAAGGCGGCCTGCCGCGGCGCAGCGTGACGCCGGAGGAGATGCGCGCGATCGAACCGACCCTGGCCGGCACCTATTACGGTGGCTACTTCACCGAGTGCGACTCCACCGGCGACATCCACAAATTCACCCATGGCTTGGCCACGGCGATCGAGCGACTCGGCGTGCGTTGTCTGTATGGCGAGGACGTGCAGGCGGTGGCCACTGACGGCAAGCGCGCTACCGTGAAGCTGGGCGGCGTTGCCGGTGGCGAGCGGCTGGAGTTCGACGGCCTGGTGATCTGCGCCGGCACCGCCAGCCGTGATCTCGCCGCGCAGCTCGGCGACCGGGTGAACATCTATCCGGTCAAGGGCTACTCGATCACCGTCAACCTGACCGACGAAGTCAGCCGTGCCTCGGCACCCATCGTCAGCCTGCTCGACGATGAAACCAAGCTGGTCAGCAGCCGTTTGGGCGACGACCGCTTCCGCGTCGCCGGCACCGCCGAGTTCAACGGCTACAACCGCGACATCCGTGCCGATCGCATCCGCCCGCTGGTGGACTGGGTCAACCAGTGCTTCCCCGGCGTCAACACCCGCAGCGTAGTGCCCTGGGCCGGCCTGCGGCCGATGATGCCGAACATGATGCCCAAGGTCGGCCGTGGCAGTTCGCCCTGCGTGTTCTACAACACCGGCCACGGGCACCTGGGCTGGACGCTGAGCGCGATCACCGCGGACATGGTCGGTGACGTGGTGGCGCAAAGCCTGGGCCGGCCGGCTCCGGTAGCGTCCGGGCAGACAGCCGTCGCATAACGCAGTCGGCCGTAGGGTGGAAGACGGCGAAGCCTCTTCCACCGTTGCGGCGCCGGCTCTGCACCCACGGTGTGGCTACCTTCACGCTCGGCGCAGACCGTGCTTTCCGGCGTGCGGTTTTGAGTGGCCGTATCACGACTCGGCGTCGTTGCGAAAGACTGCGTGGATAAGCTTCGCGTTATCCACCCTACGTTTTGCCCCACAGAGGTCGTAGGGTGGAAGACGGCGAAGCCTCTTCCACCGCTGCGGCGCCTATCTAATCATCTTCCCGTCCCGCTCGGCCGCATGCGGACGCCGCTTCAGCTCGGATGTTTCAAGCTGTACATCCGGCATTCGGCGAGCAGCGCCAGCAGGTTGGGGTCGCGCTCCTTGGCCTTGAGGAACACCACGCCGATGTGCTGTTGCAGGTGATAACGCGCCTGCAGCGGGATCAGCCGCACCCGCGATTCGTAGACCATCCCCACGCGCCCTGGCAGCAATGCGTAACCGACCCCGGAATTGACCATGCTGAGCAGGGTGAAGATGTCGTTCACCTGCATCGCCACCTTCGGCTCGAAGCCCGCCAGCTGGAACACCCGGTTGCCGTCCTGGTGGGTGGCGAAGCCCTGCGACAGGGTGATGAAGGTGGCGTCGCGCAGGTCGCTGAGGTCCACCTCGCTCTAATTGGCGAAGGGCGAGTCGGCCGGCGCGGCGAGGAAGATGTCGTCGGAAAACAGCTGCACCTGGGCACAGTCCGGATCGGCGACGCTCTCGTTGAGCGACACCAGAATGGCGTCCAGCTCCATGTTCTTCAGCTTGTAGAGCAGGTCGACGTTGGAGCCGAGGATCAGGTCGATGTTGAGTTCGCTGCGGCGCAGTTTCAGACCCATGATCAGCTGCGGCACGGTCTTCACCGTCAGCGAATACAGCGCGCCGAGCTTGAAGCGCTCGGCCGAGAAGCCGGCGGCTTCGCGGGTCTGGCGTATCGTCTCGAGCACGTCCTTGACCAGCTGCTGGGCGCGTTCTTCCAGCACGTAGGCGCTTTCCAGCGGGATCAGGTTGCGCCCCTCGTGCTTGAACAGCGGGCAGCGCAGCGCGCTTTCCAGGGAGTGGATGGCGCGGTGCACGCTGACGTTGCTGGTGTTCAGCTCCACCGCGGCCTTGCCCAGATTGCCGCTGCGCATGAAGGCCAGAAACACTTCCAGCTTCTTCAGGGTCAGTTCTTCGTCGATCTGCATGGCTTCGGCTCCGCGGGCGGGTCGACGATTATGCCGGACGAGGGCGCACTGCGGCGCCTCACCAGCGCAGCAGGCGCGGCCCGAGGAGTGTACCAAGCACGCCGGGCAGCAAGATGCCGAGCAGGTACCAGAGCGCCCAGAACGGCACCGCCATCTCCGGGCAGTGCAGGCTGTAGGCGAGGGCCGCGATGCTGCCGGCGAGCAGGCCGGCAGCGCCGCCGGCCAGGCGCGGGCGCGTCGGTGCCAGCCCGCGCAACGCCCAGAACGCGGCGATGAAGGCGGGGATCGACAGCAGCGCGATATTCGCCAGGCACTCGCGCCAGGTGTTGCCGAGCAGCAGCGGCACGCGCGTGTCGGCCGGGGCGGCAATCAGAATCGTCAGTGCGGCGACCCAGACGATCACCACCGGTGCCGCCAGCAGCGCCCAGCTACGACCCACCTGCGTGCCGGGGCGGGCCATGCGCGTGGTCAGCAACAGCGCACCGAAGAGCAGGGTCGCCGGCAGTGCCAGCTTGGCCCAGAACAGTGGTGTCCCGGCGATTGCCGCCAGGTCGGCGCGAATGCCGTAAGCAGTCGCGATCAGCAACAGTGCGCCGGCCAGTCCGCACAGCAGCGCCATGGCGAAGCGCTTGGCGACGACGTGCCGGTCCACCGGTGCAACCTCGCTGGCGAGCAGGGCGATCAGGTCATCGGTTTTCATGCGCCACCTCGAATCTTCGCCGCCAGGGCCTTGAGCCCGCGATGGATGCCGACCTTGATCGCCGAGCTGGAAAGCCCGGTCAGACGCGCAGTTTCTTCCACCGAGCGGCCCTCCAGTTTGACGTGAACGATGGGTAGTCGCTGGCGTGGCGGCAGCTGCTGGAGCAGCTTGCCCAGGTCGCGTCGGGCCTCGGCCTGCGCGTTGTCCTGTACGGCGAGCAGCTCGTCGGCCTCGTCCAGCCAGTCCGTCTGCGCGGCCTGACGGCCACGGGTGCGGTAGTGGTCGGCCAGCTTGTAGCGACAGATCGCCTGCACCCAGACCGTCAGCGGCTGCTCCGCACGATAGGTCTGCCGCGCATTGTGTACGGCCAGCAGAACCTCCTGCAGCACATCTTCCAGCTCGTCCGGCTGCGGCAGGCGGCGACGCAGAAAACCGCGCAGATGGCCGCCGAGCTGGTCGAGGAATGCCCGGTAGGCCTTCGCATCGCCATCGAGCCCGCGCAGCAGCAGCGCGCGCAGCTCGTTCTCGCGGGCCTGGAGTGTCTCCTGAGAGGTAATTCGTTCCATCGGCTGCTCTGGTTACAGGTGGAATCGCGAAATGTCCGCCGCCCGTCGACCAGGGTCACGGTAGGGACGTCGCGAGAAAATCTCAAAATAATTTTTCGCCGGCTGTAACCACCACGACTGACGCAGCGAATTACCTCACGAGCCATCTGCAGATTCGCCGATGGCCACTCAACGATTGCGGAGAATCCAACATGAAGGCTCTCAACCTTGCGGCTGCCGCCATTGCCCTGGCTTCGATCGCCGCTGGCGCTCAGGCAGGCGAGAACGACAAAGGCGACATGGAAAAATGCTACGGCGTCGCGCTGGCCGGACAGAACGATTGCAAGGCCGGTGCCGGCACCAGTTGCGCCGGCAGTTCCAAGCGCGATTATCAGGGCAACGCCTGGAAACTGGTGCCCGCCGGAACCTGCACCTCGATCGAGACGCCCAAGGGGATGGGCTCGCTGACGCCGGTCGAACGCTGAGCGTAGCGTGCCGGCCATGCAGATTCTCGGAGCAGGACTTGGGCTAAAACCCGAGCATTACACGGACGCCTGCGCCTGCGTGGCGGACGGGCTGTGGTTCGAGGTCCATCCGGAAAACTACATGGTCGGCGGCGGCCCACGGCTCGACTGGCTGGAGGCAGTGGGCGCGCGGCACCCGCTGTCGCTGCACGGTGTATCGCTGTCGCTGGCTGCCGACTGTGCACCGGATGAGACGCACCTGCAGCGGCTCAAGGCGCTGGCCGAACGTGTGCGGCCGGCGTTGATCTCCGAACACCTGGCCTGGTCGAGCTGGCGCGGCAATTACCATCCTGATCTGTTGCCATTTCCGCGGAAAACGTCGGCGTTGAGGCGAATCGCGGCGAACATCGAGCGCACCCAGGAGATGCTTGGGCAGCGCATCGCCATCGAGAATCCCAGCCACTATTTGCGCTTCGAGCAGCACCAGTGGGACGAGATCGACTTTCTCGCCGAACTCAGCCAGCGCACCGGCTGCGGCCTGCTGCTGGACGTCAACAACGTGCAGGTCAGCGCACACAACCTGGGTTTCGATGCGGCCGCCTACCTGCGGCGTTTTCCGGCCGCGCCGATCATGGAGATCCACCTGGCCGGGCACAGTCGGGATGACGCGTCTTCGTTGCTGATCGACTCCCACGATGCGCCGGTGGACGCGGCGGTCTGGGCACTTTATCGGCAACTGATCGAGCGTATCGGCCCGCGCCCGACGCTGATCGAACGCGACGACAAGCTGCCGGCTTTCGACACGCTAATGGTCGAGCGCGATCGTGCCCAGCAGACGCTCGATGAAGTGGCGGGCTGGCAATGAGCGGCTCGCTGGCGGCATTTCAGGACGCCTTCGTCGCGGCGCTGACCGACGCGCTCGGCAGTGCGGCGGGCGAGGTCGCTGCGCTGGTCGGGCAGCCGGGTTTCGCGGTCTACCGCAACACGCTGGCCAAGGGCTGTGTCGATGCACTGCGCGCCAATTTCCCTGCCGTCGAACGATTGGTGGGGGAGGAATGGTTTGCCGCCGCCGCGACGCTGTACGCTCGCGAGATGCCGCCGCGCAGTGGCCCGTTGCTTGAGTACGGTGAGGATTTTCCGGCGCTCCTGCAGGGCTTCGAACCGGCGCGTGAGCTGCCCTATCTGTCTGGTGTCGCGCAGTTGGACCTGCTCTGGCTCGAGGTATTCAGCGCCGTGGAACAACCGGTCCTTGCGCTCGCTGCCTTGGCGAAACAAACCCCGCAGCAGCTTGCCCGGCAGACGCTCGTTCCGCGCGCCGCGCTGCGTTGGCGGTGGTTCGCCGAGCTGCCGGTTTTCAGCATCTGGAGTTGCACCCGTGAAGGACGTGTGGTGCCGGCAGAGCTGGTCTGGCAAGGCGAAGGGGTACTGCTGAGCCGAAGCGCCGGCCGCATCGGCTGGCAGCCACTCGAACGCGCCGGCTGTGCATTTCTCGATGCCTGTGCCGCTGGCCGGTCACTGGAGCAGGCCTCGGAACAGGCGCTGGCGGTTCAACCGCAACTCGACTTCAACGACCTGCTAGGCCGGCTGCTGGCGGCGGGCGCGTTCGCCGCGCTGGCGCCGACGACGCCATCCACGTGAGGAAACCGTCATGAACGCCATGCACAACCAGCCGCTGCGTTTGCGTCAACAATGGAACGCAGCCGCGCAGCGGTTGCAGCAACTGCTCGGCGATTCGCTGCTGAATCTGCTGGCACGCTTGGCCATCGCGGCGATCTTCCTGCTCTCCGGGCGCACCAAAGTGAACGGGGTGCTGGACATCACCCCGGGCACGTTCGAGCTGTTTCGCAGCGAATACGCATTGCCTTTGCTGCCACCGCATATCGCGGCGCACCTGGCGACCTATGCCGAGCATCTTTTCCCGCTGCTGCTGGTGCTCGGCCTGTTCACGCGGCTGTCGGCGTTGGCACTGCTGCTGATGACGCTGGTGATCCAGCTGTTCGTCTACCCGGACGCCTGGTCGACTCACCTGAGCTGGGCGGCGCTGCTACTACTGCTGATAGGTCGAGGCGCCGGCCGGCTCTCGCTCGATCACCTGTGGAGAATTCGCTAGCACCGACCTTAATCGCCACCTCAGGCAGGCACGACGTCTTCATCCTCGGGAATCTCATCGGTGACGAACACGGTGGCGTGATCGCTCAGCGCGTCGTCGATGCGCAGGCCGAAGTAACGGGCATCATTGGCGTCCCAGAACGCCTCGACCTGCTCAAGCGGGGCCTGCTCGAGCAGGACCTGGCCGGTGTGTTCGAGGATGATGGAATAGCGTCGATTGGCGGACATGAAAGTGACTCTGATCATCGGAAGGGCTGCATCCGCAGCTGTGATGTCATTTTGTCACTTCGCGCGGCTTAATCCCTGTCCGTTCATCGCCCGAGCGCTTTTCTCTGCCGAACGGTTAGCGAGCGGTGGAGACCGAACACCACTACATCCCGCTCATTGCCAGTTGGCTTATTTGTAGGCCCGATTGCAATCGAATGCAGTTTTCAATCAGGAGATAATATTTATATCGAATTGATGACGAAGGAAGCCGATAAACATGCTGATCCAGTACACGGTAAGTGTTATGCAGGTGAAGTAAAGCCAGGCAGTTATAGGGCGGCTTACCTTTGGTCGAGTCACACCGAATGCGTAAAGAAAACTATATCGGTGCATTCGGCAGAAGGTATCAAACGGACTATAGGATTCCCACTTGACATTGGGCAGCCGAGAGAAGTACGGGTCGAGCCGACGAATTCCGTGGAAGCAGATATAAATGCCATTAATGCCTCCGGCTACGAATAGTAGCAGCCATCCGAGATATAAGATTCGCTCAAGCACCGAGGCTGCGTTCATATCAGTAAATTCCCCGATAAATAATAGTGCCCACCTCTTCGCCAAAACTGCCGCCTTCAGACCCTCCGTAATAGGCGCCGGCAGCGGCGCCAGCGATTGCGATCACTGCGAGGACAGGAGCTCCAATCGTGACACCGAACGCAAGTGCAATTCCTCCCACCACGGCAGTCGCTACTTTGGCACCTGCGAAACCTCCTACGGCACCCCCTCCCGCACTGCCAAAGAATCCGGTTACCTGCTTGAAGCTAGTTTGAGTACAGACTTGGTCATTGCCCACCGTGCAGGCTTCTTGAATCGCATTCAATCGAACGCCTCCGTCGATGGCGATGCCCAAATAACCTAAGCGGCTAGCACCCTTCGCCCAATTCGAAACCGTATTGATGCGTTGCCCAAGCTGCGGAACTTCGCCTCTTTCAGTAATCGCAGAAGCGTTATGCAGGATCGATTTGGTCGATAGGCCGAGCGTGGTCTTGATGCTGTCGTAGTTACGGATATTGACAGTTGAAAGGGTCAGGCGGCCAAGGGAATGATTCAGCTGGCCGAATAGCTGCTGGCGCTTCGCATAGAACTCCGGCGAAAATCGGTTGGGGTTTCCGGTGCGGCTAAGCTCGTCGACATACGCGACGTTGATCTTTTCCAGCGTGCTCCTGACGTCCCCTAGCTGGCGTCCGGCTGCGGCACTCAGTACACCCAGCGCGGTGCTCTGGTGGGATGCGACGGTTTCCAGCGAGACGTAGTCCAGAACTTCCAAATGCCGCTTGACCGTCATGGCTTCGGCGGGTGACAGCTGTTGAATGCCTTCACTTGCGAGGCGCGCCTGTTCCCTGAGGGCTTCCAGACGATGTCGGTCGGCGTCGGTGCGCGGCATGTTGGAGATGATCACGATCTCTCCAGGCAGTACCGTCTCCTTGAGATGCTCGTTATTACGCTGGAACAACGAGCGGTGGAGGAAGTGCATTTCACGCCCGTAGATCGCCTCATAGATCGCCTGGCGGCTCTGCACCTCTTCGTTCCAGTAGAAGGCGACGTCGAATGCAGCCCCGCTGCACTGGCTGTCCTGCATGATCTGTCCGTTGGCGCAGCCGGGGCGTGCCGGGCTGCTCGTTGCAGGCATGCGTAACATCTGGCCAGCCTGGATCTGGTTGGGGTCTTCAATCTGCGGGTTCAGGCGTAGCAGGCTGCTGACGGTGGTGCCGTGGTCGCTGGCGATCCGGGTCAGGCTGTCACCCCTTTGTATCGTGTATTCCATTCGCTTTATCCATGCAGTCCAAGCAGGCAGGCTTCGATTCGAGCCAGCCGGTGCTCGGCAGGTTCTTCCATGTTGGCCAGCCCCATTCGAACTTCGGGGCTGTCGATGGCATCGGGAAACTGCAGTGCTAATTCAACATAGGCGAACAGGTGCTGTTCGGCCTCGATACCGAATGCCTCGGCTTCGTGCACGCGCTGCTTGACGACCGCTTCCAGGTCCGGGGCGGACTTTTCATGAAAGTCATCCGCAGAAAAGTGGTTGATCAGGCGCTGGATGAAGCGCTGTCGCTCCTGTTGTTGCCAATGAGCGAGGTGCTCGGGACGGATCGAAAACCAGCCCTCGTCGTCAGCAGTTCTGCCGGGAGAAATCTGGTTTGTGGTGAAACCTCGCCATTCGCTCTGCTCGGTGGTCAGCCAGATGCCGCTGATCGGGCCGAGCCAAGCGCCCAGCTCTTCTTGCGTGAGGCTGTCGAAGAAGCGTTCGCTCAAGGCCGGGTCGTAGAACCTGCAGAACGCCAGTTCACCGGAGGGCAATCTGACGCTGAGAAGGCTGCGTAAATGGTTCGCCAGATCATCGATGCTCGCCGCGCTTTCCAACAACAGCCCTGCCGATTGCCAGCGCTCCCGGTTCTGCCACATCAGATGCTGCCCCGCGAGGCTGTACAGGACGGGGCTGCATTCCAGCATGGACTCATGGCGCGTACCTCGGTACAGCGGCTCCAGGCGGGGTTCTTCGTCGTGCTGGTAGATGATCTGCAGAGCCGGTAATGCGGCACCATCGAGCAGCAGGTAGAGGTCGTCTCGCTCGATATCCGGTTCTTCTACAGCCTGCATCAGGCGGTGCTCGCGTTCTTGCCGCATGGGCAAACCTCCAACTGGCATGAGCCATCGGCTTGCATTCCGCACTGCTTGACCAACAGCAGTTTGGCGGCCGCGGCCTGTTTGAGTTGCCGCGACATGTTGATCAGGGCAGGCAAGGTGAGGCTGCCGGCAACGGCGCTGGTTGCCAGCCATGGCGTTACCGGCGCCAGAATATTCAGCCCCGACCCCTTTCCGGCAGCGCCACCCGAATTCATCCGGATCGTCGCACCGCTCAGCGTCACGCCGCTGGGGTCGAGCTTGAGAAAACTGCCGCCGCCGGAGGCGGTGAGCTCCATGCCGGCGTCGATGACGACCTTGCTGCCGGCGTAGTAGTGGATCTCGTTGCCCGCCTCGATGAATTGCCCAGTGCCGATCTTCAGGTGCTGGGTATTGCCCACGGTGAGGTGGTCGTTGGCGCGGACTTCGGTCCTGCGGTCGACGTGGGTGGTGCGGTGTTCTTCGGCCTTGAATTCGCTGTAGCTGTTGGCCTCGACGGTGTCGTGGCGTTCGTGACCGATGCGGATCTTCTGGTCGTGCTCGATGTTCTCGTCCCAGCCGCGCTGGGCGTGGATGTAGATATGTTCGGCGCCCTTGCGGTCTTCGATACGCAGCTCGTTGTAGCCGCCACCACCCGGGCTGCTCAGGGTCTTGAACACCGTGCGGGTCTTGTTTGCCGGCAGGTCGTAGGGGACCTGGTGTTCCTTGTGATACAGGCAGCCGGTCACCAGCGGTTGGTCGGGGTCGCCTTCGAGAAAGGTCACCAGCACCTCCATGCCGACCCGCGGGATCGCGATGCCGCCGTAGCGGTCGCCGGCCCAGCTGGACGACACGCGCAGCCAGCAGCTGGTTTTGTCGTCGGCCTGACCCTTGCGATCCCAGTGGAACTGGACTTTTATGCGGCCGTACTCGTCGCAGTGGATTTCTTCGCCCGCAGGACCGGTGACCACGGCGGTCTGGCTGCCCAGCACCTTCGGCTTCATATGGACCAGTGCCGGGCGGAAAGGAATGTCCCAGGGCGTGGCGGTGAAGTGGTTGCGGTAGCCTTGCTGGAAGTCGGAGCTGGCAAGAGCCCCCTCACCCCAGCCCTCTCCCCATAGGGGAGAGAAGGCCAGTTCGTGGTGAGCCGGGACATTGGTAATTGACTCCTCCAACACCTGTGGCTGCTTGCCTTCATGCAGGACTTCGGTCAGCAGCCAGAGCTGGTTCCAGTCGCTGCGGGGGTGTTCGCCGAGCGGGAGGAAGTGCCCGCTCGCCAGCCGCGGCTGGTCGCTTTCGCCTTCGGCCAGTTCATAGTCGTGGCGGTGGCGCTCCAGGGCGCGTTGCGACAGGTGCTTACCGCGGGTGCGCTCGGTGAAGCGGCCGGGGTAATCGTAGTCTTCAAGGTCGGGCTGGAAGTCGCTATAAAACGCGGTCTCCATGGTCAGACGTGGCTTCTCGAAATCGTAATCGCGGCGCGTGACGCGACTGGTGCGGGTTTCCAGGCGCAGGCCGAAGCGCTTGATCACCGGCTGGTCGGCGACCAGACCGCTGTCCTGCTGATAGGCGGTGGCAGCGAGCCTGGGAAAGACCGTCTGGTCATCGCCGAAGACTAGGGCATGACCGGCCGCGCTGTGCTGGAAGTGATAGTGAATGCCCTCTTCCTCGCACAGGCGCTGGATGAAGTGCAGGTCGGTTTCGTCGTACTGCACGCAGTATTCACGCGCGGGGTAGATCACCGGGCCGAGCTGGAAGCGGTAAGCGTCGGCCTGGACGCCGTGCTCCTCGAGCACCTGGGCGACGATCTGCGGCACGCTGAGGTGCTGGAAGATGCGCTGGTTGGTGCGATGGGCGAGATAGGCCAGCTGCGGCACGAGCGTCAGCCGATAGCGGGTCAGGCGCTGGCCGGATTCACCCTGGGCGGCCTGATGCACCAGCCCATGAATACCGCTGCCGTCCGGGGCGAGGGCGAGGAAGGCCGGGCGATGCAGCAGGCTTTCCAGATCCAGGTCGGGGCGCTCGCTGACCAGTTCCAGGTCGAAGCGATAAGGCTGGCTGACGGCCTCGCGGCCCTGGAACTCGAGCACCTTGAAGTCGTGCTCAACGCCTTCGAGGGAAAGCGTGAAGTGGGCCTGGTTGGCTGGGTTGAACATGGCGTCTTTCCTTCCTTAGAGATCGGCCGGGCTGATATTCAGCCGTTCCATGCGATACAGCAGGGTGCGCCGCGGCAGGCCTAGTTCGCGGGCGGCCTGGCTCTGGTTGCCGCCGTTCTTGCGCAGGCAATCCATGAGCAGGCTGCGTTCGACCCGCTCCATGCGTTCGCGCAGGTTCAGGCTGCTGTCCAGGCTCGCTTCGACATGCAGGTTGAAGTGTTCCGGCAGCAGCTCACCGCCCTCGCAAAGCAGCACGGCGCGCTCCACCAGACCCTTCAACTCCCGCACGTTGCCGGGGAAGGCATAGCCTGCCAGACGTTCGAGCGCGGCGTCGGACCAGCGACACAGATCGCGCTGGAGGAACGCGCAGGCCTTGTCGGCGAAATGCCGGGCCAGGCGCAGGATGTCCTCGTCACGCTCGCGCAGCGGCGGCAGTTCGATGGGGAAGTGCGAGAGGCGGTAGAACAGGTCCTCGCGAAACAGGCCGTTCTCCACCTGGCTGCGCAGGTCACGGTGGGTGGCAGCAACGACGCGCACGTCGACCTTGTGGGTCTCGGTGGAGCCCAGCGGGCGCACTTCGCCTTCCTGCAGCACGCGCAACAGCTTGGCCTGCAGCAGCAGCGGCATGTCACCGATCTCGTCGAGAAACAGCGTGCCGCCGTTCGCCGCATCGAGCAGGCCGCTGCGGTCGCGGTCGGCGCCGGTGAAGGCGCCCTTGCGGTAGCCGAACAGTTCGCTTTCCAAGAGCTGCTCAGGCAGCGAAGCGCAGTTCTGCACGATGAAGGGCTTGCTACGGCGGAAACCGCAGTCATGGATGGCGCGCGCCACCAGTTCCTTGCCGGTGCCGGTTTCTCCCGTGAGCAGCACGTTGACCGGGCTGTGCAGCACCTTGCCGATCAGCTGGTAGACCGCGCGCATGCGTGGGCTGTCGCCGATCAGGCCGTAACCGCTGGCGCAGGGGCTGACCGGTGCGGCGGGCGGCGTCGTGCTGCCGGGTGCGCGCAGGCGCTGGAGCAGACGCAGCTGGGCGAGGCCGAAGGCGCCGAGTTGGGCCAAGAAGCCGCTGAAGCCTTGTAGCTCGCGCGACTCGGTACTGGCCGTGAGCAGCAGGCCGGCGACGCGCTGCTGCTCGTCCTGCACCGGCAGGCAGAGGAGGCTGCGCCACGGCTTCGGGCTATCCGGCAGGAAACCCGAAGCATGCAGGCTGCTATCCAGTTCGCTGAGGCACAGGGTCTGGTTCTGGCACAGGCAGTACTGCAGCAATTGCTCGCCGTCGTAATCGCTCGGCAGGCTAGTGGCTTCGCGCGGCTGTAACAGGCCGTTGTGCCATTCAGCGCAGAGCGTCAGGCGGGTATGGGTGGCATCCAGCAGATAGAGCTGGCTGAGCTGGCAGTCGCTCAGCTGCGCGGCGGTTTCCACCAGCCCGCCGAGCAGGCTGTCGGCGTTCGCCGCGCGTGCCAGCCCGGCGAAACACCCCAGCAGGGCCTCGGCATAGCGCAGTGGTTGTGGCACCTGATTGAACATCGCGGACATCTCAGGCGAACTCACAGATCAGCGCGCCGTCGCCATCCAGCGTGGCGTGCACCTGCTGCAGGGATTCGCCACCGGCCATGGCATCGAGCAAGCGATCAACCACCAGCGGTTGCAGGTGCTGCTCGATCAGGTGGTCGATCAGTCGCGCGCCGCTGTCGCTGTCGCCGCAGCGCTCGGAGAGGTGCGAGACCAATGCCGGGCAATGGCTGAACCGCAGCTGGCGGCGCTGCAGGCGCTCACCGAAGCGCGCAAGCTTGAGCGCGACCAGTTCGTCGAGCACCGCGCCAGCGATTGGGTAGTAGGGCACCACCCGCATGCGCCCCAGCAGCGCCGGCTTGAAGTGCTGCGACAGCTGTGGGCGGATGGCCAGTTCCAGATCCTCGGCCGCCGGCCGCTGCCCGGCGCTGCAGAAACTGGCGATGCGCTCGCTGGCAAGGTTGCTGGTCATCAGGATCAGGGTGTTGCGGAAGTTGATCTCGCGGCCCTCGCCGTCATTCGCCACGCCCTTGTCGAAGATCTGGTAGAAGACGTTCATCACATCCGGGTCGGCCTTCTCCACCTCGTCGAGCAGGATCACCGAGTAGGGTTTCTGCCGCACGGCTTCGGTAAGCATGCCGCCTTCGCCGTAGCCGACATAACCCGGAGGTGCGCCGATCAGGCGGGAAACGCTGTGTTTCTCCTGGAATTCGGACATGTTGATCACGGTGAGGAAGCGTTCGCCGCCGTACAGCAGGTCGGCCAGGGCCAGTGCGGTTTCGGTCTTGCCGACGCCGCTGGGGCCGACCAGCAGGAACACGCCCACCGGAGCGTCGGGTTTGTTCAGCCCGGCTGCTGCCGCACGCATGGCACGATCCAGCGCTTCGACGGCCTGCTCCTGCCCGCGCACCCGGGCGCGCAGGTCGGCGGCGAAGTTGGCGACCTGTGCGTTGTGTTCACGGGCCAGCTGCGACAGCGGCACGCCGGTCCAGTGGCTGATCACCTCGGCCACCAGGCGCGGGCAGACCTCATGGCTGACCAGTCGCTGCTCGGCCTGGGCTGCGGCAAGTTCGGCCTGCACGGCGCGCAGCTCGGCCTCCAGCTCATCGAGCGATGTGGCCACGCCGTCCTCGCTCGCATCGCCGCGGGCTTCGGCCGTGCGCTTGCGCAGCTCGAGCAAGTGCTCGGCGAGCAGGCGCTGCTTGGTCCAGCGGGATTCGAGCTGCTCGATCTCGTCCCCGGCCGCGATCAGGCGTTGTTCCAGCCGCTCGAGGGCAGCCGCGTCGACCGGCAGGCCGGCGGCCAGATCGCGGCGCATGGCTTCACGCTGGCGCTCGCCTTCGGCGACCTCACCACGCAGGCGTTCCAGCGCCTCGGGCGCAGCGGCGAGGCTGATGCGCACCCGCGCGCAGGCGGTATCCAGCACGTCGACGGCCTTGTCCGGCAGCTGCCGGCCGGCCAGGTAGCGCGCCGACAGCTCGGCGGCGGCCGTGACCGCATCATCGCGCAGGTAGATGCCGTGACTCTTTTCGTAGACCGGCGCCAGGCCGCGCAGGATGGTGACGGCTTCCGGAACGCTCGGCTCGTGCAGCTGCACCGGCTGGAAGCGCCGGGCCAGTGCCGGGTCCTTCTCGAAGTATTTCTTGTACTCGGTCCAGGTCGTCGCCGCGATGGTGCGCAGCTCGCCGCGTGCCAGTGCCGGCTTGAGCAGGTTGGCCGCATCGCCGCTTCCGGCCTGGCCGCCGGCGCCGATCAGGGTATGCGCCTCATCGATGAACAGGATGATCGGCTTGGGTGAGGCCTTCACCTCGTCGATCACGCCCTGCAGACGGCGTTCGAATTCGCCCTTCACGCTGGCACCGGCTTGCAGCAGGCCGAGGTCCAGGCAGAGCAGCTCGACGCCCTTCAGTGCCACAGGCACTTCGCCAGCGGCGATGCGCAGTGCCAGGCCTTCGACGATGGCGGTTTTGCCGACCCCGGCCTCGCCGACCACGATCGGATTGTTCTTCCGCCGTCGGGCGAGGATGTCGATCATCTGGCGGATTGCCGAGTCGCGGCAGAGCACCGGGTCGAGCTTGCCGTCGCGGGCCTGCTGGGTGAAGTTGTGGGTAAAGCGTGACAGGTTCGACTCGCCACCGGCGGCCGGCTTGCCGTTCGCAGTCTGCGGCTGCTGGCTGAGGGCGAAGTCGCGCAGGCGCTCGGCATCCAGCCGGGCCAGCAATGGCTGGTAATGACTGCCTGCATAGCGCAGCGGATTGCGCAGCAGCGCGAGAATCAGTGCGGCTTGGTCGATCTGGCTCTGGCCGAGTTCCAGGCTGGCCACCAGCAGGGCATCCTGTAGCCATTGCACCAGTTCTGTGGAAAACACCGGGTTGCGCGATTCGCTGCGCTCGCCTCGCGGTTGCAGCGCCTGCGCCAGTGCGCCGGTATCGACTTCGGCATCCAGCAAGGCTCGCTTGAGCAGTCCATCGGGACGCTCGAGCAGGCCGAGCAGCAGGTCCTCGACGAGAACCTTGCTGCCGCCACGTACCACGCAGCGTTCGGCTGCGCCTTCCAGATCCTGTTTACTGGGGGCATCCAGGGCTTGCACCAGTTGCTGTAAGTCGACATTGATCATTTTCATCTTCCTTAATGAGTCTGGCTGCCCAGGGTGACCAGGCCGTCGGCGCGGTCGCGTCCGAGCCAGCTGGTCCAGCCGAGGCGGCAGTTGTTGTCGGCGCCGATGCGCAGCTCACGGATCTCGTCCGGGCGAAGCTCCAGGCGCAGGTCATAATCCAGCGGATCACGCAGGGTGAAGCGCACCAGCGCACAGAGCGGCTGGTAGCCGCTGCCGATGGGCAGGAATTCGTGGAAGCGATTCCAGTCCAGCTGGCGGATATGGATGCGGAACTTGCCGCCGCGGTCGCGGACCCGCTCGCCGAGCACCAGGCTCTCGCCCAGCTGGCTGTTGGCCTGGCCGAGGCGGTTGCGTTGTTCGCCGAGGATTTCCACCTGGCGCTCCAGGCATTGTTCGATGTTCAGCTCGGCGTGCTTGAAGTAGTAGCGCAGCACCGATTCGATCAATGCCGCCGAGTGCGCGCGCAGGCTGAGCAGGCCGAGATAGGGCAGCAGGCGCTTCCAGTTCAGCTCCGGCGCGTTGCGGATGGCCTCGCCGCTGAGCCCGACCAGGGCGAACAGCTGCTCCGAGAAGGGGTCATGGGCGCCGCTGGTGAAGCGGGCCCGGTAGCGGTATTTCTGCCAGATCGGCAACAGCAGGCGCTGCAGGCGGTTGTTGAACAGGTCGAGAAAGTCGCGGGTCGGGTTGCCGTCCTCGCTGTCGCCAAGCGCCTGTTCGCCGTAGAAAGCCGGCAGCGGCGAGCCGGCGCCGAACAGGCTGACCAGGTTGATGCGCAGGCGCGCGCGCCACTCGTCGTGCTCCTGGAAGAACTGCACCTGCTCGATATCGCTGCCGGGAAAGCCCAGGCTCGGGTTCGCCTGGAACTCCAGGCGCTCGTAGAGCGCCTCGTCGTCCAGGCCAGGGTTGAGCTGGCGCAGGCGATCGAGCACCAGCAGCACACCCTGGAACAGGCTGTACTCGCGGATGCCGCGGTTGAGCGGTTTCAGAGCAGCGGTTGCTGACCCATGCGCGGCGTCCATTGGTACACCTCTCCCTGTGTGCTCTGCACGCGCAGCTCGTGATATGAGTTGAGGCTGGCGTAGAGGGCGAAGAATTCGTTGAGCACCGAGGCGAAGAGGAACAGATCGCCCTCACCGATGAAGCCGTCCTGGTTCATGGTCAGTTCGGTGCGTACGCCGCGCACCGGCAGCCCGCGATGCAGGCGATCGACGTGCTGGTGGGCGATGTGAGTCAGGCCGCCGAGGCGCCGCCGGCTGACGTTCTCGGCGTGCTTGTCGTAATAGCGCGGCAGGTCGTAGGTCTCGAGGATCACCTTGAGCGCCTCGACGTTGGCCAGCGACAGGTAGTTCAGCGACATGTTGCTGATCAGCTTCCACAGATAGTCACGCTGCAGCGGCGGCGCGTAGCTCGGGGTGACCGCCGAGATGTTGCGGAAGCTGAGGAATTCCGGCGTGTCTTCGCTGGGCTTGCAGATGTCGCCGAGCTTCAGCTGGCGCGGCAGGTTCTGGTTGGTACAGGTCAGCTCGATGGACAGCGTCTCGTGCTGGTCGAGGTTGCGCAGGCCGAAGCTGAGCCAGGTTTCCTGCCCTTCTCCGAGCAGCGAAGGTTGCTGGCGCACGCTGTAGTGCGGGCGCGCCACCGGCACATCGAAGCTGGCGTCGTGCTCGAAGGATTCGAACGGCACGTATTCTTCGTAGCCCATGCCGCCGGGTTTCCAGCCGGTCACCCGGTCCACCGAGAACACGCCGCACTGCTGCGAGTCATACTCTGCTGGCAGCAGCAGGTACTGGTCCTGCTTGCCGTCCAGGCGGATCGGGATGGCATCGTGCGGGAACAGGTTGACCACCGGCGTACAGTACAGACGCACGTTGTCCAGCGTCGGGCGGATGCGCTGTACGCCGGCCTTGTGAATGTCGAAGCGCAGCTCCAGGCCGCGGGCCTGCTTGAGCAAATCCTCGGGGATGCGTTGAATGATCTCCAGGCCCTTAAGGTCGACGAAGAGAAACTTGTCCGGGAAGGCGAAATATTCCTGCAGGTAGCGATAGCCGCGGAATGTATTGAGCGGGTAGGGGATCAGCGCCTCATCCTCGGCGAATCCCACCGGTTCGACCTGCTTGGCGTTGAGCTGCAAGGGCGTCAGCGGTCGGCCATCCGGACCGGTCAGCGGATGACCCTGCGCGTCCAGCGGCACCAGCTCGATGCCGCCCAGATGCCGCAACAGGCTCAGGTAGAGCAGCTGGCTGATATAGGGCTCGCCTGCCAGGTGCAGGCGCAGATGGTTGAGACCGATCTCGCCGAGATGGCCATCGGCGCTCATCTGCAAGCGCAGGCTGAGCAGCGCCCCGGTGCCCTTGACCGAATACTCCAGCGCCTGCAACGCCAGCGGCAGCACCTCGGTGGCGTAGGCGGTACGAAAGCAGCAGCTCACGCCCTGCACCGGATTGGATTCCACCGGCGTATTGCGCGGCACCGTCAGCGCCGGGCCGGGTCGCTTCAGCGGATCGAACTGCAGCATGCTGAAGGCCGGCAGCGGGCGCATGTAGTTCGGCCACAACAGATGCATCAGCGAGTGGGTCAGCTCCGGCAGCTCGTCATCGAGCTTCTGCCGCAGCCGCCCGGTGAGAAAGGCGAAACCTTCGAGCAGCCGCTCGACATCCGGATCGCGCCCGGCCTGCCCGAGGAATGGCGCCAGTGCCGGACTGCGCTCAGCGAAGCGCTTGCCCAGCTGGCGCAGGGCGGTGAGCTCGCTCTGGTAGTAGTGGTTGAAAGACATGTCTAACGATTCATCCTTGTCGTTTCGTGTCCGACGCGCTTGCGCGGCGGGACTCTCCTAGAGTCGGCGGTAGCATCCCGTGATGGTGTCCATGTCCACGAGCAGGCAGTTACCGCTTGGCACAAGTCTCATCCCGTCTAAAAAGGCCCTCGGCCCGCGTTCGCGCAACTCGATCTGCCCGTCCACCATTGCCCAGCGCCCTCGACCCTGGATGTCGAGGCTGCCGTAGTAAAGCACCGCCTCGAACGTGCCTTGCTCATGGAGCAGCAGCTGCGAGCCCATTTCCACCACGCCGACCAGTTCGTAGCGCCCGGCCAGTTCGCGCGGCGACGGGGAAGTGCTGGTGCAGGCGGCCAATGTCAGCGCGAGGGCGGCGAGTGCCAGGCGGGCGCGGCGTGGGGAGGGTTTACCACGAGTCATAGGGCACCCCGTGTTGCTCGACATAGGCCTTGGCCTCGTCCGAGAGGGGATAGGCGTAGCGTCCCTCGTTCTGTCCAAGGCTCGGCCCTAGCTTGCTAACTGCAGCCTTGAAGCGGCCAATCTCGATGGATTGCAGGCAGGGTCCGCCTACCCAGGCTTTGGCGATGCCACCCGGGGCCAAGCCGATGGTTATGTCTTTGCGAAATTGTCCATCCAACCACTTGCCCTGAAAGTGGCAATAGCCACGCTGAGGCTTGAGCATCTCCTTGCGCACCCATTCGGGAATATTGATGCGTACGTTGTAGGTCTGCGGCTCAACGAACGACTGCCAGCGCACAAATACGATTTCCGGCAGGTCGATGCCTGGCAGGTCCTTGCCTGCACCCCCCGCTGGATGCTTGGGCCAGCCGACGACCTTGCCTGTATAGGAAGGGACCCCGCCACTGACGCGCTCGTAGGCCAGCCCCCGGCGGTCGATCACATCCACGCTTTCCACCCAGACTTCCATGTGCTCAGGTGCGAATACACCGACATACCAGGCGTTATAGGGCAGTTTCGGTTGAGCCTGGCTGCTGGTGCAGCCGCTGAGCAAAAGGATTGCGCAAGCGAGAACAAGAGTTTTCATTCCGGATAGCCCTGCTGTGGCTTGTTGTTGTAGACCAAGCGCACATTGGGCGCTGGCTTGCTGATAAGCAGGCCGCTGGTGGGCTTCCAGTGCGCGGATAGGTGGATATACCTCGATCGGAGCAAATGCTCTTCGTCTTCGTTTAGGTCATACCGGCTGCCGTTGGCATAGGCCATCATTTTTTTGGCAATGTCTTGGAGCTCAAACGGAATCGCCAAACTCGGCGTGTCGGGAACGGCTTTGACCGGAACCCCATGTTCGGCAGCCAGTTCCCGCATCACACGCAAATACACCAGCGAAAGCTCGCCGCGTATCGGGCGCTCAATGGTTACCAGGCCTAACACCCAATCCTCCGGTGGATGGTTGACGCCGCGGGGGTGGAGTTTGCGGATGCGGCGAACGTCTTTTTTAAGCTGATCCTCCGGCAGCCCAAAAGCCTTCCACTTTTCGTATTGGCGCTCGGTTTCGCGCCAGGCGTGAGTACGTTCAGTTGGTGTGTCCGCGGGCACCGTGGAGCTGACCGGACGACTGAGGATCAGCTTTTCCTGCACAACCGGAAGATAGCCGCCACCGATATCCGAGTGCGCGCCGGGGAGGGTTATCTCTTGATGATGTGGGGCCACGCTATTGAGCGCGAAGTTCCAGCGCATCTCGTCACGAGCCTTCAGCTGAAGCACTTTGCGCGCGCAATTTGGTGGGAGGTACAGGTTGACACCTGGATTGTGGTGGTCCGCAGGGCTGAAGTCCCAGCTCAACG
Source organism: Stutzerimonas kunmingensis (assembly GCF_032106285.1). Classification (GTDB taxonomy): domain Bacteria; phylum Pseudomonadota; class Gammaproteobacteria; order Pseudomonadales; family Pseudomonadaceae; genus Stutzerimonas; species Stutzerimonas kunmingensis_B. Next base: position 65,390 of record NZ_DAMCPO010000002.1, read on the forward strand.
GGTCGGCCACGGCCGCCACCGTATCGAACAGACCGATGAAGTTAATCTGAACGTTGGTGGCCCAGTCGAATTTCGCGTTAAACCCCGGCGCCTGCGCATTGAATAAACTCGCCAGGATGCCGCTTTCCGATTTGAGTATTTCGTTGGCGAAGTGACGGGCCGCAGCAGCCCCGCGACTGAATCCAAAGATGTCGATTTCCAACCCTTCGATTTCCAGATTGGGGTTATTACCCAGCAGGCGACCCAGCGACTCTTGGATCTTCTGCGGACTTTGCATCACCCGGGCCACTACGCCGGTATCGCCCATACCAGTCCCTTGCCCGTACACCGAGTCTTCTTCCCCGCTGCTGGTGCCGATGCCTTCGAGATACGCCTTGATGCTGGCGCTACGCTCGTCCTTAGCCAGGCTCCGGGTCGCATCGTCCTTGTACAGGTCGAACAACCGCGCTACGTTGCTCGGCGCGTTGCCGTAGCTGTTGTCCGGTGTCTGGATAAAGAAGCCTTTGCCTTCGCTGTCGCTGAAGCCATGAGCCCGGCAATACTCGACGACTTCGCCGAGGGTGCGCTCGTCCAGCAGGGTCAGGTCGTCCTGGCGGCATTGCTCGGTCACGGCAGCATTAGCCAGGTTGTTGCCGGTGCCATCGAAGAACACGCCGATTCGCAGGGTGATGCCCTGGCGCGCCTGTTGCTGCGGCTGCTCGACCAGCTCCTCTTCCTCGTCTTCTTCTTCCAGGCCCAAAGGCGCTAGGTCCCCCGGCTCTTCCTGCCAGGCTCGGGCCAGCGGTGCAGATGAGCGAAAGGCCTCGGCGGCAGCGGCTGCTGCAGTAACTGTCTTGGCAACTCCAAGGACGGCAGGCGCGAGAAAGGGCGCCGCGCTATGGCTGCTGCCGATGACCACCGTACCCGAACCGGCGGTGACGACGTTGCCATGGTCGCCCACACTGCCCACCACTGCCGCCGGCTTGCCATCGATCAACACGTTGGGGATCACCGCGCTGGCCATCGCTCCGCCACAGGCGGAGGCGTCGCCCATGCGTGCGGCCGGCAGGCCGTCGAACAGCACGTCGGGTGAGCCGGCGGCGATGGGGTTGGTGCCGTGGCCTGTCTTCGGGCAGGCGGTAGGATCGCCGAGGCGGGCTGCGGGTTTACCGGACATCCGTTGTCTCCTTACTGGACCTTGACCTGTCCGCTGCCATCCAGGCTGGCGGAAAAGCTGACCTGGCGCTTGAGGTCATCCACTTCCAGCAGGCCTTCGATGGTGAAGGCGAGGGTCAGTGGATCGTGGGTGCGCGGCAGCGGCAGCACGCGCACCTGGGTCAACCTGGGTTCGTACGCTTCGATGAAACGTTCGATGGCGATACGCGCCTGCTGCAGCGAGTCGTGCAGCGACAGGCGCATATCGTTGAGATCGGGCAACCCGTAGTCGGGCAGCGTCTGCACGCTGCCCGCTCGGGTGCTGAGCATCTTGGCCAGATGGGCAGCCACCGAGGCCATCGCCGCGACTTCGCGGCTCCAGCCAGAGCGCCGTGCGGCGTCACCGCCGAGGCGTTCGAAGAGGCTGCCGTATCCGTTCAAGTGCTTATTCCTTGTCCAGCTTGCCGACCAGCGACAGGGTGAAATCCGCGCCCATGTATTTGAAGTGCGGACGCACGCTGAGGCTGACGCGGTACCAGCCCGGTTCGCCCTCGACGTCGCTGACGTTGACCTGGGCGGCGCGCAGCGGACGACGGCTGCGTACTTCGGAGCTCGGATTCTCCTGGTCGGCGACGAACTGGCGGATCCACTTGTTGAGTTCCAGTTCGAGGTCGGTGCGCTCCTTCCATGCACCGATCTGCTCGCGCTGCAGCACCTTCAGGTAGTGCGCCAGGCGGTTGACGATGAACAGGTAGGGCAGCTGGGTGCCGAGCTTGTAGTTCAGCTCGGCGGTCTTGCCTTCCTCGCTATTACCGAAGAACTTGGGCTTCTGCGCCGAGTTGGCGGAGAAGAACGCGGCGTTGTCGCTGCCCTTGCGCATGGTCAGGGCGATAAAGCCTTCCTCGGCCAGCTCGTACTCGCGACGGTCGGAAACCAGCACTTCGGTCGGGATCTTGGTTTCGATCTCGCCCATGCTTTCGAAATGGTGCAGCGGCAGGTCTTCCACTGCTCCGCCGCTCTGCGGGCCGATGATGTTCGGGCACCAGCGGAACTTGGCGAAGCTGTCGGTCAGGCGGCTGGCGAAGGCGTAGGCGGTGTTGCCCCACAGGTAGTGTTCGTGGCTGCCGGCGACGTTTTCCTTGTAGACGAAGCTCTTCACCGGGTTGTCTTCCGGATCGTAGGGGTTGCGTAGCAGGAATCGCGGTACGGTCAGTCCGACGTAGCGGGCATCTTCCTGTTCGCGGAAGCTCTGCCACTTGGTGAACTGCGGGCCCTCGAAGTGATCCTTCAGGTCCTTCAGGTCCGGCAGGCCGGTGAAGCTTTCCAGACCGAAGAACTTCGGGCCGGCAGCGGCAATGAATGGCGCGTGGGACATGCTGGCGACGCTGGCGACGTACTGCATGGTCTTCACGTCGGGCGCGCTGGGGTCGAAGAAGTAGTTGGCGATCAGCGCACCGACCGGCTGGCCGCCGAACTGGCCGTATTCGGCGGTGTAGATGTGCTTGTACAGGCCGGACTGAACGATCTCCGGGCTGTCCTCGAAGTCGTCGAGCAGGTCCTGCTTGGAGGCGTTGAGCAGCTCGAGCTTGATGTTCTCGCGAAAGTTGGTGCGATCGACCAGCAGCTTGAGGCCGCGCCAGGAGGACTCCAGGGCCTGGAACTGCGGGTGGTGAAGGATTTCGTCCATCTGCTGGCTGAGCTTGGCGTCGATCTCCGCGATCATGCGGTCGACCATGGCCTTCTTCACCGGCTCGTTTTCGTTCTGCGGCTTGAGCAGTTCTTCGATGAAGGCCGAGACGCCGCGCTTGGCGATGTCGTAGGCCTCGTCGTCCGGGGTCAGGCGGGTTTCGGCGATGATGCGGTCGAGGATGCCGCCTTCGGCGAGGTGGTTGCCGTGCTCGACGGCGGCTGCGCTAGTGGTCATGTAGATGTGCTTCCTTGTCGGTGATATCAGGCGTCCAGCTTCTCTTTGGCCGCCAGGCCCAGTTCGCCGAGTACGCGGTCACGCGAATCGTCGTCGGCGAGTACGCTTTCGATGGCCTTGCGGAAGGCCGGGGCGTTGCCCAGTGGGCCTTTCAGGGCGACCAGGGCGTCGCGCAGTTCCATCAGTTTCTTCAGCTCCGGGACCTGCTCGACCAGATTGGCCGGGTTGAAGTCCTTCATCGAATTGATGCGCAGCTGCACGGCCAGCTCGTCATCGGTCTGCTCGTCCTGCAGACGGTTCGGCACGCCGAAGGTCAGGTTCAGCTCCTGCTTGGCCAGGACCTCGTCGAAGCTGTTCTTGTCGATGGCGATGGGCTTGCGGTCTTCGATCTTGCGATCGTCGGCGCGCTGGGTGAAATCGCCCAGCACCATCAGCTTGAGGGGCAGCTCGACCTCTTCCTGAGCATTGCCGGTGGCCGGCTTGAACGTGACGTTGATGCGTTCCTTGGGTGCAACCGAGCCTTCTTTGGCCATGGTGTTCTCCTTTGCGGTTAATCCAGCACCACTTCGAGATCGAGGTGGCACAGCCTGCGGTAAATCTCATCCTTGCTTTCACGCACGGCGTGGTTCTGCGGCAGCAGCTCGCAACAGCTGTGCAGCAGGCGCAGTACCTCGAGGGCGAGATCGGGTTCCCAGCTGCCCAGGCCACTGGCTTCGAGCTGCTGGTCGAGTGCTTCGAGCTGGGTTTTGGCCAGCTCGTATTTCTTGGCCTGGTAGCACAGGCGGGCGAGGCTCAGCTGCCAGAAGAAGCGCTCGCGGCCACCTCGGGCGCGAGCCAGGCCCTGTTTGAGCTGCTGCACGGCGGGCTTGAGGCCGTCCTTGCGCAGCAGCGGCACAGCTTCCTGCAGCGCGAGCTCCCAGCTCGGTTGCAGGGTGCCGGCTACGGGCGGCTCCTCCTGTCTGGCGGCCGTTGTCGGCTGCACATGGGGCATGACCTGGCCACTGATCCAGGCACGGGTTTCGGCATCGGCAAACGGGGTGCCGTCGTGAAAGCACAGTTCTTCCAGACGCGGTATGCGTTGCAGGAACAGCGCGAGCTGGATCTCCACTTCGCGCATGGCCTGCGCGGCGTCCAGCTCCTGCAGGCACTCCCAGGCCAGGCGCTGGCCGTCCAGCCAGAACGGCGCGCGCGCGGTGCTGTTTTCGAGGTCCACCAGCAGGTCGGCGTACTGCCCCTGAGCGAAGCGTTCGCGGTAGCTCGCCAGTTTGTCGGCGGGTACGCCACGTAGCGCGGTGATCTGCTCGCTGTTGTGCTCCGGCAGGCTATCGATGCTCAGCCAGAGTAGGGTGCGCGCGAGGCGCAGGGGGCGCAGATCGCTGGTGCGCTGCTTGAGCCACCAGGCGGTCAGTGGGCGCGCCTGCTCCTGCAGGTTGCGCACGGCCTTGAGCGCTTCCTTGTCGTTCTCTATCGGCGAGCCGGGAGCGAAGACCTGGCTGGCGACCTGCTTGACCTGGGCAATGGCCGCCCCCACCGTACCTGGCTGCGCCTGTCCCTGACTGGCGCGTTTGACCATGCCGTCGAGCTGGCGGCACAGCGGCAGCAGCAGCGGTGCGTCTTCGCCCAGATGGCCGGACAGGCACTGCTCCAGCGCATGCAATTGCTCGGCGAGGCTGCGAAACAGTGGCAGCTGTTCGCCAACCGGCACGTCTTCGGAAAAGGTCTGCTCCAGGCGCGGCAGCAACCAGTTGATCGCGGCGGCGCGGGTGCGTGGCTTGCGTGGGTGCAGCTCGTCCCAGTGATTGCTGCACAGGTATTGCAGCAGGCTCAGGCCAGCCTGCAGCCCAGCGAAGGATTCGCGTTGGAACAGGCTCCATGTGAGCCAGGCTGCAGCACGCAGGTCCTTGGACAGCGAAGCGAGCAGCACTTCGCTGCCTTCGCGGACCTTCTGCCAGTCGATGCCGGTGGTCTGATGAAGTGCCCCGGCCTTGGCAAGTTCAGCCTCGAGCAATTCGTATTCGCTGCTGTAGCGAATATCGTCGCCAGCGAAATTGCTGTCATTGACCGGCTTTCTGGCAAGTTCCAGATAATGCTTGCTGAGTGCGCTGGCGTGCATTGGGTCTTCCGTGACGCTCAAGTTCGATCCGTGAACTTTGAAACATGTTTTCCATAGTTGGAGAGCATGTTTCCGAGAGGGGGTGCGCAACTTCTTGCACACTTGCTTTGCGCAACTACTTGCGCAAAGCCCTTATGGGATGGGCATCCTAGACGTGGGGTATGTGCCGTTCAAGGCAATAAGTGTGACCCGTGTTGCAACGAGAAATATTATGTGGCGCTTTACGGAACTAATTCGAAAGAGGGGGAAGAGCCTTTATCCAGAAGTAACTGAATGTGTAGGAGATAAGATATTTGCCCGTAGGAGATAACTTACAGGCAAATGGCTATCCTTTCATGGAGCCAAACTGGTTAATTGTTATAGGCCAGTGTCACGAGTTTGGATCGACAGTGCAGTCTCGTGTCGCTGCCCCGGTTCGAGCACCACAACGTCTGCCATCACGTTCGCCGTTTCGATACACAGCATCCGCTGCCAAGCGTCGTCGGCAAAGCTGGACAGACGTCTTGCCTTGTCTATCCAGGGATTCCACAGCACGGCGGACGTCGAGCCGCGGGTGGTCAGCTGGATACGCCGGTTCCAGCCCGAGTCGACGAGCGTGAGGACCGTGGGCAGGTTCTGATAGATACGGTCGGTCTCGCTGCCGAACTGCAGGTCGCCCTGTTGCTGGTGTTCTTCCCAGCTCTGAAGGGTATCGATGTAGGGGCAACCGGCGAGGCCTTCCACCCGGACCTGATGGATGTCGCTGATGGCGAAGTAGGTGTGCAGCGCTTGGCTGATGTTGACGGCTACGCTGCCGTTGTTGCGGCTGCTGAGTGTCAGTTGGAGATCGTCGGCGAGGCGCACATGCAGAGCCAGTTCGACCTGATGAGGCCAGCCGGGTAGTTCGCCGATTGCTTGGGGGCAATGGAATTCGAGAATGGCAACGTCGCCTTCGCTGCGCTGTTCGTGCAGTTGCCAGGGCAGGGTGCGCACCAGCCCGTGGAAGGGCGCTGGCTGTTCGCCCTGGTAGCTTTCCTGCACCGTCTGCGGGTTGCGCGCGAGGTCGCCGAACCAGGGCCAGCAGATCGGCACCCCGCCGCGTACCGACTGGCCCCGCTGGAAGGTGGCCTCTTCGCTGAGCCAGATGATCGGCGGCGCGTCGCCCTGGCGATAGCTGAGGATCTGCGCGCCTTGTTCGGTGATCAACAGTTCGTCTTCGCCGCGGCGGACTCGCCAGCAGGCGAGTTGGTCCATTTCGATGCGTTGAATATCGATAGGCATGGGCAATCTCGTGATGGGTTCGGGTTTCGTCTGACCGCAGGGCTGCGGCGGGATTCAGCCGATAGGGCCGACATGGGTGGTCGGCAGCGCTGCTGGTACTGTTGCCCCCTCGCCGCGGTCGAGGAGGCCTTTTACGGAATCAACGGCCCTGGCAGGCGTCGACACGCAGCCAGCGTTCCAGCAGCTTGAAGCCCTGCATCAATACGAAGGCGATCAGCAGATAGATCAGGCCGGCGGTGAGGAACATCTCCTCATGCTGATAGGTGCGCGCAGCGATCTTGCGCGCCATGCCGGTCAGCTCCAACAGCGTGATCGTACTGGCCAGGGCGCTGGCCTTGAGCATCAGGATCACTTCGTTGCTGTACGCCGGCAGGCCGATGCGTGTGGCGCGTGGCAGGATGATGTGCAGCAACGCCTGTGCACGCGACATGCCCAGCGCCCGTGCGGCTTCGATTTCGCCGGGTGGTACGTTCTGAATCGCCCCGCGAATGATCTCGGCGATATAGGCGGCGGTGTGCAGTGTCATGGTGATGATTGCGCACCAGTAAGGGTCACGCAGGTAGACCCAGAGCGCACTCTGGCGCACGATTTCGAACTGCGCCATGCCGTAGTAGACCAGGAACAGTTGCACCAGCAGCGGGGTGCCGCGGAAGAAGAAGATGTAGCCATAGGGCAGCGCGCGTATGGCCAGCAGGCGGGAGGAGCGGGCAATGCCCAGCGGCACGGCGAGGATCAGCCCGGCGACGACCGAAACGCCGACCAGTTGCAGCGTCAGCCAGGCGCCTTCGATGAAGCTCGGCAGCCACTTGATGAAGATTTCCCAGGTCATGCTGCGCTCCGCACGAAGCCGCGGCCGGCACGTTTTTCAAGAACATGCATACCGATCATGGCGACGATGGTCAGGCACAGGTAGATGAAGGCGGCGACCAGGAAGAAGGTGAAAGGCTCCTTGCTGGCGGTCACGGCGATCTGCGAGCGGCGCATGATCTCTTCCAGGCCGATGACGGATACCAGTGCCGTGTCCTTCATCAGGATCATGAACAGATTGCCCAGACCCGGCAGCGCCAGGCGCCACATCTGCGGCAGGATCAGCCGCGTGAAGATCCGCCGTTTGCCCAGCCCCAGGGCCAGGCCAGCCTCACGGTGTCCCTTGGGAATGGCCAGCAGCGCCCCGCGGAAGACTTCGGTGGCGTAGGCGCCGAAGCACAGACCAAGGGCTATGGTGCCGGCGGCGAACGGGCTGAGGGCCAGGTTCTCGATGCCGAACAGCTCGCCGATGCCGCGAATCAGGCTGATGGTGCCGAAATAGATCAGCAACACCCAGAGCAGTTCGGGTACGCCGCGCACGATGGTCGAGTAGGTGCCGCCGAGCCAGCGCAGCGCGCTGTAGGGCGAGGTCTTGGCGAGAGCGCCGAGCAGACCGAGCACCAGCCCCAGCGCCAGGGAGGCGAGGGCCAGTTGAATGGTCATCCAGGTGCCGGCGATAAGCGCCGGACCGAATCCGTGAAGGTCAGGAATCATAGAAGCTCAAACACCAAAGCCCGGTCGGCCAGTTTCAGGCGACCGGGCTTCGGCTCGGTTGGATCAGTAAATGCTGAACGGGAAGTACTTGTCGTTGATCTGCTTGTAGGTGCCGTCAGCGATGATCTCGGCCAGCGCCTTGTTCAGCTTCTCACGCAGCTCGTCGTTGCCCTTGCGCACGGCGATGGCGATCTTGTCGTCATCGAATACCGGCTCGCCCTTGAACTCGAAGTTCTTGCCAGCATCGCTCTTGAGCCATTCCCACTGCACGAAGGTGTCGGCCAGAATGCCATCGACACGGCCGGAGGCCAGGTCCAGGTAGGCGTTTTCCTGGGTGTCGTAGAGCTTGATGTCGACCACGCCGTCCAGGTTGTCTTCCAGCCAGGTGCCGGCAATGGTCGCGCGCTGGGCGCCGATCACCTTGCCGTCCAGGTAGCCCTTGTCGGTCTTGAAATCGGTGGACTTGGGTGCCACGAACTGCAGCTTGTTGGTGTAGTAGTGGTCGGTGAAGTCCACTGCGTTCTTGCGCTCTTCGGTCACCGACATCGAGGCGGCGAGGAAGTCGAACTTGCCGGCATTCAGCGCCGGGATGATGCCGTCCCAGTCCGAGGTGACCACTTCGCATTCGGTTTGCATCTTGGCGCAGAGGGCGTGGGCGATGTCGAGGTCGAAACCGACCACCTTGCCGCTGGCATCGATCAGGTTGAAGGGCGGGTAGGCGCCTTCGGTACCAATCCGTAGTTTTTCCGCGGCGAATGCCTGGGTGCCGATGATCAACGATGCAGCAGCGGTCAGCAGGATCTTCTTATAGCTCTTCATGCGGTGTTGCTCCATTAGCGATGGCTGGACATGAATTGTTTACAGCGCGCCGATTGAGGATTGTCAAATACCTGCTCGGGCGTTCCTTGCTCCTCGACCAGGCCCTTGTGGAGGAATACCACTTCGCTGGATACCTGCTTGGCGAAATTCATCTCATGGGTGACGAGCAGCATGGTGCGGCCTTCTTCGGCGAGCGACCGGATCACTGCAAGCACTTCTTGTACCATTTCCGGATCGAGTGCCGAGGTCGGCTCGTCGAACAGGATCACCTTGGGGCGCATCGCCAGCGTCCGCGCAATGGCCGCGCGCTGCTGTTGACCGCCGGAAAGCTGATTGGGATAGACGTGGCGTTTGTCGGCAATTCCGACCTTGGCCAACAGCGCCTCGGCCACCTCGGTGGCTTCGGCCTTGCTCTGGCCGAGCACGCGGCGCGGTGCCTCGATGATGTTGTCGAGGATGGTCATGTGCGGCCAGAGGTTGAAGTTCTGGAACACGAAACCCAGTTCGCTGCGAATCCGATTGAGCTGCTTGCCGTCGGCGGCGACCAGGTCGCCCTGCTTGTCGCGCTTGAGCTTGAGCTGCTCGCCGGCCACCAGAATCTCGCCCTCGTGGGGGTTTTCCAGCAGGTTGATGCAGCGCAGAAAGGTGGATTTTCCGGAGCCTGAAGAGCCGAGGATGGAAATCACATCGCCATCGCGGGCGGTCAGCGAAATGCCTTTGAGAACTTCCAGATCGCCGTAGCGCTTGTGCAGATTGCGGATTTCCAGTGCAGGGATGGCCTCGGCCATGAGGGGTCCTCTTACAGACCGGCGAAGGCCGCCATGGTCTAGATATCTGATGGTGCGCTCCGCGCGAACTGCTCGCCGTCCTGGCGAGGCGCAAACCTAGCATGCGATGCGGCATGCGCCAAGCGCGATGCGGCGTTGAGCGGTGTGACCAATCGGTCACGTTTCGCTGCCCGCCGATGCGCCCCTATTTATATAGATGAAATCGGCGCTGTACGCGCAGGCACACTCCGGTGCCTTGCGTAAACGGCAGGCTCGGTCCGCTTCCGTGCGGCCCGAAGCGGCCACGGTCTCAGCTCGCTTCCGGCTTGGGCGTGTTTTGGTCGTCGGAGAGCATTTCGTCGTGCTCGGCCATCTTCCACGGCAAGCTGCCCGGCGAGATGTGCAGGAAGTGCAGGTACTTTTCGAACTGGTCGAGTATGTCGCTGATGATGTCCGCCTGGTCGTATCCGTAGACGTCGTAATGCTGGCCGCCGCGGCGCAGGAACACCTCGGCACGGTAGTACTGCTCGTCGGCCTCCGGCCCTTCGGTCAGCGCGAACGCCGGCATGGCGTAACCGACCGCACGAATCTCGTAGATGAAGTCGACCTGGTCGTCCCTGATGACCTCCAGGTAGAGCCGCGAGTGGGCTTCATCGGTGTGCACTTCGGCAGCCCATTCCTGGCCACTGAGTTCGCGCTGCACGCGGCGCATGGCTTTCAGTACCGTGGTGCTCATGAAGTCGTCGACCTGTTCCCTGCTGGGAAAGCTGACCATCCCCGCCAGGCGCTTCTTCCACAGGCCGGGACCGGCGTTACTCGCCAGCCGGCTGCCCTGCATGTGGCTTTGCAGGCTGGTTTCGTGGTGGCCTTCGATCACCAGAGCGCGCCACATGCCCAGCGCGGCGATCATCATGATGATCGCGAAGGGTAGTGCGCTGGCGATGGTCATAGTCTGCAGCGCGCTGAGGCCGCCGGCCAGGAGCAGGGCGGACGCAACTACGCCCTCGATGCTGGCCCAGAACACACGCTGCCAGACCGGCGTGTGCAGCGCGCCGCCGGCGGCCAGCGAGTCGATGACCAGGGAGCCGGAGTCCGACGAGGTAACGAAGAAGGTGATGATCAGCACCACCGCCAGGAACGAGGCGATGGACGTCATCGGTAGCAGTTCGAACAGTTTGAACAGCGCGATGGCGTTGTCCGCCTGCACATCCGAGATCAGCGAGGTGTAGCCTTCGACCATGATCATGTGCAGCGCCGTGTCGCCGAATACCGAAAACCAGAGGAAGGTGAAGATGGTCGGCACGAACATCACGCCGAAGACGAACTGGCGAATGGTCCTGCCGCGGCTGATCTTGGCGATAAACAGGCCGACGAAGGGCGACCAGGCGATGGTCCAGCCGAAGATGAACAGCGTCCAGTTACCGATCCAGTCGCTGCGGCTGTAGGCCTGCAGGTTGAAGGTGCGCTCGATGATGTTGTTCAGATAGCTGCCGGTGTTCTGCAGAAACGTTTCGAGGATGAAAATGGTAGGCCCGACCAGAAACACGAAGAGCATCAGGCCGATCGCCAGGATCATGTTCAACAGCGACAGGTTCTTCACGCCCTTGTCCAGACCGGCGACCACCGAGCAGATCGCCAGGCCGGTGATGATCGCAATGGCGATGATCTGCACGTTGATGCTGATCGGTATCGACGGCCAGAGGTAGTTGATGCCCGCGTTGATCTGGGTGACGGACAGGCCCAGCGTGGTGGCGATGCCGAACAGCGTGCCGAGAATCGCGAAGACATCCACCACATGGCCGATCGGCCCGTAGATGCGTTCGCCGATGATCGGGTACAGCGCCGAGCGCATCGACAGCGGCAGGCCGTGGCGGAACGAGAAGTACGCCAGCACCAGACCGGTCAGTCCGTAGATGGCCCAGATATGAAAGCCCCAGTGGAAGAAGGCGATCTGCATGGCCTGCTTGGCCGCGTCGACGGTTTCCCCCGCACCGGCGGGCGGCGAGGCGTAGTGCAGTACGGGTTCGGCCACGCCGAAGAACAGCAGGGCAATGCCGTAGCCGGCGGAAAAGAGCATGGCGAACCAGGCCGGGAAGCTGTACTGCGGCTCGGCGTGATCCGGGCCCAGCTTGATGCTGCCCCAGGGCGTCATCGCGATGCCGACGATGAACACCAGGAAAAAGGCTACCGAGAGCATGTAGAACCAGCCGAAGTTGGTCGTGATGAACGCCAGCGTCGAGCTGAACACCTCACCGGCCAGCTCCGGATTGCTGATGGTCCCGATCACCAGCAGCAGCGTGACGATCACGGCTGGAATGAACACGGGGAACAGGATGATGGCCTTGGGCATTTTCTTGGCGGCGTCCATGGGCGGTCAGCCTCCCTTTGCGAATGGGTGATGAGCGGGATGTACGCGGCGAAACCTCCGGAGAGCCCGAACGCTGCCTCTGGGGTAGACGGCCCGAAGCACCGAATGATTCAGCGAAAAGATGGGTTGGGTGTCGATTGATCTATAGCGCCGGTGCTAGAACGCGGGCTCCAGGCCATGGCGCCGCAGAATGGCCGCAACGCTGCCGTCGGCGATCAGCGCTTCGAGCGCGTCGTTGAAACGTTCGAATTCGGCTTCGCCGACCGCGGCGCGGGAAAGGCCGATCGCGTAGGAAACTCGTTGCAGCTCACCCGCCTCGTGAATGTCGGAATGCCCCTCATGATCGATCAGGTGCCAGGCGACGTCCTGATTGACCACGGCGACGCCCTGTTCGCCGAACCTGCCGGCCTCCAGCATGCGCAGCAGCCGCCGGTTATCCGCCTCCAGGATCAGCGTCACGTCGCCGACCTCGGCCAGATGCTGGCCGAGTACGAAGGAGGTTCCGGAGGGCCCGTACACGGCGACGCTGCGTCCGGCCAGGTCCTCGGGGCGATGGAAGACGAAGCGGCTCGCCGAACGCGCATAGACCCCATAGCGGGAGGTGACCAGCATGCGGGTGAGGTGAAACGCGCGCTCGCGATCCGGTGAGCGGATCACGGTGAAGATCCCCTGCGCTTCACCGTCCTCGGCCAGCGCCAGTGCGCGTCGCCAGGGCAGCAGCTGCACCGGACAGTCGATCCGAAGTCGCGCGCAGACGGCTGCAATGATCTCGACGAAAGGCCCGGCTGCACGGTCCTCGGTGCCGGTGGCCGTCGTGGCATAGCTGAACGGCGGGAAGTCCTCGGTGACGAAGCGCAGCTCATCACCCTGGCAATTGCCCATGAGTGCCAGGCCGACGACTATCGCAATCCATCGAGTGGGCATGCTGCAAGCTCCAGGCGATCGGCAGAGCGGCAATACGCTCCACGCCCTTGCAGGCTAGCGTGTCGCCGTCCGCGGCGCGACCCCCGAATCAGGGTAGCCAGCGCAGCAGGCCGGACTTCCTGGCGAGTGGCGTCGATCGATGCGAGCCCCCCGGGCTAGCGGCTCTTGCGCATCTGCTCGCGCCATTCCCATGGCGGTTGCTATTCGGTCTTGTGCAATGACCACAGGCCGCGCCTGAACTCGCGGGCAACCGCCTCCAGATCGAGCAGCGAGCGGTCGTCAAGGTGACCGCGATACGCCCAGGCCCTGCCAGACCTGACCATCTCCGAATTGACGTCGATGTTGCCAACGCTGACTCGCGCCAGGGTCCGCCCCAGGTCATCGCGGCCCTTGACTACGAGCCTCACGTTCTTGCCGAAGATGTGGTCGGAGAGCGCTTGCCGGGCCTGGCTGCCGTAGGGTTGCTTGAGCTCCGGGGTGTCGATTTCCGCCAGCCGGACCCTGAACCGTTCACCCACGTTGGTCCGGCAGCTGAAGGTGTTGCCATCGGCGATGCCGATCACCCGGCAGTCGAACGATTCGGCGGAGGCAGGCATGGCAGTTATGAGCAGGGCGGCAAGCAGGTAGCGCAGCATGAGGGCATCCATGCGGTTCGGGGCGGGCGAGGGTAACAGGCTGGTCGCTGCCCTGATCGGCGCCAGGTCTCAGATGAACCGTCAGCGTTGGCGAAATGGCGGTCGATCACGCATGGCGAGAAATACGCCGAACCGCCGCCTTGCCATGGCGCGCGTAACGCTCAGAAGGCGGCTTCGAGTTGGTGCCGGCGCAGGATCTTCGGCACCGTGCCATCGGCTATTGCCGCGTCCAGCGCCTGCTCGAACGCTTCGAACTGTGCCGCGCTCACCGTCTTGCGCGAAAGACCGATGCCATAGCTGATCGGGCCCATTTCGCCAGCCTCGCGCACATCGGCAAGTCGCTCTTCCTCGATCAGGTGCCAGGCAACATCCTGATTGAGCACCGCCAGGCCGTCCACACCGAAGCGCCCGGACTGCAGCATGCGCAGCAGTCGGCGATTGTCGGTAGTCAGGTGCAGGCGTACGTCGGGCACCGACTTGAGGCGCTCGGATAGCACGTAAGAGGTGCCGGATGGGCCATAGACGCCAACCAGCCTGCCCGCCACATCACCTGGTTGGTTGAAGACGAAGCTGCTCTCGGCCTGGGCGAAAACACTGTAGCGAGAAGTGACCAGCATCCGGCTGATGTGGAACATCTGCTCGCGCTGCGGTGAAGGTGTCAGTGTGAATATTCCGTCCACCTGCCCCTGTTCGGCTAGGCGGAATGCGCGCTGCCAGGGATACAGGGTGATCGTGCATTGGTGCTGCAAGCGTGCGCAGATCGCATGTACCACCTCTACAAACGGGCCGGCCGCACCAACGCCTGCGGTTTCGCTGGCCGGGGCGTCAGCCGGATAGGTGAACGGCGGGAAGTCTTCGGTCACGAAACGCCACTGCGCCGCGCCGGCCGGGGCGGCGTTCGACAACAGCCATATCAGCAGAATCGAGAGAATCCTGTGCACCGTTCGGCTCCTTGCGCTGTGCGGCATTCCTTGGCAGTTCACGCGGCCGGGCAACATCCGGCTCTGGCCCGCCCAGTTAGCAGCAGCCTAGCGCAGAATGAAGTCGGAGCGATGAAGTGATAAGGCCTGGCCGGGCATGCGTGGCACGTGCGGCGATTCGCCGAGGGACACTTCTGCAGTGGCCCCGTTGAGGCTTGCCAGCTCGCCGAGAGCGCAGAGGAATATCACGTTGATGCGTCGCTAAGTTTGGGCACTGCTCCCTTGCGCACCATCATAAAGATGCTTCTGGAAGCCGAAAAACAGACTCTTGATCAGTTCCGGCCTACCCAGATCTGCAACTGCATCGTTAATCGCATTCTTGTAGCGAAGCTTCAGCAAAGGGGAGAGCTTTTCCGGCCCCAATTCCTCCACACCCTCCTTCACGTATTGCGACAGCACGAAGTCAAGAAAGGCTTCTTGCTTGTCAGTGAATTGCCCATGCAGCGTGCTGCGAGCTCTGCTGGCGCGCTCTTCTCGAGTCTGCGGTTCGATGGAGAAGGCGACGTACGTCAGCACATCGAACAGGTCACTATGCTCGGCGTCGATGATGCGCTGCATTTCGTGCAGTACCTCGTTGCTAAAGCCACGTTCAGCCAGGCCCTGTAGGAGCGAAGTGCGAGTATCCGGGGCGCTCCAAAGCCCGCGTAGCTGGTCCTCATCTTTAAAAAATTCCGGCAGATTACCGAACAGGCTTTCCAGGAACTGCGCAGCAGACATCGGTTTGCCATCGGCGCCGAGGTACAGCGTCGCCATCATGCTCTTGATGCGGCGCACCGAGCCGTTGCTGAGTCTGACCTCGATCACGTCCGGGCGTGGATCGCGCGGTGGCTTGGGCGGCCTGGGTTCGTTTTCATAGCCGCCTCTGTCCTCTCCGGTGGCGACGCCTCCGGTCACGGTAGGCTCTATCGGTTCGCCATCCCATTCGGGATCGCTGAATAGGTGATGAGCTTTCACGAAGTCATAGATCGTGAAGTAATCCTTGCCGTCGAATAAGCGCGTACCACGACCGATGATCTGCTTGAACTCGATCATGTTGGTCACCGGCCGCATCAGCACAATATTGCGGACGTTACGCGCATCCACGCCGGTGGAGAGCTTCTGCGAGGTAGTGAGAACGGTCGGTATGGTCTTCTCGTTGTCCTGGAAATGCCGCAGGTGTTCTTCCCCCCGCGCACCATCATCGGCGGTCACCCGCACACAGTAGTCCGGCTCGCTGCTGCGCTTCATCTGGTTGATCAGGTCACGTACTTCCAGCGCATGCTGTTGGGTGGCGCAGAACACCAGCGTCTTCTCGTTTGGCGCGATCTGCTCCATGAACAGTTTGACCCGATAGGCCTCCCGCTCCGGGATCTTGATGACTCGATTGAAGTCCGCCTCGAGATAGCGCCGTCCCGCCTCAACCTCGCCTTTGATGACTATTCCGTCACCTGGCACATGCACGTACTCATCAAGCGTTGTAGCGATCTGCTTGACCTTGAACGGCGTGAGGAAACCGTCGTTGATGCCTTCCTTCAGCGAATACACATACACCGGCTCGCCGAAGTAGGCATAGGTGTCGACATTGTCCTTGCGCTTGGGCGTGGCAGTCAGACCGAGCTGCACCGCTGGGGTGAAATACTCAAGGATGCCGCGCCAGTTGCCCTCGTCGTTGGCGCCGCCACGGTGGCATTCATCGATGATGATGAAATCGAAGAAATCCGCCGGGTACTCGCCAAAGTAAGGCGTGCCGTTCGGCCCGCTCATGAAGGTCTGGAAAATGGTGAAAAAGATGCTGCCGTTCTTCGGCACCTTGCCCTTTTTGCGAATTTCGTCCGGGGCGATGCGCACCAGCGCGTCTTCGCTGAAGGCCGAAAACGAGTTGTAAGCCTGATCCGCAAGGATGTTGCGGTCCGCCAGGAACAGAATGCGTGGCTGACGCTGGGCGTCGCGCTTGAGGTTCCAGCGACTTTTGAACAGCTTCCAGGCCAGCTGAAAGGCGATAAATGTCTTGCCTGTGCCGGTCGCCAGCGTCAGCAGAATTCGCGACTGCTGCGCTGCGATTGCTTCCAGCACCCGCTTGATCGCAATGTCCTGATAGTAGCGCGCACCCCAGGTGCCTCCCTTGTCTTCGAACGGAATGGCGGCGAAGCGCTCGCGCCATTCATTGTGCTCGGCGAAGGTCAGGTTCCACAGTTCTTCCGGCGTGGGGAAGCTGAGCAAGTCGCCTTCTGCGCCAGTGAGCATGTCGATAGCGTAGATACGCTGGCCATTGGTTGCGTAGGTGAAGCGGATCGCCAGCTTCTTTGCATAGCTTTTGGCCTGGCCTGCACCCTCGGTGTAGTGCTTGTCCCAGGCTTTCGCCTCGATCACGGCCAGCTGAGTGTTGCGGTATACCAATACGTAATCGGCGATCTCCGCCTTGCCGCGTTGCCCCGCACCTTGGATGCGGCCATGAGTGATTTGAAACTCGCGTAGTACGCGGCTGCCATCGACCACGCCCCAGCCGGCTTCACGCAAGGCGGGGTCGATATGTTCGGCGCGGGTTTCAGCTTCGTTCACGGCAATATCCCTTTGGCATCATGCCCGGAGCATAACCCTCGGCGGCGTGGGTTTAGAAGGCGGAATCAACCTGCGAGCATGTTCATGATCAGGCGAATCAGCGTGTCTTTCTGCGCCGGGTCTGACTCCGCTACGAGCAAAGCGAGGGCGGCAAGGCCGATATCGTTGATCACTGGCTGGTTGGTAGCGTCCAGCAAGCGACCATTGCGGTTGAGAAAGTCCACGAACAGAAACGCACCGCTGCGCTTGTTGCCGTCGGCGAACGGGTGATTCTTGATCACGAAGTACAGCAGATGCGCAGCCTTGGCCTCCACGCTGGGGTAGGCCGGCTCGCCGAACACCGTCTGATCCAGATTGCCCAGTAGGCCCGCCAGCCCGTCGCCGCGTTCCAGAGCGAATAGCTCGGTGGCTTCGCCGCGAGCCATCAACTCGGCTTTCAGGCGAGCCAGCGCCTGGCGGGCTTCGTCCAGCGTAGGCAGCGCGCCGCCGGCGATGGTGGGCGGGTCGGCCAGCAGGCCTTCGTCATACCGCTGAAGCAAGAGGAAGGTCTGCGCATAACGGGTAACGATATCCACCAGCCCTCGGCCGGTGTCGCTGAGTAACTCAGGGCTTTGCGCCGCCTTTCTCACCAGCTGCAGTGCGGCTTCCAGCTCCAGGGCATTGGCCTCGAAGCGTTGGCGATTGAGGGTGTAGCCCTGGGTAAGGTGTTCGCGCAGCAAGCGTGTGGCCCATTGGCGGAACGACACGGCGCGCTTGGAACTGACCCGATAGCCCACCGAGATAATGGCGTCGAGGTTGTAGTGTTTCACCACGCGGCTGACCTGCCGCTTGCCTTCCTGGCGAACTACCGAGGAATCCTCGGTAGTTGCCGCCTCGACCAATTCGCCATCGGCAAAGATATTCTTCAGGTGCAGGCTGATGTTGTCGTTCGAGGTTTCGAACAGCTCCGCCATCTGTCGCTGAGTCATCCATACCGTATCGCGCCCGGCATCCAGCCGAACCTCGACCGGCTGGCCCGCTTCCTGAAAGATCACCAGTTCCTGCTGAGCGTTATCCATCGTGTGCGCCTTGCGTCGATGCAGTTAAAGCTGGCCGCTGAAGGCTTGGTGTAGCAGGGATTGCTTCAGTTCGTCGAGGGCAACGATTTTTCGTTGGTAGATGGATTCGAGGCGTTGGGTTTCTTTCGCGAGAGCATTGATCTTTTGGACTATTGCCAACTGCTCGGCTGTGTTTGCGGGAAACGGCACGACAACATCACCCATCTTGCTGGGTGATGTGTGGCGTACTTTTACACCAGACGCGCTGTCGTGTATTTCTTTCCTAACTCGCTGCGTATTGAAAACGTGAAAAAAAAACTCATTGCACCAAGGCGCTCCATTCTTCGCTGCGACTAACCCTAAACGCTGGTTATGTAGAAATCTACCAACCTTGGGCACCAGTATCGGGCTGCCGAGTAATCCTGCAGCCTGCTCAGTCATAGCGATCAGCAAATCGCCCTCAGCAAGTATGTAACCGGCAGGTATAGCGCCTTCGTAATATTTTTGCTTTCCGCCCCGATCCTTGTATCCGCCGCGCTCATGAAAATTGCCAGGGCTTAGCAGTATGTAGTCGCCCTTGGTCGAAAAGTATTCACTTTTGAATGCAAAACCATGTTTAAACTCGCACAGCTCATTTAACGGTTTCTCCAGCCAACCCTCTCCCTTTCGTATGAAAAGCGAATTCAAATAGCTTTCGAAAACCTCACGGGAGTTTTGCAGGTTCTTTTTGGCGTTGGCGCGGGCCTTGGCAATCTTGCCAAAGGCTTGGGCAAGGGTGGAGACGATGCGGCGCTGCTCGGGAATTGTCACGAGAGGGACATACATGTCCCGGATTTTTTGCTGTGAAATATTAGGCTGAGCGTTTCCGACTGCTTGGGCCACCAATTCACTCTTTCGTGACAGCAACAGGTAGTAAAGAAATTCAGGGATAAACGTTTTGTTAGGAAGAATCCCGCATACCGCCTGATTTGTCGCGGATTCAAAGCGCAATATGCCCACTTGTCCAGCTGTAGCCCCGTACATGGCGACCAAGACTGTGTTGGCCGGAAATAATTTGGCCGATGATCTTTTTAATCCGAGCTCTGTAATAAAGGTTTTTGCCGCTGAAATTTCGCGCTGACTTACTTCGCCACTCTGAAGCCAAGGGACTTTTCCTCCTTCGTAAAAGTCCTTATTAGACTTCAGCGGAGTACCGCCGGACGCTGTCTGGCAGACTTCGGCCAATCGGGTAGTTTGCCAAACTGCTTTCACAGCAGCCCCCTGATAACCGCCAGCACTTGCGCGCTCTCTGCATCCAGTGCCGCAATCTCGCCCAGGATTTCCTGAGGACTGCGGAAGGCTGCGTCTTGAGCGCCATTGGGATTTTTCACCGACAGGTCGTAGCTCGCCTGATCAATGTCGGTCGCATTGACACTCCAGCTCTTCGGCGAATCGGCAAAGGTCTTTTGCAGCTCTATAAACTCAGCCAGGTCAGTGTCCGCCAGCGGGTTGGTCTTGCCCATATTGCGGCCGGGGTCGAGCTGGTAGTACCAGACCTTGCGCGTCGGCGCGCCCTTGGTAAAGAACAGCACCACGGTCTTGACGCCTGCGCCCTGGAAGGTGCCGCTCGGGCAGTCGAGCACGGTATGCAGGTTGCAGCTTTCCAGCAGCAGTTTGCGCAAGCTAACCGAAGCGTTGTCGCTGTTGCTGAGGAAAGTGTTCTTGATGACCACCGCGCCGTGGCCGCCGGCCCTGAGGATTTTGATGAAGTGCTGGAGAAACAGGAATGCGGTTTCGCCGGTCTTGATCGGGAAGTTCTGCTGGACTTCCTTGCGTTCCTTGCCGCCGAACGGCGGGTTGGCCAGCACGATGTCGAAACGGTCCTTGTCCTGAATGTCGCTGAGGTTTTCCGTCAAGGTATTGGTGTGGATGATGTTCGGCGCTTCGATGCCATGCAGGATCATGTTCATGATGGCGATGACGTAGGCGAGGCTCTTTTTCTCCTTGCCGTAGAAGGTGTGCTTTTGCAGGGTTTCCTGCTGGCGGGTGGTCAGGTTCGGCTGGCTGCTGAGGTAATCGAAGGCTTCGCAGAGAAAGCCTGCCGATCCGACCGCGCCGTCGTAAATGCGTTGGCCGATTTGCGGATTGACCACCTTGATCATGGCGCGGATCAGCGGGCGCGGGGTGTAGTACTCGCCGCCGTTGCGCCCGGCGTTGCCCATGTTTCTGATCTTGACTTCATAGAGGTGCGAGAGCTCGTGTTTCTCGGTCTGCGAGCCAAAGCGCAGGCCATCGACGATCTCCAGCACTTCGCGCAGGTTGTAACCGCTTTGAATGCGGTTTTTCAGCTCGCCGAATATCTCGCCGATCTTGTACTGGATGGTGTCCGGACCTTCGGCCTTCTGCTTGAAGCCATGCAGGTAGGGAAACAGCTTGGTATTAACGAAATCCTTGAGGTCATCACCGGTCAGTGCGCTGTTGTGGTCGATCTGGCCATTCGCGGTCTTGGGCGCCGCCCAGCGCTCCCAACGGTATTCCGGGTCGAGTATGTACAGGTAATACTTGCCCTCAAGCTGTGCCTCCACGGCTTTTTCCTGCTCCAGCGCGTCGAGGTACTTGAGAAAAAGCAGCCAGGAGGTTTGCTCGGTGTAGTCGAGCTCGCTGGTACAGCCGGCATCCTTGTGCAGGATGTCGTCGATGTTCTTGAAGGCCTGTTCAAACATGGCGGGCAGCTATTCCGTGAAGTGCCGGCTGGATCATAGCGGGCCGCTGGCACAAATCGCAGGCAATAAAAAACCCCAAGGAGGTTAATTTCGCTTGGGGTTTTTCGGTATTAGTGGTGCCCAGGGACGGAATCGAACCGCCGACACGGGGATTTTCAATCCCCTGCTCTACCGACTGAGCTACCTGGGCAACGGGGCGCTATTAGACGGATTTGGCTTTTGCCTGTCAAGCGTGGTCCGGAAAAATATTTAATCCGGACGGGCGCTTAGCGCAGCCGACGGTCATTCGCTCGGCGGCACGTAGCCTTCGGCCTTGGCGTAATCTTCGCCGGAGAAGAACTTGTCCATCTCGCCCTGAAGGAACTTGCGGTCTTCGGCGTTCATCATGTTCAGCCGGCGCTCGTTGATCAGCATGGTCTGGTGCTTCTGCCAGTCGTCCCAGGCCTGCTTGGAGATGTTGTTGTAGATGTCCTCGCCTTTCTGGCCTGGAAACGGCGGGCGCTCGAGGCCGGGGAGTTCTTCGTTGTACTTGCGGCAGTTCACGGTGCGGGTCATGAGGTTTCTCCTGCATTCAATTCAGCGGCGGCGCGCTTGAGCAGTGTCTTTACTGGCGCGGCAAGGCCGAGGCGCGGCGGGGTGGCGAGGTTATACCAGAGCCAGTCGGCCTCGGCCACGGCGTCGGGCGCGGACTTGACCCTGATCAGCCAGGGTTCGATTGCCAGCTGGAAATGGCTGAAGGTGTGGGTCAGGCCGGGCAGTTCGCGGCGCTCCTCGAGCTGCAGCGCATGCCGCGCGGCGAGTGGGTCGAGGGCGGCGAGGTCGTCCAGTTCCGGCAGGCTCCAGAGCCCGCCCCACAGGCCCGTCGACGGGCGCCGATAGAGCAGGATGGCGCCGTCGCGATTGGCCAGCAGCGGCATCAGTGTGCGTTTCTGCGGCAGCGCCTTACGTGGCTTGGGCACTGGGAAGTCGGTTTCGCGCCCGAGCAGATGGGCGCGGCAGCCGTCCTTGAGTGGACAGAGCAGGCAGCTCGGGCGGCTGCGGGTGCACAGCGTGGCGCCGAGATCCATCATCGCCTGGGTGTAATGGTTGACGCGCTGCTGCGGGGTGAAACGTTCGGCCACCTCCCACAGCTGGCGGGCCACCTTCGGCTCGCCGGGATAACCGTCCTGCGCCACGTAGCGGGCCAGCACGCGCTTGACGTTGCCGTCGAGGATCGGCGCGCGCAGGCCCAGGCTGATGCTGGCGATGGCGCCGGCCGTGGAGCGGCCGATGCCCGGTAATTCGGCGAGCTGGTCGACATCCGCCGGAAACACGCCGCCATATTCGGCCACGATGAGTTTCGCGGTCTTGTGCAGATTGCGTGCGCGACTGTAGTAGCCGAGGCCGGCCCACAGGTGCAGCACCTCATCTTCCTCGGCGGCGGCGAGCGCCTCGACGCTGGGCAGCGCCTCCATGAAGCGGTCGAAGTAACCGAGCACGGTGCTGACCTGGGTCTGCTGCAGCATGATCTCCGACACCCACACCCGGTACGGCGTGATGTTCTGCTGCCAGGGCAGATCCTTGCGGCCGTGGCGGTCGAACCAGTCGAGGACCGCCGCGCCGAACTGCTCCGGGCTCATCGCTTGAACAGGCCTTTGAGGGCGTCCTTGAGCTCGGGGCTGACCTTGTCGCCGAGCTTCTCTTCGATCTTTTCGTTGAGCTTCTCGCCGGCCAGCCGCGCTGCGACCTTGCCCAGCGCGTCGTTGTCGAAGCGGCAGGCCTTGGCGCCCAGCTCCAGCGGGCCGCGGCAGAGCAGCGGCCATTCGATGCCGACGTAGCGCTCGTTGACCTGGCAGGCCGGGTCCGGCATGGCGCCCTTGTCGCCTTCGATGACGATGCCGACGCGGTAGTCCATGCCCAGTACGCGAAGATCGACGTCGCCGTTGCCGTTGACGGTGAGCCCAGGAATGCTGGCCTTGAGGTCGGGGTTGCTGGCCACGCCGTTGCGCAGCGTCAGGTTGCCTTTGAGTTCGCGGAACGGCGTGTCCTTGCTGCGTGGGTCGCTGGCGAGCGGCTTGCGATTGAGCGTGGCGATGGCGCGGCACAGCTGCTGCTCGAGGTTGGCATCGACCAGCACGCCGTTGTCGATGATGAAGCCGACCTTGCCGTTGAGGTTGTCGATCCAGGCCTTCTCGCTGTTGCCCTGGGTGCGCAGGTCGGCATCCAGGTTGAGTAGCCCCTTGACCACCACGTCCTCGCCCTGGCTTTCCAGCAGGCGCTCGACCGGTACGCCGTTAAAACGGTTCTGCACGGTCAGCAATGGCAGTGCCGGGCGCACGTCAAGGCTGGCCGAGCCGTCCAGGCGGCCGCCATACAGTCCGCCGCGCACTTCCTGCAGGGTCAGCAGGCCGTTGCGGGTACGAGCCTTGAGGTTGAAGCCGTCCAGCGGGATCTTCATTGCGGTCAGGCTGCCGATGGCCAGGTTGATCTCGGTGTCGAGCTTGCGCAGCTGATCCACCGGCAACACTGAGGCCTCGCTCCAGGCCTGTTGGGTCGGCGCGTTGGGCAATGGTGTGGTGCCGCTGCCGATCGCGCTGGCCTGGGTGCTCTTGACCTCGCTCTTGCGCGCTGCCTCGGCCGCCTGCTCCTTGCTCGGCGGCGGTAGGTAGCGGTCCAGATCGAAGCGGTCGCCCTTGAGGTCGACGCGTAGCGCCTGGCGGGTGAAGTCGCTGATGGCGAGGCGGCCGGTGAAGGTGCTGTCGTCGAGTTTCAGGGTCAGCTCTTCCAGCGCCAGGCTGTTCGGCGTACCGCTCAGACGACTGACCAGTTCGGCCTTGCTCAGTGCGGCAGCGTCAGCCATGGCCGGCAGCTGCTGGCCGGTGCCCTGGAGGAACTCACGCAGGTTGAACTGCGCGACGGTCAGGGCGCCGCTGATCTTCGGTTCCTTGTCCAGATCGCGTGCCTTCAGCTCGCCCAGCCCGCGCAGCTGGTTGGCGGTGAACTTGAGGCTGTTCCATTCGGCGATCTGCGCGGCGAGATCGACCAGCAGCTGGCCCTGAGCGCTGAAGGTCAGTGTCTGCCCTTGCAGCGGCTCGCCGGAAGCCTCGCCGGACAGGCGCATGTCTTCGAACTGGTAGCGCTTGAGCTGGTTGTCGAAACGCAGCGCGCCCTGCAGTTCGGTGCGCGCGCGCATCACCGGCTTGTTGCTGCCGAAGAAGGCGTTGAGCTTGAGCGGGATCGGGCTGCCTTCGCGGATCGCGCCGGTCGTGAGCTCGATGCTTTCGGCGCTGTACTGCTGGCCGGTCTTGGCGTCGCTGTAGGTAACGCGGGCATCGCTGACGGTCAGACTGTCGATGTCCAGGGTCAGTGGCTTGCTGCGCGAGGCGGGGGCTGCATCCGGTTCGGCCGGTGGTTCGCTGGCCTCGGCGGCTGGCGCGGGTTGTTCGGCCTGCCTGGCCGGCTGGCCGACGCCCTCCCAATTGCCGCGGCCCTGTTCGTCACGGCTCAGCGTCAGGTTGAGGCCGTTGACGGTGATGTCGCTCATCTGCACTTCGCGGCTCAGCAGCGGCATTACCCGCACCGACAGGCCGAGCATGCGCAGGTCGGCGAACGGCTGCTCGGGTGTCTGTGCGCTGGCCAGGGTGGTCTCGTGCAGCTCCAGGCCGAGCCAGGGGAACAGGCTCCAGCCGATGTCGCCTTTGATGTCCAGTTCGAGGCCGGCCTTGCTGCGTGCCAGGTCGCGGATCTCGTCCTTGTAGTCGTTGGGATCGAATAGGTGGGTCAGGGCGAAGCCCGCCGCCACGACGATCAGCAACAGCCCGAGAAAGACCAGACCCAGGATTTTGCCGAGCGATTTCATGGACGAGTCCTTGTAGATGAACGATCTGAAAAGTGCCGAGTATAGCCCCGTGCCTGCACTTGTCGGGAACGCGGTCGGCGTTGGAGTGCCGTTGCGGGTGCGGGTTCCACAGATGGCCGCGGCGGGGCGGCAAGCGCCCCCCGTCGGCGGATCAGGCAGGGCGCAGCGGATATCGCGTGGGCGACTTAGAGCGAATCCAGCGGCAGATGCGTTCGCGCGGCCAGGGCGCTGGCTTCCAGATGACCGGCGGGTGCGGCAAGGCGCAACGGCTTGCCGGCTTCACTGGCCAGCCGTTGGGTTTCTTCCAGCAGGCGGCGGCCGACGCCGCGCTTGCGGGTGATCTTGCGTACGCACAGGTGTGACAGGCGCCAGGCTTCGTCGCCGCGCCTCAGCAGGGCGGCGCCGAGCAGACGGTCATTGAAGCGGCCTGCGATCAGGCTGCCATCGGCCAGCGCCGCCTCAATCAGCGCTTCGGCGCTGGCATAGGGCGTCAGCAGCCACTCGGGGGCGTCGGCGTAGATTTTCGCCAGATCGGTTAAATCCTGCGGGCTGGGCTGGGTGACGGATTCGACGTAGACGGGCATGGCGACCTTGCGACGGCTGAGCAGAAGTGCCGGCAAGGATACGCCGAACCGCCGCCAGCGCACGAGACGGCGGCGGTTGGCGCGTTCGCTCAGTGCAGGCGATGCCGCTCGTGAAGGAAGCTCAGCACCGCACGGCGGTAGTGGTTGTACTCGGGGTCGTCGGCCAGGGCGATGCGATCGCGCGGGCGCGGCAGTTTCACCTCGAGGATTTCGCCGATGGTCGCCGAAGGGCCGTTGGTCATCATCACGATGCGGTCGGAGAGCAGCACGGCCTCGTCGACGTCGTGGGTGATCATCATCATGGTGTTGCCCAGGTCCTTCTGGATCTTCATCACCTCGTCCTGCAGGTGCGCGCGGGTCAGTGCATCGAGGGCGCCGAAGGGCTCGTCGAGCAGCAGCACCTTGGGCTTCATTGCGAGCGCGCGGGCGATGCCGACGCGCTGCTTCATGCCGCCGGAGATTTCCTGCGGATACTTGTTCAGTGCGTGGCCCATGTTCACCAGCGCCAGGTTGTGCTCGATCCACTCGCGCCGTTCGCGCTTGTTCATGCTGCGCTTGAACAGCTTGTTCACTGCCACTTCGACGTTCTCGTAGACCGTCAGCCAGGGCAGCAGCGAGTGGTTCTGGAACACCATGCTGCGGTCTGGGCCTGGGCCGCGGACCTCCTTGCCGTCGAGGATCACGCCGCCGAGGCTGGGGTCGAGCAGCCCGGCGACGATGTTCAGCACCGTCGACTTGCCGCAACCGGAGTGACCGATGATGGAGATGAACTCGCCCTTGGCGATGTTCAGGTTGATGTCCTTGAGCACCTGCGAGGCAAGGTTGCCGCGCACGAAACTCTTGTCCAGGTGTTCGATGGAGAGATAGCTCATGGCGTTGCTCCTCAGTTGGCCGGAATGCCGCGGGTGATGCGCTGGCCGACGAAGGCCACCAGGCGATCGAGCACGAAGCCGACCACGCCGATGTAGACGAGCGCGAGGATGATGTCGCTGATGCGCGATGCGTTCCACGCATCCCAGATGAAGAAGCCGATACCGACGCCGCCGATGAGCATTTCCGCGGCGATGATCGCCAGCCACGACAGGCCGACGCCGATGCGCAGGCCGGTGAAGATGTACGGCGCGGCGGCCGGCAGCATGATGGTCTTGAAGTACTCGAAGCCGTTGAGCTGCAGCACCTGGGCGACGTTGCGGTAGTCCTGCGGGATGTTGCGGATGCCCACTGCGGTATTGATGATGATCGGCCAGATCGCGGTGATGAAGATGACGAACAGCGCCGAGGGGTGGCTGTCCTGGAAGCCCGCCAGCGATAGCGGCAGCCAGGCCAGTGGTGGCACGGTGCGCAGCACCTGGAAGATCGGATCGAGGCCGCGCATGGCCCAGTCCGACTGGCCGATCAGCACGCCGAGGCCGACCCCGGCGACCACCGCCAGCATATAACCCACCGCAACCCGCTGCAGGCTCGCCAGCAGCTGCCAGGCCAGGCCCACGTCATTGCCGCCGTTGTCGTAGAACGGATCGATGATCAGCTCCCAGGTTTCCGCGACCACCTGCGAGGGCGGCGGCAGCGCGGCATCGGCGCCGGAGCAGAGCATCTCCCAGATCAAGCCGAGCAGCAGCAGGATCACCAGCGGCGGCACCAGCTGCTGCACAGCGTAGCGGCCGCTGCGCCGAGCCAGTGCGGCGAGCCGGGAAGGGCGGGCGATGGACACCGGCTCGGCGCTGGCGGGCTGCAGTTTGACGTTGGCATTCATGGGCTTTTCCTCGCGGGTTGCGGTTATCAGGCCATGGCCTTGATGGTCAGGCTGTCCAGATAGGCTTGCGGGTTCTCGGGGTCGAACACCTTGCCGTCGAAGAACTTCTCCACGCCGCGGGAGGTGGAGGCCGGGATCAGCTCGGCGGGCAGGTTCAGTTCGCCAGCGGCGGCGCGCCAGATGTCCTCGCGGTTGACCTTGGCGATCAGCGCCTGGCTGTCGAAGTCGGCCGGCAGGTAGCCCCAGCGCTTGTTCTCGGTGAGGAACCAGAGGTCGTGGCTCTGGAAGGGGTAGGAGGCGTGGTCGTCCCAGTAGCGCATCTGCTCGGGATGGTTCTCGATGACCTTGCCGGTGCCGTAGGCGAAGTTGCCCTTCATGCGGTCGACGATGTCCTTGTAGGGCGCGCCGATCCACTTGCGCTGCGAGCAGATCTTTGCCACTTCCTCCTTGTTCTCCGGCTTCTCGCAGAACTGCTGGGCTTCCATGATCGCCATGGTCAGCGCCTTGGCTGCGTTGGGATTGGCGGCCACGTAGTCGCTGCGCAGGGAGAAGGCCTTTTCCGGGTGGTTGTGCCACAGCTCGCCGGTGGTGTTGGCGGTGTAGCCGATCTTCTGGTTGATCAGCTGGGCGTTCCAAGGCTCGCAGACACAGAAGGTGTCCATGCTGCCGACCTTCATGTTGGCGACCATCTGCGCCGGCGGCACGACGATGGTGTTGATATCGGCATTCGGGTCGATGCCGCCGGCCGCCAGCCAGTAGCGCATCCACAGATCATGGGTGCCGCCGGGGAAGGTCATCGCCGCACTGACTTTTTTGCCGCTGGCCTTCTTCGCTTCCAGCGCGGCCTTGAACGGGGTGCTGTCGAGGCCGATCTTCAGGTCGCGATATTCCTCGCCGACCGAAATGCACTGGCCGGACAGGTTGAGCCGCGCCAGGATCGACATGGGCACCGGCTGGCTGTTCGGCGTGACGATGCCAGCGCTGATCAGGTACGGCATGGGCGTGAGGATATGCGCGCCGTCGATGCCATTCTTCGCCGAGCCGAGCACCAGATTGTCGCGAGTGGTGCCCCAGGAGGACTGCTTGAGCACCTCGACTTCGGTCATCCCGTATTTGGCGAAGAAGCCCTTCTCGGCGGCGACGAACAGCGGCGCGGCGTCGGTCAGGGCGATAAAGCCGAGCTTGGCCTTGCTGGTCTCCACATCCCCGCCCGCCGCCCAGGCGGCCGAACGCATGCCCAGGGACATGCCGCCGAACAGGGCGACGCCGCTGGCGGCAATGATCGAGTGCTTGAGAAAGCTGCGGCGCGAGGCCAGCGTTACGCTGCTGGGCTGGTCGTTGTTCGGCTTGTCGGTCATGGTCGGGTTTTCCTTTGGGCGAAAAAAAACGGCGCCACACCGCCCGGCTGGAGCCGGAGAGCGTGGACACCGTTGTCCTAATGAGGAGTTGTGAAAGCCGAAGGATCCGGCCTTGCCTGAGCTTTGCGAAAGCTGTGCCAGAACTGCTCAGGCGGCGCGGAACGGGTGCTGCCGCGGCATCGAATCGCCGGGAGGTTTCCATCGAATCAAGCACTTGCGGCGGGGCGCAAACAGAGCGCGACCAGTTCCGTGATTGGCTTGCTCGAGATGAATTGCGCTTGGCGATCCTGCGGGACTGGCGGCGCATGCACATCCGCGGGGCAGGCATGCTGTGCTGATGGTGCGGCGTGCCTGTTTTCAGTGCTTGGAGCGCTGGCCCAGAGTGCGGGCCGGGGCGCGCTCGGCGGGCTGTGCCAGTGCCAGCAGGCGCTGGGCGACCTCCTCCAGGCGCAGGCCCTGATTCATTGCCGCCTGACGCAGCCAGCCGTAGGCCTCGCCTTCGGAGAAGCCCTGCTGGCGCATCAGCTGCTGCTTGGCCCGCTCCACCTGTTTGCGTTCGTCCAGCGCCTGACGCGCCTCGCGCAATTCTTCATTGAGACCCTGCAGGCGCACGCTCTGGGTTAGCAAGAGTTCCAGGGTCGAGCGCGCCACCATCGCGGTCATGCCGTCCGGCGGTGGCGCGTCCAGATCGCTGGCCTGCACACTGAACAGCTTGGCCTGCTCGGCGGCGGCGTGCATGTCGGCGATGCCGTCGAGCAGCTTGCGATGGCTCTGCAGGTCCTTGCGGATACGCTCGATGCTGTACCGGCACTGTTGCAACAGATCCTGCTCCAGGCGCGTCTCGACCTGCTTCATTGCGTCGATGCGGTGCGTGTGCAGCTCGAACCAGAGCTCGCACAGCTGCGGTTCGACCGCCGCGCCGGGGCTGGTACGGCGGGCGATGTCACGCAGGCGGCAGGCGTTGATGTTCGTCTCGCTGGCGCACAACGCTTGCCATAGCGCCTGCGCTGCCGGGCTGGCGAAGCGGCTGAAGGTGGCGAAGCAGCGCTCCTGGCCTTCGAGCAGATGCTCCAGGCGCTCCAGCATGTCCGCGCGGAAATAGCCGCTGGCGAAGCCGACGACCCCGAGCGCGCGCTCCTGGCCGGCCAGTTCCTTGCCCTGCATGAAATTGAACAGCGCCACCAGGCAGCGGGTGATGTCCGGGTCGGCGGCGGTGTCGGCCGCTTCGAACACCACTGCCAGCAGCCCGCCGATCAGCCGCACCAGTGTTGCCGTGGCGTCCTGCATGCTGATGGCGTGCTCGCGGATGCGCCGGCGCAGAGCCGGCAGCTCGTCGAGACTGTGCAGGGCATAGGCGATGCGGGTGAACAGCCGGGTTTTGTCCGCAGTGCTGACGGCATCCAGGTCGATGCGATCCAGATCCAGGCGCACCCCGCGCTCCAGCGCCTCGGCTTCCAGGCTGAGCACGTCCAGCTGCTGGCGCTGATGGGCGGCGTTGCCGCTGAGGTAGATGTTCGAGTAGCCGCGCTCTTTCTGCAGCGCGTGCACCAGCTGGCTGATACGGGTGACCAGTTCGCAGGTGCGCGCCAGGTCTTCCAGGCCGAGCAGTTCGCTGCGCCGGGACGCCAGCATGAAGCGCAGGGTCGCAGGCATTTTCCGTCCGTGCATGGGCGGCACCTCCGCGGGTTGTCGCGCAGGTTCCTGCAAGATGCAGTCCAGTAAACCCGGCGCGTATCCGTGCTGCGGCGTTTGCGCCTATAATGTGCCCCTTTTCGCCCACGATCAGCGGAGCTGTTGATGTCCGAACGTACGGCTTACGTAGAGCGCAACACCCTGGAAACCCAGGTCAAGGTCACCATCAATCTGGATGGCACCGGCAAGGCGCGCTTCGCCATCGGCGTGCCCTTCCTGGAGCACATGCTCGACCAGATCGCCCGTCACGGGCTGATCGACCTGGATATCGAGTGCAACGGCGACCTGCACATCGATGACCACCACACCGTCGAGGACGTCGGCATCACCCTCGGCCAGGCCTTCGCCAAGGCTATCGGCGACAAGAAGGGCATGACCCGCTACGGGCATTCCTACGTACCGCTGGACGAGGCGCTGTCGCGCGTGGTGATCGACTTCTCCGGGCGCCCGGGGCTGACCATGAACGTGCCCTACACCCGCGCGGTGGTCGGCAAGTTCGACGTCGACCTGTTCCAGGAATTCTTCCAGGGCTTCGTCAATCACGCCCTGGTCACCCTGCACATCGACAACCTGCGCGGCATCAACACCCACCACCAGATCGAAACCGTGTTCAAGGCCTTCGGCCGCGCGCTGCGCATGGCCGTCGAGCTCGATCCGCGCATGGCCGGGCAGATGCCGTCGACCAAAGGGTGCCTGTAATGCAGACCGTCGCCGTCATCGACTACGGCATGGGCAACCTGCACTCGGTGGCCAAGGCGCTGGAACACGTCGGCGCTGGCCGCGTGCTGATCACCAGCGATGCGCAGGTCATCCGTGAGGCCGACCGCGTGGTGTTTCCCGGCGTCGGCGCGATTCGCGACTGCATGGCCGAGATCCGCCGGCTGGGCTTCGACGAACTGGTCCGTGAAGTCAGCCAGGACCGCCCATTTCTCGGCATCTGTGTCGGCATGCAGGCGCTGATGGAGCGCAGCGAGGAGAACGATGGTGTCGATTGCATCGGCCTGTTCCCCGGTCAGGTGCGCTTCTTCGGCAAGGACCTGCACGAGGACGGCGAGCACCTGAAGGTGCCGCACATGGGCTGGAACGAGGTCAAGCAGGTGGTCGACCACCCGCTCTGGCACGCGATTCCGGACAATGGGCGCTTCTATTTCGTGCACAGCTACTACATCGAGGCCGGCAATCCGCGCCAGGTGGTCGGTCGCGGCCATTACGGCAACGACTTCGCCGCCGCGCTGGCCGATGGCTCGCGCTTCGCGGTGCAGTTCCACCCGGAGAAGAGCCACACCCACGGCCTGCAGCTGCTGCAGAACTTCGCCGCCTGGGATGGTCGCTGGTAAATGAGCCGGGCCAAGCTCAAGCCGCCGGTCCTGACGCTGGATCCTGCTCAGGAGCAGGCAGCGCAACAGGTCATCAAGCGCTTTCTGGAAGAGCGCTTCGAACTCGAGCTGGGCTCGTTCGAGGCGCAGGAAGTGCTCGATCTGTTCGCCCGGGAAATCGCGCCGCTGTATTACAACAAGGCGATCTTCGACGTGCAGAGCCACCTGAAAGAAAGGTTCGAAAGCATCGAAAGCGACTTGTGGGCGCTCGAGAAGAGCTGACCCTTAACCGACACTTGATTTGAACAGGTTCAAGCCATGCTGATTATCCCCGCTATCGATCTCAAGGACGGCGCCTGCGTGCGTCTGCGCCAGGGCCTGATGGACGATGCCACGGTGTTTTCCGACGACCCGGTGGCCATGGCCGCCAAGTGGGTCGAGGCCGGCTGCCGTCGCCTGCACCTGGTCGACCTCAACGGCGCCTTCGAAGGCCAGCCGGTCAACGGCGAGGTGGTCACCGCCATCGCCAAGCGCTACCCGGACCTGCCGATCCAGATCGGTGGCGGCATCCGTACCCTGGAAACCATCGAGCATTACGTGCGCGCCGGCGTCAGCTACGTGATCATCGGTACCAAGGCGGTCAAAGAGCCGGAGTTCGTTACCGAGGCCTGCCGCGCCTTTCCGGGCAAGGTCATCGTTGGCCTGGATGCGAAGGACGGCTTCGTCGCCACCGATGGCTGGGCCGAAGTCTCCAGCGTGCAGGCCGTCGACCTGGCGCGCCGTTTCGAGGCCGATGGCGTCGCGGCGATCGTCTATACCGACATCGCCAAGGACGGCATGATGCAGGGCTGCAACGTCGAGGCGACCGTGGCGCTGGCCAACGCCAGCCGCATCCCGGTGATCGCCTCCGGCGGCATCCACAACATCGGCGACATCCAGAAGCTGCTCGACACCAACACGCCGGGCATTGTCGGCGCCATCACCGGCCGGGCGATCTACGAAGGCACGCTCGACGTCGCCGAGGCGCAGGCGCTCTGCGACCTGAAGTACAAGGACGGGTGATTCGCTGAACTGCGGTGGATCGGTGAAGCGCGATCCACCCTACACGCTACCTGCAGCTTGAAGCCTGCGGCTTGAATAAGCCGCTTTCGGAGAAAGCCATGGCCCTGGCCAAACGCATCATTCCCTGCCTCGACGTGGACAACGGCCGCGTGGTCAAGGGCGTCCAGTTCGAGAACATTCGCGACGCCGGCGACCCGGTGGAAATCGCCCGCCGCTACGACGAGCAGGGCGCCGACGAGATCACCTTCCTCGACATCACCGCCAGTGTCGACAACCGTGACACCACCCTGCACACCGTCGAGCGCATGGCCAGCCAGGTGTTCATCCCGCTGACTGTGGGCGGTGGCGTGCGCAGCGTGCAGGATATCCGCAACCTGCTCAATGCCGGCGCGGACAAGGTCTCGATCAACACCGCCGCGGTGTTCAACCCGGACTTCGTCGGCGAGGCCGCGGACCGCTTCGGCTCGCAATGCATCGTCGTCGCCATCGATGCGAAGAAGGTCTCCGCGCCGGGCGAGCCGGGTCGCTGGGAAATCTTCACTCATGGCGGGCGCAAGCCCACCGGCCTGGATGCGGTGGCCTGGGCGAAGAAGATGGAAGACCTCGGCGCCGGCGAAATCCTGCTGACCAGCATGGATCAGGACGGCGTGAAGAGCGGCTACGACCTGGGCGTCACCCGGGCCATCAGCGAAGCGCTGTGCATTCCGGTGATCGCCTCCGGTGGCGTCGGCAATCTGCAGCACCTGGCCGACGGCATTCTCGAAGGCAAGGCCGATGCGGTGCTAGCCGCGAGCATCTTCCACTTCGGCGAATACACGATTCCGGAAGCCAAGGCCTATCTGGCCGCCCGCGGCATCGTGATGCGTTGATCTCAACGTGCAGCTGAACAAGGCTTAATGCCGAAATAAGGACATGTCCGCGGCTGTTGCGGACAAACAATCAGGAGATTTCACGCATGCTCAAGACCATCGCTTCCCTCGCCGCTGCGGCACTGCTGTTCGGCGCCACGCTGGGTCATGCGCAGACACCGGTGAAGATCGATCTGCTGACGGAGAACTTTCCGCCTTACAACATGGCGGCCGACGGCAAGAACTTCGCCCGCGATGAAAACATCAGCGGGATCGCCGCGGACATCGTGCGCGAGATGTTCAAGCGTGCCGGCATCGACTACACCTTGACGCTGCGCTTCCCCTGGGAGCGCATCTACGGCATGGCGCTGGAGCAGCCGAACTACGGGGTTTTCGTCACGGCGCGCCTGCCCGAGCGCGAAGAGCTGTTCAAGTGGGTTGGTCCGATCGGGCCGGACGACTGGGTGTTGCTGGCTCGTGGCGACAGTCCGATCAACCTGACCAGTCTGGATCAGGCGCGCCAGTACAACATCGGCGCCTACAAGGGTGATGCCATTGCCGAACACCTGGACGGTCAGGGACTGCAGCCGCAGCTCGCCCTGCGCGATCAGGAAAACGTGAAGAAGCTGATCGACGGCAAGATCGACCTGTGGGCCACTGGTGATCCCGCTGGCCGCTACCTCGCCCGCCAGGACGGCGTGACCGGACTCAAGCGCGTGCTGCGTTTCGACAGTGCCGAGCTGTACCTGGCGCTGAACAAGCAGGTCGCCGATGAGACGGTGCAGAAGCTGCAGAAAGCGCTCGACCAGATGCGCAGCGAAGGTGTAATCGACGAGATCAACGCGCGCTACCTCTGAGCCTTCCCGTAGTCGGCGCATCTCCTGCGCCGACTTTCTCGGTGATGGCGGTGCGCCAGTAGCGTGCAACGATCCTCCTGCTCGCGCCGTCCTGGCGCATGCACGCTTCCCTGATTCAGCGGGCGCTCAGCCGCTGGCGCCGCGGCGCTTCGCTGGTTCGCATCTTGCTTTGGACAGCCCCCGGCTCTGGCTCGCGGAGGGGTGGGCCAGGGAATCGAGAAGAAGGGAGCGATCCATGTTCAAGCGAATCATTGCCGTCGTCTTGCTGCTGCTCTGCGCTCACGCGCACGCCGCGCTGCCTGACGACTACCGAGTCGTGCTGCTGACCGAGAACTTTCCACCATTCAACATGGCCGAGGACGGCAAGAACTACGCCGCCGACGCGCGCATCCACGGCATCAACGCCGACATCGTGCGCGAGATGTTCCGCCGCGCGAAATCCGCTACGAGCTGACCCTGCGCTTCCCCTGGGATCGCATCTACAAGCAGGTGCTCGAACAGCCGGATCAGGGGCTGTTCTCCACCACCTTCACGGCTGAGCGCGAGCAGCAGTTCAAATGGGTCGGCCCGTTGGCGAGCATCAGCTGGGTGCTGCTGGCGCCCGCCGACAGTCCTCTGCGGCTGACCGGACTGGAGCAGGCACACGACCTGCGCATCGGTGCCTACAAGAACGATGCGGTCAGCCAGCACTTGGAGGGCAAGGGCCTGGCGCCGATCAACTCGCTGCGTGATCAGGAGAACATCGGCAAGCTGCTCAAGGGTCAGATCGACGTCTGGGCCACCGCCGATCCGGTCGGGCCCTACCTGGCCAAGCAGGAAGGTGTGACCGGCCTGAAACCGGTGCTGCGTTTCAATGAAGCGCGGCTGTTCCTCGCGCTCAACCGGGCGACACCGGACGAGGTGGTTGAGCGTCTGCAGCGGGCGCTGGATGCGATGCGTGCCGACGGCACGGTGGATGCGATGCTGCGCCGCTATCTCTGAAGCTCAGCGGTAGACGCCGCCACGACCGTGGGCGGCCATCGCGCGGTTGCTGCGGGTGGCGATCATCTGCCCGACATCGACCCATTCGATGCCCTGCGCCGAGAGGCGCGGCAGTTCGCGTTCGAGCACGGCCAGCGTGCTCTCGTGGGGATGACCGATGATGACGACCGAGCCTTGCTTGCGCGCTAGCGCGACTGCCGTGTGAAAGCGTTCGGCTACCGCGGACGGTGCGGGATCGTCATCGAGAAAGATGTCCCGCGACAGGCTGGCCAGTGCCGTGCGTTGGGCGCTGGCGGCGGCCACGGTGCGCGGGCTGGTGCGGCTGTCGAGAAAGAACAGGTGGCGGCGCTGCAGTTCGCCCATCAGCCAGGTCATGGCCTGTATCTGATCGGTCATGGCGCTGCCCATGTGGTTGTTCAGCCCGCTGGCATGCGGTACCGCCGCAAGCGCTGCGTCGAGACGGCGCGCCAGTTCGTCATGAGGTAGTTGGGGATGCCAGGTGAAACGGCCTTGGGCAGGCGCCATCGGCATGTGCAGCATGACCGTTTTGCCGGCGCGATGAGCCTGCTCGGCCAGGTCGGCTGCATGGCGGGTGTCGGGAAGGATCGCCAGCGCGACCGGCCCCGGCAGTTGCAGCACGCGGCGGTCGCGTGCCGGGTTCTGCCCGAGGTCGTCGATTATCAGGGTCAACCGCGGTCGCGGGACATGGTCCGGCGTGGCTGCGGGCTCGCTGGCATACAGCGCCTGGCTGGCGAGCAACACCAGCAGCGCCAGCCCTGCTACCCAGCCTGACATCTTCACTGGCCGCGGGTGAGGTTCAATCCCTTGAGCAGATTCAGGGCCTGACCGAGCTGGTAGTCATCGTCCTGCGGCCGCGGCGAGTCGCTGGCGATCTGGGTGGCGGTGGGACGGTCCGGACCGCCGTTGCCGTTGCCCAGGTGGCCAGCAAGATCGGCCTCGCGGAAGCCATCGGCGGCCTGCTCGCGGGTCAGCTTGGCACGCTCGACCTTGATGTCCGGCTCGATGCCCTGGGCCTGGATCGAGCGGCCGTTGGGGGTGTAGTACAGCGCGGTAGTCAGCTTCAGTGCACGATCGTTGTTCAGCGGCAGCACGGTCTGTACCGAGCCCTTGCCGAAGCTGTCGGTGCCCATCACCACACCACGCTTGTGATCCTGCAGCGCGCCAGCGACGATCTCCGAGGCCGAGGCGCTGCCGCCGTTGATCAGCACCACCAGCGGTACGCCTTCGCTGGCATCTGCCGGGTCGGCGTTGAAGCGCAGCTCGGAATTGGCGATGCGACCCTCGGTGTAGACGATCAGGCCCTTGGTCAGGAAGTGGTCGGAAATCTCGACAGCCGCCTGCAGCACGCCACCAGGGTTGTTGCGCAGGTCGAGGACCAGGCCGTTGAGCTTCTTGCCGTCGTTGTCCTTCTTCAGCTTCGCCAGCGCCTTGCCCACTTCCTCGCCGGAGTTGACCTGGAACTGAGTGACGCGCAGGTAGCCGTAGCCTGGCTCCAGGATCTGACTGCGGACGCTGCGCACCTTGATGACCGCGCGGGTCAGCTTCACGTCGAACGGCTGGCCGCCTTCGCGCACCAGCGTCAGGCTGATGCTGCTGCCCGGCTTACCGCGCATCTTGCCGATGGCGTCCATCATCGACAGCCCCTTGGTCGGCTGGCCGTCGATCTTGACGATCAGGTCGCCGGCTTCGATGCCGGCCTTGGACGCCGGGGTATCGTCGATCGGTGAAACGACCTTGATGAAGCCGTCTTCCATGCCGACTTCGATGCCGAGACCACCGAATTCGCCGCTGGTGCTTTCCTGCAGCTCGGCGAACGCTTCGGGCTCGAGATAGGCGGAATGAGGATCGAGATTGCTGAGCATGCCTTTGATGGCATTTTCCAGAAGGGTCTTGTCATCCACTGGTTCGACATAGGCAGCCTTGATGCGGTCCAGTACCTCGGCAAAGGTGCGCAGTTCCTCCAGCGGCAGCGGGGCTTTGGCACTGGCACTTGGCGCCGCGGCCTCCTCCATGGGCTGCTGGGCCCATGCGCCGCCCTGCATCCCCAGCAATACGGCCAGGGCGAGCGTGGATGGGCGGGCGAAACGGCGCAGGTGCAACATGTCGAACTCCAATTATGAGAGGGCGCGCTTGGTGGTGCGGGCGGCTCGGCAGGACCGAACGCCGCTGCTCGCTAGCCTTGCGCGCGGCACCATTGGGCAGGATCGCTGGGGCGCCCCTGCTGGCGAATGGCGAAATACAGTGCGGCAGTTTCCTGGCCGCCGCTGGTGCCTACCGTGGCAATTGCGTCGCCGGCCTTGACGATATCGCCGGCGTCGCGCAGCAGGCTCTGGTTGTGGCCATACAGGCTCAGATAACCATTGCCATGGTCGAGGATTACCAGCAGTCCAGCGCCGCGCAGCCAGTCGGCGAACACTACGCGTCCGCCATGGACGGCGCGGACCTGAGTACCGACGCTGGCGCCGATCAGTACGCCGTCCCACTTGGTTCGAGCGTCGCCGCCGCGCGGAGTGCCGTAGCGGGCGACGAGACGTCCATCCACCGGCCATGGCAGCTTGCCCTTGGCCTTGGCGAACGGGCCGCCGAAGTTGCCGCCGGCACTGGAAACCAATGGACCGCTCGGCGCAGTGCTGGTGCCGGACCGGGATTGTTGTTGCTCCTGACGCTGGCGCTCGGCAAGCAGTTCGCGTTGTCGGACTTCCTCGGCTTCGCGAGCCTGGCGGGCCAGAGTTTCCTCGATGGTCTTGAGTACCCGTTCGAACTGGGCCTGCTCCTGACGGCGGGCCTGCAGCTTCTGTTCGCGGCTGGACAGGTCGCTGTTGAGCTTGGCCAGCGTTTGCTGGCGCTCCTTGCGCACCTCGGCGAGTTGCTCGCGCCGCTCCAGCAGGCCGTCCTTCTTTTCCGCCAGAAGGTTCTGCTGCGCTTCGATGTCAGTCTCGACTCCGGCCAGTTGGCGCAGGGTCTCGTTGAAGCTGTCGAGCTGTTCGAGGCGCGCCTTGTTCAGGTAGTCGTAATAGGTGATGGTGCGGCTGAATTTTTCCGGGTTCTGCTGGTTGAGCAGCAGCTTGAGGTATTCCTGCCTCCCATTCTGATAGGCGGCGCGGGCCTGCAGCCCGATCAGGCGCTGTTGCTGCAGGCGTGCGCCTTCGAGGGTGGTTTTCTCCTCGTTCAGGCGTTCCAGCTCAGCCTCGCTGCGGTCGATCTCCTGCTGCAGGGTGTCGACCTGCTTTTCCAGCTGACCCATCTCGCTTTCGGTGGTCTTCAGCTGCTTCTGAACGCCGGATTTCTCCTGCTCGATCTGCTTGAGCAGTTTCTGCAGTTCGGCGATGTCTTGGCGAGCGGCTTCGATCTGCTGCCGCGCTGCGGTACGTTCGTCCGCCACGGCGGGGCCGAGCAGGCAGAGGAAGGCGAGGGCGAGAAAGGTACGAGGCATTGGAGGGCGTCAACCGAGCGTTATGACCGACGTAGTATGCCTAAAAAGCAAGCTGGAAGCTTGAAGCCTGTAGCGGGAAACGGCGGCTGGCGCCAGCCGCTTCCCGCCCGGCTCGATCAGCTCAGCTCGACGATCGAGCGACCGGTCATCTCCGGCGGTACCGGCATGCCGAGCAGGGTCAGCATGGTTGGCGCGACATCGGCCAGCACGCCGCCTTCGCGGATCGAGACGTTGCGCTTGCCTATATAGATGAAAGGCACTGGCTCACAGGTATGCGCGGTGTGCGCCTGGCCGGTCATGACGTCTTCCATCTGTTCGACGTTGCCGTGGTCGGCGGTCAGCAGCGCTTCGCCACCGACCTTGTCCAGCGCCTCGACGATCCGCCCGACGCAGCTGTCCAGGCATTCCACCGCCTTGACCGCGGCATCGAACACGCCGGTATGACCGACCATGTCGCCGTTGGCGTAGTTGACCACGATAACGTCGTAGCGCTGGTTCTCGATGGCATCGACGATACGATCGGTGACCTCGGGCGCGCTCATCTCGGGTTTCAGGTCGTAGGTGGCGACCTGAGGCGAGGGGATCAGAATGCGCTCTTCGCCGGGGAAGGGCTCTTCCCGGCCGCCGGAGAAGAAGAAAGTGACGTGGGCGTATTTCTCGGTTTCGGCGATGCGCAGCTGGGTCTTGCCGTTGTTGGCCAGGTACTCGCCGAGCACGTTGGTCAGTGCTTCCGGGGCGAAGGCTGCCGGCGCGGGAATGCTCGCGGCGTACTGGGTGAGCATGACGAACTCGGCCAGTTGCGGCACCCGGGCGCATTCGAATTCATTGAAGCCGGGTTCGACGAAGCAACGGGTCAGCTCGCGGGCGCGGTCGGCACGGAAGTTCATGAACACCACGGCGTCGCCATCCTCGACGCGCACCGGTTCGCCGATGGTGGTCGCCTTGACGAATTCGTCGCTTTCGCCACGCTCGTAGGCGGCGATCAGGCCATCCACGGCGTAGTCGGAGCGGTACTCCGCCTTGCCGTCGACGATCAGCTCGTAGGCCTGCTGCACGCGGTCCCAGCGGTTGTCGCGGTCCATGGCGAAGTAGCGGCCGATCAGGCTGGCGATACGGCCCTTGCCCAGGCGGGTGAAGGTGGCCTGAAGCAGTTCGATGGAGTGCTGTGCGCTCTTCGGTGGGGTGTCGCGGCCGTCGAGGAAGGCATGCAGGTAGATCTTCTCAACGCCGCGCTGGGCCGCCAGCTCGGCCATGGCGACCAGATGATCCTGATGGCTGTGCACGCCACCGTCGGAAAGCAGGCCGAGGATGTGCACCGCCTTGCCGGCCCCCGCGGCCTTGTCGACGGCGGCACAGATGGTCGGGTTGGCAAAGAACTCGCCGTCGCGGATCGCCTTGGTCACCCGGGTGAAGTCCTGATACACCACACGCCCGGCGCCCAGGTTCATGTGGCCGACCTCGGAGTTGCCCATCTGCCCGTCCGGCAGACCGACATCCATGCCGCTGCCAGAGATCAATCCGTGCGGCTGGCTGGCCAGCAGGCGATCGTAGACCGGCTTGCGGGCGGCGTGGATGGCGTTGAAGTCCGGGCTGTCGCTGTGCCCGAAGCCATCGAGAATGATCAGTACCAGGGGTTTGGGCGCGGCGGTGGGGGCGACGGACATGCTTTCGGGCTCCTTGCACGGGGGCGGAAAAGGGCAGCCAGTCTACTGGCTGGCCGGGGCGAGGTCACGAATCATCAGGGTTCAGCCGGTAGGAGGGGCTGTGTATACTGGCCCGCATTTTATCGTCCGGGTACCCGTTGATGCTCGCTAACCTGATTGAATTTGTCTCTAACCACTATGTACTCAGCAGCCTGTTCGTGGTGCTGTTGATCCTTCTGTTCATCACCGAGACCCGCAAGGGTGGCAAGAGCCTGAGCAATCGCGAACTGACGGCACTGGTCAACAGTGGCGAGGGCGTGGTGTTGGACGTGCGCGTCAAGAAGGAGTTCGACGCCGGTCATATCGTCGATGCATTGAACATTCCCTACGAGAAGCTGGTCAGCCGCACAGGCGAGCT
Source organism: Stutzerimonas kunmingensis (assembly GCF_032106285.1). Lineage (GTDB taxonomy): Bacteria > Pseudomonadota > Gammaproteobacteria > Pseudomonadales > Pseudomonadaceae > Stutzerimonas > Stutzerimonas kunmingensis_B. The sequence continues at coordinate 105,916 of NZ_DAMCPO010000002.1, forward strand.
GGAAAAGCACAAGGCCAAGACCATCATCGTGGTCGACGCCATGGGGCAGCACGCCGGAACGGCCTGCCGTGAGCTGCAGAAGGCAGGCTTCACCGCCGCCAAGTTGTCGGGAGGGATTTCCAGCTGGCGCGGCGACAATCTGCCAGTGGTCAAGTAATCATGCCCAACGTCGTCATCTATACCACCGCCTGGTGCCCGTTCTGTATCCGCGCCAAGGCGCTGCTCGATCGCAAGGGTGTCGCCTACGAGGAAGTTCCCGTGGATGGCAACCCGTCCCTGCGTGCCGAGATGGCCAGCAAGGCCGGACGCACCTCGGTGCCGCAGATATGGATCGGCGACAAGCACGTCGGCGGCTGCGATGAGCTGCACGCTCTGGAGCGCGCTGGACGTCTCGACCCGTTGCTGCAGGCTTGAGGCCGGCAACGCGGGTCTGCGAACAATTCAAACGACACGCACAACTGGATAGAAGGTTGCAGAAATGACCGAACAAGCTAACAACGGCGGCGCAGCATCGCAGAACGAACAGGGCGCGCAGTTCTCCCTGCAGCGCATCTACGTCCGCGACCTGTCCTTCGAAGCGCCGAAGAGCCCGGAAATTTTCCGTCAGGAATGGAATCCGAGTGTCGCGCTGGACCTGAACACCAAGCAGAAGGCGCTTGAGGGCGACTTCCATGAAGTCGTGCTGACCCTTTCGGTCACCGTGAAGACCGGCGAAGAAGTTGCCTTCATTGCCGAAGTGCAGCAGGCCGGGATCTTCCTGATCAAGGGTCTGGAAGCGGCTGCGATGAGCCACACCCTTGGCGCGTTCTGCCCGAACATCCTCTTCCCTTACGCCCGTGAGGCGCTGGACAGCCTGGTGACCCGCGGTTCGTTCCCGGCGCTGATGCTGGCTCCGGTGAACTTCGACGCACTCTACGCCCAGGAAATGGCGCGCATGCAGAGCGCCGGCGAAGCCCCCAGCACCGCCCACTGATCCATGCGGATCATGCAGGAAGCGTCTGACGCTTCCTGCATTTCCCTTCTGCGCATTAGCGCACCTGCACCACCAGCTTGCCGACCGCCTTGCGCTGCCCCAGCGTGGCGATCGCCTGGCCAGCCTCTTCCAGCGCAAAGCGTTGCGATACCAGCGGCTTGAGCTTGCCTTCTGCATGCCAGGCGAACAGCTGACGGAAATTCGCGGCGTTTTCCTGCGGTTGACGCTGGGCGAAGGCGCCCCAGAACACGCCGATCAGTGCGGCACCCTTGAGCAGCGGCAGGTTGGCCGGCAACGCCGGAATGTCGCCACCGGTGGCGAAACCCACCACCAGCATGCGGCCGTTCCAGGCGATGCTGCGGAAGGCTTCCTCGAACAGCTTGCCGCCCACCGGATCGTAGATGACATCCACACCCTGGCCGCCGGTGAGTTCCTTCAGGCGCTCCTTCAGGCTGACTTCGCTGTAGTTGATCAGTTCGTCGGCGCCGGCATTCTTCGCCACCTCCAGCTTTTCGGCGCTGGAGGCGGCGGCGATGACTCGCGCGCCCATGGCCTTGCCGATCTCCACGGCAGCCAGGCCGACGCCTCCGGAGGCACCGAGCACCAACAAGGTCTCGCCGGGTTGCAGATTGGCGCGCTGCTTGAGCGCATGCATCGATGTGCCATAGGTCATGCTGAAGGCGGCAGCGGTCTCGAAGTCCATGCTCGGCGGGATCGGCAGTGCGTTGGTACCGGCCACGGCAACCTGTTCGGCAAAGCTGCCCCAGCCGGTTAGCACCATGACCCGGTCGCCGACCTTGAGGTGGCTGACCTTCTCTCCGACTGCGGCAATCACGCCGGCCGCCTCGCCGCCGGGCGAGAACGGGAACGGCGGCTTGAACTGATACTTGCCCTCGATCATCAGCGTGTCAGGGAAATTCACCCCGGCGGCATGCACGTCGAGCAGGATCTCGCTCGGCTTGATCTGAGGGGAGGGGGCATCTTCGACAACCAGGCTTTCGGGCGGGCCGAAGCTTTTGCACAGGACGGCTTTCATCGCTTTTCCTTGTTCGACTGGTCGGACGCTTGCCGCCCGACATGGGATGGCTCGACTGCTCAGGACTTTCCAGTCTAGGAGCGCTGCGTGGCGAGGCAATCAGCATCGTTCACTGTAATGGCGGCGTATAAGTGGCAGGCGGTTGCGCGATAGGCTTGGGTGGGCCGCGGCGACTGGTTATGCTGGCGCAGGAATCCCTTGGAGCAGTACCGCGTGAAATACCTCATCTCGATGTTTTTCTGCCTCGCCCTGGCTGGGCCCGCGCTGGCTGAGGAGCCGGCCGAAGACGCCGTCGCCACGCAGACACTCTATTACGCGCTGACGCCTGCGATGGTTGGCAACTACGGCTCCGGCGAGCGACTGAAGTACTACAAGGCCGATGTTGCGCTGCGTATCTCCAGCAAGGAGGTGGAGGATCGGGTCAAGCATCACGAGCCGCTGATTCGCCATCAGCTGGTGATGCTGTTTTCCCAGCAGACCGACGAGACGCTGAGCGGCCCCGAAGCCAAGGAACAGTTGCGTCAGGAAGCCTTGCGCCAGGTGCGCGAGGTGCTGGAGCAGGAAGAAGGCAAACCGCTGGTGGATGATCTGTTGTTCAACAATCTGATCATCCAGTAGCTCAGCGCATCGCCAGGATCGCCTGCCATTCGTCTTCGCTGACCGGCATCACCGACAGGCGGCTTCCTTTCTTCACCAGTGCCAGTTCGTGCAGTGCTGGCTCGGTTTTCAGAAGCGCCAATTTCAACGGTGTCGCAAAGGCGTCGACGAACTCGACATCGACCGCGCTCCACGGATTCGCATCATCGCGAGCCTTGGCTTCGTGATAGGGGCTGGCAGGGTCGAGGGCAGTGGGATCGGGATAGGCGCTGCGACTGATCCTGCCGATGCCGGCGATTCCTGGCTCGGCGCAACTGGAGTGATAGAAGAAGAACTGATCGCCTTCCTGCATCTGGCGCATGAAGTTTCTCGCCTGGTAGTTGCGTACACCATCCCAGCGTCCGTGACCCATTTTTTTCAGGTCCCGGATGGAAAATTCGTCGGGTTCGGACTTCATTAGCCAGTAAGGCATGAACCTTGCTCTCCTATCAGGCGGTTCGATCAGACCATGATGGCAAAATCTCCGACAATCGGCTGCAATACCTGTTTGCGCGGTGCCGACGCTTAACGGAAAATGCCGCAGCTGTAAGGTGGCCTATCGAGTCCTAGAACGAAAACATATCGACTCGACGCAAGCATTTCGCCTGGTAGGGGGAGGCGAACACAAATGAAACGTAAGCCCGATATTCTGTGGATTTTGGTCTTTATCTTTGGTCTCGGCGTAGTCACCACGGGCTATACGCAGAGTCTGTGGGATCAGCACGATGGCGCGGCCGGCATGGCCCCGGTCATTCAGGTGCAGCAGGCTCAGCAGCGATGACCTCGTGCCGCATGGACGCGGCGTTCCATCACCCGGCGTACCAGCCCTGGTCCGTCACCGTAGCCTGAAGCGCTACATCCCAGCTCTCCAGCGGCAGTCGATCGACGCGCTGACATTCATGAGCCAGTCCCAACAATGTCGGTTTGTGACTTTTTTTGCGCATGGCGCGATACGCCAGGCTGCGATCATAGAAGCCGCCGCCCATGCCAAGCCGTCCGCCCTTTCCGTCGAAGCCCACCAGTGGCATGAGCAGCAGGTCCAGCGCCCAGACGCGGCGTTGCCGAGCGGTCCGGATCACGGGTTCCAGAATGCCGAAGCGGTTGCGGCGCAGCTGTTCGCCGGGCTCGATGCGCTGGAACACCATGCGCGTACGTGGCCAGGGGTTGAGTACCGGAAGATAGGTTGCCTTGCCGCGGCGCTGAGCCGCTTGCAGCAATAGGCGCGGATCGATTTCGCCATCATTGGGTAGGTACAGGGCGATATGCCGGGCGCGCCGAAACCGGGGATGCTGAGCCAGCTGCCGATAGAGACGGCGAGCGGCCAGGCGCTGCTGGGCGGGTGTCAGTTGGCGTCGAGCGTGGCGCAGCTTGCGGCGTAGCGCCGGGCGCGAAAGGCCTTCGGCTACGATCATAAGAAGTGGCTCCCCAGCATGCCGCTGCCAGCGTAGGCCCTTGAACCCGAGAGTTCAAGGTGGCGACTACAGAGTACCTTAAGGCTTTCCGTCAGGCGGACATGCACACCGGCACCACGTGTAGCCTCCATGGTGTTGCTTATCGGGAGAGGGTCATCGCCGACTGGCGAACATGCCAGGGAGTTGGGCGGAGTATAACGCAAACCGGCTGCCGTTGATCAGTTGCCGGAAGGGTTCGGGTCGGTGGCCAGTGCGCTGTCGACGCGCTCCAGCAACATGCGTACGTGCTCGCGCGCGCTGTTGGCTTCGGCATCCAGGCGATCATGCTTGTGTAGCAGTTCGTGGGTGATGTTCAGCGCGGCCATCACCGCAACGCGGTCGGCGCCGATGACTTTGCCGCTGCTGCGGATCTCGCGCATCTTGCGATCCAGATAGCGGGCCGCGCCTTCCAGATTGCTGCGTTCCTCTGGCGGACAGGCAATGCAATATTCCTTGTCCATGATGTGCACTGTGACGGTGTTCGGCTGGGTCATGAGTCCTGCTCCAGGGCTTTCAGGCGCGAAATCATTGATTCGACCTTCAAGCGGGCCATTTCGTTCTTTTCGATCAGATGAGCGCGCTCTTCACGCCAGTTCCGCTCGTTGGCCAGTAGCAGGTGGTTCTGCGCCTTGAGCTGTTCGATGCGCTGAATCAGCTGCTCCAGCTTGGTGGTCAGCGCTTTCAGATCGGCGTCTTCCATGGGATTCCTGTTGGGGCACTGAGTGAAGACGGAGGCGATGCCCGGGGGCTTCGATGGTCTTGCCGCGGCCGCCGGTGCTAGGATACGAAGCCTTCATTCTAGTCATTGCGCCATCGTGCGCCTAGCCGCCATGTCCATTCAGAATTCCCCATATGCCGCTTTCGCCACACTTCTGGCTGGCGCACCGCAAACTGTTTCTCCTGCCGAATTGCATGGCCTGTTGCTTGGGCGTAGCTGCGCCGGTGCCGGCTTCGATGTCGAACCCTGGCTGACCGATGCCTCGGACCTGCTTGGCGAAGCGCCGCAGGACAATATCCGTCAGGCCTTGATCGGCCTGCAGGAGATGGTCAAGGGTGAGCTCGCCGGCGACGACATCGCCGTCGTTCTGCTGCTGCCCAGCGATGATGCGCCGCTGGCCGAGCGCGCTGTCGCGCTGGGCCAGTGGTGCCAGGGCTTTCTCGCCGGCTTCGGTCTGACCGCTGGCGACCGCGCGCTGAGCGCCGAGGCCATGGAAGTACTGCAGGATCTCTCGGCCATCGCGCAGATTCAGGACTCGCTGGAAGAGTCCGAAGACGGCGAGACCGATTACATGGAAGTGATGGAGTACCTGCGCGTGGCGCCGTTGCTGCTGTTCACCGAGTGCGCCAAGCCGGTACCTGCTGCTCCGAAACCTTCCCTGCATTGAGGAAATCGTTCCGCTCATGACTCGCATCCCGAAATCGGAATACGCCCGTCGGCGCAAGGCGCTGATGGAGCAGATGGAACCCAACAGTATCGCCATCCTGCCGGCGGCGCCGATGTATATCCGCAACCGCGATGTCGAGCATGTCTACCGCCAGGACAGCGACTTTCAGTATCTGTCCGGCTTCCCCGAACCGGAGGCGGTGATCGCGCTGATTCCCGGGCGTGAGCATGGCGAATACGTGCTGTTCTGCCGCGAACGCGACCCCGAACGCGAGCTGTGGGATGGCCTGCGTGCCGGGCAGGACGGCGCGATAAGTGAATACGGTGCCGACGATGCCTTTCCCATCGGCGACATCGACGACATCCTCCCCGGGCTGATCGAAGGCCGCGACCGTGTCTACTACGCCATCGGCACCAACGAAGCCTTCGATCATCGGCTGATGGAGTGGATCAAGACCATTCGCGCCAAAGCGCGCCAGGGCGCGCAGCCGCCCAGCGAGTTCGTCGCGCTCGATCACTTGCTGCACGACATGCGTCTGTACAAGTCGAGTAACGAAGTGAAGGTGATGAAGCATGCCGCGGAGATTTCCGCCCGTGCGCACATCCGTGCCATGCAGGCCAGCCGCGCGGGCCTGTTCGAGTACCACCTGGAAGCCGAGCTGGATTACGAGTTCCGCAAGGGCGGGGCGAAGATGCCCGCTTACGGCAGCATCGTCGCCGCGGGTCGCAATGCATGCATCCTGCATTACCGCGAGAACGATGCGCCGCTGAAGGATGGCGACCTGGTGCTGATCGACGCCGGTTGCGAAATCGACTGCTACGCCAGCGACATTACCCGCACCTTTCCGGTCAACGGCCGCTTCTCGCCCGAGCAGAAGGCCATTTACGAACTGGTGCTCAAGGCTAACGAAGAGGCTTTCAAGCACATCGCACCCGGCAAGCACTGGAACGAGGCCCACGAGGCCACCGTACGGGTGATCACCGCCGGGCTGGTCGAGCTGGGCCTGCTGCAGGGCGAGGTCGACGAACTGATCCTAAGCGAGGCCTACAAACCCTTCTACATGCACCGCGCCGGGCACTGGCTGGGCATGGACGTGCATGACGTCGGCGACTACAAGATCGGCGGCGAGTGGCGCGTGCTCGAGCCGGGCATGTCGATGACCGTCGAGCCGGGCATCTATATCGCCGTGGACAATCAGAACGTCGCCAAGAAGTGGCGCGGCATCGGCGTGCGCATCGAGGATGACGTGGTGGTGACACGGACCGGCTGCGAAATCCTCACTGGTGGCGTGCCGAAGAGCGTCGCCGAGATCGAGGCGCTGATGGCCGCCGCTCGTGAGCAGGTCGCCTGACATGCAGAGCCTGGCGATCATCGGTGGCGGACTGGTCGGCGCCAGTCTCGCGCTGGCCTTGCAGGATGGTGCCCGGGCGCGCGGCTGGCGCATCCATCTGATCGAGCCGTTCGAGCCCGGCCACGAGTACCAGCCGAGCTATGACGCGCGCTCCACGGCGCTGTCCTACGGCACTCGGCTGATCTATCAGCGCCTGGGCCTATGGGAATACATCGCCGAGCGCGCCGAGCCGATTCTGCGCATTCATGTATCCGAGCGTGGCAGTTTCGGGGCGGCACGCCTCGATTGCACACGCGAAGGCGTCGAGGCGCTGGGTTACGTGGTCGAGAACGCCTGGATCGGGCATTGCCTGTGGCAGGCGCTGGATGATCAGGTGGTGATCCGTCACTGTCCGGCCGAGGTCGAGCGACTGGAGCCCGGCGCCACCGGTTACCGGTTGAGTTTTACCGATGGTCAGCAGCTGGAGTGCGACCTCACCGTGCTCGCAGATGGTGGCCGCTCCGGGCTGCGCGAGCAGCTTGGCATCCAGGTGTCGCGCCGGCCGTACGGCCAGACCGCGCTCATCGCCAACATCACGCCAGGCAAACCGCACGGCGGTCTGGCGTTCGAGCGCTTCACCGAAGACGGCCCGATGGCGCTGCTGCCGCTGCAGGATGATCGTTGTGCGCTGGTATGGACGCGCTCCCAGGCCGATGCCGCGCGCCTGGCGCAGGCGCACGAGGCGGTTTTCCTCGGCGAACTGCAGGAGGCCTTCGGTTATCGCCTGGGCGCGTTGCAGCAGGTCGGTGCCCGGCATCTGTATCCGCTGACGCTGATCGAGGCCGAAGAGCAGGTACGTTCGGGTCTGGTGGTGCTCGGCAACGCGGCGCACAGCCTGCACCCGATCGCCGGGCAGGGCTACAACCTGTCGCTGCGTGATGTGGAGGCGCTGAGCGTCGCTTTGCTGCGCAGCGACGCCGCGTTGGGTGACCTGGCGGCGCTGCAGGAGTACGCCCGCAGGCAGCGCTTCGATCAGCGCGTGACAGTCGGTTTCTCCGATCAGGTCACCCGGCTGTTCGGTGATTCCGGTCGGTTGGTCGCGGCCGGACGCAATCTCGGTCTGCTCGGGCTGGACCTCATGCCCGCCGCCAAGCGTTGGTTTGCGCGCCAGGCGATGGGCCTGGGCACTCGCGCTGGCTGAAAAGCGGCAACCAAAAGGACTCGGCATGAGCGGCTCCCGTTTGGCGCGCAAGGCGCGGTTTCTGCGCTGGGCCATGAATTTCTACCCGCCATACATCGGAGCCGGTGTTCGGGTGCGGCACATCAGCGCGGATATGCGCCTGGTTCAGGTCAAGATGGTGCTGCGCTGGTACAACCGCAATTATGTCGGTACGCAGTTCGGCGGCTCGCTGTATTCGATGGTCGACCCGTTCTTCGTGCTGATGCTGATGGAGAATCTCGGGCGCGACTACATCGTCTGGGACAAGGCGGCCAACATAGAATTCGTCAGCCCCGGGCGCGGCGCGGTCTACGCCGAATTCGCCATCAGCGACAGGCTGCTGGATGAGATCCGCGCGCACACGGCCGACGGCAGCAAGTACCTGCCCAGAATGCATGTCGAAGTGCGCGACGGCGAGGGCACGCTGGTGGCACGGGTGCAGAAGACCCTCTACATACGACTCAAGCCGCGGGCGCGGCAGCCAGGAGAGAAGTGATGCAAGCGGATCTGATCATCGTGGGTGCCGGCATGGTCGGCAGTACCCTGGCACTCGCCCTCGAAGGTTGCGGGCTGAAGATCGTCGTGCTCGATGCGAGCCCGCTCGAGGTCGTCGACTTCGACCCGCAGGGCGGCTTCGAACCGCGGGTCAGTGCGCTGTCCGCAGCCAGCCAGCGCATCCTGCAGCGGGTCGGTGCCTGGCCGGGCATCGCCGCGCGCCGCGCGAGCCCCTACACCGACATGCACGTATGGGACGGCTCGGGCACCGGGCAGATTCATTTTTCCGCCGAGACCGTACATGCCGAAGTGCTCGGGCATATCGTCGAAAACCGTGTGGTGCAGGATGCGCTGCTGGACGCGATGCAGCGCCGCGGCGGACTGCAGCTGATCGGCGACGCGCGCGTCGAGCAGCTGGCGCGCACCCCTGACGGTTGGCAGCTGACGCTGGTCGACGGCCGCGAGTTGCGTACGCCCCTGCTGATTGCGGCGGATGGCGCCAACTCGGCGATTCGCCGCCTGGCTGGTTGCGAAACCCGCGAATGGGATTATCTGCATCAGGCCATCGTCACCAGCGTGCGTTGCAGCGAGCTGCACCAGCGTACGGCCTGGCAGCGCTTCACCGATGACGGCCCCCTGGCGTTTCTGCCGCTCGAGCGCGATGGCGACCGGCACTGGTGCTCGATTGTCTGGTCGGTTACTGAAGCTGAAGCCAGGCGGCTCATGGCGCTGGATGACGCGGCATTCCGAACGGCGCTTGGTCGAGCCTTTGAGGTGCGCTTGGGCGAAGTGCTCGAAGTCGATCCGCGGCTGTGCATCCCGCTGCGCCAACGCCATGCCAAACGCTATGTGCAGCCGGGCCTGGCGTTGATCGGCGATGCCGCACACACCATTCATCCGTTGGCGGGGCAGGGCGTGAATCTTGGTCTGCTGGATGCCGCCGTGATGGCGGAAGTGCTCAAGGCGGCGATTGCCCGCGGTGAGCGGGTGGCCGATGTGCAGGTGCTGAGCCGCTTCGAGCGTCGGCGCATGCCGCACAACTTGGCGATGATGGCAGCCATGGAAGGCTTCGAACGGCTGTTCCAGGCTGATCCACTGCCGCTGCGCTGGCTGCGCAATACCGGTCTCAAGGCCGTACAGGCGCTACCGGAGGCGAAGGCGCTGTTCGTTCGTCAGGCGCTCGGATTGAGCGGCGATCTGCCGGAACTGGCCAAGCCCTGATGTCAGATTGATATTTACAAAACATTACCTGCACGATTTGTCGCATTGAGAAGGTAAATAACATTCACTACTATTCAGCCTCTGTTCCAACTCACCAAGAGGCTGTTCCATGCAGGCAAGCAAAGGTTTACTCGCCGCCCTGGCGCTGACGGCGCTGTCGGGTGCCGTTCAGGCTGCCGACGAAGTAGTGGTCTACTCCTCGCGTATCGATGAGCTGATCAAGCCGGTGTTCGACGCCTACACCGAGAAGACCGGTGTAGCGATCAAGTTCATCACTGACAAGGAAGCCCCGCTGATGGCCCGCATCAAGGCCGAAGGCGCGAACACCCCGGCGGACCTTCTGCTCACCGTCGATGGCGGCAACCTCTGGCAAGCCGAGGAAATGGGCATCCTGCAGCCGCTGAACTCTCAGGTGGTCAAGGACAACATCCCGGCCCAGTATCGTTCCTCCAATGACGCCTGGACCGGCCTGTCGCTGCGCGCACGGACCATCGTCTACTCGCCGGAGCGGGTCAAGGACGGCGAGCTGAGCACTTACGAGGCGCTGGCCGACGAGCGTTGGGACGGCCGCCTGTGCCTGCGCACCAGCAAGAAGGTGTACAACCAGTCGCTGACTGCGACCATGATCGAGACTCACGGCGCCGAGAAGACCGAAGAGATCATCAAGGGCTGGGTCGGCAATCTCGCCACCGACGTCTTCGCCGACGACACGGCGCTGGTGCAGGCCGTCGACGCCGGGCAATGCGATGCCGGCATCGTCAACACGTACTACTTCGGTCGTCTGCACGCGCAGAACCCGCAGCTCAAGGCCAAGCTGTTCTGGCCGAACCAGGAAAACCGCGGCGTGCACGTCAACCTGTCGGGCATCGGCCTGACCAAGCACGCACCGAACGCGGACGCCGCGCGCAAGCTGGTGGAGTGGATGACCAGCGAAGAGGCGCAGAGCATCTTCGCCGACATCAACATGGAGTACCCGGCCAACCCGAGCGTGAAGCCGTCTGCCGAAGTGGCGGCATGGGGCGAGTTCAAGGCCGACACCATTCCGGTGGAAGTGGCCGGCAAGCGCCAGGCCGAAGCCATCAAGCTGATGGACCGCGCCGGCTGGAACTGATCAGCCCTCCGCGCTTGCAGCGGTGACGTGCAGCTCCGGCCGCCACGTTCACCGCTGCGGTTATACTCGGCGCCCCGGCCTGGTCCGGGGCGTCGTCTTTTTTGCTGTCGAGGCTTGAGTGTCCCATCCCGTCGAGCGCCGCTGGTATCCCATCACGTTTGCTGTCGCAGCCCTGGTGTTGCTGCCACTGAGCATCCTGCTGTTCAGCTGGAGCAGTATCGATACCGAGATCTGGTCGCACCTGTGGGACACGCAGATGCCGCGTCTGCTGGGCAATACCCTGACGCTGGTTCTCGGCGTGGGCATCGGCGTGGTGGTGCTCGGCGTCAGCCTCGCCTGGCTGACGGCATTGTGCGAATTTCCCGGACGCCGCTGGCTGGATTGGGCGCTGATGCTGCCGTTCGCGATTCCTGCCTATGTGTTGGCGTTCGTCTTCATCGGGCTGCTCGATTTTGCCGGTCCGGTGCAAACCCTGGCACGCGAGTGGTTCGGTAGCGGCATTCGCTTTCCGCGAGTGCGCTCCACGGGCGGTGTGATCACGGTGCTGGTGCTGGTGTTCTACCCCTATGTCTATCTGCTGGCGCGCTCGGCCTTTCTCGCTCAGGGCAAGGGACTGATGGAAGCGGCGCGGGTGCTCGGCCAGTCGCCCTGGCAGGCTTTCTGGCGCGTGGCGCTGCCGATGGCGCGACCGGCGATCGGTGCCGGTCTGGCCCTGGCAATGATGGAAACCCTGGCTGACTTCGGTGCGGTGTCGGTGTTCAACTTCGATACCTTCACCACTGCGATCTACAAGACCTGGTACGGCTTCTTCAGTCTGACCAGCGCCACCCAGCTGGCCAGCCTGTTGTTGCTGGCGGTGATGCTGGTGCTCTACGGCGAGCGCCGGGCGCGCGGTGCTGCGCGACCGGCCAATGAGCGAGCGCGCTCCGCGGCGCTGTATCGGCTGACCGGTGTGAAGGCGTTCGCGGCCAGCGCCTGGTGCGGCCTGGTATTTCTCTGCGCGTTCATCATCCCGCTGTTGCAGCTGCTGGCCTGGCTCTGGCAGCGCGGTCGATTCGATCTCGACGAGCGTTACGCCGGGATGATCCTGCACACGCTCTATCTCGGTGCTATCGCCGCACTGATCACTGTGAGCGTGGCGCTGCTGCTGGCCTTCGCCCGACGTCAGGCGCCGGTGCGCTCGATCCGCAGCGCGGTGAGCCTGGCCAATCTCGGCTATGCCTTGCCGGGTTCGGTGCTGGCGGTTTCGATCATGCTGGCGTTCAGTTACCTCGACCGGCACCTGGTCATTCCGCTGTCGAGCTGGTTGGGCGCAGGCGGCAAGCCGATCCTGCTCGGCAGCCTCGGCGCGTTGCTGCTGGCCTATCTGATCCGCTTCATGGCGGTTGCCTTCGGCCCGCTGGAAAACGCCCTGGCGCGGATTCGCCCCTCGCTGCCGCAGGCATCACGCAGCCTGGGTGTCGGTGGCCCGGCGCTGTTCTTCCGGGTCTATCTGCCGTTGCTGCTGCCGGGCACGCTGAGCGCGGCACTGCTGGTATTCGTCGACGTGCTCAAGGAAATGCCGGCGACCTTGCTGATGCGGCCATTCGGCTGGGACACCCTGGCCGTGCGCATCTTCGAAATGACCAGTGAAGGCGAATGGGCCCGCGCGTCGCTCCCGGCTCTGACCCTGGTGCTGGTCGGACTGCTGCCGGTGGTGCTGCTGATTCGCCGTTCGGCGCGGCGCCCTGGCTAGTCACGCAGCTCTGGCGGCAGGGTGCTGAGCGACGCAGCCGCGCTACTGCGAGCTGCGAATCGACCTCCAGTCTCCTGCCACCTGATCTGCCGTGACCTGCTGCCACCTTGGGGCTACAATGCGCGCCATTCGAAAGTCGCCGACCCCCGCAGGGCCCGGCTTTACTGACTTTTCCAATGCCGATTCGGCGACCTGCCCGGAAGGAGAAACCCATGGGTCAGCGTACTCCCCTCTACGATCAGCACCTTGCGCTCGGTGCCAAGATGGTCGACTTCGGTGGCTGGGACATGCCACTGCATTACGGCTCCCAAGTAGAAGAACATCATCAGGTTCGTCGTGACTGCGGGGTGTTCGACGTCTCGCACATGACAGTGGTTAATGTCTCCGGCGAGCAGGCCCGCGACTATCTGCAGCGCTTGCTGGCCAACGACGTGGTACGCCTGAAAAGCACCGGTCGGGCGCTTTACACCGCGATGCTCAACGAGCGCGGCGGGGTGATCGATGACCTCATCGTCTACCTGACCGACTGGGGTTATCGCCTGGTGGTCAATGCCAGCACCCGCGACAAGGATCTGGCCTGGATGCAGGCCCAGGCGGCCGGCTTCGCCGTCGAGGTCAGAGAGCGCCCCGAGCTTGCCATGCTGGCCATCCAGGGGCCGCATGCCCGCGCGCGTACGTCCGAGCTGGTGAGCCAGGCCCGGGCCGGGCTGATTCACGATCTCAAGCCGTTCCAGGGCATGGCCGATGGCGACTGGTTCATCGGGCGTACCGGCTATACCGGTGAAGATGGCCTGGAAATCATCCTGCCCGCGGAGCAGGCGCCGGACTTCCTCAGCGAGCTGGTCGGCGCCGGCATCCCGCCGATCGGCCTCGGTGCGCGCGACACCCTGCGTCTGGAGGCAGGCCTCAACCTGTACGGCCAGGACATGACTGAAGACGTATCGCCACTGGCTGCCAACATGGGCTGGACCGTGGCCTGGGAGCCGGCCGAGCGCGACTTTGTCGGCCGTGCCGCCCTGGAGCAGCAGCGCGCCCAAGGCGACCTGCCCAAGCTGGTCGGCCTGGTGCTGGAGGAGCGCGGCGTACTGCGTGCTCATCAGGTGGTGCGGGTGAATGGCGTCGGCGACGGCGAGATCACCAGCGGCAGTTTTTCTCCTACGCTTGGCAAGTCCATCGCCCTGGCCCGCGTGCCGTCCGGGACCGCCGAGCGCGCGGAAGTGGAGATTCGTGGCAAGTGGTATCCGGTGCGGGTCGTGCAGCCGACATTCGTGCGCCACGGCAAGGTACTGGTGTAAATTCGACCGACTGTTTTGCGCGACTGCTGTCAACAGCCTTGAGGACCCAACAATGAGCAATATCCCCAGCGATCTGCGTTACGCCGCCAGCCACGAGTGGGCCCGTCTCGAAGCGGACGGCAGCATCACCGTCGGTATCTCCGATCACGCCCAGGAAGCGCTGGGGGATGTGGTCTACGTCGAGCTGCCCGAGGTCGGGCGCCAGCTCAATGCCGGCCAGGAAGCCGGTGTGGTCGAATCGGTGAAAGCCGCGTCCGACATCTATGCGCCGGTGGCCGGCGAGGTGATCGCGGTCAACGAGGCGCTTGCCGATTCGCCGGAGCTGGTCAACAGCGACCCTTACGGCAGCTGGTTCTTCCGCCTGCAGCCGAGCGATACGTCGGAGCTGGACAAGCTGCTCGACGCGGCCGGTTACCAGGCTGCCTGCGACGCCGACGCCTAAGCATCATCCGCAAAAGCCCCGCTCTGTCGGGGCTTTTGTTTTTCCGAGAGTAGCGACCATGCCGTATATGCCGAGCCTTTCCCAACTCCAGCAACCCGATGCCTTCCTGCGCCGTCACCTCGGCCCGGATCAGGGCGAGCAGCAGGCCATGCTCGACGCCCTGGGCCTGAGCAGCCGCGAACAGCTGATCGAGCAGACCGTGCCGCCGGCGATCCGCCTGCAGGCCGAGCTGAACCTGCCGCCGGCGCTGGACGAGCAGGCCGCGCTGGCCAAGCTGCGTGGTTATGCGGAGCAGAATCAGCTCTGGACCAGCCTGATCGGCATGGGCTATCACGGCACCATCACCCCGCCGGTGATCCTGCGCAACGTGCTGGAGAACCCAGGCTGGTATACCGCGTACACCCCCTATCAGCCGGAAATCGCCCAGGGCCGCCTGGAAGCGCTGCTGAACTATCAGCAGATGATCATCGACCTCACCGGTCTCGATCTGGCCAACGCTTCGCTGCTGGATGAAGGCACCGCAGCGGCGGAGGCCATGACCCTGGCTCGGCGCATGGCCAAGAGCAAGAGCAACCGCTTCTTCGTCGAGGAGAACTGCCATCCGCAGACGCTCTCCGTGGTGCAGACCCGCGCCGAGGCGTTCGGTTTCGAGCTGGTGGTCGGCACGCTGGACGAGCTGGCCGGACAGGAAGTGTTCGGCGCGCTGTTGCAGTACCCGGATACCCATGGCGAGATTCGCGACCTGCGTCCGGCCATTGAGCAGCTGCATGCGCAGCAGGCGCTGGCCTGCGTCGCCGCCGATCTGCTCAGCCTTCTGCTGCTGACCCCGCCGGGCGAGCTGGGCGCCGACGTGGTGCTCGGCTCGACCCAGCGCTTCGGCGTGCCGATGGGCTACGGCGGCCCGCACGCGGCCTATTTCGCCAGCCGTGACGAGTTCAAGCGCGGCATGCCAGGGCGCATCATCGGCGTGTCCAAGGACGCCCGCGGCAACACCGCGCTGCGCATGGCGCTGCAGACCCGCGAGCAGCACATCCGCCGCGAGAAGGCCAACTCCAACATCTGCACCGCCCAGGTGCTGCTGGCCAACATCGCCGGCTTCTACGCCGTTTACCACGGCCCGCAGGGCCTCAAGCGCATCGCCCAGCGCGTCCACCGGCTGACCGCCATCCTCGCCGCAGGCCTCGAGCAGAAGGGCATCGTGCGGGTCAACCAGCATTTCTTCGACACCCTGACCCTTGAGGTCGGTGGCGCGCAGACCGCGGTCATCGAAAGCGCCGAAGCGGCGCAGATCAACCTGCGCATCCTTGGCCGCGGCCGGCTGGGCGTCAGCCTCGACGAGACCTGCGACGAGCGTACCGTCGAGCAGCTGTTGGCGATATTCCTGGGTGCCGATCACGGCCTCGACATCGCGGCGCTGGATGCCAGCGAGCTGGCAAGCGGCATTCCCGAAGCACTGCAGCGCGAGAGCGGCTATCTGGAGCATCCGGTATTCAACACGCACCATAGCGAAACCGAGATGCTGCGCTACCTCAAACAGCTGGAGAACAAAGACCTGGCGCTGAACCAGGCGATGATTCCGCTCGGCTCCTGCACCATGAAGCTCAATGCCACCAGCGAGATGACTCCGATCACCTGGGCCGAATTCGCTAATGTGCATCCGTTCGTTCCGCGCGGTCAGGCGCTGGGCTACAAGCTGATGATCGAGGAGCTGGAAGCCTGGCTCTGCGCGATCACCGGTTTCGACGCTATCAGCATGCAGCCCAACTCCGGTGCGCAGGGCGAGTACGCCGGCCTGGTCGCGATCCGCAAATACCACGAGAGCCGTGGCGAAGGGCAGCGCGACATCTGCCTGATTCCGTCCTCGGCCCATGGCACCAACCCCGCCTCGGCGCAGATGGTCAGCATGCGTGTGGTCATCGTCGAGTGCGACAAGGGCGGCAACGTCGATCTGGAAGACCTCAAGCGCAAGGCCGCCGAAGCCGGTGACCGGCTGTCCTGTTTGATGATCACCTATCCGTCGACCCATGGCGTCTACGAAGAAAACGTGCACGAGATCTGCGCGGCGATCCACGACCAGGGCGGCCAGGTCTACATGGACGGCGCCAACCTCAACGCCCAGGTCGGCCTGGCGCGGCCGGCGGACATCGGCGCCGACGTCTCGCACATGAACCTGCACAAGACCTTTTGCATCCCCCATGGCGGCGGCGGCCCAGGCATGGGGCCGATCGGCGTGAAGGCGCACCTGGCGCCATTCGTGGCCAATCACCCAGTGGTCGAACTGGAAGGCCCACAGCCGGGCAACGGCGCGGTCAGCGCGGCGCCCTGGGGCAGCGCGAGCATCCTGCCGATCAGCTGGATGTACATCGTCATGATGGGCCCGCAGCTGCGCGACGCCACGGAAGTCGCGATTCTCGGCGCCAACTACCTGGCCAATCGCCTGGGCGACGCCTTCCCAGTGCTCTACGCCGGGCGCAACGGCCGCGTCGCCCACGAGTGCATCCTCGACCTGCGCCCGCTCAAGGCCGAGACCGGAATCAGCGAGGAAGACGTCGCCAAGCGCCTGATGGACTACGGCTTCCACGCGCCGACCATGTCCTTCCCGGTGCCCGGCACGTTGATGATCGAACCCACCGAGAGCGAGTCGAAAGCCGAGCTGGATCGCTTCGTCGAAGCGATGCTGAGCATCCGCGCGGAGATCGCCAAGGTCCAGGGTGGTGAGTGGCCGGCGGACAACAATCCGCTGGTGCGCGCGCCGCATACGCTGGCTGACGTGATCGGTGAGTGGGACCGGCCGTACAGCATCGCCGAAGCGGTAACGCCGAGCGCCCACTCCCGTGCCCACAAGTACTGGCCGGCGGTGAACCGGGTGGACAACGTCTACGGCGATCGCAACCTGTTCTGCGCCTGCGTGCCGGTGGATGCCTATCGCGACTGAGTTGCGCTGAGGGCCGGTTGGGCGTCGATTCTCGGCGGCTTTCCGGCTTCTGCGAGGTGATTGGTGGGGCGAAATTCGGGTGATTTCAGTGATTGGTGCCGGACTTCGTAGGGTGGATGTCGCTTTTTACATCCACCGGAGCTCCGGCCCAGGGCTGCAGGAATCGGCAACGCCTGACTCACTCTATGCCTCAGGCTCGTGCTCGTCTTCGGCTGCCTCGTCCAGCATTCCCAGCCAGTTCGCCAGCACCAGCTGCGCTTCCTCGACCCCCTGCCGCTTCGGTGCCGAGAACAGCTGGACGCTGACATCGGCGCCCCAGCCTTTGTGAATGTCGCGCTGGATGGCCAGCAACGCGTTCTTCGCGGCGCCGAAGGCCAGCTTGTCGGACTTGGTCAACAGGATGTGCAAAGGCATCTGGCTGGCGCTCGCCCAGTCCAGCATCATGCGGTCGAACTCGGTCAGCGGATGGCGGATATCCATCATCAGGAACACGCCGGCCAGGCTCTCGCGGCTGCCCAGGTAGGCTTCCAGGTGGCGCTGCCAGTGCTGCTTGAGCGGGATCGGCACCTTGGCGTAGCCGTAGCCGGGCAGGTCGACCAGTCGGCGTTCGTCATCGAGGCGGAAGAAGTTGAGCAGCTGGGTGCGGCCCGGGGTCTTCGAAGTGCGCGCCAGGTTGGCATGGGTCAGGGTGTTCAGCGCGCTCGACTTGCCTGCGTTGGAACGGCCGGCAAAGGCTACTTCCAGACCCTCGTCGGCCGGGCACTGATCGACCTTGGCGGCGCTGATCATGAAGGTGGCCTGTTGGCAAAGGCCGAGAATCGGGTTTTTCGGTAGCATGGTCGTTCCGGTGAGTGCACGCGGGTGCGGCAATGGTTCGTTTCCGTTTCAGAAACGGGAGTATATAATGCCGCAGTTTTTATGTGCGCTTTGGCCTGATATCGGGCCACGTGTGGTGTTCAGCCTGATCCGGACGCCGGTGCGGCGGTAGTTACCACCGCAATGCGGATGCCCAGCGTGCCACTATAACGAGCGTCGCCCCGGTTCGATGGCCGTGCGCGACCCGATGAATTCCTTTCAAACCCTTAGCCGTAGTTGGATTAGCTGATGAACAAAGTACTCGTGAGTCTGCTGTTGACCCTTGGCATCACCGGTATGGCCCACGCGGCTGGAGACGCCGAAGCTGGTCAGGGCAAAGTTGCAGTGTGTGGTGCGTGCCACGGTGTCGATGGCAACAGCCCGGCGCCGAATTTCCCGAAACTGGCTGGCCAGGGTGAGCGTTACCTGCTCAAGCAACTGCAGGACATCAAGGCTGGCAGCACACCGGGTGCCCCGGAAGGCGTAGGTCGCAAGGTGTTGGAAATGACCGGCATGCTGGACCCGCTGAGTGATCAGGATCTGGAAGACATCGCCGCCTACTTCTCAAGCCAGAAGGGCAGTGTTGGTTACGCCGATCCGGCTCTGGCAAAGCAGGGCGAGAAACTGTTCCGTGGTGGCAAGCTCGATCAGGGCATGCCGGCGTGCACCGGTTGCCACGCACCCAACGGCGTCGGTAACGACCTGGCTGGCTTCCCCAAGCTGGGTGGGCAGCACGCGGCGTACACCGCCAAGCAGCTGACCGACTTCCGCGAAGGCAATCGCACCAACGACGGCGACACCATGATCATGCGTGGCGTCGCCGCCAAGCTGAGCAACAAGGACATCGAAGCGCTGTCCAGCTACATCCAGGGCCTGCACTGATAACAGCGGCAGGTTGAACAGAAGGGCGTCGGGGCCGTTGGCTCCGGCGCCCTTTTGCGTTTTCACGCCGGGCTACACAATCTTCGTCACGGCTTTACACGCGCGGATGAAAAACGCTGGCGAGTCCTGACGTTTTGCTGCAGCCTGTTGCGCCATCGGTCCGTCGTAAACAGGAGTATTTCATGCGCAATTTCCTACTCACTGCCGTTTTTGCCGCTGCGAGCCTGTTCGGTGTCGCAGCCCAGGCAGCGGAGTTTCAGGCCGGCAAGGAATATGTCGAGCTGAGCAGCCCGGTCCCCGTTGCCGACCCGAGCAAGATCGAGGTGGTCGAGCTGTTCTGGTATGGCTGTCCGCACTGCTATCAGTTCGAACCGGTGATCAAGCCCTGGGCCGAACAGCTGCCGGATGACGTCCAGTTCAAGCGTATTCCGGCCATGTTCGGTGGCATCTGGAATGCGCATGGACAGCTGTTCATCGCCCTGGAATCCATGGGTGTCGAGCCGAAGGTGCATGACGCGGTGTTTGCCGCCTATCACCAGGAGCGCAAGAAGCTCGCCACTCCCGAGGAAATGGCTGACTTCCTCGCCGGTCAGGGCATCGACAAGCAGGCGTTTCTCAAGGCCTACAACTCCTTTGGTGTACGTGGCCGGGTTGAGCAGGCGAAGAAGCTCGGCATGGCTTATCAGATCACCGGCGTACCGGTGATGATCGTCAACGGCAAGTATCGCTTCGACCTCGGCTCGTCTGGCGGCCCGGAGCGTACGCTGCAGGTGGCGGACTTCCTCATCGAAAAAGAACGCGCAGCGCGGTAACCCGCGATGCTGCGCCGTTGGAGCGCTCCGCGCCTTGCCGGCCCAGGCAAGGCGCGCGTCAACTCGCAGTGCCTGGCCAGTAGCGGGCTGCCCGCCGATGGGCGGCTAAGGCTGCTTAGCTTCAACATCCAGGTTGGCATCAGCACCGAGCGCTACCACCACTACCTGACGCGCAGCTGGCAGCATTTGCTGCCGCATCCCGGTCGCGCCAGCAACCTGCAGCGCATCGGCGAAGTACTGGGTAACTATGATTTGGTCGCCCTGCAGGAAGCCGACGGTGGCAGCCTGCGCTCCGGTTACGTCAATCAGGTCGAGCACCTCGCCCATCTGGGCGCCTTTCCCTACTGGTATCAGCAGCTCAATCGCAATCTCGGGCGTTTCGCCCAGCACAGCAACGGCGTCCTCAGCCGGCTCGAACCACAAGGCCTGGAAGATCACCCGCTGCCTGGCCCTTCGGGGCGCGGGGCGATTCTGTTGCGTTTCGGCGAGGGACCGGACGCGCTGGTGGTGGTGATGATGCACCTGGCCTTGGGAGGCGGGGCGCGGACGCGCCAGCTGGCCTATATCCGCGAGCTGATTGGCGGCTATCGGCATCAGGTGTTGATGGGCGACATGAATACCCACGCCAATGATCTGCTGGAAAATTCGCCGCTGCGTGATCTCGGCCTGCTCGCGCCGCAGATCGAAGCGACCTTCCCGAGCTGGCGACCGCAACGCTGTCTGGACCATATCCTGCTAAGCCCGAGCCTGACGCTGGAACGCGTCGATGTGCTGGCGCTGCCGATCTCCGACCATCTGCCGGTGGCAGTGGAGATCCGTTTGCCGGACTCGCTTCAGGCCGATTCCCTGCCGGTACAGGTACAAGAAACGAAATGAGCGAAGAAGTCGAACGCTGGAAGGAAAAGTATCTTCAGCTCGCCGAGCGGCAGGAGCAGCTCGAAGCGCGCTGGGAGCAGCGCGTCGATCTGCTGCGGCGCAGCCTGGTGCGTAGCAGCCTGGCGGTGGAGGGTGCCGATCCCGCGGTCGAGCGCTGCCTGCACGAAATGCGAGAGATCCTCCGCGACGGCGATCTGGATGAGGGGCTCAGCCAGCTGGTGCCGCGCCTGGAGAAGGCTGTGCTGGAATCCGAACGCCACCGCCAGGAGCGGGCCGTTCGCCTGACCGAGGCTTTGCATCGGCTGGTCTCCCAGCTACTGGGCATGTCGGTGCCGGCGGAGCTGCGCAAGCCGCTCAAGCGATTTGCCAAGGAGCTGGACCAGCGTGCCGCCAGGCTGCGTGAGCTGCCGGTGCTGCTCGGCGAGCTGAGTGACCTGCAGGGCCAGGTGCTGGATCTGCAGGGGCTGGCGGCGCCGCAGCAGAGCGGTTTTCTGAAGCGCCTGTTTGGCGGGCGGGACACGCCGCTGGCGCCGCCTGCAGCCGAGCGGGGTGAGGAAACCCCGCCGCCCGCCGCAGTCAATGAGGTCGACGCTGGCCCGGTAGTAGTGGAAGCGCTAGGGCTGCCCAAGCCTGCCGTTCAGGCTGCCCCGCTGCTCGAGGACATGCCGCTTGCCGAGGTACCGGCCGACGAAGAAGCTATCGCGGAAACCGAGGCGGAGCAGAACGCTGCTGCGTATGCCCTGCCGGATTCGCCGGAGCCCGCGTTCAGCGTCGTCGCGGACCGCGTGGAGGCGACCCTCGGCAGCCTGCTGGACAGCCTTCATCTGCCGGAACAGCACCAGCCGCAACTGCAGACCCTGCGGGCGCGCATCCAGCACGGCTTGAACTGGTATGAACTGGTGCCGGTGCTGGACGATCTCGCGATGCTGATGATCGCCTTTAGCGACCAGGGTCAGCGAGATTTCGAAAACTACCTGCAGACGCTCAACGAGCGCCTGACTGCGATGCAGGAAAATCTCCTCGCCGCGCACCAGGGGCATAACGAAGGACGCGACGCCGCTCAGGCGCTGGATGCGGAGTTGCGTGAACAGGTTGGCGGGTTGCAGGACAGCATGCGCCAAGCCAAGGATCTGACCAGCCTGAAGCAGGTGGTCGAGGCGCGCCTGGATGGCCTGCTGACCACGGTGGACACCTACCGGCAACAGCGTAGCGAGCAGGAACAGAAGCTCGGTGAGCGCCTGCAGCAGTTGGTCAGCCGGGTCGGCAGCCTCGAACAGGCAGCACGCGGCCTGCGCGGGCACCTGGAGGAGCAGCGTCAGAAAGCGCTGCAGGATCCGCTGACCGGCCTGCCCAACCGGGCGGCATGGAACGAGCGCCTGGAGCTCGAGTTCGCCCGCTGGCAACGTTACGGCGGCGACCTGCTGCTGGCCGTGCTGGACGTCGATCACTTCAAGCGGGTCAACGATGGCTACGGTCACCTGGCTGGTGATCGGGTGCTGAAGATCATTGGCACCGAGCTGCACAAGCGTTTGCGCAAGACCGATTTCATCGCCCGCTTCGGTGGCGAGGAGTTCGTCGTGCTGCTGCCTAACACGCCCTATGAGGCAGGGCTGCAGCTGATGGAGTCGCTGCGTGAGTCGATCGGCAGCTGTCCGTTCCATTTCAAGGGCGAGCGCGTTGCCATCACGCTCTCGGCCGGCCTGACCGCGTTCAGCGAAGGTGACAGCACCGAGCGTGCCTTCGAGCGTGCCGACAGCGCGCTCTACCGGGCCAAGGATTCGGGGCGCAATCGCGTCGAGGCGGCCTGACCGGCTGCCCTGGCCCGGTCCCGATCGCCCGGTATAATCACGCCCCTCACCGCACCGACATGAGCGGAGCCCCGCGCAGCGGGCTGCTGCTCATCTGCGTCATTTCGCCGTCGACACAGAGGTCGTCCCGATGAAAACCATCCCCGCCGTCCTGATGCTCCTGCTGCTGGCCGGTTGCGCCAGTGGTCCGCGCATCGATACCAGCTACAGCTCGACCGGCCACGACAGCCGCGCCCAGTTCATCATCCTGCATTACACCTCGACCGACCTGCCCCGTTCGCTGCAGCTGCTTAGCGGCCGCGACGTCAGCAGCCACTACCTGATCGCCGAATCGCCGGCGACCATCTACCGCCTGGTGGATGAAAACCGCCGCGCCTGGCATGCCGGCGAGAGTGAGTGGAACGGGCGCACCTGGCTCAACGCCACATCGATCGGCATCGAGCTGGTCAACCGCGGCTACGTGGAAAGCGCCGACGGGCGCCGGCTCTGGTATCCGTACTCCGAGGAGCAGATCGACGCGCTGGTGGTGCTGCTCAAGGACATCATGGCGCGTCACGACCTCAAGCCGGGCGCCATCATCGGCCACAGCGACATCGCCCCGCAGCGCAAGGTCGATCCGGGGCCGCTGTTCCCCTGGAAACGCCTGGCCGAGGAGGGGCTGCTGCCCTGGCCCGACGCCGATGCGGTGGCGGCCGAGCGGATGCGCTATGCATCGGCCGGGCTGCCGACGATCGCCTGGTTCCAGGATGCATTGGCGGCGCAGGGTTACCGGGTGCCGCGCCACGGCCATCTGGACGACGAGACGCGTAACGTGATCGCTGCGTTCCAGATGAAATACCGCCCGGCTCGCTTCGACGGCGAACCCGATGCCGAGACCGCCGCGATGCTGCAGGTGCTCGGTAACCAGGCGGGGCGCTGACTCAGTAGCGGGTGGTGCCGATCAGTCTCGAGTCGGCCAGCGCGGCGCTACGGTGCTCGGCTGCAGCCTGATAGTCGCTGTCGCCGATCATCGCCAGGAAGGCTTCCTTGGATGGATAGCTGACCAGCAGTATGTCGTCCCACTGCTCGTCCGGCGGGGCGATCAGCGCGGCATGGGCCTTGGTCCTGACTTCCACCGCGCCACCGCTGGCCTGCACCTTGGCCAGTGCCACGCGGCTGTAGCGGGCGTAGGCCTCGCGACCACTGCACGGACTGTGCTGACTACCTGACGGATAGGTCGCCTGGTCGTTATAGCGCAGCAGGTTGAGCATCAGGATCGGCACGCCCGAAGGCATCGTCGCAGCGAAGTCGGCGAGCTGTTCGGGGCTGGGGTTCAGGCTCGGCATGTGGCCTCCTCGATGGCGCTGTCAGATCGGCAGCGCAACGTAGAAGATGGTGCCGTGGCCGATCCGTGAATGCACGCCAATACGCCCACCATGCAACTGAGCGATTTCCTTGCATAAGGCAAGGCCCAGTCCGGCACCGCCACGGCGGCGACCGATCTGCACGAACGGCTCGAAGATGCGCGCCTGCTGGCTGTAGGGAATGCCTTCGCCGTTGTCCTCGACGCTGAGGATCATCCGCTCGCCGTGGTGCCGCGCCAGCAGCCGAACCTCGCCGCCCTTGGGCGTGTGGCGCAGGGCATTGCTCAGCAGGTTGTCCATCACCCGCTCGATCTGCTGGCGGTCGAGCATCAGCGTCGGCAGCGGCTGCTGCAACTCCAGCTTGAGCTGAACCTCCTGTTCGGCAGCGTTGACCTCGAAGCGTTGACGCGCGGCCTCGAGCAGCTCGGGGATGTGGCACTGCTCCAGCTCCAGCTTCTGCTGGCCACTCTGATAGCGCGAGAAGTTGAGCAGGTCATTGATCAGCCGGACCAGTCGCTGCATTTCCTCGTGTACGGTGTCGAACAGGTCCGACTCGCGGCTGCCGGCCGGGTAGCGCAGGCGTTCGCGCAGCAGGCTGAAGGCCATCTGCATGCCGGTGACCGGCGTGCGCAGCTCATGGGAGGCCCGCAGCACGAACTCGTTGCGCACTCGTTCGAAGGTGCGCTGATCGGTGACGTCGTGCAGCACCATGACCGCACCGCTGATGCTGCCGTCGTGGTGGCTCACCGGGCTGATGCGCCAGGCCAGCAGGCGGCGTTCGCCGTCCGCCTCAATGATCAGGTCTTCGGGTGGGTCGGACAGTGGTTTGTCGTCCAGCACCTGCCGCGCTGCATTGTCCAGGTCCGGGTAGCCGAGCGCTTCGCCGAGGGTCGAGCCGAGGTGCTCGTTCTCCCAGGCCAGCTGCCGCTGGGCGACCGGGTTGGCGTGCTCCAGTCGACCGTCGCGGTCGACGATCAGCAGGCCGTCGTCGATGCTATCGAGCAGTGCCTGCAGACGCTGCTGGCCGTTGACCAGCGCCTCCACGTTGGTCTGCTTGAACTCGTGCAGCGCCTGAGCCATCAGGCCGAAGCGGCGGCTCAGCGAGGACAGCTCCGCGATGTGCGGCGTCGGCAGGGAAATGTTGAAGTCGCCGCGGCCGATCTGGTCGGCGGCGGCGGACAGCCGTTCGATCGGTTCGCCGAAGCGGCGGGCGAAGCTGTGCGCGGTGATGAAGCCGATCAGCAGTACCGCGATCGCCGTCAGGCCCAGCAGCCCGGCGAGCAGCGACGCCCGGTCACGGCTGCGCAGCTCGGTATCGCGGATCTTGTCGTACGCCGTGCGCTGCATGTCGGTCATCAGGCTGCGCACCTGATTGAAGGCCTGGCTGAGCGGATTGTCCTCCAGCAACGTCAGGTTCTGGTTGCTGGCGGAATCGACTTGCTGCAGGAAGCTGGCGTAGGCGCTGGCGACGGCCTGGAATGCCTGCCGATCGGCCTCGTCGCTGGCTTCGGCGATGCCGCGTTCGAGCGTCTGCTGAAACGATTGGCTCAGCGGTTCCAGCGCTTCACTGCGACCGCTGTCGGTGAGCATCACGATCAGGTGGTTGCCCAGCGTCTGACGCAGCTGCTGGTTGATCTCGATGATGGCGAAGTTGTTGCGGATCAGCTGTTCCTGGCTCTTGGCCATCTGCATGACGCTGACCAGCGCCAGCAGCAGGCCCAGCAGCGCAACCGTCATCAGCGCGGAGAAGCCGAGAAACAGGCGGGTCCGCAGCTTCATCTGGAGTTTCATAGGCCGTACTGCTTGCGTTTTCGGTAGAGAGTCGAGGCGTCGATACCCAGGATGCGCGCGGCCTGATCCAGAGTATCGCTGGTGCTCAACACGCCGGCGATATGCGCTTTCTCCAGCGCCTCCAGGCTGAGCGGCTCACCGATGCGTGGCGCGTTGCTGCCTACCTGTTCGCCCAGCCCGAGGTGGCTGACCTCGATCATCTGCTGCGGGCAAATGATGCTCGCCCGTTCCACCACGTTGCGCAGTTCACGCACGTTGCCCGGCCAGCGGTAGGTCTTCAGTGCGGCAACCGCTGCATCGCTGAAACCGCGCGCAGGGCGGCCATAGTTCTTCACGAACGAGGCAAGGAAGCGTTCGGCCAGGGTCAGCACGTCCTCGGGACGCTCGCGCATGGGCGGCAGGTTGAGGGTGATGACATTGAGGCGATACAGCAGGTCCTCGCGGAACTTGCCCTCGCGCACCATTTCTTCGAGGTTCAGGTTGGTCGCCGCGAGGATGCGCACATCGGCGCGGCGGGTGACCGGGTCGCCGACCCGCTCGTACTCCTTGTCCTGGATGAAGCGCAGCAGCTTGGGTTGCAGCGCCAGCGGGAAGTCACCGATCTCGTCGAGGAACAGCGTGCCGCCGTCGGCCTGGTTGACCCGGCCCAGCGTGCTCTCCGTCGCGCCGGTGAAGGCGCCGCGGTTGTGCCCGAACAGCTCGCTTTCCATCAGGTCGGCGGACAGCGACGGGCAGTTGATGGTGACGAAGGCCTTCTTCGAGCGCCGGCTCCAGGTGTGGATGGCACGCGCCAGTTCGCCCTTGCCGGTACCCGATTCGCCAAGGATGAGAATGTTGGCGTCGGTGTCTGCCACCTGCCGCGCGGTTTCCAGCACGGCCATCATCGCCGGGCTGTGCGAGCCGAGGGCGTCGCTGCGTTGCTTCATCTCGCCTTCCAGCGCTTCCAGTCGGGCCGCCATCTGGCGGACT
This sequence comes from Stutzerimonas kunmingensis, assembly GCF_032106285.1. Lineage (GTDB taxonomy): Bacteria > Pseudomonadota > Gammaproteobacteria > Pseudomonadales > Pseudomonadaceae > Stutzerimonas > Stutzerimonas kunmingensis_B. The sequence goes on from NZ_DAMCPO010000002.1 coordinate 132,516, forward strand.
TCCAGCTGCTTGGCGGCGGACAGGCGAAGCTGTTCCGGGCTGCATGGCTTGAGCAGGTAATCCGCGGCGCCGGCCTGCATGGCGTCCACGGCGGTGTCCACGGCCGAATGGGCGGTGACGATCACCACGCGCATCCAGGGCGCGAGCAGGCGCATCTGCTGCAGCACGTCCAGGCCATTGTCTTCGCCAAGTCTCAGGTCGAGGAAGCACAGGTCGAACACCTGACGCTGCAGAATGGCCTCGGCCTGTGCCGCACTGGCCGCTGTCATGACCGTGTAGCCGCGGTCCTCCAGGCAGTAACGGAAGGTGCGCAGGATCGCCGCTTCGTCATCCACCAGGAGGATGCGTCCGCCGTTGTCCGTCGTTTGGTCCATGGATGCTCCCCATCAAAAGGCGAATCGGTCGCTGAAAAATGCTTCGGATTATGGTGTGTCGGGCACCTGGCGGCGCCGTTGCGTTGCTGGCGAGACCTTAGTCTATGAAAAGTCTTGCAAGTTGCACGGTATTGGCAAGGCTTTCCTGCATGCTGCACTCCGACGCCTTCAGTGGCGTCGCCCAAGTGGCTGATTTGGTTACCGCTGGCGCTTGCGCCAGCCTGGCATGCGGCTTGCGACCCTGATGAAAGGGGCGTCACTTCCCGCCGAGCGGGCGTGTGGCGTATCTGTCGCAATCCATGCAGGAGGTGTCATGAATCAGTCCATGAATCAGCTCAATGAGCTTATCGAGATCACCCGCGACGGGCAGCGTTTCTACCAGCATGCTGCCGACGAAGTAAAGGACGTCGAGCTGCAGCACCTGTTTCGCGACCTGGCCCAAGCCAAGACGCAGATCATCCAGGCGCTTAGCGTAAAGGTTGCGACCAGCCATGAGCACCCGTCGCAGGGTGGGACGCTGACCGGCCGGATGCGCGAACTCTATGCCAACACGCGATCACGCATCGGCGACCACGACAGGGCCTATGTCGACCAGCTGGAGCAGACCGAAGCCAACATACTGCATGCCTTCGAGAATGCCGTCGGCGATGCCGAGCCGGATGTCAGGGCATTGCTCGCCATCGAGCTGCCCAAGCTGCGTACCTGCCATGAGCGCATGCGGCAGCTCAAGGAGGCCAGGCATTGAGCGTTCGTGCAAAACGCCCGGCATTGCCGGGGTGCTCATGCAAATTGAGTTGCCAAGGCGCCGAACATAATCTCTAACGTATTGATTTATAAGGTTTTTAAATTGTAATGCGGGCTGGCACGGCGCCTGCAATATCCCCTTCAACGAAACGACGTCGCCACGCTTAGAAGGAGTTGAGGATGAATCGCCAAGCCCGCTTTTCATTGGCCAGCAAGGGGTTCCTCTCTGCTGCGGTAGTCATGCTGATCATGGGTGCCGAGCGCCCGCTGTCGCAACCGCTCAGCCAGGCGCAACAGAATTCAGCGGAACGAATCGGCATGTATGACGCTCAACCTATTGAGCTCATGCGGACCGGCCAAGAGCCGCAGACCATCGACTATCGCCAGGCGCCGTCTGAACAGCGCTGGGTATTCTGAGCAACGAAGGGGACGTGCAAGCGAATCAGCAAGGATGCTTTACACACTCGATGCCGATCGGACTGACCGATCCGCTGAGAACCGTTCCTGAAACAAGAGGAGTCTCACCATGCTGAGTTGGGCCATTACCTTCCTGATCATCGCCATCATCGCTGCGGTACTGGGCTTCGGTGGCATCGCAGGCACTGCAACGGGTATCGCCAAGATCCTGTTCGTGGTCTTCCTGGTTCTGTTCGTAGCGTCGCTGATATTCGGCCGCGGCCGCGGTCCACGCGTGTGATGCAATCGATGGCCGCCCGCAAGGGCGGCTGATTGAGGAGTTTCAGCGGCATAGGAAGCCAATTTCGCCGGGTCATGTTCGGCTTTCGAAGGTGATCCAGAGCGCGCGGGCCTAACCGTTCCGCGCGCTTCACCCCTCAGCGGGGGGAACCAGGGGGTCGGGTTGTTCTGCATCGCGGAGCGACCTAGGGGTACAGGGAGTACCTCCTAATCGGACCGGGTTCTGTGAAGCTGCGGCCGGGGGCGCTATCGCTCCCGGCATGCAGCAACAAATGTCCGATCTGCTTCATCGTCCTTCGCAGTCTCTCCACTCATCTCGCAGTCCCTCTACCTCATCGTTTTCCTCTTGCCGTCTACTGATCTGCGGATGACCCGTGCGCGCGCGCACCGCTATCATCGCGTCCAGCTTTCGACGGGAGAACGACATGCTCAACGGCCTCTGGCTGGGCTTTTTTCTGATCGCCGCGGTTGCCGCCCTCGGGCGCTGGCTGATCGGTGGCGACCCTGCAGTGTTCGCCGCGCTGGTGGAAAGCCTGTTCGCCATGGCCAAGCTGGCCGTAGAAGTGATGATCGTGCTGTTCGGCACCTTGACGTTGTGGCTGGGCTTTTTGCGCATCGCGGAAAAGGCCGGGCTTATCGAACTCCTCGCGCGTCTGCTCGGGCCATTGTTCCGCCGCTTGATGCCCGAAGTGCCGGCAGGCCATCCGGCGCTGGGACTGATCACCCTGAACTTCGCCGCCAACGGCCTCGGACTGGACAACGCCGCGACGCCAATCGGCCTCAAGGCGATGCGCGCGCTGCAGGAGCTCAATCCGCTGCCGACCGTGGCCAGCAATGCGCAGATCCTGTTTCTGGTGCTCAACACCTCATCGCTGACGCTGTTGCCGGTGTCGATCTTCATGTACCGCGTACAGCAGGGCGCGGAAGACCCGACCCTGGTCTTTCTGCCGATCCTCCTGGCGACCAGTGCGTCTTCGCTGGCCGGCCTGCTGGCGGTGGCACTGGTGCAGCGGCTGCGCCTTTGGGACCCAGTGGTGCTGGCCTACTTCGTCCCCGGTGCGCTGCTGCTCGGTGGCTTCATGGCGCTGCTGGCCGGGCTGTCGGCGACCGCACTGGCGTCGCTGTCTTCGTTGCTGGGCAACCTGACCCTGTTCGGTCTGATCATCGCCTTTCTGGTCGTCGGCGCGCTGCGCAAGGTGCCGGTGTACGAGGCATTCGTCGAGGGCGCGCAGGAGGGCTTCGATGTCGCCAAGAGCCTGTTGCCCTACCTGATCGCCATGCTCTGTGCGATCGGCGCCCTGCGTGCATCCGGCGCGCTGGATTTCGGTCTGGAAGGCATTCGCTGGCTGGTGGAGTCGCTGGGCTGGGACACGCGCTTCGTCGATGCCCTGCCGACTGCGCTGGTCAAACCGTTTTCCGGCAGTGCGGCGCGAGCGATGCTGATCGAGACCATGCAGAGTCAGGGCGTGGACAGCTTCCCGGCACTGGTGGCGGCGACGGTACAGGGCAGTACCGAGACGACCTTCTATGTGCTGGCGGTGTACTTTGGCGCGGTAGGCATCCAGCGCGCGCGCCATGCGGTGGGCTGCGCGATAGTGGCGGATCTGGCCGGCATCATCGCCGCGATCGCCGTGTGCTACTGGTTCTTCGGCTGAGCCGAAGCCGCGCACTGCCCGGCTCCGAATCTGACGGGCGTTTATAGCGCTTAAAAAAGAAACCCCGACCACATGTACTGTGGCCGGGGTTTCTCTTGCAGCGACTGCAGTCAGCGCTGGCGGCGGCGCCGCTGCATCCAGACGATCAGCCCGAACAGCAGGAAGCCCGGAATCCACATGAATTCCTTCGGCCAGCGATCGGTCGGCGCGCGTACGCGCAGGATCTGCTGGTCGAACTCCAGGCCTGCTTCGGCGGCCGGGCTGCCGAAGGTGACGCTATCGATCAGCACCTTGCCATCGTCCTTGTAAGTCATCAGGCCGATCTTCTCGAGCTTTTCCTCACCGCTTTCGCCGTCAGGGATTGCCAGCAGCACGACGAACTCGCGCGGGTCGCCCACGTCATCCTCACCCAGCACGCGCAGGCGCAGCTGACTGTCTTCTTCCACCCGTTCCAGCGTCTCGACCAGCGCGGCTGGCTCGATGTCGCGATAGGGGTCGTGGATGATGTCCATCCAGAATCCCGGGCGGAACAGGGTGAAGGCCACCAGCAGCAGCAACAGGCTTTCATACCAGCGGCTGCGCACCAGGAAGTAACCCTGGGTGCCGGCGGCGAAGATCAGCATGGCGATGGTCGCCACGACAAAGATCAGCACGCCGTGCCAGAAGTCCACGTCGATCAGCAGCAGGTCGGTGTTGAAGATGAATAGGAACGGTAGCGCCGCCGTGCGCAGGCTGTAGTAGAAAGCGGTGATACCGGTCTTGATCGGGTCGCCCTTGGACACCGCCGCGGCAGCGAACGATGCCAGGCCCACCGGTGGCGTGACGTCGGCCATGATGCCGAAGTAGAAGACGAACAGATGCACCGCGATCAGCGGCACGATCAGACCATTCTGCTGCCCCAGCGCCACGATCACCGGCGCCAGCAGGCTGGACACCACGATGTAGTTGGCGGTGGTCGGCAGGCCCATGCCCAGGATCAGGCTGAGGAAGGCCGTGAGCAGCAGCATCAGCAGCAGGTTGCCCATCGACAGCAGCTCGACCAGGTCGGCCAGCACCAGGCCGACGCCGGTCTGCGATACCGCGCCGACGATGATGCCCGCCGCCGCTGTGGCGATACCGATGCCGATCATGTTGCGCGCACCGGCGATCAGGCCCTCGCGCAGATCGACGACACCATCCATGAAGGTGCCGTGCTCGTGGGCCCCGTCCTTGCGCAGCATCGACAGCAGCGGCCGCTGCGTGAGCAGGATGATCACCAGCATCACCGAGCCCCAGAATGCCGACAGGCCGGGCGACAGCCGCTCGATCATAAGGCACCAGACCAGCACCACCACCGGCAGCAGGAAGTGCAGGCCGGAGAGCAGCACCGGACGCGTCTCCGGCAGCTGCTCGAGCGGAGCGTCAGGGTCTTCATGGGGCAGTGGCGGATTGCTTGCGGCAATCTTCAGCAGGCCCAGATAGACCAATGCCAGTAACGCACCGATGACCCAAAGCGCGGAATCGCCAAGTGCCGGTTTCAGCCAGCCAAGACCGTAATAGACGCCCAGCGACAGGCCGGAAATCAGCGCCGCGCCGAAGGCGAAACCAATCAGGCGCTGCATCCACGGCTTGGCGACGTTAGCCCGCGGCAATGCGGTGAGGCCGAGTTTGAGCGACTCGAGATGGACGATGTAGACCAGCGCGATATAGGAGATCAGCGCGGGAAGGAACGCGTGTTTGATCACCTCGACATAGGGGATGCCGACGTATTCGACCATCAGGAATGCCGCGGCGCCCATCACCGGCGGCATGATCTGGCCGTTCACCGATGAGGCGACTTCCACCGCGCCGGCCTTCTCGGCCGAGAAACCGGTGCGCTTCATCATCGGGATGGTGAAGGTACCGGTGGTCACCACATTGGCGATCGACGAGCCGGAAATCAGGCCGGTCATACCGGAGGCCACGACCGCGGCCTTGGCCGGACCGCCGCGGAAATGCCCGAGCATGCTGAACGCCAGCTGGATGAAATAGTGGCCAGCGCCGGCACGTTCGAGCAGTGCGCCGAACAGTACGAAAAGAAAGACGAAACTGGTGGAAACCCCCAGGGCGATACCGAACACGCCTTCGGTGGTGATCCACTGGTGATTGGCCAAGGCGGTGAAGCTCACCCCGCGATGGGCCAGCAGGCCGGGCATCCAGGGGCCGGCGACGCTATAGACGAGGAACACCAGAGCAATGATTGCCAGTGGCGGGCCGAGTGCGCGGCGCGTGGCTTCCAGCAGCAGCGGAATGCCGAGGCAGGCCGTGATCAGGTCCATGGTGGTCAGGTTGCCGGGGCGCTGCGCCAGTTGTTCGTAAACGATGAACAGGTAGGCGGCGGTGGAGGCAGCGATCAGCCCCAGGGCGATGTCGAACAGCGGTACGCGGTCCCTGGGCGATCTCTTGAAGGCCGGGTAGGCCAGAAATGCCAGCAGCAGCGCGAATGCCAGGTGGATCGAGCGGGTCTCGGTGTCGTTCAGCACGCCGAACCCTAGTACGAAGGGCAGCGGCGAGGCGATCCACAGCTGGAACAGCGACCAGAGCAGCGCCAGCCCGGCGATGACCGCGGCCATCGGGCCTTCGGGCAAGCGCGCACCGACATCCTGGGCGATCAGTTCCTCGGTGGACAGTTGTTTGTCTTGCATGAATTGAGGCCTGTTTTTTCAGGTAACGGAACCGCGAAAACCCGTGGCCATGGGGCGCACGGGTTTTCGGCTAAGGCATCGACGTCAGGGCCGCATCCGCGACGCGGCCCCGCTGAGCCTTACAGCCAGCCGCGTTCCTTGTAGTAACGCTCGGCGCCTTCATGCAGCGGCGCGCTCAGGCCAACTTCGATCATCTCTTCCGGCTTGAGATCCTTGAATGCCGGATGCAGACGCTGGAAGCGCTCGATGTTCTCGAACACCGACTTCACCAGCTGGTAGACCACTTCGGCATCGACCTTGGCAGTAGTGGACAGCACGGCCTTGCCACCGATGGACTGCGTCGGCTGGTCGTTGCCCTTGTACAGGCCGCCAGGGATCTCAGCCTTGGTGTAGTAGCTCTTGGCAGCCAGCAGCTTGTCGATTTCCGGGCCGGTGATCGGCACCAGAACTGCATCGACGGTGGTGGTGGCTTCCTGGATGGCGCCATTCGGATGACCGACGAAGTAGGTCATGGCGTCGATGTTGTTGTCGCCCAGGGCGCTGGCCTGTTCGGCCGGCTTCAGTTCGGCGGCGAGGGAGAAGGCCGACTTGTCCCAGCCCTTTTCCTTCATGATTTCTTCGAGGGTGTCGCGCTGGCCAGAACCGGGGTTGCCGATGTTGACGCGCTTGCCTTTCAGATCATCCAGGCCCTTGATGTTGGCGTCGCGACGCGCCAGCACGGTGAAGACTTCGCTCTGCAGCGAGAAGACGGCACGGATGTCGTCCATCTTGCCTTCTTTCTCGAACGGCGCCACGCCTTCCATCGCCTTGTACTGATGGTCCGACTGCATGATGCCGAAGTTGAACTCGCCACTGCGCAGGCCGTTGACGTTGGCCACGCCGCCGCCGCTCGCCGGCGCGTTGCACTTGATGTTTTCCGCGTTGCGGTTGACGAAGCGGCAGATCGATTGACCGGCAACGTAATAAACGCCGGTCTGGCCGCCCGTGCCGATGGTGACGAACTTCTCTTGCGCCTGTGCCACTGCGCTCAGGCCGGTTCCCGCCAGAGCAGCGGTAAAGATCCATGCCAAGGATTTGCCTTTCATGGATGCACTCCTTTTTGGTTGTTTTCGGATTCCCGGCATCCCTTGTGAGTCTGCGCGGAACTTGAGTCTAGCAGGCGACCGCGTTGGTAACAGCCTGCGGACCTGCCATGTCGATCCGGGCAAGCGTTGCGCCCCAATGCTAGGACCGGATGACGACAGAAGGGTTGCGCGAGCGGTGCCATATTTTTATGTACGCATGCTGTACAGCATGTATTATCTGTACAGTTTTAGTGGCCTACTGCCATGCCTGTTGTAAAAGCCGACCGGCGGAGTAGGACTTCAGTCGCATTGCCAGTCGAGACCTATGATATCAATCTGATATCAGTCTCCAGGCGAGGAGACTTGCTGATCGGACAGGACCACGGGCCTGCCGACTGAAGCGCCATCAGGGGCCATCCAGAGGGGTGGATCAATGCTGGCGCTTTTTTCGTGCCCGTCTTCGGCGCTACAAAACCGATACAAACGACCCGCTGGGCCGTCCGCAGCAAGGAGCGATCACCGCAGGGTGGCGATATTGGCAGGGAGTGCACGAGGTACCGAAAAGGTGCATCGACCGAGACGTCCGTGGCGGAGAAGAACAACACGCTTTGCCTTGTTCACGAGACCACCATGCGCATGAACCTGCCGGTCACTGGCCGCGACGTTTCCATCAGCGACACCGCCAATATTCTCTCCACCACGGATCTCAACGGTGACATCACCTATGTGAATCCGGACTTCATCAAGATCAGCGGCTTCGAGGAAAGCGAGCTGCTTGGTCAGCACCACAACATCGTCCGCCATCCGGACATGCCCACCGAGGCCTTCGCCGACCTGTGGTCGAGCGTACGGGGCGGCAGCTCATGGATGGGTATGGTGAAGAACCGCTGCAAGAACGGCGATCACTACTGGGTCAGCGCGTTCGTCACGCCGATCAGCCGCAACGGTCGGGTCGTCGAATACCAATCGGTACGCACCAAGCCCGCGCCGGCTCAGATCGCAGCCGCCGAGCAGCTGTACGCGCAGTTGCGCGACAAGCGTCCACCGGTCGCGCTGCGCCGTGCACCGCTGAGCGCCCGCAGTCGCGTCGCGCTTCTGGCGGCGCTGGGTGCCGCGCCGTGCGTGGTCGGCGCGCTGTTGGCTGGAGCGGGTCTGATCGCTGCGCTGGCCACCGCCGCTGCCGCCGTGCTGGGCGCAGGTGCAATGGCCTATGTCGCGCTGACGCCGCTGCAGCGCCTCGCCGAGCAGGCACGCAGGGTCGGTGACAACCCGGTGGGGCAGCTGGTCTATGCCGGCCGGCGTGATGAATTCGGCCAGATCGCCTTTGCCATGAAGATGCTGGAAACCGAGGCCGGCGCCATGGTCGGCCGTATCGGCGATGCCTCGCGTCAACTCAGCCAGCATGCCCACGAACTGCTCGGTGCGATGGACAGCAGCACGCAGAGCGCTGCACGCCAGCAAAGCGAAACCGATCAGGTCGCCACGGCGATCAACCAGATGGCGGTCAGCGTGCAGGAAGTGGCAAGCAACGCCCAGCGCACCGCCGAGGCAGCCAGCCGCGCGGACAGCGAAGCGGCGACCGGCACCGAGGTGGTCAACCGTACCGGGGCGGCCATCGGCCGGCTGGCGCAGGACATCCAGCAGGCCGGTGACGTGATCCATGAGCTGGAGGCGCACAGCAATGACATCACCAAGGTGCTCGACGTCATTCGCGGTATCGCCGAGCAGACCAACCTGCTGGCGCTGAACGCAGCCATCGAGGCGGCGCGGGCCGGCGAGCAGGGTCGTGGCTTTGCCGTGGTCGCCGATGAAGTACGCAGCCTGGCATCGCGGACCCAGCAGTCGACCCAGGAGATCAACAGCATGATCGGCGCGCTGCAGGGCGGGGCACGGCAAGCGGTGGAGGTCATGCAGCGCAGCCGGGAGCAGGCCATGCAGAGCGTCGAACATGCGGCCCAGGCGGCGCGCTCGCTGCAGGGCATCAACAGCCGGGTCAACGAGATCAGCGCGATGAGCATACAGATCGCCGCGGCCGTCGAGCAGCAGAGCGCGGTCAGCGAGAACATCAACCAGAATATCGTCAGCATTCGCGGCGGCTCCGATCAGCATGTGGAGAGCGGCCTGCGCAGCCGGCAGAGCGCGTCGGGCGTCGCCGAGCTGGCGAGCAGCATGGAGATGCTGGTGCAGCAGTTCTGGACCCGGCGGCGTGGCTGAGCGGCTGTCGGTGAACCGCAATGGTGCGCGATGCAGAGGGCGCGGCATGTTGCTTGCGCCGTCTGCGCCGGGCTTGTTACGCCGCGCGCGTAAAGGCAAAATGCCACTAGTTTCGCATGCTGCGAAAGCTGCTTTACCGCTCAGGACAACCGGACCTGATAGCTAAGGCGCCAGCCGTGACATTCCCTTGGGGGTGCACCACGGCTGGCGCCTTTTTTTTGGGCTCGTTTCGCTGCAAGGCGCGCCCTGACAGAGATCGGCACTCAACCTGCATGTGCTTGCACGAAAAGATGAATCAATGCTGACCGAAGAGACGCTGCGCACTGCGCTGGAAGAAACCATTCAGGTACTGGAACGCACGCGACGCTCGTTCAAATCGCGCGAGCTCGGCCAGTTGCGCCGGCGCCTGATCGACCTGCTCGAGCAGCTGGAAACCGATATGGGAGAGAAGCACGAACGCTGATCGCCAAACCGTAACCGGCACCCTGTAGAAGGATGCCCGCCGCAACCATGCGAGCGCCGCCAACAGAAGCGGTGCCGTACCTGCCTCGCGTACTCAGAACCCATTTTCCAAGGAAGATCTGTTTATGCGCACCAACCTTCCCGTCAGCGGCCGCGAAATCACGGTTGGCGAGACGGCGAACATCCTGTCCACCACCGATCTGAGCGGCACCATTACCTATGCCAATCCGGATTTCGTAGCGATCTCCGGCTTCAGTGAAAACGAACTGCTCGGTGAGCCACACAACCTCGTGCGCCACCCCGACATGCCCGAGGCCGCCTTTGCCGACCTCTGGCAAACGCTGCAGGCGAACAGGTCGTGGATGGGCATCGTCAAGAACCGCTGCAAGAACGGCGATCACTACTGGGTCAGCGCGTTCGCCACCCCCGTCGGCCGCGACGGCAAGGTCGTCGAATACCAGTCGGTGCGGACCCGCGCGCAGCCCGAACAGATTCGCGCCGCCGAGGCGCTTTACGCACGCCTGCGCGAGGGCCGTGCCGCAGGCGTATTGCGCGCTTCGCGGCTCGGGTTGCGTGGCCGCGTGGCGCTGCTGGCTGGCCTCGGCAGTGCCGCAGGCGCGGCGCTCGGCGCGTTGCTGCTCGGTGCGCCGCTGGCCGCCGGTGCCGCCGCGGTCGTGCTAGGCGGTGCGGTGGCCACTGGCTTGGCGGCGCTGGCGCTCGCACCGCTGACGCAGCTGGCGCGCCAGGCGCGACGCATCGGCCACAACCCGGTCAGCCAGTTGATCTACACCGGACGCCGTGACGAGATCGGCGAGATCGCCTTCGCCATGAAGATGCTGGAAACCGAAGCCGGCGCCATGGTCGGGCGCATCGCCGACTGCAGCCGCCAGCTCAGCAGCCACGCCCGCGACCTGCTCGGTGCCATGCATGGCAGTACCGAAAGCGCCTCGCGCCAGCAGCAGGAAACCGATCTGATCGCCACGGCGATTCGGCAGATGACCGCCAGCGTGCAGGAAGTCGCCCTCAACGCGCAGCGCACGGCCGAGGTGGCGGCCCGCGCGGACAGCGAAGCGGCCAGCGGCCGGGAGATCGTCGGCCTCACCGGCAGCAGCATCACGCGGCTGGCCGGTGACATCCAGCAGGCCGCCGAAGTCATTCATCAGCTGGAAAGCCACAGCCAGGAAATCAGCCGCGTGCTCGAGGTGATTCACAGCATTGCCGAGCAGACCAACCTGCTCGCGCTCAATGCAGCCATCGAAGCGGCGCGTGCCGGCGATCAGGGCCGCGGTTTCGCTGTGGTGGCTGACGAGGTGCGTCAGCTGGCATCGCGCACATCCAGCGCGACCACCGATATCCAGAGCATGATCGGCTCGCTGCAGGCCGGTGCGCGCCAGGCCGTGGACGTCATGCAGCGTAGCCGCGAGCAGGCGCAGCACAGCGTCAGCCATGCCGACCAGGCCGAACATTCGCTCGGCGGCATCAACAGCCGGGTCAACGAGATCAGCGCCATGAGCAGCCAGATTGCCGCAGCGGTGGATCAACAAAGCTCGGCCAGCGAGGAGATCACCCAGAGCATCGTCAGCATCCGCGGCAGCTCGGACAATCACGTTGCGACCGGTCTGCACAGCCAGCGCAGTGCCTGCGGCGTCGCCCAGCTGGCCGATGGCATGCTCGAGCTGGTGCAACAGTTCTGGGCGCGGCGGCGGGCGTGATCGCTGCAGTCTGTCGCTTGCACGGGACAGACTGATATCAGGGTGGCATCATGTGCTTGTCGGCGCTTATTAAATGACGCCGGTTGGCTGGCACTTCGCTGGCCATTGCCGCGCCGACGAGGCATTTCCACATGATGCGCGCCTTACTGCTGATGGTCGCCTGCCTGACGTTGCTGCCCTGGACCGGCAACGCGATGGCGGCTGAGCCATCGCCGGTGCTGCAGACAAGGGGAGCGGCGACGCTGCAGGTCGGCGCAGTGGAATACCTGCTGGGCAGGCCGGACGCGGATTTCACCCAGATCGCCGCAGCCGATCTGCCCTGGCAGCGGCTGAACAAACCCAACCTTGGCAAACAGCGCGACGGTGCCTGGCTGCGCCTCCGGCTGCATAACACGGGCGACGCCGCGAAGCGCTGGTACCTGCTGCTGAAATGGCCGGTGCTCGACCGCGTCGCGGTGCGCCTGTATTACCCGGACAGCGACCGCTGGGGTCAATCCATGCTGGCCGGGGATGCCGTGGCACTGAGCAGCCGACCGCTGGCCGACCATCACTTCGTCTACCCACTCGAGCTGCCGGCGGGCGAGCGAGCGGTGGTCTATCTGCAGCTGCAGGCCAGGGAAACCCTCGCCCTGCCGCTGGAGCTGATCGACGAAAAGCAGCTGATCGAGGGCAAGCTTCGCGACGTCACGCTGGTCAGTCTGTTCTTCGGCGGCATCTTGGTGATCGTGCTGTACAACTGCAGCCTGCTGATCTTCACCCGCGACGGCAGCTACTTCCTCTACGTGCTTTACCTGCTCAGCGCGGTGTTCTACGTGCTGACCATTACCGGCTTCGGCCAGCTCTACCTCTGGCCGGAAATCCCCGAGCTGTCGGCACGCTTCTACGGCCTTTCCGCGGCGTTGTGCTTCTTCACGCCGATGCTGTTCGCCCTGCGCTTTCTCGGCATACGCCGCTATGGCGGCTGGGTCTGGGCGGTGTCCATCAGCCTGACCGGCTACTGGGGCGTGGCGGTGCTCATGCTGCTGCTGGCACCGACCCTGGCGCGCTATCTGTTCATGGACAGCGTCGCGCTGCTGCACTGCGTCGTGACCATGGCCGTGACGCTCAACCTGTGGATGCGCGGCAATCCGTCCGCGCGGCTGTTCAGCATCGCCTGGAGCACCTTGCTCGGCTTCACCGTGGTCAACCTGCTGGCGCTCAACGGCACCTTGCCACTCAATGCCTGGACGCTGAATGGCCAGCTGATCGGCATGTTCGCCGAGTTCGTGCTGCTATCCATGGCGCTGGCTGAGCGCATCAACGTCGAGCGCAACCGGCGCATCGCCGCGCAGCAACTGGCATTGCACGCCTCGGAATCGCTGGCCGAGGAGCGCGCACTCCGTTTGCAGGCCAAGCAGGAGGCGCTGGATCTACAACTGCGCGCCAACGAGGTGCTCGAAGCGCGGGTCTACGAACGCACCCGTGCGCTGGAAGAAGTCCGCCACGGCCTGGAAGCCGCCAATGCCGAACTGATGCGCTTGAGCACCACCGATTCGCTGACCCAGCTGGCCAACCGCAGGCGTTTCGATCGTCTGCTGGACGAGGAAATCCGCCGCGCGCGGCGCGCCGGCAGCCCACTGTCGGTGTTGCTCGCCGATATCGATCACTTCAAGCGGGTCAACGACAGCTACGGCCACCCCTTCGGTGACGAGTGCCTGCGCCAGGTAGCGGCAGTGCTCGCTGCCCACTGCCAGCGCGCCGGCGACGTCGCGGCGCGCTATGGCGGTGAGGAGTTCGTCGTCCTGCTGCCGGGGCTCGACGCCGAACAGGCCGTCGCCCTGGCGGAATCGATCCGCTGCACGATCGCGCACCTGCAGCTGCAGCATGGCGAACAGCCGGTGGCGCTGACCATCAGCCTTGGCGTCGCCACGCTGACCCCCTCGCTCGTCGCGCCGGCCGATCTGCTGGCGGCGGCGGATGCGGCGCTCTATCAGGCCAAGAACGCTGGTCGCGACCAGGTGGCTCTGGCAGCTGAGGTCAATGCTGGCGAGCAGACTCCGGCCCTCAACGCTTGAGCGATATGAAACGGTCCTGCGCGAGGTCCGCGCGGCTCGCTGGCATGCCCTGAAAAAGGGACCGCCTGCTGCGCGCCTAAATACAAAAAGTTACATACAATGACCCGCTTCAGGCTCCGGTCGCCCGGCGGGGCCGCGCCGATACCACACGTCCTTCCGAAGCGCTTCCGGCTCGATTCCGGCGGCGCTACCGGCCATGAGAAATCGATGCCGTTCAATGCACTGCTGGTCCTGTGCTTCATGCTTCTGCTTGGTGCTGCGCCGGGCCGGGCGATGGCCGAAGACCGCCTGATGATCGAAAGCCGGCACGCTCCCGGGCTGCAGGTTGGCCAACCGGAATACGCGCTTGGCCGGCTGGAGTCTGGCTTCGACCAGGCACACAGCGACGACCGGGGTTGGCAGCCGCTGCAGGTACCCAATCTGCTCCGCCAGCCAGCAGGCGCATGGCTACGATTCCCGGTGCACAACCTCCAGGCAAATGCCAGCAGCTGGTATCTGTTGCTCAAGTGGCCCGTGCTCGACCGCGTTACGCTGCGCGTCTACTACCCGCGGCAGGACCGATGGGGTGAGCCCATGGTCGCTGGCGATACGCTGGCGGTCAGTCGGCGGCCGGTGGTCGATCACAACCTGGTCTTCCCGCTGAGCCTGCAGCCCGGCGAGCAGGCGGTGGTCTATCTGCAAGCTGGAGGCCAGCGAGCTGATGGTGCTGCCGCTGGAGCTGGTCGACGAGACGAGCTTCATCGAGGGCAAGGTGCTCGATACGGCGCTGTTCAGCCTGTTCTTCGGCGGCATGATCGTCATCGTGCTGTACAACCTGAGCCTGCTGATTTTCACCCGCGACCTCAGCTATCTGCTGTACGTGCTGTATCTGCTCAGCGCAATGTTCTACGTCGGCACCATGAGCGGCTTCGGCCGGCTGGTGTTGTGGCCCGGCGCACCGCCGTTCTCGGCGCGCTTCTACACGCTGTCGGCAACCCTGTGCTTCCTTACTCCGCTGCTTTTCGTCGTACGCTTTCTGCAGGTTCGCCAGTACGGCGGCTGGGTCTGGCACATCACCTGGGTGATGGGCTGCTACTGGATCACGGTGCTGTTGGCGGTGCTGCTGATTCCGGATCATGCACACTGGCTGTTCATGGAATACGTGGCGCTGCCCTACTGCCTGATCAGCCTGGCGGTGACGCTCACGTTGTGGGCCCGTGGCAACGTATCGGCGCGGCTGTTCAGCATCGCCTGGATAACGCTGCTGGGTTTCACCGTCATTCACCTCCTGGCGCTGTGGGGCTACATGCCACTCAATCGGCTGACGCTGCATGGCCAGCTGGTAGGCATGTTCATCGAGTTCGTGCTGCTATCGATGGCGCTTGCCGAACGGATCAACCTGGAGCGCGATCAACGCATCGCCGCCCAGCAGCTGGCGCTGGAGACCTCGCGCAGCCTGGCCGACGAACGCGAGCAGCACCTGCAGGCCAAGCAACAGGCACTGCAGATCCAACAGCGTGCCAATGAAGAGCTGGAAACGCGCGTAGTGGCGCGCACCAAGGCGCTCAAGGAAGTCCGTCACGGTCTCGAGCTGGCGAATGCCGAGCTGCTCAGACTGAGCTCCACCGATCCGTTGACGCACCTCGCCAATCGCCGCCAGTTCGATCAGCTACTCGAAGACGAGGTCCGTCGCGGACGCCGCAACGGCACGCCGTTGACCGTCCTGCTGGGCGACATCGATCACTTCAAGCGAGTCAACGACAGCTACGGCCATCCGTTCGGCGACGAGTGCCTGCGCCAGGTCGCGGCGGTGCTCCAGCAGCATTGCCAGCGAGCCGGTGATCTCGCGGCGCGTTACGGTGGTGAGGAGTTCGTCATCACGCTGCCGGCAACCGGCGGGCCGCAGGCGGTGCTGCTGGCCGAGCGGATGCGGCAGGATGTCGAGCGGCTTGAGCTCGACTGCGACGGCGAGCGCGTCAGCCTGACCATCAGCTTTGGCGTGGCTACGCTTGATTCGCAAGCCGCGGCGTCGCCGCTGGAGTTGCTCAGTGCAGCAGACCGTGCGCTCTATGAGGCCAAGCGTAGCGGCCGCAATTGCGTGGTCGAGGCCGCTGACCTCGGGCCGGATGGCGCGACCGTGTTTGCCTGAGGCGCGGCCGCCCCTCAGCTCTCGGCCGGTACGAAACGCACCCGCACCAGCAGGCCGCCGAGAGCGCCCTGATCCAGGCTGATCTCGGCGCGATGGGCGCGGACGATTTCGCCGACGATGGCCAGCCCGAGGCCGGCACCATGGCCGCCGGTGTCGCGGCGGTAGAAGCGCGCGAAGACGCGATCGCGCTCGGCGGCCGGAATACCCGGGCCGTCGTCCTCCACCTCCAGCACGGCGCCGTCGAGCACGCGCAGCACCACGTTGCCGCCGTCGCCGGTATGCGCTAGCGCGTTGTCCAGCAGGTTGCTCAGCAGTTCGCTGATCAGCGTCGGCTCGCCGTCGATCCATACCGGTGCCTCGGCCTCCAGCGCCAGGGCGACGCCGCGCTTGTGCGCCAGCGCGGCCATCGCCAGGCCCAGCTCGCGGGCCAGCTGCGACAGGTCCAGGCGCTGCGCGCCGCCTTCGGCGATGGATTGCGCGCCGCTTTCGATGCGCGCCAGCGAGAGCAGCTGGTTGGCCAGGTGGATGACCTTGTCGGTGCTCTGTCCGGCGTCTTCCAGGGTGCTGCGCCAGACCGCCGGTTCGGCTTCGCGCAGGCCCAGCTCGATCCGCGCCTTGAGCGCCGCCAGCGGCGTGCGCAACTCGTGGGAGGCATCGGCGATGAAACGCGCCTGGCGTTCGAACTGCCCGCGCAGGCGCTCAGTGAACCCGTTGAGCGCCGCCACCAGCGGCCTCAGCTCGCGCTGTACATGGATCAGCGGCAGCGGCCGCAGGTCATCCGGTGCGCGTTCCTGCACCGCCTCGCTGAGCTGCCCCAGCGGTCGCAATGCAGCGCTGACCGCCAGCCACACCAGCACCAGCGCGGCAACCGCCAGCAGGCCGACGCGCCACAGGGTGTCGGTCAGCAGGCTGCGCGCCATGCGCTCGCGGGCGCCGAGGGTTTCGGCCACGCGGATCTCGGCGATGCCGTTGAGCTCCGGTTCGCTGACCGGCTGCAGCAGGCTGACCAGGCGCACGCCCTGGCCCTGGAACTCGCCGTCGTAGAAGCGCGCCAGCGCCGGGTAGTCGTCGGTGCGCGGGACGTCGGCAGCGGGCGCCGGCAGGTTCTCGTAGCCGCTGACCAGGCGCCCCTGGATGTCCAGTACCCCGTAGTAGATGCGCCCGGCGCTGTCGTAGGCGAAGGTGTCCAGCGCCACGTAGGGCACGTTGGCGCGCAGCACGCCTTCATGGGTGACCAGGCCATCGGCGATGGCCCGGGCCGAGGCGAGCAGGGTGCGGTCGTAGGCGGTATCGGCGGCGGCGCGGCCGTTCCAGTAGGCGCTCAGGCCGCCGAACAGCAACAGCAGTGCGAGCAGGATCGCCAGCCGCCGCAGCAGCCGCGCGCGCAGGCTGCCGGCGAGCGCTTCCTCAGCCATCGAGCGCCTCGAGCAGGTAGCCGAGGCCGCGGAAGGTGACGATGCGTACCGGCTGGCCCTCGAGCTTCTTGCGCAGACGGTGGATGTAGATCTCGATCGCTTCGGCGCTGGCGTCCTCGTCCAGGCCGAATACCTGGGCGGCCAGCTGATCCTTGCTCATCACCCGACCGGGGCGGGCGATCAGCGCTTCCAGCACGCCCTGCTCGCGGGAGGTCAGCGTCAGTGGCTCGTCGGCCAGGCTGAAGCGCCGCGCATCCAGATCGTAGACCAGCGCGCCGCAACGCTGCTGGCGTTCGCCGCCGCCGACGCTGCGCCGCAGCAGCGCCTTGACCCGTGCTTCCAGCTCGGACAGTTCGAACGGCTTGGCCAGGTAGTCGTCGGCGCCGAGGTTGAGCCCGTGCACGCGATCACTGACCTCGCCGCGGGCGGTGAGCATCAGCACCGGCAGCGTCTTGCCGCGCTCGCGCAGGCGCGCCAGCACCTGAAAGCCGTCGAGCCGTGGCAGGCCGACGTCGAGAATCGCCAGCGCGTAGTCCTCGCTGGCCAGCGCCAGGTCGGCGGCGACGCCATCGTGCAGCAGGTCCACGGTCCAGCCGGCGGCGCGCATTGCCTGCGCCACGCTTTCGGCCAGCTGGGGGTGGTCCTCGACCAGAAGAATTCGCATTGCCTGTCCTCTGCGATGGCGACGGAGCGCCAGTGTAGCGGCAGAGCTTTCACGCCGCTGCTGGCTTTCAGCGCTGAAAGGCTGGCGAAAGCTTGACCGCCTAGGATCGCTCGCGGGTGGCTCGAACCACCACGCGCGGCGCATGCGCCGTCACAACAAAAACAATAGTGGAGATACCCCGATGCTGACTGCCGTCAGACGTTCACCCGCTCCTGCCCGTCTCGCTTTGGCCGTTGCCGCCGCCTCGCTGGCACCCATGGCCCAGGCCGCATTCATCGAAGACAGCAGCGCGACCCTGCAGACCCACAACATCTACCTGAACCGCGATTTCCGCGAAGGCAGCGGCCAGTCCAAGCGTGAAGAATGGACCCAGGGCTTCATCCTCGACGTCCAGTCGGGCTTCACCGAAGGCACCGTCGGCGTCGGCCTCGATGCCCTGGGCATGCTCGGCGTCAAGCTGGATTCCGGTGGCGGCCGCGCTGGCACCGACCTCTTGCCGGTGCACGACGATGGCGGCACGCCGGACGAATTCAGCCGCCTGGGCCTGACCGCCAAGGCCAAGATCGCCGCGACCGAGCTGCGCTACGGCTCGCACATCCCCGAGCTGCCGGTGGTCAAGGCCAGCGACAGCCGCACCCTGCCGCAGGTCTTCGAAGGCGCCACCGTCACCTCGACCGACATCGACGGCCTGACCCTCACCGGCGGCCGCCTGGACAAGGTGATCGACCGCTCCTCGACCAACTCCCAGGACCTGCAGCTGAACAACAAGAACGGCCGCTTCGCCAGCGCCGCCGAGGCCGACCACCTGACCTTCGCCGGTGCCGAATACGCCTTCAACGAGAACTTCACCGGGCGCTACTACTACGGCGAGCTGGATGACGTGTACCGCCAGCACTTCTTCGGCCTGCTGGCGAACAGGCCGCTGAGCGACAACTCCGCGCTGAGTGCGGACCTGCGCGTGATGCTCAGCGACGACACCGGCGCGGCGAATGCCGGCAAGATCGATAACCAGGCCTGGAACGGCATGCTCGGCTACAGCCTGGGCGGACACAAGGTCAGCGTCGGCTACCAGCAGATGCGCGGCGACACCGGCTACGCCTACATCGACGGCGGTGATCCGTTCCTGGTCAACTTCGTGCAGATCAATGACTTCGCCAACGCCGACCAGCGCTCCTGGCAGGCCCGTTACGACTACAACTTCGCCGCCATGGGCATTCCCGGGCTGACCTTCCTGACCCGCTACATCTCCGGCGACAACGCCGAGTACTCAGGCGGCAACAACGGCAGCGAGTGGGAACGCGACTTCGAGTTCAAGTACGTGGTGCAGAGCGGCCCGCTGAAGAACGTCGCGCTGCGCTGGCGCAACGCGATGTACCGCTCCGACTTCGCCCGCGACGCCGACGAGAACCGTCTGATCGTCAGCTACAGCCTGCCGATCTGGTAAACAGAACAAGAACGCGAGGACTATCCGATGAAAACCAGACTCAGCCGTTTCGCCCTGCTGTCGTCCTGCCTGCTGCTCTCGAGCCAGCTGCTGGCCGAACCCAAGCGCCCCGAGTGCATCGCCCCGGCCAAGCCCGGCGGCGGTTTCGACCTGACCTGCAAGCTGGCCCAGAGCGGCCTGAAGGACAGCGGCCTGCTCGAAGCACCGATGCGCGTCACCTACATGCCCGGCGGCGTGGGCGCGGTGGCCTATAACGCGGTGGTTGCCCAGCGTGCGGCAGAAGCCGGCACCATCACCGCCTTCTCCAGCGGTTCATTGCTCAACCTCGCCCAGGGCAAGTTCGGTCGTTACGACGAGAACGCCGTGCGCTGGCTGGCTGCAGTCGGTACCGACTACGGCGCCATCTCGGTGCGTGCCGACGCGCCCTACAAGAACCTCGACGAGCTGATTGCCGCGGTGAAGAAGGACCCGGGCAGTGTGGTGTTCGGCGCCGGCGCCACCATCGGCGGCCAGGACTGGATGCAGACCGCGCTGATCGCCCGCGCTGCCGGTGTCGATCCGAAGAAGCTGCGCTACGTCGCCTTCGAGGGCGGCGGCGAAACGCTCACCGCCATGCTCGGCGGCCATGTGCAGGTCACTTCCAGCGGCCTCGGCGAAGTCACCCCGCAGCTCAACGCCGGCAAGATCCGCATCCTTGCCGTGCTCTCCGATGAGCGTCTGCCGGGCAAGCTGGCCGACATTCCTACTGCCAGGGAACATGGCTACGACATCAGCTGGCCGGTGATCCGCGGCTTCTACATGGGGCCGGAAGTGCCTGACGAGGACTTCAACTGGTGGAAGACCCAGTTCGACACCCTGCTCGCCGACGAAGACTTCGCCAAGCTGCGCGAACAGCGCGACCTGTTCCCGCTGTCGATGACCGGCGATGAGCTGGAAGCCTTCGTCAAGAAGCAGGTGCAGGACTACAAGGCGCTGGCCGGCGAGTTCGGCCTGGTCAAGTAACGCGAACCGGCCCGCGTTCGCGGGCCGCACGGTCGATCCGGCAGCTGCCGGGTCGCCGAATCCCTGAGGTATCCCGTCATGTACGTACGTGTCTTCGCCGCGGCGTGGCTGCTCGCCTGCGCCGGCCTCGCCCTGCTCGCCTGGGGCTTCGAGGCGCCCTTTGCCTACGACCCGGTCGGGCCGCGCGCCTACCCGTTGCTGCTGCTGTTGCTGATGGCCTGTGGTGCGGCGTGGCTGCTGTTCAAACCGCACGGTGAGCCGACGCCAGCGTTCGATCGGCCCAAGGCGCAGCGCGCCGTGCTGTGCGTGCTGGCCCTGCTGGCCTACGCGCTGCTGTTCGAAACCCTGGGTTTCGTCATCAGCACCGCCCTGGCCGGTTTCGCCCTCGGTCTGCTGTTCAACGGTCGCCTGTGGCCCAGCGTGATCAGCGGTGCGCTGCTTGGCGTGCTGCTCTACGGGCTGTTCGATTACCTGCTGGACGTGCCGCTGCCGCTTGGCCTGCTGCGTCTGCTGGAGAGCTGAAATGGAAACACTGAATTTCTTGATGCAGGGCTTCGATGTCGCCACGCGACCGACCAACCTGCTGGTGGCGCTGTTCGGCGCCTTCGTCGGCACCGTGGTCGGCCTGCTGCCGGGCCTCGGCCCGATCAACGGCGTGGCACTGCTGCTGCCGCTGGCCTTCGCCCTCGGCCTGCCGCCGGAGACCGCGCTGATCCTGCTCGCCGCGGTGTACCTGGGCTGCGAGTACGGCGGCCGCATCTCGGCGATCCTGCTCAACGTGCCGGGTGATGCCGCCGCGGTGATGACCACCCTCGACGGCTACCCGCTGGCGCGCCAGGGCAAGGCTGGAATCGCGCTGTCGCTGTCCGCAGTCAGCTCGTTCATCGGCAGCATCATCGCCACCTGCGGGGTGGTGCTGTTCGCCCCGCTGCTGGCCAAGTGGGCGGTGGCCTTCGGCCCGGCGGAGTACTTCGTGCTGATGATCTTCGCCATCGCCTGTCTCGGCGGCATGGTCGGCGACAAGCCGGTGAAGACGCTGATGGCCGCGCTGATGGGCCTGGCCCTGGCCACCGTTGGTGTCGATTCCACTACCGGCGTCTACCGCTTCACCTTCGGCAGCGTCAGCCTGTCCGACGGCATCCAGTTCGTCATCGTGGTGATCGGCTTCTTCAGCGTCAGCGAGATCCTGCTGATGCTGGAGAAAAGCCACAGCGGGCAGAAGGCGGTGAAGGCCAGCGGCCGGTTGCTGTTCAACTTCAAGGAGTTCTGTCTGACCTTCTGGACCATGGTGCGCAGCGCCGTGGCCGGCTTCGTCATCGGCACGCTGCCGGGCGCCGGGGCGACCATCGCAAGCGCCATGACCTACATGAGCGAGAAGCGCATGGCCGGCGACAAGGGTCGCTTCGGTGATGGCGACCTGCGCGGCCTGGCGGCGCCGGAAGCGGCCAACAACGCCTCGGCCTGCGGCTCGCTGATCCCCATGCTGACCCTCGGCGTGCCGGGCTCAGGCACCACCGCGGTGATGATCGGCGCGCTGACGCTGTACAACATCACCCCCGGCCCGCTGCTGTTCGAACAGCAACCGGACGTGGTCTGGGGCCTGATCGCTTCGCTGTTCATCGGCAACGTGATCCTGCTGGTGATGAACATCCCGCTGGTCGGCCTGTTCTCGCGCATGCTCGCCGTGCCGAACTGGGTGCTGGTGCCGGCGATCACCGTGATCAGCATGGTCGGCGTGTATTCGGTGCACAGCACCACCTTCGACCTGGTGCTGATGGTCGGCCTCGGCGTGTTCGGCTACCTGCTGCGCAAGCTGGACTTCCCGCTGTCGGCGCTGATTCTCGGCTTTGTGCTCGGCGAGATGATGGAAGACAACCTGCGCCGTGCGCTGTCGATCTCCAACGGTGAGCTGGGCATCCTCTGGGGCAGCCCGATCACCCTGGCGCTGTGGGCGCTGACCGTGGCGATGCTCGGCATGCCGGCGCTGCGCTGGTACCTCAAGCGCCGTCGCGGCAACGTGGTCGAGGCGCAGGCCTGACATGCATCGGCGGCTGCCGGCCTGGTGGGCGACCCCGCTGATCGGTGCGGTCGGCGGCTGGCTGGCGAGCCTGGCCAACTGGCCGCTGCCGTGGATGATCGGCTCGCTGCTGGCGGTGATCGCCGTGCGCTGCAGCGGCTGGCTGGTGAGCGAGGTGCCGCGCGGCCGTCAGGTCGGGCAATGGATCGTCGCCAGCACCATCGGCCTGCACTTCACCAGTGAGGTCATGCAGCAGGTGCTGGCGCATCTCGGCGTGATCCTCGCCGGTGCGGTCGGCACGCTGCTGCTGGGCCTGATCGGCCTCTTCATCCTGCTGCGCAGCGGCACCGACCGCGCCACTGCGTTCTTCGCCAGCATGCCGGGTGGCGCCAGCGAAATGGTGGTGCTGGCCAACCGGCACCAGGCTGAACCTGCGCGCGTGGCGGCGGCGCACAGCCTGCGCCTGCTGCTGGTGGTGCTGATCGTGCCGGCGCTGTTCACCTGGGGCCTGCCGACGGTCGCGGCACCGCCTGCGGCCCCGGTGAGCTGGCCCTGGCTAGCCGTGCTGCTGCCGGCCGGCGGTCTGCTGGCGCTGCTCTGGAAGCGTCTCGGCCAGCCCAACCCCTGGATGCTCGGCCCGCTGACCGCCTGCGCCGTGGCCAGTGTGGCGTTCGATCTGCACATCGGCCTGCCGGGCTGGGCCGGCGCGCTCGGCCAGTGGCTGATCGGCTGTTCGTTGGCCTGCCATTTCGACCGGCCGTTCTTTCGCAGCGCGCCGGCATTCCTGCTGCGCATCCTGCTGTTCACCCTGCTGGCGATGCTGGTGGCTGCTGCACTGGGCGGCGCGCTGGGCTGGCTGACGGCGCTGGACGAGGTATCGCTGATGCTCGGCATGATGCCCGGCGGCATCACCGAGCTGTGCCTGACCGCCGAAGCCCTGCAGCTGTCGGTGGCGCTGGTCACCGCGGTACAGGTGCTCAGGCTGTTTCTGGTGATGTTCCTCGCCGAGCCGCTGTTTCGCCGCTGGCAACGCCGCGCTTGCTGACCGACGTGGCCCTGGATCAGGCCGGCCGTCCTGGCAGGTGAGGCTCTCCGGATATCACCTCCCGTGGCGCTTCGCCGGCTGTGCGCGCCTTGTTGCCGCCGGGGCCTTCCAGTGCCGGATAGGCGGCGCTGCAGAACAGTGAATTGAGGCGCTTCATGTCGGCGATCAGCTCCAGGTGCGCTGCGCTGGTCTCGATGCTTTCCACCACCTGCTGGTGCAGGCGCTGCACGTGGGAGTGCGCCAACTCGCGCTCCAGCTTGCGGAACTGGCGCTTGTGCTGCAGCAGCTGGCGGGCGCTATGGGAGTCGCCGGAGATGAAAACCGACAACCCCAGCCGCAGGTTGGTGCTCAGCTGGGCATGCAGCTGGCCGAGCTCCTCCAGGCCGCTGTCGGAGAAGGAGCGACGCTTGGACGTCTTCAGGTTCTGCACCTTGCTAACCATGTGCTCGATGATGTCGCCGGCCTGTTCCAGGTTGATCGCCAGCTCGATGATCTCCGCCCAGCGCTGGCCCTCCTGCTCGGCGAGGTCTTCGCGCGGCATCTGCGCCAGGTAGAGCTTCACGCCGCTGTAGAGCGCGTCGACGTCATCGTCCAGGCGGCGAATCTCGTCGCCGGGCTCCGGTCGGTCTTCGCGCAGCACCTCCAGCAGCCGCGCCAGCATCAGCTCCACCATGTCGCCGATGCGCAGGGTTTCGCGGACCGCATTGGCCAGCGCCAGGCTCGGCGTATCCAGCGCGGCGGGGTCGAGATGCCGAGGCTGCGCCACGCCGTTGTCCAGCGCACGCTCCGGCAGCAGGTATTCACACAACTGCGCCATCGGCTTAACGGTGGGCAGCAGGATCACGCAGCGCAGGCTGTTGTAGATCAGGTGAAAGCCGATCACCTGGGTCTGTGCGCTGACACCCAGGGTGTCCATCCAGGCCACCAGCATGCCGAGAAACGGCAGCACGATCAGCCCGGCCAGCTTGTACAGCAGGTTGCCCAGCGCCACGCGGCGCGCCGAAGCCGGCTGCAGGCTGGCGTTGAACCAGGCGAGCAGGCCGCTGCCGATGTTGGCGCCGATCACCAGGCCCAGCGCCACCGGCAGGCTGATCAGGCCGGCACCGGCCAGCGTCGAGGTCAGCAGCACCGCGGCGAGGCTGGAATACGACAGCACGGCGAACAGCGCGCCCACCAGCACCGCGAGCAGGGTGTCGCCGGCCAGCGAGGAGAACAGCACCTGCATGCCGCGCGCCTCGGTGATCGGCTCGGCGGCGTGCACGATCAACTGCAGGGCGAGAATGATCAGCCCGAGGCCGATCAGCACGCGGCCGATCTGGCCGACGCGGGTCTGTTTGCGCGAGAGGAACAGGCAGACGCCGAGCAGCGTCAGCAGCGGCGACAGCCAGGAAAGATCGAGGGTCAGCACGCGGGCCATCAGCGCAGTGCCGACATCCGCGCCGAGCATGATTGCCAGCGCCGTGGGCAGCGCCATCAGACCCTGGGCGACAAAGGAGATGGCCAGCAGCGCGGTGGCATTGCTGCTCTGCACCAGCGCGGTGACGCCGATGCCGGCGCCGAAGGCTAGCGGCGCATTGCCCATGCTCTGGCCGAGCGCCCGCCGCAGGTGCGAGCCATACACCCGCATGATCCCGGTACGCACGATATGCGTACCCCAGACCAGCAGGGCGATGGACGACAACAGGTGCAGCAGGGTCAGCATCGGTCGGGCTCCTGCCCCGGCGAGCAGCAACGACGAAAGCCTGCGTCACAAGGACGCAGATCTTCACCGGGGATACTCGATTGACCCTGGCCTGCCGGCCCCGTTCACCGAAACGTCACAAAGCCTTGCTGGCCCGCCCTCTCAGGGGCGGGTGTAGTAGCCTACGCCCAGCAGTACATCGTCGACCCGCTGGATCAGCGTGTGCTTCTGCTCGACCGCGTTGGTCGCGGGGTTGCGCCAAACGTAGTCGACGCTGCCGGAGCCCTGCTTGCGGGCCAGTTCGATCATCTCCTTGAACAGTGGCTTGCCGGCGGCATCGTTGACGTTGCGCACATCGACACCCACCAGGTTTGGCGAGCTGCCGCTGGCGCGGTAGCGACCGTCATCCAGGCCGATGGCGAAGACGTACTCGTCGTTGAAGACAAAGCCGCCACGCGGATCATTGAAGCTACGGAAGGCGGCGTCGGCGCCCTTGTCCTTGACCTGCTGCACGGCGCGGTCGAGCAACGATTTGGCCCCCTCGGCGGTGGCGCGGGGGATGTAGTAGCCGACACAAAGCACGTGGTCACCGACCTTGCGGAACTGGCTGATCTTGTTCTCGACCTTGTTGTCGGCCGGGTTGAGCCACTGGTATTCGACTTCTCCGCTGTCCTGCTTGGCCGACTTGTCGAGGATTTCACGCATAAAGGATTTGCCGGCGGCATCCTTGAGTTCAGCGACGTTCAGTCCGACCAGGCTGGCCGAAGGGCCGCTGCTGGCCTGCATGGTGCCGTCCTCGCCGAGCACGAAGATGTAGTACTGGCCGTGGACGAATTCACCGTTGCGGTCGTTGAAGGCGGCCAGTGCCTGCTCCGGGCCCTTGGCCTGGAAGGTCAGCACGGCCTGGTCGAGCAGGGCGCGGGCCTGGCTGGCGTGGCTGCGCTCCACCGAGCCGAGCGTTCGCTGCTGGGCTGGCTCCTGTGCGTGCAGGAGCAGCGGCACGGCGCCCAGCGTGGCGGATAGGGAAAGGGCGAGCAGCTTCTTGCGGTTCCGGTTCATGAACGACTCCTGACCTGATGGCGGGCGACTAAGCGGCCGCCCCGTATCCCCATGCTAGGCAGCAGCAGCGGAATTGATATTGGTCGAGAGAAGCAAAAGGACAGGGCGAAAGGAGGAGATTCGCCGCGACACGAGTTGTCGCAACCGGGATACAGACTCAAGTGCACGGCTCGCTCCGCTGCAGAGCGGCCTGTAACCTAGCGACTTCTGTTCACGCGGTGCACTCATGCTCAGCCTCTACCATGCCCCTGATCTGGAAACCCTCGGCGAACTGGCCACGCGCCTGCTTGCCCAGCCGCTCGCCGACCCCTTCGCCCCGGCGCTGGTGGTGGTGCCAAGCCAGGGCATGGGGCGCTGGCTGACGCTTGAGCTGGCACGCAAGCAGGGCATCGCCATGCAGCTGGAGATTCAGCTGCCGGCCAAGTTCGTCTGGGACCTGAGCCGCACGGTGCTTGGCAGCCTGCCCGAGCAGTCGGCGTTTTCCCCGACTACCCTGACCTGGCGGCTCTATGGCTGGCTTTGCGAGCCAACCAATCTCGAGCTGGCGCAGCGTCTGGCGCAGTATCTCGACGGCGGCGATGAGCGCCGGCGGCTGTCGCTGGCGGCGAAGATCGCCGACGTGTTCGACCAATACCTGCTCTATCGCGACGACTGGCTGGCAGCCTGGGAGCGTGGCGAAACCTTCGATCTCGGTCCGGACGAAGCCTGGCAGGCGCTGCTCTGGCGCGAGCTGACCAAGGACGGCCATCCGCACCGCGCGCGGCTGCTCGACGATCTGCTGCAGCGGCTCTACAGCGACGAGCCCTTGCCCGGCTTGCCCGAGCGCCTGCTGGTGTTCGGCATCAGCAGCCTGCCGCCGCACCACCTGCGCGTGCTCGATGGGCTGGCGCGGCATATCGACGTGGTGGTCTGCGCGCTCAACCCGAGCCGCGAGGCGTGGGGCGAGATTCGCGATATCCGCGAGCTGGCGCGCCAGCCTGAGAGCGGCGCTGACGATTGGTATCTCGACGTGGGCCATCCGCTGCTGGCCAGTCTCGGCAAGCAGGGCCGCGATTTCTTCGATTCCCTGTTCAGCCTGACCGCCAGCGAGGGCAGCCAGGAGTTCGGCCTGTATTCCGAAGACGAAGACCTGCGCGACGACAGCCTGCTGCACGCCCTGCAGAACGACATCCTGCGCCTGCGCACCCGGCAGCCCGATGAGCGCATCACGCTCGCCGAGAACGATCGTTCGCTGGAAGTGCATATCGCCCATTCGCCGCTGCGCGAGGTGGAGATTCTTCACGACCAGTTGCTGGCGCGCTTCGCCGCCAACCCGGCGCTGACGCCCGATCAGGTGGTGGTGCTGACCCCGGATATCGAGCGCTACGCACCCTTTATCGAAGCCGTGTTCGCCCCACGCGAGGGCAGCCCGCGGATTCCCTACAGCCTCGCTGACCGCAGCCTGCGTGCCGAAATGCCGCTGATCGAGGCCTTCCTCGAATTGCTGATGCTGGCGCAGAGTCGTTTTGCCGCCGAGGAAATCCTCGCCTGGCTGGAGCAGCCGGCCGTAGCCCGGCGCGCCGGAATCGAAAGCGAAGACCTACCGCTGTTGCGTGACTGGTTGTGGGAAGCCGGTGTGCGCTGGGGACGTGACGGCAGCCAGCGTGTTCGCCTGGGCTTGCCGGACGAATCAGCCTTCACCTGGCGCCAGGGGCTGGACCGACTGCTGCTGGGTTTTGCCGCGCCGCCACAACTGGCCGGCGACAACGCGCCACTGCTCGGCGAGCACTGGCCCCTGGATGCGCTGGAGGGCGCTCGTGCGCAACTGCTGGGACGGCTGGTGGAATTCGTCGATCGGCTCGGCACGCTGGCCGACCAGCTCGCGCGGCCGCGTCCGCTGGCCGAATGGGCCGATGACCTGCAGATCCTGATCGATACCCTGTTCGACGAGCGCGAAGCCGGCGACACGCTGCTGTTGTTATCCCAGGCCTGCGCGGCGTTGCGCGACCAGGCCCAGGCCGCGGACCTGACGCGACCCATCGAACTGGAACTGGTGCACCAGCAGCTCAGTGCCGCCTTGCAGCAGGGCGGCGGCGCCTCGGGCTTTCTTACCGGCGCGGTGACCTTCTGCACCATGGTGCCGATGCGCAGCTTGCCGTTCCGCGTGGTCTGCCTGCTTGGGCTGGACGACGGCGCCTTTCCGCGGCGCACACCGCCCTCGGGTTTCGATCTGATCGGCCGGCATCCACGCCGCGGCGACCGTGCCCGGCGGCTGGATGATCGCTACCTGCTGCTGGAAACCCTCCTCTCGGCGCGCGAGGCGTTGTACCTGTCCTATGTCGGCCGCGACCCGCGCGACAACGCCGTGCTGCCGCCTTCGGTGCTGCTCAGCGAAGTGCTGGAAGCGGTCGACATGACGGCGGTGCTGGCCGATGGCACGAAGCCGGTCAGTCAGCAGGTCCTCGTCGCCCATCCATTGCAGCCCTTCTCGCCACGCAATTTTGGCGACGGGCTCTGCGCCGGGTTCTCCTCGTCCTGGTTTCGCGCCGCCCAGCGCCTGGCCGAGCCGCCGCAGACCCAGCCGCAACCCTTTGCCAGCCTGCTCGCCGAACCGGATGAGGCCTGGCTGACCATCGAGCCGTCGCAGCTGTTGCAGTGCTTCCGCCATCCGGCGCGCTTCCTGCTCGAAAAGCGCCTCGGCCTGCGCCTGGCTGACGATCAGGAATCCCTCGCCAGTGACGAGCCGTTCGACCTGGAAATGCCGGCCTGGAACGGCCTGCGCCGTCTATCGCTGCAGGCCATGGAGCACGGCTGGAGTGATGAAGACGAACGGCGCATGGCCTGTGCCGCCGGCTGGCTGCCCACCGGTGAACTGGGCCAGGCGCTTTGGGGCAAGTTGCGCGGCCCGGTGCGTGCCTTTGCGCCGCGGCTATTCGAACTGCGCCCGGACGCGGTGCCCGAGCCGCTGCCGGTGGACATCACCCTGGCCGGTGTGCGCGTGCATGGCTGGCTGGACGGCGTGACCCCGGCCGGGCTGTTCGGCTGGAAGCTTGGCCGTCTCGGTGAGTGGGACCTGCCGCCGTTCTGGCTGCGCCATCTGCTGCTCAACCTGTCCGCCACGCCGGGTATCGAACGCAGCAGTTTGATGCTTTCGCCTGCAGGCGATTGGCAGCTGGGCCCGCTGGCGAACGCCACCGAGCTGCTCGAACCCTGGCTCGCCGCCTATCGCAGTGCCATCTGCGAGCCTCTGCCGCTACTGCCGCGTAGCAGCCATGCCTTCGCCAAGGGTTATCGCAAGCCAGCCCGCGGCAGCGAACCGTTGGACTGTGGCCGCAAGCGCGCCCGTGAAGCCTGGCTGGGGGCGGAATTCAGTCCTATCGCTGCCGAGGCTGAAGACCCTTGGAACGCCTTGGCCTTCCGCGACTGTGATCCGCTGGATGAGCGCTTCGAAACCCTGGCCCAACAGCTGATAGGGCCCGCACTGGATGCCTTGGCCGATGAGGAGGAAGACCAATGAAACTCGACCTGCTCGATTCGCCTTTCGACGGCCGCTCGCTGATCGAGGCCAGCGCCGGCACCGGCAAGACCTGGACGCTGACGGCGCTTTACGCCCGTTTGCTGCTGGAGCGGCAGCTGTCGGTGGGGCAGATCCTCGTGGTCACCTACACCACTGCAGCCACGGCCGAACTGCGCGAGCGCATCCGTGCGCGGTTGGCCGATCTGCTGGCGGTCTATGAAGGCACGCCGAGCAGCGACGATTTCCTCAACCGCTTGCACGCGCGCTACCCGGATGAAGCCTCGCGCCGCCGCCTGTTGCTGGCCGTGCATGGTTTCGACGAAGCGGCGATCTTCACCATTCACGGCTTCTGCCAGCGCGCGCTGCAGGATGCGGCCTTCGAGGCCGGTGGCGATTTCGACAGCGAGCTGACCGCCGATGACCGCGAGATTATTGACGCGCTGCTCGCCGACGCCTGGCGCAGCGAGCTGGCCGACGCCGATCCAGCCTGGGCGCGCTTCCTGGCGAAGAGCCGAATCACACCCGTCTGGCTGCGCCAGCGGCTGCGCAGTCACCTGGGCAAGCCCTATCTGCGCGTCGAGCCGCAGGGTGCGCCGGTCGCCGCTGATCTGCGCCCGGTCGAAGCCGCCTGGCAGCGCGCCGCTGATTTGTGGAAGAGAGCGGGCAGCGCCTGGGTCGCCGAGCTGCTGGCCCATGGTGGACTCAGCCAGAGCACCCACAAAAGCATCAAATTTGCGCCCTGGCAGATGGATTTGGATGCCTATTTCGCCGATCCGGCGGTGATGTTCGACCTGCCCGAGGGCGCGACCAAATTCGGTGTCCGCGCGCTGACGAAAGCCTGCAAGAAGGGCCATGACGCGCCCGTCTGCGAACTGGCCCATGCACTGGATGAACTGGCCGATCAGGTCGCCGAGGCGCTGCCGGCCGGCAAGCAACGCCTGATCGCCCTGGAGGTGGCGCTGCTGGAGCGGCTCAACCGTGAGCTGCCCGAACGCAAGGCGGCGCAGCGGCTGCTGGCCTTCGACGATCTGCTCAATCGTCTGGACCAGGCGCTGCAAGGCCCGGTCGGCGAAGACCTGGCGGCCTCGCTGCGTGCCACCTATCCGCTGGCGCTGATCGACGAATTTCAGGACACCGACCCGATCCAGTACGCCATCTTCAACCGCATCTATGCCAAGGCGGGCGAGGCATCGCTGTGTTTTGTCGGCGATCCCAAGCAGGCGATCTATGCCTTCCGCGGCGCAGATTTGGCGACTTACATGACCGCCAAGCAGCAGGCCGATCGCGAGCCCTTCAACCTGCCGACCAATTACCGCTCGACGCCCGAACTGATCGTCGCCCTGAACCAGCTGTTCGATCATCCACAGCCGTTCGCCCAACCTGATCTGCGCTATCCAACAGTAGGCGCGGCCGACAAGCCGCGTGCGAGCTTGCGGCTGGTGGAGGAGGGCGAGGCGGCGCCGCTGTCGCTGGTCTGGCTTGGCGACGATCCGCTTGGCAAGGGCGAAGCTGCACAGCTGGCGGCGAGCGACACCGCACGGCGTATCGCCCTGCAACTGGCAGGCGCTGCAGAGGGCCATGCTGGTTTCGAAAAGGACGGCGTGTTCACCCCTCTGAAAGGTGGCGACATTGCCGTGCTGGTCGCCAACCACCGGCAGGCCGGGATGATCGCCGATGAACTGGCCGCACGTGGTGTGCCCAGCGTGCGCCGCGGGCGCGACAGCGTCTGGCGCAGCGAGGAGGCCGGTGAGCTGGCCGCGGTGCTTGCCGCTTATGCCGAGCCCGGTCGTGAAGGCCTGCTGCGCTATGCGCTGGCCACGCGGCTGCTGGGCCGCAGCGCCGCCGATCTCGCCCGCTGCCAGGACGATCAGCAGCAGTGGGACGCCGAGCGCGAGGCCGCCGAGCGCTATCACCAGCTCTGGCAGCAGCAGGGTTTTATGCGCGTGTTCCGTGCCTGGCTCGATGAGCAGGCGGTGGCCGAACGGCTGCTGGCACGGGTCGATGGCGAACGCCGGCTGACCAACCTGCTTCACCTCGGTGAACTGCTGCAGGCCGAGAGCCTGCTGCGTCCCGGGCTGGAACCGCTGCTTGCCTGGTTCAATGCCCAGCGCGGCAGCGAGGGAGCCGGTGAGGAAGCCTTGCTGCGCCTGGAAAGCGATGCCGAGCGGGTGCAGATCGTCACCATCCACACCAGCAAGGGCCTGGAGTATCCGCTGGTGTTCTGTCCCTTTCTCTGGGACGGCAAGCTGCTCGGCAAGAACCGCGACAGCGCGCGCTGCCACGACGCCGACGGTCAGCCGCTGCTGGATCTTGGCAGCGGCGAGCTGGAGGACAACCTAGAGCGCGCGCGCCAGGAAGTCTTCGCCGAGCAGCTGCGCCTGGCCTATGTCGCGCTGACCCGCGCCCGTGACCGGCTCTGGCTGCACTGGGGACCAGTCAACCTGTGCAAACCGAAGAAGGACGGTAGCCTGGCCGATGAGGGACTGCACAGCAGCGCCCTGGCCTGGCTGCTGCACGGTCGCGAACTGCCTGGCGCGCAGCCGCTAAGCGAGCTGGGCAACTACCTAGCTGACCTCAACGGCGGTAGCCTGCGCCTTGCCATCGAGCGACTGGTGCAGGGGAGCGACGGCCATATGGCCTGCCTGCCGCTGGAGTCACGCGAAGCCAGTGCTCAAGGCCCCGGCCGAGCGGCGCCGCCTCAGCAGCTGTCGCAGCTCAATCGCAGCCTGCACAGCGCCTGGCGCATCGGCAGCTTTTCCGGCTTGGCCGCCGGCATGCATATGGAAGCGCCCGACCGCGACGCCCTTGCCATTCCTGATTCCGGCGAGCCGGGCAGCGGCTTCTTTGCTTTCCCCCGCGGTGCGCGAGCCGGTACCTGCCTGCACGCGATCCTCGAAGACTGGGCGCGCGGTAAAGGCGAGCTGGAGGCGCTGGTCGAACCCGCTTTGCAGGCCTACGGTCTGCCGCTGGAGTGGAAGGAAATCGCCATCAGCCATCTGCAAAAGGTGCTCGACACCGATATGGATGGCGCCGGCCTGACCCTCGCCGCGTTGCAATCGGCCAGACGCCTGCCGGAACTGGGCTTCACCTTTCCTGTGCGGGACCTAGACGTGGCGCGGCTGCGCAGCCTCCTGGTCGATCCGGCCAACGGCCTCGCTGAACCGCTGCGCGAAGCGGCGGCACGGTTGGAGTTCGACAGCCTCAAGGGTTTCCTGAAGGGCTTTATCGACCTGACCTTCGAGCACGACGGCCGCTGGTACATCGCCGACTACAAATCCAACTGGCTCGGTCCGGATGCGAGCTACTACGGCGGCGAACGGCTGCTGCAGGCGTTGGCAGGCGAGCATTACTACCTGCAATACCTGATCTACCTGGTGGCGCTGCGTCGCTTCCTGCGCCAGCGGCTGGCGGACTTTCAAGACGAGCAGCTGGGCGGCGCCTTCTACCTATTCCTGCGCGGCATGCCCGATGCTGGCGTCTACTTCGCGCGGCCGGACGATGCGCTGCTCGATGCGTTGGATCGATTGTTCGAGGAGGGCAAATGATGCGCCTCATATTCGCAGGAGCCCTATCTCGCGAAGGGCGATCGCCCGCTCTTGTAGGAGCCAGCTTGCTGGCGATCCGCGGTGCCGGAACGAGTACTGCCAGCCAGCGGGTTTCTGCTGGTTCGAGGTCGCCACGATGACGAATCTATTCGAGCTTCCGTTAGGCCCACTTGAGCGCGCCTTCATCGCCAGTCTGCAGCGCCTCGAGCCGGATACCCCTGAAACGGTGCTGCTCGCCGCCGCGCTCTGCTGCGAAGCCCTGGCGTCCGGAGACGTCTGCCTGCCGCTCCAACGCTTCGCCGGCAAGCGCCCCTGGCCTGAGGTCGACCTCAGCTTGCCGGCGCTCGCAACCTGGCGGGCGCAACTGGAGGCCTCGCCTCTGATCGGCACATCTGATGATTACGCGCCGCTGATCCTCGTTGGCGACCGGCTCTACCTGGCCCGTTACCAAGCCTACGAGGAGCAACTGGCGGAACAGCTTCTGACTCGCGCAGCGGACGCACCCGATGTCGATGAAGCTCAGCTGAGCGACAGCCTGGCGCGCTTGTTCGCCTTCAATCAGCAAAGCCCCGACTGGCAGCGCCTCGCCGCGGCCCAGGCAGTACGCCGCCGCTTGGCAGTAATCTCCGGCGGCCCCGGCACCGGCAAGACCACCACCGTGGTACGCCTGCTGGCGGCGCTGCTCGAGCAGCCCGGCGGCGAACGCCTGGCCATCGGCCTCGCTGCGCCCACCGGCAAGGCCGCGGCGCGCATGGCCGAAGCGATCCGCAACGCCAAGGCCGATCTGCCGGTCAGCGATGCCGTCAAGGACACCCTGCCGGACGAGGCGCGCACCCTGCACCGCCTGCTCGGCAGCCGCGGCGACAGCCCGAAAGTACGGCATGACGCGGCCAACCCGTTGGCGCTGGACGTGCTGGTGGTGGACGAGGCGTCGATGGTCGATCTGGCGCTGATGGCCAAGCTGGTCGCTGCGCTGCCGCCGAAGGCGAGACTGATCCTGCTCGGCGACAAGGACCAGCTGGCCGCCGTGGAGGCCGGCGCGGTGTTCGCCGAACTCTGTGAAGGGCGCGGTTTCGATAGTCAGGCCGCGACCGATCTGCAACGCATTACCGGGCAGGCCGTACCGGTCGAGACGCCGCGCTCGCGCCTCGGCGATGCGGTGGTGCTGCTCACCCACAGCCACCGCTTCGCCGGCGACAGCGGTATCGGCGAGCTGGCGCGGCGAATCAATGGCGGCGATGCCAAGGGCACGGTGGCGCTGCTGCAGGATGGGCGCGCCGATCTTGCCTGGAATGCCACGCCAACGTCCGCCGCATTGATCGAGCGACTGGAGCAGGGCTATTCGACCTATCTGCAGGCCGCACGCCAGGCCGATCCATCCGCCGCGTTCGAGGCCTTCAACGGTTTCCGCGCGCTGACTGCCCAGCGCGAAGGCGCCTTTGGCGTCACCGGCATCAACGAGGCACTGGAAGCGCGCTTCAAGCGCCGCCTCGGTGTGCCCGCCCGCGAACGCTGGTACCCCGGCCGCGCAGTGATGGTACGGCAGAACGACTACGCCCTGGGCCTGTTCAACGGCGATATCGGCCTGTGTCTGAAAACCGAGCAGGGCCTGCGGGTGTTCTTCGAGGGTGACGAGGGCTATCGCGGCTTCGCCCCGGCACGGTTGCCGAGTCATGACAGTGCCTTCGCCATGACCGTGCACAAAAGCCAGGGCTCGGAGTTCACCGAGGTGCTGCTGGCGTTGCCGGAACAGCCCAGCCCGCTGCTGACGCGCTCGCTGTTCTACACGGGCATCACCCGTGCCAAGCACAAGGTGGAGATCTGGGCGCTGCCGGCGCGGCTGGCCGAAGCGGTCAATACACGCGCCGAGCGCGCCGCAGGACTGGCCGAGCGGTTGGCGCTCCCCTGCGCTCAGACCAGAGCCACCGAGGCAGTGCCGGCGGCCAAGCCAGATGAGCCAAAAAGCGATCAGCTCAGCCTGTTCTAAACCGTGCGCGCCTGCTCGAAGCCGGCATGATCGCTGCTCATCGCCGCCTTTTTCGTGAAGCGGTTGTGCGTATGGCGCTCGGAATTCTGTTCCGATGCGCTTTCGCCAAAAGCCGACACCGGGACTTGCGATGAGAACCTTCTTTCTTCTGCTATGGGGCGCACTCAGCCTGTTCATCAGCACCGCGGCGCTGCGTGAACTCTGGCTCGCGCCGTCCGTGGCCAGCGGTTTCGCCCTGCTGCTGGTGGTCTATTACATCGTCTGCTTCTTCCAGCTGATTCGCGCCGCCTACCTGCCATGGGGGCTACTGGGTGCGTACCGGCGCAGCGGCTACTGGCTGTGCCTGATCCTGCTGCCGCTGACGCTGATCCCGCTGTACGCCGCCTACCAGATCTGGGAGCAGGGCGGTTACGTTGCAGTCGAAGCCTCGTTGCACACCGAATGGCTGCACCTGCTGCTCGGTTGGCTGCAGGACGCCCTCGGTTATCTCGGCCCGCTGCTGGTGCTCGGCGCGCTGGGTGTCGGCATGGCGCTGATGCTGCTGCGTCTGCTACGCGGGCAGGTCGCGCGCTGATCAGCCGTTGAGCAGCGTAAGCACCAGCGGCAGGCTGGCCGTCGCGAGCAGGGTCTGCAAGGTGATGATGCCCGCCATCAGATGGCTGTCGCCGCCGAGCTGGCGGGTGAGCACGTAGGCAGTGGGGGCGGTGGGCAGGGCGAAGAACAGCACCAGGATGGTGGTTTCCATATCGGGCAGGCCGAGCACCATCGCCACACCGTAGGCGAGCAGCGGAACGGCCAGCAGGCGCACCGCGCTGTTCCAGCCCAGCGCCGGGATTTCCCCGCCCAGCTCCTGGGGTTTGAGCGCCGCGCCGACGCAGAGCAGGCCCAACGGCAGGCTGGCGGCGGCGAGCAGACTCAGTAGGCGGTCGGTGCCGCCGGGCAGACCCAGGCCCGACAGATTGACCAGCGCGCCGGCGACACAGGCGAGAATCAGCGGGTTCTTTGCGATGGGCAGCAGCAGACCGCGCACGCTGACGCCGCGCTCTGCGGTCAGCGCCCACACCGACATCACGTTCACCGTCGGCACCATCAGCGCCAGCATCAGCGCAGCCAACGCCAGACCTTCCTTGCCGAACAGGCTGCCCACCGCGGCCAGGCCGAGGTAGGTGTTGAAACGCAGCACGCCCTGGGTGATGGCGCCGAAGCGGCCGGCAGACCAGCCGCGCAACCGCTTGGCGATCAGCAGCCCGATCCAGGCCAGGCCCAGGGCGAGCATCACGGCGCCGGCCAGGCGCGGCAGTGCTGGGTTATCCAGCGGTGCGGTGGCCAGGCTGCTGAACAGCAGGGCAGGGAAGAGGATGAAGTAGTTGATGCGTTCGGCGCCGGGCCAGAACTCGGCACTGGGAAAGGCGCGCAGGCGCAGGAAATAGCCGGCGACGATAAGGGCGAAAAGGGGCCAGAGGGCGAGTAGCAGGGCGGTCACGGATACATCCAACAGTGCATGTAGCGCGATCTTCGATGCTGCCAACGTTCAGTGCAACCTTCATCTTCAAGCTGGCGTGGCGGCAGCGGTGCTACGTCGGTCGGACGGTTGTCTGTTGCGTAGTGGCTTGGTGATATCATTGCGCGTCGAACCTGCGAGCTTCCGATGCGCCACATACCCCCCCAGGCCTCTACCGAGGATTTCCGCGATACGCCTTATGGCCGGCAGTTGCATGGCGGGTTCCGTCTGCTGCGCTTCGCGCCGGAGCTGGAGAGGGAGTTTCGGCGCTATCTGGATCGTCATGCGCGGCTATCGCAACGCCTCGCCGCCCTGCTGTTGATCTTCGCGGTCGGTGGATATCTGTATTGCGAACACCGGTTGTTCGATCTTGCCGATACCGGCTGGCTGACAACGCTGACGCTGTTGCGCCTCCTGCAGATTCTGCCGGGCGTCGTCGTGCTGGTGCTGACCTTCTACAGCCGCAGGTTTCGCGCGCAGGCCAACCGCATATTTCCGGTGCTGCTGGTGATGGTCGGCATGCTGGCCGCGCTGATCGACATCCGCTTCGAAACGCTCGATGCGGAGCTGAATTTCCGTTACGGCGCCGGGCTGCTGATCGTCGCGTCGTTCTTCTTTCTCGGCGTGACCTTCTGGTGGGCGCTGCTGTGCGCGGTGCTGATCGTGCTGGCCGATGTGTGCATGGCCAGCCTGATCCTGTCGGCCGAGCAGATGCCGGAACACTGGATCGCCGTCAGCTACTACCTGCTGTTGCTGATCATCGGCGCGATCAGTCGCTATGTTCATGAGTACTCGCAGCGCGACCAGTTTCTGACCCGCCAACTGCTGGGCTGGGTCGCCGAGCACGACGCGCTCAGCGGTCTGGCCAACCGGCGCAGTCATGATCGCGCGCTGCCCCAGCGGATCGCCCAGGCCCGTCGAGACCGGCGCCCGCTGAGCCTTCTGCTGCTCGATCTGGATGATTTCAAGGCCTATAACGACACCTTCGGCCATCCGGCCGGCGATGCGCTGATCCGCACCTTCGGCGAGTTGCTCGCCGGGTTCGCGCGGCGCCCGCTGGACGAAGCGGCACGGGTTGGCGGTGAGGAGTTCGCACTGCTGCTGTACAACTGCGACAACGCCGCCGCGCAGCGCATCGCCCGTCAGGTGATCACCGCACTGGCTGCGCTGGATATCGGGCATCCGCATGATTCGGCGGCGCGTGTGGGTGTCAGTATCGGGATCGCCACGTTGCAGGACGGCCAGCAGGCCGAGCAGCTCTATCACTGCGCCGATACCGCGCTGTATCAGGCCAAGAGTGGTGGCAAGAATCGCTTTGCCGTCGCGGCCGGGCTACTGCGACCCGAGCCACAGCCTCACTAGCGGATGGCTTAGCGGCGCGGCGGCACCGAGCGGGTGCGGCCGCTGCCGTCGATGGCGACGAATACGAAGACGGCTTCGGTGACCTTGCGCCACTCGCTGGACAGCGGATCGTCGCTCCAGACTTCCACCAGCATGCGGATCGAGCTGCGCCCGACCTCCAGCGTCTGGGTATAGAAGGACAGCTGCGCGCCAACCGCTACCGGAACCATGAACGCCATGCGATCGATGGAGACCGTGGCGACACGGCCGGCGGCCACGCGGCTTGCCATCGCGGTGCCGGCCAGATCCATCTGCGACACCAGCCAACCGCCATAGATATCGCCAAAACCATTGGTTTCCCGCGGCAATGCGGTGAGCTGCAGGGCCAGGTCGCCCTGCGGGATCGGATCTTCCTGTTCGTATTCTTTCATTCGGTCGGACTCGCGGCGCGTTGTTGTTCTGGCGCGAAATGCCCGCTCTGGCACGGGCGACGGCGCGAGTATAGCGGCTGTGTTGCGCTACAGCGACCGAACCAGGTCAACGGCGCGCTTGGTAATCAGATTGTCACACTTGCTTCATAGAGTGTTCACACGGCCTGCAGATACTGGCCCCCGTTCCAACACACTCGAGCACACACCTGCTAGGAGCAAGGTATGAAACTGAATCGTTTGATGGCGGCCCTGACCTTTGTAGCCGCTGGCGTTGGCGCCGCGAGCGCGGTCGCTGCTGTGGACCCGGCGCTGCCGAGCTACCAGAAGACTTCCGGTGTTTCCGGCAACCTGTCCAGTGTCGGTTCGGACTCCCTGGCCAACCTGATGACCCTGTGGGCTGAGGAATTCAAGCGCAGCTATCCGAACGTCAACATCCAGATTCAGGCTGCCGGCTCCTCCACCGCGCCGCCCGCTCTGACCGAAGGCACCTCCAACATGGGCCCGATGAGCCGCCCGATGAAGGACAACGAGATTCAGGCCTTCGAAGAGAAGTATGGCTACAAGCCAACTGCCGTTCCGGTGGCCATCGACGCCCTGGCGGTGTTCGTGCACAAGGACAACCCGATCAAGTCGCTGGACATCGAGCAGGTCGACGCGATCTTCTCCAGCACTCGCCTGTGCGGTGGCGAGAAGGACATCAAGACCTGGGGCGACCTGGGTATGACCGGCGAGTGGGCGGCCAAGCCGATCCAGCTGTTCGGTCGCAACTCGGTATCCGGCACCTACGGCTACTTCAAGGAAGAAGCCCTGTGTAAAGGTGACTTCAAGTCGAACGTCAACGAGCAGCCGGGCTCCGCTTCGGTGGTGCAGTCGATCTCCAGCACCCTGAACGCCATTGGTTACTCGGGTATCGGCTACAAGACCTCCAGCGTCCGCGCCGTACCGCTGTCCAAGGGTGGCGAGGCTTTCGAGGCCAACGAAGAGAACGCTCTGGCTGGCAAGTTCCCGCTGGCGCGCTTCTTCTACGTCTACGTCAACAAGGCGCCGAACAAGCCGCTGAGCCCGATCGACGCCGAGTTCCTCAAGCTGGTGCTCTCCAAGCAGGGCCAGGAAGTCGTGGTCAAGGATGGCTACATCCCGCTGCCGAAGAAGGTGGTCGACAAGACCATGCAGGACCTGGGTCTGTAAGACCAGCGTGACGGCCGGCGACGTAGCGCGCCGGTCATGCGCAGATGCCCGCCACGCGAAACGCGCTGGCGGGCTTCGTCGCGTCACCTGACTGTAATTTTTCTGTCACACAGCTTCATTAGATTAGGCGCCCCGAAGGGCCGCTCAGGCCCAGGAGCCCTGGCATGAACGACATGGAAAACATGACCGCGAATTCCGATGTGCAACGGCTGGACTTCAACACGCCGGCGCTGCAACGCAAGCGCCGCATCCGCGCGCTGAAAGATCACCTGGCACGCTGGTACGTGTCCATCGGCGGTCTGGCGGTGCTGGTCGCCATTACCCTGATCTTCTTCTACCTGGCGCAGGTCGTACTGCCAATGTTCCAGGGCGCCGAGCTGGAAAGCCGCGCGGCGCAGCAACCGGCCTGGTTGGCCGATGCCGGCGAGCCGCTGCTGCTGGCGGTGGAGGAGCAGAACCAGGTCGCAATGCGCCTGGGTTCCGACGGGCAGGTGCGCTTCTTCGGGCTGAGCGACGGTGCACTGCTGTCGAGCAAGACGTTGCCGCTGCCAGCCGGCAGCCGTGTCGTCTCGGTGGGGCAGGACACGCCAAGCACACGCCGGCTGGTGCTG
This sequence comes from Stutzerimonas kunmingensis, assembly GCF_032106285.1. GTDB lineage: Bacteria > Pseudomonadota > Gammaproteobacteria > Pseudomonadales > Pseudomonadaceae > Stutzerimonas > Stutzerimonas kunmingensis_B. The sequence continues at coordinate 172,709 of NZ_DAMCPO010000002.1, forward strand.
GGCCTGGATAACGGCCAGGCGCTGGTGCTCGAGCACAACTACAAAGTCACCTACCCAAACAATAAGAAGACCATCACCCCCGAACTCGCTTATCCCTTCGGTGAGGAGCCGCTGCAGCTCGACCCCGAGGGTCGCCCGATCGATCAGGCCGCCATCAGCCTGAACGGCAAGACGTTGCTCGTTGCCGGCGCTACCGGCACGGCATTGCACGCTCAGCGCATCGCCAGCAGCGAAAACCTGATGACTGGCGAGGTGACGCTGGAGCAGGAACGCCTCAATCTGCCGCAACTGGCCGAGCCGATTCGCCAGCTGCTGCTCGACCCGCGGCATATGTGGCTCTACGCAATCAGCGGCAAGGCCAGCGCGGATGTCTTCGATCTGCGCCGCAAGCAGCTCAATGGTCGCTACAAGCTGGTTGGCGACGGCAGCGAGATCACCACGATCAGCCCGCTGCTGGCGGGCATATCGCTGATGATCGGCGACTCCAAGGGTGGCATCGGCCAGTGGTTCATGGTGCGCTCCGCCGACGGCCAGGCGGAGTTGAAGAACGTACGCAACTTCAAGCTGGGCAGCAGCCCGATCCGCCAGATCCTGCCGGAGGAGCGCCGCAAGGGCTTCCTCGCGCTGGATGACGCCGGCAGCATCGGCATTTTCCACAGCACCGCGCATCGCACCTTGCTCAAGGAACAGGTCGCTGAAGGCGCCGCTTTGGCTGCCATGTCGCCGCGTGCCACGCGCCTGCTGGTGGAGTCGGAGCAGGGTCTGCAGCACTTCGTGATCGACAACCCGCACCCGGAAATCTCCTGGAGCGCGCTGTGGGGCAAGGTCTGGTACGAGAGCTATCCGGAGCCTGACTACGTCTGGCAATCGACCTCGGCCAATGGCGACTTCGAACCCAAGCTGAGCCTCGCGCCGCTGGCCTTCGGCACGCTCAAGGCGGCGTTCTACGCGATGCTGCTGGCGGCCCCGCTGGCGATCTGTGCGGCGTTCTATACCGCGTACTTCATGGCGCCCAGGCTGCGCAGCAAGGTCAAGCCGATCATCGAACTGATGGAAGCGTTGCCGACGGTGATCCTTGGCTTCTTCGCCGGCCTGTTCCTCGCGCCATTTCTGGAGAACCACCTGCCGGGCATCTTCAGCCTGCTGTTGCTGATGCCGGTCGGGATTCTGTTTGCCGCCTGGACCTGGAGCCGCCTGCCGCAGGCCGTGCGCCTCGCGGTGCCGGATGGCTGGGAAGCCGTGCTGCTGATCCCGGTGATCCTGCTGATCGGCTTCGGCTCGCTGGAAATCAGCGGCCATCTGGAGAACTGGTTCTTTGGCGGTGACATGCGCCTGTGGCTGTCCAACGACATGGGTATTCCGTTCGATCAGCGCAACGCGCTGGTGATCGGCCTGGCGATGGGCTTCGCGGTGATCCCGACCATCTACTCGATCGCTGAAGACGCCGTGTTCAGCGTGCCGCGCAGCCTGACGCTGGGCTCGCTGGCTTTGGGCGCCACGCCCTGGCAGACCCTCACCCGCGTGGTGCTGCTGACCGCCAGCCCGGGCATTTTCTCCGCGCTGATGATCGGCATGGGCCGCGCCGTGGGCGAAACCATGATCGTGCTGATGGCCACCGGCAACACGCCGATCATGGAAGCCAACATCTTCGAAGGCATGCGCACTCTGGCCGCCAACGTCGCCGTGGAGATGCCCGAGTCCGAGGTCGGCGGCACCCATTACCGCGTGCTCTTCCTCGCCGCGCTGGTACTGCTGATGTTCACCTTCGTGATGAACACCCTCGCCGAGCTGATTCGTCAGCGTCTGCGTGGCAAGTACGCCAGCCTGTAAACCAGATTTCGCAGAAGGTATCGATCCGTGAAAAAGGATTCGTTGAACACCTGGGTCAAGAGCGGCACACCCTGGATCTGGATGAACGCCGGCGCGGTGTCCATCGCCGTGATCATGACCCTGGGGCTGCTGGCGATCATCGCCGTGCGCGGTCTGGCGCACTTCTGGCCGGCCGATGTGATCGTCGCCGACTACAGCATGCCGGGCGCCGAGATGCGCGTGCTGGCCGGTGAGGTGGTCCAGGCTGAAGAGGTGCCGCGCGCGCGTCTGGCGGCCAGCGGCCTGCCGGTGAACGTCGAAGGCGGCGAGTTCATGACTCGCGAGCTGCTCAAGGTCGGCAACCGTGAGGTGTACGGCGCGGATTTCTCTTGGGTGGTCGGTGAGTGGCTGAGCAACCAGCGCACGCCCGTCGAGCTGATGGTGCTGGAGCGCCGTGAGTGGGGCAATTTCTATGGCTACCTGCTCAACGTGAAGGAAGCCGGCCAACTGGTCGCCGAGGGAGAAGGCGCCTGGAACGAGTTGCAGGCACGCATCGACCGCGTCGACCAGCTGCACACGCAGATCTCACGTATCGAAAAGGTGGAGATCGGCCGCATCAACCACGGCCTCGAGCGTCTGCGCCTGAAGACCCGTCAGCTGGAGCTGAACGATCGCCTGGACGCGGCTGCGCAGGCCGATCTGGATGCCGAGCGCGCCCAGTGGGATGCCGAGTACCGGGTGCTGGAAGAAAAGCTGGTCGCCCTGCAGCAGCAGTTCAACCGCGACAGCATCACCGTGCGCACGGCCGACGGCCGCGAGCAGGAGATCACCCTGGGCAAGGTGGTGCGGGCGTTCCAGCCCAATGCCATGTCGACGCCGCAGAAGCTGATGTTCTACTTCGCCAAGCTGTGGGAATTCGTCAGCGACGAGCCGCGCGAAGCGAACACCGAGGGCGGCGTGTTCCCGGCGATCTTCGGTACCGTACTTATGACCCTGATCATGGCGGTGATCGTCACCCCGTTCGGCGTGATCGCCGCGGTCTACCTGCGTGAATACGCCAAGCAGGGCCTGCTCACCCGGATCATCCGCATCGCGGTGAACAACCTGGCCGGGGTGCCGTCGATCGTCTACGGCGTGTTCGGTCTGGGCTTCTTCGTCTACGTCCTGGGCGGTTCGCTGGACCGCTTGTTCTACCCGGAAGCCGCACCGGCACCGGTGTTCGGCACGCCGGGCCTGATGTGGGCCTCGCTGACCCTGGCGATCCTTACCCTGCCGGTGGTGATCGTTGCCACCGAGGAAGGCCTGGCGCGCATCCCGCGGATGATCCGCGAAGGCTCGCTGGCCCTTGGTGCGACCAAGTCGGAGACGCTGTGGAAGGTGGTTTTGCCAATGGCCAGCCCGGCAATGATGACCGGCCTGATCCTTGCCGTGGCCCGCGCCGCCGGTGAAGTGGCGCCGCTGATGCTGGTCGGTGTGGTCAAGCTGGCACCGAACCTGCCGCTCAATGGCAATTACCCCTACCTGCATCTGGACCAGAAGATCATGCACCTGGGCTTCCACATCTACGACGTCGGCTTCCAGAGCCCCAACGTCGAGGCGGCACGACCGCTGGTGTATGCGACTGCGCTGCTGCTGGTGCTGGTGATCGCCGCGCTTAACTTCACAGCGATCTACATCCGCAACCACCTGCGCGAAAAGTACAAGGCGCTGGATCATTAATTGAAGCGGCAAGCTCAAGCCACCGGCCTCGGGAGAAACGAGGCGCTGACTTGGGCTTGCAGCCTGTAGCTTGCAGCTGGCAGCTGCGAACGGAGCGAGCACATGCAAACCAACACGCATTCCATCGATATCTCGGCCCTCGGCCGCGACAAGCGCAGCCTGAGCCTGGCCAACGAGCAAGTCGCCATCGAAGTGCCCGATCTGAGTCTGTACTACGGCCAGAAGCAGGCGCTGTTCAACGTCGCGATGAACATCCCCAAGCAGCGCGTGACTGCCTTCATCGGCCCGTCCGGCTGTGGCAAGTCGACCCTGCTGCGTTGCTTCAACCGCATGAACGACCTGGTCGACGGCTGCCGCATCGAGGGTGCGATCAACCTCGACGGCACCAACATCTACCGCAAGGGCGAAGACGTGGCCGACCTGCGTCGCCGCGTCGGCATGGTGTTCCAGAAGCCCAACCCGTTCCCCAAGAGCATCTACGAGAACGTCGTTTACGGCCTGCGCATCCAGGGCATCAAGCAGAAGCGCGTGCTCGACGAGACCGTCGAATGGGCGCTCAAGGGCGCTGCGCTATGGGACGAGGTGAAGGACCGTCTGCACGAATCGGCGCTCGGCCTCTCCGGCGGTCAGCAGCAGCGTCTGGTCATCGCCCGCACCATCGCCGTGCAGCCGGAAGTACTGCTGCTCGACGAGCCGAGTTCGGCGCTCGACCCGATCTCCTCGCTGAAGGTCGAAGAACTGATCTACGAACTGAAGACCAAGTACACCATCGTCATCGTCACCCACAACATGCAGCAGGCCGCGCGGGTATCCGACTACACGGCGTTCATGTACATGGGCAAACTGATCGAGTACGGCGACACCGATACGCTGTTCACCAACCCGGCCAAGAAGCAGACCGAAGACTACATCACCGGCCGCTACGGCTAGCCGGCTATGGCAAATCGCGCTGCGCGTTGTCGGCGGCGCTTGCCGTACCTGGTTCGTACTGTCTGCGCGCCGCCTCCTAGCGCAGCACGATTTGCCAAAGGCCGGACCGTCCGGCGAGAGAACAACAGTTTCGCAAGGGTTCGCACATGATCAGCAAAGACAGCCACACCCAACACATTTCCCAGCAGTTCAACGCCGAGCTCGAGGAGGTGCGCAGCCACCTGCTGGCCATGGGCGGGCTGGTGGAGAAGCAGGTCAATGACGCGGTGACCGCCCTGATCCAGGCCGATTCGGGCCTCGCTCAGCAGGTGCGCGACGTCGATGACCAGATCAACCAGATGGAGCGCAACATCGACGAGGAGTGCGTGCGCATCCTCGCCCGCCGTCAGCCGGCGGCCTCCGACCTGCGCCTGATCATCAGCATTTCCAAGTCGGTGATCGACCTCGAGCGCATCGGTGACGAAGCGACCAAGATCGCCCGCCGCGCCATCCAGCTGTGCGAGGAAGGCGAGTCGCCCAAGGGCTATGTCGAGGTGCGCCACATCGGCGACCAGGTACGCAAGATGGTGCAGGAAGCGCTCGACGCCTTCGCCCGCTTCGATGCCGACTTGGCGCTTTCGGTGGCGCAGTACGACAAGACCGTCGACCGCGAATACAAGACCGCGCTGCGTGAACTGGTCACCTACATGATGGAAGACCCGCGCTCGATCTCCCGCGTGCTCAGCGTGATCTGGGCGCTGCGCTCGCTGGAACGCATCGGCGACCACGCGCGCAACATCGCCGAACTGGTGATCTACCTGGTGCGCGGTACCGACGTGCGCCACCTGGGCCTGGCGCGCATGGCCGAGGAAGTGGAAGGCTCGAAGGAGCGCTGATTCGCGGTCGCGGGGCGGGCAGCGATGTCCGCCCGGCGCCAAAATCTGCGGACAGAGCCGCCGCTGGCGTTGAGGCTCGACCCATCCACCTGCATCGGTTCGCCCGCACGGATGCCGCTCAGGTGCGGATCAGCGCCTCGCTCAGATAGTCGATCAGCGCCCGCGTCTTCGGTGGCAGATGATGATTCTGCCGCCACAGCAGCCAGGCCGCGCCCTGGTATGAACCGGTGTAGCGCCACTGCGGCAGCACTTCGCGCAAACGACCCTCGGCCAGCGCCTGGGCCGCGGTGAAGTGTGGCAGGCAGGTGATGCCCAGGTGTTCCAGCGCCGCCAGCAGCCGCGCCTCGCTGTGGTTGCTGATGTAGCGACCGCGCACCGTCACCGTCTCCTGCTGCTCCCCGCGGCGCAGGTGCCAGCGATTGTCTCCCGCCGTTTCTCCCAGATACAGACAGCTATGGCGCAGCAGGTCCTGCGGATGTTGCGGCTCGCCGTGACGCTGCAGGTATTCGGGGCTGGCGCATAGCAGCTGGCGTACCGGTCCGAGTGGCTTGCCGGCCAGGCCTTCGGGTGGGTTGTCGGTGACCAGTACCAGCAGGTCGAAGCCGTCCTCGATCAGGTCCGGGCTCTGGTCGCTGATCCGCAGCTGCACATCGACCTCGGGGTAGCGCTGCAGAAAGGCCGGCATCAACGGCCCGACGACGAACTTGCCATAGGCCTTGGGTACGCTCAGGCGCACCAGCCCGCGTGGGCTGCGCATCAGCCGTTCGCCGATGACGACGGCCGCGTCGGCCGCATCGAGCATATCCCGGCAATGCTGGTAGAACTCCGCCCCGGCCTCGTTCAGCCGCAGCTGGCGCGTCGTGCGTTCCAGCAGGCGCAGCGCCAGAGCCTGCTCCAGCCGGGCCACCTGGCGGCTTACCGCCGACGGTGTGCTGCCCAGCCGCCGCGCGGCGCCGGAGAAGCTGCCGGCCTCGACCACCCGCACGAACACGGCCATGTAGGGCAGCAGAGCTGCGCTGTCATTCGTTCCCATGCGGAACAGGTCCTGTGCTGTTTTGCTGGATTATCGACCGTGGCGGCAGGCCCGACAATCAGCGCCTGATTGGTGCGGGGATTCGAACATGAAAGGCACGTCGAGACAGGGGCTGTGGCTGGCCGATGGCATGCTGCTGATGGTGGCACTGATCTGGGGCAGCAGCTATGCGGTGGCCAAGCAGGCGCTGCTGTTCTACCCGGTGCTGGGTTTTCTGGCGATCCGCTTCGGTCTGACCTTCGTCCTGTTGCTGCCGCAACTGCGCGGGGTCGGCCGCCGGGCGCTGCGCCCCGGTCTGCCGCTGGGGCTGGTGATGCTGGCTATCTTTCTCTGCGAGACCTGGGGCGTGATGCTGACCAGCGCCAGCAATGCCGCCTTCCTGATCAGCCTGTGCGTAGTGATCACGCCGTTCATGGAGTGGCTGCTGCTGCGCCAGCGGCCGCACAACACGCTGTTCCTAGCCTGCGCGATGTCGCTGGCGGGCGTCTGGCTGCTGACCGGCGGCCCGCAGCTGTCGCTAAATCTCGGCGATGCGCTGATGCTCGCAGCGGCATTGCTACGTGCCGTACTGGTCTGCCTGACCCGGCGACTGACGGCGGGCCAGGCGATTCCAGCGTTGGCGCTGACTGCGGTGCAGAGCGGGGTCGTGGCAAGCGGCTGCATCCTGCTCGGTTTGTCTATGCCGGGCGAGCTACCCGCGTTGCCGGCGGAACCGGCGTTTTGGTTCGCGGCGCTGTATCTGGTGCTGTTCGCCACGCTGTTCGCCATGTTCGCGCAGAACCGCGCGCTGGGGCGCAGCAGTGCAACGCGGGTGTCGCTGCTGATGGGCTCCGAACCGCTGTTCGGCGCGATAATCGCCGGTCTCTGGCTGGGTGAGCGGCTGGCGCCGATGGGCTGGGCGGGTGGGTCGCTGATCATGCTGGCAACGCTGTGCACCCTGGGCATCGGCCGTCAGCCGGCGTCGAGCGCGGCTGGCGATGGTGCGCCGATCCGTGCCTAGCGCGTACGCACGGCGGGGCCTGCAGACCGGTCAGCTCTGCCGCAGTTCGGCCTGCAGCTCATCCAGCGCCGCCTGGCGCTCGCCATCCTGCAGGCGGGCGCCGGGGTTGAGCGAGGACCACTCCGGATGGGCGCGGCAGCGCTGCAGCGCATCGGGCAGCTTGCCCTCGCGCCAGCCCTGATCCTGCGGAGTGGCCAGGCGGATCGCTTCCGTGGCAGCGTGCCCTCGGGTGGCGAGCACGGCGAGCAGCTGGCGCTGTCGCAGGGCGAGCAGGCGCAGCACGGCGTCATCGACGCTCAGTTCACGCTGGCCCTTTAATTTGCCCAGCAGGCGATTGCCATAGTGCCGCGCGGTCTGCGCGCCGCCGCCGGCAAGGGCGCCGAGCAGTGCCGCCGCGCCGAGGGTGATGCCGCCGACCATCAGGTCGACCCCGGCACCGGCGGCCGCGCCTGCGGCCATACCACTGCCAATCTTCACGCCCAGCTGCTTGAGTGTTTCCGGATTGAACAGGTCGTCGCCCCAGCGGCCGTCGAGCAGTGGCAGGTCGCTGGCTGCCGCCTGCTCCTTGCGGAAGGCATATAGGCGCAGCAGGGCTTCGACGCAGCGCTGTTCGCGGCCACGCACGGCGTCATGCAGTTCACGTATGGCGCCGCGCTCCAGTTCCGGCTGTGCGGCCACGCTGCGTCGGCAGGCGGCGACGTCTACCAGTAGCTCGGCGATCAGCCGCTGGCCGCTGACCAGGCGCGCCGCGGCCTGTGCTTCATGGTCCTCGATCAGCCGCTGCAGCTTGGGCCGCGCCTGTTCCAGCAGCAGCGCCAGGCTTTCGTACAGCCGGCGCTCGCCGTCCACGGGCGGCGCCACGCTGTCGAAGCGCACCAGCGCATGCAGGCCGAGGCGGGCCAGCGCCTGACGCCATTCCTCCTCGCGATGGCCGGGCTGGGCGACGAAGTTGAGCACCGGCAGCAGCGGCTTGCCGCAGCCGGCGAGTACCGCCAGCTCGTCCTTGTACTTGGCCAGTACCGGCTCGCGGGCATCGATCACGTAGAGCCCGGCATCGCTGGCGAGCAGCTGGCGCAGCACCTTGGCTTCCTGCTCGAAGCGCTGGCGCGCCTCGCTGCCGTCGAGAAAGCGTGCGGTTCGCGCCGGGCCGTCGAGGCGTTCGCCGGGGCGCTCCACGCGTTCCAGGTAATCGAGCAGGGCGATGGCATCTTCCAGGCCGGGGGTGTCGTACAACTCCAGCAGCGCCTCGCCGTCCACCGACAGCCGTGCGCCTTCGACATGGCGGGTGGTGCTGGGACGGTGCGAAACCTCGCCGAAGCCTGCATCACGGGTCAGGGTGCGCAGCAGCGAGGTCTTGCCGACATTGGTATGGCCGGCCACGGCGAGCTTCAGGGCTTCAGTCATGTCCGCTCTCCAGCCAGCCCAGCGGCGTCGTGGTGGAATGGGGCAGGCCCAGGCTGTCCAGTGCCTGGTGCCAGTCATCCAGGCGCGCGCTGTCCAGCGCCTCGCCCGGCGGCGCCTGCAGCAGCCAGATGCGGGTCGCAGCGGCGCAGCGCGACAGCTCGCCGATCAGCGCCAGGGTGCCGCGATCCGGCGAGCGCCGGGGATCACAGGCGATGGCCAGGCGCGCCGGCGGAAAACGGGTGAGCTGATCGAGCAGGCGTCGGCGCCCCTCGCGATCGTCGAGGATGCCGGCATCGGCGATGCCCTTGGACAGAGCCGGTGGCCAGGGGCGGCTGCCGTCCAGCTCGATGGCCACCAGTACGGCGCCAGCGCTGCCCTCGAGCTGAGCGCCGGCGCTGGGAGCGTGCAGTTGGGCGGGTGCTGCATCACTGATACCGAGTCGCTCGCTGGGCGGCTGCAGGCGTTCGCGGAGCAGGCGATAGGCCGGCAGGCTCAGGTCGAGCTTCAACGCGGCACGGCCGCGGCGCCAGCGCCACAGACTGAACCCCGCGAGCAGTAGCCGCGGCAGCAGCCCGTAGATCAGCAGCACGCCAACCAGCCAGCCGGCCCAGCGTTGCCGGGCGCCTTCCAGATCGCCGCCAAGTGCGCCACTGGCGCGGATCTGCTCGACATCCGGCACGCTGAAGCCGAGCAGCGCCGGCAGCGCGCCGAGGGCCTGGGTCAGGCCGACGAAGGCGCTTTCACCGAGAATGGTGGTCTCCCAGACGAAGCCGTAGCGCCGCGTTGCCAGCAGCGCGAGCAAGGTAAGCAGGGCGCTGGCCATGGCCAGCAGCCAGAGGCCGTGTACGCCGACACCCAGCAGCCAGCGACCGAGCCGGCGCTGGTGCAATACGCTCAGCAGCGCTGGTGCCAGTTGCGCGGCGCGGGCGTCGCGGGCGAGCTTTTCGCTCAGCCAGAGCCACAGCCGTCCCAGCGCACCACCGCTGTCGCCAGCGAAGAGCAGGCCGAGCAGCCAGCCGAGCAGGGTCAGCAGGTTCAGCCCGAGCAGGCTGCCCAGCGCCCAGAACACATTGACCGGTCGCTGCCCGTCGCCCAGTGCAGCGAAGGCCAGGCCGACGCCGGTGAAGACCGCGAGCAGCGCCAGCGCGAACCCACCCAGCCGTGCGCCCTGGCGCCAGTGCAGGAGCGCTTCGACCAGCCCGTCACGGCGCGCCAGCCAGAGTGCACGCTGCTCGATCAGCACGGGGAGATCACCGCCTTGGGCACGGGCCTGGCGGTTGGCTTCGTCGTCGTCCAGCGGCCCGGCATGTTCTTCGCGCAGGCGCACGGCTTCGGTAAGCCAGAGACGGTCGAGCGTATCGAGATCAGGGGCGGGGCGGGCTATCACACGGCATCTCGCTGGCGGGTCGTGCCTTGAGGATAACCGCTGCCGTGGGGAACGGGAAAACGGGGAGCCGTTGCGGCTCCCCGCTGGGGCCCTCAGTCGGCGTTGCGCAGGCGCACGGCGATGTTCGGCTGGTCGATGAATAGGCCATCGATACCGGCGTCGAGGAAGGCGCGAATCTCCGTTTCGCTGTCGCCGTGCTCATGGCGCTGGTCGCTGCTGCGCAGGTTGGCCGGCAGGAAGGCGTTTTCCGCTCGGAAGGTGTAGGGGTGGACCTTGAGGCCCTCGGCGTGGGCGGCGGCGACGAAGCCGGTCGGCGTGCCGAGGTTGCCGTTGGCATCACGCGGGATGATGTAGCTCTTCTCCGGACCGACGCCGGCGGCGTAGCGGGAGATGTCCTTGAGCCCCGCGGGCGTCGCCATCTGCGCATAGGTCAGCTTGCTACCGCGTACCTGCTGATCATACGGCTGGCCGGAGCTGAACAGCTGCACCAGGCGCAGCTGGGTCAGGCGGCTGAGGGTCTTGAGGTTGTCCACTTCGAACGACTGGATATACACCGGCGCTTGCCGCCCGACATAGCCGTTGCGGGTAAGGATGCGCACCAGCGGCTTTTCCATGGCCAGGCCGAGCTGCTGGAAGTGTGTCGGGTGCTTGGTTTCCGGGTACAGGCCGATGCGCCGGCCCTGGCTCAGCTGCAGGGTTTTCACCAGATCGATGATCTCCTGCAGGGTCGGGATTTCCAGGCTGCCGTCGAGGCGCGCGTTACCCGGGCGGATATCCGGGATGCGCTCGATAGCGCGCAGGGTCTTCAGTTCGGCGAGGGTGAAGTCTTCGCTGAACCAGCCGGTGAGAGTGACGCCGTCGACCTGCTGGGTGCGCTTGCGATCGGCAAACTCGGGGCGCTGCGCGACGTCGGTGGTCAGGCCCAACTCGTTGTCGTGACGGGCGACGATCTGGCCGTCGCGGGTCATCACCAGGTCCGGCTCGATATAGTCGGCGCCCTGGAAAACGGCCAGCGCATAGGCGGCCAGGGTGTGCTCCGGCAGGTAGCCGCTGGCGCCGCGGTGGGCGATCACCAGCGGGGTCGGCTCGCCGCGCGCGGCCTGGTGTTTCGCGGTGTGTTCATCCGCCGCAGCGAAGCCGGCCAGTGGAAGCAGCAGGCTGCAGGCGGTGAGCCAGCGGCGAAGGGGAGCGGTGGTCTTGCGGGCCATTTCGGCATCTCCTCGGTTTGGATGTCACAGCCTGAGGCACTTGCATGACCGGACTTTGACGCTGCGGTGCCGCTTGTATTGCAAGGCGATGAAGCCGACGAACGGCTGGCAGCTTCGGCAAGCTGCATCGCTCTGCTATTCTCGCCGCCATGAATCAGACCCGCCTTCCCCTCGCCATGATTGCCGCCCTCGCGCAGAACCGCGTGATCGGCCTCGACAACCGCATGCCCTGGCACCTGCCCGCCGATCTCAAGCATTTCAAGGCCATGACCCTCGGCAAACCGATCATCATGGGCCGCAAGACCTGGGATTCGCTCGGCCGTCCGCTGCCGGGGCGGCTCAACCTTGTGGTCAGTCGCCAGGCGGACCTGCAGCTCGACGGCGCGGAAACCTTCACCGACCTGGATACCGCGCTGGTGCGTGCCGAGCAGTGGGCGCGTGAGCAGGGCGTCGACGAGCTGATGCTGATCGGCGGTGCGCAGCTGTACGCCCAGGCGCTGGGGCAGGCGCAGCGGCTGTACCTCACGCGTATCGATGCGGCTCCCGAAGGCGATGCGTTCTTTCCGGCCTTCGACGAGGCTGAGTGGCAGTGCGTCGAAAGCCAGCCACATCCGGCTGAGGGCGAGGCACCAGCCTACCGTTTCGAAACCTGGCAAAAACAGAGCTGACCGGCACCCTCTTCGCTTGATCGGCGCCAAATCTTTCGCGGGCCGCAGCCTCTATGCTGGCCCGTCGCTGTCGTAACGAGAAATTTCATGCAACCTGACAAATCCGACGCCCCGGAAGCCGATCGCGTTGCCGCGATCTTCGTCCGCCACCCGCTGTGGGAGGATGGTCTGGCGCTGCTTACCGGCACCGCGCTGGTCGCCCTTGGCATTGCCTTCTACAGCCATGCCGGGCTGCTCACCGGCGGCACCGTTGGGCTGGCGTTCCTGCTCAAGTACCTGGCCGGCTGGTCGTTCGGCCCAGTGTTCTTCCTGCTCAACCTGCCGTTCTACGCGCTGGCGATCTGGCGCATGGGCTGGCAGTTCACCCTGCGCACCGTCTGCGCGGTGGGGCTGGTCTCGCTGTTCGCCGAACTGACCCCGCAATGGGTGCGCTTCGCCGAGCTGAATGTGGTCTACGCCGCGGTGTTCGGCGGGTTCGCCATCGGCATCGGCCTGTTGATCCTGTTCCGCCATCGCGCCAGTCTTGGTGGGGTGAACATCCTCGCGCTGTTCCTGCAGGAGCGTTTCGGCCTGCGCGCCGGCACCTTCCAGATGGGTATCGACGCGCTGATCGTCATGGCCGCGGTGTTCGTCGTGCCGGCGGACAAGGTGCTGCTGTCGGTACTCGGCGCCGTGGCGCTGAATCTGGTGCTGGCGATCAATCACCGCGCCGATCGCTACATGGGCGTCAGCTGAGGCTGATCAGCTCGGCCTGTGCATCACCGTCGTTCAACTCCAGCAGCGCCAGGCTGATCGGCAGGCTGAAGCGTCGCGGACCGGCGCTGCCCGGGTTGATGTAGAGCACGCCGTCGCGCCGCTCGACCTTCGGTTTGTGCGAGTGGCCGGCGATCACCACGTCGACGCCGGCGGCAAGCGGGTCGATATCCAGCTGCTTGAGGTCGTGCAGCACGTGCAGGGTGAGACCCCCGATGCGCAGGTCGAGGCGTTCGGGCAGCACCTGCGCCCAGTCGGCGGTATCGATATTGCCGCGGATCGCCTCCAGCGGCGCGATGGCACGCAGCCCGTCGAGCACCTGCGGTTTGCCGATATCGCCGGCGTGAATGATCTGTGCGCAGCCCTGCAGTGCCGCCACCGCCTCGGGGCGGAGCAGGCCGTGGGTGTCGGAGATCAGGCCGATGCGCATGCCGGTTTTCCCTTGAAAAGACATTGTTAGGGCATCCGACCCTTGGCCGGCCGCTGTGGTTGCGGCAGGCTTGGGACCCTCGGGTCGAGGAGTCTGGCATGGATCGAGTGGATTGCGTGGTGGTGGGTGCGGGAGTGGTCGGGCTGGCGGTGGCACGCGCGCTGGCGCTGGCTGGGCGCGAGGTGCTGATACTGGAAGCCGAGGCGGCTTTCGGCACCGCTACCAGCGCGCGCAACAGCGAAGTCATCCACGCCGGCATCTACTACCCGCAGGGCTCGCTCAAAGGCCGGCTGTGCGTCGCCGGGCGCCGTCAGCTCTACGATTTCTGCGACAGCCACGGCGTGGCCTATCGCCCCTGTGGCAAGCTGATCGTCGCCACCGACGAGGCCCAGATCGCTGCGCTGGAGCAATTGCAGCGGCACGCGCAGGCCAATGGGGTCGACGATCTGCAGCGTCTGGATGGCCACGAGGTGCTGGCGCTAGAACCGCAGCTACATGCGGTGGCTGGGCTGCTTTCGCCAAGCACCGGCATCATCGACAGCCACGCGCTGATGCTGGCACTGCTGGGCGATGCCGAGCGCCACGGCGCGGTCCTGGCGCTGAACGCGTCGGTAACGGCGATCACGGCTGGCAGCGAAGGCTTGCAGGTCGAGGTGGGCGGCGCCGATCCGCTGCAGCTGCTGGCCCGCACCGTGGTGAATTGCGCCGGGCATGGCGCCCCGGTACTTGCCGCGCGCACTCAGGGCCTGAGCGATGCCGCGCGGCCGCGGCAGTACTTCGCCAAGGGCAGCTACTTCAGCCTGAGCGGGTGCACGCCATTTCGCCATCTGGTCTATCCGCTGCCCGAGCCCGGCGGCCTCGGCGTGCACCTGACCCTGGACCTGGCGGGGCAGGCGCGTTTCGGCCCGGATGTGCAGTGGGTCGAGGACCTGGACTACCGCATCGAGCCGGCACGGGCCGAGGGCTTCTACGCGGCGATCCGCCGCTACTGGCCAGGGCTGCCGGACGATGCCTTGCAACCGGCCTACACCGGCATCCGGCCGAAGATCAGCGGGCCTGGCGAGGCGGCCGCGGACTTTCGCATCGACGGCCCGGCGCAGCACGGCATTGCCGGCCTGGTGAATCTGTTCGGCATCGAATCGCCGGGACTGACCGCCTGTCTGGCGATTGCCGAACACGTCTGCGGGCTGCTCGACCCTGAGCCATTGGCGACCTGATCACGCGCTGTCGCACCTGCGTTGCGGCCCGTCCGGGCGGGTAGCACACTGCAACCCGCCGCGATCAGACGGCGCAATCACCGGCAAAAGGAATGTGCATGGAACAGACAGGCGAAGCTCGACCGCTGAAAGTCTATCTGGCGGTCGGATTGCTCCAGGGCTTGGCGCTCTGGGCGGCCAGCGAGGCCTGGCCGCACGCTGCTGGCTGGCGCGTGCTGTGCTCGGCACTGCTGGCCTTCACGGTGATTGGCGGCTGGCAGTTGCAGCTGCTCTGGGGCGATCTGCGCGCGGCCGGGCGCTGGTGCCTGGTCCTTGCCGCAGCCCTGTTGCCGGCCGTGCTGGCTGGCGGCCTCACGCTGCAGTTCGACCAGCCGCGCTGGTATTACCTGGGTGAATCCGTCGGCACGCTGCTGCTCTGGAGCAACCTGATCCTGGCTTATGTGCTGACACCCTTCATCCAGGCGCGGGATGCCGATCATCGCTGGCGTGTCGACTACGCCGCGCTGTACCGGCATGCCATCAACAACGGGCTGTTGCTGTTCATGGCGCTGCTGATGCTGGCGGCGTTCTGGTTGCTGATCTGGCTCTGGGCCGGCCTGTTCAAGCTGGTCGGCATCAGGATCTTCGCAACGCTGTTCGAGTCCTCCGGCTTTATCTGGATCGCCAGCGCGACGGTTGTCGCCATCGGGCTGTGGATCGGGCTGGAGCGCGGCCAGGTGGTCGATGCGCTGCGCAATGTGCTGCAGGCCATGTGTCGCTTCCTGCTGCCGCTGACGGTGCTGATCCTGCTGATTTTCGTGGTTTGCCTGCCTTTTACCGGCCTGCAGCCATTGTGGGAGACCCGCCACGCGACGCCGATCCTGCTGGCCATGGTGTTCGCCCATGTCGCGCTGCTCAACGGCGTCATTCAGGATGGCCGGCAAGCGGTGCATTACCCGCGAGCGCTGCGCGTGCTGGTCGACGCCAGCTCCCTGTGCCTGCCGCTTCTGGCAGGGCTTGCGATTTACGCGCTCTGGCTGCGGATCGGCCAGTACGGGCTCACGCCTGATCGGGTGGTGGCGGTCGGTGCGACGCTGGTTGCCTTGCTGCATGCGCTGGCGCTGATGGCAGCGGTGCTGCAACGGCGGGATGGATGGCTGGCCGGCCTGCGCCAGAGCAATCCGCTGCTGGCGCTGGTTTCGGTGGCACTGTTGCTGCTCATGCATCTGCCGCCGTTGAGCCCGTTGCAGCTCAGCGCAGCCAACCAGTACCAGCGCCTGCTCGACGAGCAGGTGCCGGCAGAACGCACCGATCTCGGCGCACTGCGCTTTCAGCTGGGGCAACCCGGTCGCGACCAGCTCGAAAAGCTGCGTCAGCGCGTGGTCGAGCCTGGTCTCGCAGACGCGCGACGGGAGCAACTGCAGGCAGACCTGCAGCGACTGGACAAGGCAGACAGCTACTGGAACTGGCGACACGAGCACGACATGGCCAATACCGCACCGGTGCCCTGGATCGGCGAGCCTCTCGAGGATGCCGGTGGCGCGTTGGCACAGGCCATCGCGACCCAGGGCTGTGACGGGGACTGCGCCCTGTTCGCCGTCGATCTGGACGATGACCGTCAGCCCGAGGTGCTGCTGCTACGCGGTGCGCGGCAGCGGATCGTGACGGTGCTGGGGCGTGGCGATACCGGTACTTGGCGATGGATCGGGCACCTTCGCACGACCGATCAGCAAACCCTCGACGGCGAGACCCTCAAGCAGCAGATCGAGCGTGGCGCTTTGCAGGTGGTAGCGCCGCGCTTCAAGGCGCTGGAAATCGACGGCATCCGTCTGGAACCGGCGATTACCGAATAGTCTGCTGAGCATGAAAAAGCCCGACGCGAAGGTCGGGCTTTTTATTTACAGCGAGCAAGCCTGGCGATCAGCCGTCCAGCATCGCCTTGTTGCGCACCGCACCCTTGTCGGCGCTGGTGGCGAGCAGGGCGTAGGCCTTGAGCGCCGTCGTCACCTTACGGGTGCGTGGCTGAGCAGGCTTCCAGCCTTTCTTGTCCTGCTCGATGCGGCGGTGGGACAGTTCTTCATCGCTGACCTGCAGCTGGATGCTGCGGTTGGGGATGTCGATCAGCACCTTGTCGCCGTCCTGCACCAGCCCGATGGCGCCGCCCGCAGCCGCTTCCGGCGAGGCGTGGCCGATGGACAGGCCTGAGGTGCCGCCGGAGAAGCGGCCATCGGTGAGCAGGGCGCACTCCTTGCCCAGTCCCTTGGACTTCAGGTACGAGGTCGGGTAGAGCATTTCCTGCATGCCCGGGCCGCCCTTCGGGCCTTCGTAGCGAATGATGACGATGTCGCCAGCCTTCACTTCGTCATTGAGGATGCCTTTGACGGCGCTGTCCTGGCTTTCGAAGATCTTGGCGGTGCCTTCGAAGACGTGGATGGATTCATCCACTCCAGCGGTTTTCACCACGCAGCCATCGAGGGCGATGTTGCCGTAGAGCACGGCCAGGCCGCCTTCCTGGGAATAGGCATGCTCGACGCTGCGAATGCAGCCTTCGGCGCGGTCCAGGTCCAGGGTGTCCCAGCGGGTCGACTGGCTGAAAGCAGTCTGCGTCGGAATACCGGCCGGGCCGGCCTTGAAGAAGGTGTGCACCGCTTCGTCCTGGGTCTGGGTGATGTCCCACTGCGCGATGCCTTCAGCAAGCGTTCGGCTGTGCACGGTGGGCACGTCGGTGTGCAGCAGGCCGCCGCGAGCCAGTTCGCCAAGGATGGAGAAAATGCCGCCGGCGCGGTGCACGTCTTCCATGTGGTACTTCTGGATGTTCGGCGCGACTTTGCACAGCTGCGGCACCTTGCGTGACAGGGCATCGATGGCGCGCAGGTCGAAGTCGACCTCGGCTTCCTGTGCGGCGGCCAGCAGGTGCAGGATGGTGTTGGTCGAGCCACCCATGGCGATATCGAGCGTCATGGCGTTTTCGAACGCGCGGCGGCTGGCGATGTTGCGCGGCAGGACTGATTCGTCGCCCTCGCCGTAATAGCGCTGGCACAGCTCTACGATGGTGCGGCCGGCGCGCAGGAACAGCTGTTCGCGGTCGCTGTGCGTAGCGAGGGTCGAGCCGTTGCCGGGCAGGGCTAGCCCTAAGGCTTCGGCCAGGCAGTTCATCGAGTTGGCAGTGAACATGCCGGAGCAGCTGCCGCAGGTCGGGCAGGCACTGCGCTCGTATTCGGCGACCTTCTCGTCCGAGGCGCTTTCATCGGCCGCGATAACCATGGCGTCGACCAGGTCCAGGCCGTGGCTGGCCAGCTTGGTCTTGCCGGCTTCCATCGGACCGCCTGAAACGAACACCACCGGGATGTTCAGGCGCAGGGCGGCCATCAGCATGCCGGGGGTGATCTTGTCGCAGTTGGAGATGCAGACGATGGCGTCGGCGCAATGCGCATTGACCATGTACTCCACCGAATCGGCGATGATCTCGCGCGAAGGCAGCGAATAGAGCATGCCATCGTGGCCCATGGCGATGCCGTCATCGACTGCGATGGTGTTGAATTCCTTGGCGACGCCGCCGGCCTTTTCGATCTCGCGAGCGACCAGCTGGCCCAGGTCTTTCAGGTGCACGTGGCCGGGCACGAACTGGGTGAAGGAGTTGGCGATGGCGATGATCGGCTTCTTGAAGTCTTCATCCTTCATGCCGGTGGCGCGCCACAGCGCGCGGGCGCCGGCCATGTTGCGGCCGTGCGTGGAGGTTTTCGAGCGGTAATCAGGCATGACGGTTCCTGCGGCTGATCAGGTAATCGGAGGTTTGCGTATGGTGAGCAACGCCTGTGCCGGATGCAACGGAGGATGACCGTGCGTTCGGAAGGGGCCGGGTCGAGGCGGGTAGACGCTCGTAGGGCCTGGGCTCAGAGTCCGCCGTGTGGTGAATGGCGAGATATCACCGATTCTACGCACGTTCCGGCAGCCGGGCCAGGCGGGACGATTGCCGGTCCTGCGCTATCCCGCATGCCAGCGGCCCGGAGCGGCTGGATAGGGCGTGAGGCCTGCGCATCGGCCGCCTTTTTCGGCGTATGACCGCCGGTCCCCTTGACTGGCAGGTCGAGGATCGCTCGCTAGAGTCCAAACCCGACCGTTTCGCTGGTGACTGCACCTTGTCTTGCCGCTGGCCAGCGAGCGGTCGCCTCGCCATGGGTGCGCGTTCTGCGGAGTAGCGGGCAGCCGATGATGGGCGAGGCGTCCTTATACCAACGATAAGAACGAGGAATGCAGATGCACAAATTCACACGTCTATACCTGAGCGCCGCTGCTCTGGTGGCCCTATCCGCAACCGCCGTCGCCGCACCCCTGCCGGACACACCCGGAGCGCCATTCCCCTCGGTTTCGAGCTTCGACAATTCCGGCCCCTACGCCGTCACCAGTCAGAGCGAAGGGCCGAGCTGCCGCATCTACCGGCCACGCACGCTGGGCCAGGATGGCGTCAGGCATCCGGTCATCCTCTGGGGCAATGGTACCGGCACCGGGCCGACGACTTATTCAGGGCTGCTGACCCACTGGGCCAGCCATGGCTTCGTGGTGGCCGCGGCGGAAACCTCGAATGCCGGCACCGGGCGCGACATGCTGGCCTGCCTCGATTACCTGGTACAGGAAAGCAATCGCACCTACGGCACCTACGTCGGCGTGTTGAACACCGGACGCGTCGCCACATCGGGCCATTCCCAGGGTGGCGGTGGCTCGATCATGGCCGGGCAGGATGATCGCGTGAAGGTCACCGCGCCGATCCAGCCGTACACCATCGGTCTTGGCCATGACTCGTCGTCGCAGCGCAATCAGCGCGGGCCGATGTTCCTGATGTCCGGCGGTGCCGACACGATCGCCATCCCCTATCTGAATGCGCAGCCGGTCTATACCCGCGCCAATGTGCCGATCTTCTGGGGGGAAAGGCGCTATGTCAGCCACTTCGAGCCAGTGGGTGATGGCGGGGCCTATCGCGGACCGACGACGGCCTGGTTCCGTTATCACCTGATGGACGACGAGAGTGCGCGTGGCACCTTCTACGGACGTTTCTGTGGGTTGTGCACCAGCCTGTTGTGGAGCGATCAGCGCAAGGGCATCGAGTAGCACCGCACGTTGAAACCTTCGCCCGCACTGCCGGGCGAAGGTTTCATGGCGATACGGTAGGCGCGTGTGCCGTTCCTCAGCTGTTGGGCAGGATGCGGCAGGTCAGGTTCTTGATGTAGCGGGTTTCCGGGATCGCCGGGTGCACCGGATGATCCGGACCCTGGGCGCCGCGTTCGAGCAGCTGGATATTGCGGTCCAGATGGCGCGCGCTGCCGAGCAGGATGTTCTGCAGGTGATCTTCTTCCAGGTGCATGGAGCAGCTGGCGCTGACCAGGATGCCGTCCTTGTTCAGCAGGCGCATCGCGGCTTCGTTGAGGCGGCGGTAGGCAGCCTCGCCGTTCTTGATGTCCTTCTTGCGCTTGATGAAGGCCGGCGGGTCGGTGATGACCACGTCGAAGCGTTCCTCGGCGTTCTTCAGTTCCTTCATCGCCTCGAAGGCATCACCCTCGACGCAGGTCATCTTCTCCGCCACGCCGTTGAGTGCGGCGTTGCGCTCCACGCCATCCAGGGCGAAAGCCGAGGCGTCGACGCAGAACACCTCGCTGGCACCGAAGGCCGCCGCCTGCACGCCCCAGCCGCCGATGTAGCTGAACAGATCGAGTACGCGCTTGCCCTTCACGTAGGGCGCCAGGCGCGCGCGATTCATGCGGTGGTCGTAGAACCAGCCGGTCTTCTGGCCCTGCAGCACCGGCGCTTCGAATTTCACGCCATTCTCTTCCAACGCGACCCACTCCGGCACCACGCCGAACGCCGTATCGACGTAACGCTCCAGGCCTTCGGCATCGCGAGCGCTGGAGTCGTTCTTCCACAGTACGCCGCGGGGCTTGAGCACCTGCACCAACGCCTCCAGCACGGCATCCTTGTTGCGCTCCATGGTCGCCGACGCCAGCTGCACCACCAGATGGTCGTGGAAGCGATCCACCACCAGGCCCGGCAGAAGATCGGAATCGCCATAGATCAGGCGGTAGCACGGCTGATCGAACAGGCGATCACGCAGCGACAGGGCAACCTGGATGCGATGCACCAGCAATGACTTATCCAGGCTGTGCTTGAGATCGCGTGACAGCAGGCGCGCGCAGATCAGGTTGTTCGGCGATACCCCGACGATGCCCAGCGGCTTGCCGCCGGCGGCTTCGAGCACGGCCTGATCCCCGGCGGCGAAGCCCGCCAGCGGCGTGGCCGCGGTGTCCACCTCGTTGCTGTAGACCCACAGATGGCCGGCGCGCAGGCGGCGATCGGCATTGGCTTTGAGGCGCAGGCTGGGCAGGGTCATCGGCGGGGCTCCGGGAAAAAGACGGGCATTCTAAACGAGCGGCAGGCCACGCGCGCCGGCGCTGCCGGAAATTCCTCGCAGCGCCCGCCACGCATCACCGGTCAGGCGGACAGGGCTTGAATCAGCGCCTGGCTGAACGCTGGGATGTCATCGGGCTTGCGGCTGCTGATCAGTTGACCGTCCACTACCACCTCCTGGTCCACCCAATCGGCGCCGGCGTTCTTCAGGTCGTCGGTAAGCGATGGCCAGCTGGTCATGCGCTTGCCCTTGACCAGTCCGGCCGAGATCAGCAGCCAGCCGCCGTGACAGATCACTGCGATCGGCTTGTTCGCCGCGGCGGCGTCGCGTACCAGCTTTTGTGCGCTTTCGTCGGTGCGAATGGTGTCGGAGTTGACCACGCCGCCGGGCAGCAGCACGGCGTCATAGTCATTCATATCGAGGTCGTCGAAGGTCTTGTCCACGTGAAACTTGCTGGCCGGCGTGGTGTGGTTCCAGCCGGTCACTTCGCCATTCTTGGCGGAGACGATCTGCGCTGTCGCACCGGCCTTCTCCAGCGCTTCCTGCGGGCCGGTCAGCTCGACCTGCTCGAAGCCGTCGGTCACCAGGATTGCCACGCGCTTGCCGTTGAGGGATTGGGTCATGAGCATGCCTCCGTCTGTCTGTCGGTAACGCTCGCCGAATGCGAGTCACTTGAAATGGGACCCGCATCTCAGCCAAAGTTCGCCCTTTCGTGCCGGTGGCACTTTGCCTTCTAGTCGAGCGTCCCCCTCATGGCCGTTGAACTCTCCGCCGAACAGATCCGCCGGGTGCTGCAAGGCATCAGCGTGCCGCCGCAACCGCAGATCATGGTCGACCTGCAGATGGAGCAGGTCATGCCGGTGCCCGATCTGAAAGCCATCGCCCGGCTGATAAGTCAGGACCCGGGGCTTTCGGGGGCGCTGCTCAAGCTGGTCAACTCGCCGCATTTCGGTCTGGCCAACCGCATCGCATCCATCCAGCAGGCGGTGAACCTGCTGGGCTGCAATTCGGTGATCAACCTGATCAATGCGCAGTCGATCAAGGGCGAGATGAGCGACGAGACCATCGTCACGCTCAGCCGCTTCTGGGACAGCGCGCAGGACGTGGCCATGGCCTGCCTGACCCTGGCCAAGCGCATCGGCTACCAGTCGCCGGACGAGGCCTACACCCTCGGGCTGTTCCACAATTGCGGCATCCCCCTGATGCTCAAGCGCTTCCCCGGCTACATGAGTGTGCTGGAAGAGGCCTACGCCAGCACCGGAGACGGCCAGCGCATCGTCGATATCGAGAATCGCGTGCTCAGCACCAACCATGCGGTGGTCGGCTACTTCACCGCCAAATCGTGGAACCTGCCGCTGCACCTGTGCGATGCCATCGCCAATCACCATAACGCGCTGTCGCTGTTCGCCGACGACTCGGGGCGCGACGCGCCGATCAAGACGCTGCTGGCGATCCTCAAGATGGCCGAGCACATCTGCGCCTGTCATCGGGTGCTCGGCGCGCAGCCGGACGATCACGAGTGGGACAGCGTGTCGCAGCTGGTGCTCGAATACGTCGGGCTGTCGGAATACGATTTCGTCTGCCTCAAGGAAAGCATCCGCGAGCTGGGCGTGGGCTGACGGCCCGGCGCCGGCCTGCTAAGGTCGGCATCCCTTCGCTGTATCCAACGTCCCGCCATGCCCGAACTTCCCGAAGTCGAAACTACCCGCCGTGGTATTGAGCCATACCTTGTTGGTCAGCGTGTCAGCCGCGTGCTGGTGCGTGACCGGCGGTTGCGCTGGCCGATCCCGGAAGACCTCGATGTGCGTCTGTCCGGCCAACGTATCCAGGCCGTCGAGCGTCGTGCCAAATACCTGCTGATTAAGGCCGAGAGCGGCACGCTGATCGTTCATCTGGGCATGTCCGGAAGCCTGCGTCTGGTTGACGCGGCATTGCCGGCGGCCAAGCACGAGCACGTCGATATCCTGCTGGAGTCCGGCCAGGCGCTGCGCTACACCGATCCGCGGCGCTTCGGCGCGATGCTCTGGAGCCACGAGCCGCTCGCCCATGTGTTGCTCGCCAGTCTCGGGCCCGAGCCGCTCAGCGAGGATTTCGACGGTGACCGTTTGTATAGGCTGTCGCGTGGGCGCAGCATGGCGGTCAAGCCGTTCATCATGGACAACGCGGTAGTGGTGGGCGTCGGCAACATCTATGCGAGCGAGGCACTGTTCGCCGCCGGGATCGATCCGCGGCGGCCGGCCGGGAGCATCTCGCGAGCGCGTTACCTGAAACTGGGCGAGGAAATCCGGCGGATACTGGCGATGGCCATCGAGCGTGGCGGCACGACGTTGCGCGATTTCGTCGGCGGCGATGGCAAGCCCGGCTATTTTCAGCAGGAGCTGTTCGTCTACGGGCGGGCCGGCGAATTCTGCAAGAACTGCGGCGGCACGCTGCGTGAGATTCGCCTCGGTCAGCGCGCCAGCGTGTATTGCGCTCGCTGCCAGCGTTGAGCGGCTGGCGGAACTGTGCATGCGTTGACGGCGTTCACGCTCAGCGTGCCCCGGCCACTGCTATAGTGGCCGCCACAACTAAAAATTGCCGCGTTTCGCACATCTGAAGGACCACACCATGAATCTGTTCCGCTCTACCGCTGCTGTCTTGGCACTGACCACTGGCCTGCTGGCGCTGCCGGCACATGCGGAGTCGGTCCCGCAGAACGCCAGTGGTGATCCGATGTACTCCGTAGAAGCGCCCAAGGCCTACTCCATGGTCGGTGACCTGATCATCGCCCGCCCGCTGCTGATCGCCGCGACTGCCATCGGCGCCGGTGTTTTCGTTGTCAGCCTGCCGTTCACCGCCTTGGGCGGCAACGTCGGCGAGGCTGGCAAGGCTCTGGTCGTCGAGCCGGGCAAAGCGGCGTTCGTACGCTGCCTGGGCTGCACCACCAGCGGTTACAACGCCCAGCGTTGATCGACGTCATCCGCATCGCGACTGGCAGGGCTTGAGCCTTCCGGTCGCGGTGTTGCTGCAGTAGGCTTCGCCTCCCATCCCGAGCCGCGAAGCCCCCTCCTTGAACAGCCGCTTCTTCAAGACATTTCTGCCCATCGTGGGCCTGCTGATGTTGTCCTGGTCGTTCTGGGCCAGTGACGGATGGCTCGAGCTGTGCGCGGGACTCGCCCTGTTCCTGTTCGGCATGCAATGCCTCGAAGAGGGGCTGCGCCAACTGGCCGGTAGCAAGCTCGAACAGCTGCTGACGCGCAGTACGGCGACGCCGCTCAAGGGCCTGATGTTCGGCATGAGCGGCACCATGCTGCTGCAGTCCAGCACGCTGGTCTCGTTGCTCACCATCGCTTTCATCAGCACCGGGCTGATCAAGCTTGCCGGCGGTATCGCCATTCTGTTCGGCGCCAATCTCGGCTCCACCACGGGTATCTGGCTGCTGGCACTGGCCGGGCAGAACGTCAGCCTGAGTCCGCTGGCCTTGCCGCTGCTGGTTTTCGGGGTGCTGGCCAGCTTCACCGGCGACAAGGGCAAGGCGGCCGGGCGTATCGTGCTCGGCATCGCCTTCATCTTTCTCGGCATCGATCAGATCAAGACCGGTTTCTCCAGCTTTGGTGGCATGGACCTGTCGCAGTACCACGCTGGGGGTCTGGCCGGGCAGCTGATGTTCGTCGCGATCGGCCTGTTTGCCACGGTGGTGCTGCAGTCCAGCCATGCCACATTGATGCTGACGCTGACCGCTTTGGCTACCGGCCAGCTGGATCTCGGCCAGGCGCTGGCGACGGCGATCGGCGCCAATGTCGGCACGAGCGTCACCACTGCGTTCGTCGGCTCGCTCGGCGGCAACCGCAGTGGTCAGCGCCTGGCGCTGGCCCATGTACTGTTCAACGTGACTACCGCCGTGCTGGCTATCGCGCTGCTGCCGCCGTTGACCTGGCTGGTCCAGTGGCTGGTCGCGCCGCTGGGCCTGGCTGAAAACCGCCTGATTCAGCTGGCGCTGTTCCATACGCTGTTCAACGCCATGGGTGTGCTGTTGTTCTGGCCGTGGCAGGCGCAGCTGGCAAACCTGCTGTTGCGCGTGTTGCCCGAGCGAGTCGAACCGACGGTGCTGATCACCGAACTGGCGCCTGCTCGACCGGAGGAGCCGACCCGCGCGCGCTACCTGAATGACCGTGCGCTGGACTCCGCGGATGCTGCCGCCAGCGCCGTGGCGCAGGAGCTGCAGCATCTGGCGCGCCTGAGTCTCGAGGTGATCTGCCATGCCACCTATCTGCCGGTGGACCAGCTGCGCCAGCAGGGACGGATTGACGAGGCGCTGATCAACGCGAAGCCCGACGCCCAGGCCCTGGATGCCGAGCGGCTGTATCAGCGGCATATCAAGGGCGTGTATTCCGATCTGCTGACCTTCATGGGGCGTCTGGAGCTGCCGCTGGACGAGAGCCACCAGGCGTTCTGGCTGAGCTGCCAGGTTGCGGCGCTGCAGCTGGTGGACGCGGTCAAGGATGCCAAGCACCTGCAGAAGAACCTCGGACACTACCTGCGCACCGATGACTCCGCGGCGCGCCAGGCGTATGTCGAGTTGCGTCGGCATTTGCTGGAGTCGTTGCGCGAGATCCGCGCGCTCAACCACTCGGAGCTGCCCGATGAGCTATGGCGCGAGCGCTTGAACTGGCTGGACGAGCGCGCTGCGAAGTTCGATGCGGAGTTTCGCCGGCGCCTGTTCGAGTCGATCCGCAACCAGAAGCTGGACGGTTTGCAGAGCAGTTCGCTGATGAACGACCTGGGCTACGCCAGCCGCATCATCCAGAGTCTGCGCAACGCCTTGCTGCTCGGCGAGGGCCATGAGCTGACGCGGCAGCTGCGTCAGCTCGCTGAGGACGAAGGCCCGGTCATTCTGCAGCTGTAACCGGCTCGCGGCGTGCCGGCACCATCAGTGCCTGGCCGATGCCGCGCGGGTCGCTGGCCGCCTCGACCGTGCCGCTCGGCTTGTGCCAATAGAGCACCTGCTGGTTGCCGTAGTCGCGTTCGATCAGCCTGGGCTGGTGGCCGCGCGCGCGCAGGGCGTCCAGCTGCGCCGGGGTGAAGGCATCGGCTTCGTACTGCAGTACGTCGGGCAGGTACTGGTGGTGATAGCGCGGCACTGCCGGCCAGGCCTGCACCGGTTCGCCATCCAGGTAAGACAGTGCCGAAAGCAGCACCATGCTCGGGATGCGGCTGCCGCCGGGCGTGCCAAAGGCGGCGAACTCCTCGGCGCTTTCGATGAAGGTCGGGCTCATGCTCGACAGCGGCCGCTTGCCGCCGGAGATGGCATTGGCGCTGCTGCCTTTCAGGCCATAGGCATTGCTGCCATCGATGTCGGCGGCGAAATCGTCCATCTCGTCGTTGAGCAGCACACCGGTGCCGGGCACGGTGAAGGCGGCGCCGAACATCATGTTCAGCGACAGCGTCGCCGCCACCGCATTGCCTTCGGCATCGATCACCGCGAAGTGAGTGGTGTGCTCGCCCTCGCGCCAGCGTGGCGCGGGCGGCAATGCGCTGCTCGGCGTGGCCCGATCAGGGTCGATGGAGCTGGCGAGCTGGTCCAGGTACTGGTCTGAAAGTAGATGTCGCAGTGGTGACGCGACGAAATCCGGATCGCCCAGTTGCCCGCGGTCGCGATAGGCCCGGCGCAACGCCTCGACCACCAGATGGCTGCGTTGCAGCGGTTCGGCGTCGCGCCAGGACAGGCGTTCGAGAATGCCCAGGCTCTGCGCGAGGATCATGCCGCCGGCTGACGGCGGTGGCGCGCCGATCAGCTCACGACCATTGGCGAGGGTGAAGCGTAGTGGCTCGCGCTCGACGGTGTGGTAGTCGGCCAGATCCTCCAGCGACCAGATGCCGCCGGCGGCGCGAACGCCTTGCACCAATTTCTTCGCGAACTCACCGCGGTAGAAGCCGTCGCGGCCGTGAATGGCCAGGCGCTCCAGGGTCTGCGCCAGCTCCGGCTGGCGTAGCCGATGGCCTTCGGCTGGCAGGTTCCCGTCGTGGAGAAACAGGCGCGCGCTTTCCGGATCGTCACGCAACTCCGCGAGGCGCCAGCCGGCACGCTGGCGGTAGACGGCATCCACCGCGAAGCCATCGCGAGCCAGCGCGATGGCCGGCGCCAGGGTGGTCTTCAGGGGCAGGCGGCCGCGCTTCTCGGCGAGTTCGACCAGCGCGGCCGGCGTGCCGGGAATCGCTGCGGCCAGCGGGCCGTTCAGCGAGAGTTCGCGCTGGATCTTGCCATCGCGCAGGTACAGGTCCGGCGTGGCGGCGGCGGGTGCGCGCTCGCGGGCATCGAGAAAAATGTGGCGAGCAGGATCGCCGGCTTCGCGCAGCAGAAAGAAGCCGCCGCCGCCAAGTCCGGAGCCGTATGGCTCGACCACCGCCAGGGCGGCGCTGACTGCAACGGTGGCATCGAAGGCGTTGCCGCCGGCTTCGAGAATGCGCCGGCCAACTTCACTGGCCAGCGGATGGGCCGTGGCGACGGCACCGTTTGCAAGAGGGTTGCCCTGGGCCGCGCAGGCCAGCAGCAGGAGGGCGGCGAGACAACCCTGGAGGCCCCTGAGCAGGCGGGTCCTTCGGGTCGGTCGCCGCGAGAGCATCACGCCTTGCCGGTGATGATCAGGTACTTCTGCATCAGTTCGTCCTTGCTTTCGACGTTGTTCTCGTCGAGCGGGATGCAGTCCACCGGGCAGACCTGCTGGCACTGTGGCTCGTCGTAGTGGCCGACGCATTCGGTGCAGAGGTTGGGGTCGATGACGTAGATTTCCTCGCCCTGGGAAATGGCGCTGTTCGGGCACTCTGGCTCGCACACATCGCAGTTGATGCAGTCATCGGTGATTTTCAGGGACATCCAGCGAACTCCTGCCGTGGCTCGAACCACGGCACAGCAATATTACGACCGGGCAATTGTGCCGCATCGCCGGCCAGCGTGCACTCGACGCGGCCCGGCGGGCATCGTCAGTTCTGGCCGAAGCGCTCGTGCAACGCGCTCATCACCGCCGGGTGGACGAATTTGGATACGTCACCCTTGAGCGAGGCAATCTCCCGAACCAGCGTCGAGGAAATATAGGAGTACTTTTCCGACGGCGTGAGGAACAGGCTTTCCACATCGGGTGCCAGCTGGCGGTTCATATTGGCCAGCTGGAACTCGTACTCGAAGTCCGAAACCGCACGCAGCCCGCGCAGCAGGATATTGGCCTGCTGCTCCTTGACGAAGTGCGCCAGCAGCGTGGAGAAACCCATGACCTTCACGTTCGGCAGGTGCTTGGTGACTTCTTGAGCCAGCGCCACACGTTGCTCGAGCGGGAACAGCGGGTTCTTCTTGGGGTTGGCCGCCACGGCGATGATGACCTCGTCGAACAGGCGCGAGGCGCGTTCCACCAGATCGGCGTGGCCCATGGTGATGGGATCGAAGGTTCCCGGATACAACACTCGATTCATCGCGGCGTCCTGACGCATGCGTGGGGGTGTGGATGGTAGCGGCTCGGTGTCGACAGCGTAAAGCCTGAATGCCGTGCGGCGATCTGACGTGAATGGGAGTCAATCTCAGGACTTCTTCAGCCGATCATCCAGATCCGACGCCAATTTCGCGCACAGCGCGTAGATCGAGAGCTGGGGGTTGGCGCCGATGCTGGTGGGAAACAGCGAGCCGTCGTGTATGGAAAGGTTTGCCAGCTGGTGGTGCCGTCCCAGGCTGTCGGTCACCGCCTGGCGCGGGTCTTCGCCCATGGCGCAGCCGCCCATGACGTGGGCGCTGCCAAGGCGGGTGCGGTACAGCGCGAGGTCCAGACCTTCGATCAGCTCGCGGGCGGCACGCGGCGTGCGCACGTAGCGGGCGTCGCCATGCAGGGGCAGCACGGCACGGGCGCCGGCGGCGAACTGGATCTCGGCCATGCTGTGAAAGGCGCGGCGGATGCCGTTCCAGGCATAGTCGGTCATGCGGTAGTTGAGCACCGGACTGCCGTCGCTGCGCAGCTCGACCGTGCCCTCGGCGCTGTCCGGATGAAAGCCGTCGCGCTGCAGGGCGATCATCGCGTGGGTATGCGGCAGCGCGGCCATGCGCTGGGCATTCTCCGGGCCGAAGCCGCCAAGCAGGGTAGTCGCGAGCGCGGGATGGATGGGCGGAACTTCGAGCTTGTAGCCGGCCGGCCCGGTAACCCCGTCGTGCCACTGGAAGTGGTCGGAATAGATCGACTGTGGTGCGCCGCTGAAGGCATCGATGCGCTCGTCGAATTGCGCTGCGGAGAAGTTGGTCAGGTGCAGGAAGGTGCGCTTGCCGACGCGTTGGTGCGGGTCGGGAGCGTTCGAGCGCAGCAGCAAACCCGGCGTGTTGATGCCGCCGCCGGCCAGAATGTAGTGCCTGGCGACGACGCGGATGCGGTGTCCGTTCGGCTCTACGCCGCGTTCGTCCATGCCCAGGCAGTCCAAGCCGACGACCCGCTCGCCCTGCATCAGCAAGCGCTCGGCGCGGCTGAGGTAGAGCAGTTCACCGCCGTTTTCCAGCATTGCGGGAATGCTGGTGACCAGCATCGACTGTTTGGCGTTGGTCGGGCAGCCCATGCCGCAGTAGCCCAGGTTCCAGCAGCCACGCACGTTGCGCGGGATCACCGCCCAGTGCTGGCCAAGGCTTTCGCAGCCGCGCTGTAGTACCGCGTTGTTGGCATTCGGCGGCACGGTCCAGGGCGCGATGCCGAGGCGCTGCTCCATGCGTTCGAACCAGGGCTGCAGCGTTTCGGCCGAAAGCCCGCTGACGCCGTGCTCACTGGCCCAATGCTGCAGGGTCTGCGGCGGTGTGCGAAAGCTCGAAGTCCAGTTCACCAGCGTGGTGCCGCCGACGGCGCGACCCTGCAGGATGGTGATGGCGCCGTCCTTGCTGGTGCGGCCGATGGCTTCCTGATAGAGCGAGCGGTAGGCGCGGCCCTCCTGCATGTCGAAGTCGCCGCTGGTGCGCAGCGGGCCTTCCTCGATAAGCAACACCTTGTAGCCGGCTGCGCTCAGCACTTCGGCGCTGGTGGCACCGCCTGCGCCGCTGCCGACGATGGCGATGTCGGCTTCCAGGGTCAGATCGTCCTCCAGTCGTGAGCCGTCGTATGTGGTCCAGCCACGGGCAAGGCCTGCAGCAAACAAGTCGGGAACGGGCACGGATGCCTCCTATCAGTCAGACCTTCGGTGGTCCGGGATAACCGCAGTGCGCCCAGGCGGCGGGGCTGGCGTACCAGGCCATGAGGATCATCTGCAGCAGCGAGGCATGACCCTGACGCAGCAGGGCGAGCGAGCTGTTTTGCCAGCGCTGAAGGAACGCGCGTACTTGATCATCGGAGGCTACCTCCCAGCCGCTCCAGATTCCGGTCAGCGGCCCGCGGGTCAGCGGCAGGCTGAGTACGTCGAACAGCTGGCGTACCTGACTTAGCAGCGCGGGCGACAAGTGGTGCAGGCCCAGGTCAAGGCTGACGAGGGTGGTTTGCACGGCCTGCGGCATGTCTTTGGGCGCCGCCGAGCCTTCCAGCAGCAACGGCGTTAGTCGGCGCAGCATGGGCAGATCGCTGTCACGCAGCACGGAGAAGCCGCTCGCCGCGCCGTCCGCCGAGGCGCTGAGGGTCCGGCTGAGCAAGCCACCGCCGGCCAGGAGCGCGCCGCCGAGCAGTCCGACCTTGAGCAGGCCGCGGCGATTGAGGGACAGGTCGTGCATTGCTTCAGCCACGCATCAGCGGATGAACAGCGCATAGATCAGCCTCTGCCACCACTTGCCGTAGGGCGGGTAGATCAGCCGGGCAGCATTGAAGCGCTGCTTGATGAACACACCCTTGGCCTTGCTGAAGGTGAGGAAGCCTTCGTGGCCGTGGTAGTGCCCCATGCCGGACGGGCCGATGCCGCCGAAGGGGAGGTCGTCCTGGGCGACGTGCAGCAGGGTATCGTTCAGGCACACGCCGCCGGAGTGGGTGGTTTGCAGCATGCGCTGCTGCTCGCTGCGGTCGTAGCCGAAGTAGTACAGCGCCAGCGGTCGTGGGCGTGCATTGATGTAAGCCACCGCTTCGTCCAGATCGGCGTACGGCACGATCGGCAACAGCGGGCCGAAGATTTCCTCCTGCATCACGCGCATGTCGTCGGTGGTGTTCAGCAGCAGGCAGTGCGGCATGCGCCGTTGCTGCGCCTCGGCAAACAGCGGCACGACATGCGCGCCCTTGGCCTGCGCATCGTCGAGGTAGTCCTGCAGTCGCGTCAGCTGACGCGCATTGATGATCGCGGTGTAGTCGGGATTGTCCGCAAGGCTCGGATACAGACGCTGTACCGCCTCACGGTAGGCACCGACGAAGCCCTCGACACGCTCGCGCGGCACCAGCACATAGTCCGGCGCGACGCAGGTCTGCCCGGCGTTCATGCACTTGCCGAAGGCGATGCGCTCGGCGGCATCGGCCAACGGGACGCTGGCCGAGACGATCGCCGGCGACTTGCCACCGAGCTCCAGCGTCACCGGTGTCAGGTTCTCCGCTGCCGCGCGCATCACCTCGCGGCCGATGTGTGTCGAACCGGTGAACAGCAGGTGATCGAACGGCAGCCGGGCGAAGGCTTGCCCGACCTCTACATCGCCCAGTACTACCGCCACCTGATTCTCGGGGAAGATCTGCGTCAGCAGGGCCTTGAGTAGCTGGCCGGTGGCCGGCGTCGACTCGCTCATCTTCAGCATCACGCGGTTGCCGGCGGCGAGCGCGCCGATCAGCGGCCCGATGGCCAGATAGAGCGGGTAGTTCCACGGCACGATGATGCCGACCACGCCCAGCGGCTGGTAGACCACCCGTGCGCTGGCTGGCTGGAAGGCGAGGCCGACATGTCGGCGTGAGGGTTTCATCCAGCGCCGCAGGTGACGGCTGGCGTAACGGATGCCGTGCAGGCTGGGCATGATTTCCGCCAGCAGGGTTTCGTCGGCCGAACGATGACCGAAATCCGCAGCGATTGCCTCGATCAGCGCCGGTTGATGGCCGGCCAGCACATCGCGCAGGGCGTCCAGCCAACGCAGGCGATCCTCTTCCGAGGGCATCGGTGCGGCGGTGAAGGCCGAACGCTGGCGGGCGAACAGGGCCTCCATGGCGACCAGCGCTTGCGGGATTTCGGCTGACATGCGGGCTCCTGATGCGATATGCTGGAGGATTTCTAGAGTAATTACTCTAAACTGTCAACGAGACGTGCTTACCCGCCTGCTGGCGTGTACCGTTGCTTCCTTCGCTTCGCCGCCGAGAACTCGCCGCCTCATGGCATCCCGCACCAAGACCCGTGACCGCATCATCGAAGCCAGCCTGGGGCTGTTCAACGCCCAGGGCGAGCGGAACGTTACGACCAACCACATCGCCGCCCATCTCGGCATCTCGCCGGGCAATCTGTACTACCACTTCCCCAACAAGCAGGCGATCGTCGCAGAGCTGTTCGGGCAGTACGAATCGCGTGTCGACCAGTTCCTGCGCCTGCCGCCGGAGCGGGAGATGCAAGTCCAGGACAAGGCGCTTTACCTCGAGTCTCTGCTGGGCGCGATGTGGGATTACCGCTTTCTCCATCGTGATCTGGAAGGCCTGCTGGATGCCAATCCGCAGCTCGCCCAGCGCTACCAGGCGTTCGCCGGCCGTTGCCTGCGGCATGCTCGGGCGATCTATCAGGGGTTCGTCGATGCCGGCATTCTGCTGATGGATCCCGCCCAGGTTGAGGACATCGCGCTTAACGCCTGGATCATAATCACGTCGTGGGTGCGCTTCCTTTCCACTAGTGGCATTCGTTCGGACCGGTTGAGCGAGGCCTTGCTGTGTCGTGGTGTTTATCAGGTGCTGGTATTGGAGGAGGGCGTTGTCGCCGACGCGGCGCGGGTGAATTATGGCGAGCTTTGTCGGCGGTTTTGGGTGCCGTTAGACGTAGCTGTCAGGGAAGTATGGCACCTGGATATCGAGCTGGATTGACATTTAATTGGCGCCATCTGCCGATAGGGTCAACCTTTCATCGGTGGTGATGGCATTTTGCTTGTATAGAGTCAGACGCTATGGATTAATACCGGTGGGCGGAAGGTCGTTTATTACGGTGAATCCATGTGGATCGTTCAAGTATTTGCCCGTAGGTTGACGGCAACGGCAATCCGATTTTTTGCATTATTGGGGCCGCACCGTTCGGCGTACGCCATTTTGCTCCATGGTCTGCTGTTAGCCCTGCCTGTTCACGCTGATGCTAGCTCAACGGCCCGTCCGGGCAGTGTCGCTTTCTGGTACGCCTCCTCTCCGCCGCTGGAAGAACTGGCACAGTTCGAGTGGGCGGTTCTTGAATCTGGCCATCTCTCACGACGAGACGTGGCGTTTCTTCGCGCTCAGGGCAGTTCGCCCTTTGCCTATCTTTCCGTTGGTGAATACGACGGCGACCTCGCCGAGGGTGGCGACGAGATCGCCCGGAGCGCAAGCGAGGTCCGTAACCAGGCCTGGAATAGTCAGGTCATGCAGTTGAGTGCCCCGGCGTGGCGCGAACATCTGCTGGCTCAAGCCCGAGCCCTCGAGCAGCAGGGCTACGTCGGTCTTTTCCTGGATACGCTGGACAGCTTCCTGCTTTTGCCCGAGGACAGGCGCGAAGCCGAGCGCGTCGCGCTGCGCGATTTTCTTCAGCAACTGCACCGGGAGCTGCCGGAGCTCAAGCTGATCTTCAATCGCGGGTTCGAAGTACTTCCCGAATTGCCGGGCGTGGCGAGCGCGGTGGCGGTCGAATCGATTCACGCCGGCTGGGATGCCGGTCGCGGACGTTACCGTGCCGTGCCGCAAGCTGACCGGGACTGGCTCGACATCCACCTCGATCCATTGCGTGCCCAAGGCGTGCCGTTGATCGCCATCGATTACCTGCCATCCACACAGCGCGAGGAGGCGCGCGCGCTAGCCGAGCGTCTACGTGGCGAGCGTTTCATACCCTTCGTCACCATGCCTGAGCTGGA
This sequence comes from Stutzerimonas kunmingensis, assembly GCF_032106285.1. Classification (GTDB taxonomy): domain Bacteria; phylum Pseudomonadota; class Gammaproteobacteria; order Pseudomonadales; family Pseudomonadaceae; genus Stutzerimonas; species Stutzerimonas kunmingensis_B. The sequence goes on from NZ_DAMCPO010000002.1 coordinate 206,467, forward strand.
TTATCTCGGGATCAGCACGCTGGAGGTCCAGCCTCGACGCGTTGCGGTGATCTACGACCCACGGGAAGGTCCGCTTTCGAGCAACCGCGGTCATATGTTTCTGGGCGGGCTGATCGAATACCTTGGCTATCGGGTCGACTACCTACCAGCTGACCAGCTGCCGACAAACCCGATGGGCGGGCTCTATGCCGGTGTCGTGACCTGGATGACCAATGGCCCGCCGGACGATTCTGCCGCTTTTGACGACTGGCTCGTGGCCCGGCTCGACGAAGGCGTTCCGCTGGCCATCATGGGAGGGGTTCCCGTGGTCGGCCGGGCAGTGCTCAGGCGGTTGGGGATGCGCCACGTTGGCAAGCCGGCGAAGCCCGGTGTCACAATCCTCGCGCAGGACAAAACCCTGGTGGGCGGTTTCGAAGCGCCGGTTACGGTGCGAGTTCGCGAGCTGGTAGCGCTCGACACGATCGATGGCGAGGCACAGGCAGGCCTGAGTCTGGTCGATAGCGAGCAGCGCCGTTACACGCCGGTGGCGACCGGGCCTGCCGGCGGTGTTGCGCTGACGCCCTACATCATTGAAGAGGGGCCTGACTACCAGCGCTGGATTCTCGACCCGTTCGTCTTCTTGCAGCGTGCCCTTCGGTTGCCGCCGTTGCCCCGTCCGGATGCGACCACCGAAAACGGGCGGCGTATCGCGACGGTGCATATCGATGGCGATGGTTTTCTGTCTCGTGCCGAGGTGGCCGGCTCCCCATATGCCGGTCGCGAGGTGCTCGAGGCGTTCATCGAACCGCATGGGTTGCTGACGTCGGTATCGGTGATCGAAGGGGAAATCGGGCCCAAAGGCCGCTATCCCCATCTCGCCCGCGAACTGGAGCCGATCGCGCGCGAAATATTCGCCAATCGTAAGGTCGAGGTGGCCAGCCACAGTTTCAGTCATCCGTTTTACTGGCAGCCGGAGCGCGCCCAGCTCCGGGAAGGCTTTACCGCCGAGTACGGCATGACGATGGCCATTCCCGGCTATGACAGGCTGGATTTCACACGGGAGGTGGTGGGTTCGACGGCCTACATAAACGAGCGGCTGACCACCGCCGACAAGCCCGTGAAGATGATCTTCTGGACCGGCGACGCCCTGCCGGATGCGGCTACGATCAAGCTCGCTTACGACGCCGGCCTGGAGAACGTCAACGGCGGAACGACCATCCTGACCCGCGCGCATCCTTCATTGACCGGGCTATCGCCGCTGATCCGGCCGACGGCCGGCGGCATCCAGTACTACGCGCCGATCATCAACGAGAACCTCTATACCAATCTCTGGCAGGGGCCCTATTACGGTTTCCGGGGTGTGCTCGAGACCTTCGCGCTGACCGATGCCCCCCGCCGTCTGCGCGGCCTGCATCTGTATTACCACTTTTACTCTGCGACCAAGCAGGCATCGATACGGGTCATGCAGGACATCTACCGATCGATGCAGGCCGAACAGCCGATATCGCTCTGGATGAGCCAGTACATCCGACGGATGAATGGTTTGCACCAGTCGAGCCTGGCCCGGCTCGGCGATGGCCGCTGGCAGATTCGTGGCCTGGATGGGCTCCGCACCTTGCGGCTGGATCCAGTGCTCGGTTGGCCGGACCTGCGCCGCTCGCAGGGCGTCGCCGGGGTTCGCGAACTGCCGCAGGGTCGCTACGTGCACCTGAGCGATGCGCACGCCGTGCTCGCGCTGCGTCCCGAGCGCGACCCCAGGCCCGCCCTGGAGCAGGCGAACCTGCCGCTGCTGGGCTGGGACTATCTGGATGACGACCGAGTGAAATTTTCCTTCGCGGGAGAAATGCCGCTGCGGTTTTCCGTTCGCGCCAGCGGCCGCTGCTCGCTGGAAGTTGCGGGCAAGCGTCATGCGGGCGCGAAGGTTCAGGGCTTGTGGCAGTTCGAGCTGGCAGAGACGCGGGTGAGCGATGCGCAACTCCTCTGCCACTGAACCCGTTCGGCTTCTCAGTCCCTGGGCCCTGCTGCTCGTCGGCGGGCTAGTCGTTACCCTGCTGGTCGTCACCTACCATGGCGACGAGGTCTTCATGCCGAGCGAGCGGCAACCTGATGCCGTCTCGATCAGCTACGCCGAACTGCTGCTGGAAGCCCATCCTGATGACACCAGCTTGCGGCTCAAACTCATCGAACAGCTCATTGCCCTCGGCGACCATGTCCGCGCCCGCTCACACGTCTTCAGGCTGAATGAGGCGTCTGGCGATGTCCGCTTTTTCCTGGCGGAGCTGGCCGTACTCGAGGCTCAGGCGACTGAAAAAGCGGTCTCCGCCCAGACCCTCGCGGCGCTGAGTGCCCAACTACGCGGCGTGGTGCGCGAAGGGCTTAGCCTCGAACAACTGGCCCGGCTTGCCCGCCATGCCTTGGCGGTGAACGACCCGAGCCTGGCCGCGCAGGTCTACCTGGACCTGGCTGAGCGAGACGAGGCCAGGCGACAGCAGTGGTTTGGCGAAGCGGTAACGGCCCACCTCGCCGCTGGCGAAACCGGAACGGCCGCACGCTTGCTGAGCGGAATGATCGCCCGTGTTGACAGTGCCGATGACCGGCAGCGCTATGTCAGCGAGGCGTTTTCGGCATACCTTGCCGCGGACCAGGGTGAACAGGCAGCGACCGTGGTGCATGCCAATCTGGACGTCCTGGACGCAGCCGATGGTGCGCTGCTTGAAGCGGCGGTAAAGGCGGGTATCGGCAGCCAGCGGTACGACCTGGCCGCTGAAATCCTGGCACGCTGGCGGCTGCTCGATCCCGAAGGCGTGACCGCGCTGCGCAGCGAAATGCAGCTGCGCCTCGCGGCGGGTCAGCTCGAGCAGGCCTGGGAGGTCGGCCAGCAGCTGGCGAATGTCGCACCGCAGCCCGCCGAGACGCTCGAAACCATGGCCAAGCTCGGCGAATGGACAGGGCGGCCCAGCGAGGCCCTGGGGTACTGGCTGAAGTTGCTGCAGCAGCAGGATGGTCCGCAGGTGCGGGAGCACGCCTGGCGTCTGGCGGCCCAGCTGTTCGATTTCGATAACACCATCCGGTTGCTGGCCGGTGCGGGCGAAAGCCGGCAGCTGTCCGATGCCGAGCTCGACGCCCTGGTCTACAGCCATGGCCAGCGCGGCACGCCAGAGCAGGCCGAGCGCTGGCTGCGTCAGTATCTCAGCGCCCATCCGGATCACAGCCTGGCCTGGGAGCGCCTCCAGCAGTTGCTGGAACAGACGCAGCAACTCGAGGCGCAGGTCGCGCTCTGGGCCGAGCGCGACCGCAGGTTCGGCGTGAGCCTCGAGCAACGATTGGCCTGGGCGCACGTGCATTGGGAGCTGTTCGATTTCCAGACCGCCTGGGCCGTGCTCGATGCAGTCGACCGGCAGCAGGTCAGCGAACCCGCCTACTGGCTCTTGCGCGCCGAACTGGCGTGGGCGTTGGAGCGTGATGAGGATGCAATGGAGGGCTATCAGCGGCTCCAGGCACTTGGGGTCGCCAACAGCGATACTGCCGACGAGCGGCTCATCACCCTTTACGAGCGTCACGCTCCGGCGCGGGCGCTGGACGTCATGATGGCCAGCTGGGAGCGCAAGCGGACCCCGGCGAATCTGACCCGCGCGTTGCAATGGGCGATGCAGCTGGATGATCTGCCACGGTTGCGCCTGCTGGTCGAGCAGGGCCTGCAGCTGCCTGAAGGTGAACGAGTCGGCGCGCTCTGGAGCGCCCGCGCCAGGCTCGCGATGCAGGCGGGTGGGCAGGCCGAGGCCGAGCGGTTGCTGGTCGAGGCCGTTGCGCGCTTTCCGCACGCCGATGCGGTCAAGGAGCAGCTGCTCTGGCATTACATCGACACGGGTAACAAGTCGGCCCTGACCCCGCTGCTGCAGCGCTGGGAGCCGCTCGCGCACAAGCGCAGCAGCCTGTGGCTGCCCTATGCGACTGGTTATCTGCTGCTGAATCGCAACGAACTTGCGTTGCAGTGGTTCGACCGCTTCCTGCGACGCAACCCCGAGGACCTGCTGGTGCAGGCCGCTTACGCCGATGCATTGGACAACGCCGGCTATTTCGACCGAGCGCTGCGGTTGCGACGCCATCTGGCCGGGCTCTTCGATGGCCGGCCTGCGACGGCGGAGCCGGACACCTATCGGACCTACCTGCGCCTGCTCAGTGCGAGTGGGGCCGGCATCGAGATGGTGTTGCGCCTGGAGCGGCCCGATGCCCGCCCCATGCTGCAGATCTGGTTCGATCAGTTCAGCGAGCAGCTCGAGCGGCTCAACCAGCCGGCATTGAAGGACGAATGGCTTGGCTGGGCGCGTCGCAATGGCCTGCGCATCGATCGGTATGCCGAGCTGCAACAAGCATTGCGCGCCCACAATGCCAGCGAGTTGGAGCGCCTGCTCACCGGCGGCGGGCTCGATCCGGCGCAACGAGTCGAAGCCTTGCAACAGCTCGGTGCGTCCCATCGGGCGCTGAGCGAAAGTCTGGCGGCGCTTTCGCCGGACCAACCGGACGCGTTGCAACACCAGTTGCGGGGCCAGGCGCTGGCTCTCCAGGCGCGCCACCCGCAAGGCCTGCAGATCGGCCTGCGTCGGCAGGATTTCGGCACCTTGGAGCTGCGTGGTCAGACGGCGGAGATCGCCCGCCAGTTCGGGCGCGACTGGCATGCCAGCGCCCTGTTCAGCAGACAGCGGTATTCGGGGCCGGGCCTTTCTGATGCCAGCCCCGGTGTCGAGCGGTCCGCTGAGCTCCAGCTGACCCGCGAGCTCGGGCCGGCCTGGCTCGGCGCGGCGCTCGAGATCAGCGACCATGACGAAGGCGATCGCCAGGGCGCAGGTGTGTTTGGCGGCCTTCAACTCACCGATACCGATTCGCTTGAGTTTCACGCCGACTGGCATCGCCAGGCTGAGGAGAGCGGCCTGGCACGTGCATTCGCCCGTCGCGATTCGGTGGCCATCAGTGCGACGCATGGCCTTACACCCCGTGACCAGTTCAGCTGGTCGCTCGCGCAGCAGCGGTTCAGCACATTGGACGGCGAAGCGCTTGGCCACGGGCGCCAGCTGAATCTGGAATTCAGTCATGCACTGTTCTTCGAAGGGCCCAGCTGGACACTGCGCAGCGGCCTGACCCATGCCGCCTATCGACTGGCGGACGGCCCCTTGCATTCAGTCTCGCAAGAACCGGCCGATTACCTGCAGGAGCGCTTCGGTCAGGTCTATGTCGCCAGCACCTGGCGCCGTGGCTTTCCCGGTGCGTTGAACCGCGAAACCCCCCAATACAGCTGGCTGGTCGACGTGCTTGCCGGCTGGCAGTGGACCGAGCAGCAGGTCGGCTACGCGATCAATGCGGGCGTCGGGACGCGGCTGCTCGGTGACGACGAACTGGCGTTCATCCTGGGGTATCAGTCGGCGCCGCGCAACGGCGACGGCGAGCCAGGGGGCACGCTGAGCCTGACCTACAGCACCCGGTTCGGGCGCTGATTTCTCATAGGGAGACCGATCCATGTCATTCATTCGTTATCTGGCCGTGCTCGCCGTGGCCATGCTGGCGACCGGCTGCAGCACCTTCACCGACCACCATACGGCGACCCTGCCGCGTGAGGCGGCGTGGGGACTGGTGCCGGTCGTCAATTTCTCGCAGGCCCCGCAGGCGGGCGAGCGGGTCGAGCAGATCCTGCTCAGCGTGCTGGCCGAGCAGGGCCTGCAGCCGCGGCATTATCCGACCGCACCTCGGTCGGACCTGCCCATGCTCGACGACCGCAGTCGGCTAGCCGATGCGCTGGCCTGGGCAGCGTCGGAGCGGCTCGACTATGTCATCAGCGGCAGCGTCGAGGAGTGGCAGTACAAAAGCGGCCTGGACGGCGAGCCTGCGGTCGGTATCAGCCTGCAGGTGATCGAGCCGGCGACGGGGCGGGTCGTCTGGAGCAAGAGCGGTGCACGTGCCGGCTGGTCACGCGAGAGCCTCGCCGGCACCGGTCAGAAGGTGTTGCGCGAGCTGGCCGGCGCGTTGCGGCTCGAATGATGTCCGTGGGGTCGGCACACAAGGACTTCACGCTGGCGCCGCGCGCCGGCGCGGCTGTGTCGTGGCTGGAAACCTGGGCGATTACCGGCCTGGCGATCGGCCTGGGTTACTGGTTGTCACCCGAAGACCCGCTGATGGTGCAGGCTTCGTTTCACTGGCCGCTGATGGCGCCCCTGTTGCTCGGCATGCGCTACGGCTTCATGCGGGGCATGGTTAGCGCGGTGCTGCTGATCCTCGCGCTTATCGCCTATCACCGCTACGGCGACGGGCTGTATCCGCAGATGCCGGCGTCCTTCATCGTTGGTGTGCTCGTTAGCGGCATGCTGGTAGGGGAGTTTCGTGATATCTGGGAGCGGCGCCTGGAACGGCTCGACCTGGCCAACGACTACCGCCAGTTGCGGCTCGACGAGTTCACCCGGGCCCATTACATCCTTCGCATCTCTCATGACCGTCTGGAGCAGCGGGTCGCGGGCAACGATCAGAGCCTGCGCAGCTCGCTGCTTGGCTTGCGCAACCAGCTGCGCGACCTGCCTCGTGGCGACGATGCGCTGCGGGCCCTGGCGGAACCGGTGCTGGGTCTGCTGGCCCAGTACGGCGCCTTCCGCGCCGCGGCGCTCTATCGGGTGCGCGACGGTGTTGCGCTGCCCGGCGCGCTGAGTGCCATGGGCGATGTCGCCCCGCTCGACCACGACGACTTGCTCATGCGTATGTGCCTGCAGCGCGGCGAGCTTGTCAGCATCCGCGAGCAACTGATCGAGCGAGGCGAGCATCGGCAACATTCGCGTTACCAGCTGTGCGTCCCGCTGATCGACACCGAAGGACGCTTCCTGGCAGTGCTTGCCATCGAGCAGATGCCGTTCTTCTCGTTCAACGACCGGGTGTTCGGCCTGCTCGCCATCCTGGCTGGGCATATCGCGGACCTGATCCTGAGCGATCCGGAGCTGCTCCATCTGCAGGACATGGACAGCCAGCACTTCAGCCAGAACCTCAAGCGCTCGGCCAGCGATGCACGGCTTCACGGGCTCGATGCCAGCCTGTTCGCACTGCAGGTGAAGGCGTCGGCCAACAGCGACAGGCTGTTGCGCCTGATCGAGGATAGCCGTCGCGGGTTGGATCTGCAGCTCAGGCTGACCGACCAGGACGGCGACACCTGCGTGCTGGTGCTGCTGCCCTTGACCTCCGCCGAAGGCGCTCAGGGCTATCTGTTACGCCTCAATACGCTGCTGGGCGAGCGGTTTGGCCAGGGGCAGACGCTGGACAGCCTGCAGGTTCGAGTGCTGGCGCACGACATCGGTGCGGAATACGGGCAGGAAGCCTTGCGTCATTTCCTCTACAGCGAGTGTGGCTTGAATGATCAGCAAGTGGCTGTTTAGTGGCGCGCTGCTGTTCGAGCTGAGCAGCTGGGCGGCGTTCCACGAGCGTTTGAGCGTTGCGCAGGCGACATCGCTGTATCTGGGGGCGCATGCCGCGAGCAGCGCCTTGCTGGCGGCCGGAATCTGGCTGCTCCTGCCTCGTCGCTACAAACTGCCGCTGCCGTGGAGCCCGTTATTCATCTTCTGTCTGGCATTCTTCGTTCCGGTGTTGGGCGCGGTTGGGGTGGCGGCTGCGCTCTTTCCGGCGCTGTACCTGCCCCGGCGTCGGCAGGAGAAGAGCTGGGACTCGATGGGGCTTCCGGAGTTGCCTTTCCGACCGCAGGAGCGCGGCAAGGAACTGATGTTCAACGACGGCGGCCTGCAGGACGTGCTGCGTCATGCTCCAGATACGGAGAAACGGATGGCCGCGCTGTTCGCTACGCGTCGCATGCCGTCCCGCGAAGCCATCCCCATCCTCAAGCTGGCGTTGCGTGATTCGGCTGATGATGTCCGGCTTCTGGCCTATTCGATGCTCGACAAACAGGAAAGTGAGATCAACCTGCGGATCGAGACGGCTCTGCGACAGCTTGCGGTGGCGGAGGGCGCCCACCGTACGGCATTGCACGATGCCCTGGCGCGCTGGTATTGGGAGCTGGCCTATCTTGGGCTGGCCCAGGGAAGCGTCCTGGACCATGTCCTGGAGCAGGCACGTGAGCATGCGCAGCGCACGCTGGATGTCCCGGGCAATCCCTATGCGCATGTCCTGGCGGGGCGGATCGCCTTGGAGCAGGGGCGGCTCGAAACCGCGGCGGACCACTTCTCTCACGCAGAAGCGGCCGGCGTCGGAGTGCCGACGCTGGCTCCTTTCCGTGCGGAAATCGCCTTTCTTCAGGGACGTTATGCCGAGGTTCGCCAGCAGTTGGCCGCGCTCCCGTCCGAAACCCTGCAGCGTCCGCCTTTCGCTGCCCTTGCGAAGTACTGGTTGTGACCCTCATGCGATCCGAGACGCCTATCGCCGATATCTGCCTGCTGCTCGAGGGCACCTGGCCCTATGTGCGGGGTGGCGTGTCCAGCTGGGTGAACCAGCTGATCCTGGGGCTGCCGGACTTTACCTTCTCGGTGGTTTTCATCGGCGGGCAGCGTGAGGCGTACGGGGAACGGCAGTACCGGATTCCGGCCAACGTCGTGCATATCGAGGAGCACTTCCTGGAAAGCGCCTGGCGTCCGGTCGAGGCGCTCGGCCGGGTCGGGCACGAAGGCGCGGCAGAGACCATGCGGCAGATGCACCGCTATCTCCACGACCCGGGCACCCCGGACGAAGCGCTTGGCGAAGGCCTGCTCGACACCCTGGCTTCCGGTCGATTGTGTCTTGAGGATGTGCTGCGCAGCCGATCGAGCTGGGAGGCGATCACCGAGGGTTACACCCGGCATTGCAGCGATCCCTCGTTCGTCAATTATTTTTGGACACTGCGCACCATGCACGCGCCGCTCGTCATGCTCTCGCAGGTCGCGGCCCGGCTACCCAGGGCGCGGGCCCTGCACTCGATCTCGACCGGATATGCGGGGCTGCTGGGGGCCGTGCTGCAGCGCCGCTGGCAGTGTGCGTACCTGCTCAGCGAACACGGTATCTACACTAAGGAACGCAAGATCGATCTGGCCCAGGCCAGCTGGATATCCGAAGGCCCGGACGAGGCCTTGCGTACCGGCCTGGACACCGAATTCAGTTATATCCGCAACCTGTGGATCCGCTTTTTCGAGCGCATCGGCCTGCTGACCTACCGCGCGGCAGACCCGATCATCTCGCTTTACGCGGGCAACCGGCAGCGCCAGATCGCGGATGGCGCGCCCCCCTCGCGTACCCGCGTGATCCCGAACGGCATCGCTATGGCCGCCTGGGCCGATGCCCTGCAGCGCCGCCCAGCGGGGATCGCGCCAGTGGTCGGGCTCGTCGGTCGCGTGGTCCCGATCAAGGACGTGAAGACCTTCATCCGGGCGATGCGTGGCGTGGTCAGTGCCATACCGGAGGCCGAGGGTTGGGTGGTCGGGCCCGAGGAAGAGGATCAAGCCTATGCGACCGAATGCCGAAGTCTGGTCGCCAGCCTCGGATTGGAAGGCAAGGTGAAGTTCCTCGGGTTCCGGCAGATCCACGAGCTGTTGCCCAACCTCGGCCTCATGGTGCTGACCTCAATCAGCGAGGCCCAGCCCTTGGTGATCCTCGAAGCCTGGGCAGCGGGAACACCTGTGGTCAGCAGCGATGTCGGTTCCTGCCGGGAACTGATCGAAGGGGCAGCGGACGAGTCGCCACCGCTGGGTTGCGCCGGTGAGGTGGTCGCCATTGCCGACCCTCAGGCGACGGCCAGAGCGATCATCGGCCTGCTCAGCAACCCCGAGCGCTGGCGGGCGGCCCAGGCGGTGGGACTCGAACGGGTGAATCGCTATTACACCGAGGTCCTGATGCTCGATCGTTATCGCAATCTCTATCGCAACGCCACGGGGAGGCGCTGACATGGCCGGTATCGGTTTCGAGCTGCGCAAAATCCTGTCGCGCGATTCCTATACGGCTACGCTCCGCGCCTATGTCTATGCCGGCTTGATCAGTTCGGGCCCGTGGGTGCTGTCGATCATCAGCGTGATGCTGATCGGGGTGATGAGTCTTGGAGTGGTCGTGCCGGAGCTGCTGGTGCGCCAGTTCCTGGTCAGCGTGACCTACCTGATGGCCGCTTCGCTGATCATTACCGGTGGCGCTCAGCTGTTCTTCACCCGGTTCATTTCGGATCGGCTGTTCGAGAAGCGACAGGACTGCATCCTGCCGAACCTGGTCGGCATCCTGCTGATGGTCACGGTGGCTTCGGGTGTGCTGGGTTTCGTCTTGCTGAGCCTGGTGTTCGATCAACCGTTCGGATACCGGCTGTTGATGCTGGCCAACTTCGTCGTGCTGTGCAACCTGTGGCTGACCATCATTTTTCTGTCGGGCATGAAGGCCTACAACCGCATTCTGTTGATCATGGTCATCGGCTATTCGCTGATGGTGCTGTGCGCCTATCTGCTCCGGTTCTTGAAGCTCGAAGGGCTGCTCCTCGGCCTGCTGATCGGGCATGCGAGCCTGTTCTTCATGTTCCTGTTCGACATTCTTCGGGAGTACCCGGCCCGGCGGCTGGTGGCGTTCGATTTCCTCGAGCGCCGGCAGGTTTTCCTGAGCCTGCTGGTCACAGGGCTGTGCTACAACCTGGGAATCTGGATCGACAAGATCCTGTTCTGGTTCAACCCCAGCACGTCGAGTCAGGTGATCGGGCCGTTGCGTGCTTCGATGCTCTACGACCTGCCGATCTTTCTGGCCTACCTGGCGATCATCCCAGGCATGGCGGTGTTCCTCGTGCGCATCGAGACGGACTTCGCGGAGTGGTATGAGCGGCTCTTCTCGGCCATTCGCGGGGGCGAGACGCTGCAGCACATCGGCCAGCTCAAGCAGCAGATGATCCTGGCGGTGCGTCAGGGGTTGCTGGAAATCTGCAAGGTCCAGGGCCTGACCGTCGTGCTGCTGTTTCTCGTTGCACCCGACCTGCTCGCCTGGTTGGGGATTTCGGCCTATTACCTGCCGCTGTTCTACGTCGACCTGATCGGCGTGAGCATTCAGGTCGTGTTCATGGCGCTGCTGAACGTCTTTTTCTACTTGGACAAGCGCCGGATCGTGCTGGAGCTGTGCCTGATCTTCGTGCTGCTCAATGCGATGTTGACGGTGATCAGCCAGCACATGGGCCCGAGCTTCTTCGGCTATGGTTTTACGCTGTCGGTGCTGGCGTGTGTTCTGCTGGGGCTGGTTCGCCTGTCCAGCAGTCTCGAGGATCTGGAATACGAAACCTTCATGCTGGGCCGCTGAAACTAGGCGCCCAACCATTGCGGAATACGCCGCTCCAGGTAGTAGCCGGGTTTGAGTGGAGAGCCCTCCACAAAACCGACATGGCCCCCGTTGGGGTGCAGTTCCAGGGTCGTGGTCGCAGACAGCTCGCCTGGTTCCGGCACGCTGTGGCGGAACACGAAGGGATCATCCTCGGCCTGGATCAGCAGGGTTGGCGTCGTGATCGTCGGCAGGTAGTAGCGGCTGGAGGCACGGCGGTAATAGTCCTGGGCGTCGCTGTAGCCGTGCAGCGGCGCGGTGAAGCGGCCGTCGAAATCCCAGAAGGTACGCATGCCGTGCAGTGGTCCGAGGCTCTGCAGGGCACCGAGGTGGTCGAGCAGCCCCTCGCGCTGGAAGCGCTGCTGTTTGTCCCTCACGTAGGCGACCATCGCCTTCATGAAATGCGCCTGGTAGACGCGGGAGAAGCCGAGGCCGATGCGATCGGCACATTGGTCCAGGCGGAACGGCACGGACACCGCCACGGCCTTGCGCAGCGGGCAACTGGCTGCCATTTCGCCCATGTACTTGAGCAGTACGTTGCCGCCCAGCGAGTAGCCGACCGCATGCAGCGGCGCCATGGGCCGGCAGGCCTGCAGATGCCCGATCACTTCGGCGAGATCATCGCTGGCGCCGGAATGATAGGCGCGCGGCAGCAGGTTCGGTTCGCCCGAGCAGCCGCGCCAGTTGATCGCGACGCTCGCCCAGCCCTGCGCGCTCAGTTGTTGCTGCAGACCGAGCACGTAAAGCGAATTCGACGAGCCGGTCAGCCCGTGTAGCACCAGAACCAGCGGCGCTGTTGCTTCATGCGGGCCGTGCCAGTCCAGGTCGATGAAATCGCCATCGGCCAGCCACAGCCGCTCACGCCAGCGTTCGAGGCGCGGCGCCTTGCGAAAGAATGCGTTCCACAGGGTCTGCAGGTGCGGCCCGGGAAGCCACCAGGCGGGTTGGAAGGATTCGGACACGGTTGCTCGGGTTCCTCGTTTGCTCCGACGTTAGAGCCTCGGCGGCGGGAAGAAAAGCACGATGCAGGCGTTGAATGATGCTGGCCGCCTGGCGACTTATGTCTTTGGGGATATGGTCAGCGCCGCCTAAGGGGGGGAGAGTGACGCGATAGTCTTATCCGGAACCCTGCCCATGACGCTTACCCCCTTCGATCAACTGCTGGCTGCCGCGCGCCATGAGCGCGAGCCCCAGCGCCTGCTGTTCGTCTTCGTCAGCGCCGAACTGCCCGAGGATGCCACCGAGGCCGAGCGCCAGCGCTTCGAGGAAAACGCCGGCGGCTCGCTGAAACCGGTGCTCTGCGTCGACAAGCTGCCCGAGGAACTGAGCGACTTCGCCGCGCTGCGTGAAGAGTCCGAGCGCACGGGCGTGGCCTGGGATCTGCTGTTCGCCGCGGCGCTGCCCGGCCAGGCCGGCATCACGCCGAACGCCGACGAGGCCGAGCAGCCACTGAAGATGATGGTCAGCGCCATCGAGACCGGCAACGTCGGCCGCTTCCTGGCCTTCGATCGCAACGGTCAGACCGTCGACTTCTACTGAAGTCGCCGACTTCAAGCGGCGGGTGCGTGGCGCTCCCAGAGCGCGTAGTGCACCTTGCCGGCCTGCTTCTCCCGATGCAGTCGCCAGTTCCCCGGCAGGCCGAGGCTGGACGGCAGTGCCTCGCTTTCGGTGTAGACCCAGGCGTGCTCGGCCAGCCAACCCTTTGTCTCCAGCAGCTCGCAGGCCGGTTGCAACAGATTCTTGTTGAACGGCGGGTCGAGGAATACCAGGTCGAAGGCGGTCGGCGTCTGGGTTTCCAGGTAGCGCAGGGCATCGCTCTGCAGTAGCTGGCCGTGGCCGCAGTTCAGCGTGTCCAGATGCTTGCGCAGGCTGGCGATGGCGTTGGCGTTCACGTCCAGCGCCAGGGCCATGCTGGCGCCGCGCGACAGGGCTTCCAGATAGATCGCGCCGCTGCCGGTGAACGGATCGAGCACCCGCGCGCCGGATAGGTAGGGTGCCAGCCAGTTGAACAGGGTTTCGCGCACCCGGTCCGGCGTGGGGCGCAGGCCTTCGGCATCGGGGAAGCTGAAGCGGCGCGAGCGCCACTCGCCGCCGATGATGCGCAACTGGCCCTGGCCGCCGTGGGCGCTGGGGCGAATGGGTGGATTGGCCATCAGTGCTCCGGAACGCCGCTGGGCTGTTCGGCTGGTTTATCGGTGGGCGGCGGCAGCGGTTGCTGCTCGACGCTGGGGCCGGCAGTGACGATGACGAAGGCGTCTTGCTGCAGATGCTTGTTCATCGCTGTCTTGACCTGTTCGACTGTCAGCGCCTGCACCTCGCCCATGAAATCCTCCAGGTAGGTCAGCGGCAGGTCGTAGAAGCCGATGCTGCCCAGCTGACCGACGATGTCGGCATTGCTTGCGGTAGACAGCGGAAAACTGCCGGCGATCTCGCGCTTGCTGCGCTCCAGCTCGGCCTCGGTCGGCCCTTCGGCGAGATAGTCGCGGACCAGCTGCTGCACCAGATCCAGTGCGCCATCGGTGAGTTCGGCGCGGGTCTGCATGCTGATCATGAACGGCCCTTCGGCACGCATCGGGCTGAAGCCGGAATAGATGCCGTAGGTCAGGCCGCGCTTTTCGCGCACTTCTTCCATCAGCCGCGTGCCGAAACCGCCGCCGCCGAGGATTTGGTTGCCCAGATAGAGCGCCGCATAGTCCGGATGGCCACGAGGGATGCCGAGCTGGGCCAGCATCAGATGGCTCTGGTTGGAGGGGAAGTCGATGTGGTGCTTGCCGGCAACCGGAGCCTCGGGTGTCGGCGTCGTTGGCAGCGCCGGGCCTTCCGGCAGGGCGGCCGAGACGCCGGCTGCCAGGGCTTCGGCCTCTTCGAGGGAGAGGTCGCCGACCAGCGCGATCACCGCATTGCCTGCCGCATAGGCGCGGGCGTGGAAGTCGCGCAGCTGCTCGACGCTGATTGCCGGCACCGACTCGGGGGTGCCTTCGCTGGGGTGGGCATAGGGGTGATCGCCATAGAGCTGCTCGAACAGCTCGAGGCTGGCGAGCTTGCCGGGGTTCTGCTTCTGGAATTCGAAGCCGGCCAGCAGCTGATTCTTGATCCGTTGCAGCGAGTCCTCGGGGAAGCTCGGTTGGCCGATGACCTGATTGAACAGCGCCAGGGCCGGCTCGCGCTTGTCCGGCGCACTGAGGCTGCGCAGGCTGACCACTGCCATGTCGCGGTAGGAACCGTTGCCGAAATCCGCGCCGAGGCCTTCGAAGCCGCGGGCGATGGCGCCGACGTCCTTGCCCTCGACACCCTCGTTGAGCATGGCGTTGGTCAGCAGTGCCAGGCCGGGTACGTCGCCGTCCTGGCTGCTGCCGGCGGAGAAGGTCAGGCGCAGGTCGAACATCGGCAGCTCGCGGGCTTCGACGAACAGTACCTTGGCGCCTTCGGCGGTCTGCCAGCTCTGGATGTCCAGCTTGCGCCGGGCCAGGGGTTGATCGCCCAGCTCGGCGAGCGACTCCAGACGAGGTTTTTCCGGCGTTGCGGTCGGCACGGCAGGCTGGGTCGCCTCGCGGGCGACATCCTGCTTCGCCGGCTCGCCGGGTTGTGGCAGGGCGGTGGAGCCTTCATCGCAGCCCGCCAGGCCGAAACCGGCTGCCAGCAGCAGGCCGAACAGGCCGTTGCGCAGCGCTTTGCAATCACTCATCACGGGCTTCCTCGGGCAGAACATGGGCGACGCTCAGGCGGGAGCGGGTGAAATAGGTGCTGGCGGCCTGCTGGATGTCCTCGGGCGTGACCGCTTCCAGCGCGCTCAGCTCCTCGTCCATCAGGCGCCAGGACAGGCCGACGGTTTCCAGCTTGCCGATGGTGGTGGCCTGCTGGGTGATGGAGTCGCGCTCGTAGACCAGGCCGGCGATGACCTGCGCACGCACGCGCTCGAGTTCGTCCGCCGATGGCGGTGTCTGCTTGAGCGCATCGAGTTCCTGCCAGAGGCCGGCTTCGACTTCTTCCAGCGTGCGGCCCTTCTGCATGTTCGGCGCGGCGCTGAGGACGAACAGGCTGTCGCCGCGGGCATAGGCGTCGTACCAGGCCGAAGCGCTGGTCACCAGTTCTTCACCGCGCTCCAGCCGCTCCGGCAGGCGCGCGCTGTAGCCGCCGTCGAGCAGGGCGGAAATCAACCGCAGCGCGTGCACCTGGCGGGCGTTCTCCTCGGTCGCCAGGCTCGGCGTATTGAAGGCCATCATCAGCGTCGGCAGCTGGGTCTTCACGTGCAGCTGGAGGCGCCGCTCGCCCGGCTCGGCCAGTTCCAGTGGCCGCTTGGCTGCTGGCACTTCGCGTTTCTCGATGTCGCCGAAGAAGCGCTCGGCCAGTCCGCGGACCTCATCGGCGGTCACGTCGCCGACCACCACAAGGGTAGCGTTGTTCGGCGCGTACCACTGCTCGTACCAGGCGCGCAGCTCGTCGGCCCGCATGCGGTTGAGGTCGGCCATCCAGCCGATGGTCGGGTTGCGATAGCCGCTGGCGGGGTAGGCGATGGTCTTGAAGCGCTCGTAGGCCAGCGAGCTCGGCTTGTCATCGGTGCGCAGGCGGCGCTCTTCCTTGATCACTTCGATCTCGCGGGCGAACTCGTCTGGCGGCAGCTTGAGGCTGGCCAGGCGATCGGCTTCGAGCTCGAACGCAACGGCCAGGCGGTCACGTGCCAGGACCTGGTAATAGGCGGTGTAGTCGTCGCTGGTGAAGGCGTTCTCCTCGGCGCCCAGCTCACGCAGGATGCGCGAGGCTTCGCCGGCATCGAGCTTGCGGCTGCCCTTGAACATCATGTGTTCCAGCGCGTGGGAGAGGCCGGTCTGGCCAGCCGTCTCGTAGCTGGAGCCAACCTTGTACCAGAGCTGGGATACCACTACCGGCGCACGATGATCCTCGCGCACGATCACTTTCAGGCCGTTGTCGAGGAAGAACTCGTGGGTGGGCTGGCTGTCTGCTGCTGCCAGCAGGGGCAGATAGAGCGCTCCGAGCAGCAGGGCGGCGGCGCGGCGTAACATCAGAGGCATAGTCGGGACTCGTCCAGTTGGTGTCCGCCACGGCAGACTGGCAGGGCGGCAACACGGCAGCCATGGTACTGGTGCGTGCGAATCAGGCAAAGCCGGGATATCCGCAGCCGAACCGGCCCTGATGCCGGAACCCGTGCTTAGCGCACCCGCTTTGCGAGGTGCTAGGATAGAGCCCGTTTGGCCGGCAGCGTGGCTGCCGGCGTATCGCATCCTTGAGAATACCTTCTCCATGTTTGGTTCCAACGACGACAAGAAGACACCGGCCGAGCCCGGCGAAAAGAAAGGCCTGTTCGGCTGGCTGCGCAAGAAACCGCAGCAGCCGGTGGCCGAGCAGCCTGCCGCCGAACCGCAGGAAGACAGCCTGCCGCACGCCGAGCAGCCTGAGGCCGAGAGCGAGCAACCGGCAATCACCACCTCCGGGCTATTGCCCGAACCGCCCGTCGAAGCCGAAATACTCCCAGAGCCAGAGCCAGAGCCAGAGCCAGAGCCAGAGCCAGAGCCAGAGCCAGAGCCAGAGC
>NZ_DAMCPO010000002.1:223370-318744 GCF_032106285.1 Stutzerimonas kunmingensis
CGGAGCCGGAGCCGGAGCCGGAGATAGCGCCGGTGCCGGTCGCCGCGGCAGCGCCCGCCGAGGCACCGGCCAAGCTCGGCTTCTTCGCCCGCCTCAAGCAAGGGCTGACCAAGACCAGCTCGAGCATCGGCGAAGGCATGGCCAGCCTGTTCCTCGGCAAGAAGGCCATCGACGATGACCTGCTCGACGAACTGGAAACCCGTCTGCTCACCGCCGACGTCGGTGTCGAGGCGACGACGGCGATCATGCAGAACCTCACGCGCCGCGTGTCGCGCAAGGAGCTGGCCGACAGTGGCGCGCTCTATACCGCGCTGCAGGAAGAACTCTCTGGGTTGCTCAAGCCGGTCGAGCAGCCGCTCGTGGTCGACAGTGGCAAGCGCCCGTATGTGATCCTCGTGGTCGGGGTGAATGGTGTCGGCAAGACCACCACCATCGGCAAGCTGGCCAAGAAGCTGCAGCTCGAAGGCAAGAAGGTCATGCTCGCCGCTGGCGACACCTTCCGCGCCGCGGCGGTGGAGCAATTGCAGGTGTGGGGCGAGCGCAACAGCATTCCGGTGATCGCACAGCACACCGGTGCCGACTCCGCCTCGGTGATCTTCGATGCGGTGCAGGCGGCCAAGGCGCGGGGCATCGATGTGCTGATCGCCGACACCGCTGGCCGGCTGCACACCAAGGACAACCTGATGGAGGAGCTGAAGAAGGTCCGCCGGGTGATGGGCAAGCTCGACGAGTCGGCTCCCCAAGAGGTCCTGCTCGTGCTCGACGCCGGCACCGGCCAGAACGCCATCAACCAGACCAAACAGTTCAATCAGGCGGTCGAGCTGACCGGTCTGGTGCTGACCAAACTCGACGGCACCGCCAAGGGCGGTGTGATCTTCGCCCTGGCCAAGCAGTTCGGCACGCCGATCCGCTACATCGGCGTCGGCGAAGGGATCGACGATCTCCGCACGTTCGAGGCCGATGCCTTCGTCAAGGCGCTTTTCGCCCAGCGGGACGGCGCATGATTCGTTTCGAACAGGTCGGCAAACGCTACCCCAACGGCCACATCGGGTTGCATGAGCTTTCCTTCCAGGTGCGCCGTGGCGAATTCCTCTTCGTCACCGGCCATTCCGGCGCCGGCAAGAGCACGCTGCTGCGCCTGTTGCTGGCAATGGAGCGTCCCACCAGCGGCAAGCTGCTGCTGGCCGGGCAGGACCTGTCGCGCATCACCAATGCGCAGATTCCTTTCCTGCGCCGGCAGATCGGCGTGGTATTCCAGAATCACCAGTTGCTGTTCGATCGCACGGTGTTCGACAACGTCGCCCTGCCGTTGCAGATTCTCGGGCTCAACAAGCGCGAGATTGGCCAGCGGGTGATGACCGCGCTGGAGCGCGTCAGCCTCAAGGACAAGGCGCTGCAGTATCCGGCGGACCTGTCCACCGGTCAGCAGCAGCGTGTCGGCATCGCTCGCGCCGTGGTGCACCGGCCGGCCCTGCTGCTCGCCGATGAACCGACCGGCAACCTCGACCCGCGACTCGCTGCGGAGATCATGGGCGTGTTCGAAGACATCAATCGCCTGGGTACCACCGTGCTGATCGCCAGCCACGATCTGGCGCTGATCGCGCGGATGCGTCATCGCATGCTGACCCTGCAACGTGGTCGCCTGATCGGCGACGGGGAGGCCAGCCGATGAGCAGCGAACGCAATCCCAAGACCAACCCGAGCACGGCCGAGCGCGTCGGCGGTTCGGTGAAGAAGCCGGAGCAGCCGCGCGGCGACGAGCCGGACTTCAAGACGCTGTTCCATGCCTGGCTGGAAAGTCATCGCGCCAGTTTGGTCGACAGCGTCGGGCGTCTGATCAAGCAGCCGATCGGCAGCTTCTTCACCTGCCTGGTGATGGCCGTGGCGTTGAGCCTGCCCATGGGCCTGGCGCTGCTGCTGGACAACGTCGAACGGCTCGGTGGCTCGTGGCAGCGTGCCGCGCAGATCTCGCTGTTCATGCAGCTTGAGGTGGATGGCGACGCTGGCGAGCGCCTGCGTGACGAGGTTGCCGCCATGCCCGACGTGGCAGCGGCGGACTGGGTCAGCCGCGAGCAGGCGCTGGACGAGTTCCAGCAGCTGTCCGGGCTTGGCGAAGCGCTCAAGGAGTTGCCGGACAATCCGCTGCCCGGCGTGGTCATCGTGACACCCGAAGAGGTGGACAAGGACAAGCTCGAAGCGCTGCGTCAGCAGCTGGCCGAGCTGCCCGGCGTGCAGTTGGCTCAGCTGGATCTGCTCTGGGTCGAGCGGCTGACCGCTATTCTCAAGCTTGGCGACCGCTTCGTCTTCGGCCTGACATTGTTGCTGGTGGCGACGTTGCTGCTAGTGATTGGCAACACCATCCGCCTGCACATCGAGAACCGCCGCACCGAGATCGAAGTGGTCAAGCTGGTGGGCGGCACCGATGGTTACGTCCGCCGTCCGTTCCTCTACATGGGTGCCATCTACGGTCTGGGCGCCGGCCTGATCGCCTGGCTGCTGCTGGTCTATGGACTGGGCTGGCTGAACGAGGCCGTGGTGAATCTGGCGGGCCTCTACGGCAGCGATTTCGGCCTGGGAGGCGTTCCGGCGGGCGATGCGTTATCGCTGGTGATCGGTGCGGTGCTGCTCGGCTACATCGGTGCCTGGCTGGCTGTCGCAAGGCATCTGAGCGAGCTGGCTCCTCGATAAAATTTCATTTGAAAACAATCACTTGACAGTTGTGTCAGGGAACTTTTCCACAGGCTTGCAGTCTCATGCGGCAATGCTAAACTGCTGCAGCTTCGTCATTGGAGGTACTGCATGACAACTACTCTGCAACCTGTTCAAGCGCTAGTCCCGGGAGCGAATCTCGAGGCCTACGTGCAGACCGTGAACAGCCTCCCGCTGCTCACTGTCGAGCAGGAGCGCGAGCTGGCCGGGCGCCTCTTCTATCATCAGGATCTCGAAGCGGCTCGGCAGATGGTGCTGGCGCACCTGCGTTTCGTCGTTCACATCGCCCGCAGCTATTCCGGCTATGGTCTGGCCCAGGCCGACCTGATCCAGGAAGGCAACGTCGGTCTGATGAAGGCGGTCAAGCGTTTCAATCCGGAAATGGGTGTGCGGCTGGTGTCCTTCGCCGTGCACTGGATTCGCGCCGAAATTCATGAATTCATCCTGCGCAACTGGCGCATCGTCAAGGTCGCGACCACCAAGGCGCAGCGCAAACTGTTCTTCAATCTGCGCAGCCAGAAGAAGCGTTTGGCCTGGCTGAACAACGATGAAGTCACCGCCGTGGCCAATAGCCTGGGCGTCGAGCCGCACGAAGTGCGCGAAATGGAAAGCCGCCTCACCGGCCATGACATGGCCTTCGACCCGGCCGCCGATGCCGACGACGACAGCGCCTACCAGTCGCCTGCGCACTATCTGGAAGATCATCGCTACGATCCGGCCCGCCAGCTGGAAGATGCCGACTGGAGCGACAGTTCCACTTCCAGCCTGCATACGGCGCTCGAGGGGCTCGACGAGCGCAGCCGGGACATTCTCCAGCAACGCTGGCTGAACGAAGACAAGGCGACCCTGCACGACCTGGCTGCCAAGTACAACGTATCGGCCGAGCGCATTCGTCAGCTGGAGAAGAATGCGATGAACAAGTTGAAGGGCTCGATTCAGGCTTGATGCTCAGTCAGCTGAAAAAGAATCGCGGGATGCCATTGGCTCCCGCGATTTTTTTTGCCTGTCGTTCGCTCGGGATGCCGCCCGGCTATCGAGGCTTGCTTCTGGCCTGGCGGATGTTGTCTCGCGCCTGTTCAACCGCGACCAGCAGCTGGGCGTTGGTGATCGGCTTGTGCAGCCAGACGATCCCTGCGGGGAACTGTGCCTGCTCGAACTGGTGCGCGGCGGAGATAACGACGATGGGCAGATCCTGCATCGCCGGTTGATCGCGCAATTCGTCGATAAGCTGCATGCCGCTGCCGTCGGGCAGGTGCAGGTCCAGTGTCATGGCCTCGTAATGGCTGGCAGCGAGCTTTTCACGGGCCTGATGCAGGCTTTGCACGCGCTCCACGCCGTAGCCGCCCTCGCGCAGCATCATATGCAGCAGACGGCCGGTGTCAGGCTCGTCTTCGACGACCAGGATTCGCGGCTGGCCGTCGCGGCAGTCCGATTCGGCTGGCGGTATCTGGATCGGCAGCTCGCACCAGAAGGTGGTGCCCTGGCCGGGTAAGCAGTCGAAGCCGACCGTACCGCCCATGCGTTCGATCAGCTCCTTGGTGATCGCAAGTCCGAGTCCGGTACCGGACTTCTGCCGGCTGTCGGAGGCATCGGCCTGGGCGAACTTCTCGAACACGCGGGAGCGGAACGCCTCGGGAATGCCGGGGCCCTGGTCGGTAACGCTGATACGAACCTTGGTCCCACGCAGGGAGCTGTGCAGGCGAATCTCTCCGCCCTCGGGGGTGAACTTGACGGCGTTGGAGAGGAAGTTGCCAAGCACCTGCTGCAGGCGCAGGCTGTCCACCCAGACCAGCACATCGGCCGGATGCTCGAGCGTACAGCGCACGCCATGCTGCTCGCAGAGGGCCTGGTTGCTCGCCAGCGATTCCTCGAGCAGGTCGCCAAGCGAATGTTCGCGCAGTTCGAACGACATCTTGCCGGCGGCAATCTTTTCCATGTCCAGCAGGTCGTTGATCAGATGACCCAGGCGCAGGCTATTGCGGTAGGCGATCTCGAGCATCTGCTGCATGGCTGGAGGCGCTGCCCCGAGCGCGCCGCCGACGATCAGCCCGAGCGCACCGCTGATGGAGGTCAGTGGCGTGCGCAGCTCGTGGCTGACGGTGGAAACGAAGTCGTTCTTCATCTGCTCGACGCGCTTGCGTTCGGTGAGGTCCATCAGCGTGCCGCTGATGCGCTGGGCCATGCCTTGCGGGTCACGCTGGATATGGCCGCGCAGCAGTACCGGGACGACATGACCATGCTTGTGTTGCAACCGTAATTCGGTGGTGAAGTGGTCGACATTGGACAGCATGGTTTGGGCCAGGCGCGCCTTCTGCTGCGCTAGGTCTTCGGCAACCGTCAGCCGCTCCCACAGTTTGAGGTCGCAGGTCAGCTCGTTGGGACGATAACCGAGTATTTCCCAGGCGCGGGGCGAGGCGAACATGCTGCCGGCTTCCAGATCGAGATCCCACAGCCCATCGTTGCTGCCTTTCAGCGCAAGCGACAGACGCTCCTCGCTCAAGCGCAGATCGTGTTTGCTCTGACGTATGTGCCGGGTCATCTCGTTCGCCAGCGCCTGGGCACGGCTATGGCGCAGCGCCAATGACGAGGTCAGGAAAAAAACCAGCAGGCTCAGACCGAGCCCCAGGCCGAACACCAGTGCCTCGTTGGAATGGAAACGCTCGTCGAACTCGGGCCGGCTATCCATGCGCAGCGTCCAGGTCTGGCCGTACAGCTCCAGCTGCTGCAACTGGCTGAAGCGGGCACTGCCGGGCTCGGGGGCTTCGCTCGATGCGTACAGCAGGTGTTCCGGCTCTTCACCGGGACTGGCGTAGATATGCAGCGCCAGCGGCAGATCGGCCGCACGCAGAATGCCGCGCATCAGATCTTCGACGCGATAAGGGCTATAGACGAAGCCGCGCAGCGCCTGCATGCGCTGCTCCGGCGTCGTCAGCGGCGCGCTCGGTCGATACACCGGCACATAGAGCAGCACACCGGCCTGCACCTTGCCATGGGTTTCCTGCAGCAGCGTCACCTTGCCGGTAATACTCGTTTCGCCGAGCTGGGCGGCACGTTGCATGGCGCGACGGCGAGTCGGCTCGGAATACATGTCGTAGCCGAAGGCGGCCAGATTGCGCCTGAGGAACGGCTCAAGATAGACGATCGAAGTGTAGAGCTCCCGCTGGCCTGGCGGATGAATGTCGTAATCCGGGTAACCCTGTGCACGCATGCGTGCGACATGCGCATCGCGTTCGGCCTGCGGAATTGCCTGGCTGAAACCGACGCCCTGGATGCCGGGATAACGGTCTGGTAGCAGCAAGCGCTCGACGTACGTGCGCCACTGCTCGCGGCTGACGTTCTCCACGGCATCGAACAGACCGGCGCCGCCGAGCAGGATCTGTTCATGGTCCCGCAGCCGCTTGCGGATCGCTTCAGTGACCTTCTCGCCGAGCATCTGGAACTGCTGCCGGGCAGCGCGATCCTCGTTGGTGCGCAGACTCTGCCAGACCACCAGTTGGACCAGCAGGGTGAACGCCAGCATTCCCCAGGCAACGCCGTTTCGCCAGCTGAACAGCTGTCGCAGGCCGTGAGGCTGATTGTGGTGTATCGCTGGATCGCTCATCGTCTTCGCTGCGGTACGCGGTGGTTGACCAATTGGACGCCGGAGGCCTGGAATCGGTGCCAGTCTGCGGCAGTCGAGCCAGTATGCCGCAAAGCTGATTGCCCGGCCTTCCATGACGGCGAGGTTGACCGTTCTGTCAGCTTACCTGCCGTAATGGCCTATTGATATATACGCCTGATCAGGCTCCGGACGAGCGGCAACTCTGCCCGTAGCGGAGTTCGGCAGGGCGCCAATCGACGTCGCTGGCAGGCTGCGGTCGTGCAAGGCCGTAGCCTTGGCCATAGTCGCAATTCTGCGCCAACAGAAACGCCGCCTGGTCTGCAGTCTCGATGCCTTCCGCCACGACTTTGAGGCCCAGATTGTGTGCCAGACCGATGACCGAGCGGGTGATGGCGGCGTCCTCGCGGTCGTCGGGCAGGCCGCGGACGAAGCCTTGGTCGATCTTCAGTTTGTGCACGTTCATGCGCTTGAGTCGCTGGAGCGACGAGTAGCCGGTGCCGAAATCGTCGATCGCCAGCTGAACGCCGAGTGCGCGCAGGCGCTGCAGTAGCTCCAGGGCGGCGTCCGGGTCCTGCATCACCGCGCTTTCGGTGATCTCCAGTTCCAGATGGTGCGCCTCTAGCCCGCAGCGGGCCAGAATGGTGGCGACCTGCAGGTCGAGCTCGCCGTTGCCGAACAGGCGGCTGGAGATGTTCACCGCGATGAAGCCAAGCGGGCGACCCTGGCCAAGCCACTCTCGAGCCTGATTGCAGGCCTGCTCCAGCACCCAGTGATCGATCGCGCTGATCAGCCCGGTTTCCTCGGCGACGGGAATGAAGATGCCCGGTGCGATCAGGCCTTTCTCCGGGTGTAGCCAGCGTACCAGTGCCTCGAAACCGGTGATCGTGCCCTCGCGCAGGTCGTAGATCGGCTGAAAGTGCAGGCGCAGCTGTCCTTGCTCGAGGGCCTGGCGCAATGCGGTGACCAGTTCGACGCGCTGGCGGGCCTGGCTGGTCAGTTCCTCGGAATAGAACGCATAGGTTGAGCGGCCGCTGTTCTTGGCCTTGAACAGCGCCGAGTCGGCGTTGCGCATCAGCTGTTCGACGTTCTGCACGTCGGTCGGATAGGGGTACAGCACGATGCCGATGCTGGCGCTGCTGAACAGCTCCTGGTCGGCGATATGGAAGGGTTCGTTCAGTCGGTCGAGAATGCGCAACGCCAGCGAGGTGGCCTTCTCCGCGCCGTAGCCTTCACAGAGCAGGGCGAACTCGTCACCGCCGAGTCGGCCAAGCGTCATGCCTTCTTCCAGGTACTCGCCCAGTCGCGTGCTGACAGCCTGCAACAGCGCGTCGCCCAGGCTGTGGCCAAGGCTTTCATTGATGTCCTTGAAGTGATCGAGGTCGATCAGAAGTAATGCACCGCTGCGTTTGTTGGCCCTGGCGCGCTCGAGATCCTGCTTGGCGCGTTCGGTGAACAGCAGCCGATTCGGCAGCTTGAGCAACGGATCGTAATGAGCGAGCTGGTCGAGCTCTTCGCGCGAGCGCTTGAGCGCCGAGAGATCGGAGAACACCGCCACGTAATGGCTGAGCTGGCCCTGGTTGTCATGGATGCAGCGCAGGTTCTGCCATTGCGGGTACACCTCGCCATTCTTGCGTCGGTTCCAGATCTCGCCGCTCCACTCGCCATGCTCTTTCAGCGCCAGCCACATCTGGTTGTAGAAGGCTGCGTCGTGCTTGCCAGACGCGAAGAGTCTAGGGGTCTGTTCAAGGACTTCCTCGGTGCTGTATCCGGTGATGCGGCTGAACGCCGGATTGACGTGCACGATGTGTTGGCTTGGATCAGTGACCAGCACGCCTTCCTGAGTGCTGTCGAAGACTGCGGCGGCCTGCTTCAGGCTGGTTTCCTGGACGTGCTGGGCGCGCTGCTGTTCGTCGAAGCGGCGAAAGTGCTGGCGGCCGAGCAGGAATATCAGCACGGTAGTAAGCCCCACGAACAGCGCTCCCTTGCCCGTTTGCCAGGTTTGGCTATCGCCTGCAGCGAGGTAGCCGACCAGCATGTCGCCGAGGAGAATCCACAGCATGGCCAGGCAGAAATAGCCCAGACTTAGCCGGACGAGGTAGGTGTTCATGGTTGCTCTCGGGTCCGATCCAGATACTGCATAGTCAAACCCCATCGCACTGGCTGAGCGGGAGGCACGTCATCTCGCACCGGAGGTGCTGCATCCTGCTGCGCCGGTTGTTCTGCATGCTGGTTCAGAGCCAGCCCGGCCACCAGTCCGGGTGGTCCGGTTTGATCCGCTGCAGGTAGTGGCTGCCACCCAGCTGGCGCATCTGTTGCCGAATCCAGGCGGCGCGATTGTTCACGTGGCTGCCCGGTTTGCCAGCGCTCCACTCTCGCGGGTTGGGCAGCACTGCGGCGAGGAGGCTGGCCTGGCGGGTCGACAGGTACGGTGCACCGGTGCCGAAGTGATGCTGGGCCGCCGCCTGCGCACCGAAGACGCCATCGCCCCACTCGACGCTATTGAGGTAGACCTCAAGGATGCGCTGCTTGGGCCATAAAAGCTCGATCAGCGCAGTGAACCAGGCCTCCAGTCCTTTGCGCGGCCAGCTGCGGCCGGACCAGAGAAACAGATTCTTCGCCACCTGCTGACTCAGCGTGCTGGCACCGCGCAGTGAGCCACCGCGCTCATTGTGGCTGAGCGCCGCACGGATTGCTGCGACATCGAAGCCCCAGTGGTCGGCGAACTTCTGATCCTCGGCGGCGATCACCGCCATCTTCAGATCGTCCGGCAGCACTTTCCAAGGCCGCCAGTCGCGGGTCAGGTCGATAGTTTCGCCTGTGCGCCATGACTCGATCTTGCGCTCGATCATCAAAGCGGTGAACGGCGGTGGCACCCAGCGAAACAGCAGTACCAGCAGCGCCGAGAGGCCGATCAGCCAGAGCAGCAGTTTGGAGAGGCGCAGCAGTAGGTTTCGCAACATGGCACTTGGTCGTGGGCGAAAAGAGCGGGCATTATAGCGGCCGCTAAGGCCATCGACCGGAAATGGCAATGATTCGTGCTTATATCGTCCTTGCCGCGCTGTTCGGCTTGACCGGCGTTGCGCTTGGCGCTTTCGCTTCCCATGCCCTCAAGAGCCAGTTGAGCGCTGCCTATCTTGCGGTGTTTCAGACGGGCGTGCAGTACCAGATGCTTCATGCGCTGGCACTGCTCGGCGTCGCGCTGCTTTCGTTGCATCGGCCCGGACGCCTCCTGACTGCGGCAGGTGCCCTGTTCGTCGCCGGTATCCTGTTGTTCTCCGGCAGTCTCTACCTGCTCACCCTCAGTGGAATCGGCAAACTGGGCATGATCACGCCGCTAGGGGGTACGTCCTTTCTCGCAGGCTGGCTCTGCCTGGCGCTGGCCGGCTGGCGCATACGCAGCTGAGCGGGACGAACGGCCGCGGGCTTCGCGTTGGTGGCGTGGGTGATTCGGGCTAGAATGCCGTCCCCTTTTCGCAATGGCGGCGAACAGCATGCAGATCCAGTTGAATGGCGAACCCTATGAGCTGCCAGCCGGCGAGTCGGTGGCCGACCTGCTTGTGCGTCTGGACCTGACCGGACGCCGTCTGGCCGTCGAGCTCAACCGGGACATCGTGCCGCGCAGCGCGCACGCGACCACCGAACTCAGCGAAGGCGATCACGTCGAGGTGGTGCACGCCATCGGTGGCGGCTAGCCGGTCGCGTTCATCCGAAGTACGCCGCCTTGCGGCGCCCAGTCCGCAGAAACACGTCCGAACGAGGAATTCCCATGCGCCCAGTTCCGCACGACAAGCCCTTCACCCTGGCCGGTCGCACCTATCAATCGCGCCTGCTGGTCGGCACCGGCAAGTACAAGGACCTTGAGGAGACGCGTGCGGCCATTGAGGCCTCGGGTGCCGAGATCGTCACCGTCGCGGTGCGCCGCACCAATATTGGCCAGAATCCGGGCGAGCCGAATCTGCTCGACGTGATCAGCCCCGAGCGCTACACCATCCTGCCGAACACCGCCGGCTGTTTCACCGCCGAGGACGCGGTGCGTACCTGCCGCCTGGCCCGTGAACTCCTCGACGGCCACAAGCTGGTCAAGCTGGAAGTGCTGGCCGATCAGAAGACGCTATTTCCCAACGTGATCGAGACCCTCAAAGCCGCCGAAGTACTGATCCGGGACGGCTTCGACGTCATGGTCTATACCAGCGACGACCCGATCATCGCCCGCCAGCTGGCCGAGATGGGCTGCATCGCGGTGATGCCGCTGGCCGGCCTGATCGGCACCGGTCTGGGCATCTGCAATCCCTACAACCTGCGCATCATCCTCGAGGAAGCCACCGTGCCCGTGCTGGTGGATGCCGGTGTCGGAACCGCTTCGGACGCCACTATCGCCATGGAGCTGGGCTGCGAAGCGGTGCTGATGAACAGCGCCATCGCCCATGCGCAGAATCCCGTGCTGATGGCCGAGGCCATGAAGTACGCCATCGAGGCCGGCCGCCTGGCCTATCTCGCCGGCCGCATGCCGAAGAAGCTCTACGCCAGCGCCTCGTCGCCGCTGGACGGGCTGATTCGCTGAAACGATTCGTGGCCGGCCCCGATCTTGTGTCGGGGGCCGGCTTTTTTATTTCTCGCAGGTAGACCATGACAGAGCAGAACCCCGCGGCCGAAGCGCAGCAAACCGAGCACCGCCGTACCATCAAGAGTTTCGTGATGCGTGCCGGGCGCATGACCGAAGGCCAGCAGCGTGGCCTGGAGCAAGGCTGGCCGAAGTTCGGCCTGGAGATCGAGAACGGTCTGCGCGATTTCGACGAGGTGTTCGGCCGTAGCGCGCCGCGCACCTTCGAGATCGGCTTCGGCATGGGCCATTCCACCTTGGAAATGGCCGCCGCGGCGCCGGATCAGGACTTCATTGGCGTGGAAGTGCATAAACCTGGCGTCGGTGCGTTGCTGAGCGGACTTGTGTCACAGAAATTGAACAACGTCAGGGTCTACAGTTGCGACGCCTTGGAGGTGCTGCGCGATTGCGTGGCCGATGCCAGCCTGGACCGCGTATTGCTGTTCTTTCCGGACCCCTGGCACAAGAGCCGTCATCACAAGCGACGTATCGTGCAGCCGGCTTTCGCCGAGCTGGTGCGCAGCAAGCTGAAGATCGGCGGTGTGCTGCATATGGCCACCGACTGGGAGCCCTATGCCGAATACATGCTCGAGGTGATGAACGTCGCCCCGGGCTATCGCAATCTGGCCGAGGATGGACGTTGCGTACCACGGCCTGCGGAGCGACCGATCACCAAGTTCGAGCGCCGTGGTGAACGGCTCGGTCATGGCGTCTGGGACCTGAAATTCCAGCGCATCGACTGAGCGCGGTCAGTAAAAGCGAAACGCCCGCGACCTAGTCCCGGCTGCCCTATCAGCGGCGCCAGGCAGCCAGGTCGCTTGCCACACCCAGATCGAGAGCCGCAGCAGCGGCCAGGGAAGAGTGCTGCCAGGACGGCATGCCTGCCCACACCATATAACAATGCAACGCCGATAGCCGGGCTCGCCACGCGGTGCCCAGCATCGTGCGCAATTGGGGGAGTAGACGATGTACGGAAAGATCGGAATTCTGCTGTTGGCAGCCTGTACCGCGTTACCGGCACAGGCGAAGGTAGACAGCACGCAGGCCGCGCGACTGGGGCAGGACCTGACTCCGCTGGGAGCGGAGCGCGGCGGCAATCCCGCGGGGACGATCCCGCCCTGGGCCGGGGGCGTTGCAGCACCCGCCGGCTACCAGCCCGGGATGCACCATCCCGACCCGTATGCGGCCGATACAGTGCTCTATCGCGTCGATCACACCAATATCAACGAGTACAGCGGCCAGCTTTCCGGCGGTATGAAGGCGCTGCTGGAGCGTTATCCCGACTACCACCTGCGCGTATTTCCGACCCGCCGCAGCGCCTCGGTGCCGCAGCGGATCTATGATGCCACTCGCTACAACGCCGTCAGCGCCGAGCTCATCGCCAACGGCAACGGTATCCAGGGCGCGGCAGCCGGCATTCCCTTCCCGATCCCGCAGAGCGGCATCGAGGTGATCTGGAATCACATCCTGCATTACAAGGGTGACCAGAGCCACATGATCAATAACCAGGCAGTGGTGATCGGTGGCCGGGCCAACTACATCAAGCGTGATCGGCACATCTATTACGTCTACAACCGCGAAGGCATGACTCACGCGGACCTGGACAACACCGTGCTGTACTACAAGTACCGTGTCACCGCGCCGGCCAAGCTGTCCGGTACGGCACTGGTGGTGCAGGACCCGCTCGATCAGGTGCTGACCACTCGCAAGGCGTGGCGCTACAGCCCGGACGATCGCCGCGTGCGCCGTCTGCCGTCACTGGCTTATGACTCCTTGCAGCCCGACACCAGCGGCTTGGCCACGGCCGATGTGGTCGACTCGTTCAACGGCGCGCCGGATCGCTACGAGTGGGAGCTGCTCGGCAAGCGTGAAATGCTGATGCCCTACAACAGCTATGCCGTGCATCAGAAGGGCCTCCCCTACGACAGCATCGTCCAGGCACGCACCCTGAACCCGGAACTGCTGCGCTATGAACTGCATCGCGTGTGGGTGGTCGAGGCGACTTTGCGCAAGGGCTTCAGTCACCTCTACGACAAGCGTCGGTTCTATATCGACGAGGACAGCTGGGCGATCCTTGCCGTCGACCTGTACGACGAGAAGGGCGAGCTGATCGGCCTGCAGGAAAGCCATCCGATCAGCTATTACGACGTGCCGATGTTCAACAGCACGCTGGAAACGCTCTACCACCTCAAGGACGGCAACTACTTCGTCGATGGGCTGGACAACAACGAGCCGATGTACGACTTCAATGTCAAGCTCGGCCCGCGTGATTTCTCGCCGCAGGCGCTGCGTCGCGGCAACTGACGAAGGACAGAAACAGAAGATGCACGAAAGGGCGCCGCTGGCGCCCTTTTTCGTACCACCAGAACTGCCGTCGCGCGCCGCTGCGGCGGTGTGAGGCTACAAGGTTGTTCCTGTTCGGTGGGGCCGAGCACGGGTAGTGACTTCGCTCAAGAGTGGGCTGGCACGGCAGTGGGATGATCGCCTGCGTAGCGCTGAAAAGGCGGCCCGACAGCCGGGCAAGCAGCCGCGCCATTCGCAAAGGAGGGAGCCGCGTGTTCAGACCGGGACAACTGGAGTACCACAGCCTTTCCGCTTCCGGGAAACCGGGTTATCACCTGCAGCTCGACTACCGTGTCGAGGGCACGCCGGAGGCGCCGCAGTGGGCGTGTTTTCACCTGCGCTTCGAGGCCGGAGCAACTCTGGTGGACGAGCAGTTTCGAATGCACCGCGATGTTGCCTGCAACTTCCTGCAGCGCGTCCGTCAGTGCCTGCGTCGCCACGGTGTGCCGGTGGACGCCGATATCCTCTTCGGTCTGCACGGCATCTACGACCCGCTGTTCGAGGATCTGCGCCGGCAGCTGTGCTATCGGCCGGGCGAGGCCGTCGATCTCGATCGATTTCTTCGCGAAGGCTGAGCGGCGTAAGTGGCTTGTGCGGTCAGTTGGTCAAGGCAAGTTCGGATGGACATGGCTCCGAGAAGGCGCTGCGACGCGTCATAGCGGGGCTATGGCAAGGAGCGGCAACACAGTATCGGGGCCATGGGCGCCGGAGTCGACCAACTGACCTTACCAACCAGGCCACTAGTTACGGTCGGCGATCACGCCGATGAGAAAGAAGATCAGCAGCAGCACCGGCGCCAGGCTGTAGTTGTTCAGGTGGGCCAGCCCCTGGGTCATCCACGGGGTGAGGAAGACGATCGCCAGGCCATAGCCCACCGCGCAGACCAGTACGAAGATCAGCGTGCGGAAAAAGAAGTTCAGGCTGCTGACGGCGCCCTTTACCCAGGTATTGATTGCTGGGCCGAACAGTACGAAGAGTGTGGCCATCAGCGCCAGGGAGATATCCGACAGGTGGCTGCGGCTCCAGCGCGACAGCGTGACGATCAGGTCGAGTAGCAAATCCATGCGGTGTCCTTAAGGCAGGAAGCTCTGTAGCAGGTCGTTGAGAAACAGCTGGCCCTTCGGCGTCGCCACCAGGCGCGCTGGGTCAGCCGAGAGCAGGCCGCGCGCTTCGGCGTCGCGCCGTGGCTTGGCGAGCACATCCAGCGGCAGTCCGGTGCGCTGAGTGAACAGCATGGCTGGTACGCCGTCGGTGAGGCGCAGCACATTCATCAGGAATTCGAAGGGCAATTCATCCGCTGCCAGCAGCTTTTCGCCTGCGCGGAAGGCCTTGGCCGGATCGAGGTAGTCCTTCGGTAGGCGGGTCTTCCAGCTGCGCAGGATGCGTCCGTCGGCGTGGCTGAGCTTGGCATGGGCGCCGGCACCGATGCCGAGGAAATCGCCGAAGGTCCAGTAGTTCAGGTTGTGCCGCGCCTGCCGCCCGGGCTGGGCGTAGGCCGAGGTCTCGTACTGGCGATAGCCGTGCTCCGCGAGCAGCGTCTGGCCGGTTTCCTGGATGTCCCAGAGGATATCGTCTTCGGGCAGCTGCGGCGGCTGGCTCCAGAACACCGTGTTTGGCTCCAAGGTCAGCTGGTACCAAGACAGGTGCGTCGGTTGCTGCGCGATGGCGATGCGCAGGTCGCTCAACGCATCCTCCAGGCTCTGGTCCGGCAGGCCGTGCATGAGATCGAGGTTGAAATTGTCGAAGCCGGCGGCGCGAGCCATGTCGGCGGCGCGAATAGCTTCGTCGCCGTCGTGAATGCGCCCGAGCGCCTTGAGCTTGTCGGCCTGGAAGCTCTGCACGCCAATGGAAAGCCGGTTGATGCCGAGCTGGCGGTAGTCGCGGAACTTGGCCTGTTCGAACGTCCCCGGATTGGCTTCCAGGGTGATCTCGATGTCCTCGGAAAAGCCGACCAGCCGTTCCAGCCCGTCGATGATCGCCGCCAGTGCCTTGGCAGAAAACAGGCTTGGCGTACCGCCGCCGAAGAAGATCGAACTCAGCCGGCGGTCCCCGACGTGCTCGAGATCCGCGCGAAGATCGGCCAGCAGCGCGGCGACATAGGCGTCTTCGGGCAGTTCGGGTCCGGCCGCGTGGGAATTGAAGTCGCAGTACGGGCATTTGCGCACGCACCAGGGAATATGTACGTACGCCGCCAGCGGGGGCAATTCGAAACCTGCCGTTGTCGGCGTGCCGTGGTTGCCTTCGCTGGCGCATAGCGGGGCTGAGTCTGCCGCTTTCATATCCCCAGCCGCTGCTTGAGCAGGGCCATGGCGCGTGCACGGTGGCTGAGCTGGTTCTTCTGCGCAGCTGGCAGCTCGGCGCTGGAGCAGTCGCACTCCGGCACCCAGAACAGTGGATCGTAGCCGAAGCCGTGCTCGCCACGCGGCGCATGCAGGATGCGGCCGTGCCAGAGGCCTTCGCAGATGATCGGCAGTGGATCGTCGGCGTGGCGCACCAGCGCCAGGGCACAGACGAACTGCGCGCCGCGTTCGGCATCCGGAACCTCACGCAGGACGTCCAGCAGCTTGGCGTTGTTGGCGGCATCGCCCTGGCCATCGGCGTAGCGCGCCGAGTAGATGCCCGGTGCGCCGCCGAGGGCGTCGACGGCCAGGCCGGAGTCGTCGGCGAGCGCCGGTAGACCGGATATCCGCGCGGCGTTGCGCGCCTTGAGAATGGCGTTCTCGACGAAGGAAAGACCGGTTTCCTCCGGCTCGACGGTGCTGAACTCGGCCACCGAGCGCACGCGAACCGCGTCACCGAGCATGGCCTGGAGCTCCTTGAGTTTGCCGGCGTTGTGGCTGGCCAGTACCAGTTCGGAAAAAGGCATCATCGGTCGGGGAAGAATTCCTGGTTGAACTCGAAGCTGAACGGCTCGGCGCCGGTCGGCTGAACGGTGAGGGCGAAACGCAGGGTTTCCTGCGAGTCGAAGGGGAACTGCGCGAGGTAATAGATCGCCTCGTCACCTTCCTTGAGCTGCTTGAAGCCCAGCGGGCGATCCTGCCCGAGCAGGTTCTTCACTACACCGCTGACCTGCGCCGCGACCGGCTTGCCGTCCTTGATCACCGAGACGTTGACTACGCCCTGGGTCTTGCTGCGCGTGAGCCCGGCGGCGGCGGCAATGTCCGGCTGCAGGAAGCCCGAATTGAAGGCACTGTAGTGGACGTCGTATTCGCCGACGCTGTGTTTGCGCTCGGCCAGCGCCGGCAATGTGAGCAGTGCGGCCAACAGACCGATCAGGATGCGTTTCATGTGCTTACCTCCAGCGTTGAAGCCGCTCAGCGGGATGGCCCGGTGACGCGGTAGATGCCGATTTCACCCAGCAGATTCGGCCATATGCGACTAGCCCAGCCATGCCGATGATCGCGGTCGACTGCCAGGCGTTCGAGTACCCTGGCACCGCTTTCCTGGCACAGCCGCTCGAAATCCTCGAACGTGCAGAAGTGAATGTTCGGCGTGTTGTACCAAGTGTAGGGGAGGAACTCCGACACCGGCATGCGGCCTTTGCTCGCAAGGTACCAACGGCAGCGCCAATGGCCGAAGTTGGGGAAGGTGATGATGCACTGGCGGCCGACGCGCAGCATTTCCTTCATCAGCTGGTCGGGATAATGCACAGCCTGCAGCGCCTGGGTCATCACCACCATGTCGAAGCTGTCGCTGGCGAAGTTGCCCAGGCCCAGGTCGAGGTTCTGCTCGATGACGTTGACGCCCTTGTCGATGCAGGCGGCGATGTTGTCCGGGTCGATTTCCAGGCCGTAGCCGCTGACCTGCTTGTGATCGCGCAGCCAGGCCAGCAGCTCGCCATTGCCGCAGCCGAGGTCGAGAACTCGGCTGCCGGCCGGAATCCACTCTTGGATGATGTCCAGATCGGCGCGCATCTTCGTTCCTTATACGGCTATGCGGTTCATGTAACCGCGGAAGGCTTGCAGGTAGCGGGGATTGGGGATCAGGAAGGCGTCGTGGCCCTGCGGCGCATCGATCTCCAGGTAGCAGACATCCTTGCGCGCAGCGAGCAGGGCGTCGACGATTTCCCGCGAGCGCTCCGGCGAAAAGCGCCAGTCGGTGGTGAAGGACATCACGCAGAAGCGCGCCTGGGCGCCCTCGAAGGTCTTGGCCAGATCGTCGTTGTGGGCTGCCGCCGGGTCGAAGTAGTCCAGCGCCTTGGTCATCAGCAGGTAGGTATTGGCGTCGAAGCGCCCGGAAAACTCCTCGCCCTGATAGCGCAGGTAGCTTTCGACCTGGAATTCCACGCTGTTGAAGTCGTAATTGAGCTTCTCGCTCTTGAGTCCGCGACCGAACTTGGTGCCCATGGCGTCATCGGACAGGTAGGTGATGTGGCCGACCATGCGCGCCAGCATCAGGCCGCGCTTGGGAATCACGCCCATCTCCTGGAAATGGCCGCCGTGGAATTCCGGGTCGGACAGGATGGCCTGGCGCGCGACTTCGTTGAAGGCGATGTTCTGTGCCGACAGCCTGGGCGCCGAGGCGATGGCCAGGCAGTGGCGGACTCGCTCAGGGTAGCTGATGGTCCATTGCAAGGCCTGCATGCCGCCCAGGCTGCCGCCTATCACCGCTGCCCATTGGGCGATGCCAAGGCGGTCGGCCAGAAGTGCCTGACTGTGCACCCAGTCTTCCACTGTCACCACTGGGAAGTCTGCACCGTAGGGCTTGCCGCTGGCCGGGTTGGTGCTGCTGGGGCCGGTCGAACCGTTGCAGCCGCCCAGGTTGTTCAGGCTGACGACGAAGAAATGATCGGTATCGATGGCCTTGCCCGGGCCTATGCAGGAATCCCACCAGCCGGGTTTGCGGTCGTCCATGCTGTGGTAGCCGGCGGCATGATGGTGGCCAGAGAGCGCATGGCAGATGAGCACGGCATTGCTGCGCGCGGCATTCAGCTCGCCATAGGTTTCATAGATCAGCTGGTAATCGGCCAGCGTACGGCCGCAGGCGAGTGTCAGTGGTTCGGCAAAATGCGCGACCTGCGGACTCACCAGGCCAACGGAATCGGCGGGAATTGCAGTGGGCATCGACCCTGGCTCTTGCTTGAAGAAGGCGGCAAAGTCTAAAGGTATGCGCGTTGCAATTCATCCTGAAATGCAACGGCGAGCGGGGCTCTCGCCATTTCCTCGCGGGCTGCGACGAAATGGCGACAGCTTTAGCTGATCTGCGCGCTGGTCAGGCTGACCACCTTGCCCTGCCGCCGCAGCGGCGCCGGTCGGCGCAGCGCGCGGAGCATTTCCGCGGCCTGTGCCAGTTGCAGCTCCAGTTCGCCGCTGTAGCGCGTCAGCAATTGTCCGCGCTGGCTGTTCTGCTGGCTCTCCCTGGCCAGGCTCTTCAACTGCAGGATGTGGGTTTCCAGCTGTTGCTTGTGTTCCAGGGAAAACTGCAGCAGCGGCGTCAGCGCATCTCCAGCCCACTGTTCGGCTTCCTGGCGCAGCCGCTGGTGCATGCCGATGACCTCCTGCACCAGGGTAGAGAAGAAGCGTCTGGTGAGTGTTCGCTGCTCGGTGAGCAGGGTCTTCAACTGCAGGCGGAACTGATCGGCCTTGCCTTGCAGGCTGCGCAGCTCGCGCTGATAAGGCAGCAACTGGAACAACGGCGGGTCGATACCCTGTAGGGGGTTTTCTTCGCTGTGCCGCCGGTAGATCGCTGAAACCATCTTGTTGGCCCTTTCCGCCTCCTGCTCGAGGATGCCCAGGTCCTGTTCCACCGAGCGGAAGAAGTGCAGGATCGCCAGGTTAATGCCCAGCGTGGTCAGGCTGCCGGTCAGGCTGCGTCGCAACCGGGTCAGGTGCTCCTCGAGGCGTTCGGCCCGTATTGCCGTGCGCAGCAGCTCACCCTGGCGTTGCAGCAGGCGCTGATTGGTCTTCAGGTCGAGCAGGCGCTTGTGGTGGCGGTTGTGATCGTGCCGCGTACGCGCGGTGAGTTCGAGCAGCATCTGCCCGCTGCCTTCCTGATGACTGGCCAGCACATCGCGCTGCTCGATGACCTTTTCCAGGCGCAGCTTGAGGGCATGCTGACTGTTCTGCAGCAGCGCCATCACCTGCTGCACCACCTGGTCTTCGAGCAGGCGTTCCTTCTGCGTGAGGATGCGCTGGCTGAGCAACTCTTCCAGCCGTGCCAGCTGGCTGCGTTCGAGCAGCGCCTGGTCACCGCGAATCTTCGCCATCAGCGCCTGTTTGGCCGATAGCGGCAGGACGTCGGCGCAATCAATGCCCAGCTGTTGCGCGGTGGTGTCACGGATATCCTCGATGGCCTTCTGCACGAAGGTCTCTCCGGCAACATCGTCCCAGAGCACGTCGATCTTGTTCAGTACGGCGAACAGGCTGTTCTGCGTATCTTCGTCGAGCTGGCGGATGTGCTGCTGCCAGATCTGCATGTCACTGGCGGTGACACCGGTGTCGGCAGAGAGCAGGAACACGATTGCCTGGGCATTGGGCAGCATCGACAGGGTCAGTTCCGGCTCGCTGCCCAGCGCGTTCAGCCCGGGCGTATCGAGAATGCGCAAGCCCTGACGCAACAGCGGGTGGTCGAAGTTGACCACGGCGTGGCGCCAGGCCGGGACCAGTACGGTATCGCCGCTGCTGCTGCTTTCCAGGCCGGCCGGGTCAAAGCCCAGCTGAATCGCCTGTTCCACCGGCATGGCCTTGGTCAACGCGACCTGGGCAAAAGCTTCGGCCATGCTTTCCGGGTCATGCGGGTCGAGCGGGAGATTGAGCCAGAGTCGCGGTGTGCGCTTGAGCTGCGCGATGCTGGTGTCTTCCAGGCGCGACTCAATGGGCAGCAGGCGGATGTAGGAGCGTTCCGAACGCGGATCGAACAGCAGTTCGGTGGGGCACATGGTGGTGCGGCCAGCCCGTGAAGGCAGGATGCGCTGACCGTAGTTGGAGAAGAACAGGCTATTGATCAGCTCGGTTTTGCCGCGCGAATACTCGCCGACGAAAGCCAGGGTGATGTGATCGGTGCGCAACACCCGCAGCGCTCGTTCCAGGCGCGCCTCGACGCCCTCGCTGGAAAGCCGGTTATGCGCCAGCCAGCTGCGGTAGCGGGTGATCTCACGAATGAGGTCACGCTTCCAGGTGACGTAGGCGTCCACTTGTCGATCGAGACGTTCCATGCTCATCCAGCTCCCGGAGGTGTGATTCGGCGAATTATCGGACCCGCCGTTACAAGGTCAATTCAATCGAAGCCTGACGTGACCGAGCGGCCTTGCTGGCGGCATGGGCGGTCATGGGCGGCTCGGTTCGAGTCGATGTCCTCGTTCACACCCCGCAGCAAAGTACGAGGCAGGATGGAAAAAGCCGAGAAGTTGAAGTCTACGTGCAGCCATGCGGCATTCCGAGGCGCTTTTGGCTCCTCGGTGCCGCTTTGGCAGCAAAGCATGAACGGCGTCTCAGATGAGCATGCGCAGGATGTTCGGCATGTGGGTCATGGTGGCCAGGTTGTTGACTACCAGCATGTCCAGCAGCTTGATCGCCAGGAAGGCGAAGATCGGCGAGATATCCAGTCCGCCGAGGTTCGGCAGCAGGCGGCGGAACGGCGCCAGGACCGGCTCGCAGAGTTGGCTGACCAGCTGTGCGCCTGGGTTATGGCTGCCCGGCGCGACCCAGGACAGGATCACGCTGATAATCAGCGCCCAGAAAAAGATGTTGAGGAACAGCCCAGTGATGCCGATCAGCGCCCAGACCAGCAACAGCAAGGGATTGCCGATGGTGCCGTAGGCGATCAGCAGGATCAGCGCCATCAGCACCGTCTGCACGATCAGCGCGAGGATCAGCGAAGAAATATCCAGCGTGCCCATGCTCGGAATGATGCGGCGCATCGGCCGCAAAAGTGGATGGGTTGCCTTGACGATGAATTGGCTGAGCGGGTTGTAGAAGTCGGCGCGTACCAGCTGCAGGATGAAGCGCAGCAACACGATCAGCAGATAGAGGCTGCCCAGCGTCTGGATGACGAGGATCAGGGCTTGCGAGAGTTGGGACATGAATGCTCCTTAGAGGCTGTTGTTTCGTCGCGAACGAAGCGTCAACAGACCTATTGACCCAGTTGTTCGGCCAGTTCGGCCGAGCGTTGTGCGGCCGCGTTCAACGCCTGCTGCACCAGTTGCTCGAAGCCGCCCGCCTGGAAGGCTTTGATCGCCGCTTCGGTGGTTCCGTTCGGCGAGGTGACGCGACGCCGCAGTTCGGCGGCATCGACGTCGCTTTCGCAAGCCATGCGAGCTGCGCCCAGCGCGGTCTGCATGGTCAGTTGCGCGGCGGTCTCGCGGGGCAGGCCGAGCTGCTGTCCGGCAGCCGTCATCGCTTCGATCAGCAGGAAGAAATAGGCAGGACCGCTACCGGAAACGGCGGTTACCGCATCGATTAGACGCTCTTCTTCGAGCCATAGCGCGATACCGACGGCCGACAGCAGTTGCTCGGCCTGCTGCTTCTGCGTGTCGCTGACCTGGGTATTGGCGAACAGGCCGCTGACGCCCTGGCGCAGCAAGGCCGGCGTGTTGGGCATGCAACGCACGATTGCCTGAGGGCGCGGGCCCAGCCAGCGCTGCAGGCTGTCGCAGCTGATGCTGGCGGCGATCGAGACGATCAGGGGGCCGTGGGCCAGATGAGGAGTCAGATCCTGACAGACCGCCTGCATGACCTGCGGCTTGACCGACAGCACCACCACGTCGGCGCCGGCCAGTGCATCGGCGTTCTGCGCGAACGTCTGGATGCCGTGCTCGGCGCTGATTTTCGCGCGCTGCTCGGCGCCTGGATCGCTGGCGCGAATGGCGTCCGCTGCGACGCCGTTGGCGCGCAGCCCGCCGATCAGACTGGCAGCCATGTTGCCGGCGCCGATGAAGGCGATGCGGGGTGAGGTCATAGCGATTCCTTTATTGAGTGCGTCCGTAGTCGCGGGCGCCGAACAGTGCGGTGCCGATGCGGACCCAGGTCGCGCCTTCGGCAATTGCCGCTTCGAGGTCCTGGCTCATGCCCATGGACAACGTATCCAGTGTCAGTGGCAGTTCATCGCGCAATGCGCGCAGGCGGGCAAAGGCGGCGCGCTGCTCGGCGGGGTCTTCGCTCGGTGCGGGAATGCACATCAGTCCACGCAGGCGCAGACGCGGCATCGCGGCGACAGCCTGTGCCAGCTGCGGCAGTTCCTCTGGCGCGCAGCCGGATTTGCTCGCCTCTCCGCTGACATTCACCTGCAGGCATATATTCAGCGGCGGCAGTTCGGCTGAACGTTGATCGGACAGGCGCTGGGCGATCTTCAGGCGATCCACCGAATGCACCCAGTCGAAGTGTTCGGCGACGGATTTGGTCTTGTTCGACTGGATCGGTCCGATGAAGTGCCAGGTCAGCGGCAGCTCGCTCAGCTCGGCCTGCTTGTCCAGCGCTTCCTGCAGATAGTTTTCGCCGAAATCGCGCATGCCGGCTTCGGCGGCCTCGCGAATGGCGGCGGCCGGCTGGGTCTTGCTCACCGCCAGCAGGCCGACCGAAGCAGGGTCGCGTCCCACAGCTTGCGCCGCCTCACGGATGCGCGCTGCGACCTTTGCAATATTCTTCTCTATCGTGGACATTACTTGCGCCGCCGCCTTGGGTCTGCGCGGCATTCTACCTGCTTGCTTGTAATTGGGGAGTCCCATGGATATCACAGAACTGCTGGCCTTCAGCGCCAAGCAGGGTGCGTCGGATTTGCACCTTTCCGCCGGCCTGCCGCCGATGATCCGCGTCGATGGCGACGTGCGGCGAATCAACCTGCCGGCCATGGACCACAAGCAGGTGCATGCGCTGATCTACGACATCATGAACGACAAGCAGCGCAAGGATTTCGAGGAATTCCTGGAGACCGACTTCTCGTTCGAAGTGCCGGGCGTGGCGCGTTTTCGCGTCAACGCGTTCAACCAGAATCGCGGTTCCGGCGCGGTGTTCCGGACCATTCCTTCCAAGGTGCTGACCATGGAAGACCTGGGGATGGGCGAGGTTTTCCGCAAGATTACCGATGTGCCGCGCGGGCTGGTGCTGGTCACCGGACCGACCGGCTCGGGCAAGTCGACCACCCTGGCGGCGATGCTTGATTACCTGAACAACACCAAGTACCACCACATCCTTACCATCGAGGACCCCATCGAATTCGTTCACGAATCGAAGAAGTGCCTGGTCAACCAGCGCGAGGTCCATCGTGACACCCTGGGCTTCTCCGAGGCACTGCGTTCGGCACTGCGTGAA
Organism: Stutzerimonas kunmingensis; assembly: GCF_032106285.1. Taxonomy (GTDB): domain Bacteria; phylum Pseudomonadota; class Gammaproteobacteria; order Pseudomonadales; family Pseudomonadaceae; genus Stutzerimonas; species Stutzerimonas kunmingensis_B. Next base: position 246,868 of record NZ_DAMCPO010000002.1, read on the forward strand.
GACCCGGACATCATTCTCGTCGGCGAAATGCGCGACCTGGAAACCATCCGCCTGGCGCTGACCGCTGCGGAAACCGGTCACCTGGTGTTCGGCACCCTGCACACCACCTCCGCCGCCAAGACCATCGACCGCGTGGTCGACGTGTTCCCGGCCGAAGAAAAGTCCATGGTCCGCTCGATGCTCTCCGAATCGCTGCAGGCGGTGATCTCGCAGACCCTGCTGAAGAAGGTTGGCGGCGGCCGTGTCGCGGCCCACGAGATCATGATCGGTACGCCGGCGATCCGTAACCTGATTCGCGAGGACAAGGTGGCGCAGATGTATTCCTCGATCCAGACCGGCGGCTCGCTGGGCATGCAGACCCTCGACTCGTGCCTCAAGGGGCTGCTCGCCAAAGGGCTGATCTCGCGAGACAGCGCCAAGGAAAAGGCCAAGCAGCCAGAGAACTTCTAAACGCCTGACAACTACCGGGCGCCGCCCGATGCGGCGCTTGCCACGATTGCGAGTACGACGATGGAATTCGAGAAACTTCTGCGCCTGATGGTGGAAAAGGGCGGCTCCGATCTGTTCATCACGGCAGGCGTGCCGCCTTCGATGAAGGTCAACGGCAAGATCATGCCGGTCAGCAAGACGGCGATGTCGCCGGAAATGACCCGCGAGACCGTGCACGGCGTTATGAACGAGCAGCAGCGCCGCGAGTTCACCGAGAACCATGAGTGCAACTTCGCCATCAGCGCTCGTGGTATCGGCCGTTTCCGGGTCAGTGCGTTCTACCAGCGCAATCTCGCTGGCATGGTGCTGCGGCGTATCGAAACCAACATTCCGACCATCGAAGAACTCAAGCTGCCGGACGTCCTCAAGAAGCTGTCGATGACCAAGCGCGGGCTGGTGCTGTTCGTCGGGGCCACCGGTACCGGCAAGTCGACCTCATTGGCTTCGATGATCGGCTACCGCAACAAGAATTCCAGCGGGCACATCATCTCCATCGAAGACCCGATCGAATTCATCCACCAGCATCAGAGCTGCATCGTCACCCAGCGCGAGGTCGGTATCGACACCAGCTCGTTCGAAGTGGCGCTGAAGAACACCTTGCGCCAGGCGCCGGACGTAATCCTCATCGGCGAGATCCGTACCCGTGAAACCATGGACTACGCCGTGGCCTTCGCCGAAACCGGTCACCTCTGCCTGGCGACCCTGCACGCCAACAACGCCAACCAGGCGCTGGACCGCATCATCAACTTCTTCCCGCCCGACCGTCACAACCAGGTGTGGATGGATCTGTCGCTCAACCTCAAGGCCATCGTCGCCCAGCAGCTGGTGCCGACGCCTGACGGCAAGGGGCGTCGTGCGGTAATCGAGGTGCTGATCAATACGCCGCTGGCGGCCGACCTGATCCGCAAGGGCGAGGTGCATGAGCTCAAGTCGCTGATGAAGCGCTCCACCGAGCTGGGCATGCAGACCTTCGACCAGGCGTTGTACAACCTCTATGTGCAGGGTGAAATCACCTACGAAGATGCGTTGCTGCACGCCGATTCAGCCAACGACCTGCGTCTGCTGATCAAGCTGGGATCGGAAACCGATGGCGAGCATCTGACCAGCGTGTCCCAGGGCCTGAGTCTTGAGGTCAGTGACGACGATCCAGGCCGCAGCTTCCGCTAGTCGGCCTGTTTTGCATCCCGGCCGATGCGCTTTCCGCTTCTCGCGGCGACGCGCTCGGCCTGGCCGTCACGCTGCGCACCGGCACGCGCGCGGCTCATCAACTGCGGGATCAACATGCCTTCGGGCAGATTCTTCCAGAAGCGCACAGGCAGGTTGCTCTCCAGTACGCCGCGGTTCAGCCGGGCCGGGTTGAACGTGCTTTCGTAATACGCCTTCCATAGCTCGCCGCCGGGGTCCGCTGCGTTCTGCGCCAGCTGCCGCCACGGTGGCGGGCAGGGGCGGGTGTAGTACATGTCTTGGCCATCCCAGCAAACCCCTTCTTCCGGCGTCGCGATCAGCCAGCTGTTGCCGCCCATCCGTTCGGCGAAGTGTCCCGCCGCCCAGGGCAGTATGTCGTGCGCAGGCTCGAACCAGGCGACGTACCGCGGTCCATCACTGGTCTGCAGTGGGCTGAAGCGAAGAAAGGCATGCAGATGATGGGCCTCACGACGGACTGCCTTGATGCGCCCATGCAGTTCGCTGCCATCGATGTCGCCGACCATTCGCGCACTCGAATCGCCCAGGGTGACCCGCCAGAGCACGCGATACAGCAGGCTCCAGCGCTGCTCGGTGCGATAGCGCGCGGCCATTTCGAGTTCGTCCAGCAGTTGTCGGGGGACGCGAATGCGCGGTCCGCCTTCCGTTGAAGGTGCCGGCGAGGGCTCGTCGAATAGCCCTGTCGATTCATCGTCGCTGGCCCAGTTCAGCTCATGTGGCGCGACGCAGCTCTGCAGCAGAGCGCGAGCCCGAACTCGCCACTCCTGGAAGCTTCCATCGAAACGCACCGTGACCATTACCAGAGCGCCAGTTGTGCGGGCGTGTCGCGCAGATGCTGGCGCAGCATGGCCGACTCCTGCCCTGCCAGGCTTGGCCGGTAATCCTGAGTGATGACGAAGGGTTTGGCTTTCTCGAGCGAGCAGCGCAGACGGGTCAGATCCTCGAAGCGGATGCGCTTCTGTCGGCGCAGGTCCACCAGGCGTTTCGCGCTGAGCATGCCGATTCCGGGAATGCGGGCGATCATCGTCGGTTCGGCGCGGTTGAGGTCCACCGGAAACTGGTCGCGGTGCGCCAGCGCCCAGGCCAGCTTCGGATCGATATCCAGCGCGAGGTTGCCTGGCCCGCTGAGCAGTTCGTCGGCCTTGAAGCCGTAGCCACGCATGAGGAAGTCGGCCTGATACAGGCGATGCTCGCGCATCAGCGGTGGTGCCGCGAAAGGCACGGTGTTGGGGCTATGCGGAATCGGGCTGAAGGCCGAGTAGTAGACCCGGCGCAGTCGATAGCTGCCGTACAACGATTGGGCGGTGTGCAATATGGTGCTGTCGTCGGTATTGTCGGCGCCAACGATCATCTGCGTGCTCTGCCCGGCGGGTGCGAAGCGCGGCGCCCGCCGCTCGGCGCTAGCCTCGGTTTCGCCTTGGTGAATGGTGTGCATGGCCTGTTTGATGGTCACCACCTGCTTTTCCGGGGCCAGGCGGATCAGGCTGGTTTCGGTCGGCAGTTCGATGTTCACGCTGAGCCGGTCGGCATAGCGGCCGGCTTCGGCGATCAGCAGCGGGTCGGCGTCGGGAATGGTCTTGAGGTGGATGTAGCCGCGAAACTCGTGCTCCTCACGCAGCAGCCTGGCGACCCGCACCAGCTGTTCCATGGTGTAGTCCGCCGAGCGGATGATGCCGGAGCTGAGGAACAGACCGCTGATGCAATTGCGTCGGTAGAAGTCGAGCGTCAGGCTGACCACTTCTTCCGGCGTGAAGCGCGCCCGCGGCACATCGCTGGAGCGGCGATTGACGCAGTACTGGCAGTCGTACAGACAGAAGTTGGTCAGCAGGATCTTCAGCAGCGCCACGCAGCGACCATCCGGCGTGAAGCTGTGGCAGATGCCCATGCCATTGGTGGCGCCGAGTCCGCTCTTGCCCTTCGAGCTGCGCTTCGGCGCGCCGCTGCTGGCACAGGAAACGTCGTACTTGGCCGCGTCGGCGAGCACACTGAGTTTGTCGATCAATTGCATCATGGTGGCCGTGATACTGTTTGCATATACAGTATCACGGTTGCGCATGCCGACAAGGTCCGTCTGGCGGGGCGGTTCAGGCGCATTATCGGATAAGCTGGACGCCACTCATCAATCGCACATCGAGGTTCGGATGCAGCAGAACACCCATAGCACGCTGATCGGCTATCTCCTGTGGATATTCGGTTTTCTCGGCTCCCACCGCTTCTACTACGGCAAGCCCATCACCGGCACCATCTGGTTCTTTACCCTCGGCCTGTTCTTTGTCGGCTGGATCATCGACCTGTTTCTGATCCCATCGATGGATCGTGAAGCGGACATGCGCTTCCAGCCGGGGCCCATCGACTACACGGTCGGCTGGATACTGCTGACCTTTCTCGGCGTATTCGGTGTACACCGCATGTATCAGGGTAAGTGGATCACAGGAATCCTTTACCTGTTCACCGGTGGCTTGTTCTTTATCGGTGTGCTTTACGACTTCTGGACGCTGAACTCGCAGATATCCGAGCGCAATCTGGCGCGGAGCTGAACGAGTAGGGCAGGAAACGCTTTAGAAGTCTGGCAGGCATGGACGGGTTGATGTCCAGCCTGCGCAGATCTTTCGCATCAGCCTTCGAAGCTGATGTGGCCGTCGACGATGGTGTAGCGTACCGCGCCCGGCAGGCAGTGGCCCATGAACGGGCAGTTACGACCTTTGGAATACCAGCGCTCGCCGACCAGGGTCGAACTGTGTTGATCGAACAGCACCAGGTCCGCAGGTTGGCCAGCTTGCAGGGTGCTGGTCGGCAGGCGTAGTGCTGTAGCGGGCCCGCTGGTCAGGCGCGCCAGCAGGGTCGGCAGATCGAGCAAGCCGTCGTCCACCAATGTCAGCGCCAGTGGCAGCAGAATTTCGGCACTGCTGATACCCGGTTCGGTTTCGCCGAACGGGGCCAGTTTGGCATCGGCCTCGTGTGGTTGGTGATGACTGGAAATCGCCGAGATGACGCCCGCCTTCACCGCCTCACGCAGGCCATCGCGATCCGCTGCGCTGCGCAGTGGCGGCTGCACGTGATACAGGCTGGAGAAACCGTGCAGCGCTTCATCGGTGAGGATCAGCTGATACATGGCCACGTCGGCCGTCACCGGCAGGCCACGAGCCTGTGCCTGGGCAATCATTTCCGCGCCACGGGCGCTGGTCAGTTGGGCGAAATGCGCGCGAACGCCGGAGCGCTCGACTAGCAGCAGATTGCGCGCCAGTGCCACGGTTTCGGCAGTCTCCGGAATCCCCGACAGGCCGAGGAAGCTGGCGGCGGCTCCTTCGTGAGCAAGCCCGCCTTCGGCCAGGTCGCGGTCCTGGGAGTGGAAGATCACCGTCAGATCGAAGGTGGCGGCGTATTCCAGCGCACGGCGCAGGTTGCGATTGCTGGCAAATTCGGTAAGGCCGTTGCCGAACGCGACACACCCGGCTTCACGCAACGCGACCAGCTCGGAAAGCTGCTCACCGGCCAGGTTGCGCGTCAGCGCGCCGATGGGGAACACCTTGGCATGGCCCGACTCACGGGCGCGATCGAGGATCAGTTCGGTCACTGCCGCGGTATCCAGCACCGGTCGCGTTTGCGGCGGGCAGCACAGGCTGGTGATGCCGCCAGCGGCGGCGGCCAGGGTCTCGCTGGCAATGCTGCCTTTGCGGCTGTAGCCGGGCTCGCGCAGGGCTACCGCAAGATCGACCAGGCCGGGTGCGGCGGTCAGACCCTGTGCGTCGATTGTCTGTTGTGCTTCGAAGCCGGCTGGCGCCTGGCCGATGGCGGCGATCTTGTTGTGCTGTAGGTAGATATCGGCGATTTCGTTGCGCCCGCTGACGGGGTCGATCACGTGTGCGCCGAGGATTCGGGTTGCCACCATCACTGCTGCTCCTCGGATACGGATTCAGAATCGATCTGGCGCTGGGCCGCCTGGCCGCTCATCGCCATGGACAGCACGGCCATGCGAATGGCGATGCCATAGGTGACCTGATTGAGGATCACCGATTGCGGGCCGTCGGCCACCGCCGACTCGATCTCCACGCCGCGGTTGATCGGGCCCGGGTGCATGACGATGGCGTCGGGCTTGGCCAGTGCGAGACGCTGGGTGTTCAGGCCGTAGAGCTTGTAGAACTCCCCTTCGCTGGGAAGCAGGCCGCCCTGCATGCGCTCGCGCTGCAGGCGCAGCATGATCACCACGTCGACATCGCGCAGCCCCTCGTTCATGTCGTTGAACACGCGCACACCGTACTGCTCGATGCCCTCGGGCAGCAGGGTTTTCGGTGCGATCACGCGGATGTCCGGGCAGCCCAGTGTCTTCAGCGCCAGCATGTTCGAGCGCGCTACCCGCGAATGCAGAATGTCACCAACGATGGCGACCGAGAGGTTCTCGAAGCTGCCCTTGTGGCGGCGGATGGTAAGCATGTCGAGCATGCCCTGGGTCGGGTGCGCATGGCGCCCGTCGCCGCCATTGATCACCGCGACCTCCGGGCTGACGTGCTCGGCGATGAAATGGGCGGCGCCGGAGTCGGCGTGGCGCACCACGAACATGTCCGCGGCCATGGCTTCCAGGTTGCGCAGCGTGTCGGTCAGGGTCTCGCCCTTGCTCGTGGAGGAGGTCGAGACATTCAGCGTGATGACGTCTGCCGACAACCGCTGCGCCGCCAGTTCGAAGGTCGTGCGGGTGCGCGTGGAGTTCTCGAAGAACACGTTGCAGACGGTTTTGCCGCGCAGCAGTGGAACCTTCTTCACCGCCCGTGCGCCGACTTCGAGGAATGAATCGGCAGTGTCCAGGATCTCGGTGAGCAACTCGCGCGGCAGGCCGTCGAGGGAGAGAAAATGGCGCAGCTGGCCTTGGTCGTTCAACTGTAGCGGGCGCTTGGCGTCGGTGGGCGTCATCGCAGGATCTCGGTTGGCGGGGCTGTGGGGCGGACTTGCCGGCTCGCTCAGGAGCCGCTGGTTTCCATCTGTTGTTCGAGGGCCAATGGCTCCGGTCCGATCAGCTTGATGCGCTGCTCGGGCGCCAGCGACAGGGTGGCGCCGACCACGTCCGGGCGAATCGGCAGCTCACGCGCGTTCAGGTCGAGCAGGCAGACCAGCGTTACGCTGGCAGGACGACCGTAGTCGAACAGTTCATTGAGCGCGGCGCGGATGGTGCGGCCGGTCATCAGCACGTCATCGATCAGCACCAGGTGCTGGCCTTCGATCTCGAAAGGCAGCTCCGACGGCTGCACCTGCGGGTGCAGGCCCTTCTGGGTGAAGTCGTCGCGATAGAAGGACACGTCGAGAATGCCGAGCGGTTCGTTCTGCGCGCGGGCTGCGAGCAGCGCCTGGGCCACCCAGACGCCGCCGGTACGGATACCGATGAAGCGCGGCTCCTGGATGTCGCGATCAATCAGGTGCTGCTTCAGTGTGGCGACCATCTCGGGCAGCAGCTGTTCGGGATTGGGCAGAATCATTGTGTCTCCTTACAGGTCTGGATCAGGCGGCAGGGTGATCGCTCAGCCAGCCTTCCAGTAATAGGGCTGCGGCCAGGGCATCCACCGGGCGATCGCGATAGCCGCCGTGCTGGCCCTGGCGCAGACGCTCGCCTTTGGCTTCGAACGTGGTCAGGCGTTCGTCGTGAGTGTGCACCGGCAGGTTGAAGCGACCGTTGAGTCGGCGGGCGAACTTTTCCGCGCGGGCACTCATGTCGCTGGGCGTGCCGTCCATGTTCAGCGGCAGGCCGACGACCAGCGCATCGGGCTGCCATTCGCGCATCAGCGCCTCGATCTGTTGCCAGTCCGGCACGCCGTTCTGCGCCTTGAGTACGCAGAGTTCACGTGCTTGCCCGGTAATGACCTGGCCGACGGCGACGCCGATCTGCTTGGTGCCGTAGTCGAAGCCGAGCAGCAGTCGCGGCGCACTCATGCGTGGCCGACCTGGGTGCTGAGCAGGCGCAGGTCGACGCCGAGTGATGCTGCCGCGGCGTTCAGACGTTGGTCATAAGGTAGGTCGAACAGGATCTCGGTATCCGCGGGGCAGCTGAGCCAGGCATTGTCGGCCAGTTCGGCTTCCAGCTGTCCCGCTTCCCAACCGGCGTAACCTAGTGCCACGAAGTGCCGGGCAGGCCCCTGGCCGTCCGCAATGGCGAACAGGACATCCTGCGATGTGGACATGCCCAGCGGTCCGAGGGACAGGGTGGCCTGGAATTGCTGGTCGGGCGAATGCAGAACGAAGCCGCGATCGGTCTGCACCGGGCCGCCGGAGAATATCGGCAGGCTCTGGCAGAGTGGGGGGATCGGCTCGTCCGGGCGCAGCTGCTCCAGCACATCAGCCAGGCTCAGCCCGCTCGGGCGATTGACGATCAGGCCCATGGCGCCTTCTGCGCCGTGTTCGATCAGGTAGATCAGCGTCTGGGCAAAGTTCGGATCGGCCATCTGCGGCATGGCGATCAGGAAGTGATGCTTGAGGTAGCTGGGCGCGGTGCTTTTCATGCGCGTTAGCTTAAGCGTTGCACCGCGTTCCGGCTACAGGTGCGACGGTTCGCCCGGCTGCCGATTTCAGCGACTCGAAAGCCTGTCGCCGCGCTCGAAACGCCAGGTGCGGATGATCTCCACCTGGTCGAACTTCTGCGCCAGTTCGCCGGTGAAGGGCGCAAAAGGCGCTGCCAGTCGCACGATGCGCAGCGCGGCATCGTCCAGCACCGGCTTGCCGGAGGACTCGATCACGCGCAGCTCCTGGATGGTGCCGTCGCGGTTGATGGTCACCAGCATGCGCAGGCTGCCGTAGATCTGCTGGCGGCGTGCCTCGTCGGGATAGTTGAGGTTGCCGATGCGCTCGACCTTCTTGCGCCATTCGTCGCGGTACCAGGCGCTGATGTCGCGCATGGTGGCGGCACTGTTCTGCCGGCTGACCCTGGGTCGCTTGGCGTAGCGTTCGACATCCTGCGCCAGCTCGGCTTCGAGGCTGGCGATCTCTGCGCTCAACTGTGAACTGTCGAATGCCGGGGCCGATTGCGGCTCGGGCTGCGGTGGCGTCTGTTGCTTGACGTCGGCCTTTTCGCGCTGCGGGCTGCGAGTGGTGACGACGGTCTTCGCCGGTTCCGGCCGGGTACTGCGAGGCGGTGCTGCCGGCGGGGTGACCTTGCGGACCTCGGTATCCTGGAACTGCGCTTGCTCGGTGGTTTTCGGCGAGGCCTTGTGCTCCAGCGTGCCGCTGCCCTGCTGATTGTCCTGGGCGAGGAAGTCGGCTTCCTTGGGCTTCTCCTCGCTTTTGAAAGTCGACAGGGTGATTTCCAGCGTCTTGCTGATCTGCTTCGGCTCGGAGAGGGTAAAGCCAAGCCCGAGAATCAAGGCTAGATGCAATGCGGTAGCCAGAAAAAGCGTGAAGCCGAGCCTGTCCGCCGGGCGGACTCGGGTGGTTTCAGGCACGGGATGGCGGATAGCGGCGTTCATCGCAGGTCGGGTCGGCTCGAAGTGCCGCGCAGTCTGCCGGCTTTGAGCTTGGAGTCGCAAGCTCCAAGCTCAAAGCTGTTAGCTGGTTCAACCTTGCAGCTTCGCCGCAATCGCGTCCATGAGCCGTTCGCCGATGCGGGTATCGAAAGCATTGTCGATTTCGCGGATGCAGGTCGGGCTGGTGATGTTGATTTCGGTGAGGTAGTCGCCGATCACATCCAGGCCGACGAACAGCAAGCCGCGCTTGCGTAGTTCCGGGCCGACGATCGCTGCAATCTCGCGGTCGCGATCCGACAGCGGCTGTGCCACGCCGCGACCACCCGCGGCCAGATTGCCGCGGGTCTCGCCAGTGGCGGGGATTCGCGCCAGGCAATAGGGGATCGGCTCGCCATCGATCATCAGGATGCGCTTGTCGCCGTCCTTGATCGCGGGAATGTATCGCTGCGCCATGATTTGGCGGCTGCCATGCTCGGTCAGAACCTCGAGAATAACCGACAGATTCGGGTCGCCCTCGCGATGACGAAAGATCGATGCACCGCCCATCTCGTCGAGGGGTTTGAGAATGATGTCACGGTGCTCGCGGGCGAACTCGCGGAGAATGTCCGCGCGCCGACTGACCAGTGTCGGTGGGGTGCATTGTGGAAACTGGGTGGCGAAGAACTTCTCGTTGCAGTCGCGCAGGCTCTGCGGTCGATTGACCACCAGCGTTCCGGCCTTTTCCGCCAGTTCCAGCAGATAGGTTGCGTAGACATACTCGCTGTTGAAAGGCGGGTCCTTGCGCATGAGGATCACGTCCAGATCAGTCAGGGCCGCATCGACCTCCCCATCCTTCTCGAACCAATGTTGTGGGTCGTTGAATACCCGCAGCGGGCACATGCGCGCCCGGGCCTGATTGCCGAGCTGATATAGGTCGCGCTGCTCCATGTAGAACAGTGTCCAGCCTCGCGCCTGGGCAGCCAGCAGCATGGCCAGCGAGCTGTCCTTCTTGAAGGCGATCTGCGCGATAGGGTCCATGATGATCCCGACGCGAACGGTCATGGGGTGTTCTCCGGCAATGGGCGGCGAAGCGCCGCCAGTGGCTCAAAATGTCGCTGCAGATTGGCTGTGGTTGTGCACTGGGTCAAGGAAAATCCGGATGCTTTTCCGGTTGATAGCGTGTGCATGAGGAGTGTGCTAAAAAGGTCCGGCGATTGGGTGCAGCCCATCGGTGGCAGGGCCTCCGGCGCACTGACATAACGATAAACTACGACTCACCGAGGCGATGGTAGGGCGAAATGGAACAGCACTCCGAGGGCTTGAAGGTCATGGTGATCGACGATTCGAAAACGATTCGTCGCACTGCTGAAACCCTGCTGAAGAAGGTAGGTTGCGATGTCATCACCGCTGTGGACGGTTTCGATGCGCTCGCCAAGATTGCGGATACTCATCCCCGCATCATCTTTGTCGATATTATGATGCCCAGGCTGGACGGTTATCAGACCTGTGCGTTGATCAAGAACAACAGTTCCTTCAAGTCGACGCCGGTGATCATGCTGTCTTCCAAAGATGGCCTGTTCGACAAGGCCAAAGGGCGTATTGTCGGATCCGATCAATACCTCACCAAGCCGTTCAGCAAAGAAGAGCTGCTCGGTGCGATCAAGGCGCATGTCCCTGATTTCGCACCGGTGGAGCAAGCATCCTGAAGTTCGGCATTGTTTGCCGCTGAAGCCTTCCTATGGAGAAATCATGGCTCGCGTTCTGATTGTTGATGATTCGCCGACCGAAATGTACAAGCTCACCGCCATGCTGGAGAAGAATGGCCATGTGGTGCTTAAAGCAGAAAATGGTGCTGACGGCGTCGCGCTGGCGCGCCAGGAAAAGCCGGATGCCGTGCTGATGGATATCGTCATGCCTGGGCTGAATGGTTTTCAGGCGACGCGCCAGCTGACCAAAGATTCTGAAACCAGTCACATTCCGGTGATCATCGTCACCACCAAGGATCAGGAAACCGATAAGGTCTGGGGCAAACGCCAAGGCGCCAAGGATTACCTGACCAAGCCGGTGGACGAAGCCACATTGCTGAAGACCCTGAATGCCGTTCTGGCGGGCTGACGCCGCGGTAGCCAACACTCGGACAAAGGGACGTGGCCAGCATGCCTGACATGCAATCGCCGTTTCAGCAGTTGCTGGAGCTAGATAAACGTTGCCGCACGTACGCGGCAGGCCTGCCTTCTCAGCAGGAAGCCGTGCAAACCTGGGGAGGGATCGGCTTTCGGATGGGGGGGCGCTTGTTCGTCGCTCCAATGGGGGAGGTTGGCGAAATCCTGCATGAGCCGCGCTATACGTTGCTTCCCGGCGTCAAGAGTTGGGTAAAGGGCGTGTCGAACGTGCGCGGCAGATTGTTGCCTGTGATGGACCTTTGTGGGTATTTCGGGCTTGAGCTTTCGGCACTGCGCAAGCAGCGCAGGGTGCTGGTGGTGGATCACCAGGAAGTGTTCGCCGGACTGACTGTCGATGAAGTCTTCGGCATGCAGCATTTCGCGGTGGAAACCTTCTCGGAGGAGTTGCCTCCGATCGAGGCATCGATTCAGCCATTCATTCATGGTGTGTTCCAGCGCGAGCAGCCCTGGCTGGTCTTCAGCCCGCACGCATTGGCTACGCATCAGGCGTTTCTGGACGTCGCGTTTTAGTTGTAGGTGGGTCGACCAAGGTCGGCCTTTTGGTTCTTGGATGGAAACGACGGGGGTCCAGGCGGGGGCCGGATAATGATCAAAATGAATGCTAATGCTTTGTTGAGCGGGGTGCGCAGCAATACGCTGACCACCGGTTTGTTTATCGTGCTGATCGTATCGATCGTGCTGCTGTTCGCGAACTTCGCGTACGTCAACACTCAGGCCGATCACGATAACGAATACATCGCTCACGCAGGAGAGCTGCGCGTACTGTCCCAGCAGATCGCCAAGGATGCCGTGGAAGCGGCGACCGGCACGCAGGAGGCGTTCGCGTCTCTGAAGCAGGCCCGGAACGAGTTCAACCAGCGCTGGGCCTATCTCTCGCAAGGAAACGAGAACATCGGTCTGCCGGCGGTTCCCGAATCGTTGCGCGATGAAGTCAACGCGGTGGAGCAGGACTGGAACACGCTGCGTCGCGATACCGACGCCATCCTGGCCAGTGAGCAGACTGTCCTGTCGCTCCACCAGGTAGCCAGCACCCTCGCCGAAACCATTCCTCAGCTCCAGGTCGAGTACGAGGAGGTCGTCGACATCCTGCTGGAAAGTGGTGCGCCAGCAGCTCAGGTTTCGGTTGCCCAGCGCCAGTCGCTGCTGGCCGAGCGTATCCTCGGTTCGGTGAACAAGGTGCTGTCCGGTGACCAGGACTCGGTACAGGCGGCCGATATGTTCGGTCGTGATGCCAGTCTGTTCGGTCGAGTCCTGAATGCGATGATCGAAGGCAACGTCGCCATGGGCATCACTGCGGTGGCCGACGAAGAGGCGCTGGATCGTCTCTCGGAGATCGCTGAGCTCTTCCAGTTCGTATCCGGATCGGTGGACGAAATTCTCGAAACGTCGCCTGAACTGTTCCAGGTGCGCGAGTCGGCGAACAGCATCTTCGAGGTTTCGCAGACCCTGCTCGACAAGACCTCCGCGCTGTCGCAAGGCCTGCAGAGCCGCGCCGATGCCCGTTATCTCAACACCATCCTCGGTTACGTGCTGGGCGCCATTGCGCTGGCCTCGATCATCCTGATTGGTCTGGTAATGGTTCAGGAAGCACGCCGCCGCCTGAGCGAAACCGCTGAGAAGAACGAGCGTAACCAGGCTGCGATTCTGCGACTGCTCGATGAAATCGGCGACCTCGCAGACGGTGACCTTACGGTGGCCGCGACCGTTACCGAAGACTTCACCGGTGCGATTGCCGACTCGATCAACTACTCCATCGACCAGCTGCGCGAACTGGTAGCCACCATCAACCAGACCGCTGTTCAGGTATCGGGCGCTGCGCAGGAAACCCAGGCGACTGCAATGCACCTCGCCGAGGCCTCCGAACACCAGGCCCAGGAAATTGCCGGTGCTTCTGCTGCCATCAACGAAATGGCGGTTTCCATTGACCAGGTATCGGCCAACGCCGCGGAATCCTCGGCGGTAGCAGAACGTTCGGTAGCCATTGCCAACAAGGGCAACGAGGTGGTGCACAACACCATCACCGGCATGGACAACATTCGCGAGCAGATCCAGGATACGTCCAAGCGGATCAAGCGTCTCGGTGAGTCGTCCCAGGAGATCGGTGACATCGTCAGCCTGATTAACGACATTGCCGACCAGACCAACATCCTTGCACTCAACGCGGCGATCCAGGCATCCATGGCGGGCGACGCAGGCCGCGGCTTCGCCGTGGTAGCGGACGAAGTACAGCGCCTGGCTGAACGCTCTTCCGCGGCGACCAAGCAGATCGAGGCACTGGTAAAGACCATTCAGACCGACACCAACGAGGCGGTCATCTCGATGGAACAGACCACTTCCGAAGTGGTGCGCGGTGCGCGTCTGGCGCAGGACGCCGGTGTGGCACTGGAAGAGATCGAGAAGGTATCGAAGACGCTTGCGGCGCTGATCCAGAACATCTCCAACGCGGCACGCCAGCAGGCTTCTTCGGCCGGCCACATCTCCAACACCATGAACGTGATCCAGGAGATCACCTCGCAGACCTCGTCGGGTACAACCGCTACGGCCAAGAGCATCGGTAATTTGGCCAAGATGGCCAACGAGATGCGCCATTCCGTTTCCGGCTTTACCCTGCCGGATGCTCCGGATCAGGCCTGACTTGAGCAGTGCGGCAGTCATCTGATGGCTGCCGCCGATGATCATGAGCGAGGGGCAGGGCATGCAGCCGAGGTTTGACTGGGCATTGGAGCCCTTGGCCGATATGTCGCCGGCGGAATTCCATGACTGGCAGACGCTCCTCGAAGAGCGCTCCGGCATGGTCGTCAGCGAACGCAGGCGCAGCTTCCTGCAGACCAATCTGAGCGCTCGCATGCGCGAGGTCGGTGCTCCCGACTATGCCAGCTACTATCGGCAGGTCACCTCCGGCCCCCGTGGTGCTGTCGAGTGGTCGACTCTCATGGACAGGCTGACCGTTCAGGAAACACGTTTCTTCCGTCATCCCGCTTCTTTTGATCTGCTCGAAACCTACTTGCGCCAGCGTCTGGAGCAGGAGTCGATCAAGCGACCCCTGGCGCTGTGGAGCGTTGGTTGCGCAAGTGGTGAAGAGACGTACTCGCTAGCCATGGCCACCGCCGAGGCGCTGGCGGGACGCGAATTCGACGGCAGCTTCGGGGTCACCGGTACGGATATCAGTCTGAGCGCGCTGGCCAAGTCCCGAACAGCGGTCTACAGCGCGCGCAAGCTGGAGCAGGTCGAACCGGCGTTGCGTGAGCGTTATTTCCTGTCGCTATCCGATGATCGTTTTCAAGTGATTCCCGGCCTGGCCGCACGTGTGTGCTTTGCAAGGCTCAATGTGCTGGAACTGGCGAACTCGCCCGTTTCCAGCATGGACGTTATTTTCTGTCAGAACCTGCTGATCTATTTCCGCCGCTGGCGTCGCCGAGAAATCCTCAATCGCCTGGCAGATTGCCTGGCTCCGGGGGGATTGTTGGTGATCGGTGTAGGTGAAGTGGTCGGTTGGCAGCATCCGGGCTTGCTTCCGGTGGCCAACGATCAGGTTCTGGCTTTTACCCGGAAAAGTTTATGAGCGGAGTCGCTATGGGTGATCGGCACGATTATGTCGCCCTGGAGTGGGTGAAAGGCGAGATTGCCGAGACGCTTAAGCAGGCGCGTCAGGCTCTGGAGGCGTTCGTCGAGAACCCACAGGACTCGACCCGGATGCGCTTTTGCCTGACCTATGTGCATCAGGTCCACGGCACTCTGCAGATGGTGGAGTTCTTCGGCGCAGCATTGCTCGCCGAGGAAATGGAGCAGCTGGCGCGGGCCCTGCTCGACGAGCGGGTGGCCAATCAGGGCGAGGCGCTCGAGGTGATGATGCAGGCCATCCTGCAGCTGCCTGCCTATCTGGACCGCATTCAGAGTGCGCGCCGCGACCTGCCGATGGTGGTGCTGCCGCTGCTTAACGACCTGCGCGCCGCTCGCGGTGAAAAGCTGCTTTCTGAAACCAGCCTATTTTCACCCGACCTATCCGGACGCACGCCGGCGCTTTCCCAGGAGTCGGTCGAGCGTCTGCGTACCAACGAGCTGCCGGCCCTGCTGCGCAAGCTGCGCCAGATGCTGCAGGTTGCGCTGGTTGGGGTGATTCGCAACCAGGACCTACCGACCAATCTCGGCTACATGGCGCGGGTATTCGCCCGACTGGAAATGCTCTGCAAGGATGCGCCACTGGCGGCGCTATGGCAGATCGCCTCGGGCATGGTCGAAGGCCTGGCCAGTGGCGGCGTGAGCAACGGCACCTCCGTCCGCACCTTGTTGCGACAGGTAGACAAGCAGCTCAAGCGGTTGGTCGAGGAAGGCGCTGATGGCCTAAATCAGGCGGCGCCCGATGAGCTGATCAAGAACCTGCTCTTCTACGTCGCCAAGGCGCCGGGGCAGACGCCCCGTATCCAGGCGTTAAAGCAGCTTTACCGCCTCGACGAAGCGCTGCCAGACAGCGCCGTGGTCGATCAGGAGCGTGCTCAGCTGGCTGGCCCCGACCGTGGCGCGATGCGCTCGGTGGTCGCTGCCCTTTGTGAAGAGCTGGTGCGGGTTAAGGACAGCCTGGACCTGTTCGTGCGCAGCGATCGCAAGGTCATTGCCGAGCTGTCCAGCCTCGAGGTCCCGCTCAAGCAGATCGCCGATACCTTGGCAGTGCTCGGCTTCGCTCAACCGCGCAAGATCATTCTCGATCAGATCGTCCTCGTCCAGTCCGTAGCGCAGGGGCAGCAGGCGCCCGACGACGCCATCCTGATGGATATCGCCGGTGCGTTGCTCTATGTCGAGGCCACGCTGGCCGGCATGGTCGGCGGTCCCGCGGAGGAGCGCAGCGAAGCAAGCCACCTGCCGACCACCGATGTTGCCCAGATTCACCAGTTAGTCATTCGCGAAGCGCGTAACGGGCTGGAGCAGGCCAAGGATGCAATCATCGAATTCATTGCCTCGCAATGGAACCACGAGCATCTGGCCCGGGTGCCGGATCTGCTCACTCAGGTTCGCGGCGGTCTGGCGATGATTCCCCTGGAGCGTGCTGCGGCCCTGCTGCAAGCCTGCAATGGCTACATCCAGGATCAGCTTCTGGCGCGACAGGCTGTGCCGGACTGGCAGAGCCTGGATACCCTGGCTGACGCGATCACCAGCGTCGAGTATTACCTCGAGCGACTGTCCGAGGATTGCGGCACCCAGGGCGATCTGATTCTGGATGTGGCCGAAGAAAGCCTGCAGAACCTCGGCTACTCGCTGGGACATGCAAATGCACCGATGAAGGTCGCGGCGCTCGAGAACGAATTCGCCGATCCGCTGGACGAGATCGAAGTGCTGCCTGAGGAGCCGGACGCAAGTCTGGAAGCGTTCGACTCCGTTGCGGTCGACCAGGAAGAATCTCCGGCACCGATGGACCCTGATTTCTTAAGCGAGGCGCAAGCGCCACTCGAGAGCCGTGATGCGGAGATCGCGGCGGAGGCCGAGGAAAGCGAGTGGACGCTGGAAGACCTGTCCGGCGATGAAGAAATCATTTTCAACCTGCCAGAAGAGATGCCGGCGCCCGAAACGCCTCCAGACTCACTTGAAGATGAGTCGGACCTGGGCGAGTGGAGCGATGCGCAGGTCGCCGAGCTCGATCTTCCGGAAGTGAGCCTGCCAGATTATTCCGAACCTGAAAGCCTGCAGGTGGAAGTCGAGCCTGTACTCAGCCTTGAGGAAGTCATGGCGGCGCCGGTCGCAGCCATCAACCCGCCTGCTCAGGATGTACCGCCTAGCCTCCTGCCACCTCCTGCCGACGAAGAAGCGGTCGACGAGGACCTGCTGGAAGTCTTCATCGAGGAAGCGGCAGAAGTTCTGGAGGCGATTGGCGAGCAGTTGCCACTCTGGCTTGCCGACAGTGACAACAAGGATGCCCTGGGCGAAGTGCGACGTGCATTCCACACGCTCAAGGGCAGTGGGCGGATGGTGCGTGCACTGGTCATCGGCGAGTTGGCGTGGTCCATCGAGAATCTGCTCAATCGTGTTCTCGATCGCAGCATCCAGCCGACCGACGCGGTGAGGCAGGTCGTTAACGATGTCGTTGCACTCATGCCAGCCCTCGTCGATGAGTTCGCGGCCAAGGCCCAGCGCCAGCGTGATGACGTCGATCACCTTGCGGCAGCAGCGCATGCCCTGGCCAAGGGGCAGTCAGTGGTACTTTCGCAGCCTGCCGAGACGCCTGCTGCGATTGCGGACGAGCCTGCCCCGTCCGCGGCGCCGCAAGACGATGACGACGCACTGGACCCCCAGTTGCTGGAAATTTTTCGCAACGAAGCCGAATCGCATCTGACCACGCTGGTCAGTTTTCTCGCCGATTGCGCCCAGCGCCTGCCGCAGCCGGTGACCGATGCACTGCAACGTGCCTTGCACACGCTCAAGGGCAGTGCGCACATGGCCGGCATCCTGCCGGTGGCGGAAATCGCAACGCCCCTGGAGAAGATGGTCAAGGAATTCAAGACCAACCTGATCCAGATGGATCTGGCCGAAGCCGAGCTGCTGCATGAGGCCGAGCTGTTGTTACGCCAGGGGCTGGCCAATCTCGATCACGAACCGTTGGCGCCGATAGAAGGCGCCCCGGGTTTCCTGGCCAAGGTGCACGCCCTGCATCAGGCCAGACTGGTCGAAGCCGGCGCCCGCCAGCATAACGATGCTGGTGAGGCCCGCGATCCGAGCGTGATCGCGCTGTTCCTCTCTGAAGGCATGGACATCCTGCTGGATGCCGAAGATTTGCTGCGCAGCTGGCGCGAGCATCCTGCCGAGCGTCAGGAACTCTCCGCTCTGCTGCAGGAGCTGACCACGCTCGGACAGGGCGCGAAGATGGCCGACCTGCCGCAGATGGAGGCGTTGTGCCAGGTGCTGCTGCGTTTGTACGCGGTGGTTGAGGAGGGGCGACTGGCTGTTAGCGAGCGCTTCTTCGACGACGTCGAGCAGGGCCATGAAGCGCTGGTCGGCATGATGGATCAGGTAGCTGCCGCGCTGCAGGTGAGTGAGCAGTCGGAGTTGGTGGCGCGGCTCGAAGCACTGCTCGCCGAAGCCATTGATCCATTGGTTCTGGAGCAGCCGGGCGACCCCGTGCCGGTTGCTGCTCCTGGCGAGGTTTCGCTGACAGAATTGCCCGCCGAAGCCGAAGCCGAAGCCGAAGCCGAAGCCGAAGCCGAAGCCTGGCCCGAAGAACAAGCCCCGCAAGACGAGGCGCAGGACGATCTCGATCACGAAATGGTTGAGATCTTTCTCGACGAAGCCGTCGACCTGATGGAAAGCGCCGGCCATGCGCTGGATCGCTGGCTCGCTGATCCAGCGAACCAGATGGCGCTCTCGGCTCTGCTGCGCGACCTTCACACGCTCAAGGGCGGCGCCCGGATGGCAGCAATCTGTCCGATCGGCGACCTGGCCCATGAGCTGGAGTCGCTTTACGAGGGGCTCTCCGACGGTCGCTACGTCCATTCCGCCCCGCTTGCAGCGCTGTTGCAGCGTAGCCACGATCATCTGGCGCTGCAGCTCGAGCAGCTGCAGCGTGAGACGCCGATGAGCAGTGCTGATGCACTCATCGAGTCGATGAAAGCCTTCCGTCAGGGGGCTCTGCCGGCATTCGACGGCGTTGATGCTACTGATACCTCACTACCCGAGGTCGAGGCGGATACGGATGCTGACCTGATCCGACCGGAGAACGATCCTGCGCAATCGCTGGATGAGCCGCTGAGCGCCGATGCGTTTGATTTGCCGCTGCCCGATGTCGATGAGACTTCTGCCGAGGCGGATGAAGGCGACAACGAAACTGCAGCGGACGATAGACGCGCTTCGGATATCCCGTTCAGCGAAGAGTTGGATGAGATCGACCTCAGCCTTCCCGAGCTGGATGAGGTGCCGGAAGCGTTCGAAGCTGTGCCGGCCGCCGAGGAGCACGACACGGTCGAGCGCGATCCCGAATTAGTGGAGATCTTCCTCGAGGAGGGTTTCGACCTCATCGAGAGCGCTGCGGGTGGTTTGCAACGCTGGATGGCGGATGTCGACAACAGCTTCGAACTTGAGGCATTGCAGCGCGATCTGCATACCCTCAAGGGCGGGGCCCGGATGGCTGATATCCGTGAAATCGGTGATCTCTCCCACGAGCTCGAGTTTCTTTACGAAGGCCTGTGCGCCGGTAGCTACCGGGCCAGTCCGGAATTGTTCGGCCTTCTGCAGGCCTGCCAGGACCGCCTGGCGGAAATGCTCGAGGCGGTGCGGGCCCATCAACCGGTGCCATCGGGCGATGCGCTGATCGAGACGATTCGCCACTTTCGCAACAACCCCGATGAGCAACTGAGCATTCCCAGCAGCGTGTCGCTGAAGGCCGCTCAGGAAGATGCGCAGCAGTCTGCCGAAGCCGAAATTCTCGACATCTTTGTCGAGGAAGCTGACGACCTGCTGGAGGAAATGGAATCAGCGCTCGGTCGCTGGGATGCCGGCCGTGAGGATGCCGCTCCGTTGGCTGACATGCTCCGTGTGCTGCACACGCTGAAAGGCGGTGCGCGGCTGGCTGGGCAGACCGCACTGGGCAACATGGCCCACGATCTGGAGCAGCGGTTGAGCGAGGCGCAGCAGCAGGGCGCCCCCTGGCCGGATAGCCTGTTTCTCGATGTGCAGCACGGCTACGACGCGCTGCTGAAGGATGTCGAGTTGCTTCGGGCGGGCCTGGCGAGCGACGGAGGCTACGCTTCGCAACCTGAGTCGCCGGAGCTCGAGCCAGAGTTGCCGCGCGAGCCGGTGGCTCTGGAACAACCGATCGTCGCGGCCAGTACCTTGCCGAAGCCGAGTACCAGCCCGGCTAAGGTGCTGCCATTCATTCGACGCGCACAGCTGGCCGCTCAGGAAGCCGCTGCGCGGCGGGCACCGCAGGAGCTGGTCAAGGTTCCCGCAGAACTGCTGGAGGGTCTGGTCAACCTGGCGGGCGAAACATCGATCTTCCGCGGTCGAGTCGAGCAGCAGGTCAGCGACGTCGGCTTCACCCTTGGCGAGATGGAAGCGACCATCGAGCGGGTGCGCGACCAGCTGCGCCGATTGGATACCGAAACCCAGGCGCAGATTCTCAGCCGTTACCAGGCTGAAGCCGAGCGCGCCGGCTATGACGATTTCGACCCGCTGGAAATGGACCGCCATTCGCAGCTGCAACAGCTTTCGCGTGCACTGTTCGAGTCAGCGTCTGACTTGCTCGATCTGAAGGAAACGCTGGCTGCGCGTAATCGCGACGCTGAAACGCTGCTGCTGCAGCAGGCTCGGGTCAATACCGAGCTACAGGAAGGCCTCATGCGCACCCGCATGGTTCCTTTCGAGCGCCTGGTGCCGCGCCTGCGCAGAATCGTGCGGCAGGTCGCTGGCGAGCTCGGCAAACAGGTGGAGTTCATGGTCGGCAATGCCACCGGTGAGATGGACCGCAGCGTGCTCGAGCGAATCGTCGCGCCGCTGGAGCACATGCTGCGCAACGCCGTGGACCATGGCATCGAGCCGGTCGAGCGTCGTCGCGCTGCCGGCAAGCCCGAGCAGGGTGTGATACGCCTGGATCTGGCACGTGAGGGCGGCGATATCGTGCTGACGCTGGCCGACGACGGCGGTGGCATCAATCTGGACGCGGTGCGGCGCAAGGCGATCGAGCGCGGGCTGATGTCCGCCGATAGCGACCTGTCCGAGCATGAAATCCTGCAGTTCATCCTCGAAGCCGGGTTCTCCACCGCGGAGCGCGTCACGCAGATCTCCGGACGCGGCGTGGGCATGGACGTGGTGCACTCGGAAGTGAAGCAGCTCGGCGGGTCGATGAGCATCGAGTCGACGCTCGGTCAGGGCACGCGCTTCCTGATTCGCCTGCCGTTCACAGTGTCGGTGAACCGCGCGCTGATGGTTTATTCCGGTGAGGATCTGTATGCGATCCCGCTGAATACCATCGAAGGTATCGTGCGTGTCTCGCCATACGAGCTGGAAGCTTATTACCAGCCGGATGCGCCGCGCTTCGAATATGCCGGTCAGGCTTACGAGCTGCGTTATCTTGGCGATCTCTTGAACAACGGCCAGAAGCCCAAGCTGGTGGGGCAGAGTCTGCCGCTGCCGGTGATCCTGGTGCGCTCGAAAGAGCACAGCGTTGCGGTACAGGTCGACAGCCTCGCCGGTTCTCGTGAAATCGTGGTGAAGAGCCTTGGGCTGCAGTTCGCCGGCGTACATGGCATTTCCGGCGCGACCATCCTCGGCGATGGCCGGGTCGTGGTGATTCTGGACCTGCTGGCGACCATCCGTGTGCTCCATGCGCACCAGCTCATTCAGCTGCAACAGCCGCGCCTTATCGATCAGGTGCAGGAGCCGGTCGAGGTCGAAACCGAACGGCCGACGCTGGTCATGGTGGTTGACGATTCGGTCACCGTGCGCAAGGTCACCAGTCGTCTGCTGGAGCGCAATGGCATGAACGTTCTGACCGCCAAGGACGGGGTGGATGCCATCACTCAGCTGCAGGAGCGCAAGCCGGACATCATGCTGCTGGATATCGAGATGCCGCGCATGGACGGCTTCGAGGTGGCCACGCTGGTTCGCCACGACGAGCGTTTGAAGGATCTGCCGATCATCATGATCACCTCGCGTACCGGCGAGAAGCACCGTGATCGCGCGCTGACCATCGGCGTCAACGAATACCTTGGCAAGCCCTATCAGGAATCGGTGTTGCTCGAGGCCATTCAGCGCTTGGTCCACGCCGATGTCTGACGTTCTCTGCGCCCGCATTGCGGTACTCGCCGACACCTCTCTGCAGCGTCACGTGCTGCAGCAGGCTTTGACCGGCAGTGGCTATCAGGTGGTATTGAACAATGACCCGGCGCGCCTCGAGCCGGCAGACCTGGATAGTACCGAGGCCGATCTCTGGCTGGTTGATCTGGCGCAGACCGAAGATTCGCCTCTTGTGGATGCGTTGCTTGAGCGCGACACCACGCGAGTGCTGTTCGGTGAGGGGCATGCGCCGGAGCGGCATTCGGAGTTCTACCCACGTTGGGAGCGCAGCCTGTTCAGCAAGCTGAAGCGCCTGATCGGTGACCCATCACGGGCAGTGGGGCCGCGTCTGGACGTACTGCAGGGTGAAGGACAACGCCCCGAGCGCCTGACGCTACCGCCGCTGCTGGCTGATAGCGCGCTGCATGCCGGTGAAGCGGCGACCCAGGTATGGCTGCTGGCGGCTTCGCTCGGTGGGCCGGAAGCCGTGAAGGCCTTCCTGGACGCGCTGCCTGGCGGCCTGCCAGTCGGTTTCATCTATGCCCAGCATATCGAAGCCAGCTTCGAGTCCGCGTTGTCCCAGGCCGTTGGCCGACATAGTCAGTGGCAAGTTCAACAGGTGCGCCCTGGCCAGCCGGTGCGCTGCGGAGAAGTGATCATCGCGCCGATCGGAGAGGAACTCGGGTTCGAGTCCGATGGCAGCACCCGCCTGAACGGTCGTTGCTGGCCTGAACCGTATAGCCCGTCGATCGACCAGATGATGCTGAATCTGGCCCAGCAGTTCGGCCAGCGTTGCGGTGTCATTGCCTTCAGTGGCATGGGCAGCGACGGCAGTGCGGCGGCCGCATATGTGCTGCGTCAGGGTGGCAGGGTCTGGACGCAGCGCGCCGACTCCTGCGCCTGCTCAAGTATGCCGGACAATCTTCGCGAAGGTGGCTACAGCTCCTACAGCGGTGACCCTCGCGAGCTGGCGCAAGCCTTGGTCAATCATCTGGTCAGCCAGGTCGGTACGCCCGCCACGTCTTTTCAACGGGATAACTCATGAGTCAAATGGTCGTTTCTCCGGAGGCGGAAAGCCTCACCGGGCTGCTGATGCCGCTCGCCGATCGCGTATTGCTGGTGCCCAACGTGGCCGTCGCCGAGCTGATTCCCTATCGCGCTCCGCAAGCGGTGCAGGGCATGCCTGCATGGTTTCTCGGGCAGGTGCAGTGGCGTGACCTGAGCCTACCACTGCTGTCGTTCGAGGCCGCGTCCAGCGGCCAGGCACAACCGGTTGGCAGTTCGGCGCGGGTTGCCGTGCTCAACGCGGTTGGTGGGCGCGACCACGTCAAGTTCATCGCGCTGCTGGTGCAGGGCATCCCGCACTCGATCAAGGTCGACGCCAGCCTCGCGCGCGCGGATGTCACGCTTGCCGCGCTCGAACTGGATGCGGTCAACCTTGGCGACGTGCAGCCGCGAATCCCCGATCTGATCGGTCTGGAGCAGAAGCTCGCCGATGCTGGCCTGATCTGATCGAGGCCGCCACCCGGTACGTCGTCAGAAATCGCCCCAGAGCTGCTGTGCCACGCTCAGCGCCACCACCGGAGCGGTCTCGGTGCGCAGCACTCGCGGGCCGAGTTGAGCAGGCTGAAACCCTTGATTGGCTGCTTGTTCGACTTCGCTCTCGCTCAAGCCTCCTTCCGGACCGATCAGGAAAGCCAGTGTCTGCGGTCTGGCATGGCTCGTCAGCGGCGCGGCCACTGGATGCAGCACGAGCTTCAAGTCTGCCTCGACAGGCAACCAGTCACGCAGGCTGATCGGCGGGTGGATGACCGGCAGCACCGACCGGCCGCATTGCTCGCAGGCGCTGATCGCGATCTGCCGCCAATGGGCCAGACGTTTGTCGGCACGCTCATCGTTGAGGCGCACTTCGCAACGCTCGCTGACGATGGGCGTGATCTGCGTTACGCCTAGCTCGGTGGCCTTCTGAATGGCCCAATCCATCCGTTCGCCGCGGGAAAGACCCTGCCCGAGGTGGATCTGTAGAGGTGACTCTGGCATCCCCGTCAGGCGTTCGTGCAGTTCGACGGTGACGGACTTCTTGCCGACTTCCAGCAGTTCGCCGCGAAATTCACTGCCGCTACCATCGAACAGCTGAACCGCGCTGCCGGCCGAAAGCCGCAGCACCCTGCTGATGTAGTGGGCCGATGCGTCAGGCAGTGGGTGCTGGCCAAGGGAAAGGGGGGCGTCGATGAAAAAACGGGATAGGCGCATGGAGGCAGCTGCAGGCGGCGAGTTGGAAGCGGCAAGTCTAAAGCATCGGCAGCCTGGCTCGCAGGCTGCCGATGCTCCACATCAACCCGGGTCTCTGAAGCCTGGGTATGGACCGACCGGGACCGATACCCCGGAGGCATCTCGGGTGGCGATGTCGATTCCCTCGGTGGCGACTGCCGCGAGAAAGTCGATCTGTTCCTCGGTGATGCAATAGGGCGGCAGGAAATACACCACACTGCCGAGCGGGCGCAACAGCGCTCCGCGCTCCATCGCGTGCTGATAGACCTTCAGGCCGCGACGCTCCTGCCAGGGATAGGCCGTGCGGCTGGCCTTGTCCTGAACCATCTCGATAGCCAGTGCCATGCCGGTCTGGCGGACTTCGGCCACGTGCGGATGCTCGACCAGGTGTGCGGTGGCGCTGGCCATGCGCGCGGCCAGCGCCTTGTTCGCTTCGATTACGTTGTCTTCGGCGAAGATATCCAGCGTCGCCAGTGCCGCGGCGCAGGCCAGCGGGTTGCCGGTGTAGGTGTGCGAATGGAGGAAGGCGCGCAGCGTCGAATAGTCGTCGTAGAACGCCCGGTACATCCGGTCGGTGGTGAGCACTGCGGCCATCGGCAGATAGCCGCCGGTCAAGGCTTTGGACAGGCAGAGGAAGTCTGGCGTGATGCCGGCCTGCTCGCAGGCGAACATGCTGCCGGTGCGGCCGAAGCCGACCGCGATCTCGTCGTGGATGAGGTGCACTTCGTAGCGGTCGCAGGCCTCGCGCAGCAGCTTCAGATATATCGGGTGATACATGCGCATGCCGCCGGCGCCCTGAATCAGCGGTTCGACGATGACCGCGGCGATGTCCTGGTGGTGCTCGGCAAGGGTCTGTTCCATGTGCGCGAACATCTGCCGCGAATGCTCTTCCCAGCTCACACCCTCAGGTCGCAGGTAGCAGTCCGGGCTCGGCACCTTGAAGGTGTCCAGCAGCAGCGGCTTGTAGGTGTCGGTGAAGAGGGCGACATCGCCCACCGACATGGCGGCAACGGTTTCCCCGTGATAGCTGTTGGTCAGGGTGACGAAGCGCTGCTTCTGGCCACGTCCGCTGTTGCGCCAGTAGTGAAAGCTCATCTTCAGCGCCACTTCGATACCGGTCGAACCGTTGTCGGTATAGAAGACGCGGTCCAGTCCGGCCGGCGTCAGGGCGACCAGGCGCTCCGACAGCTCCACCACCGGCTGATGACTGAAGCCGGCCAGCATCACGTGCTCGAGTTGGTCGACCTGATCCTTGATGCGCTGATTGATGCGCGGATTGGCATGGCCGAAGACGTTGACCCACCAGGAACTGACCGCGTCCAGGTATCGCTTGCCGTCGAAATCCTCCAGCCAGACGCCTTCGCCGCGGCGGATCGGAATCAGCGGCAGCTGCTCGTGATCTTTCATCTGGGTGCAGGGATGCCAGAGTACGGCAAGGTCGCGTTGCATCCAGCTGTCGTTCAGGCTCATCGTTACTCCTCCGCAATGAGTCGCGAAGCCTAGCAGAAGCGCTGGGGCATGACTTATGCGATCAGTCATCGATTTACTCGATGTTTCAAAGCGAAAAAATGCGCTCTATTCCGATAGGTAACCGGCTACGCTTCTAGGCCTGAATTTGAAGGAAGACTCAATGCACTGGCGTAACTCCTCAACGAACTATGGGCTGACCAGCATTGCCTTGCACTGGTTGGTGGCCATCGCCGTATTCGGTCTGTTCGGCCTGGGCTTCTGGATGGTTGGGCTGAACTACTACAGCAGCTGGTATCGCACCGCGCCGGACCTGCACAAGAGCATTGGCATCGCGCTGTTTCTGATCATGCTGCTGCGGGTGCTCTGGCGTTTCGTCAGCCCTGCGCCGGCGCCGCTGGCGAGTCAGGGGCGGCTGACCCGGATCGCGGCCAGGCTTGGTCACAGCCTGCTCTACCTCGGCCTGTTCCTGGTGATGATCTCGGGTTACCTGATCTCCACCGCCGATGGCCGGCCGATCAGCGTGTTCGGCCTGTTCGAGGTGCCGGCGCTGATCACTTCCATCCCCGATCAGGCCGACAGCGCCGGGGTTGTTCACGAATACGCTTCCTGGGCGCTGGTGATCTTCGCCGTGGTACACGCCCTGGCTGCGCTCAAACACCATTTCATCGACCGCGACGCGACACTCAAGCGCATGCTCGGTCGTAGTGCCGGTTAATCACCCCCGATAGGAGAATCCATCGATGCTCAAGAAAACCCTCGCCGCACTGGTCCTCGGTTCCGCACTGGTCGGTGGCCAGGCATTCGCTGCCGACTACGCCATCGACAAGCAGGGCCAGCACGCCTTCGTCAATTTCAAGATCAGCCACCTCGGCTACAGCTGGCTGTGGGGCACGTTCAAGGATTTCGATGGCAGCTTCAGCTTCGATGCGGACAAGCCGGAAGCGAGCAAGGTCAACGTCACGTTGAAGACCGCCAGCGTCGATACCAACCACGCCGAGCGCGACAAGCACCTGCGCAGCGATGACTTCCTCAACGTCGACAAGCACCCGGCAGCGACCTTCGAGTCGACTTCGGTGAAGTCCACCGGCGACGGCACTGCTGACATCACCGGCAACCTGACGCTCAACGGCGTGACCAAGCCGGTGGTGATCTCTGCCAAGTTCATCGGCGAAGGTGATGATCCCTGGGGTGGCTACCGTGCCGGTTTCGAAGGCAGTACCACGCTGACGCTGAAGGACTTCGACATCAAGATGGACCTCGAGCCGGCGTCGCAAACGGTCGATCTGATCATCTCGGTCGAAGGTGTGCGCAAGTAAACGCTCCCCGTGGAACCCGAACGCCGGCATCTTGCCGACGTTCTGCGTTTGCCTGGATTATGTATCGGCGCGGATTGCGCAGCGGACAAAGCTGTGGCGAACGGGCCTATGAACACACCTTTTGCAATATTTGCAGCAGGTCCGACGAGTCTTTTCAGGTTTACAGACAGTCATGGATGTAAGTATATTTCGGGCCTTTACGCTCTCCGCGTCTGCGGTGTGCTGTTGCCCACTCCCGCCTGCCAGGTTTTCAAGAGGTCTAACCATGCCAATCAAGTCAGCCAATGCTGCCCTGATGTCCATTCTCGCCATGGCTGTTTTCCTGGCCGGCTGTCAGGAAGAAGCCGCCCCACCGGCCCAGCAGAAGCCCAAGGTGGGTATCGTGACCCTGCAGGCAGAGCCGTTCGCGGTAACCACCGAGCTGCCCGGGCGTACCCGCGCCTACCGCATCGCCGAGGTGCGACCGCAGGTCAACGGCATCATCCAGAAACGCCTGTTTACCGAAGGCAGTGACGTAAAGGCCGGGCAGCAGCTGTATCAGATTGATCCATCGGTATACGAAGCCACGTTGAAGAGCGCCCAGGCGAGCGTGGCGTCCAGCAAGTCGCTGGCCGACCGCTACGCCGAGCTGGTCAAGGATCAGGCCGTCAGTAAGCAGGCCTATGACGAGGCGCGGGCCACCAGCCTGCAGGCCGAAGCGGAGCTGGAGCGCGCGCGGATCGACGTGCGCTACACCAAGGTGCTGGCGCCGATTTCCGGCCGGATCGGCCGTTCCGCGGTGACCGAGGGTGCGCTGGTCAGCAACGGTCAGGCGCAGGAACTGGCGACCATTCAGCAGCTTGACCCGATCTATGTCGACGTGACCCAGCCGGCCCGAGACCTGCTAGCGCTGCGGCGCGACCTGGCCGAGGGTCGTCTGCAGAAGTCTGGCGATAACGCGGCCAAGGTCACCCTCAAACTGGAGGATGGCAGCGATTACGGTCACGAAGGCAAACTCGAATTCAGCGAAGTCACGGTGGATGCCGGTACCGGCTCGGTGACGCTGCGCGCCGTATTCCCGAATCCGGACAAGAATCTGCTGCCGGGCATGTTCGTCCATGCGCAGCTGGTGGCCGGCATGAAGAGCGAGGCGATCCTGGTTCCGCAGCAGGGCGTCACGCGCAACACCAAGGGTGACCCGACCGCCATGGTGGTCAATGCCGAGAACAAGGTGGAAGTGCGCCCGATCAAGACCGAGCGCGCCGTGGGCAATCGCTGGCTGGTCGGCGAAGGCCTGCAGCCGGGCGATCGCGTGATCACCGAAGGCCTGCAGTTCATCCGGCCGGGGGTCGAGGTCGAGGTGGCTCCGGCTACCAATGTCGATAATCGCGGTGGGGTGTCTGCACAACCCCAAGGCCAAGAAGGCTGAGGGGTTCCTAGTCATGTCCAACTTCTTTATCGACCGGCCGATCTTCGCCTGGGTGATTGCTCTGGTGATCATGCTCGCCGGCGGCCTGTCCATCCTCAACCTGCCGGTCAACCAGTATCCGAGCATCGCCCCACCCGCGGTCGGTATCTCGGTGACCTACCCGGGCGCCTCTGCACAGACCGTGCAGGACACCGTGGTGCAGGTCATCGAACAACAGCTCAACGGTATCGACGGGCTGCGCTACATCAGTTCGTCGAGTAACTCCGACGGGAGCATGGAAATCACCGTGACCTTCGATCAGGGCACCAACCCCGATATCGCTCAGGTCCAGGTGCAGAACAAGCTGCAGCTGGCAACGCCGCTGCTGCCGCAAGAGGTTCAGCAACAGGGCATCCGCGTCACCAAGGCCGTGCGCAACTTCCTCATCATCATCGGTCTGGTATCGACTGACGGCAGTCTGGATCAACGCGACCTGGCCAACTACATCGTCGCCAACATGCAGGACCCGATCTCGCGGACCAAGGGTGTGGGCGACTTCCAGGTGTTCGGTGCCCAGTACGCGATGCGCATCTGGCTCGATCCGGCGAAGCTGAACAACTTCAGCCTGACGCCGGAGGATGTCAGCTCGGCGATCCAGGCGCAGAACGTCCAGGTGTCTTCCGGCCAGTTGGGTGGCTTGCCGGCGCTGCCCGGGCAGCAGCTCAACGCCACGGTGATCGGCAAGACCCGTCTGCAGACTCCGGAGCAGTTCCGCAACATCCTGCTCAAGGTCAACAGCGACGGCTCGCAGGTGCGTCTGGGTGATGTCGCCAAGGTCGAGCTGGGCGGTGAGAACTACTCGGTCAGCGCGCATTTCAACGGCAAGCCGGCTGCCGGCCTGGCGTTGAAACTGGCCACTGGCGCCAACGCGCTGGATACTGTCGAAGGCGTGCGCAAGACCATCGACGAGCTCAAGCCGTTCTTCCCGCCGGGCGTCGATGTGGTCTACCCGTACGACACTACGCCGGTCATCTCCGCCTCCATCACCGGTGTCATGCAAACGCTGCTCGAAGCGTTCGTGCTGGTGTTTCTGGTGATGTACCTGTTCCTGCAGAACTTCCGCGCGACGCTGGTTCCGACGCTCGCGGTACCGGTGGTGCTGCTGGGCACCTTCGGCGTGCTGGCGGTGTTCGGCTTCAGCATCAACACGCTGACCATGTTCGCCATGATCCTGGCCATCGGCCTGCTGGTCGACGACGCCATCGTGGTGGTGGAAAACGTCGAGCGGGTGATGCGCGAAGAAGGGCTCTCGCCTCTGGAGGCGACGCGCAAGTCCATGGGCCAGATCCAGGGCGCGCTGATCGGCATTGGTGTGGTGCTGTCGGCGGTACTGCTGCCGATGGCCTTCTTCGGAGGCTCGACCGGGGTCATCTACCGGCAGTTCTCGATCACCATCGTATCGGCGATGGTGCTCTCGGTGCTGATGGCGCTGATCTTCACGCCAGCGCTGTGTGCCACATTGCTGAAGCCGATCGACAAGGGCGACCATCACGAGAAACGCGGTTTCTTCGGCTGGTTCAATCGCTCCTTCGAGCGCAGCGTCAATGGCTATGAGCGCGGTGTGAAAGCCGTGCTCAAGCGCAAGGCGCCGTTCCTGCTGCTGTATGTGCTGATCGTCGGCGTCATGGTGGTGCTGTTCAACCGCATTCCCAGCGCCTTCCTGCCGGAAGAGGACCAGGGCGTCCTGTTCGCTCAGGTCATGACCCCGTCGGGCTCGACTGCCGAGCGCACCCAGCAGAGCATCGACGCCATGCGCAGCTATCTGCTGGAAGAGGAGGGCGACATCGTTCGTTCCGTCTTTACCGTGACCGGCTTCAGCTTCGCCGGCCGCGGTCAGAGCTCGGGTATCGCCTTCATCAGCCTGAAGCCTTGGAGCGAGCGGACCAACGAGGAGGACGGCGTATTCGCCCTGGCTCAGCGTGCGCAGCAACATTTCGCCAGTTTCCGTGACGCTCAGGTATTCGCCTTTGCGCCGCCGGCGGTGATGGAGCTGGGTAACGCCACCGGTTTCAACCTGTTCCTGCAGGACCGCGCCGGCGTTGGCCAGGAAGTGCTGCAGCAGGCCCGCGACAAGTTCATGCAGCTGGCCAGCCAGAGTCCGGTGCTGACCCGGGTGCGGCCCAATACCCTGCGCGACGAACCGCAGTATCAGGTGCTTATCGACGATGAAAAGGCGCGGGCACTGGGCGTTTCGCTGGCGGCGATCAACAGCACCCTGTCGATCGCCTGGGGTGGGCGCTACGTCAATGACTTTATCGATCGAGGGCGGGTGAAGAAGGTGTATTTGCAGGGCGTTCCGGACGCGCGCATGAGCCCTGAGGATTTGCAGAAGTGGTATGTGCGTAACGATGCCGGCGAGATGGTGCCGTTCAGCGCCTTTGCCAGCGGCGAATGGACTTACGGTTCGCCGAAGCTGTCCCGCTACAACGGCGTCAGCGCGATCGAGATGCTCGGCGAGCCGGCGCCCGGCTACAGCTCGGGTGATGCCATGGCCGAGGTGGAGCGCATCGCCGCTCAGCTGCCGCCGGGGGTGGGCTATTCCTGGACCGGGCAATCCTACGAGGAGCGGCTGGCCGGCTCGCAGACGCTGGCGCTTTACGCCCTGTCGCTGCTGGTGGTGTTCCTCTGCCTGGCGGCCTTGTACGAGAGCTGGTCGATTCCGTTCTCGGTCATGCTGGTGGTGCCGCTTGGCATCGTCGGTGCGCTTGCCTTTACGCTGCTGCGCGGCCTTTCCAACGAGGTGTTCTTCCAGGTGGGCCTGGTCACTACCATTGGTCTGTCGGCGCGTAACGCGATCCTTATCGTGGAGTTCGCCAAGGCGCTGCACGAGCAGGGCATGAGCCATGTCGATGCGGCATTGCAGGCATGTCGCATGCGTCTGCGGCCGATCATCATGACGTCGCTGGCGTTCATTCTCGGGGTGGTGCCGCTGGCGCTTGCTTCCGGGGCTGGCGCGGGCAGTAAGCACGCCATCGGTACTGGCGTGATCGGCGGGATGATCTCCGCTGCGGTGCTGGCGATTTTCTGGATTCCGTTGTTCTACGTGATGATCTGCACAATCTTCGACCGCACGAAGCCCGCCAACGAAGGTGTGAAGGAGGACTCGCTGTGAACAAGTCTCTGTTGAGTCTGGCGCTCGTGGCGGCGCTGAGTGGCTGCTCGCTGATCCCCGAGTATCAGCGTCCGGATGCGCCGGTCCCGGCCGACTGGCCGCAGGGCGAAGTCTATTCGAAGCCATCCCCCGAGGCTCGGGCGCAGGCGCTCGGCTGGCGCGAGTTCTTCCGTGATCCGGCGCTGCAGCAGCTGATCGAGGTCGCGCTGGAGAACAACCGCGACCTGCGCGTCGCCGCGCTGAACGTCGATGCCTACCGTGCGCTGTACCGCGTGCAGCGCGCCGATGTGCTGCCGGCGGTGAGCGCCGATGGCGCTGGCACCCGCAGCCGTACACCGGGCGATCTGAACATGAGCGGCGAGCCGGCCATCAGCAGTCAGTACAGCGCCACCTTCGGCGTGTCCTGGGAACTGGATCTGTTCGGCCGCCTGCGCAGCCTGCGCGACCAGGCCCTGGAAGAGTTCTTCGCCAGCGAGGCCGCGCAGCGCAGCACGCAGATCAGCCTGATCGCCAGTGTCGCCAATGCCTGGCTGACGCTGCAGGCCGATCAGGCGCTGCTGCAGGTCACCCGTGACACGCTCAAGACCTACGAGGAAAGCCTGGGCCTGACCCAGCGCAGCTTCGATGTCGGGGTCGCCTCGGCGCTGGAACTGCGTCAGGCACGCAGTGCGGTGGACAGCGCGCGGGTGAGCATCGAGCAGTACACCCGCCTGGTGGCGCAGGACCGCAATGCCCTGACCCTGCTCCTGGGCCAGAGCCTACCGGCCGGTCTGCCGAGCGGCGAAGGTCTCGAGCGCACCCAGCTGGCGACGTTGCCGGTCGGGTTGCCCTCGGACCTGCTGCAGCAACGCCCGGATATTCTCCAGGCGGAGTACCAGCTGCGTGCGGTCAATGCCAGCATCGGCGCCGCGCGTGCGGCCTTTTTCCCGCGCATCAGCCTGACCGGCGCGGCAGGGACCGCCAGCCGTGAGCTGTCCGGCTTGTTCGACGGCGGTTCCGGTTACTGGAGTTTCTCGCCGAGCATCAGCGTGCCGATCTTCAATGCCGGCCAGCTGCGGGCGAATCTGGACTACGCAGAGATCAGCAGGAACATCCAGGTCGCGCAATACGAGAAGGCGATCCAGACCGCATTCCGCGAAGTGGTCGATGGTCTCGCGGCGCAGGCCACCTACACCCGCCAGGTGCAGGCGCAGCGGGATCTGCTGGCGACCAGCGAGGACTACTACAACCTTGCCGAGCGCCGTTATCGCACCGGCGTGGACAGCTATCTGACCGTGCTCGATGCGCAGCGCCAGTTGTTCAGCGTGCAGCAGCAGCTGATCAGCGATCGCCTCGCGCAGATGACCAGCGAGGTCAATCTGTTCAAGGCCCTGGGTGGCGGTTGGCGGGGAATGCCACAGGCGGCGCCTGCCGAGGGCTGAGTGACATCGACGGCTGCCCCCGGTTCTGGGGACGGTCGTCGAGTGGATACAAAAACGCCGCCCGATGGGCGGCGTTTTTGTTTCGGGCGCGGCTCAGGCCTCGCGGTTGCGCGTCAGCAGCGCCGGCTTTTCGCCACGCGGGCGAGACGGCAGCTGCTCGAGCTGCTCCAGACTGGGCAGCCGATCGATCTTCGATTCCTTGTGGATGATCACTGGCTGCTTTTCACGCGGCTTGGCAGCTTCCTGGCGCGCGACGGCTGGCTCTTCGATCCGTCGGCTGTCGTTCTTGCGCCGTGGCTGGCCGTTGCGCGGCTGGCCGCTGCGCGCCGCCTGGCCTTGGCCCGTACCCGGACGTTTGCCCTTGCCGGCGGGAGCACCAGCAGCGCCAGGGCGTGCGGCTCCGGCGGCACGTGGCGCGGCACCAGCCGGAGCCGGAGCCGGAGCACCAGGGCGCCGGCCGCGGTTCTGCTTGTTCTGATACGGGCTGACGTAGTCGACACGATTGCCGAAGTTGTCCACTTCGTCATCGAGAAACTCGTCCGGAGCACGGTTTGGCGGCAGCTGCGGAGGTCGAGCAGCGGTTTGCGCTTCACTGGCGGCTCCATCGCGAGCAGGCTTGCGCGCCTTGCTCTGGCTGCGGCGGTTGCGTTCCTTCTGCTCGGTGCCTTTCTCTGCCGGCTTTTCGCGCTCAGCGCGAGCCTTGCGTTCGCCACGCTGCGGACGCGGCTGGCGCGGTTCGCGCACCTCCGGCTTCTCCGTCTCGATGGCGCTGGCATCGAAGCCCATCAGATCGCCTTCAGGGATGCGCTGCTTGGTCATGCGCTCGATGCCCTTGAGCAGCTTTTCCTCGTCCGGCGCGACCAGCGAAATGGCTTCACCGCTGCGCCCGGCACGGCCAGTACGGCCGATGCGGTGTACGTAGTCTTCCTCGACGTTGGGCAGCTCGAAGTTGACCACATGGGGCAGCTGGTCGATATCCAGACCGCGGGCGGCGATATCGGTGGCGACCAGGATGCGCACCTGGTTGGCCTTGAAGTCAGCCAGAGCCTTGGTGCGGGCGTTCTGGCTCTTGTTGCCATGAATCGCGGCAGCCGGCAGGCCGTGCTTTTCCAGATACTCGGCCAGACGGTTGGCGCCGTGCTTGGTGCGGGTGAAGACCAACACCTGCTCCCAGGCACCCTGGGTGATCAGGTGCGCGAGCAGAGCGCGCTTGTGGCTGGCAGCCACGCGGAACATTCGCTGCTCGATACGCTCGACGGTAGTGTTCGGCGGCGTGACCTCGATGCGCTCGGGGTTGTGCAGCAGCTTGCCGGCGAGGTCGGTGATGTCCTTGGAGAAGGTCGCCGAGAACAGCAGGTTCTGGCGCTTGGCCGGCAGCTTGGCGAGGACCTTCTTGACGTCATGGATGAAGCCCATGTCGAGCATGCGGTCGGCTTCGTCGAGGACGAGAATTTCCACGTGCGACAGGTCGATGGCTTTCTGGTTGGCCAGGTCGAGCAGGCGACCTGGGCAGGCGACCAGCACGTCAAGACCCTTGGCAACCGCCTGGATCTGCGGGTTCATGCCGACGCCACCGAAGATGCAGGTGCTCTTCAGGGGGAGATCGCGGGCGTAGATCTTGAAACTGTCGTGAACCTGGGCGGCGAGCTCGCGGGTCGGTGTCAGCACCAGCACGCGCGGCTGTTTCGGGCCGTAGCGGTGTTCACGATCCGGGTGACCACCCGGAAACAGCAGTTCGAGTACCGGCAGGGCGAAACCGCCTGTCTTACCGGTTCCGGTCTGGGCGGCGACCATCAGGTCGCGGCCTTGCAACACGGCGGGAATGGCCCGCTGTTGCACGGGAGTAGGCTGGGTGTAACCGGCGGCCTCGACGGCACCGGCCAAAGCCTCGGAGAGACCGAGGGAAGCAAAGGACATGAGTAATCCTGTCTTGTTAGGGGCGAGGCCCTGGGATGATCATGCCTGGCTCGAATCGCGACTGGCGTGCGATCCCGTCCGGTCCTGCCGCGGGTCATATATGGCGGCATCCGGGCGTAAGCCTGGCGGAAGCGCGGAGTATAACAGAGCCTGTTAACGCCGCATTGCTCTGACAGTGTCGCAGGTCACGGGTTCATTAGCCAGCTCCGTATTTCTACGGAGCCGGTTGGTGCTCAGCGTGACAGCCCGAGGTTGTTCCAGATCGCCAGGCTCGGCTCGGCCTGGTTCAGCGTATAGAAGTGCAGGCCGGGCGCACCGCCGGCCAGCAGCTTCTCGCACATCTCGGTGATGACCTGCTCGCCGAAGGCCTGGATGCTCTGCATGTCGTCGCCATAGCTTTCGAGCTGCTTGCGCACCCAACGCGGAATCTCCGCACCGCAGGCATCTGAGAAGCGTGCCAGCTTGCTGTAGTTGGTGATCGGCATGATGCCGGGCACCACCGGGGTTTCCACTCCGAGTTTGCGCACGCGCTCGACGAAGTAGAAGTAGCAGTCGGCATTGAAGAAGTACTGGGTGATGGCACTGTCGGCGCCGGCCCTGGCCTTGCGCACGAAGTTGGTCAGGTCGTCTTCGAAGTTGCGCGCCTGCGGATGCATTTCCGGGTAGGCGGCAATCTCGATATGGAAGTGATCGCCGGTTTCGCTGCGGATGAACTCGACCAGTTCGTTGGCGTAGCGCAGCTCGCCGCTGGCCATGCCCATGCCGGAGGGCAGGTCGCCGCGAAGGGCGACGATGCGCTTGATACCGGCATCCTTGTAGAGGTTCAGCAGTTCGCGCAGCTCGGCCTTGCTGTCGCCGACGCAGGACAGGTGCGGTGCGGTCGGCACCTTCACCTCGCCGTCGAGCTGCAGCACGGTGTTGAGCGTGCGGTCACGGGTCGAGCCACCGGCACCGTAAGTGCAGGAGAAGAAATCGGGTTGGTAGCCGGCCAGCTGGCGAGCCACGTTCAGCAGTTTTTCGTGCCCGGCTTCGGTCTTGGTGGGAAAGAACTCGAAGCTGATGGATGGGCGGTTCAAAGCGGTCATTCGGTTATTCCTTGGGCTGCAGGCTGCTGGCGACGAATGCAGGGCACAGTTCGTCGCCAGCAGCATGAGCTGCTTAGTAGCGGTAGCTGTCCGGCTTGAACGGACCTTCGACGGTCACGCCGATGTATTCCGCCTGCTTGGTGGTCAGCTGGGTGACCACGCCACCGAAGCCCTTGACCATTTCCAGCGCCACTTCCTCGTCGAGCTTCTTCGGCAGCACCATGACGGTGACGTTCTTGCTCTTCTCGGCCACTGGCAGATCGGCGAACTTCTCGTTGTAGAGGTGGATCTGCGCCAGCACCTGGTTGGCGAAGGAACCGTCCATGATCCGGCTTGGGTGACCGGTGGCGTTGCCCAGATTCACCAGTCGGCCTTCGGCCAGCAGGATCAGGTAGTCGTCGTTGGTCGGGTCGACGGTCTTGCCGGTGCGGTGGATCTTGTGCACCTGCGGCTTGACCTCTTCCCAGCCCCAGTTGGCGCGCATGAAGGCGGTGTCGATCTCGTTGTCGAAGTGGCCGATGTTGCACACCACGGCGCGCTTCTTCAGGGCCTTGAGCATGCCGGCGTCGCACACGTTGACGTTACCGGTGGTGGTGACGATCAGGTCGATCTTGCCCAGCAGGGCCGCATCGACGCTGGCTTCGGTGCCGTCGTTGATGCCGTCCTTGTAGGGGGAGACCAGCTCGAAGCCATCCATGCAGGCCTGCATGGCGCAGATCGGATCGACCTCGGAGACCTTGACGATCATGCCTTCCTGGCGCAGCGACTGTGCCGAGCCCTTGCCGACGTCGCCGTAGCCGACGACCAGCGCCTGCTTGCCCGACAGCAGATGGTCGGTGGCGCGCTTGATGGCATCGTTCAGGCTGTGACGGCAGCCGTACTTGTTGTCGTTCTTGCTCTTGGTGACCGAGTCGTTGACGTTGATCGCCGGGATCTTCAGCGTGCCGCCCTTGAGCATGTCGAGCAGGCGATGCACGCCGGTAGTGGTTTCCTCGGTCACGCCGTGGACGCGCTCGAGCACCTGCGGATACTTGTCGTGCAGGATCTGGGTCAGGTCACCGCCGTCGTCCAGCACCATGTTGGCATCCCACGGCTGGCCGTCCTTGAGGATGGTCTGCTCGATGCACCACTCGTATTCTTCTTCGGTCTCGCCCTTCCAGGCGAACACCGGGATGCCGGCAGCGGCGATGGCGGCAGCGGCCTGGTCCTGGGTGGAGAAGATGTTGCAGCTCGACCAACGCACTTCCGCGCCGAGCGCGATCAGCGTCTCGATCAGCACGGCGGTCTGGATGGTCATGTGAATGCAGCCGAGGATCTTCGCGCCCTTGAGAGGCTGCTCGGCGGCGTATTTCTTGCGCAGGCCCATCAGCGCGGGCATTTCGGATTCGGCGATGATGATTTCGCGGCGGCCCCAGGCAGCCAGGGAAATATCGGCGACCTTGAAGTCGGTGAAACCGGCAGGCGTCATGACAGCACTCATCGAAGAGTTCTCCATTCGTATAGATGCGAATGGGCGCCGTTGATGCGTTCTGGAAACGCCCCATCCGAGCCTGACAGGTTTCATCCTGCTGCAGCGCCCCTCGGACGGGTGGCGGGCACGGTCGAAGCGGAGTCGACCGGGGAAAAGCCCGGCGATTATAGCTGCGCCGCGCGG
Source organism: Stutzerimonas kunmingensis (assembly GCF_032106285.1). Lineage (GTDB taxonomy): Bacteria > Pseudomonadota > Gammaproteobacteria > Pseudomonadales > Pseudomonadaceae > Stutzerimonas > Stutzerimonas kunmingensis_B. The sequence goes on from NZ_DAMCPO010000002.1 coordinate 284,606, forward strand.
CAATCCCAACCCCGCGCCGCGCGAACTACAGCGAGCGAGCGCGGGTCGAAAGCTACAGGTTCGGTGACCCTTGCCGGGCGAAACCGTTTCAGGAGACCGCCATGAACCCCATGCTTCGCTTAGCGCCCGTGTTGCTTGTCGGCGCCTTCAGCCTGCCTGCCGCCGCCAAATCCTGCTACGTGCACAGCGAAACCTCCGGCGCGGTTCCTGCGCCAGTGGTGACCGAGCAGTGTTTCGAATTCCACGGCGTGGACAAGGACGACGCCATCGACTGGGTTTGCCAGGACAATGAGGCCGTGAGAAATTCGCGCCGCGAGCTCCGCGACAGCTGTCCCGACGGCCACTTCGGTGTCTGCACCGCGCCGATGACGGCGGAGACGATGGCCAACGAACGTGCCACTGGCTCCCAGGCGAAGAACGGTACCTTGCCCAGCCAGGTGGGCGGCGATGCTACGATCGTCACCTATCACTATCACGCCAGTGATCGGGCCCAGGCCAAGATCGATTGCGAAAGCGCTGGCGGCAGCTGGGCCCAATAGCCTGCCGAGCAATCTTTGCTGACGAAGTCAAAACCCGACTGATTTGTTCAACCGCGCATGGACGGGGATAATCCCGCGCTTTGCATCGACGAGTGGTTGAACCATGAAGCTGAGTCTGCTGAGCTTGCCCCTGATTGCTGTCCTGGCGCTGACGGGCTGCGACCGGGTCGACCCCAATTCCCCGTTGGGCAAGCGCAAAGCGATCTACCAGGCGATGCTCGATACCAAGGAAGACCTTGGCGGCATGCTGCGCGGGCGCATCCCGTTCGACGGCGAAGGCTTCAGTGCAGGCGCGGCCAAGCTGGACGAGCTCTCGCGGCAGCCTTGGCAGCATTATCCCGATGTGAAGGAAGAGCAGAGCGACGCGCGTGACGACGTCTGGCAGCGTCAGGAGCGATTCAAGGAGATGGCCCGCGAACTGGAAGCGACCACGGCTGCGCTGGTGAGCGTGACGACCTCCGCCCCGGTTACTGCACAAAGCGTGGCGCCGGCGTTCCAGCGGGTCGAGGATGCCTGTGAAGCCTGCCACAAGGAGTTCCGCGCCTACTAACGGCGCAGCGATTCGAGCTTTTCCCGCGACTTGGCCAGCTGATTGCGGCGCAGCTCGATCAGCTGGGCATCACCGGTGCCCAAGGCCTCACGTAGCAGCGTCTCGCGCCGCTCAACCTGGCGATTGGTGTGATCGTATTCGACTTGATGCGGGTGCAGGGCAACCACGCCCTGGCACTGCTCGGTCAGGCCCTGCAGTTCGCTGTCGAGTTGCGTCTGGCGCAGCTTGTCACCCTGCAGGCGCGCCTGCTGCAGCTGTTCGCGCAAGGCCTGGCGCTGGTCGTGGCACTGGCTGTCGGCGTTGGGGGCCGCGCTAGCCAGCGGGCTGATGGCGGTAGCGCCGATCAGCAGGGCAATCGGCCAATGTCGCAAAGACATGCCTCGCCTCCATAATTGTTATCCAGCTCCTATCGACCGCGACATTGGGGGAAAGTCCCTTCAAAACCCCGAAACACCGACAGCGTGCAGCCTGTGACGCAGCAGCTGCAGCTCCGGTGCATGAAAGAAGGTATGCAACTGTTCTGCGCGTGCCTTTCCAACCCCCGGTTCCGCCTGCCATTGCGCCACGCTGCGTGCCGCCAGTACGTCCCAGTCGGGCTGCAATGTGAGCGGCAGATTGACCGGCATGCCGAGCGCCTTGAGCCATCGGCCCGCTGGCCTCTGCCGGGCGAGAGCGAAGCTCGCGACCAGCTTGCTGGCGCGCGACTTGCCGATGCCAGGGACCTGTTGCAACGTCGCCGCGTCCAGCTCCAGCCAGGCGAGCAGATCGGGCAGCAGTCCGGCGTCCAGCAGGGCCTGCCAACTGCCTTGGCCTACCCCGGCAAGGCCAAGCCCCTGCTTGCCGCTCAGCCAGACCATACGGGCGATGAACTGCTGCTCACAGCCCGGCGTTGGCTGCCAGCAGCTGTGCGCGTGATACTGCGATGGGTCCGGTGCCGCGACCTCTGCCCGTTCGGTGCTGCGCCAGACCACCGAGTCCAGTTGCGGGATGCTATGCCCGGCGAGCGCAACTGAGACCTGGTCGCGGGGGCGCACATCCAGTTCGCGCCAGCGCTCCAGCGAGCCGAGGCTGAGCGTACGGATCTGCCGGTCATCCAGGCTTACCGGAGTTAGCCGCAGCAGCGGCGTGATTCGGCCGGTACGACCGATACGAAAGTCCACGGCGCGAACCTCGGTCACCGCTGTACGCAGGGGATATTTCCAGGCGGCGGCCCAGTGCGGCTCGGCCTGCCAGCGTTCTGCCGGCGGTCGCCGGCCCTGGCGCAACACCACGCCATCGCTGGCGAACGGCAGCGGTTGCCGATACCACTGTTCGCGCCAATGCTGCGCTTGCGCGGGACCCTGTAGCGGAAGACTGAACCGCTGACTGTCGCTGAACCCCATGGCGGCCAGCCGCTGCAGACGGAGGGTCATCTGCTCCGGCCCGTTCGGCCAGTCCCAGACGAAAATGCCGATCTGCGCCGCCGTATCGGTGTCCAGCCGGTTGCTGGCCATGGCGCCGGCAACACGGCCGCGCGCGCCAGCGCTGCCAAACTCCGCCTGCACATGCCGCTCCAGACGCCAGTAGAGTTCGCCCTGCAGTATCACCTCGCCAGGCGCTGCAAGCCGGGACGGAACCGCCGGCAGCTGCCGGACGTGGGCTGTCCAGTCCTGTCCGCTGTGACCATCGCCGCGGCTGATGGCCTGCTGCAGCAGGCCGCCACGATAGACCAGGGTGACCGCCACGCCGTCCACCTTCGGTTGAATCCAAATATCTTCGCGACGCGCGATCCAGTCCGCGACCGCCTGCTCGTCGGCGAGCTTGGCCAGCCCGGTCTGCATTACCGGATGCCGTACCGGGCCGTCGGTCCCGGCCAATGGGTTCGGAGTCGCGAGGGTGCTCGGGAAACAACGCTGCCAGTCGTGCAGGCGCGCCCGGCTCTGGTCGTAGATCTCGTCATCCACCAGCGACAGGCCACGGCGGTGATAGGCCTCGTCCCAGTGTTGCAGCTGTCGTTGGAGGCTGGTGATTTCCTGTTGCGCTCGCGCATCGTTCCAGGGGCAGACGGCGAGGCAAAGCGGCGAGAAAAGGCACAATAACAGTGCGATCAGGCGTTGCATGGCGAGCATCCTTGCTCTGATGAGTTGGTCTGGCCTCCCTCGTTGAAGGCCAGCTCATTGTCGCCGGCTCGACGCGGCGCGACCGTGCGTCAGCGCATATTGAACAATTCCTGGTGGAAGTCTCTTGGTGGCAGGCCGTGGCGTTGCAAGTCCTTGTTCAGATCCTCGCCGAAGCCCGCCGGGCCGCAGAACCAGACGTCGCTGTCCTGCCATTGCGGCGCCAACTGGCGAAGGCGCTCGGGCGTCAGGCGCCCGCCCTCGCTGGCTACCAGTACGTGCAGGCGCACCCGGGCGCGTGCGGCCAGCTCGCGGATACGCTCGATGAAACTCTGGTCCGGCGCGCTGGTGCAGTAGAACAGATCGACGTTGTCGCCCTTGCCGCTCGCGGCGAGCGCCTGCAGGCGGCCAATGAAGGGCGCAATGCCGATGCCGCCGGCCACCCAGATCTGCCGAGGCTTGCGGCTATGGAAGTCGAAGCAGCCATAAGGCCCTTCGACCTTCACCGCATCGCCCACCTTCAGGGTGTCCGGCAGGGTGCGGGTGTAGTCACCAAGGCCCTTGATGGAGAAGGCCAGCTTGCCGTCGTTGCACCAGGCTGAGGACAGGCTGAAGGGGTGCGGCCCTTCCTTGTCGTCGAAGGTGACGAAGGCGAACTGCCCGGCCTTGTGCCCCGGCCAGGGACCGTCGAGCTTGATATCGACGCGCAGCACGCGGTTTTCGCGGTGATGGGTCAAGCTTTCTATGCGACCGACCACCTGATGCTTGCGCCCGATGCGGCGCAACAACGAAATGCAGGCCGCGACGGAACCCGAAGCCATCAGCACGGCGAGGACCAGGCCCAGCGTCGAGGTCCAGTAGTCGGGCGGGGTCAGCACCACCGAGTGCGCCACCAGAGCCAGATAGACCAGCGCCAGCCAGCGGTGCGTCTTGAAGAACCAGCGGTAGGGGAAGCTTTTGACCAGCGCCAGTACGATCAGAATCGCCGCCGCGTAGAAGGCCCATTCGCCGATCGTCTCGGCGAGGCCGCGAAAGCGCTGCAGCAGGGCAAAGACGCCCTCATGCATCTGGCCCTCACCGGCACGTCGCGCCGGCTTTTCTAGCCAGCCGAAGCCGACCAGCCATTTCGGTATCTGCCCCCAGCCCCAGTGGAAGATGGCGATCACCAGGGCGCTGATACCAAGCCACTTGTGCAGTCGATAGGTCTTGTCCAGGCCGTCGAAGAAGCGTTCGAAGCGCCGTGGCCGTGCCGCCAGCACCATCGCCACGCTCATCGCAACGATGCCGAGCACGCCGCTGTAGTGCACCAGTACCTTGCGCAGCGGCCAGAACTGGTAGCGAGCCATGATGAAGTCGTCCACCAGCAACCAGAGCAGCGTCAGTCCGACGAACAGCGCGACGTAGGTGAGTTTTATCTGTCTCATTTCGGGAAAGCCTCCTTGCTGGCGACCCGTGTGCCAGCGCTTCCAAGCATGTATGCAGTGCCGCGACGCCGCCATGATCACGGTCACTACGAATCGTGACTGGGAGGCGGCGGGCGCCCTGCGTTACGTTTTTCTCTACAATTCCGCCCCTGATTCCTCGAAGAGACGAGCCCGTGCAACCAGTGATCGCCATCGAGCAGCTCACCAAGACCTACGCTTCCGGCCACCCGGCGCTCAAGCGCATTGACCTCGAGATCCACAAGGGCGAGATATTCGCTCTGCTCGGACCCAACGGCGCCGGCAAGACCACGTTGATCAGCATCATTTGCGGCATCGTCAACCCCGGCGGCGGGCGAGTGCTGGTCGACGGCCACGACATCGTTCAGGACTACCGCGCCGCCCGCTCGAAGATCGGCCTGGTGCCGCAGGAGCTGTTCAACGAGGGCTTCGAAAGCGTCTGGGCGACGGTGCGTTTTTCGCGCGGCCTGTTTGGCAAGGCGCCGGACGATTCGTTCCTGGAGAATCTGTTGCGCGATTTGTCGCTGTGGGACAAGCGCAATGCCCGCATCCTCGAGCTTTCCGGCGGCATGAAGCGCCGCGTGATGATCGCCAAGGCGCTGTCCCACGAGCCGTCGATCCTGTTCCTCGACGAGCCCACCGCCGGCGTCGACGTCGAGCTGCGTCGTGACATGTGGGAAATGGTCCGCGGCCTGCGCGAGCGTGGCGTGACCATCATCCTCACTACCCACTACATCGAAGAAGCCGAGGAAATGGCCGACCGCATCGGGGTGATCAGCCGCGGCGAGATCATTCTGGTCGAGGACAAGGACGTGCTGATGCACAAGCTTGGCAAGAAGCAGCTGACCCTGCATCTGCAGCGACCGCTGGCCGAGATTCCCGCGGAACTGGCCAGCTATCCGCTGGAGCTCACCGATGCCGGCAACCAGCTGGTGTTCACCTTCGACGCCCAGCATGAGGACACTGGCATCGCCGAGCTGCTCCGGCGCCTGGCGGCCCACGGCATCGACTTCAAGGATCTGCAGTCGAGCCAGAGCTCGCTGGAAGAAATCTTCGTCAATCTGGTTCACGGTCGCTGAGGAAAAGCCCGCATGAATTTCTACGCGATCCGCGCGATCTACCTGTTCGAACTGGCGCGCACCTGGCGCACCCTGCTGCAGAGCATCGCTACCCCGGTGATCTCCACCTCGCTGTACTTCGTGGTCTTCGGCTCGGCCATCGGCGCGCGCATGGAGGCGATGCACGGCATCCCCTACGGCGCGTTCATCATCCCCGGCCTGATCATGATGGCGCTGCTCACCGAGAGCATCTCCAACGCCTCGTTCGGCATTTACATGCCGCGCTATTCCGGAACCATCTACGAGGTGCTGTCGGCGCCGGTGTCCTATGTCGAGATCGTCATCGGCTATGTCGGTGCGGCGGCGACCAAGTCGCTGGTGCTCGGCGTGATCATCCTTGTCACCGCACGGCTGTTCGTCGATTACGAAATCCAGCACCCGCTGATGATGGCGCTGTTCCTGGTGCTGACGGCGGTCACCTTCTGCCTGTTCGGCTTTATCATCGGCATCTGGGCCGATGGCTGGGAGAAGCTGCAGATCGTTCCGGCGCTGATCGTCACGCCGCTGGCCTTTCTCGGCGGCAGTTTCTATTCCATCGAGATGCTGCCGCCGCTGTGGCAGAAGGTCACCCTGTTCAATCCGGTGGTGTATCTGATCAGCGGTTTTCGCTGGAGCTTCTACGGCGTCTCGGACATCAGCGTCGGTGTCAGCCTGGCGATGATTCTTGGTTTCCTCGGCGCCTGTCTGCTGGCGGTGTGGTGGATATTCAAGACCGGCTATCGGTTGAAGAACTAGCCCGCAATGAAAACGCCCGCATCTGCGGGCGTTTTCATTAGCGCGTCGGGGGGCTTACTTGCCGAACATCTTGCCCAGACCGAGAACCGCATCCTTGGCTTGGGTGACAGCCTGGACCTTCTCATTCACTGCTCCAGCGTCGTCGCCAGCTGCGTTGGCTGCCAGGCCGTCGGCGTCCAACTGAGCGCAGCCGTCTTCGACCTGATTCAGCACATTGCTGAGTTTTTCGTTGCCTAGCATCTGGCCGAGCAGCTTGCCGGTTTCCAGATTGCCCTGCTGGGCGGCCAGCTGCGCTTGGCATTTGGCTTGCGCGTCAGTGGTGGCGGCCTGCAGCGAGGTGCTGGCGAGGATGACGGCGGCACAGCCGAGAATGAGGGAAATACGCATGGATACGCTCCTTGTAATGCCGATCACAACAGGTGATCGATCGAGTCCGTTCGAAAAGGGCGTTGATGATAGCTGTTGGCCTGCATAACGGAAAGGCTCTGGAATGGAGGTTTCGTGATGCACCGCTGGCAGCGGATGGTGTCTGTTGCGACTCTACCCCCCTCTTGAAAGCAAGAAGCCCCGCGCGGCTTGCGCCGGCGGGGCTTTTTGTCGGTGCGGTCGCGCTTACAACCCGGCAGCGGCGCGCAAAGCGTCGGCCTTGTCGGTCTTTTCCCAAGTGAAGGCGGTGAAGGTGTCGGCCCCCACCGTCATCTCGTAGGGATTGCGGCCGAAGTGGCCGTAGGCCGCGGTGGCGCGGTACATCGGGTGCAGCAGGTCGAGCATGCGGGTGATCGCGTAAGGGCGCAGATCGAAATGCTCACGGACCAAAGCGATGATCTTGTCGTCGCTGAGCTTGCCGGTGCCGAAGGTGTTCAGCGAGATGGATGTCGGCTGCGCTACGCCGATGGCGTAGGACACCTGAATCTCGCAACGATCGGCGAGGCCGGCGGCGACGATGTTCTTCGCCACGTAGCGGCCGGCGTAGGCGGCCGAGCGATCTACCTTGGACGGGTCCTTGCCGGAGAAGGCACCGCCGCCATGGCGGGCCATGCCGCCGTAGGTGTCGACGATGATCTTGCGGCCGGTCAGGCCGCAGTCGCCAACCGGGCCGCCGATGACGAACTGGCCGGTCGGGTTGATGTGGTACTGGGTGTCCTTGTGCAGCAGCTCCGCGGGCAGGCTGTGCTTGATGATCAGCTCCATCACCGCTTCGCGCAGGTCGCTCTGCTTGACCTCGGGGTTGTGCTGGGTGGACAGCACGATGGCGTCGATGCCGGCGACCTTGCCGTTCTCGTAGCGGCAGGTGACCTGGCTCTTGGCGTCCGGGCGCAGCCATGGCAGCAGGCCGTTCTTGCGTGCTTCGGCCTGGCGTTCGACCAGGGCGTGGGAGAAGCGGATCGGCGCCGGCATCAGCACGTCGGTCTCGTTGCTGGCGTAGCCGAACATCAGGCCCTGATCACCGGCACCCTGGTCTTCCGGCTTGGTGCGGTCGACGCCCTGGGCGATGTCCACCGACTGCTTGCCGATGATGTTGATGATGCCGCAGGTGGCGCCGTCGAAACCGACTTCCGAGCTGTTGTAGCCGATGTCGACGATGACGTCGCGCACCAGTTGCTCCAGATCGACCCAGGCCGAAGTGGTGACTTCACCGGCAACGATCGCCACACCGGTCTTGACCATGGTTTCGCAGGCCACTCGGGCATGCTTGTCCTCGGCGATGATGGCGTCGAGCACCGCATCGGAGATCTGGTCGGCGATCTTGTCCGGATGCCCTTCGGATACGGACTCGGAGGTAAAAATCGAGTATTCGCTCATCTATCGGTTTCCTATTACCGGTGGGTGAGTCGGTCGTCAGGGACGGACCGGGAAAAGTACCGGGCCTGGATCTGAAAACCGTTCTTCAAGCCAATGTAGAGGCTCTCGCCGGGCGTGAGCCCCGCGGCATCGGCCCAACGGGCCAGATCGTCCTGTTCGAAGCCCAGCCAGAGATCGCCGCAGGCCTCCCTGGCCCAACTCTGGTTGTGGCTGCACAGCTCCGTGACCAGCAGACTGCCGCCCGCGTTCACCAGCCGTGCCAGTTGTTTGATCGCCTCGCCGGGCGCCGCCAGGTGATGCAGCACCATGTTCAGCACCACGCAGTCGGCCGGCGGGCACTCGTCGTGCAGTGCGTCGGCGAGCTTCAGCTCGACGTTTGTCAGCCCCGCTTCCTGACAGCGCGCACGCGCCAGGTCGAGCATGGCGGGGCTGTTGTCCAGCGCCACTACGCGTGCGAAGCGCCGCGCCAACTCCGGCAGGAAACTGCCATCCCCGGGACCGACTTCCAGCGCCGTGGCGCTGGCATTGAAGTTCAGCGCGTCGAGCAGGGCCACCACGCTGTCGCGGTACTGCGGCAGGCCGGCGATAAGGTCCTGACGGGCCTGAAAGCTGTCGGCCATGCGCGCGAAGAAATCCTCGCTGGCGGCGCTGCGCTGGGCATGCACGGCGGCGATACGGGCCTCGATCTCGCGCGGCAGCTCCAGCCGATCGGCTTCCTCGAGCAGCGCCGCGTGCAGCTTGCCGCCGGGGCTGTCGACCAGCGGCAGACTGCGCCGGTAGAACACCGCGTTGCCTTCGCGGCGGGTTGCCAGCAACCCAGCCTGGGTAAGTACCTTGAGGTGGTGGCTCATGCCGGACTGACCGATGGCGAAGATCTGCGCCAGCTCGAGCACGCCGAACGAGTCACTGGCCAGCGCCCGCAGTACGTTCAAACGCAATGCATCGCCGCCGGCCTTGCACAGGGCGGCGAGCGAATCACTGGCGTCGAAACGGATCTGGGGCATGCGCAGGCTCATAAGCCGCGCAGTCTAGTCGGTCACTTTTCGTACAGCAAGGGCAATATCAAAAAGTTTTGATATTGCCCTTCTGGGGCGCAGGGTTACTGCAGCAGGCGGGACAACCCCAGGGTGCACGACACCAGGCCAAGGCCGATGAGGAAGTAGTTCGGCAGGATATCCAGCAGGCGCTGAATCAGTCCTTCGCCGGCCAGACGGCGCGAGAGCAGGCTGTAGGCGAGCAGGATGCTCAGATCGATCACCGCCCAGATCACGATGAGCACCGTCGCCTGTGGCGCGAACGGCTGCGCGGGCAGGATGAAGCCGGGGAGGAAGGCGAGAAAGAACAGGATGTCCTTGGGGTTGGACAGGCCCACCGCCATGGCCCGCCAAAAATAGTGCGCCTCGCTGCGTTTGGGCATGGCGGCCTCGCTGCGTCCGCCGCACAGGCTGTCGCAGCCCAGCCAGATCAAGTACAGGCCGCCGAGGATCTGCCCGGCTTCGAGCACCAGCGGGTCGAGGTCCAGCGCCAGGTAGATCATCACCAGTGCGGCGATCATCAGGATCTGCGCAGACAGCGCACCGCCGAGAATCGTCCATAGTGGCCAGCGCCGGCGCGCGTCGGATACCACCAGTGCAACCACCGGTCCGGGAGAGGCGATCAGCAGGGCGACCGCAGCGGCGAAGGCGAGATAGGTAGCGTTCATAGTTCGGTCACCAGGCCGAACACCCGGCTGCGTTTGCCCAGGCGTTCGGCATAGAAGTTCGGATTGGTGATGGCGAAGGCGCGCTGGATCCAGCGATCGCTGCCGTCGAAGCGTGCACTGAAGGGGCTGCGCGCGTGAGCGGTGCGGCGATTGTCGATGATTAGCATGTCGCCATGATTCAGCCGCACCGGCTCGACCACCTCCCAGGCTATGGCGCGCAGCTTGTCCATCAGTTGTTGGGCGCGGCTGCTGAAGGCCAGCATGAAGTGCGGGTCGAAACGGAAGAAAGGTGCATCCGGGTCGCCGTGGAGGATGGTCTGGTGGCGATTGATGTCGATGCGCTGGTTCTTTTCGGTGGGACCGTAATCGGACAGGAAGTTGTACGGCTCGGTGAGGAAGAACGCCTGCTCTTCGAAGGTCAGTCGCTCGAGGATGCGCTCGATCGAGGCGATATAGGTGACCGCCTCCGCGTCGGGGTCCTGGCGCAGGCAGAGCAGCACTAGATAGTCGGGCAGTACGGCGTGGAAGGCGTTTTCCGTGTGCAGGTCCAGTTCGGTATCGAAACTGTCCGACGTTGCACCGCGGGAATGTGCCTGCTGCGGGAAAAAGTTGTTGACGATGCAGCCCTCGGACTCCTGCAGATAGCCGATCGGTTCGCCGAGCAGGGCGGTGGCCTGCAGCAGAAGGCGCTCGCTGCTGTCGTCGGGTTTGCAAAGCAGGTCGCGGCTCAGCGGTGTTGGCGGGATGTCGCCGATGGGCAGGCTTTCGAGGGTCATGAAGCCTTTCTTGTTACCGAACAGCCTGAAATTGATGATCTGGCCGATCTGCTCATGCTGCAGCGCGCTCTTCTCTACCGCATTGGACAGGAGCGTCTCGTAGTATTTGTTCTGCATGGCATCCTTTCCTGAGTTTTAATTGGTGCGCGTGCGCGTTAAGTGAATACCGAAGCTGGCCCGGAACCCATTGCTGGCGCAGTATTGGGACGCTGGAAAAGATTGGAAAATGGAAAAAATGACCCCTAAGGATGAGTTTTAGTCATGCCGGATTCGGTTGTCGCAGCACCGCGCATGCCGCCGCTCTATGCCTTGCGCGCCTTCGAGGTGGCGGCGCGTTTCGGCTCGTTCACCCAGGCCGCGCAGAGCCTGTTCATCACCCAGAGTGCGGTCAGCCGGCACGTGAAGACGCTGGAAGAGCATCTCGGCTGCCAGCTGTTCGAGCGGCACGGCTCGCGTCTGACGCTGACCGATGCCGGGCGACTGCTGGCGCAGGAGTTGAAGATCGGTTTTCGCACCATCGAAAACGCCTGCGTTGCGGTGACCCGCCAGCGTGGTGCGTTGCGCCTGAAGGCGCCGTCGACCCTGACCATGCGCTGGTTGCTGGGCACGCTGGAGGGCTTTCATATGGCCAATCCGCAGAACCGCGTGCAGTTGACCAGTGCCTGGATGGATCTGGACGCAGTGGATTTCAGTAGCGAGCCGTTCGACTGTGCAATTCTGCTTGGCAACGGCGGTTTCCCCGCTGATTGGCGACGGGTGAAGCTGTTCGATGAGTGGCTGGTGCCGGTCTGTGCCCCCGAACTGCTTGGCAACACGGCCTGGACCACGCAGCGGCTGGGCGAGGCGGAGCTGATCCATCCCTCGCGGGATTGCCGTGACTGGCGGCGCTGGCTGCAGCGTACCGGGCGCGCGGATCAGATCGCCTGGCAGCAGGGCAAGCTGTTCGACACCCTCGAGCTGGGCATCTCCGCCGCGGCGCAGGGGCATGGTGTCTCGATCGGCGATCTGGCGCTGGTCGGCGCCGAGCTGCAGCGCGGCAGCCTAGCGCTGCCGTTCCATCAGGCAGTGAAGTCCGGTGACAGCTATTACTTGGTCTGGCCTGGCGGCGGCGATGAGTCGGCGACCCTGATGCGCATGCGCGATTACCTGCTCGAACACCTGCCGGACGTAACCAGTCAGGGCGTCGAGCTGTTGGATTGAGCTTGCGGGGCGGCCATTCAGTCATTGCCGCGGCCACCCTCGGTAGGGGAAAATGGCCGCCTTTTTCTACGTACACCCCGCAGGAGATCAGCGATGCCCAGCCGTCGTGAGCGAGCCAATGCCATCCGCGCCCTCAGCATGGATGCTGTGCAGAAAGCCAACAGCGGCCACCCGGGTGCCCCCATGGGCATGGCGGACATCGCCGAAGTCCTCTGGCGCGATCATCTGAAGCACAGCCCGACCAACCCGCAGTGGGCCGACCGCGACCGCTTCGTGCTGTCCAACGGCCACGGCTCGATGCTGATCTACTCGCTGCTGCACCTTACCGGTTACGACCTGACCATCGATGACCTGAAGAACTTCCGCCAGCTGCACAGCAAGACCCCGGGCCACCCGGAGTTCGGCTACACCGCCGGCGTCGAGACCACCACCGGTCCGCTCGGTCAGGGCCTGGCCAACGCTGTCGGTTTCGCCGTGGCGGAGAAGGTCATGGCGGCGCAGTTCAACCGCCCCGGCCATCACATCGTCGACCACAACACCTATGTGTTCCTCGGCGACGGCTGCATGATGGAAGGCATCAGCCACGAAGTCTGCTCGCTGGCCGGGACCCTTGGCCTGAACAAGCTGATCGCCTTCTACGACGACAACGGCATCTCCATCGACGGCGAAGTGCACGGCTGGTTCACCGATGACACCCCGCGTCGCTTCGAAGCCTATGGCTGGCAGGTGATCCGCAACGTCGACGGCCATGACGCCGACGAGATCCAGATGGCCATCGAGACCGCGCGCAAGAGCGACCGTCCGACGCTGATCTGCTGCAAGACCATCATCGGCTTCGGCTCGCCGAACAAGCAGGGCAAGGAAGAATCCCACGGCGCTGCGCTGGGTGATGCCGAAATCGCGCTGACCCGCGAGGCGCTGGGCTGGAAACACGGCCCGTTCGAAATCCCGGCCGAGATCTACGCCGAGTGGGACGCCAAGCAGAAGGGCGCCGACGCCGAAAACGAGTGGAACAAGCGCTTCGCCGCCTATGAAACCGAATTCCCGGCGCTGGCGTCCGAGTTCAAGCGGCGCATGGCCGGCGAGCTGCCGGCTGACTTCGCCGAAAAGGCCAGCGAGTTCATCCGTGAAGTCGCCACCAAGGGCGAAACCATTGCCAGTCGCAAGGCCAGCCAGAACTGCCTGAATGCCTTCGGCCCGCTGCTGCCGGAACTGCTCGGCGGCTCGGCGGACCTAGCCGGCTCCAACCTGACCCTGTGGAAGGGCTGCAAGCCGGTAGTCGCTGAAGACGCCTCGGGCAACTACATGTATTACGGCGTGCGCGAGTTCGGCATGGCCGCGATCATGAACGGCATCGCCCTGCACGGGGGCCTGATCCCGTACGGCGCAACCTTCCTGATGTTCATGGAATACGCCCGCAATGCCGTGCGCATGTCCGCCCTGATGAAGCAGCGCGTGCTCTACGTCTTCACCCACGACTCCATCGGTCTTGGCGAAGATGGCCCGACTCACCAGCCGATCGAGCAGCTGACCAGCCTGCGCACCACGCCGAACCTGGACACCTGGCGCCCGGCCGATACCGTCGAATCCGCGGTGGCCTGGAAGCATGCGGTCGAACGCAAGGACGGCCCGAGCGCGCTGATCTTCTCGCGCCAGAACCTGCCGTTCCACGTGCGCGACAACGAGACCGAGGCGGCCATCGCCCGCGGCGGGTACATCCTGAAGAACTGCGCCGGCGAGCCGGAGCTGATCCTCATCGCCACCGGTTCGGAAGTCAGCCTGGCGGTGCAGGCCGCCGACAAGCTGACCGAGCAGGGCCGCAAGGTGCGTGTCGTCTCGATGCCTTGCACCAGCGTGTTCGATGCTCAGGACGCCGCCTACAAGCAGCAGGTGCTGCCGGTGGAAGTCGGTGCACGCATCGCCGTCGAGGCGGCGCACGCGGACTACTGGTACAAATACGTCGGCCTTGACGGTCGCATCATCGGCATGACCACCTACGGGGAGTCGGCTCCGGCCAACCAGTTGTTCGAGGAGTTCGGCTTCACCGTCGACAACATCCTCGCCGTCGCCGAAGAACTGCTGGAGGACTGACTGCGAAGAAGCGGTGGATGACTGTGTCATCCACCCTACGAAGCCCCATCCGCGTAGGGTGGAGAACATCGGTTTTCCACCTGCAGGACCGACGAATAACCCATGGCCAACGCCCGTCCCTATCGCGTCGCCCTCAACGGCTACGGTCGCATCGGCCGTTGCGTGCTGCGTGCATTCTATGAGCGCGGCGCCGCCTTCGATTTTCAGTTCGTTGCCCTTAACGATCTGGCCGACATGGCCAGCCTGGAATACCTCACCCGTTTCGACTCCACCCACGGCCGCTTTCCCGGCGAAGTGAGCGTGGACGGCGATTGCCTGCACCTCAATGGACACTGCGTGAAGGTGCTGCGCGAGTCGACGCCCGAGGCCATCGATTGGCGGGCGCTGGACGTCGATCTGGTGCTGGAGTGCTCGGGCGCCTACACCAGTCGCGCCGATGGCGAGCGCTTTCTGGCCGCGGGTGTGCCGCGGGTGCTGTTCTCGCAGCCGATGGCCAGCGCGGCGGATGTCGATGCCACGGTGGTCATGGGCATCAACCAGCAACAGCTGACGGGTTCCGAGCGGCTGGTGTCCAACGCTTCCTGCACCACCAACTGCGGCGTGCCATTGCTCAAGCTGCTCAACGACGCGGTGGGCATCGAGTACGCCTCGATCACCACGATTCACTCGGCGATGAACGATCAGCCGGTGATCGACGCCTACCATCATGAGGACTTGCGCCGCACCCGTTCGGCCTTCCAGTCGGTAATTCCGGTGTCCACCGGCCTGGCGCGGGGTATCGAACGCCTGCTGCCGGAACTCTCGGGGCGGATTCAGGCCAAAGCGGTGCGGGTGCCTACGGTGAACGTGTCCTGTCTGGACATCACGCTGCAAACCGCCTGCGATACCGATGCGCGAACGATCAACCGGGTGCTGCGCGAGGCCGCCGAAGGCGGGCCCTTGCAGGGCTTGCTGGCGTATACCGAGCTGCCCCACGCCAGCTGCGATTTCAATCACGATCCGCATTCGGCGATCGTCGACGGCAGCCTGACGCGCGCGTCCGGCCCGCGCCTAGTGAACCTGCTGGCCTGGTTCGACAACGAATGGGGGTTCGCCAACCGCATGCTCGACGTCACCGACCACTATCTGCGCGTGGCCAATCGCACCTAGCCCCCGCGCCTGGAACATCGCTGCTTCTCGAACTTAAGGAAGACCAACATGACCGTTTTGAAGATGACCGATCTCGACCTCCAGGGTAAGCGCGTGCTGATCCGCGAGGACCTCAACGTGCCGGTGAAGGATGGCGCGGTGAAGAGCGATGCACGCATCCTGGCCTCGTTGCCGACCATCAAGCTGGCGCTGGAGAAGGGCGCGGCAGTGCTGGTCTGCTCGCACCTGGGGCGACCGGAAGAGGGCGTCTACAGCGAGGAAGACAGCCTCAAGCCGGTCGCCGACTACCTGTCCAAGGCCCTCGGCCGCGAAGTGCCGCTGGTCAAGGACTATCTCGAGGGCGTCGAGGTGCAGCCGGGTGAGCTGGTGCTGCTGGAGAACGTGCGCTTCAACAAGGGCGAGAAGAAGAACACCGACGAGCTGGCGCAGAAATACGCCGCGCTGTGCGACGTTTTCGTCATGGACGCCTTCGGCACCGCGCACCGCGCCCAGGGCTCGACCCATGGTGTGGCCAAGTTTGCCAAGGTGGCCTGCGCCGGCCCGCTGCTGGCGGCAGAGCTGGATGCCCTGGGTAAAGCGTTGAAAACCCCGGCCAAGCCAATGGTCGCCATCGTCGCCGGTTCCAAGGTGTCGACCAAGCTCGACGTGCTGACCTCGCTGGCCGACATCTGCGATCAGCTGATCGTCGGTGGCGGTATCGCCAACACCTTCCTCGCCGCGGCAGGTTACAACGTTGGCAAGTCGCTGCATGAAGCGGATCTGCTCGACACCGCCAAGGCCATCGCGGCCAAGGTTGCCGTACCGCTGCCGGTCGACGTGGTGGTCGCCAAGGAGTTCGCCGAGAGTGCCGAGGCCAAGGTCAAGGCTGTCGCCGACGTCGCCGACGACGACATGATCCTGGATATCGGCCCGAAGACCGCCGCCATGTTCGGCGAAATGCTCAAGGCTTCGCAGACCATCCTCTGGAACGGTCCGGTCGGCGTGTTCGAATTCGACCAGTTCGGCAACGGCACCAAGGTGCTGGCTCAGGCCATCGCCCAGAGCCCGGCGTTCTCCATCGCCGGCGGCGGCGACACCCTGGCAGCCATCGACAAATACGGCGTGGCCGAGCAGATCTCCTACATTTCCACCGGTGGTGGCGCCTTCCTCGAGTTCGTCGAGGGCAAGGTGCTGCCGGCGGTCGAAGTGCTGGAACAGCGCGCCGACTGAACTTCGCGGGCGAGGTGAACGCCTTGTGCCGTTCGCCTGCCGGCCCAGGAGATGCCGGGCCGGCAGCGCATGGAGCAACCCCGGCGGCTCGCCGTGGTCTTTGTTCTATCTGGAACAAGGAAAGGGGATGCACCATGCGATATGCCGTTGTTGCTGTTTGCTGCCTGGGGTTGGCCGGTTGCGCCGGGAATTCACCGGATAGCGCTTGCCAGGTACTCGACCCACCGCCTGTCCTCAGCCCGACTGCCGAGCATGACCAGCGCGTCGAAATGCAGGCCACGGGCGACTCGACCATCACCACGCAAGACGGCCTGCAGGATTGCCCGTGATCACCGTTTGCCAAGGAGAAGGAATGAACAAAGGCCTGTCCATGCTGATCGCAGCGTTGCTGCTCGGCGGTTGTGGCCACTGGCAATCCGGCCCGGATGCGCCATTCGTGCGCTGGAAATGCCAGAGTCAACAGAACATCGCCTGGCGATACGCTGACGACCAGCACTCGGCGATCGACCTGAAAGTGGGCAATGACGAACGTATTCATACCCTGCGAAAGGAACCAGCCACCCGCGGCAGTTTCTATAGCGATGGCGTACTCGCTTTCCACGACAAGGGTAACGAGGCGCTGGTGTACCGCGTCGCCGATGACAAGGTGCTGGCCCATGGCTGCAGTGCGTCGCTCATCAGCATCTAGCGGCTAATGATTCATACAGGCCTCGCCGATGCGGGGCTTTCGACTGAAAGCTGGCGGGACGCTGGCATTTGCCGCCCCCGCCACTACAATGCCGCGCCCAGCGTGCGGCGCTTGAACAGCGTCGGCCACTGCGGCAGGCTCTACACGATCAAACGACCCAGACCGGGAGAAAGGAAAACATGGCACTCATCAGCATGCGCCAGATGCTCGACCACGCCGCCGAGTTCGGCTACGGCGTGCCGGCCTTCAACGTCAACAACCTCGAGCAGATGCGCGCCATCATGGAAGCGGCTGACAAGACCGACTCCCCGGTGATCGTCCAGGCTTCCGCCGGTGCGCGCAAATACGCCGGCGCGCCGTTCCTGCGCCACCTGATCCTGGCGGCGATCGAAGAATTCCCGCACATCCCGGTGTGCATGCACCAGGACCACGGCACCAGCCCGGATGTCTGCCAGCGCTCGATCCAGCTGGGCTTCTCTTCCGTGATGATGGATGGTTCGCTGCAGGCCGACGGCAAGACCCCGGCCGACTACGACTACAACGTGCGCGTGACCCAGCAGACCGTGGCCTTCGCTCACGCCTGCGGTGTTTCCGTGGAAGGTGAGCTGGGCTGCCTGGGCAGCCTGGAAACCGGCATGGCCGGCGAGGAAGACGGCGTCGGTGCCGAGGGTGTGCTCGATCACAGCCAGCTGCTGACCGATCCGGAAGAAGCCGCCGACTTCGTCGCCAAGACCAAGGTCGATGCCCTGGCAATCGCCATCGGCACCAGCCACGGCGCTTACAAGTTCACCAAGCCGCCGACCGGCGACACCCTTTCGATCCAGCGCATCAAGGAAATCCATGCGCGCATCCCGGACACCCATCTGGTGATGCACGGTTCCTCGTCGGTGCCGCAGGAGTGGCTGAAGATCATCAACGAGTATGGCGGTGAGATCGGCGAAACCTACGGCGTACCGGTCGAGGAGATCGTCGAGGGCATCAAGTACGGCGTGCGCAAGGTCAACATCGATACCGACCTGCGTCTGGCCTCCACCGGCGCGATTCGCGAGTTCATGGCGAAGAACCCCAGCGAGTTCGACCCGCGCAAGTACTTCGCCAAGACCGTCTCGGCCATGCGCGACATCTGTATCGCCCGCTACGAGGCCTTCGGTACCGCTGGTAACGCCAGCAAGATCAAGCCGATCTCCCTGGAAGGCATGTTCCAGCGCTACGCCAGCGGCGAACTGGACCCGAAGATCAACTGATCCGTCCAGACGTGAAAAAGCCCGCGCTATGCGGGCTTTTTCGTTTCGGCGCAGTGTCGGTCAGCTGGCGAGCAATGCCTGAATCTGGCTGTGCAGCGTGTCCAGGGCGAAGGGCTTGGCCAGCACCGGGGCCGAGCGCGCAATGGGGCTGCCCGATTCATAGATTTCGATCGGATAGCCGCTGATGAAGATCACCTTGAGGTCGGGCCGCAGCTTGAGTGCCGGCTCGGCGATCATCACGCCGGATACGTTGCCGGGCAGGCGGAAGTCGGTTACCAACAGATCTAGCTGCGGTTTGGTCGCCAGGATTTCGAATGCCTTGGGCGCGCTGTCCGCTTCCAGTACCTGGTAGCCCTCGCTGGCCAGATAGTCCGAGAGCAGGCTGAGGATATGCGGCTCGTCTTCGACGAGCAGAACGATTTTCGGCAGTGCGTGGTTCATGGTGGTCTCGATGTTGCGTTTCGCTGCATTCCAGCCGTTGTAGAGCCGGACAGGATTTCGACAGGTTACGCGCTGCAAGTTTCAGTCCTACAGCCGGACGTTCGTCGCTTTCCACCGGCGGCTGTGCGCTGGCGCACGTTGTGGGTGGCATCCTCGCCGTTCCAGGCGCAACGCTCAATGCCTACCTTAGCCGGGGGCGCCTAGCCGGGGGCGCCTACTGGCAGTACAGGTCGGTCGCAGCACTAGCCCCAGGCTCGAGGCCGCGCTAGGGTTGCGCCATTCTCTTGCTGGAGTCGCCCATGAACGATACCGAGGCCGCCGCGCAGCGCACGCTCGATTACTACCGCCTCAATGCAGAGGCTTTCCGCGAGGGTACGCTCGACCACGACGTCAGCCAGAACATCGATGCCCTTCTGCGTCACATTCAGGCAGAACCGCCGCTGCGCATCCTCGACCTCGGCTGCGGCCCAGGTCGTGATCTGAAGACCCTGAGAACCCGTGGGCATGTGGCGATAGGTCTCGATGGAACAGAGGCGTTCGTCGAGATGGCTCGCGCCGACAGTGGCTGTGAAGTCTGGCATCAGGATCTGCTGCAACTGGAGCTTCCGGCCCAATCGTTCGATGGGATCTTCGCCAATGCGGTGCTGTTTCACGTGCCTAGTACCGAGTTGCCCAGGGTCCTTTTGCAGCTGAGCGATAGCTTGAAGCCGGGTGGGGTGTTGTTCTGCTCCAACCCGCGCGGTCAGGATCAGGAGGGCTGGAGTGGCGATCGCTACGGCGTCTGGTATGCCTGGCCGACCTGGCGCGAACGCGTGCTGGCCGCCGGTTTCGTCGAACTGGAGCACTACTACCGCCCCGCCGGGCTGCCACGGGAGGAACAACCTTGGCTAGCGAGTGTCTGGCGTAAAGGCTGAACGGCCAATTCAGACCGCAGAATGCAACCTGCATCACGCTTCGTATTGCGTTTTGCACGGCTTAATGCCTGGGCATAATTTCATAAGTTATTGTTTTTGCTAGATAAAAAATCATTGGTCAGGTTGGCACGAACGCTGCTCCGTTAGGTTCGCTGGAACTTATTGGAGTACAGAACAATGACCGCTGCACAACAATTCCTCACTGCCGCATTCCCTGAGTTCGAAGTGCTCACCGAGCCCCGCCCGGATGGCGGGCTGCTGCTGACCCTGCGCAACGACGACCGGGTTCTGGTCAAGCGAGCGCTTTCCAAGGGCCAGACCCAGACCCGGATGCAACTGGAATGGGTAGTCAGCTCGGTACGCCGGGACCTCGCGCTGGAGGCGGGGATGTCGCCTTCCATCGCACATCTGCAGAGCCAGAGCCGTACCGCACTGCCGACCTACGAGTACGCCTGAGCCGCCCGGCTGCGGGATGACCGCAGCCATATTTTTCGACACCGGGCCGCAGAGCCCGGTTCGTTTGCCGTGAAGCCGAAGAGGATAGCCACATGAACGCCATCGACCTGTTGATTGAGGATCATGAGCGCGTGAAGGACCTGCTGACGCGCCTGATCGATTCCACCGAGCGTGCCGTGAAGACACGCACCGAGCTGCTGAGCAAGCTGGAAATGGAAGTCACCATCCATACCCAGCTGGAAGAGCAGATTCTCTATCCCGCCTACAAGGAAGCTGGCGGCAAGGAAGAAGCAAAGATGTACCACGAGGCCAAGGAAGAACACCGTGCGGTGGATGCTCTGGTACTGCCGGATCTGAAGGCAACCGATCCCGGCAGCCTCGAATTCTCCGGTCGCGCCAAGGTGTGCAAGGAGCTGCTCGAGCACCATATCGAGGAAGAGGAATCGGAAATGTTCCCGCAGGCACGCGAGCTTTTCGATGCCAAGCGCCTCGAGGAAATGGGGGAGCAGATGAGCGAACTGCGCGCCCGCCTCAAGAAGGAGCTCACCGCCAAGCTGGCGGCCTGAGTACCGGAAGGGCTGCCGGGGCGTCCTGCCTCGGCGCGCCCGACTATCGTCTGTCCCCGGACCCATCGCTTCGCTGACTTGCATCAATAATGCGACGAAGCGCCGCTGCGACCCTAGATGGCTTTATGGCATCAACTGGTACCGCACCTGATAGTCGCCCCTGACTGGCAGAAAGCCAAGCGAAGGTGGGCGCGCCGGGCGGGCCATCGCATCGGGAAAGGCATGGAAGACGAGCTGAAGGCGCTGTTGCAACGAGTCGGGCTGGGCCTCGACCAGATCCTTACGCGCAAGCGTTTCCTGCAATGGCAAGCCAGCGATGCGCTGCGCCTTAACCGGGCGGCTGCTGAGCTCGAGCCGGCGCATCGGGTCTTCATCGAAAAACTCTACGAACACCTTGCCGACTTCGGCCAGCCGTCAGCGATGCGCAGCGATCGTGCCGGTCTGACACGCCTCAAGCAGCGCCAGCAGGAGTACTACCGCCGCCTCTGGAACGGGCCATATGAGCGCGACTATGTGCGTGATCGCCTGCTGGTCGGGCTGGTGCATCAGCGCGTCGGCGTCGACCTGGAGTGGTATCTCGGGGCTTACCGGCTGTATCTGTCGGAAATGCTGCGCGCCCTGGTAGGCGACGACGAGCAGCATG
Organism: Stutzerimonas kunmingensis; assembly: GCF_032106285.1. Taxonomy (GTDB): domain Bacteria; phylum Pseudomonadota; class Gammaproteobacteria; order Pseudomonadales; family Pseudomonadaceae; genus Stutzerimonas; species Stutzerimonas kunmingensis_B. The sequence continues at coordinate 305,968 of NZ_DAMCPO010000002.1, forward strand.
CGGTTTACGACAGCCTGCTGAAGATCGTTTTCTTCGACATGATTCTCGCCATCGACACCTACAGTGCGGCGCAGCGACATGCGCTGGAGGACAGTGAAGCGCGCCTGACGCGCGCGTTGCGCGGCTCCGAAGACGGCATCTGGGAGTGGGACGTCGAGCATGACCGGCTGCACCTTTCCGAGCGCTGGACCGCCATGCTGGCAATGCCAGCACAACCCAGTTATTGCAGCCGCAGCTGGTTCGAACGGGTGCACCCGGACGATCTGCCCGGGTTGCGCGAGGCCATCGCCGACCACCTGAACGGGCGCAGCCCTTCGCTGGTTCACGAGTACCGCGTCCGTACCGAGCGCGGTGAGTACCTCTGGGTGCTGGTGCGCGGTGTGGCCGAACGCTGCGAGCTGGGGACCTTGCGCATGGCCGGTTCGCAGACCGACATCAGCGCGCGCAAGGCCGCCGAAGACTGCTTGCGTCACGCGGCACGTCACGATGCGCTGACTGGCCTGGCCAACCGCCTGCACCTCGAGGAGCTGCTCAAGGAGGTGCAGCAGCGTCCCCATGGACGCGCTGCCGCGTTGCTGTTCGTGGACCTGGACCGCTTCAAGCTGATCAACGACAGTCTCGGGCATGGCGCCGGCGACCAGGTGCTGGTCGAGGTGGCGCAGCGCTTGCTGCGCTGCCTGCGCCCCGGCGATCACCTTGCACGCTTCGGCGGCGATGAGTTCGTCGCCCTGCTCGGCGATCTGGCCTGCGAGGCCGATGCCGAGCGTGTGGCGCAACGGATGCTGGTCGCGCTGCGTCAGCCGTTGCAGCTCGGCGAGCGAACGCTGTCGGTCAGCGCCAGCATCGGCATCGCGCCCTTGCAGCGTGACGGCCAGGCGCTGAACGCGCTGCAGGCGGCTGATCTCGCGCTGTACCGGGCCAAGAGCGCCGGCAAGGACCAATTCGCGCTGTTCTGCGATGGCCTGCATTCCAAGGCGGCGCGCCAGCTGGAGCTCGAGAGCGCACTGGCGCAGGCGCTGACGCGCCGCGAATTCACCTTGCACTATCAGCCGATCTGCCGTGTAGCAGGCGATCAACCCTATCTGGTCGGCGTTGAAGCGCTGCTGCGCTGGCGCTTCAATAACCAGCCGGTGGCGCCCAATGAGTTCATTCCGGTGCTGGAAGAATCGCGCGAGATCGTCCGGGTTGGTGAGTGGGTGCTGCGCGAGGCCTGCTGTCAGGTGCGTCGCTGGCAGCTGGCGGGTCAGAGCCAGCTGTACTGCGCGGTCAACCTGTCGATTCGTCAGCTGCAGCAGCCCGGTTTCGCCGCGCTGCTGGCCCGTGTGCTGCGTGAAACCGGCCTGCCGCCCGCGAGCCTGCTGCTGGAGATCACCGAGACGCTTTTGATGCAGGACAGCGAGCTGATGATGGGCGCGCTGCACGAGATTGCCGCGCTGGGTGTTCGCCTGGCGCTGGACGACTTCGGTACTGGCTATTGTTCGCTCGGTTACCTCAAACGTTACCCGCTGCATGTGCTAAAGGTCGATCGCAGCTTCATTGCCGCCGCACCGGACGATGCCGACTCGGTGGCGATCAGTCGCGCCGTCATCGGCCTTGGCCAGAGCCTGGGGCTGGCTGTCGTTGCCGAAGGCGTGGAGCACCCCGAGCAGGTGGCGTTTCTCGTGGCCGAGGGCTGCCAGCTGGTGCAAGGCTATTGGTTCAGCCGGCCGCGGCCGGCTACGGAACTTCAGGCATTGTTCGACGGCGAGCGCTGTGTCGACGGGCTCTGGCGGCTGCGTCCCGCGCAGCCGGCGGTCGCGTAACGATCACGACGTCCGTCGAGCCGATCGGTGGGGGGGCTCTGACGGGGCGGTCAGGGCACTCTTGCGGCAAACGGGGGTCAACCTTCTGTGAATCTGCTGGATTCAAGAATTCGCCGGCCACTGCCGGACCACTCTGAAGGAGGTTAACCATGCGTCTTACCTATCTGCTGCCCCCCGTGCTCGGGCTCCTGTTGGTCGGTTGCGGCCCGGATGAAGATCGCGAGCGCGAGCCGACCCCGCCGCCGGCGACTACCGAGCAGCCTGCCGCACCCTCCACTGATACCACCACTCCGCCTGCAGACACCGGCACCGGGACCGGCACTGCGCCGAGCACCGGAACTGGTACCGGCACCTCCGGTGGCATGGCAACTCCGCCAGCCGACAACGGCAGCGGCCTGGGCACCGAGTCCGGCTCCGGCACCGCGCCGAGCACTGGCACCGGTACTTCGCAGTAAGTTCGGCACCACCTGATCCGGGCACTCCGCGCTAACTGCGGGGTGCCTTCAGCAGGAGACAGCGATGAAGTGGAAATTTGCATTCGCCGGTGCGCTGACCGCGCTGGCTCTGGCCGGTTGCTCGCCGGATGACGAAAGATCGGCACTGGACAACAACACCCGCAACCAGCAGGAATACCAGAACACGGCGACCGATCCCGCCGGGCCGCGGGAAATCTCGCCACCGTCCAACCGGACCAACGAGTAAGCGCCGATTCGGCGTTGCGCAGGCTAGACGAACTGGCCTGCGGCGTAGGCCGATGCCCAGGCCCACTGGAAATTGAACCCCCCCAGATGACCGGTAGCGTCCAGCACCTCGCCGATGAAGTACAGCCCTGCTGATTTCTGCGATTCCATGGTCTTGGATGACACTTCCCGCGTATCTACCCCGCCCAGCGTCACCTCTGCCGTGCGATACCCTTCGGTGCCGGCCGGTACCAGCTGCCAGTCCGCGAGCTTCTCGGCAATCGCTTCCAGTTCGCTGGGTACGTATTGCTTCAGCGGTTTGGATACGAACCAGTGCTCGCAGAGCAGCCCGGCCATCTTGCGTGTGAAGACCTCGCCGAGCAGCGTTTTCAGCTCCGCATTGGGACGCTCCTGCTTCTGCGCCGCCAGCCACTCGCCGAGGTCTAGATGCGGCAGCAGGTTGATGTGCACCACATCTCCCGGTTGCCAGTAGGACGAGATCTGCAGGATCGCCGGGCCGGAGAGTCCGCGATGGGTGAACAGGATGTTCTCGCGAAAGCTCTGGCCGTTGCAGCTGACCAGGCAATCCTCCACCGAGGTGCCGGACAGGTCGGTGCAGATCGTCTTGAGCTGCGGCTCGGTGATGGTGAAGGGCACCAGGCCTGCGCGTGTCGGAAGCACGTTGTGGCCGAACTGGCGGGCGATCTGGTAGCCGAAACCGCTGGCGCCGAGGGTGGGAATCGACAGGCCGCCGGTGGCGATTACCAGCGATTGGCAGTGCACCGAGCCGATGCCGGTGTGTAGCAGATAACCCTCTTCATGCTTCTCGATCGACTCGACCGGGGTGTCCAGACGCAGGTCCACGCCAGCCTGCGCGCATTCGTCCAGCAGCATCTCGAGGATGTCGCTGGACTTGTTATCGCAGAACAGCTGACCGAGCTTCTTCTCGTGATAGGGCACGCCGTGACGGCTGACCATCTCGATGAAGTCCCACTGGGTGTAGCGCGCCAGCGCCGACTTGCAGAAGTGCGAGTTGCTGGAGAGGAAATTCGACGGCTCGGTGTACAGATTGGTGAAGTTGCAGCGGCCGCCACCGGACATGAGGATTTTCTTGCCGGCCTTGTTGGCGTGGTCCAGCAGCAAGACCTGGCGGCCCCGTGCAGCGGCGGTGAAGGCGCACATTAGACCGGCCGCACCGGCACCGATTACCACCACGTCAGTCTGCACCAGCGCTTACCTCGTCGGAAAACGCGCGATGGTACTCCTGCCGCGCTTCCGATGCAGCCCGACATCCGACGAGACGCTGGCGTCAACTGGCGGGCTTTGTGCTTTGATTGGAGCTGATAGCGTTTCGCCAGAAGAGCGAGAGAATTTGACGGGCACACGGCGGGTCATCGGGTTGATATTGCTGCTGGCAAGCGCATCGTTGCCGGCCGAAGTGCTTCGTCTGGCCGGCAACGTCTGGCCGCCTTACACCGATCGCAGCCTGCCCGGTGAAGGGTTGTCGGTCGAGCTCATCCGCACCGCGCTCGGGCGTGGGGGTTATCAGGTGGAATACATCGAAGTGCCCTGGGAGCGCGCTTTGCTGGGTCTGCGCAACGGCAGCTACGACATGATCAACGGCTGGCCGACGGTCAAACGCGTCGACTACACGCTCAGCTCACGCCCGTTTCTGAGCAACCGGATGCGCTGGGTCCAGCGTCGCGAGAGCAATTTCCGCTACGACGGGCTCGACAGTTTGGTTGGCCATCCCATCGCGCTGAGCCGGGGCTACATGTACAGCGACGAGCTGAACGAGGATACGCGGCTGGAGAAGGGCTATGCCGCCAACTTCGTCCAGGCGGCAAAGATGGTGATTGCCGGGCGGGTCGACCTGACGCTGGAGGACGAGCGTACTGCGCTGTTCCATCTTGAGCGCGAGCTGGGGCATGAGCAGGATGCGCTCCGCTTCGTGCCGGGCGAGTTCCGGCGGGTGGGGCTGTGGCTGGTGGTGCGCAGCAATCATCCTCGGCTGAGCGATATCATCGCCACCTTCAACCGGGAGATCGCTGCGATGGTCGAGGATGGCAGCTACGCGATGATCTTCGTGCGCCACGGAATGCCGGTCCCCGCGGCGTTGCCTTAGTGGCCTTTTTGGTAAGTTCAGTTGGTCAATTTCGACGCCCATGGCCCCGATACTGCGTTGCTGCGCCTTGCCAATAGGCCCACTACGACTCGTCGCTGCGCCTTGTCTCGGAGCCATGTTCATTCGAACTTGCCTCAACCAACTCACCGCGTAGGCCACTAGCGCGAATCCTGTCCCTGGCCTGCTGGTTGTTGCTTGATCAGGTGGGAGGCCATGCTGCGCAGCGGTGCCAGCTGCCGGCAGATGAGCCCCAGCTGGGTCTGCACCAGACGGTGGGCATCGTCCATCTCGTCCGGGGTCTGCTCCAGCTGTTGCGCCAGCGCCTCTTCGTCTTCGCTGTAGATGGCGACGGGCTTGTTCTGCGCCAGCGCGCTGGCCAGGTCGTCGAGGCTGGTCGCCAGTTGCTGCGCGGCGCGCTCCAGCAGGGCATCGCTGGCGTCGTCCGGCAGGCTCTCGCGATGGGCGCCAAGGCCGGAGAGGTAGTTGAGCAAGGTGTGCGAGAGGATCAGGAAGCGGAAGCCGGTTTCGGCATCCTTGCGGAAGTGTCCGGGCTCCAGCAGCATGTTCGACAGCGTGGTGGACAGCGCTGCGTCGGCGTTGTGCGCGTTGCGCCGGGCCAGGCGATAGGCGAGGTCGTCGCGCTTGCCACTGTCGTACTGACGCATGATCTGGCGCAGGTAGTCGCTGTTGCAGCTGAGGGTGTTGGCGACCACCTGATTGAGGCGTCGACCCTGCCAGTCCGGCAGGATGAGGAACACCGCGGCAGCGGCGATCAGGCTGCCGAGCAGGGTATCGAACAGCCGCGGCCAGATCAGCCCGTAGCCATCGCCGACCTGGTTGAAGCAGAAAAGCACCATCAGCGTGATCGCCGCCGTGGCCAGGGTGTAGCGCGTGCTGCGGGTGGCGAAGAACACCACGCCGGCGACCACCGCGAACAAGGCCTGGATCGGCTGGCTGGGGAACAGATCGAACAGTGCCCAGCCGGCGATGAGGCCGAGCAAGGTGCCGCTGATGCGTTGCACCAGCTTGATTCGCGTGGCGCCGTAGTTCGGTTGGCAGACGAAGACCGTGGTCAGCAGCACCCAGTAACCCTGTTCGGGATGGATGGCATGCAGCACCGCGTAGCCGCAGACCAGGGCGATGGTCATGCGCAGGGCGTGGCGGAACAGCAGCGAAGTCGGCGTCAGCTGCAGGCGAATGCGATTGAATGCCTCGCGCAGGGACTGCGGCTGGCGGTCCAGCAGGCTGCTGTCCTGCTCGCCTTCCAGGGTGCCGGGGTCGCTGGCGCTGGCGAGCTGGCGCTGCAGCGTGGAAAGGTTGCCTGACAGCGCACGCAACGAGCGCAGCAGGCCGCGCCAGGCCGGATTGTTCTGCTCACGCAGGTGCTCCAGCGAGGCCTGCAGGTCCTCCAGCGCCTGCCCGTTGGCCTCGCTGTAGCGAAACACCTGGCGCATCTGGATGGCCTCGCCGAGGTCGGCGCAGGCGCTGGCCTGCAGCCGCAACAGGCGCTGGCAGCGAAACAGCACATCGCTGTGGAAGAAGGCCTCGGCCAGCGCCTGGTAGGGATAATGCGACGAGCTGACCCGCTCGTGCAGATCCTGGGCGAGGAAATATAGCTTGAGGTAGTGATTGATCTTGCCGCCGCCGCGGCCGTTGCCCAGGCGATTCAGCAGCGTTTCCTTGGCTGCGTTGAGCGCGCTGACGACCCGGCCGTTCTGCTGCGCAAGTTCCAGGCGGCGCTGTTCCACATCCAGCTGACGCACCGGCTCGAACAACGCGGCCTTGTAGCGAAAATACAGGCCCAGCTCGCGGTACAGCCGCGCCAGACTCTGCTGCACCGGCTGATGGGCGAACAGCGCGTTCCAGCCCACCGACAGCAGGCCGTACCAGGCCGCACCCGCCACCAGCAGCATGGGGTCGCGCCACAGATGCTGCAGTGCACCATCGCGCTGATCGGCCGCGATCATGCTGTAGATCGCGAGAATCAGGGTGGCCTGGGCAATGGCCCCGTAGCGCTCGCCGAGCGCGCCGAGCATGACCAGCGCAAAGGTGGAAAGCGCCAGGCCGGCGACGAACAGCCAGGGGTATGGGAACAGCAACTCCACCGCGACGGCGGCAATGCTGAAGCACAGCAACGTTACCAGCAATGCATTGAGACGGCCCAGCCAGCTGTCGTCGGTTTCCGCCAGGGCGCTGGCGATGATGCCGAGGAACAGCGGAATGATCAGTGTCGGCTGCCCGAGATACCAGCTCAGACCCATGCTGCCGGCCATGGCGATCAGTACGCGCAGGCTGTAGCCGAACTTCTCCAGCGCCCACAGGCGACGTAAAAACTGGCTGAGCGAGGGTTGCGGCATGGAGCGTTCCGTTGGGGGAGGCCAGATTGGACGAAGCTGCCACGAACACTGTCACGGCCGGCTCGTGCGTTCAATCATCCGGGCCGCAGAAGGTCGGCCCGGATACGCGCGTTCAGCAGCAGGCGAACCTTCTCAGAGGACGCGGACCTTTAGCGAGCGGCCCTTGATCTTACCTTCGTTCAGGCGTTTGAGTGCCTGCTTGGCGACGCCGCGCTCGACAGCGACGAACGCCTGGAAGTCGAAGATGGCGATCTTGCCGACCTGGGTCCCGGGGATGCCGGCATCACCCGTCAGTGCACCGAGGATGTCGCCCGGGCGCAGCTTGTCCTTGCGGCCCGCTCCAATGCACAGAGTCGCCATCGGTGGTTGCAATGGCGCGCCGGTCTTGGCCTTGAGCCCGTCCAGTGGCTGCCAGTTGAGCGGTGCCTGCTGCAGCTTTTCGATGGCTTGCGCGCGATGGGCTTCGGCCGGGGCGACCAGGCTCATGGCCAGGCCCTGATTACCGGCGCGGCCGGTCCGACCGACCCGGTGTACATGTATCTCCGGGTCGCGGGCCAGCTCGACGTTGATCACCATGTCCAGCGCATCGATATCCAGGCCGCGCGCGGCGACATCGGTCGCCACCAGCACCGAGAGGCTGCGGTTGGCGAACATCGCCAGCACCTGGTCGCGGTCACGCTGCTCCAGATCGCCATTGAGCGCCATGGCCGAGATGCCGTTGGCAATCAGGTGATCGACCAGCTCCTGGCACTGCTGCTTGGTGAAGCAGAAGGCCACGCAGCTTTCCGGTCGGAAGCTGGCGAGCAGGCGCAGGACCGCGTCCATGCGCTGCTCGGGGTCGATTTCGTAGAAGCGCTGTTCGATCTGTGCATCGTCATGCAGGGCTTCGGCACGCACTTGCTGCGGGTCGCGCATGAAGCTCGCGGACAGCTGCTTGATGCCGGCGGGGTAGGTGGCCGAGAACAGCAGGGTCTGCCGCTTGGTCGGTGTCTGGCCGATGATGTCGGCGATGGCGTCGTAGAAGCCCATGTCCAGCATGCGATCGGCTTCATCGAGCACCAGGGTGTTCAGCCCGTCGAGTTTCAGCGTGCCTTTCCTCAGATGTTCCTGGACCCGGCCCGGCGTGCCGACGATGACGTGCGCGCCATGCTCCAGCGAAGCGATCTGCGGACCGATGGAGACGCCGCCGCACAGCGTGAGGATCTTGATGTTGTCCGCCGCGCGCGCCAGCCGCCGCAGCTCCTTGGCGACCTGGTCGGCCAGCTCGCGTGTTGGACACAGCACCAGCGCCTGGCAACCGAAATAACGCGGATTGAGCGGGTCGAGCAGGGCGATGCCGAATGCGGCGGTCTTTCCACTGCCGGTCTTGGCCTGAGCGATCAGGTCGTGGCCCTTGAGCATGACCGGCAGGCTCTGCGCCTGGATCGGCGTCATCGCCGCGTAGCCGAGGGCTTCGAGGTTCGCCAGCATGGCGGCAGAAAGGGGCAGGGAAGAAAAGGCGGTACTGGGCACGGGAAGGATCTTCGGACGGGGAACGGCCTGCAGTCTATCAGGCCGACGTTGCACGCGCCGGTTGGCGGGCACCGAGATGGCTGTACGCCTGCACGGTGAAACGTTTTGCAAGACCGCCAGACGGAACCCCAAGGCATCGACCTGATCGAAATTTGTCCATTACTCGCTCCCAGGAGGTTGTTTTGTCTCGTGTTCTTTTCCTCGCCGGGCTGTTGGCGCTACCCGCGTTCGCCGACGAGCCCACCCTTTATGGACGTTATGAACACATCAAGGTCGCGGAGATCGGCAAGACCCTTCCCGCCAAGATGGATACCGGTGCCATGACCGCATCCCTATCAGCGCGCGATATCGAGCAGTTCAAGCGAGATGGCGAGGACTGGGTGCGTTTCCGCCTGGCCGTCGATGGCGCGGATGACACCCTTTATGAGCAGCGCCTGCTCGGCATCAGTCGAATCAAGACGCGCGCGGAAGAGGCCGGCGATGTCGATCCCGACAGCGAGCCGCCACGGGCTGAGCGACCAGTGATCGGCATGCAGCTGTGCATTGGCGATCGCCAGCGTGAGGTCGAGGTCAACCTCACCGACCGCAGGCACTTCAGTTACCCGTTGTTGATCGGCGCCGAGACGATTCGTGATCTCAACGCGGCGATCTATCCAACCGAGAAGTACACGGCGGGTCGCCCGACCTGCTAGCGCGGCATTGCCAGCCCGCGACCATCCGGGCCGGACGGCATCGCCTCCGGCCCGGTCCTGGGTATTCCAGCGATCGCACCTCCTCACCTGCGGCATGAGCCACCATGCGCCATCTTCCTCCCGCTCCTGGGCTGACCGAGTACCTGCTTGATACTGGCAGCCACCCAGGCGGCGAGATCCGCTTCGGCTGTTGCCCGAACGCTGACGGTCTGGAGCGCGCCCGCCTGATCGAAACCCTGCCCGAGAGAATGGGTTCGCAAAATAGCGTTTGCAATCCGCAGGAAATATATAAGCGATAGCTTGATTGCCGTTATTTGCGTTTTGGGGATTAACGATAATTAAGAAGTTGAGTTGCCAATATATAAGGCTGCATCTTTATTTTTTAAATCCGGGCTTTTATTTATTTGTTATTTGATCATCTGGTGCATATGAGCCACGTGACCGACCGGTCTCGCAAGTGCGCCAGCGATTCGTTCGACCTCGGTGCGAGTCTCCGCGTCACCCCGCCGCACCGGTCGGCGTCAAAACCGTCTGCCGCGAAGGTTACGGCGAGCGGGCTGCACAATGGCTCTTGGCCACCTGAGACCCTCTCACCAGGGGGCTTCCAGCGACTGAATTGGTCTTCTCTTGTTGTTCGTCAGACTAAAGTCGGGGCTTTCATTCATTAACCCACCCCTGTTAAATTCAGGATGTGGGTTCCCTTCACACGCAATAAAAATAAGGCGGAGAACGTCAATGGCCGACAACGATAAAGAAAATGCTGCTGCGTACTGGAAGGCGAATGTTCGCCTTATCACTTGGAGCTTGGTGGTCTGGGCTCTCGTCTCATATGGTTTCGGTATCCTCCTGCGCCCGCTGGTCTCCGGCATCCCCGTCGGGGGCACGGATCTAGGCTTCTGGTTCGCTCAACAGGGTTCGATCATCACGTTCATTTTGATCATCTTCCACTACGCGTGGCGGCTGAACAAACTGGACAAGGAATTCGGGGTTGAGGAGTAACCACAATGAGCCAATATTGGATCAACATGATGTTCGTGGGCGCCTCGTTCCTGCTTTATATCGGGATCGCGGTCTGGGCTCGCGCCGGGTCAACTAAAGAGTTCTATGTCGCTGGCGGTGGTGTTCATCCGGTCACCAACGGCATGGCAACGGCGGCAGACTGGATGTCTGCAGCTTCCTTCATTTCCATGGCGGGTCTGATCGCCTCCGGTGGTTATGCCACTTCTGTCTACCTGATGGGCTGGACTGGTGGCTACGTGCTGCTGGCCATGCTGCTGGCGCCCTACCTGCGCAAGTTCGGCAAGTTCACTGTGCCGGACTTCATCGGTGACCGTTTCTACAGCCGTGGCGCTCGCCTGGTAGCTGTCGTCTGCCTCATCCTCATCTCCGTTACCTACGTAATCGGTCAGATGGCTGGTGCTGGCGTGGCATTCTCCCGCTTCCTGGAAGTGAGTAACTCCGCTGGTATCTGGATTGCTGCTGCCATCGTGTTCGCCTACGCGGTATTCGGCGGCATGAAGGGCATCACCTACACCCAGGTGGCGCAGTACGTGGTTCTGATCATCGCCTACACCATTCCGGCCGTGTTCATTGCCATGCAGCTGACTGGCAACCCGATCCCGATGTTCGGCATGTTCAGCACTCATACCGAGTCCGGTCTGCCGCTGCTCGAAAAATTGAACCAGGTGGTTACTGACCTCGGTTTCACCGCGTATACCGCCGACGTCGACAACAAGCTGAACATGTTCCTGTTCACCCTGTCGCTGATGATTGGTACCGCTGGTCTGCCGCACGTAATCATTCGCTTCTTCACCGTACCGAAGGTAGCTGATGCCCGCTGGTCCGCTGGCTGGACCCTGGTCTTCATCGCCCTGCTGTACCTCACCGCCCCGGCCGTTGGCTCGATGGCGCGTTTGAACTTGATGAACACCATCTATCCGGAAGGCCCGGCTGCCGAAGCAATCCGCTACGAAGATCGTCCTGAGTGGGTGCAGACCTGGGAGCGTACCGGTCTGATCAAGTGGGAAGACAAGAACGCCGACGGTCGTGTGCAGATGTACAACGACGCCAACGCCGCCTTTACTCCGACCGCTACTGAGCGTGGCTGGACCGGCAACGAGCTGACCGTGAACAATGACATCATCGTTCTGGCCAACCCGGAAATCGCCAACCTGCCGGGCTGGGTCATCGGTCTGATCGCTGCGGGTGCTATCGCTGCTGCGCTCTCGACTGCTGCGGGTCTGCTGCTGGCGATTTCGTCTGCCATCAGTCATGACCTGATCAAGACACTCATCAATCCGAAGATCAGCGAGAAGAACGAAATGCTGGCCGCTCGTCTGTCCATGACGGCAGCGATTCTGCTGGCAACCTGGCTGGGTCTGAATCCACCGGGCTTCGCCGCGCAGGTGGTGGCACTGGCGTTCGGTCTTGCGGCAGCGAGCCTGTTCCCGGCACTGATGATGGGTATCTTCTCCAAGCGCGTGAACAGCAAGGGTGCTGTTGCGGGGATGTTGGTTGGTGTGATCTCCACCGCCGTGTACATCTTCCTGTACCTGGGCTGGTTCTTCATCCCTGGCACTGCAAGCATCCCGAACACGCCTGATCAGTGGTGGATGGGCATCTCCCCGCAGGCCTTCGGTGCCGTGGGTGCCGTGCTGAACTTCGCTGTTGCCTATGCTGTTTCGATGGCTACCGAAGCTCCGCCGCAGGAGATTCAGGATCTGGTCGAGAGCGTTCGTACCCCGAAGGGTGCTGGCGTTGCACTTGATCACTAACTGATAATGCAGCCGGACGTCAGACCTGCTCTGACACAAGGTTGAGGTAGAAGTCGGGCTTCCATATGGAAGCCCGATTTTTTTAGGGGGAGTTGTATATGTTCTGGCATTTAATCGCGGCAATCGTCGCAGGTGTGGCGGGAGCCGGTATCGGCCTGCTGTTGCGCTCACTGACGCGTAAGCGACTGCCGAAATGGATCATTCCCGTCTGCGCCGGTCTGGGCATGCTGAGTTACACCATCCATTACGAGTACACCTGGTTCGAAACCAAGCAAGCACGTCTGCCGGAAGGATCGCTGGTGGTCATGAGCGAAGAGGGCGAAATGCTCTGGCGCCCGTGGACGATGATCTATCCGATGCCGCTGGCCTATACGGTGCTGGACGGCGCGAACGCTCAGGTGCAGGACACCGAACAGGGCCGTCTCGGCCGCTTCGTGCTGTACCGTTTCGAGAAGCAACACCTGACGTCGATCGTGAAGAGCGCCAGCTATCAGCTGATCTGCACCGAGCGGGCGATGTTCAGGCTGAATGAAGCCGGCCAGGCGAAGATCGAAACGCTTACCGAGCTGGAAGCCGATTCACCGCTTTATCAGGCTATTTGCGAGGCCGGGCGTTAACCGAACGCCTACGACCTGCGGGTTCCGCGCATCAGCATAATCTGATGCGCGCCGCGAAGAGGAATTGATCGGTTCCGCAATGGGACCGAGTAGCCGGCATATGCGTCTGACAACCAGCCCGGTAGACACTGCTCCGTTCTGTCGCGAGCAGCCGTCGGCATCACCTAGTGGCCTGAGCGGTTAGTTCAATAATCTATTTTTCATCGCGCCAAGTTTAG
>NZ_DAMCPO010000003.1:0-219172 GCF_032106285.1 Stutzerimonas kunmingensis
TCTTCCTGAAAATCAAGGCTGCCTTCCCCGGGAAAGCGCGATGAACCAAAAAAAAGCCGGGCATGGCCCGGCTTCATGGCTTCAGTCTGTCAAGCCTGAACAAAACTGGCAGGGTACGCGAGGGAGGCCTGGGCACTCTGCACGTTGCTGAGCGTCTCGCGCACGACCTGCTTGGCGACGCAGGCGCACTTGCCGCACTGGGTGGCGACGCCCGTCGTTTCCCGTACTTCACGGTAGCTGCAGCAGCCTTCGTAGATGGCATCGCGAATCTGGCCGTCGGTTACACCCTGGCAAAGACAGACGTACATAGAAGCACTACCCGTTGAATTCGTTGACGGTTGGGATGCTAATCAGAATGAGAATAATTGTCAAAGTTCGTTCGTCGGGGGTTTCTCCCGATGAGCGTATTTTTCCGTTCGTACCGACGGTGTCGAAGGCCGCAGCGAGGATCGGTGTTGACCGCTTTGCGGTAGACTGCGCGCCTTTTCGCAACGGAGGCCGTTCATGGCCCTGCAAGCCACACCATATAAAGTCGAGCTGAATCTCACGGACCTGGACCGCGGGGTTTACGAGAATCTGCGCTTTACGGTCGCCAAACACCCGTCGGAAACCGAAGAACGCCTCGGCGTGCGATTGATTGCCTATGCGCTCTGGTATAGCGAGCAGCTGGCCTTTGGTCGCGGCCTCTCTGATGTGGACGAGCCAGCACTCTGGGAAAAGAGTCTGGATGGCCGCGTCCTTCATTGGATCGAAGTGGGTCAGCCGGATGCAGAGCGATTGACTTGGTGTTCGCGACGAGCCGAACGCGTCAGCCTGGTTGCCTATGGCAATCTGCGCGTCTGGCAGGGCAAGGTGATCGATGCGGTGAAGGGATTGAAGAATCTGTCCATTGCCACCATCGACTCGGAGTCACTTGCCGCGTTGGTCAAGGACTTGCCGCGTAGTCTGCAGTGGGGCGTGATGATCAGTGACGGCACGTTGTTCATCACCGATGAGCGTGGCCAGTTCGAAGTGAAGTTGGGTTGGTTGCTCGGCGAGCGCTGAGAGCGCCCGCCGTGCCAGTCACGCTTGCCAGAACTCCAGCAGCGCATTGAACGACATCACCACCCCAACCGCCGTGGCCAGCATGGCCAATATGCCGAACATCAGCATCCAGGTAGGGTGACGGTAGGCATCGCCGACGATGTTCGATTTGCGCGACGCGAGCAATATGCAGCCCAGCGCCAGCGGCAGTACCAGGGCATTCAGGGTGCCCGCCACCACCAGAACCTTCACGGGCTGGCCGACCAGGCTGTAGATGAGCGTCGAGCAGGCAATAAAGGCGATCACCACACGCTGGTTATGCCGGCGGATGCTGTCATGCAGCGAGTACATGAAGGTCACACTGGTATAAGCGGCGCCGATCACCGATGAAACCGATGCGGCCAGTAGCACTACGCCAAAAATCTTGTAGCCGATGGTGCCCATCGAATGGGAGAACACCGATGCAGCGGGGTTGCTCGGGTCGAGAGTCAGGCCCTGGCTGACGACACCGAGGGCTGCGAGGAACAGGCAGATGCGCACGACGCCAGTGGTAGCGATACCGATCACGGCCGCGCGGGTTACCAGCCTGACATTCTCTACACCGGTGATGCCGGCCTCTACCAGGCGATGGCCACCGGAAAACGATATGTAGCCGCCGACCGTGCCGCCCACCAATGTCACGATCGGCAGCAGCAGGATCAATGGGTCGTCCGGATTGAAGCTGCGACTCATCGCTTCGAGCAGTGGTGGATTCGACTGCAGCATGGCGTAGCCGATCATGCACAGCATCACCAGGCCAAGGACTTGCATCACCGAGTCCATCACGCCCTTGGCGTTGCGCAGCAGGAAGATGCCGATGATCAGCACGGCGGCGATCAACGAGCCGATTATCGGCGGGATACCGAAGATCACATTCATCGCCAGGCCGGCGCCACCGATGTTGCCGATGTTGAAGGCAATGCCGCCAAGCACGATGAAGGCGGATATCAGATGGCCGACGCCGGGTATCACGCGGTTGGCGACGTCCTGGCCGCGCAGGTTGGCAACGGTGATCACCCGCCAGATATTAAGCTGGGCACCGATGTCGATGAGCAAAGAGATCAGGATCGCGAAGGCGAAACTCGCCAGATACTTCTCGGTGAACAGCGACGTTTGGGTCAGAAACGCGGGTCCGATGGACGAAGTCGCCATGATGAAAATGGCGCCGCGCAGGACGTTGCGCTGGGCGGGAGTGCCGCGTTCGGCTTGTGTGGCTTGCATTGGATACCTTCTTTTTCTTGGCGTTGGGGCAGGTAGAAATGCGCCCGGGTCATACCCGGCAATGTTGTTCTTGTTGGAATAACTGGCTGCTGGTCAGCGGCTCCTTATGAGCGACTACCGCCACTGGGCGAGCAGTTCGCGGTGCGCGCGTTGCGCGGCCTCCAGTGAAATCGGTTTGAGCCTGAGCGAGGTGCCTGGCAGGCACTGCGCCAGCTGGGCCACCGCCGCAGGTGTCAGCGCGCCGAGGCGTGGATAGCCGCCGATTGTCTGGCGGTCGTTGAGCAGGATGATCGGCTGCCCGTCGGCCGGAACCTGGATCGCCCCCAGCGGCACGCCTTCGGAAATCATGGATGAGCGCGTGCTGTGAAGCGTTGGGCCGAGCAAGCGCACGCCCATGCGGTCGGCTCGTTGATCGACTGTCCAGTCGCTGTTGAAGGCATCGAACAGGCTCTGGCCGCTGAAATCACCAATCTGCGCGCCGAGCACGACCGCCAGGGTCGGGCTCGGTAGTGGGGTGACGGTTGGCACTGGCAGCTCTCGGCGAGCAGCAGAAACACCACTGAGCCAGTGCAAGCGGCCGCCCTCGGCCAGCGCTTGGCCGTCACCGGCCAAGCCGCCGAGTTGCTCGCGCCGGACCGTGGCGCAGCTCCCCAATACCGGTGTCGCCTGAAAGCCGCCTGGCGCAGCGAGATAGGCGCGAACGCCTCGCTTTGGGTGCGTGAAGGTAAGCAGTTGGCCCTTACGGACCTCGAAGCTACGCCCCGGTGCGATGGCTTCGTCATCGAGCGCGGCGCCGAGATCGGCACCGCAGATCGCCAGGCAGGTATCGGTTTGCGCGCGAAGGCTGAAATTCCCCAGCGTGATTTCCACCGTAGCGGCCTGCACAGGATTTCCAAGCAGCCAGTTGGCCCAGCTGTGGGAAATCCAGTCCACCGGGCCGCCCTGGGTAACGCCGAGGTGGCGGACGCCCATACGGCCGCCGTCCTGCAAGCTGGCCAATGCGCCGGCGCGTTCGATAAGCAGACTCATACGGCAGTCTCCTGAAAAGGGCTGTCGTTGCCGCCCAAGCGGATGAATTCGGCGCGCTCGATGGGCACGAAGCGCACCCGGTCGCCTGGCTGCCAGAGGCTGTAGCCGTCGGGCTCGCGGTCGAACAGACGAACCGGGCTGCGCCCGATCAGATTCCAGCCACCCGGCGATACCAGCGGATATATGGCGGTCTGCCGATCGGCGATGCCCAGGCTTCCGGCCGGCACCTGCTTGCGTGGTGTGGCCAGGCGCGGGCTGGCCAAACGCTCATCGACCAGCCCGAGAAAGGCGAAGCCGGGTGCGAAGCCGAGGGCGAAGACCTGATAGATGTGTGCGCTGTGTTGCTCGATCACGCCGGCTACACCGAGCCCGCTGCGCTTGCCTAGCGCTCGTAGCTCGGGGCCGACGCTGGCGTCGTACCACACTGGGATTGCATGCTGGCGCGCAGTTTCGGCGGCGGCGGGCTGCAGACCCTCGAGCGCTTGGTGAAGGTGCTGGCGAGCCTGCAGGTCGTCCAGTTGGATCAGGTCGTAATGCACCAGCAGGGTGGTGTAGGAAGGCACCAGATCGATCAGTGCCGTGCCGAAGGCGTCGCGCACCCGCTGACTGGCGGCAAGCATCCAGGGCATGTTGCCTTCGTCGATCTGATCGAACAGGCGCAACAACAGGCTGTCGACGCCCACCACTTCGATCCGCGGCTTCATGCGGGAAGCGCTTGCAGCGCGTGGCGGATGCGCTGGACGGCGGCTATGGAACCGGCGTTGTCGCCATGCACGCAGAGGGTATCGGCCTGCAGAATCAGCGCGCTGTCATCGCTCGCGATCAGCGCCTCGCCCTTGGCCAGGCGCAGGGCCTGGTCGGTCACGGTTTCTGCATCGTGGTGGACGGCGCCTGGCAGGCTGCGCGAAACAAGCATGCCGGCGGCGTCATAGGCGCGGTCGGCGAACACCTCGAACCACAGGGTGATGCCCATTTCCTCTGCCAGTGCTTGGCTTGCGCTGTTGTCGCGGGTGGACATCAGCATCAGCGGCAGGTTGGCGCTGTAGGCCTTGATGGCGCTCATCACTGCGCGCAGCAGTTCGGGCTGGCGCATCATGTCGTTGTACAGCGCCCCGTGCGGTTTGACGTAGCGAACCTGCGTGCCTTCAGCGCGGCAGATGCCGTCGAGTGCGCCGATCTGATAGAGCAGCATGTTCTCCACTTCGGCCGGGCTGCAGGCCATGGAGCGCCGGCCGAAGCCGACCAGATCCGGATAGGCCGGATGGGCGCCGATGCGCACATCATGCTTGCGTGCCAACGCCACTGTGCGCCGCATGATCTGCGGATCGGACGCATGGAAGCCGCAGGCGACATTGGCGCAATCGATGAACGGCATCACCTCGGCATCCAGGCCCATGGTCCAGGCGCCGAAGCTTTCCCCTATATCGCAATTGAGTAAGAGACGACTCACGATGGCTGCTCCTTTCGAAATGGACTGGTGCGTTTGCGGCGGCGTTGAGGGTCGATACACTGATAAAGTATTGATAAATTATCAACGTATTTCTGCCGTTGGGCGTCTGAAGTGCCTGAGCGGACATTGCTGTATCCTTGCCCGCCCCATCGATACGAACGGCGCTGCCGCTTCATCAATCAGGAACTCAAGATGGTTGACGCCAAAAGCCCCCGCCCGTTGCGATCTTCGATCGTCGCTTCGGCGCACCTCGCCGAGCAGTCCCAGGAACTGTCTGAACTGGAGTACGGCATCATCGTCGCCAGCGCCGCGCTGATGCGCTGGATGGAGCGTTGCATGCAGGCCTGCGGCACGGTGGAGATGAACGCGCTGGACGTCATGGTGCTGCACAATCTCACCAGCCGTGGCCGCGCCAAGCGACAGGCGGATATCTGCCTGCTGCTCAATGTGGAAGACACCCACACCGTGACTTACGCGCTGAAGAAGCTGAGCAAGCTCGGCCTGGTGGAAGGGGCGAAGCAGGGCAAGGAGATGTTCTATCGCACCACCGACAAGGGCCGTGCGCTTTGTCAGGAGTACGCCGACATCCGCCGCGAATGCCTGATCGCCTCGTTCGAGAACCTCAATATCGACCCTGATGAGATCCACCGCCTGGCGGGCATGCTGCGCGCTATGTCGGGCCTGTACGACCAGGCCGCACGTGCGGCCACCTCCCTGTAATCCGTTTCACCGAGTCTGGAATCCGACGATGCGTATCGAACCCCGCCCCCTGCCCGAGCAGCTGCCCGACCTTGGCGAGCTGCCGCCGCTGCTGCAGCGCCTCTACGCGGCCCGTGGTGTGACCTGCGCAGAGGAGCTGGACAAGGGGCTGGCGCGGTTGATTCCTTATAAGCAGCTCAAGGGCATCGATGCCGCGGTCGAGCTGCTGGTCGAGGCGCTGGAGAAGCGTCAACGCATCCTGTTCGTCGGCGATTTCGATGCCGATGGCGCCACGGCCAGCACCGTGGGTGTACTTGGCTTGCGCCAGCTTGGCGCTGCCCACGTCGATTACCTGGTGCCCAATCGCTTCGAATATGGCTACGGTCTGACGCCGGAAATCGTTGCCGTTGCCTTGCAGCGCGAGCCCGATCTGTTGGTGACCGTGGACAACGGCATTTCCAGTGTCGACGGCGTGGCGGCGGCCAAGGCCGCAGGGCTCAAGGTGCTGGTCACGGACCATCACCTGCCGGGTCACGAACTGCCGGCGGCTGATGCCATCGTTAACCCCAATCAGCCTGAGTGCGCCTTTCCCAGCAAGTGCATCGCCGGTGTCGGGGTCATCTTCTATGTGCTGCTGGCATTACGCGCTCGCCTGCGTGAGCTGGACTGGTTCATCCGTCAGGGCTGGGCAGAGCCGAACCTGGCTGAGCTATTGGACCTCGTGGCGTTGGGCAGTGTCGCCGACGTGGTATCGCTGGATGCCAACAATCGCATCCTGGTCCATCAGGGATTGGCGCGGATTCGCGCGGGGCGGGCGAGGGCGGGCCTGCGGGCGATTCTCGAAGTGACGGGGCGCGACCATCGACGCATCACCTCTACCGACCTGGGCTTCATTCTCGGACCGCGGCTCAACGCGGCCGGGCGGCTGGATGACATGTCGCTGGGCATCGAATGCCTGCTCTGCGAGGACGAGGCACTGGCGCGCGATATGGCGGTCCAGCTCGATGAGCTGAACAAGGACCGCAAGAGCATCGAGCAGGGCATGCAGCGCGAGGCACTGGCGCAGCTCAAGGATTTGCCCCTGGAAGACCTGCCGTTCGGCCTGTGCCTATTCGAGGCGGACTGGCATCAGGGCGTGATCGGCATCCTGGCTTCGCGTATGAAGGAGCGCTACCACCGCCCGACCATCGCCTTCGCCGATGCCGGCGACGGCCTGCTCAAAGGCTCTGCGCGCTCGGTGCCGGGCTTTCATATCCGCGATGCGCTGGATGCGGTCGCCGCCAAGCATCCCGGCTTGATCAGCAAGTTTGGCGGGCATGCCATGGCGGCCGGGCTGTCGCTGCCGCAAGCCAGCTTCGGCGCATTCGCTGCCGCCTTCGACGCCGAAGTGCGCCGCCAGCTGTGCGAGGATGATCTCACCGGCCGGCTGCTAACCGACGGCCAGCTCAGCGTCGAGGAGTTCCACCTGGAACTGGCGCGTGCGCTGCGCAACGCCGGGCCCTGGGGCCAGCATTTTCCCGAGCCGATGTTTCATGGGGTGTTCCAGTTGGTGCAGCAACGTATCGTCGGCGAGCGCCATCTGAAGCTGGTGCTCAAGAGCGAATGCGGCTCGCTGACCCTCGACGGCATTGCCTTCAACGTCGACCGCGAAATCTGGCCGAATCCGACGGTGCGCTGGGCCGAGCTGGCCTACAAGCTCGACGTCAACGAGTACCGCGGTCAGGAAAGCGTGCAGCTGATGGTGGCGCATATCGCCCCGCGCTGATCGATGCATGCCGGCTGACGATAGGCCGGCTGAATCCAGCGCCATTCCCCGTCAAGACGTCTGATTGTTGCCCGCGGCCATGGCGCCTAGAGTGGCTGGACAACAACAGCGCCATGCGGGAATCCGAAATGAGCGAGATCAGCGTCCATCACCGTGCCTGTCATCTGTGCGAAGCCATCTGCGGCCTGACCATCCAGACCGAAGGCGAGCGCATCCTTTCGATCAAGGGCGACCCCCTCGACAGCTTCAGCCGCGGCCATATCTGTCCCAAGGCTGTCGCCCTGCGGGACATCCAGAACGACCGTGACCGGCTGCGCCACCCGATGCGGCGCTGCGGCGATGAGTGGCAGGCGATCAGCTGGGAGGAGGCCTACGAACTGGTCGCCGAGCGCCTGGCTGAGATCCGCGAGCGCCACGGCGCCAATGCCGTGGCCATCTACCAGGGCAACCCGAGTGTGCACAACTACGGGCTGATGACCCACAGCAACTACTTCCTCGGGCTGCTGAAGACGCGCAATCGCTTTTCCGCGACCTCGGTCGATCAGCTGCCGCATCACCTGACCAGCCATCTGATGTACGGCCACGGCCTGCTATTACCCGTGCCGGACATCGATCACACCGATTTCATGCTGATCCTCGGCGGCAACCCGCTGGCCTCCAATGGCAGCATCATGACCGTGCCCGACGTAGAGAAGCGGTTGAAGGCGATCCGTGCCCGCGGCGGCAAGCTGGTGGTGGTCGACCCGCGTCGCAGCGAGACCGCAGCGATCGCCGATCAACATATGTTCGTGCGGCCGGGACAAGACGCGGCGCTGCTGTTTGGCCTGCTCAATACTCTGTTCGAGGAAGGCCTGACGCGCACCAGCGAGCTCCCGCTGGACGGCATCGAGGAGGTGCGCACGGCGATCGCCGCCTTTACCGCCGAGGCGATGAGCGCCCGTTGTGGGATTCCGGCCGAGCAGATCCGCCAGCTGGCGCGGGATTTCGCGGCGGCGGACAAGGCAGTCTGCTACGGGCGGATGGGCGTCTCGACCCAGGCCTTCGGCACGCTCTGCCAGTGGTTGGTGCAGCTGATCAACCTGGTCACCGGTAACCTCGATCGGGTCGGCGGCGCGCTGTGTACCGAGCCTGCGGTGGATCTGGTGGAGACCACCTCCGGCGGCCACTTCGCCGCCTGGCATAGCCGGGTTTCGCAGTTGCCTGAATACGGCGGCGAACTACCGGTAGCGGCACTGGCCGAGGAGATGCTTGAACCCGGGGAAGGGCAGGTGCGTGCACTGATCACCGTGGCCGGAAACCCGGTGCTCTCCACGCCCAACGGGCGCAAGCTGGAGCAGGCGCTGGATGGGCTGGAGTTCATGCTCAGTGTGGATTTCTACATCAACGAAACCACTCGCTATGCCGACGTGATCCTGCCGCCGACCGCGCCGCTGGAGCACGACCATTACGACGCCACCTTCAACCTGCTCGCCGTGCGCAACGTTACCCGCTTCAACCAGCCGGTACTGCCCAAACCCGAGGGTGCGCTGCACGACTGGGAAATCTTCATCGGGCTGGCTAAGGCGTACGCAGCGCGGGTCGGCGTCGAGCTGAAGCCCACCATGCCGCCGCAGCAAATGATGGACCTGGCGCTACGCCATGGGCCATACGGCGACAAGTCCGAGCGCAAGCTGCGCCTGGCAGCACTGGAGGATCATCCCCACGGGCTGGATCTCGGGCCGCTCAAGCCAAACCTGGCGCGGCGCCTGAAAACGCCGAACAAGCGCATCCAGACCGCGCCGGCGCTGATGCTGGACGATCTGCAGCGTTTCGCCGCGCAGCCTCAGGCAGGTGCCGACGAGCTGTTGCTGATCGGCCGCCGGCATGTACGCAGCAACAATTCCTGGATGCACAACTACCAGCGCCTGGTGAAGGGCAAACCTCGTCATCAGCTGCTGATGCACCCTGCGGACATGGCTGCTCGGACTTTGCAGGATGGCCAGCGGGTGCGCGTGCATTCCCGGGTCGGCGTGGTCGAGGTGGAGGCGCTGGCCAGCGAGGAGATGATGCCCGGCGTGGTCAGCCTGCCGCATGGCTGGGGCCACGCCCGTCCTGGCGTGCAAATGGATATCGCCCGGCAGCAACCGGGCGCCAGCAGTAACGACCTGACTGACGAGCGCCAGTTGGATGTATCCGGCAATGCCGCGCTCAACGGTGTGCCGGTGCAGGTCAGCGCTGCCTGAGGCTGACAGTTCCACCGATGTCGGGCTGGGCATGAGCGGCGAAACGGTCTCTACTGACGGGTGTCAAATCCGCATCACCGACAGTAGAGGCCGACATGTCCCAGCTTTTTCAGCCGCTTACCCTGCGCCAGCTCAAACTGCCCAACCGGATTGCCGTATCGCCCATGTGCCAGTACTCGGCGAAGGCCGGGATGGCCAACGACTGGCATCTGGTGCATCTGGGCAGTCGGGCCGTCGGTGGCGCCGGGCTGGTGATCATCGAAGCGACGGCGATCAGCCCTGAGGGGCGTATTTCGCCGGACGACCTGGGTATCTGGTCCGACGAGCATGTCGAGCCATTGCGGCGGATCACCCGCTTCATCGAGGCGCAGGGCGCATTCGCCGGCGTGCAGCTGGCCCATGCCGGGCGCAAGGCGAGCACCTGGCGGCCCTGGCTCGGCAAGCACGGCAGCGTGCCGATCGCCGCTGGCGGCTGGACCCCGGTCGGTCCTTCGACCATTGCTTTCTCGCCTGAACATGCCGTGCCGACGGCGCTGGACGACGCCGGCATCGCGGGCGTCGTGCAGGCCTTCGTCGAGGCGGCCGAGCGCTCATTGGCGGCCGGCTTCAAGGTTTCCGAGGTACATGCGGCCCACGGCTACCTGCTGCATCAGTTCCTTTCGCCGCTATCCAACCAGCGGCAGGATCGCTACGGCGGCTCGTTCGACAACCGTATCCGCCTGCTGCTGGAGGTTACGGCAGCTGTTCGCCAGGTCTGGCCCGAGGAATTGCCGCTGTTCGTCCGCCTCTCGGCAACAGACTGGGTCGATGATGGCTGGAATGCCGACGAAACCGTCGAACTCGCGCGGCGGCTCAGGGAGATTGGCGTCGACCTGATCGATGTGTCGTCCGGTGGCACTGCTGCCAACGCCGATATCCCGGTCGGGCCCGGCTACCAGACCCAGTTCGCCGAGCGCGTGCGCAAGGAGGCGGGTATCGCCACCGGCACGGTCGGCATGATCACCGAGGCGGTGCAGGCCGAGCACATCCTGCGCACCGGCCAGGCCGACCTGATTCTGCTCGCCCGCGAACTGCTGCGTGATCCGTACTGGCCGCTGCATGCTGCCGAGGACCTGCGTGACAGTTCCGTGGCCTGGCCGGCGCAGTACGTGCGTGCTGCCCATCGCGACACGCCGATTCGTCAGGTGCCCGAGTCGTTTGACTGAGCACTGCTGTTCAAATCCTGATTCAATCCGTTTGGGGACTTCGATGAAAACCAGTGGCCTTCTCGATCAACTGCTCAGGTCCGGTCAGGACCTGCTGCAGAAGCAGCAATCCAGTGCAGGTGGCAAACCTGGCAAAGGCGGTTTGAGCGACCTGCTTTCCGGCGTTGGCGGCGGTTCGCTCGGCAATGCCCTGTCGGGTGCCGGTGGCGGCGCGCTGGCGGCCGGTGCCATGGGGTTGCTGCTGGGCAACCGCAAGGTGCGCAAGATGGGCGGCAAGGCGGTGACCTACGGCGGTCTGGCGGCGCTCGGCGTGCTGGCCTACAAGGCCTACAGCAACTGGCAGGCGCAGCAGGGCGGGGCGCAACAGCAGACGCCACAGACCATCGATCGCCTGCCGCCGGCAGAGGTCGAGGTGCACAGCCAGGGCATTCTCAAGGCACTGGTGGCAGCGGCCAAGGCCGACGGCCATGTCGATGCCCGAGAGCGTCAGCTGATCGAGGCGGAGCTGGGCAAGCTGGCCGATGCTGATCTGCAGCACTGGCTCGAGGCCGAACTGAACAAGCCGCTGGACCCGGCTGACGTGGCCAGTGCCGCCAGTACCCCCGAGATGGCTGCGGAGATGTATCTGGCCAGCGTGCTGATGGTCGACGAGGAGCATTTCATGGAGCGTGCCTATCTGGATGAACTTGCCCGCTGTCTGCAGCTCGATCCGCAACTCAAAGCCGAGCTGGAAAGCCAGGTACGCGGTGTGAGTGCCTGATCGACCGTCATGAGGGCAAATCCGTTTCCTGACCGTCCGCCGGCACGTCCGGCGGGCTGTCAGCGCGGGTTGGCTGAGTTATAATCGCCGGCTTTTGCACCGTCCGATTGAGAGCTGCCTACCTATGGAAATCAACCCGATCCTCAACAGCATCAAGGACCTGTCCGAGCGCACCCTGTCAATTCGGGGGTATCTTTGACTACGATCAGAAGCATGATCGTCTCGTCGAAGTAAACCGCGAACTCGAAGACCCCAACGTCTGGAACAAGCCCGAATACGCCCAGAGCCTGGGCCGTGAACGCGCCACCCTGGCGCAGATTGTCGAAACCATCGATGACCTCGATGGCGGACTTGCCGACTCTCGCGACCTGCTCGACATGGCGGTCGAAGAAGATGATCAAGGCGCCGTTGATGATGTGGCCGCCGAGCTGGACCGTCTGCGCGGAATCCTCGAAAAGCTCGAATTCCGCCGCATGTTCAGCCATGAGATGGACCCGAATAACTGCTACCTGGACATCCAGGCCGGTTCCGGCGGCACCGAGGCGCAGGACTGGGCGAACATCCTGCTGCGCATGTACCTGCGCTGGGCCGACAAGCGCGGTTTCACTGCCGAGATCGTCGAGCTGTCCGAGGGCGAAGTCGCCGGCATCAAGGGTGCCACGGTGCACATCAAGGGTGAATATGCTTTTGGCTGGTTGCGCACCGAGATCGGTGTGCACCGCCTGGTTCGCAAGAGCCCGTTCGACTCCGGCGCGCGCCGCCACACCTCGTTCTCGGCAGTGTTCGCCTCACCCGAGATCGACGACAGGGTCGAGATCGAGATCAACCCGGCCGACCTGCGCATCGATACCTACCGTTCCTCCGGCGCCGGTGGTCAGCACGTAAACACCACCGATTCGGCCGTGCGTATCACCCACGTCCCGACCAATACCGTGGTGGCCTGCCAGAACGAACGTTCCCAGCACGCCAACAAGGACACCGCCATGAAGATGCTGCGGGCCAAGTTGTACGAACTGGAAATGCAGAAGCGCAACGCCGCCTCTCAGGCGCTGGAAGACAGCAAGTCGGACATTGGCTGGGGGCACCAGATCCGTTCCTACGTGCTCGACGACTCGCGCATCAAGGATCTGCGTACCGGTGTGGAGCGCAGCGATTGCCAGAAGGTGCTCGACGGCGACCTCGACGGATACCTCGAAGCCAGCCTGAAACAGGGGCTCTGAGAGCAGCTGCAAGCCTCAAGCCGCAAGCACCTCCATTGAAACGATTTGACCGGGACGACCCGCAATGAGCGAACAACCGCTGAACCAGCACGCCATCCAAGAG
The DNA here is from genome assembly GCF_032106285.1 of Stutzerimonas kunmingensis. Lineage (GTDB taxonomy): Bacteria > Pseudomonadota > Gammaproteobacteria > Pseudomonadales > Pseudomonadaceae > Stutzerimonas > Stutzerimonas kunmingensis_B. The sequence goes on from NZ_DAMCPO010000003.1 coordinate 12,737, forward strand.
GAAGAAAACAAGCTGATTGCCCAGCGCAAGGAAAAGCTTGCTGCCGTGCGCGAGCAGGGCAATGCCTTCCCCAATGACTTCCGTCGCGACCGCTATGCAGGCGACCTGCAGAAACAGTACGCCGAGAAGACCAAGGAGGAGCTGGAGGCGGCCGCCATTCCGGTCAAGGTCGCCGGGCGCATCATGCTCAACCGCGGGCCATTCATGGTGCTGCAGGATATGAGCGGGCGCATCCAGGTCTATGTCGATCGCAAGACGCTGCCGGCCGAGCAGGTCGACGCGGTCAAGCACTTCGACCTGGGCGACATCATTGCCGCCGAGGGCACACTGGCGCGCTCCGGCAAGGGCGACCTGTACGTCTACATGAACAGCGTGCGCCTGCTGACCAAGTCGCTGCGCCCGCTGCCGGACAAGTTCCACGGCCTGACCGACACCGAGCAGCGCTACCGCCAGCGCTACGTCGACCTGATGGTCAACGAGGAGGTGCGCGAAACGTTCCGCGTGCGCTCCCAGGTCATCTCGCATATCCGCAAGTTCCTCGCCGAGCGTGACTTCCTCGAAGTCGAAACGCCGATGCTGCAGACCATTCCCGGCGGCGCTGCGGCCAAACCGTTCGAGACCCATCACAACGCGCTGGACATGCCGATGTTCCTGCGCATCGCGCCGGAGCTCTACCTCAAGCGTCTGGTGGTCGGTGGCTTCGAGCGCGTGTTCGAGATCAACCGCAACTTCCGCAACGAAGGCGTCTCGACCCGGCATAACCCCGAGTTCACCATGCTCGAGTTCTACCAGGCTTACGCCGACTACGAAGACAATATGGATCTCACCGAGGAGCTGTTCCGCGAGCTGGCCCAGGCCGTGCTTGGCAGCACCGACGTGCCCTACGGCGACAAGGTGTTCCACTTCGGCGAGCCCTTCGCGCGGCTGTCGGTGTTCGACTCGATCCTCAAGTTCAACCCGGAAATCTCCGCGGATGACCTGAACGACGTCGAGAAGGCTCGCGCCATCGCCAAGAAGGCCGGCGCCAAGCTGCTCGGCCACGAAGGGCTGGGTAAGCTGCAGGTGATGATTTTCGAGGAGCTGGTCGAGCACAAGCTGGAACAGCCGACCTTCATCACCGAGTACCCGTTCGAGGTCTCGCCGCTGGCCCGACGCAATGATCGCAACCCCAACGTCACCGACCGCTTCGAACTGTTCATTGGTGGCCGCGAGATCGCCAACGCCTATTCCGAGCTCAACGATGCCGAGGATCAGGCCGAACGTTTCCACGCGCAGGTAGCCGACAAGGATGCCGGCGATGACGAAGCCATGCACTTCGACGCCGACTTCGTGCGTGCGCTGGAATACGGCATGCCGCCGACCGCGGGCGAGGGTATCGGCATCGATCGCCTGGTGATGCTGCTGACCAACTCGCCTTCGATCCGCGACGTGATCCTCTTCCCGCACATGCGTCCGGAACTCTGATCCACTGAGCGTCGACTGACACCGCAGTGTGCCGGCCTCGGCGGCTGCGGGTATAACCTCAAGGGTACGGGTCATCCGTGAAGAGGGACTGATGAACAGCCGTAACAACCTGGATGAGTATCAGACCATCGTGCGCGGGCTGTCCGACCGCATCGTCGAGGCGCAGACGCCAGTGCGCGTACTGGACGCGGTGAAGTGGGACGAGAATACCCGCCAGGGTTTTTTCGCCGCCAAGGGCCGCGAGCTGCCGAAGATCGATCGCGGCTACTACGAGGGCCGGCCACTGGCCTTCGATTCCAGCGCCAAGAAGCAGGAATTCCAGGACATCGAGCGCGACATCACCCGTCAGCTCGGTCAGTTCAACCCGGTCGGGCAGATCATGCGGCGCATGTGTAAGGAATACCGCATGGTTATCCGCATGCTCGAGGCGCGTGGCACACCGGACTTCGGCATGATCTCCCAGGAGCTCTACGGCGCGGCATCCGACGCCTTCCATGCTGGCGATCCAACCCTGGCCGACCTCGGCCTTATGCTCTCCGACTACCTGAACAACATCGCCGACCGTGGCGATCTGCGTGACGAGCCGAAGAATCTCACCGCGCCGCAGGCCGTCGAGCTGCTGCAGAAGCGGCTGGATGTGGTGTTCGGCGAAGGCGAGGGCGTGATCCGTGTTTTCGAGTCCGACGGCATCCTCGCCGATGCGGCAGCGGGCGCCGACTACATCAAGATCCGCAGCGACGCGCTGTTCAACGAGCGTGACGTGCGCGCGCTGGAGGTTCACGAAGGCCTGGTGCACGTCGGCACCACGCTCAACGGGCAGAACCAGCCGATCTGCACCTTCCTCGCCAAGGGGCCGCCGTCTTCAACGGTTACCCAGGAAGGCCTGGCAATCCTGATGGAGGTGATTGCCTTCGCCTCCTACCCGACGCGCCTGCGCAAGCTGACCAACCGCACCCGCGCCATCCACATGGCCGAGGAGGGCGCGGATTTCCTCGACGTGTTCGCCTTCTTCCGCGAGCAGGGATATGGCGACGACGACTGCTACAGCAATGCCAGCCGGGTGTTCCGCGGCTCGACCCCCGATGGTTTGCCCTTCACCAAGGACCTGTCCTACCTGAAGGGCTTCATCATGATCTACAACTACATCCAGCTAGCCGTGCGCAAAGGCCGGCTGGAGCAGATCCCGCTGCTGTTCTGCGGCAAGACCACGCTTGAGGACATGCGCACGCTGCGCCAGCTGGTGGACGAGGGCATGGTCGTCCCGCCCAAGTATCTGCCGCAGCAATTTCAGGACCTCAATGCGCTGTCGGCCTGGATGTGCTTCTCCAACTTTCTCAATCACCTGAGCCTGGATCGCATCGAAGCCGACTACGCGAACATTCTCTGATCCCGAATATCCGACATCACTCACGCAAGGAAGCGTAACGATATGGAAAACTCCGTCTTTGCCCGGCGTGCGAACCCGATGGATCGCACACTCTCCCCCGCTGCGTATAACCTCGTCATTGGCCTCACGCTCTGTTGGGGCTTCTGGGTCAACTGGTGGATGGTCGGCAACATCCCGGTCGAGTCCATTCGCAGCATCCATCCCTGGCTGTTCTTTGGCGGCTACTTCGCCAGCTGCCTCACCGGCGCCTGGCTGTTTCATCGTTCGAACCAGCCCTGGGTGAGTTTTGTCGGCTACAACCTGGTCGTGGTGCCGTTCGGACTCATCGTCAACCTGGTGGTGAGCCGCTACGACGCCTCTCTGGTGCATGAGGCGATACGCATCACCGCGCTGGTTACCCTGGGCATGATGCTGCTCGGCACGCTGTTTCCGAAGTTCTTCGCCAGCATCGCCGGTGCGCTGACAGTGGCGTTGTTGCTGGTGATCGTCGTCGAGTTGGTCGAGGTGTTCATCCTCGGCATTCATCACGGCGTGATCGACTGGATCGTCGTGCTGATCTTCTGCGGCTATGTCGGCGTGGACTGGGGCCGGGCGAATCAGATCCCCAAGACGCTGGACAATGCGATTGACAGCGCAGCCGCGCTCTATATGGACATCATCAACCTGTTCCTGCGTATCCTGCGCATTCTCGGGCGCAAATAGGCAACGGCGGGACGCTGCCGCATCCTTGCAGCGCCGCAACCCGATCGCTTCAGGAGCTCGCCGTGTCCAGCCACGAACTCGAATACGAAATCCTCGGTCAGTCCGCGCAAAGCGTGGAAATCATCCTCGATCCAGACGAGACGGTGATCGCCGAAGCCGGAGCAATGAACTACATGACCGACGGCGTGCGTTTCGAAGCGCGCATGGGCGACGGTTCGGCGAGCGGCGTGCTCGGCAAGTTGTGGGGCGCGGGCAAGCGCATGTTCACCGGCGAGTCACTGTTCCTCACTCACTTCACCAATGAAAGCAAGGCCAAGGCACGCGTGGCCTTCGCCGCGCCTTATCCGGGCACAGTGGTACCGATTGATCTTGCTGCCGTGGGCGGCAAGCTGTTTTGTCAGAAGGATGCCTTTCTCTGCGCGGCTTATGGCACGCGCATCGGCATAAGCTTCAGCAAGCGCATCGGCGCAGGCTTTTTCGGTGGTGAGGGATTCATCCTGCAGCGCCTGGAAGGCGATGGACTGGCGTTCGTGCATGCCGGCGGCACCGTGATTCGCAAGGAGCTGAACAACGAAACCCTGCGGCTGGATACCGGCTGCCTGGTGGCCTTCACGCAGGGCATCGACTACGACATCCAGCTTGCCGGCGGCCTCCGGAGCATGCTGTTCGGTGGCGAAGGGCTGCTGCTCACCACCCTCAAGGGCACCGGCAGCGTCTGGATCCAGAGCCTGCCCTTCTCGCGCCTGGCCGAGCGGGTCTACGAGGCGACCTCACAGGCCCGCGGTGAAACCCGCGCCGGCGGTAAATGAGCCGCAGGCGACCTTCGAATTTGTCACAATGCGCCTCTTTGCCTCGATGAGACCGTCCATGTCCGAACGCAATCCCATTCCCCTGATCCTGACCGCCATCGGCAGCGTGCTTGGCACGGTTGCGGTGCTGTCCTATTACGGCTACGTGCATATCGCCAAGCCAGAGGATGCGTTGCTGCTGGCTGACTACACCATGCTCAAGACCGTTCCCGGCGAGGATTACCGGGTATCGCTGAAGCCGGCGTCGCAGGTGGCTCAGTGCATCGATGGTGTGCTGGTGCTGTTCGATACCGAACAGAAGGGCCTGACAGGCGTGCTGGTCGACAGGAAGAAGCGCGCCGTGCGCTGCATGGGTCAGGATGCGCCGCAGGAGAGCAAATAAAACAGCCCGTCAGGGCGACGGGCTGCTAAAGGGGCAGGGCATCAGCTCGCCATGCCCACGGTCCGTGGTCACTCCATCGACGAACGTGGCGCGACGCGCTGGCTGTCGTTGGAGATAGTCACCTCGACGCGGCGATTCATCGCGCGGCTGGACGGCGAGTCGTTGCTCGCAACCGGGTATTGCTCGCCATAGCCCACCGCCTGGATGCGCTGTGGATCGACGCCCGCGTGGGTCAATGCGCGGCGCACGGATTGGGCGCGGCGCTCGGAAAGCTGCTGGTTGTAAGAGTCGGAGCCGGTGCTGTCGGTATAACCCTCGACTACCACCTTGCGCTCCGGATTCTCGTTCAGGAACTCAGCGAGCTTCTGGATGCCGCGCATACCGGCCGGTTTAAGTTCGGCCTTGTCCAGGTCGAACAGAACGTCACCGAAGGTCACCAGGGTGCCGCGCTCGGTCTGCTTGGCCTGCATGTCCTCCTGCAGCTTGCGGATCTGCGCGTCCCGGGCTTCGAGGCGGGCTTCGGCGCGCTGCGCGGAGGCCTTGCCGAGATCCTTTTCGGCCGCGCGCAGGGCAATAGTCTGCTCGGCCAGTTCGATGCGGCGCTTGGTCAGGTAGGCCAGCTGATCCACCGTTTCTTCGTCGGCATCGTTCAGATATGCCTTGTTGGCCTTGTCCAGCATGTTGCTGGCGTCCTGGGTTTCCAGGGCTGCGACCTTGCTTGAGCGGGCGTCGCTCTGCAGAGCGGAGAAGCTGCTGCGCGCCTCTTCAAGGTTCTGATTGGGCTGGTTGGCGCAGGCCACTAGGCCGATGCTCAGGGCCAGCATGGTAGGTAGGGTTACAAGCTTGTGCATGACGAGTTCATCCTATTGGCTATAAACGGAATGGCGGGCGTGGCGAGGAATCAGCGAACGTTGCGCATGCCTTCTTCGCGCAATTCCTGAATCCCCTGCTGCGCATCTTCGACGGCCTTCTGAGCCTTCGCCGCTTCAGCCTTGCGTTGGGCTACGCGGGCATCCCATTCGGCCTGTTCGGCCAGCTTGCGGGCTTGTTCGTAGTTTTCTTTCTGCATGGCCAGTTCGGCCTCTTTCCACTTTTCCTGCGCGGCGCGCATTTCCACTGCGGCATACTCGGTACCACCAGCGCTTACGGCGCTGCGCACGGCCGATTCAGTCACGGCGAACTGCTCGGTCGGTGGGTTGCCGGCGCATGCGGTCAGCAGCAGGCCACCAAGTGCAATGGCCGCCAGCTTGGGTAGCTGAAATCTCGAAGCGTGGGTTGCGACAGCTTTGTTCATGGTCAGTCTCCAGTTCGAATTGCTCAACGAATAGCTACCGTCCCTGGCCGGGCAGTGTGCTGAATAGGGCACTACCGATGTCGGGACATATCTTTGTGAGGCCAAATGGCGCTAATCGTTCAGTGAAAGTTGGCGGGCTAGAGCGGTTGTCATCGGGGAATCCGCTACCAGCGCGGTATTAACGGGGTGGGGACTGGCCTGCGCGGGCAGGGCGGGCGTATGCAACAAGGGTGACCTGTGTGATGGCGCCCTGAGCGGGCGCCGAGCGTACAGGGTGCGCTTTCGGGTCAGGCCGGTGGGGTAGAAGACGCTTCCTCGTCGAGCATGCGCTTGAGATGTTTGCGCGAGAGCTCGAGAAAGCGCGGGGTGGGCCCGATGTCTTCGTAGACCGGGTCGCCCTGTTCGTCAGTGGCGATGACCTGGGTGCCGCGCTCATACGGAAGGCTGGTTTCGACGGCTTCGAGGGCCGCACCAACCAGCTCGCCGAGCAGCGCTTCGGTGCTGCGCTTGGGGTACATCTCGGCGAGGGCCGCGAGCCGCGCCGCGCTCTCGACGTCCAGCGGAATGCTGTAGGTTGTCTGGCTCATGTGACCCTTGGCGTCGCGTTCCCAATGGCTGACCAGCTCGGAAATTCTCATGATTACTCCTTTGCCCGCGCTTACGAGCGGTGATGACATGTGCAATCGTGCTGTCCGCAACAGGGTCGTCGGCGTTGACGCCTTGTCATGACCGGATGCGGTGGGCACTCTGGTTGGAGGTAATTTCAGCGTAGCCGTTCAGGATCGTTTTCTCCGCGGCGCGTCTGATAAGCAGCGGCGAGTCGCTCATGTGAAGGCGGCAGCCCAGGAGGAGCAAGAAGGTCATGGCGAAAATCATCGACGCGCGCCTGCGCGACAACGTACACCTGCTTGGCGAACTGCTCGGCAACACCATTCGCGCCCAGCATGGCGACCAGTTCTTCGACAAGATCGAACGCATCCGCAAAGGCGCCAAGGCGGCACGCAAAGGCTCGGCCGAGGGTGCGCAACTGCTGTCCGAGACGCTCGACAGCCTTGACGAGAATGAACTGCTGCCGATGACACGGGCGTTCAACCAGTTCCTCAACCTAGCCAATATCGCCGAGCAGTACCATCAGGTTCGTCGCCGTACGGCAGGCGAGCCGGTACCGTTCGAAACCAGCGTGTTCGCCGATCTGATCGAACGCCTCAAGGCCGCCGGACACGGCGACGAGTTCATTGCACGGCAGGTCAGCCGCCTGGAAATCGAACTGGTGCTGACAGCGCACCCCACCGAAGTTTCACGGCGCACGTTGATCCAGAAGTACGACGCCATCGCCGAACAGCTGGCCGCACGGGACCACACCGACCTCTCCGGCGCCGAGCAGGCGAAGATCGAGCTGCAGCTGCAGCGCCTGATCGCCGAGGTCTGGCACACCGAGGAAATCCGTCGCAACCGACCGACGCCGGTGGAAGAGGCGCGGTGGGGCTTCGCCGCCATCGAGAACTCGCTGTGGAAGGCCGTACCCAATGTATTGCGCCAGACCGATGCGACGCTCAGGCGGACGACCGGGCTGCACCTGCCACTGGAGGCCGCGCCGATCCGCTTCGCCTCCTGGATGGGCGGCGACCGCGACGGCAACCCGAACGTGACCGCGATGGTATCCCGCGAAGTGTTGCTGACTGCGCGCTGGGTGGCTGCCGATCTGTACCTGCGGGAGATCGAAGGGTTGATCACCGCATTGTCGATGAGCGAAGCCAGTGAGGAACTGCTGCGTCTGACCGGTGATTCGGCCGAGCCGTACCGGGTCCTGCTCAAGCCCCTGCGTCAACGCCTGCGGGCGACCCGGGAGTGGGCGCGAGCAGCCATCGAGCATGGCCAGCCGGCTCCGGCGGAAGTGCTGCAGGACTGCGCCGAGCTGCGTCGGCCGCTGGAACTCTGCTACCGCTCGTTGCATGCCCGCGGGATGGGCATGATCGCCGATGGCGCGCTGCTTGACTGCCTGCGGCGACTGGCCGTGTTCGGGCTGTTCCTGGTACGGCTGGACATTCGCCAGGACGCGGCACGGCATGCCGCAGCGCTGGCGGAAATCACCGATTACCTCGGGCTGGGCGACTATCAGGCGTGGGACGAGCAGCGGCGACTGGACTGGCTGCAGCTTGAACTGGGCAATCGCCGCCCGCTGCTGCCGGCGCATTATCATCCGTCGGCCGATACCGCCGAGGTGCTCGCCACCTGCGCGGTGATCGCCGAGGCGCCAGCGGCGTCACTTGGCTCCTATGTCATTTCCATGGCCCATGCGGCCTCCGATGTACTCGCCGTGCAGTTGCTGCTCAAGGAAGCCGGCCTGCAGCGACCGATGCGTGTGGTGCCGCTGTTCGAAACCCTGGATGACCTGAACAACGCCGCGCCGATCATCGACCGCCTGCTCGCGCTGCCCGGGTATCGCCAGCGTCTGCATGGCCCGCAGGAGGTGATGATCGGCTACTCCGACTCGGCCAAGGATGCTGGCACCACTGCCGCCGCCTGGGCCCAGTACCGCGCTCAGGAACGGCTGGTGGACGTATGCCGGGAGCACGACGTCGAACTGTTGCTGTTCCATGGCCGCGGCGGCACCGTGGGGCGTGGCGGTGGCCCGGCGCATGCGGCGATTCTGTCGCAGCCGCCGGGCTCGGTTGTCGGGCGCTTCCGTACCACCGAACAGGGCGAAATGATTCGCTTCAAATTCGGCTTGCCGGACATCGCCGAGCAGAACCTCAACCTGTACCTCGCCGCGGTGCTCGAGGCGACTCTGTTGCCGCCGCCGATGCCCGAGGCCGACTGGCGTGAGACCATGGATCGCCTGTCCACCGAAGGGGTGGCGGCCTATCGTGGCGTGGTACGCGAGCATCCGCAGTTCGTCGATTACTTCCGCCAGGCGACACCCGAGCTGGAACTGGGCCGTTTGCCGTTGGGCAGTCGCCCCTCCAAACGTCGCGAGGGTGGGGTGGAAAGCCTGCGGGCGATTCCCTGGATTTTCGCCTGGACGCAAACGCGGCTGATGCTGCCCGCCTGGCTTGGGTGGGAGCAGGCGCTGCAGAGCGCACTGACGCGCGGCGAGGGCGAGCGGCTGGCCGAAATGCGTGCGCGATGGCCGTTCTTCACTACGCGCATCGACATGCTGGAAATGGTGCTGGCCAAGGCCGATGCCGATATCGCAAGGCGTTACGATGAGCGCCTGGTGCAGCCGGAACTGCTTTCCCTTGGTAGCGATTTGCGTGACCGATTGTCGCAGGTGGTCGGCGCTGTGCTGAGCGTGACCGGCCAGGCCGATCTGCTCGACCACAGCCCGAAGACCCAGGAGGCGTTCAGTCTGCGCAACACCTATCTTGATCCGTTGCACCTGCTGCAGATAGAACTGCTGGCTCGCTCAAGGCAGCAGCAGAACCCGGCAGACAGCCCGCTCGAGCAGGCGCTGCTGGTCAGTGTGGCGGGTATCGCGGCGGGCTTGCGCAACACGGGCTGAAGTGGCGGTTCCCGGCGCTCAACGGCTGCGCGATGCGTAGTCGTTGAGCGCAACTCGCGTCGAATCGCGACATTTATGCGGGTCGATAGACGCTTTCGGGACGGCTTGTGCCGCCTCGGTGCGCTGTGTATCGTGTTCAACCTTTTGTCGCATGGCGGCAAACCAGAATTTTTGATTCGTCAGCGAAGAGCCACTCCGGCCCGCTGGCAGGATCGCCCCCCTTCTAAGAAACTCGAGGACTCATCATGCGTGTGATTCTGCTGGGAGCGCCCGGTGCCGGAAAAGGTACCCAGGCTGGCTTCATTACCAAAAAATTCGGTATTCCGCAGATCTCCACGGGCGACATGCTGCGTGCCGCAGTCAAGGCGGGCACCGAGCTGGGCCTCAAGGCCAAGAGCGTGATGGATGCCGGTGGCCTGGTTTCCGATGACCTGATCATCAACCTGGTCAAGGAGCGCATCGCGCAGCCGGATTGCGCCAATGGCTTCCTCTTCGACGGCTTCCCGCGCACCATTCCGCAGGCCGAAGCTTTGAAGGAAGCAGGCGTGCGCATCGATAACGTGATCGAGATCGCCGTGGACGACGAGGAGATCGTCGGCCGCATCGCGGGTCGCCGTGTGCATCCGGCTTCCGGCCGCGTCTATCACACCGAGCACAACCCACCGAAGGTTGCTGGCAAGGACGACGAAACCGGCGATGAGCTGATCCAGCGCGAAGACGACAAGGAAGAGACCGTGCGTCATCGCCTGTCCGTCTACCATGCGCAGACCAAGCCGCTGGTGGACTTTTACCAGAGCCTGGCAGCCGCGGAAGGCACGCCGAAGTACAGCTGCATCGAAGGTGTCGGTTCGGTGGACGAGATTACGGCCAAGGTGTTCGCTGCACTGAGCTGATCGAAGCTGCCTGGCACGAGCGATAGAAATGCCCGTATCGAAAGATACGGGCATTTTTTTGCCCGGAGATCAGGACAGGCGCGAAAGAACCCGCTCCGCGAATACGTTAGAATCGGCGCCTTTTTACCGACCGGACCGACCCGATGACCACTCTGCTGGCCCTGGATACTGCCACCGAAGCCTGCTCAGTCGCGCTGTTGCACGACGGCAAGGTGCTGAGTCACTACGAGGTGATTCCGCGCCTGCATGCCCAGCGGCTGCTGCCGATGGTGCAGACGCTGCTCGGCGAGGCCGGGGTTGCGCTGTCCGCGGTGGATGCCATCGCTTTCGGGCGGGGGCCAGGTGCCTTTACCGGCGTGCGGATTGCCATCGGTGTGGTGCAGGGCCTGGCGTTCGCGTTGCAGCGGCCGGTGCTGCCGGTTTCGACCCTCGCGACCATTGCCCAACGGGCCTGGCGTGAGCACGGCGCAGCGCAGGTCGCGGCGGCCATCGATGCGCGCATGGACGAGGTCTACTGGGGCTGTTATCGCGAGCAGGCCGGGGAGATGCAGCTGGTCGGCAGTGAGGCCGTGCTACCGCCCGAGCAGGCCGTGCTGCCGCGCGATGCAGGTGACGACTGGTTCGGCGCCGGTACCGGCTGGGGTTACGCCGAGCGGATAACCGCGGCCGTACGTGCGCACGACGCCGGGATGCTGCCGCATGCCGAAGATCTGCTGAGTCTGGCTAGTTTCGCCTGGCGCCGAGGCGAGGCGCTGGAGGCCGATCAGGCCCAGCCGGTCTACCTGCGGGACAATGTTGCGACGCCTAAAGGGATCAAATGACGAGGAACGTTGCCAAACTCCTGGCTGCCCGTTAGAGTCGCCGGGCCTCTGATCGAGTCCAATGATGCGCGTCGAAAGCTCCTTTCCCGTTCCCTATTCAACGGATCGTTCTGCCCGTACCGGCAGGGCGGCGGATAGCTATGGGGAAACGCAGCGGGTCGCGCAGGCGCAGCGCGGGGTCGACAGCCGCTCCGGTCAGGATTACCAGCCCCAGGCTGATCGTCCGCAGCAGCGGGTCAATTCCAGCGCGCTGGTCGAACGCTACTCCGCATTCCGCTATGACGAGCCGCAGCCCGAGCGCCCACTGACCAGTCGCGTGGCCCAGGCGCTGGCCAGCTACGCCAGCACCGCCAGCATGAGCGTCGAGTTCGACGGCGCAGAGGTGCTCGGGCTCGACCTCTACGCCTGAGGCGGTTCGATCTGCCAGAGCTTCCCTATTACATCGGTTGTCCCTCTTGGAACGAGAGTGCCTGGCTCGGCTCGTTGTACCAGACGGCTACGCCGGCTTCCGATTTCCTTGCCGCCTACTGTTCCACCTTCAATACAGTCGAGGGCAATACCACGCTGTACGCCTGGCCATCGGAGCAGAAGGTCCAGCGTTGGGCCGGCGAGATGCCCGAGAGCTTCCGCTTCTGTGCCAAATTTCCCCGCGATGTCAGCCAGGCCGGCGATCTGCGTGCGGCGCTGGAGCAGGCACATGCCTTCCAGCGGCTGTTGCTGCCATTGGGGCGAAGGGTAACGCCGTTCTGGCTGCAACTGCCCGCCAGCGTTGGGCCATCCAGATTGAGCGAGCTTGCGGCGTTCATCGATGGCTTCGACGCAGCGCTGGCGATCGAGGTGCGGCATCCCGGATTCTTCGACCGAGGGGATGGCGAGCGCGCGTTGAACCGATTGCTGCGTGATCGCGGCATCGAGCGCATCTGCCTAGATACCCGCGCGCTGTTCAGCTGCCACTCTCACGACCCCGCCGTGTTGCATGCGCAGAGCAAGAAGCCGCGTCTGCCGGTACGCCCGGTGGCATTCAGCGATTCGCCGCAGGTGCGCTTCGTCGGTCACCCCGAGCTGGAGACGAACGACGCATTCATGGCGCCCTGGCTGGACAAGGTGGCTGGTTGGATCGAGGCCGGCAAGACGCCGCACGTCTATCTGCATACCCCCGACAATCATCGTGCGCCCGAGCTGGCGATGCGTTTTCACGGCTTGTTGAGCGAACGCTTGCCCGGCCTGCCGGCCCTGCCTGCATTGCGCCCTGCGCCGCAGATGTCCTTGCTGACCGACTGAGCGAGCGGTTTCGACCAGTTTTGTAAAACATCCCTTTCAACTTCGCGGGTTGGCTGTTGCCCATAAGGAATGACCTTTGGCCGCTTCTTTCTTCTCCTGTTGCTGCTGCTTGCCGGCTTCGCCCTGGCGGTGCGGCAGGATCTGATCGACATCCCGCCGCGCTGGAACCCCTGGGCGCCGCTGGATATCCGTGAGCCGCCAAACCTGTTGACGCCACTCAAGCTACGGCGCCTGCAGCAGGACCGAACGCTCTGCGAACAGGCGCTCGCCACGGCGCCGCTGCGTTATTCATCCGTGCCGGACAGCACGCCGGAGCCCGGCTGTCCGGTCGAGAACAGCGTTCGGGTGCAGGGCTCGGACGTGCGGTTCAACGGACCTTTTCTCGCCACCTGTCCGCTGGCGGCGGCATATGCGATGTTCGAGTTGCACGGGCTTCAGCCGGCGGCCCAGGCAGTATTCGAGCAGCCGGTGGTGCGCATTGATCACTTCGGCAGCTTTGCCTGTCGCAACATCGCCCGCAGCAACCGCCGCAGCCAGCACGCCAGCGCCAATGCGCTGGATATGGCGGGCTTTCGCCTTGAGGATGGCACCCGCATCACCGTGGCTCGGGACTGGCAGGGCGAGGGCGACAAGGCGCGTTTCCTGCGGCTGGTTCGCGATGCGGCCTGCGATGCGTTCAACGTGACGCTCGGGCCGGAATACAACGCGGCCCACCACGACCACTTTCACGTCGACATGGGCGGCTTCGGCATGTGCCGCTGAACGCTCGCGCGCAGCCTGGAATGCTCTGGCACAATGCGCGGCTTTCCATCACCGCTGGATGCCCCATGTCCGCATGCAACCCTGTGGTTCGAGTCGAACCGCTGACTCCTCAGTTCGCCGCTGCCGCCCATCAATGGGCGCAGCGTCTCGACTTGCCGGAAATTCAGGACGCGGCCGAATTCGCTTTGCAGATTGGCGCGGACGGCTTGCAGCTGCAGTTGCTCGAGGCGCAGGCACCGGGGCCGGTACGGGTGGATTTCGTCGAGGGGGCCGCAGCGCACCGGCGTCAGTTCGGTGGTGGCAGTGGGCAGATGATCGCCAAGGCCGTGGGCGTCCAGCCCGGTATCCGGCCACGGGTGCTGGATGCTACAGCGGGGCTCGGGCGCGATGCCTTCGTGCTGGCGACGCTGGGCTGTGAAGTGAGCCTGATCGAACGCCAGCCGCTGATTGCCGCGCTGCTGGAGGATGGTCTGGGTCGCGCGACCGGGGACGCCGAGGTGGGTGCTATCGCCGCGCGGATGACCCTGCTCAAGGGCAATGCCATCGAGCTGATGACGCAGTGGCAGGGGGAGGCGCCGCAGGTCATCTACCTCGACCCGATGTTTCCCCATCGCGACAAGAGTGCGCTGGTGAAGAAGGAGATGCGCCTGTTCCGGCCCTTCGTCGGCGACGATATGGACGCGCCGGCACTGCTGGCCGCGGCCCTGGAGCTGGCCAGCCATCGTGTGGTGGTCAAGCGTCCGCGCAAGGCGCCGGCAATCGAAGGCGCCAAGCCCGGCTACAGTCTGGAAGGAAAATCCAGCCGCTACGATATCTATCCGAAGAAGAAGCTTCAGGGCTGATTCCGCAGTCCGCGAACCTTTCGCTTGCTCAGTTCAGCGGCGGTAGGCGCGCAGAAATACACTCACCGCGTCCCGCACGTGCAGGTTGCCTTCCTCATCGGTTGGCGCTTCGGCATAGCCGACCAGCAGGCGGAAATGCTGGGCACCCTTGATCAGCGAGCAGAAATGCTCGGCGGCGCGCAGTGGGTCGTCGATCTCCAACAAGCCCAGCGCGTCGGCCCTGCTGAACAGCTGTTGCAGATCGCACAGTAGCTGTTGCGGGCCGGCATCGAAGAACATCTTCACCAGCCCCGGATTCTGCGTCGCCATTGCCACCATCACCCGATGCAGGCCGATGGACTCGGGGCTGTTGACCAGTTCATTGAAGGCGCCGCCAATCGCCAGCAGCAGCTCTTCGATATCGCAATCTTCCTCCACCTGAAACAGCCGCCTCGGCAAGCGTGTCTCGCAGGTGGTCTTCACGGCTGCGCTGAATAGCGCTTCCTTGTCCTTGAAATGGCTGTACAGCGTGAGCTTGGAAACGCCAGCTTCGGCGGCGATGGCCTCCATGCTGCTGCCTTCGTAGCCGTTGCCGAGGAACAACACCTGCGCGGCAGTGAGGATCGCCTCGCGCTTGGCGGGGTCCTTCGGGCGACCGGGGCCAGGCGATACGGAATGGATTTCTGTCATGGGCGTTTTAATAGTGGACTGGCTGGTACGGTATTTTTACTATACCGCGCAGTATAAGTATTCCAATCCGCTTCGCGACAGAGAGACTTCATCGTGTTCCGACATGCCTTGTCCCTTGCCTCTATGTTCGGTTGTGCACTTGTTCTAGTCGCCTGCGGCAATGGCGAGCCGCCGCAGCAACTGCCTCGTCCGGTCATGGTGGTGCAGCCGCAGCCGGCCAGCGAAGCACGCGAGAGCTATCCCGGCGAAGTGCACGCGCGCTACGAGCCTGAGCTGGCCTTCCGCATCGGCGGCAAGGTCGTCGAGCGGCTGGTCGAAGCGGGCGACCGCGTACGCAAGGACCAGCCCCTGGCACGTCTAGATCCGCAGGACGTGCGGCTGCAACTGGACGGCATGCGCGCGCAGGTGGCGGCCGCAGAAGCCAATCTGCGCGTTGCCAAAGCGGAACATGACCGCTACAAGGCGCTGCTCGGTCGCCAGCTGGTCAGTCAGTCGCAGTTCGATAACGCCGACAACGCCTATCGCGCCGCGGCTGCCCGTCTGCAGCAGGCACGCGCCGAATTCGATGTGGCCAGCAATCAGGTCGATTACGCGGCACTGCGCGCCACCAGCGACGGCCTGATCGCGCAGCGCCGAGTCGAGGTGGGGCAGGTGGTCGCCGCGGGGCAGACCGCGTTCGTGCTGGCGGCCGATGGCGAGCGGGAAGTGGCCATCGATCTGCCGGAGCAGTCGCTGGAGCGCTACCGGGTTGGCCAGGAAGTCGAGGTCGAACTCTGGTCGCAACCGGGGCGCCACTATCTCGGCAAGATCCGCGAACTCTCGCCAGCCGCCGATGCGCAGTCGCGGACCTATTCCGCGCGTGTTGCCTTCAGCGAACAGGAGGTGCCAGCCGAGCTGGGACAGAGCGCGCTGGTGAGCATTCGCCGCGATGGCGAAGTGTCGCTGGCGGTGCCGCTGTCAGCGCTGAGTGCGGAAAAGGGCCGGGCGCATGTCTGGCGGCTCAGAGCCGATTCCACCGTCGAGCGGGTCGAGGTTCGGACCGGGCCCTTCGGCGAACAGCTGGTGCCGGTCCTCGAAGGGCTGGGCGCCGACGACTGGATTGTCCTGGCCGGGGTGCAGATGCTCAGCGATAACCAGCCGGTTCGCCCGGTGGATCGCCACAATCGCCCCGTCGAGCTGGCCGCCCAGGAGTAATCGCGATGCGCTTCAATCTCTCCGCCTGGGCGCTGCAGAACCGGCAGATCGTCGTCTACCTGATGCTGCTGCTGGCGATCGTCGGCGCGCTGTCGTACAGCAAGCTCGGCCAGAGCGAGGACCCGCCATTCACCTTCAAGGCCATGGTCATCCAGACGCAATGGCCGGGCGCTACCGCCGAGGAAGTGTCGCGCCAGGTCACCGAGCGCATCGAGAAGAAGCTGATGGAAACCGGCGAGTACGAGCGCATCGTCTCGTTCTCCCGACCGGGCGAATCCAATGTCACCTTCATGGCACGCGACTCGATGCGCTCGAAGGACATTCCCGACCTCTGGTACCAGATTCGCAAGAAGATCGGCGACATCCAGCACACCTTTCCGCCCGGTGTGCAGGGGCCCTTCTTCAACGACGAGTTCGGCACCACCTTCGGCAACATCTACGCCCTGACCGGCGACGGTTTCGACTACGCGATCCTCAAGGACTACGCCGACCGCATCCAGCTGCAGCTGCAGCGGGTCAAGAACGTCGGCAAGGTCGAGCTGATCGGCCTGCAGGACGAGAAGATCTGGATCGAGCTCTCCAACGTCAAACTGGCCACGCTTGGCGTCCCGCTGGAAGCCGTGCGCCAGGCGCTGGAGGCGCAGAACGCGGTAACGGCTGCCGGTTTCGTCGAGACCATCAGCGATCGGGTGCAGCTGCGCGTCACCGGCAGCTTCGAGACGGTCAAGGAGATTCGTGATTTCCCCATCCGCGTTGCTGGCCGCACCTTCCGTATCGGTGATGTTGCCGAGGTACATCGCGGCTTCAACGACCCGCCCGCGCCGCGCATGCGCTTCATGGGCGAGCCGGCACTGGGGCTGGCGGTTTCGATGAAAAGCGGTGGCGACATCCTGGTGCTGGGCGAGGCACTGGAGCAGGAGTTCGCCCGCCTGCAGCAGGAGCTGCCGGCGGGGATGCAGCTGCGCAAGGTCTCGGATCAGCCCGCTGCGGTGAAGACCAGCGTAGGTGAGTTCGTCAAGGTGTTGATCGAAGCGCTGGTGATCGTATTGCTGGTGAGTTTCTTCTCGCTAGGCGTGCGTACCGGGCTGGTGGTCGCGCTGTCGATTCCGCTGGTGCTGGCGATGACTTTCGCCGCCATGAGCTATCTGGACATCGGCCTGCACAAGATCTCCCTTGGCGCCCTGGTCCTGGCTCTCGGGCTGATGGTGGACGACGCGATCATTGCGGTGGAGATGATGGCGATCAAGATGGAGCAAGGCTACGACCGCCTCAAGGCCGCCAGCTTCGCCTGGACCAGCACGGCATTCCCGATGCTGACCGGCACGCTGATCACCGCGGCGGGTTTCCTGCCGATCGCCACTGCCAATTCCAGTACCGGCGAATACACCCGTTCGATCTTCCAGGTGGTCGCCATTTCGCTCATCGCGTCCTGGATCGCCGCGGTGATGTTCGTGCCGCTGATCGGCGAAAAGCTGCTGCCGGACCTGGCCAAAAAATCGGCACACAAGCACGGCGCAAGCAGTGAAGGCCACGATCCTTACGCAACGCCGTTCTACCAGCGCGTACGGCGCGTGGTGACCTTCTGCGTGCGCCGGCGCAAGACCGTTATCCTGCTCACCCTGGCGATCTTCGTCGCCGCGGTGGTGCTGTTCCGTCTGGTGCCGCAACAGTTCTTCCCCGCTTCCGGCCGTTTGGAGCTGATGGTCGATCTCAAACTGGCCGAAGGCGCCTCGTTGAAGGCGACCGAAGCAGAGGTGGCGCGGCTGGAACAGCTGCTCAAGGAACGGGCCGGCATCGACAACTATGTGGCCTACGTCGGCACCGGCTCGCCGCGTTTCTACCTGCCGCTGGACCAGCAGCTGCCGGCGACCAGCTTCGCCCAGTTCGTCGTGCTGGCCGACAGCATCGAGTCCCGCGAGTCCCTGCGCGCCTGGCTGATCGAACGCATGCGCGAAGATTTCCCGAGCCTGCGCGGTCGCGTGACGCGGCTGGAGAATGGCCCGCCGGTGGGCTATCCGGTGCAGTTCCGTGTCACCGGCGAGCATATCGACGTGGTGCGTGGGCTGGCTCGCCAGGTCGCTGCCAAGGTCAATGAGAACCCGCACGTGGCCAACGTCCATCTGGACTGGCAGGAGCCGAGCAAGATGGTCCGGCTCAACGTCGATCAGGATCGTGCCCGTGCGTTGGGCGTGACCACCGCCGAGCTGTCCGGCTTCCTGCGGCGCACCTTCACCGGCAGCAGCGTCAGCCAGTTCCGCGAGGACAATGAGCTGATCGAGATCCTCCTGCGCGGCACCGAGCGCGAGCGGCTCGAGCTGTCGATGCTGCCGAGCCTGGCGATTCCCACCGAGAGCGGGCGCAGCGTGCCGCTGTCGCAGGTGGCGACGCTCGAGTACGGATTCGAGGAGGGCGTGATCTGGCATCGCAACCGCCTGCCGACGGTCACCGTGCGCGCCGATGTGTACGGAGAGCAGCAGCCGGCGGCACTGGTGCGTGAGATCGAGCCGACCCTGGCCGACATCCGGGATCAGTTGCCCGGCGGCTATCTGCTCGAGGTCGGCGGAACGGTGGAGGACTCCGAGCGCGGCCAGCGTTCGGTGAATGCCGGCATGCCGCTGTTCGTCATCGTCGTGCTGACCCTGTTGATGGCGCAGCTCAAGAGTTTCTCGCGCTCGGCCATGGTGTTCCTCACCGCGCCGCTGGGCATCATCGGTGTTGCACTGTTCCTGCTGCTGTTCGGGCAGCCGTTCGGCTTTGTGGCGATGCTCGGCACCATCGCGCTGTCGGGGATGATCATGCGTAACTCGGTGATTCTGGTGGATCAGATCGAGCAGGACATCGGTGCCGGTCAGGCGCGCTTCACCGCTATCGTCGATGCCACGGTGCGCCGCTTCCGGCCCATCGTGCTGACCGCGCTGGCGTCGGTGTTGGCGATGATTCCGTTGTCGCGCAGTATCTTCTTCGGGCCAATGGCGGTGGCGATCATGGGTGGCCTGATCGTCGCCACGGCGCTGACGCTGCTGTTCCTGCCGGCCCTGTATGCCGCCTGGTTCAAGGTCCGGGAAGACGAAGCCGGCACCCTCTGAACGGCATCTAGGCGCGCCCGCTGCGGCGCGCCTAGATGCCGGCGGCTTCGAGCAGTCGTTCGGCGGCGACTTTGGCATCCCGCGCCTGCTCGCCCGGGCCTTCGATGTGCGCCATGCTCAGCGCGCCTTCGAGCAGGTACTGCAGCTGGCGCGCCAGCTGCAGCGGCTGTGGCGCATCCAGGCGTTCCAGCAGCTCGCGAAGGTAGGCCAGCAGTTCTGCCTTGTAGGCGGAGGAGCGGCGGTGAATCGGGTGGTCGCGGTCGTGATATTCGGCCGCTGCGTTGATGAACAGGCAGCCGCAGAAGGCGTCGTTGCCGTGAATCATTCCGTGCAATCCATCGAAAATTCCCAGTAGCGCCTCACGCGGCGGCAGTCTGGTGGCACGCTCGCGCAGGCGCGTCAGCATCAGCTCGTGGCGCGCTTCCAGCACGGCCAGGATCAGCTCGTCCTTGGACTTGAAGTGCTTGTACAGCGTCATCTTGGCCACGCCGGATTCGGCCAGGATGCGATCGATGCCGGTGGCGTGATAACCCTCGCGATAGAACAGACTCTCTGCGGTGTTGAGCAACTGGTCGCGCTTGTTCGATGCCATGGATACCTCCTGTGGTTCGACATTATGCGGGAGCGCTCGCGGCTTGCTCCAGTTGGGATGGATTTGCGTTGGTGCTTGCAGTGTACAGACAGGTCTGTCTATTATCCAGTCGCAGCCAATCACGAGGGCAACACCATGAAGCTTTACGACCTGACGCTATCCGGCAACTGCCACAAGGTTCGTCTGTTTCTCAGCCTGATCGGCCAGCCGGTGGAGCTGGTGCCGGTGAATCTGCTTGCGGGCGAGCACAAGCAGCCGGCGTTCCGTGAAATCAATCCGCGCGGACAGATTCCGGTGCTCGAGGACGGCGATTTTCGACTTGGCGATTCCCAGGCAATCCTGGTTTATCTGGCCCAGCGCTATGCCAATGAGTGGTATCCGCAGGACGCCGAAACCCAGGGCCACATCGCCAACTGGCTGAGCTTTGCCGCCAACGAGGTGCAGCATGGCCCGGCCACCGTGCGTCTGGGCAAGCTGTTCGGCCGGCCGATCGACGAGCCTCTGGCGCAGGCACGTGCCGCCAGCGCCCTGCGTACGCTCGAGCGGCACCTTGCGCAGCACGCCTGGCTGGCGCAGACCAGCGAACCGACCATCGCCGACATCGCCGTCTACCCCAACGTCGCGCTGGGCGGAGACGGCGGGCTCGATCTGGCTGCCTATCCGGCGCTGCAGGCCTGGTTCGCCCGCGTCCGCGCGCTGCCGGGTTATGTCGGCATGCCGGGGTTGTGACGCCATGAACGTGCAGAATGGTCGGATGCCCGGCGAGCTGGACCGGCACCTGGGCCGGCGGATCGGAGTATCGCTGCTGCTGGTGATCGGGCTGGCAGTCTCCCTGTTTGGCTTCGTCGAGGATGCTTCGGCTGCGCAAGGGTTGCGCTTCAGCCTGGTGAAGACGGCGCAGAGCGACAGTGGCGACTTCTTG
This sequence comes from Stutzerimonas kunmingensis, assembly GCF_032106285.1. GTDB lineage: Bacteria > Pseudomonadota > Gammaproteobacteria > Pseudomonadales > Pseudomonadaceae > Stutzerimonas > Stutzerimonas kunmingensis_B. The sequence continues at coordinate 33,339 of NZ_DAMCPO010000003.1, forward strand.
CTGGGACGGAACGGTTGGCAGGAGGCGCCGCCCACGCAGCACATCGCGATTCTGATCGAGCATCGCGGCAGCCGCTTGCTGTTTGGAACCGGGCTCGGTAGGCAGATCGACGCGCAGCTGGACGCCGAGGTGCCCTGGCGAATCAAGCGCTACGCGGACGTACGCCCGGTGCGCGATCAGCTGGAGGGGGACGGACTGGAGATCGATCGTATCGTGCTGGGGTGCGTGCGCTGGGAGCACGCTTCGGGGCTGGTCGACTATCCCGAGGTACCGGTATTGGCCAGCGCGGACAGCCTGGGCTATCTGGAGGCTGCCACGCCGCCAGCGGTGTTGCCCAGTCAGTTTCGCCACCCGGTCCGCTGGCAGTCGCTGGAGTTCCAGGCGAGCCCTTATCGGGAGCACCGTCGTAGCCTGGATCTGTTCGGCGACGGCCAGGTCGTGCTGGTGCCGCTGGATGGCCATGGGGCGGTCGGCCTGTTCCTCACGCTTGCCGATGGCCGCCGCTTCTTCTTTCGCGGCGACCGACTGGAACGGGACGCCGGCGATGCGCTAGAGAACGTTATCGCGCTGCAGGATGCCAACACCCAGGCTTCGCTCGGCTTCTATCCGCGCTGGGTGGAGGGAGCCGGACAATAAAAAAACAGCGCAGCGGCTGCGGATTTGGGCGATGCTTAGGGCATGGGAACGAGCGATCAGCCGCGCGACGGCGCCGCCCCGATCGCCAGGCCCGTGCCCAATGGCCGAAGTAGGTCTGCCGCTGTGAAGACGGATAGCTACGCGCCTCTTGCGAGTGTCATCGATTTGTTGCTGGATGCCATCTGCGTGGTCGATGCGCAGGGCAACTTCGTCTACGTCAGCGCCGCCTGCGAGCGCATCTTCGGCTACACCCCGCAGGAGATGCTCGGCAAGCGGATGATCGAGATGGTCTATCCCGAAGACCGTGCCCGGACCCTGGCCGCCGCCAAGGAAGTAATGGCTGATCAGCCGCTGCTGCACTTCGAGAACCGTTACGTGCGCAAGGACGGCGGTGTGGTGCACATCATGTGGTCGGCCTGCTGGTCGACCGATAACAAGCTGCGCATCGGCGTGGCGCGCGACATCACCCAGCGCAAGCAGTCCGAAGCGATGCAGGCGGCGCTCTATTCGATCTCCGAGGCGGCGCACGGGGCCAAGGACCTCGCAGCGCTGTATCAGCAGATCCATCTGACCATCGCCCAGCTGCTGCCGGTGGACGATTTCATCGTGGCCATCCGCAATGCTGCCAGCGGCGAGCTGAGTTATCCCTACCAGGCGCTGGCGCTCGATTCGACCGGTCTGCCAGCGGAACCCGCGGCGTCCCTGTGCTTTTCCGTCCTGCATGGCGCGCAGCCGTTGCGCTTCAATGCGGACTCGATGCCAGCGCTAGCGCTCCCGCTCGGTGATGGGGATACCCATGCCTGGTGGCTGGGGGTGCCGCTCAGTTCGAGTGAGGGGGTGATCGGCGTGCTGTTGCTCAAGAGCACGGCCGCGCCCTACACCGAGAAGGATCAGGAGCTGCTGCAGTTCGTCTCGATGCAGGTGGTCACGGCAATCGAGCGCAAGCAGCTGTATGCGCGACTGCACCGGATGGCGCAGTACGACGAACTCACCGGCCTGCCGAATCGCGCCTGTTTTCGCGATCGCCTGGACACCGCCCTGGCGCGGGTGCGGCGCAATGGCGGACGCGTCGCCTTGCTCTACGTGGATCTGGATCGCTTCAAGCAGGTCAACGATACCTACGGCCACAGCGGCGGCGACCAGCTGCTGCGCGCAGTGGCCGATCGCCTAACGCACTGCGTGCGCGACACCGATACCGTGGCGCGGCTGGGTGGCGATGAGTTCGTGGTGCTGCTGGAAAGCATCGCCGAGGCAGAGGATGCCCGCCGCGTCGTCGACAAGATCCGCGCGGCCTTCGAGCAGCCGATGCAGATTGCCGAGCACAGTCTCGATATCGGCTTGAGCATCGGCACCGCGCTCTATCCCGAAGACGGTGATGCGGAGGCCCAGCTGCTCAAGCAGGCCGACGACCGCATGTATCTGATGAAGGCCCGTGGCGGCCAGCCGCAGGATTGCGACTGAAGGTCCCGGACATATCGTCACCGCGCCTCAGAACGACTTCAGCATCCTGCCCAGCAACTTCATCGCCTGCTCGCTGCGGGCGTCCCATGGATGGCCGTGATTCAGCCGCGCGCAGTTGCGAAAGCGCTGGGTCGCCGAAAAGATCGGCCCTGGCGCCAGGCTGATGCCCTGGGCCAGCGCCAGTTGCAGCAGCTGCAGCGAATCCACCTGCTCGGGAAATTCGAACCACAGAAAGTAGCCGCCGCTGGGCCGGGTGACTCGCGTGCTCGCAGGGAAATGGCGGGCCGCGGAGGCGAGCATCGCACCCTGCTGCATCTCCAGCGCATGGCGCAGCTTGCGCAGGTGACGGTCGTAGCCGCCGTGCTGCAGGTAATCGGCAATGGCGGCCTGCGCCGGCACGGAAGGGGAAATGGTGGTCATCAGCTTGAGCCGGGCGATCTGCTCGGCATAGCGACCGCCGGCAACCCAGCCGACCCGGTAACCGGGCGCGAGACTCTTGGAGAACGAACCGCAGTGCATCACCAGACCTTCGCGATCATGGCTTTTCACCGGCTTGGGCGGCTCGCGGGTGAAGTAAAGCTCGGCGTAGACGTCGTCCTCGATCAACGGCACCTGGTGGCGCTGCAACAGCTCATAGAGCTGCTGCTTCTTCGCCTCGCCCATGCTCGCGCCCAGCGGGTTCTGCAGGCTGCTCATGAACCAGCAGGCCTTGATCGGCAAGTGCGCGAGGCGATCGGCGAGGATGTCGAGGTCGATGCCTTCGCGTGGGTGCACCGGAATCTCCACCGCCTTGAGCTTGAGCCGTTCCAGTACCTGCAGCGTGGCGTAGAACGCTGGCGCCTCGATGGCCACCAGATCACCCGGTTCGGTTACCACCTGCAGGCAGAGGTTCAGAGCCTCCATCGCACCGGTGGTGATCACCAGTTCGTCCATCGGCAGCATCACACCGCTGACCATGTAGCGCAGGGCGATCTGCCGGCGCAGGTCCGGGTTGCCGGCGGTCATCTCGGCAATCACCTCGCGTGCCGGCATGTCGCGCACGCTCTGTGCCATCGAGCGCGCCAGGCGCTGCAGGGGAAACAGCTCGGGACTGGGAAAGGCCGAACCGAAGGGCACCGTGGCCGGGTCGCGCAGCGAGGCGAGCACCGAGAACACCAGCTCGCTGACGCCGACATCGGTGGTTTCCGCCGGACGCAGGCTGATGTCCGGTTCGTGCAACGGGCGCTTGGCATGTTCGCGGACGAAATAGCCCGAACGCGCCCGCGCCTGGATCAGCCCGCGGTCTTCCAGCAGGTAGTAGGCCTGGAACACGGTGGACGGGCTGACGCCGTAGGTGCGGCTGGCGTGGCGCACCGAGGGCACCTTTTCTCCCGGCGCGAGCACGCCACTGCGGATCAGTTCGGCAATCTCGTCGGCGAATTTCTCGTAGCGCTTCATCGTGTCCGGGCCGTGGCGGTTGGGCATGGCCAGTCTACTGGCGTAGCGCCGCGATGGGGGCGACGAAGGTGCTCGGTGTACTCACCCGGCTGCTCGGCTCGGCCAGGTCGCTGACCTCGAAACGCAGCTCGCGGCTGAAGTCGCGGGCGTTGTCGAGCAGCGCAACGCTGACCGGCAGGTCGGCGATCTCGCCCGGGGCCAGGGCGATCTCGCGCGGTCCCTGCAGTGCGAACGGCCCGCCTTCCAGCCCGAGCGCGTAGCGGCGCGCTTGCTGGGTCTTGTTGATCAGCTTGAGGCGGTACATGTTTTCGATCTGCCCCTGCATGTTCTCGCGGTACAGCGTGCGGTCGCGGGTGACGTCCAGCTGCAGCTGCGGCCGCGCGTCCAGTGCCCAGACGAAGGCGGCGATCATCGCCGTCATCGCCACGGCATATCCGATCAGGCGCGGCCGCAAGAGGCGGGTGGCGCCGCCTTTGAGCGCGCGTTCGGAGGTGTAGCGCAGCAGGCCGCGAGCGTAACCCATCCGGTCCATGACGCTGTCGCAGACGTCGATGCAGGCACCGCAGCTGATGCAGTCCAGCTGTAGGCCGTCGCGGATGTCGATGCCGGTGGGGCAGACCTGCACGCACAGCGTGCAGTCGACGCAGTCACCGAGGCCTTGCGCGCGCGGGTCGCTGCCCTTGCGTCGCGCGCCGCGGTTCTCGCCACGGGCTGTGTCGTAGGAGACGAGCAGGGTATCGGCGTCGAACATCACGCTCTGGAAGCGCGAGTAGGGGCACATGTGCAGGCACACCTGCTCGCGCAGCCAGCCGGCGTTGATATAAGTCGCGGCAGTGAAGAACAGCAGCCAGAAGGCGGTGGTGGCACCGACCTCGAAGCGGGCGAGGTCGGCCACCAGTTCGCGCACCGGGGTGAAATAGCCGACGAACGCCATCGCCGTGGCCAGGCTGATGGCCAGCCATAGCGTGTGCTTGGCGGCACGGCGCAGCAGCTTGGCGGCCGACCAGGGCGCGGCGTCGAGCTTGATGCGCTGCAGGCGATCACCCTCGGTGATCTTTTCCACCCACATGAACATCCAGGTCCAGGTGCTCTGCGGGCAGGCGTAGCCGCACCAGATGCGTCCGGCCAGCACGGTGATGAAGAACAGGCCGAACGCGGCGATGATCAGAATCGCCGAGAGCAGGATGAAATCCTGCGGCCAGAAGGTGGCGCCGAAGATGTGAAACTGCTGCCGGTCCAGATCCCACAGCACCGCCTGGCGCCCGTTCCAGTTCAGCCAGACGGTGCCGAAGTAGAGCAGCATCAGCAGCGCGCCGCCCAACAGGCGCAGGTTGCGGAACCGGCCGCTGAAACTGCGCGTATGAATGGGCCCGCCGCCCTGCGCGGGCGTCAGGCGGATCGGTTGGCTGGGATCAACGGTTTCGATGATCTGCGCGGGTATGCGGTCGGTCATTAGGCTTCGCCCCATAGGCATTTCAGGCGAAGCGGATGATCCCTGCCAGTGGTGCTGCATAACAGACTCAGATGAACAGCCAAAATACAGATCAGATGAGCATCGGTTGCCTGCCCTGCAACGTCTTCGGACAATGGGTTGACCTGCATCAGTGGAACGTTTCGGGATCGGCTGATCTGCTTTTTTAGTGCCAATCTGCATCTGTTGCGCCGCTGCCAACAAAGCCATAGTCGAAACCTTTTGCCACGCACTGAGGAGCTGTCGTCATGATTTCTGACCTGCCGTCAATGGAGCGCCGCCGATGATTCTCAAGGGCCTGACCTGGCTGGTGCTGCTGCAACTGTTCGGCAACCTGATCAATCTGGTGCTGCTGCCGGCATTGCCTGGGCCAATCATCGGCATGCTGTTGCTGTTTGGCCTCCTGTTGCTGCGCCGCAGCATTCCCGAGTCGCTGGAGAAGACCGCGGCGCTGCTGCTGCAGTACCTGCCGCTGCTGCTCATCGTGCCCGCCGCCGGAATCATGACCAGCGGCGCCGCGCTGCTGGATGACCTGCCTGCCATCGCCGCCGGGCTGGTGCTGTCGTTGCTGATCACCGTGCCGTTCTGCGGCTGGCTGATGCAGCGACTGATTCGCCGGCTCGATCTCAAGCGGGAGGATCAGGCATGACGGTTCTCGACTGGCGCACGGCCTGGGCGGCCGTCGTGGTGCATCCGCTGTTCGCCGTGGCGCTGACGCTGATCGCTTTCAAACTCGCGCTGATGCTCTATCGGCGTAGCGGCTGGTTGGTTCTGCAGCCGGTGATGATCGGCATGCTGCTGGTAGTCGGCACGCTCACCCTGGTGGATTTGGAGTACGCGCGCTACCGCGAGGGTGCCTCGTTGATCGCCATGTTGCTGGGGCCTGCAACCGTGGCGCTGGCGGTGCCGCTGCATCGTCACCTCAAGCGGATTCAGCAATTGTTCTGGCCGATCGTCATTACCCTGGCTGTGGGCGGCGTGCTCAGCGTGGTGCTGACGCTGGTGATCGCCTGGGCGCTGGGCGCGCAGCTGCCGGTGCTGATGAGCCTGGCGCCGAAGTCGGCGACCATGCCCATCGCCATGCTGGTGGCCGAGCAGCTCGGTGGACTGGCCTCGCTGGCGGCGGTGTTCGTCATGCTCACCGGCGTTATCGGCACCGCGTTGGGGCCGCTGTTGCTGCGCTGGGCAGGTGTCGAGCATCCCGCCGCGCGGGGCCTCAGCTATGGCATCAACGCGCATGCCATCGGTACGGCGAGGGCGTTGGAAGAGGGTGACGAATGCGGCGCTTTCGCCGCGCTGGGCATGAGTCTGCTGGGCATCCTGATCGCGCTGCTGCTGCCCTTTGCCCTGGGCTGATGCGCGGCGCTGCCGAAAGTAGGTGAACCGGACGGATTCCGGGCCCTTCAGCCTTCACGCACCACTGGCTAGCACTCCGTCCGCCCGGTTAGAGTAGGCAGCGGTCGCTTGACCGTGCACAGGGTGCAAACATGAAATTGCGGATGTTCCAGGTCGATGCCTTCACTGCCGAGCGCTTCAGGGGCAATCCCGCGGCAGTGATACCCCTGCAAACCTGGCTGCCGGACGCGCTGATGCAAGCCATCGCCGCCGAAAACAATCTTTCTGAAACGGCCTTTTTCGTACGCGAAGCGGACGGGGCGTTTCACATCCGCTGGTTTTCGCCACTGACTGAAATCGACTTCTGCGGCCATGCCACGCTGGCCAGCGCCTTTGTGCTGCTGGAAGCGGGCCTGGCTCAGGCACCGCTGACCTTCCGCGCCGCCGCTGTGGGTGACTTGGCGGTGCAGCGACGGGCTGATGGCATGCTGGAAATGAGCTTCCCCAACCGCGCGCCGGAACCGGTTGCCGAACCGCCGGCGGCATTGTTGCAGGGGCTTGGGTGCGAGCCGGAAGCGGTGCTGTGCAGTCCGCAGGCATGGTTCGCCGTCTACCGTGACGAGCGCGAGGTCAGGGCGCTGGCGCCCGATCTGCAGGCGCTGCGCACGCTGGCGCCACTGGATGTGGTAGTGACCGCGCCGGGACGCGAGCAGGATTTCGCCTCCCGTTATTTCTGGCCAGCCAACGGCGGCGACGAGGACCCGGTCACCGGCTCCATCCATGCCGGGCTTGCGCCGTACTGGGCCGAGCGGCTGGGGCGTAACGAGCTGGTGGCGCTGCAGGCGTCGAAACGTAGCGGCATCCTGCACTGCCGGGTCGAAGCGGATCGTGTGATGGTGGCCGGGCAGGCCGTGCTTTATCTCGACGGCACCATCGAACTTTAAAAATTGTCTTCAACCCATTGCGATCGGCTTTCACAGGCGGCGCGATGGGTGTGCCTGTGTGTGGCTGATCGGTTCTAACGAATGGGGTTGCGGAACGTGATGATGAAAAGGCTGTTGCCGTTTGTCCTGCTTGCCAGCGCGATGGGCTCGTTCGCCAGTGCGGCACAGCCCGCGTTGCCGCTGGATGACCGGCAGGCGCTGATCGAAACCCTGCTCGAGCGCATGACCCTGGTGGAGAAGATCGGCCAGCTGCGGCTGATCAGCATCGGTGGTGACATGCCGCGCGAGCGGATCGTCGAGGAGATCGCTGCCGGACGCATTGGCGCCACCTTCAATTCGGTCACCCGCGCCGACAACCGCCCCATGCAGGATGCGGCGCTGCGCAGTCGCCTGGGCGTTCCGATCTTTTTCGCCTACGACGTCATTCACGGCCACCGCACCATCTTCCCGATCAGCCTGGCGCTGGCGTCGAGCTGGGATCTCGAGGCCATCGCCCTTAGCGGTCGCGTGTCGGCCATCGAGGCCAGCGCCGACGGCCTGGACCTGACATTTGCACCGATGGTCGACATCACCCGTGATCCGCGCTGGGGCCGGACCTCCGAAGGCTTCGGCGAAGATCCCTACCTGGTATCGCAGATCGCCGGCACGCTGGTGCGCGCCTATCAGGGTGAGCGCCTGAGCGCCGCGGACAGCGTGATGGCCAGCGTCAAGCACTTCGCCCTGTACGGCGCGGTGGAAGGGGGCCGCGACTACAACGTGGTCGACATGAGCCCGCAGCGTATGCATCAGGATTATCTGCCGCCATACCGTGCCGCGGTGGACGCCGGGGCAGGCGGCGTGATGATCGCGCTGAACACCGTCAACGGCATGCCGGCCAGCGCCAACCGCTGGCTGTTGCGCGACCTGCTGCGCGACGACTGGGGCTTCCGTGGGCTGAACATCAGCGACCACGGCGCCATCGACGAACTGCTGCGCCACGGCGTGGCCCGCGACGGGCGCGAGGCTGCGCGCCTGGCGATCGAGGCGGGTATCGATCTGAGCATGCACGACTCGCTTTATCTGCAGGAACTGTCGGGGCTGGTCGAGCGCGGTGAGGTGCCGATAGAGCTGATCGACCAGGCGGTGGGGCGTGTGCTCGGTGCCAAGTACGACCTCGGCCTGTTTCATGATCCTTATCGGCGTATCGGCAAGGCGGCGGACGATCCGGTTGAGGTCAATGCTGAAAGCCGCCTGCATCGCCAGGCGGCAAGGCAAGTGGCGCGCGACTCGCTGGTCCTGCTGGAGAACCGTCAGCAGACGCTGCCACTGGGCAAGGACGCGACCATCGCGCTGGTCGGCCCGCTGGCCGATTCCCACGTTGACATGCTTGGCAGCTGGTCGGCGGCCGGTGTGGCGGCACAGACGGTGACGCTGCGTCAGGGCCTCGAGGCAGCAATGGGCGATTCCGGCCGGGTCATCCATGCCCGTGGCGCGAACGTCACAGACGATCCGCGACTGATCGAGTACCTGAACTTTCTCAATTGGGATCGCCCGGAAGTGACGCAGGACCCGCGCCCGCCGCAGGCGATGATTGACGAGGCCGTGCGTGCCGCGCGCGAGGCTGACGTGATCGTTGCTGCGGTGGGCGAGTCACGTGGCATGTCCCACGAATCCTCCAGCCGTACCAGCCTTACGCTGCCGGCCAGCCAGCAGGCACTGCTCGAAGCGCTGGCTGCCACCGGCAAACCGCTGGTGGTGGTTTTGATGAATGGCCGGCCGCTGCAACTGGGCTGGGTCAAGGACAACGCGGATGCGGTGCTGGAAACCTGGTTCGCCGGCACCGAGGGCGGGCACGCGATTGCCGAGGTGCTGCTCGGTGCGCACAACCCGTCCGGCAAACTGCCGATCTCCTTTCCGCGCTCGGTTGGCCAGATTCCGACCTACTACAACCACCCGCGACTCGGCCGACCCTTCGTCGAGGGTCGCCCTGGCAACTACACCTCGCAGTATTTCGAAGAACCCAACGGTGCGCTGTACCCGTTCGGTTATGGCCTGAGCTACACCGAGTTCGAGCTGGCGAAGCCGCAGCTTTCACGACATCAGCTGAAACGCGGCCAGATTCTGGAGGTCAGCGTAACGGTAAAGAACACTGGCGCACGCGCCGGCGCGACGGTAGTGCAGCTGTATCTGCAGGATCTGGTCGGCTCCAGCGTACGTCCGATCAAGGAACTCAAGCGCTTCGAAAAGCTCATGTTAGAGCCAGGCGAGTCGCGGGTAGTGCGCTTTGAACTGGGCGAGGACGATCTGAAGTTTCCTGACGCGCGACTCGACTACGTGGCCGAGCCCGGCGAGTTCGAAGTCCAGTTGGGCCTCGACTCGCGATCGGTGCAAAGCGCGCGATTCGAGTTGTTGTAAGACTTTTTTCTGTATGGCGATCTGCATCCAGCCCACGATCGCTGCCGCGCTGTAGAGCAAAGCGGCGGAATACGTGGGTTGTAGGCGATCAGAAACAGCGAAGCAGAGCGGACTCTGCACAAACGTGTAATTCGGAGGCGGTGTGTTACGCATTTTTCAATGGAACACGGGGAATCAGCCGGCACGCATGCTGGCCGGTCTGGCGGGTGGCCTGTGCATGCTGATGGCCGGCAGCTCGCTGGCGTTCAGCCTCGACGATGTGGCCAAGCGGGCTCAGGAACTGGCTGCCAGCGGTTACGAGGAGCCGGTGAGCAACCTGCCCGACGAATTCCGCAAGATGGCATTCGCCGACTACCAGCGCGTGCGCTTCAACCCGGAGCATGCCTACTGGAAGGACGTCGAAACCCCGTTCCACCTGCAGTTCTATCACCAGGGGATGCACTTCGACACGCCGGTGCGCATCAATGAAATCACCGCGACGAAAGTGCGCGAGATTCGCTACGACCCGTCGATGTTCGAGTTCGGCGGTGTCGACATCGACCCGGCCTCGCTGGAGGGGCTGGGCTTCGCCGGCTTCAAGGTGCTCTATCCGCTGAACAGGAAGGACAAGCAGGACGAGGTGATGACCCTGCTCGGCGCCAGCTACTTCCGCATCATCGGCAAGGGCCAGTGGTACGGGCTCTCCGCGCGCGGGCTGGCGGTCGACACGGCACTGCCAGTGGGCGAGGAGTTCCCGCGGTTCCGCGAATTCTGGGTCGAGCGGCCGCAGGCTGATCGGCGCAACCTGGTGATCTACGCGCTGCTCGATTCGCCGCGCGCCACCGGCGCCTATCGCATGGTGCTGACGCCGGGCAAGGACAGCACGCTGGACGTGCAGGCCAAGGTGTTTCTCCGCGAGCAGGTCGGCAAGCTCGGGATTGCGCCGCTGACCAGCATGTTCCTGTTCGGCGCCAACCAGCCGAGCAATGTCACCAACTTCCGTCCGCAACTGCATGACTCCGAGGGTCTGGCGATTCATGCCGGCAGTGGCGAATGGATCTGGCGCCCGCTGAACAATCCGAAGCGGCTGGCCGTGAGTGCGTTCAGCGTGGAGAACCCGCGCGGCTTCGGGCTGATGCAGCGCACTCGCGATTTCGGCCGTTACGAAGACCTGGACGACCGCTACGAGCTGCGCCCGAGCGGCTGGGTGGAAACCCGCGGCGACTGGGGCAAGGGCCACGTTGAGCTGATCGAGATCCCGACGCCTGACGAGACCAATGACAACATCGTCGCCTTCTGGTCCCCGGAAAAGCAGCCGGAGCCCGGCCAGTCGCTGGATCTGGAATACCGCCTGCACTTTTCCATGGACGAACCGAGCCTGCACGATCCTGAGCTGGCGTGGGTGCAGCAGACCCGTATCTCCACCGGCGACGTCAAGCAGGCCAACCTGATCCGCCAGCCTGACGGCAGCACGGCTCTGGTCGTGGACTTCGTCGGGCCGGTGCTGGAGAAGCTCGCCGAGGATGCGCCGGTCAGCACGCGCGTCAGCGTGGATGACAATGCCGAGCTGGTGGAAAACAACCTGCGCTACAACACCGTCACCAAGGGCTGGCGCCTGACGCTGCGCGTGAAGGTGCGCGACCCGGCGCGCCCGGTCGAGATGCGTGCGGCGCTGGTCGATGGCGACAAGACCCTTTCCGAAACCTGGACCTACCAGATTCCTCCCCATGAATGAGCAGCATGCAGTGAATGGTCTGACGCAAAGCTATTGCGACGGCCTGGCATTGAACGAAACCGAGGACCCGGCCAGATACCGGCAGGCGGCCGAGCGGGGCGGCCTGTTCGCGCTGCATGATGAACTGTCTGCCGAGACCAGCGCGCAGCGCAGCCCGTCGCGGCGTCTGCTCGACTCGGTGGTCGCGCGACTGCGGCTGGGCTGGGGCGATCTGTTCGACCGCGCCGGCGTGATCGCCGAGGACCACCAGGGGCGCGCCTATGTGCAGTCGACCCCGCCGATCGTGCGCACACGCATGGTGCCGGAGCCCTGGCATACCAATATTCTGCGCCGCGGTTGGCGCCGGATGCTGGGCCGCACGCCGCCGCGGCGTCACTTCGAGCCCAGTCCGCAGCCGCTCGACGAGGCGCGCTGGCGTCGGGTCGCGGCGCTGCGCCGTGCGGCACTGCTGGTGCTGATGCTCGGCCAGACCGCCTTTGCCACCTGGCAGATGAAGGCGGTGCTGCCTTACCAGGGCTGGTTCCTGGTCGACATGCAGGAAGTGTTCGTCCAGCCGCTGTCCGAATCAGCCCGGCAGATCCTTCCCTATGTGGTGCAGACGAGCATCCTGCTGCTCTTCGCACTGCTGTTCTGCTGGGTCTCGGTGGGCTTCTGGACCGCGCTGATGGGCTTCTTCCAGCTGCTGCGCGGCAAGGACCGTTACAGCATCTCGGCCAGCAGCCCCGGCACCGAACCGATACCGGCCGAGGCGCGTACGGCGCTGGTGATGCCGATTGCCAACGAGGACGTGCCGCGTGTGTTCGCCGGCCTGCGCGCGACTTACGAGTCGCTCAAGGCAACCGGTGAACTCGAGCATTTCGACATCTTCGTGCTCAGCGACAGCAACGACCCCGACACCTGTGTTGCCGAGCAGAAGGCCTGGGTCGAGTTGTGCCGTGCGGTGGATGGCTTCGGTCACATCTTCTACCGTCGCCGCCGGCGCCGCGTGAAGCGCAAGAGCGGCAACATCGACGACTTCTGCCGTCGCTGGGGCAGCAGCTACCGCTACATGGTGGTGCTGGACGCCGACAGCGTGATGAGCGGCGAATGCCTGACCAGCCTGGTGCGACTGATGGAGGCCAACCCCAACGCCGGCATCATCCAGACTGCGCCCAAGGCGTCGGGCATGGACACGCTCTATGCGCGGCTGCAGCAGTTCGCCACGCGGGTCTACGGCCCGCTGTTCACCGCCGGGCTCAACTTCTGGCAGCTGGGTGAATCGCACTACTGGGGCCACAACGCGATCATTCGCGTGAAGCCGTTCATCGACCACTGCGCGTTGGCGCCGTTGCCCGGCACCGGCTCGTTCGCCGGGGCGATCCTCTCCCACGACTTCGTCGAAGCCGCGCTGATGCGCCGCGCCGGCTGGGGCGTGTGGATCGCCTACGACCTGCCGGGCAGTTACGAGGAGCTGCCGCCGAACCTGCTCGACGAACTCAAGCGTGATCGTCGCTGGTGCCACGGCAACCTGATGAACTTCCGCCTGTTCATGGTGCGCGGTGTACATACGGTGCATCGCCTGGTGTTCCTCACCGGGGTGATGTCCTACCTGTCGGCGCCGCTGTGGTTCCTCTTCCTGCTGCTGTCCACCGGCCTGCTGGCGATCCATACGCTGATGGAGCCGGAGTACTTCCTGCAGCCGAACCAGCTCTACCCGCTGTGGCCGCGTTGGCATCCGCAGGAAGCCATTGCGCTGTTCTCGGCGACCATGACGCTGTTGTTCCTGCCCAAGCTGCTCAGTGTGCTGCTGGTCTGCATCCAGGGCGCCCAGGCTTATGGCGGGCGGCTGCGGGTGGTGCTGTCGATGCTGATCGAAACGCTGTTCTCGGTGCTGCTGGCGCCGGTGCGCATGCTCTTTCACAGCGTGTTCGTCACCGCCGCGTTCCTCGGCTGGTCGGTGCAGTGGAAGTCGCCGCAGCGCGGCGACGACGCCACCCCCTGGGGCGAAGCGCTGCGCCGGCACGGCTCGCAGATTGTCATCGGTGTGCTCTGGACGGCCCTGGTCGCCTGGCTGGATGCAGCCTTTCTCTGGTGGCTGGCACCGATCGTGGTGTCGCTGATCCTGTCGGCGCCGGTCTCGGTGATCACCAGTCGTACCGGTCTCGGTCTGGCCGCGCGGCGCAGCAAGCTGTTCCTGATCCCGGAGGAATACGCACCGCCCACCGAGCTGGCCAATACCGACCTGTACCAGCAGCAAAACCAGGCCAACGCGCTGCGCGAAGGCTTCCTCGTGGCGGTGGTCGATCCGCTGTACAACGCGCTGGTCTGCGCCATGGCCCGTGCGCGTCACGCCAAGGTCGTGCCGTCGGCCGACCATCTGCGCGAGCAGCGCCTGGGCAAGGTGCTGGCCGCCGGGCCCGATGGCGCGGATGCCGAGGCGGCGCGCTGGCGCCTGCTGAACGATCCGGACGGCATGGCGCTGCTGCACCGTCACGCCTGGGAAGATCCGGCCGGGGCCGTCTGGCTAGCGCGCTATCGGGAGCAGTATCCCCGAGGCGTGGCGCGCCCGGACCTCGCGGGCGAGGCCTGATACCTGCGACTTTCTGGCGGCCCGCAGGGGGCGCCAGAAAGGCTGATCAGTCGTCGCGCGTCAGCACTTCCAGCAGCTCGATCTCGAAATGCAGATCCGAATTGGGCGGGATATGCGCGCCGACCTGGCGCTCGCCATAGCCCAGCTGCGCCGGCACGAACAGCCGGCGCTTGCCGCCGACCCGCATGCCCATCAGCCCGATGTCCCAACCCTTGATCACCCGACCGGTGCCGATCACGCACTGGAAGGGTTTGCCGCGCTCGTAGGAGCTGTCGAACAGCGTGCCGTCGCTCAGCGTGCCGCGGTATTGGGTGGTGATCAGCGCACCCTTGACCACCGCTTTGCCATCGCCGAGCTGAATGTCTTCGACCAGCAATTCATCGTTCATTCATGCGCTTCCTGAAAGCTGAAAGAGGGGAGCGCTTTGTGGCAGGTAAATGCGCTACGGGCAAGAGACTGGTCGCTACGCTAGAGCGCCGAGCCAGTTCGCCTGCATACGTATCGATCTCATCGATAGTTATTGGCTGAAAATTGCAAACAATATTGATCTGATTGAATGGATCATCTCCCTCATTGGCCGGGTTCGTCCCGGTGCCCCGATCTGTGGAGAGCGAGATGACCGAACTACGTCCATATGCCCAGCTTGGCCATGCGCAGCACGGCTGGCTGAACGCGCGTCACCACTTTTCCTTTGCTGGTTATCACGACGTCGAGCGCATGCGCTGGGGCCGCCTGCGCGTATGGAACGACGACAGCATCGCGCCGCAATCGGGCTTCGAACCGCACTCGCACCGGGACATGGAAATCATCACCTACGTCCGCCAAGGCGCCATCACCCATGAAGACAGCCTCGGCAACCGCGGCCGTACCGTCGCTGGCGATGTGCAGGTGATGAGCGCCGGCACCGGGATCGTGCACAGCGAGTACAACCTGGAGGATGTGGAAACGCGCATTTTCCAGATATGGATTCACCCGCAGCAGACCGGACTGCCGCCGGCCTGGGGCACTCGCCAGTTCCCCACCGGCGAGCGCGCCGGCGCCTTCGTCACGCTCGCCAGTGGCCTGTCCGGCGATGCCGAGGCGCTGCCGATTCGTGCTGAAGCCAGGCTGGCAGCGGCTACGCTTGCAGCAGGGCAGAGCGCCGACTACGAAATTGCTGCCGGGCACCGGGTGTATCTGGTGCCGGCCAGCGGCCAGATCGAGATCAACGGACTTGCGGTCGCCGCCGGCGATGGCGTGGCCGTGCGTGATGAGACACGGCTGAGCATCAGGGCCGTGGCAGACAGCGAAGTTGTCCTGGTCGAGTCGCTCTGACGCCTGCTGTTGGAACGACCCGTCTGGCGCGTTATCCCATCCACCACTTAATTCAGACTCACCCACCGAAAGAGGAAAGCAAGATGGCGAAGATTCTCGTGCTCTATCACTCCATGTACGGCCATATCGAAACGATGGCCAATGCCGTCGCCGAAGGCGCGCGCCGCGTGCCGGGCGTGGAGGTGACGATCAAGCGCGTGCCGGAAACCATGCCGGAAGACGCCTTCCGCAACGCCGGCGGCAAGGTCGATCAGCCAGCCGATATCGCCGATCCGAACGAGCTGCCGGACTACGACGGAATCATCTTTGGCACCCCGACCCGCTTCGGCAACATGTCCGGACAGATGCGCAACTTCCTCGACCGCACCGGCGGCCTGTGGGCCAAGGGCGCGCTGCACGGCAAGGTCGCCAGCGTGTTCGCCTCGACCGGTACCGGCGGTGGGCAGGAGATGACCATCACCTCGACCTGGACCACCCTGGCGCACCACGGCATGGTCATCGTGCCGACCGGTTATGGCATCAGCGAGTTCTTCGACATCTCCGAAACCAACGGTGGCACGCCCTATGGCGCCACGACCATCGCCGGTGGCGACGGCTCGCGTCAGCCTTCGGAGAAGGAACTGTCCATCGCGCGCTACCAGGGCGAGCACGTGGCGAAGATCACCAGCAAGCTCAAGGGCTGATCTGCCGCGCAGTACCTACGCTGGGACCCGCCCGGGTCCCAGCAACAGTCCATACATCAGTTCGTCGACGAAGCCGTCGTCGCTGCTGCGCTTGTAAGCGGCGCGCTGCGTGCCTTCGTAGACGAAACCGAAGTGCTCGTAGAAGGCGATCGCCCGCGGGTTGTCCGCTTCCACCGTCAATTCCACACGACGAATGCCGCTGGCGGCCAGCCTGTCGAGGGCGTCCCGCATCATCCGTCGCGCCAGGCCGCTGCCCCTGACCTCGGACGCGACGGCCAGGGTGCCGAGGTAGGCCACATGGGCGGCGCGGCCCAGATGGCGCTGCACCTTGTAGAAGCCCTGCACCACGCCAGCGTCTTCGAAGACATAGAAACCGGCGCTTTCGAACAACGGCTCGAAGACCTTGCCGAAGTGCTCGCGCGGCATGGGGTCGAAGCCCAGGTAGGGCACCACGTCCGGGTGCATGTAGATGTCGTAGACCCGCTGCTGGTCGGCGGGGGTAGCAAGGCGGCGCATGGGGTTCTCCGATCGGGGGCGGCCTCCAGCATAGCCGGAGCGCGGAAGATACTGCGCTGTATCAGTCAGCGCGCGGCGATTGAGGTGATAATGGCCGCCGCTCATCTCCCTCCTCAGCCAAGGACATCGCCCCGTGGTGCTATTCGAGATCGTTCCGCTCAGCCCCGAAACCTATCGCCAGCAGACTCGGCGCAGCACCCTGATCGTCGCCGTGACCTTCGCGGTGCTCGCCATGGGCTTGTCGACCCTGGCCGTGGCGCTGTTCGGTGAGCCGGGTGGCGACAACCTGCAGCTGAACATCGTCGGCGTCGTGGCCGGACTGGCGCTGACGATCGGAATCGTCAGGTGGCTGTACTGGCAGCAGCCGTGGATGGCGGCGGCGGTGTACGGCTGGCAGCTCAAGCGCAGCCTGATGCGTGTGACCAACATGATGCACCAGGTCAAGGCAGGCGTAAGTGCGGGCGATCCGGATGCGATGAAGCTGCTGCGCTTCTATCACCTGGGGCTGACGCAGATGCATCGGCTCGATGGCAACTCCAGCGGCCTCAGCGATTCGGTTGCCGAGATTGATCGTCACCGCGAGGCGATGGAGGCGCGGAACATGGATACCGACCAGCCACGCCTGGAGCCGGGTTGGCTGGAGCGAGTCGGACGGATCGAGGCGAAGCGCTGAAGCGAACGGCTTGAAGGACGATTGCGCCGTTCATGGCGCAGCGCATCAATGCACGTGGCGGCTACCGTCCGGGTGGTGGTGTACGTCGGCTTCCGGTACTGCTTCTGATTGCGCCGGCGCATGGCCGTCGTGTGCGCCCTGATGATGGTCTGTGCTTGCCGGCTGCTGATCGGCGGCAGGAGCGGGATGCTGGCCGCTGTGATCGTGCATGTCCGATTCACCGCCACCGTGCTGGTGGCCGTCACTAGAGTCCACCAGCGTCTGGTATTCCAGCGGGGTGAGTGAGGGCAGCTGTTCGACGAAGGCGACCAGCGACCAGATGTAGCGGTCCTCCATGAACTTGCCCCACGCCGGCATGCCGGTGGACTTGAGTCCATGCTTGATGACCCAGAAAGTCGCGGCCGGGTCGTTGTCGCGGGAGTCCTCGGCAAGCGTTGGGGGCGCGGGGTAGAGGCCCTGGCTCAGTTCGGTCGGCTCGACGCCGGGCGCCAGGTGGCAACCGACGCACATGGCCGCGTAGTTGCCCGCCCCGGAACGAATCTGCTCCGCAGACCCCAGCGTCGGCACTTCGAGGTCGCGGGCGCGCACGGCCACGGCGCGTTCACGGGTGGTCTCCAGCACGGCGTGCAGTGGCGCGCTGTGCGGGGCGTCCGCGCCGACATCGATGATGCCGGAATACACCACCAGCGCGCCGCCGATTGCAACCAGCAGGGTGCTCAGTGCCAGTGTCGCCAGGACAGTCTTCATACGTGGGGCCTCAGAACCAGAAGCGAATACCGGCTACCAGCTTCGCCTCGCTGACGTCTTCGTCATCGGCACGCAGCAGGTCAGCGGTATTGCCGTAGGCACGGCCCCAGCTGACGCCGACATAAGGCGCGAACTGACGACTTATCTCGTAACGCAGGCGCAGACCGACACTGGCGTCGCTGAGACCGGAACCGACGCCGCGCGCCTGGTCGTTGCGCCCGTGCAGGTTCAGCTCCGCGGTGGGCTGCAGTACCCAGCGCTGGGTCAGCAGGATGTCGTATTCAGCCTCCAGGCGCAGCGCGCTCTGGCCCCTCGCCAAGGAAAGCCGTGGCTTCTGTTTCCAGACCGAACAGTGGCATGCCCTGCACGCCAAAGGCGGCCCAGGTCTGTGGCGAACCAGGCTTGAAGTCCTGGCGCACGCCGGCGACGGTTTCCCACCAGGGGCCGATGGCGTGGCTCCAGAGCAGCTGCAGTTCGGCCTCCTCGGTGTGGCCATTGGTGCGCTCACCCTCGGAGCGGAAGGCGAGGCGGTCGATATCGCCGCCATACCAGCCGGAAAGGTCCCAGGCCAGCGTGCTGCCTTCATCGGCGTCCTGCCATTCCAGCTGATCGGCGAGGAACAGAAAATTGCTGCCGCCCTGATGCATAGAATGAGGCGGCAGGTCGGGAAATGCCGCGGCGCGGTCAGCATCGCTGATCGTAGGAATTGGCGTGCGCGGCTCCTGTCCGGTGCCGACGCCGGTGACTGGCGGGTGAGCCATTGAACTGTGATCCATGCTGCTGTGATCGCGATGATCCATGCCGCCTTGGTTCACAGGCTCATGGTTCATCTGGCTGTGACCCATCTGCCCAGGATCCATCTGGCTGTGGTCCGCTGGCGCAGCGTGCCCGGCGTGTCCGGAATGATCCATGGCCTGCTGCGCCTGGCTCGCCGTCGCAGCCAGTGCGAGGGCGATGGCGACCGGCAGTGTCTTAATGATCATGCGGCTTGCCTTGTTCGGCGCCCTTTGGCAGGTCGTTCTGCATCTTTCCGTTGCCCATGCTGCCGTGGTCCATGTGGTCGGAACCCATGTGCTGGTCGTGCATGTCCTGCATCTTGTCGTGGTCCATGCCCTGCATCATGTCGCCCTGCTTTTGTCCGGGCTTGGGCTGGCTGGCCTGCGGCGCGGCCTGTTCGGCTGGCGCGTTGGCGGGATGATGACCGTCCTGCTCGCTTTGCGCGTAGGCGGCGTTGAGGCTGAGAGCGGCGGCCAGGCCGAAGGCGAGCAGGGCGGTGCGCTTGATTGTTTTCATGGTTTTCTCCGTCATTCTTCTACGCGGACTTCGCGGAACATCCCGAGGTCCATGTGCATCAGCATGTGGCAGTGATAGGCCCAGCGCCCGAGGGCGTCGGCGGTGACGCGATAGCTGCGTTTCGAACCCGGTGGCATGTCGATGGTGTGCTTGCGCACCTGGAAATTGCCGTGTTCGTCCTCCAGATCGCTCCACAGCCCGTGCAGGTGGATGGGGTGGTGCATCATGGTGTCGTTGACCAGCACGAAGCGCACCCGCTCGCCGTATCTGAGGCGGATCGGCTCGGCGTCGGCGAAGGGGATGCCGTCGAACGACCAGGCGAAGCGCTCCATGTGTCCGGTCAGGTGCAGTTCGATGGTGCGCGTCGGCTCACGGCCGTCCGGATCGGCGAAGGTGCTGCGCAGGTCGGCGTAGGTCAGCACGCGCCGGCCGTTGTCGCGCAGGCCGATGCCGGGATCGTCCAGCTTGGACACCGGCATCATGGTCTGCATGTACACCAGCGGGTTGTCGGTTTCGCTTGCCGGATGCGTCTGCATGCCGCCGCCGGACGAGCCGTGGCCCATGGTCGCGTGGTCCATCTGGCCATTCATCTCATTCTGATTCATCGCGCCGTGATCCATGTCGCCATGCCCGGCGTGAGGATCGTCGCTCGGCGCAGGCGCAGCAGCCTGGCCGTGGGCGGCATGATCACCGTGGCCCATGTCCTCCATGCTCAGTTCTGGGCGCGGATCGGGCTCGGGCACCGACGCCTGCAAGCCATCGCGCACTGCCAGCGTGCCGCGGGCATAGCCGCTGCGGTCCATGGCTTGGGCGAACAGGGTATAGGCGTCCTGGCTGCCGTCCGGCTCGACGATCACGTCGAGGGTTTCCGCCACGGCCAGGCGCACTTCGTCCACCTGCACCGGTTCGACGTTCTGCCCGTCGGCGGCGACCACGGTGAGCTTGAGACCGGGGATGCGGAAGTCGAAATAACTCATCGCCGAGCCGTTGATCAGGCGCAGGCGGATGCGCTCGCCTGGCTGAAACAGGCCGGTCCAGTTGCCGTCCGGCGCCTGGCCGTTGAGCAGGTAGGTGTAGGTGGCACCGCTGATATCGGCCAGATCGGTCGGCGACATGTTCATCTTCGCCCAGGCCCAGCGCTTGCTGACGGTGTCACTCCAGCCGTTGTCGGCGACGTCATTGATGAAATCGCCAAGCGTGCGGCGGCCCCGGTTGTAGTAGTCCGAGCGCTTCTTCAGCTTGGCCAGCACCCGTGCCGGGCTTTCGTCGGTCCAGTCGGAAAGGAACACCACATAGTCGCGATCGTAGCTGAAAGGCTCCGGCTCCTTGGGATCGATGATCAGCGCGCCATAGACGCCCAGCTGTTCCTGAAAACCGGAGTGGCTGTGGTACCAGTAGGTGCCGCTCTGGACGACCTTGAAGCGGTATTCGTACATGCCATCCGGCGCGATGCCGGCGAAGCTGAAGCCGGTAAGCCGTCCATGTTGGCCGGCAGCAGGATGCCGTGCCAATGGATGGAAGTGTCGTGGGGTAGCCGGTTGCGCACGCGCAGGGTCACGGTGTCGCCCTCGCGCCAGCGCAACAATGGGCCGGGGATGCTGCCGTTGATGGCCATGGCAGTGCGGCGCTTGCCGGTGAAGTCCACGCTCATGGAATCAATGGTGAGGTCGAACTCGGTGCCGCTGAGCACCGTCGGCTGACCTGGGCTGGTCAGCGCCCAGACGGGCTGTTGCCACAGCCCGAGGCCAGCGACGGCGCCGCCGGCAGCCAGGCTTTTGACGAAGGTGCGCCGAGAACTGGTCAATTGCATGCGGGTCCTGTTCGGTCGATCGAATTGTTGGTTTGCCGCCGCGCAGGCGCGACGTTGCAACGCTTGTGACAAGCACCATAGCGCGGTGCATCTGTCAGCGACCTGAAGCGAAAATTACGATTTTGTCAGCTGGCAGCGTGGCCAGCCCCAATCGGGCTGGCCCTGCCGGAGATGCCGAACGGCATCGCCTGTCCTGATGGCAGCGCGGCTTAGCGAACCGGTTGCGCGCCGAGGTAGTCGCCGAGCACCAGATCGCGGCCCTTGGTGGTCAGGCCGATCACCTGGTACTGCTGGTGCGGCTGGCCATAATCCATGCCCGGCGAGCCCGCCGGCATGCCCGGTACGGCAACACCGGCGAGATCGTCGCGCTTCTTCAGCTCATGAATCGCCGCAACCGGAACGTGGCCTTCGACGAACTTGCCGTCAATCACACCGGTGTGGCATGAGCCCAGGCGAGGCGCGACACCCAGCTTCTGCTTGACCGCCGACATGTTGCTTTCGACGTGATCGCGCACCTCGAAACCGTTGGCCTCCAGGTACTTGATCCAGTCCTTGCAGCAGCCGCAGTTGGCATCGCGATGCACATCGATGACGTCCGCGGCGTGGGCCATGCCGGACATCAGCAGAGCGGCGAGTGCGGTGAGGTAGAGTTTCATGGGCTTCTCCAGAGCGATGTTCAGTTGCAGCCGCAACCGCATCCGGTTTTGCGGGGCGTCGGGGCAGGCGAGTCGGTGGTGACCTCGGCAGGGTAACCGGCTTCGTCGAGTGCGGCGATCAGCTCCGCGCTATCGGCCGTGCCGTCTATCCGGGCGACCCCGGCGGCCAGATCGACCTCGACGCGCTCGACACCCGCCAAGGGCTGTAGTGCCGCGGTTACATGCCGGACGCACGCGCCGCAGGTCATGCCGGATACCTTGAGTTGAATGCTGGTCATGGGATGGTCCTCGGTTAGCCAGTCTGGTAGCACTGGCTTGATGCTCAACCTTGACGCGATGGCAAGGTCAAGCATCATTTTTCTGAGTACCACGCTAACCCCGGCGGCCTGACAAGAGGCTGATCGGAAGATTACTTTTTTGTCAGCTTCGTGGCGTCCCAGCTGCGGGCACTGCCACACTTGCGGCGTCGCCACCGAAGGAACTCGCCGCCATGAAATTGCTGGTCGCTGAAGACGAACCGAAAACCGGCATGTACCTGCAGCAGGGGCTGAGCGAGGCCGGCTTCACCGTCGACCGTGTTACCAGCGGCACCGACGCGCTGCAGCATGTGCTGAGTACGCCCTATGACCTGCTGATTCTCGACGTGATGATGCCGGGCCTTGATGGCTGGGAAGTGTTGCGCCTGGTGCGGGCGTCGGGCAACGAGGTGCCGGTGCTGTTTCTGACCGCGCGCGATCGCGTCGAGGATCGCGTCAAGGGGCTGGAGCTGGGCGCCGACGATTATCTGGTCAAGCCGTTCGCTTTCTCCGAACTGCTGGCGCGCGTGCGCACCCTGCTGCGACGAGGCAACGCGGCGGCCTTGCAGACCCAGTTGAAGATCGCCGATCTGGAGGTCGATCTGCTCAAGCGCCGCGCGGTGCGGGCTGGCCAGCGTATTGACCTGACTGCCAAGGAATTCGCCCTGCTGGAACTGCTGCTGCGTCGGCGCGGCGAGGTGCTGCCCAAGTCGCTGATCGCTTCCCAGGTGTGGGACATGAATTTCGACAGTGACACCAACGTCATCGAGGTGGCGATCCGTCGCTTGCGTGTGAAGATCGACGATGGCTTCGAGCCCAAGCTGATCCACACCGCACGGGGCATGGGTTACATGCTCGACGAGCCGGACGCGCCATGAAGCGGCTGTCGCTGACCGCGCGGCTGAGCCTGATGTTCATGCTGGCGGTGACCGGCGTGTTGGCCGCCGCCGGTTACTTCTTCAGCCAGCTCAGCGAACATCACTTCGACGAACTGGACCGCCATACGCTGCACGAAAAGCTCGAGGCAAGCCGACGCCTGCTGGGGGAGCTGGACGACCTGCAGAACTTCGAGCGCGTTCGCCCACAGCTGCAGGCGCTGCTCGGCGGGCACAGCGAGATGCGCGGTTTCATTTTCGATGAACGCGGTGCACAGCTGTTTCCTCAGCCGGGCGTTGATGAAGCGGAACCGCCGCTACTCGGGCTGATCGGCCGGGAGGCGGGAGAGCTGACACTGGACGGCCACGTCTGGCGTGGCGAGGCCGGGCATCTCGCGATCGGCGCACAGCGGCTGACCTTGCTGATCCTGCTCGATGTCACCGCGCACAAGGCCTTCTTCCATACGTTCAGCGGCTGGCTATGGTCGGCGCTGGTGCTCTGTGCCTTGCTCAGCGGGCTGCTCGGCTGGCTGCTGGTGCGCAGCGGCTTGCGACCGTTGCGCGATGTGACCCAGGTGGCCGCGTCCGTCTCGGCCAAGTCGCTGCGCGAGCGCATCCCCGACGAGTCGACACCGGCCGAGCTGCAGCAGCTGGTGCAGGCGTTCAACGCCATGCTGGCGCGACTGGAGGACGCCTTCGTGCGGCTGTCGAACTTTTCCGCCGACATCGCCCACGAGCTGCGCACACCGCTGAGCAACCTGATGACCCACACCGAGGTGGCGCTGACCCGCGCGCGTACGCTGGATCAGTACCAGGACAACCTGCATTCGAATCTGGAGGAGCTGCAGCGCATGTCCCGGATGATCGACGACATGCTGTTCCTCGCCAAGGCGGATAACGGGCTGATCGTGCCGGACGCCAAGCCCGTCGCGCTGGATGCGTTGTGCGCGCAGCTGCTGGACTATTACCAGCTCTCGGCGGACGAGCGCGGGGTGCGTTTCGAGCTTTCCGGTGCCGGCACCATTCAGGGCGATCTGTTGATGCTGCGCCGGGCGCTGTCGAACCTGCTGTCCAATGCGCTGCGTTACACGCCCGACGGCGAGCGGATCCGGGTGACCATCGAGCGAGGCTCAGGTCACGTGACGCTTGAGGTGAGCAATCCCGGGGCGACCATAGCGCCCGAGCATCTGGAGCGACTGTTCGACCGCTTCTACCGGGTCGACCCGGCGCGCCGCGAAGGCAGCCCGAGCAATGCCGGGCTGGGCCTGGCGATCACCCGTTCGATCGTTCAGGCCCATCAGGGTGCGATCGGTTGTACGTCGCAGAAGGGCTGGACGACCTTCCACCTGGAATTCCCTGGCTAAGCGCGTGCTCAGCGCTGCAGCGGCACCGTCAGCAATACGCGTAGGCCGCCGGCCTGGCTCTCGAAGGTGAGGGTGCAGTCGCAGCGTTGCGCGATCGCCTGGACAATGGCCAGGCCCAGGCCGCTGCCACTGCTGGCGGCGTGTCGCCAGAAGCGGCGGGTCAGGTGCTCGAGATGCTCGGCGGCGATGCCCGGGCCCTGGTCGCGTACTTCGAAGCGTACTCGCTCGGCTTCAGGCTGCAGGGTCAGCGTGACGGCGCTGCCCGGCGCGGTGTGGCGCTGGGCATTTTCCAGCAGGTTGCGCAGCGCGGCGATGGCCAGCACCGGCGGCATGGCCAGCGGCGTGTCGGGCAGGTCCGCCGGGACCTGCAACAGGATTGGCGCGCCGTCACCGCCACTGGCGTCCTGAATCGCCAGTCGCGCGACCTCGGCGGCCGTGCACTGCAGGCCATCGTCGAAATCCAGACTGCCTTCCACCCGGGCCAGCAACAATAGCTGTTCCAGTGTGCGCTGCAGGCGGTCGGCGCCGGCCTCGGCGTTCGCCAGCGCCTGTTCGGCGGTGGCGCCTTCTGTCATGCGTGCTACCTGCAGGTGGGTCTTGATCGCTGTCAGCGGGCTGCGCAGTTCGTGGGCGGCGTCGCCGGTCAGCCGGCGTTCGCGTTCGATGGCCTGGGCGATGCGCTGGAACAGCTGGTTCTGCGTCTGCACCAGCGGCAGCAGCTCCGGCGGCAGGCCTTCGACCGGCAAGGGTTCGAGGGAGTCGGCGCTGCGTCGGGTCAGTGCCTCGCGAATCCGCCGCACGGGCGCCAGCCCTCGGCCCAGGCCAAGCCAGAGCAGACCCAGGCTGCCGAGCAGGGCGACCGCCACGGGCAGCGCCGCCGCCAGCAACACCGAGCGCTTCAGCGCGGCACGCTCATCCAGGCGGTCGGCCGTGGTGATGCGCAGCTCGCCTTGCACCAGGGTGAAGCTGCGCCAGGGCACGCCGTCGATCAACTGGTCGCGAAAGCCGTTCTGCTCGGCGTCCAGCTGCTGGTCGGGCGCACTGTGGCTGCGCGCCAGCACCTCGCCACGCAGCGAGCTGACCTGGCAGGCCAGGCCGTTGGGGATGCCCAGTTGCTCGGCGCTCAGACGCTGCGGCGGGCCGTCGCCGGGCACCGGCTGCGGCAACTGCACCAGCAGACCGGCGACCATGCGCGCCGAGGCGGCCAAGCGCTGATCGAGCGAGAGCATCATCTGGCTGCGAAGATCGACCAGCATCCAGGTCGCAGCCAACGTCCAGAGCAGCACGAAGGCCGAACCGAGCATCACGGTCAGGCGCAGACGCAGGCTCATGGCGCGTCCTCGTCGCCTGCGAGGCCGAGACGGTAGCCGAGGCCCCGCACGGTTTCGACGATGCCGCTGCCGAGCTTGCGGCGCAGATGGTGGATATGCACGTTCAGGGCGTTGCTCTCGACGTCGTCGGCAAAACCGTAGACCGCGTCCTTGAGCTGCTCGCTGCTGAGCACCCGGCCCTGGTTGTTGAGCAGCGCCTGCAGCAGTGCCTGTTCGCGGCGCGACAGGTCGACGAGGCGGCCGTCCAGGCGTGCTTCGCAGCGGCTCGGGTCGTAGCTCAACCGGCCATGTTCGATGAGGTTGACGCTGCGGCCGGACATGCGCCGCATCAGCGTGTGCAGGCGCGCGGCCAGCTCGCGCAGGTCGAACGGCTTGAGCAGGTAGTCGTCGGCACCCGCCTGCAGGCCGGTGACCCGGTCGCTGACCGCATCGCGTGCGGTGAGCACCAGCACCGGTAGTTCCAGGCCCTGTTGGCGCAGGCGTCGCAGCAGGACGATGCCGTCTTCGTCGGGCAGGCCGAGGTCGAGGATCAGCACATCGAAGTGCGCCGTACGCAGCAGGGCTTCGGCATCCGCCGCAGTCGCGGCGTGGTCGACGATCAGGCCCTGGGCATTGAGCCCGGCGACGATACCGCTGGCGATCAGCGCGTCGTCTTCGGCAAGCAGCACGTGCATGGGAGGGTCCGCAGAAAAAGCTCAAGGATGGACCTTAGCGATTAAGGCAACGTTATGCAGCCGTGCGCTGGCGTTAGCAGGCCGTTGAAAAACTACCTGCGTTGCCATCGCAGCGTTAAAAACAGGCTCAAAATGCTCATTTACCGTTCGTAAACTGCGCTTTTTCGCCTGTTTTGCCTCGCGCTGGCGGCCTCGCCTACGTTTTTCAACGGCCTGTTAATGGCGCGTTAATCCCGTCGCGGCATGCTGCGCGGCAGTCATTTCTCGGCCAGGACTCTCATGCGCATATTGGTTCTTCTGCTGTTTCTGTTGGCGCCCGGATTGGCGCTGCCGGCCGGTGGGCTGTTTGGCGGCGGCTCGCAGGATGATTTTCTGCCGGTGGAAGAGGCGTTCGCGCTGACGGTCAGCCCGCAGGAGAACGGCGCGACGCTGCTGCACTGGCGGATCGCACCGGGCTATTACCTCTATCAGCAGCGCCTGCAGTTCGACGGCCTGCCGCCGGAGCGCCAGCCGCCGCTGCCCGAGGGCGAGCCCTACAGCGACGAGTTCTTCGGCAATTCGCAGATCTACCGCGACAGCCTCGAACTGCTGATCCCGCCGGGCGCGGAGAATAGTGTGCGTCTCGGCTGGCAGGGCTGCGCCGATGCAGGACTCTGCTATCCGCCGCAGACCCGCGAGGTGTCGTTGACTGGCAACGGCACGGCGGCAGCGCCTGGGCTGGCCGAAGATCAGGCGCTGGTCAGCGGCCTCGAAAGCCAGGCACTGGCCTGGAGCCTGCTGGTGTTCTTCGGCCTCGGTCTGCTGCTGGCCTTCACTCCCTGTTCGCTGCCGATGTTGCCGATCCTGGCGGGCATCGTGGTCGGCAGCGGTGCCACCTCGCGCCGTGGTTTTGCCCTGGCGGCGACCTACGTAGTCAGCATGGCGCTGGTCTACGCCGGGCTCGGTGTACTGGCGGCGCTGCTCGGCGCCAACCTGCAGGCGGCGCTGCAGCAGCCCTGGCTGCTGACCAGTTTCGCCGTGCTGTTCGTGTTGCTGGCGCTGCCGATGTTCGGTTTGTTCGAGCTGCAATTGCCGGTGACGCTGCGTGATCGCCTGCAGCGTGTCGGTGATCGCCAGCGCGGGGGCAGCCTCGCCGGGGCTGGCGCGCTGGGCGTGCTCTCCGGCCTGCTGGTCGGCCCCTGCATGACCGCACCGCTGGCCGCCGCGCTGCTGTTCATCGCACAGAGCGGCAGTGCGCTGCAGGGTGGCTTGGTGCTGTTCGCGCTGGGCCTGGGCATCGGCACGCCGTTGCTGTTGCTGGTGACGGTCGGCCAGCGTTTTCTGCCCAAGCCGGGCGCCTGGATGGACCGGGTCAAGGTGGTATTCGGCTTTCTCTTCCTCGCGGCAGCGCTGTTCGTTGCGCGTCCGTTGCTGGCCGACTGGCTGTGGCTGGGCCTGTGGGGCGCACTGTTGGTGGTGCTCGCCACCGCCTTGCTGCATGTGGCGCAGGCAGTGCAACGCCAGCGCGTGCTCTGTCAGGCCAGCGGCATTCTGCTGGGCCTGTGGGGCGCAGCGATGCTGCTCGGTGCCGCCGGCGGCGCGGATGATCCGCGTCGGCCGCTGGCGATCTATGCCGGCGGTGGAACGGGTGCCATCTCCGCCGAAGCTCACGCGCTCGGTTTCAGCGATCCGGCGGTGCTGGATCGTGAGCTGGCAGCGGCCAAAGCGCAGGGCCAGTGGGTGCTGATCGATTACTACGCCGACTGGTGCGTCTCCTGTAAGGTCATGGAGAAGGAGGTCTTCGGCAATGCCGAGGTGCAGGCGAGCCTGGACGGCGTGCGCGTGCTGCGCCCCGACGTGACCCGCAGCGACGCCGCCAGCCGCGAATTGCTGGACCGTTACCAGGTGCTCGGCCCGCCGACGCTGCTGTGGATCGGCCCGGATGGCGTCGAGCGCCGCGAACGCCGTATCACCGGCGAGGTCGGTGCCGGGGACTTTCTGCAGAACTGGAACCAGACCCGGGAGCGAGGTTGATGCTGACTGTGAATATCGGGCCGCTGGCCCTGGCGGTGCCCCATGTATTGCTGCTGGGCAGCCTGCTGCTGGCGACCCTGACCGGCTGGTGGGTCGGCCGCCGCAGCGAGCGCAACCCGGAGCGGCAGCTGTTTCGCCTGCTGCTGGTGGCGCTGCTGGTGGCTCGCCTGGCCTTTGTCACGCTGTACTGGGCGTACTACCGGGATGACTGGCTAAGCGTCATCGATATCCGTGACGGTGGCTTCATCGCCTGGCCCGGGCTGGTCGCTGCGCTGGCGTTGGGCATCTGGTGGGGCTGGCGCGACCGCGAACTGCGCAAGCCGCTGGGTATCGCGCTGACGGTGGGAATCCTCAGCTGGGGCTTCAGTAACCTGGCCTGGCACTCCTTCGAGCAGGGCACGCGGCTGCCGGAAATGGCCCTGCGCGACAACCAGGGTCGCCCGGTGGCGCTGGAGGATTACTCCGGCCAGCCGCTGGTGATCAATCTCTGGGCGACCTGGTGCCCGCCGTGCCGGCGCGAGATGCCGGTGCTCGCCGACGCCCAAGCCCGGGAAAGCGACACCCTGTTCCTGTTCGTCAATCAGGGCGAGGGGGAGGGGGAGATCAATCGCTTCCTGGAAACCGCGGGGCTGAGTCTCGATAACGTCCTGCTCGACAGTGGCGGGCGCCTCGGCCAGCACGTGGGCTCCACGGCGCTGCCGACCACGCTGTTCTACAACGCCGATGGCCGCCAGGTCAGCAGCCATCTCGGCGAACTCTCGCACGCCAGCCTGGCGCGCGCGCTGGAAAAACTGAAAGAGGAAGCTGCGCAGTGATTCGATTCAAGCCGTTACCCTACCTGCTGGCCGGCGTCAGCCTGCTGGCCCTGCCCATGGCGCAGGCCGAGGAATTGCCGGAGGCGATCAAGGCCGTCGAGGCGCGTGGCGCCGAGGTCGTCGGCAGTTTCGCGGCACCCGGCGGGCTCAAGGGCTATGCCGCGCGTTACAACGGACAGGGCATGGCGCTGTATCTCACCCCGGATGGCGAGCACGTGCTGATCGGCAGCCTGCTCGATGCCAAGGGTGAGGACCTGACCCGCGCGCACCTGGAGAAGCTGGTCTACGAACCGCTGGGCAAGGAAATGTGGACGCGCATGGAGAACAGCACCTGGATCGCCGACGGCAAGGCCGACGCGCCGCGCGTCATCTACATGTTCAGCGACCCGAACTGTCCGTACTGCAACATGTTCTGGAAGCAGGCCCGGCCCTGGGTCGAGTCCGGCAAGGTGCAGTTGCGACACATCATGGTCGGCATGCTGCGCGCCGACAGTGCCGGCAAGTCCGCCGCGTTGCTCAGCGCCAAGGATCCGCAGGCAGCGCTCAACGAGCACGAGGCGGCCGGCAAGGCGAGCAAGCTGAAGCCGTTGCAGAAGATCCCGGCAGCTCTGGAGAAACAGCTCACCGACAACCTGATGCTGATGAGCGAACTGGGCGCCCAGGCGACTCCGGCGATCTTCTATCTCGACGACAACGACCGCCTGCAGCAGCACCAGGGTGCGCCGCAGCCGGATGCGCTGGCGCAGATCATGGGGCCACGCTGAAGGATTGCTGCGGGTGGTCGCTGAGCTGTTTCGCGGCACATCCGCTTCAGCACGGGGCGGCGTTTCACTGCGAAGCGACTATCCGCTGTAGACATCATTGGGTGGGGCGCCATCAGAACAGATGGCGCGGCAGCCAGACGATCATCACCGCGCAGAAGATGCTGAGACCAATGCAGAACCACAGGAAGCGCCGCTGCCGGCGCTCCGGGGCGCTGTCGGCGTGTTCCGGCAGCGGCATGCCGCAGTTGCCGCATTCGGCTTGCTTCGGCGGGTTGTCCTGCTGGCAGTACAGGCATCTGGGCATGGCGGCGCTCCTCTCGGTCGGTAAAGCCTGACACGGCGGAAAATCCGCGGGCTTTGACGACGATCAACTCACTCGAACTGCTCGAGTCGCTGGCGATCGAGGATGGCGATCTGCCGGCCTTCCTGGGTGATGATGCTCTCGTCGATCAGTCGACGAATGATCCGCGAGAACGTCTCCGGCTGGATCGACAGGTGCCCGGCCACCAGCTGCTTGGCCATCGGTAGTTCGAAGCTGTTGCTGCCGTCCTTCACTCGCGCCAGTTGCGTCAGCAGATAGCGCACCACGCGGTGGGTGGCGTTCTTCAGCGACAGCGTTTCGATCTCGTTGATGCGCTGGTGCAGGCGCACGCAGAGCTTGCCGAGCAGGGCGAAGGTGAGGCGCTGGTTCGCTTCCAGCAGGCGCATGTAGGCCGCGTTGGAGAACCGGTAGACCTGCGACGGGCAGACCGCCTGGGCCGAGGCCACGTAGTTGGGCGTGTCCATCAGCATCATGGCTTCGGCAAAGGTCTGGCGGTTGCCGATGACCTCGAAGACCTTCTCCTGGCCGTCGGGCGTCAGGCGGTAGACCTTAACCGCACCGGAGATGACGAAGTAGAAGTTGTGTGCCGGCTCGCCCTGGTGGAACAGGTTGTCACCCTTGTCGAGGTTGAGCAGTTGGCTGGCATTGAGCAGTTCTTCCATCTGCTCTTCATTCAACGGTTCGAACAGGTGGTGGCTGCGGAGAATCTGGTGGTGTACGCGGTGAAGCACCATGCAAGGCGTCCTGTTTCAATTGAACAACAACAAACGTCGGCCTTCAGCCTAGCGCATGTGATGGGCGATGACGCAGGTTAGAAGTTGATGACGGTCATGATCTGGCCATACGCGGCTCAGTACCGCGTAGGCGATCAGTGCAGATGCGCGACGAATCCTTCACGCCATACCGGCTCGGCAAACAGCTGCGGATAACGTTCCAGTGCCTCGAAAATGCGCTGCAGGCCCTGTTCACGCTGCTCGGCGTCGGACAGCGCCTCGGCGCCCTTGAGCAGGTCGATCAACAGGCCATGCAGCGCATTGTCAGCGGCTTCCGGCAACTTGCAGTTGGCGATGAGATAGCTGGTCGCCGCTTCGATGTCGCGTTGCAGCGCGGCCGCCGACTCGTCACTGACCGGCTGGCCGGGGGCACTTGGCATGCTGCGTTGTACGACTTCGTGGATACGGGTCATGCCTTCGCGCAGAGCGGCGTCGGTGGCCCAGCGCTCGCCTGGCGTAGCTTGGGCGGCGACGGGCGTTGGGTGGCTGTGATCGTGTGCAGTGGCCGCCTGCGCCGTGCCGACGGCCATGCTCAGGGCGAAGCTGCTGGCCAGGGCGACGACCGAGGCCATTGCCACGCCCCAGGCGATAGGTTGCAGATACTGTTTCATGGTTGAGCCACCTCAATACGTTGTACGCCTTCATCGCTCGCTGTCGGCGCGGTCATTTCCGCGTTACGGAACAGCACGTTGTTCTCCAGGTGGATGTGCTGCATCAGGTCGCTGCGCATCTCCTCCAGCCCGCGATACAACGCGCGCCAGGTATTGCATGCGTTGGCCGGCGGGGTGATGTCGTTGGTCAGCGCTGCCAACTGTTCCAGGGCATTGCCGTGCTCCTGATGCTCGTAGCGCATTACCGAGATCGGCCCCTGTGCCTGCGGGAAGCGCATGCCGCGCTGCAGCATCGGGAAGAGAATCTGTTCCTCCTTCAGCATGTGGCTTTCCAGCTCCTGCTGCATGTGCCACAGGTGTTCGGCGAGACCGTTGGGGCATTCGGGGCGGCTGCCATGGACCTGCTCGACCCGGCTGGCCAGGCGAATCAGCTCCGGGAACTGGTCGCGATGCCGCTCATGGAAGCGCGCCAGGATGTATTCGATCAGCTGGCCAGCGGGCTCGGCGCGCCAGTCCTTCTCGGACTCTTCCGGCTCGAGGGCGAGCAGTGCGTCGGCGATGATGTGCGGATCGACATCGATTCGCGCCGCGGCCTCGCTCAGCGGCAGGTCGCCACCGCAGCAGAAGTCCAGGCGGAACTGGCGGAATACCCGGGTGGCACCCGGCACCGAACATGCGAGATTGCCGAGGGTCTGGTCGATTAGGTCGGTGGTCATGGCAGTGGTCCTGATGGATATGACCCGTCCATCGCAACAGCCGTGCCAGGCGCCGACACCGCGGAAACTGGCGGCTGCGACACGCTGCTGGTGGAAATTACCCGAAGCGGTTATGGTTCGAAAAACCATGAGGGTATCCAGCACCATGATGGCTGACGCACTGCTTGCCGACCTGACCACCGAACTGCCCAACGCGGTGCGCCTGCAACGTCTGGTGCACACCCTGCACCAGCACTTTCGCTGCGGTGCCGTCGTGCTGTTGCGCCTCGACGAGGACAGCCTGCGGCCACTGGCGGCGGTAGGGCTGGTGCAGGAGGCGCTGGGCCGGCGCTTCGTCGTAGCGCAGCATCCGCGTCTGGCGGCGATCCTCTCCCAGCGCGAGCCGACCTGGTTCGAGCCCGACAGCCGCCTGCCGGACCCCTATGACGGTTTGCTCGACGAGCACATCGGCGAGCCGTTGCCGGTGCATGACTGCATGGGCGTCAGCCTCTACGTCGAAGGCAAGCTGTGGGGTGCGCTGACGCTGGATGCGCTGCATGCCGGCACCTTTGGCGATGACGCCCGCTGCGACCTGCAGCGCTACACACTGGTGATCGAGGCCGCGGTGCGGGTTACCCGGCTGGAGCATGAGAATCGCGGTCTGCGCCTGGCGCGTAGCGACGTAATGGAAGCCGCACTCGATCATGGTGATGGCGAAATTCTCGGTCAGAGCGATGTGATCCGCGAACTGCTGCGCGAATTGCAGGTGGTGGCCGATTCCGAATTGCCAGTGCTGCTGCTGGGCGAGACCGGTGTCGGCAAGGAGCTGTTCGCGCGCTGGCTGCATCGGCATTCGCGGCGGCGCAACAAGCCGCTGGTGCACGTCAACTGCGCGGCACTGCCGGAATCCCTGGCCGAGAGCGAACTGTTCGGCCACGTCAAAGGCGCGTTCTCCGGTGCCACCACCGATCGGCCCGGTCGTTTCGACGCCGCCAATGGCGGCACGCTGCTGCTCGACGAGGTTGGCGAGCTGCCGCTGACGGTGCAGGCCAAGCTGCTGCGCACCTTGCAGAATGGCGAGATCCAGCGCCTCGGTGCGGACAAACCGCGCCAGGTCGATGTGCGCATCATCGCCGCGACCAACCGCAACCTGCGCGAAAGCGTGCGTGACGGGCATTTTCGCGCCGATCTCTATCACCGGCTGTCGGTCTATCCGGCGCCGATTCCACCCTTGCGCGAGCGTGGCAACGACGTGCTGATCCTCGCCGGGCACTTCCTCGAACTCAATCGCGCGCGGCTGGGGCTGCGCAGCATGCGACTGTCGCCGGCCGCCGAGCGCGCTCTGCTGGCCTATTCCTGGCCGGGCAACGTGCGCGAGCTGGAGCATGTGGTCAGCCGCGCGGCGCTGCGCCTGCTCAGCCGTGGCGCGTCGCGCAGCGAGATCCTGACGCTGGAGCCCGATCTGCTGGACCTGGACAGCCATGCTGTCGGTGCGGTCGCGGCGCAGGTAGCCGATGAGCCGGTAGTCGCCGACGAGGTGCTGCCGCTGCGCTACACCGTCGATGCTGCCCAGCGCCAGGCCATCGTCCGGGCGCTGGAGGCCAGCGGCGAGAACTGGGCGCAGGCCGCCCGCCTGCTGGATGTCGACCCGAGCAACCTGCACAAACTGGCGCGACGGCTAAAGCTCAAGTAGCGCCCGTCGGCCAGCGAGAGTCGCAGACGACCAGCCATGGTCTAACCTCACATCACCACGCGAGGAGAGCTCCATGGCACTGGACCAGAACGAATTCGAAGCACTTTTGAGCGAGGCGCAGGCCTTCGCCGAACGCGCCGCCAGCGAAAACAATCCGCTGCACTATCGCGACGCCTTCGCTGCGAGCCTGAAGGCCATACGCCTGCTTGGTGAGGAGTCCGGCGCGTGGCGGCAGATGGTCGCCCGTGCCACCGAGGAATTCGAGGGCGACGAGGGCATTTGAGGCAATTGCGCGCCAGCCATGGCACGGCTGGCGCGCACCTTCCGCTGCATTTCGTCGCAGTCGCGACGTCCGAGCAAACTTGACCCCTATCAATGCTGGCCAATGGTCAGCTGCCTAGACTGCCGGCTGTTTTCCGTTCAGCCGAACGACCGCCACGCCATATCGGTGCGTGGCGCGCATGTACCCGAATGTCTAGGAGTTGTCATGCACCTGGTCTGCCCGGCAGGAAGCCTGCCCGCGCTCAAGGTCGCCGTCCAGCAGGGCGCCGATGCCATCTATGTCGGATTTCGCGACGACACCAACGCTCGCCATTTCGCTGGCCTCAATCTCGATGAAAAGCAGCTCGACAAGGGTCTGCAGCTGATCCGCGAGAAGGGCCGGCAGCTGTATATCGCCGTCAACACCTATGCCCAGCCGGACGGCTGGAATCGCTGGCAGCGCGCCGTGGATCAGGCCGCCGACATGGGCGTGGATGCGCTGATCGCGGCCGACCCCGGCGTGCTCGGCTATGCCAGCAAGCGCCATCCCAAACTCAATCTGCATCTGTCGGTGCAGGGGTCGGCTACCAATGCCGCCGCGCTGGGCTTCTATCAGCAGCGCTACGGAATCAGCCGCGCTGTGCTGCCGCGGGTGCTTTCGCTCAAGCAGGTCAAGCAGGTCGCGGCGAGCAGCCCGGTGCCGATCGAAGTATTCGCGTTTGGCAGCCTGTGCATCATGGCCGAGGGTCGTTGCCATCTGTCTTCGTACCTTACCGGCGAATCACCCAATCTCTGTGGCGTCTGCTCGCCGGCCAAGGCGGTGCGCTGGAGCGAGGAGCCGGAAGGGCTGACCTCGCGCCTCAACAACGTGCTCATCGACCGCTACGCCGAAGGCGAATCGGCTGGTTACCCGACGCTGTGCAAAGGGCGCTTCATGGTCAATGGTCAGCGCTTCCACGCGCTCGAAGAACCCACCAGCCTGAACACCCTGGATCTGATCCCCGAGCTTTCCGCCATCGGCGACACCGCGATGAAGATCGAGGGCCGCCAGCGCAGCCCGGCCTATGTCGAGCAGGTCACTCGGGTCTGGCGCGCGGCGCTGGACAGCTATCTCAAGGCGCCGCAGCGCTACGCGGTCGAACCCGGCTGGCGGCAGGTGCTGGACGGTCTCTCCGAAGGCTCGCAAACCACCCTGGGTGCCTACCATCGGGCCTGGCAATGAACGAGGAGTCACCCATGAAACTGTCTCTGGGCCCGGTG
The DNA here is from genome assembly GCF_032106285.1 of Stutzerimonas kunmingensis. Lineage (GTDB taxonomy): Bacteria > Pseudomonadota > Gammaproteobacteria > Pseudomonadales > Pseudomonadaceae > Stutzerimonas > Stutzerimonas kunmingensis_B. The sequence continues at coordinate 68,739 of NZ_DAMCPO010000003.1, forward strand.
CTGTTCTACTGGGATCGCCAGCAGACGCTGGACTTCTACGCCAACATGGCCAGCCAGCCGCTGGATGTTATCTACCTCGGCGAAACCGTTTGCTCCAAGCGCCGCGCGCTGATGCTCGACGACTGGCTTGGTCTGGCCCGCGATCTGGCTGAAGCCTCCTCGGCGCAGCTGGTGCTGTCCGGCCTGACCCTGGTCGAAGCCGCTTCCGAGCTATCCAGCCTGCGCCGCCTGTGTGACAACGGCGAGCTGCTGGTGGAAGCCAATGACATGGGCGCGGTGCAGCTGATGTCCGAGCGCAAGCTGCCCTTCGTTGGCGGCCCGGCGCTGAACCTATACAACGGCCACGCCCTGGCCGAGCTGGTGGCCAGCGGCATGACCCGCTGGGTGCCGCCGGTGGAAGCCTCCGGCAAGCTGATCAAGAGTGCCCGCGCGCAACTGCAGGAGCTGGGCGTGGCACTGCCGGAAATCGAGATATTCGCCTATGGTCATCTGCCACTGGCCTATTCGGCGCGCTGCTTCACCGCCCGTGCCGAGAACCGGCCGAAGGACGACTGCCAGTTCTGCTGCCAGAACTATCCCGAGGGCATTCCGCTGCTGAGCCAGGAGGGTGAGGCGCTGTTCACGATCAACGGTATCCAGACCATGTCTGCAGCGGTCAGCAACCTGCTCGCCGACTACGCGGGTCTGGTCGACAGCGGTGCCGATCTGCTGCGCCTGAGCCCGCGCGCTGCCGGTATGGACGAGGTGGTCGCTGCCTTCGATGCGGTGCGCAAGGGCGCGCTGCCGCCGCTGGCGGTGGACGGTTGCAATGGGTATTGGCATGGCCAGCCGGGCATGCTGCGCGCCGAGGAGGCCGGATTATGCTGAATCCACGTGCCCATCTGGTGAATCTCGGCGGGCGGCTGTTGCCGCTTGCGGCCAAGACGCCATTCCTGCTCCAGCGCCTTGCGCTGGAGCGCAGCCTCAATCAGGTATTCGCCGAAGCACTGAGCGACGGCGCCTTTGACGTGCTTGACGGCCACTGGATGAAGCTCGAAGTCGCCGACCTCGGCCTTGCCTGGTGCCTGACCTGCGAGCGCGAGCAGCTGCGCATTGCGGCGCAGGCACCGGTGGAGGTGACCATTCGCGGCAACTGGCGCGAGTTCCTGCTGTTGGCCAGCCGTCAGGAAGACCCGGATACGCTGTTCTTCCGCCGCCGGCTGGTTATCGAGGGTGATACCGAGCTGGGCCTGGCGATCAAGAATCTGATCGACAGTCTCGACCCCGACACGCTGCCGAGCTGGCTGTGGAAACTGCTGCAGGGTGCCGGCGAGGAGGTGGCGGCGGCCGGCCGGGCACAGGCGGCCAGAGCCTGACCGATTGTTCCGCCCGCAGCCGTCGCAAACTGCCTGCGCCTGCAAGGCTCAGGCTGGCGGACCGCCCCGGCGCGGCGCAGCAGTGCGGGGGGCGCAGGGCGCGCTACCCGCTGGAACGAACTGTTCCGCGATTCCAGCGACACGCTCAGTCCGTGGGTTTCAGGCCGTGCGCAACTGCATCCGGTCACTGGCGATAATGTCTTTCATGTCATCGAACAGCGCGCTGATCTCCTCCTCGCTGCAGTCTTCCCGATAGCGCTTGCGCAAGCCGTAGCTGCTGAGGGTGATGTGCACGTCGGGTGTCACGCCGTGCTGCGCGAGGCAGGCGCGGGCGCAATGCATCGGGCAGCCGTCGATGGCGAGAATGGGGCGGCCGGAGTTGGCTTTCTTCACCAGCGCTGCAACGCGCCCGCCGACGCCGGCGATGCAGGACATTTCCGCCAGCCCGGCGCGATCGAGACGCACCGCCAGGGTGTTGGCCAGCTGCGCGACATTCGAACAACCGGAGCATGAATAGACCAGGGGCGCAGGCGTTGTGGTGATCATCGCGTTTTCCTGACGGTGGCGTGGCGCGGGTCATTTTCCAAGGCGCGCCGGCGACTGGCTTTGACAGCAATCAAGAACACTGGGGCGTTCTGCCGCAGGTCACTCGTCATAGGCGGCGAGCTTGCGGTTGTCGAGAATCTCGATGCGTCGCCGCTGGACCGATATGGTTCCGGCGTCGATCAGCCGATGCAGGATGCGCGAGAAGGTTTCCGGCTGAATGCCCAGTTTCGACGCGATCAAGCGTTTCGGCACATCGAGCACCACCACGCCGCTGTCGTCCTGCTGCGATTGCGCGAGAAAGCGCACCACGCGATGGCTGGCGTTGGCCAGGGTGAGGGTGTCGATCTCGGTCATACGCTGGTGCAGACGAATGCTCAGGGTGGCGAGGATGTCTAGGCAGATATCCGGGTGCTGCTCGAGAATTCGCCGGTAATGCGGCCCGTTCAGGCTCGCCACCAGGCTGGCCTTTAGCGCGGTGGCGCTGACCGGATAGCTCGGCGTGCCCTTGAACAACAGCGCTTCGGCGAACGATTCACCGGCACGCATCACTTCCACCAGCTTCTCCTGCCCGTCGCAGACTACGCGGTGCAGCTTGATCTGGCCGCTGAAGAGGAAATAGAAGCGGTCGGCCTTATCGCCCTGATGAAACAGCGAGGCCCCCGCAGGCAGGCGCTTCAGGTTGGCAGAGGTGCACACCTCCTGTAACGCCGCCTCGGGCAGTCGGCTGAACAGATGGTGGCGGCGCAATTCCGCGACCAGGGTTTTTTCAGTGAGCATGTGTCCTCCCCCGGATTGAACCGGGTTTATCAGCCTGCATCCTAGGAGTCCGGTGTCCGCCGCTTCCTTGATCACGGACAAGAGTGTCGGCCATGAGCCGTCGGCGCCGTCGGGCGATCACTTGCCTGTGCTTGACGATGATCAATTCGGTAATGAGGTTCCACCTCTAAAGTCACACCATATTGTGTTTCTTGCGAATAAATTCACTACATATGGTTATGGAGGCGTTGATGCCCAGGCAGGCAGAGGTGGCGAAACCGGTTTCACTGCGCAAGCGCGATGGCCGACTGGCGGCGTTCGAAGTGGACAAGATCGAGCGCGCCATCGCGGCGGCGGGCGCGGCGACCGGCGAGTTCGAGTTGGCAGTGGCGCAGGCATTGGCCCAGGCCGTTCGTCAGCAACTGGCCCATCGCACGGCGGTGGAGGTGGAGCAGGTGCAGGACGGCGTCGAGCGTGCCCTGATGGCAGCCGGCTACTTCGATACCGCCCGGGCCTACATTGTCTACCGCGAACGCCATGCGCGTCTGCGCCGAGATCGCAAGGTGGTGGTCGAGGTCGCCGCCTCGATGAACGAATACCTCTCCCGCGAAGACTGGCGGGTGCGCGCTAACGCCAACCAGGGCTACTCACTCGGCGGGCTGATCCTCAACGTGTCTGGCAAGGTCACCGCCAACTACTGGCTGGACGAGGTCTACAGCCCGGAGATCGGCACGGCGCATCGCGAAGGTGATCTGCATATCCATGACCTGGACATGCTCGCCGGCTATTGCGCTGGCTGGTCACTGCGGACCCTGCTCAATGAGGGCTTCAACGGGATTCCGGGGCGGGTTGAGGCCAGCCCGCCCAAGCATCTGTCCAGCGCGCTGGGGCAGATGGTCAATTTTCTCGGCACGCTGCAGAACGAGTGGGCCGGCGCGCAGGCATTCAGCAGCTTCGATACCTACCTTGCACCGTTCGTGCGCAAGGACAACCTTGGCTTCGCCGAAATCCGCCAGGCCATTCAGGAGTTCATCTACAACCTCAACGTGCCGTCGCGCTGGGGCACGCAGACCCCGTTCACCAACCTGACCTTCGACTGGGTCTGCCCGGAAGATCTGCGCGAGCAAATCCCCTACATCGGCGGCGAGGAGATGCCCTTCGCCTACGGCGAGCTGCAGGCCGAGATGGAGCTGATCAACCGTGCCTATATAGAAGTGATGCAGGCCGGTGACGGCCTCGGCCGGGTTTTCACCTTCCCGATCCCGACCTACAACATCACCCACGATTTTCCCTGGGACAGCGAGAACGCCGAGCGCCTGTTCGAGATGACCGCGCGCTACGGGCTGCCGTACTTCCAGAACTTCCTCAATTCGGACATGCAGCCGAACCAGGTGCGTTCGATGTGCTGCCGCCTGCAGCTGGACGTGCGCGAGCTGCTCAAGCGCGGTGGCGGGCTGTTCGGTTCTGCCGAGCAGACCGGTTCGCTGGGCGTGGTGACGGTGAACTGTGCACGCCTGGGCTATCTCTTGCGCGGTGACAAGGCGGCGCTGCTCGAGCAATTGGATGCGCTGCTGGACATGGCGCGGCAGAGTCTGGAGGTCAAGCGCAAGGTCATCCAGCACCATATGGATGCCGGGCTCTACCCCTACACCAAGCGTTATCTGGGCACACTGCGCAATCACTTCTCCACCATCGGGGTGAACGGTCTGCACGAGATGGTGCGCAATTTCACCGACGACACCGAGGGGCTGCAGACCGCTGCCGGTCGCGCGCTGGCGATCGAGGTGCTCGACCACGTGCGGGCGCGGCTGGTGCAGTTCCAGGAAAACACCGGGCACCTCTACAACCTCGAGGCGACGCCGGCCGAAGGCACCACCTATCGTTTCGCCAAGGAAGACCGCAAGCGCTTCCCCGACATCCTCCAGGCGGGTTCGGCCGAGGCGCCGTACTACACCAACTCCTCGCAACTGCCGGTCGGCTTCACCGACGACCCCTTCGAGGCCTTGGAGCTGCAGGACGAGCTGCAGTGCAAGTACACCGGCGGCACCGTGCTGCACCTGTACATGGCCGAGCAGATTTCCTCGGCCGAGGCCTGCAAGAAGCTGGTACGCAATGCGCTGTCGCGCTACCGCCTGCCGTACCTGACGGTAACGCCCACCTTCTCGATCTGCCCGGTGCACGGTTATCTCGCTGGCGAGCACGAGTTCTGCCCGAAGTGCGATGAGGCGCTGCTGCACAAGCAGCAAGCCGAAGCGGCCCTGGCGGTCTGATCTGCGATCCCGTGTCACGCCGCTCCAATAGGTGCGGCGCCGCATAATCAACCCTAAGCAAAAGGAGCGTCACCATGAACCCACCCAGCCAACTGCCCCAGGACCAGCGCCAACGTTGCGAAGTCTGGACCCGCGTGATGGGCTATCACCGCCCGGTTACCGCATTCAATCCGGGCAAGCAGTCCGAGCATCGCGAGCGTCTGCATTTCACCGAAGCAGCGGCGCGGTGACCGCAGCACTTCGCGTCGGGGGGCTGGTCCCCCTGACCACGCTGGATTTCCCAGACCATCTGGCCTGCGTGCTGTTCTGCCAGGGTTGCGGCTGGCGCTGCCGCTACTGCCACAACCCGCAGCTGATCCCCGCCTCCGGCAGTGAGGAAAAGCCCTGGCCGGAGATTCTCGCCTTTCTCGAACAGCGCGTCGGCTTGCTCGAGGCGGTGGTGTTCAGCGGTGGCGAGCCGACCCTGCAGACCGCGCTGCCCGAGGCCATCGCCCAGGTGCGGGCGCTGGGCTACAAGGTCGGCCTGCACAGCGCCGGCATCAAGCCGAAGCTGTTCGCCAACATCCTGCCGCTGGTGGATTGGGTCGGTTTCGACATCAAGGCGCTACCCGAGCACAGTAGCGCGATCACCGGCGTGGATGGCAGCGGCAAGGCCAACTGGAAGAGTCTCGAACACCTGCTGCAAAGTGACGTCGAGCATGAGTGCCGGACCACCGTGCACTGGCAGCTGTTCGACGCCGATGCGCTGTGGGACATGGCCCAGCGCCTGCGCCGACTGGGTGTCGAACGCTTCGCCGTGCAGTGCGTGCGCACCGCGCGGATGCTCGACGACAGCCTCGCCGAGAGCCGAGCACCCTACGATCAGCAACAGCTGTGGGAAAGGCTGGGCCAGCTGTTCCCTTCGTTCGTCCTGCGCGGTTAGGTCTATGTGGGCCGCAGCGGACGGCCCACTCAATGCCTCATCGACCTCAGCTCCAGCCCCAGAACTGCAGCCACCAGCCATAGCCCACCAGCGCGCAGCCGGCGTTGACGCAGGCGAACGCCAGCAGCCGGCGCAGGCCGTTGCCGCCGTGACGGCTGATGACGTTCCAGGCCAGGTAAAGACTCCAGAGTACGGCACCGATCAGCAGCGCGGCGCGAGCCGGTTGCGCCCAGGCCAGTAGCAAGCCCTCGTAGCGCAGCAGCTTGACCGTGGTGGCGGACAGGCCGAGAAACAGCCCGGCGCCACCCAGCGGCACCAGTGCCAATGCGAGGTGCTGGAACACATTGTCGCCACGGCGCATTACCCGCACGGCGGCGCGCAGCAGTAGCCACAACGCACCGCCGACGAGCAACGAGGCACCGAAGATGTAGGTGAGGATCACGGCGCCATCGAGCCAGGTGAAGGCATCGTTGGCCTGCGGATAGTGGGTCAGCAGCCACCAAGGCGCGTTGGCTTCCAGCGGCCAGATGATGTCGCTATCCACCAGCCATTCCGCGGCGGCCTGCTTGAGGGTGATGAACCAGGGACTGACCGTCCACTGGAAGGCGCCCATGGCCAGGCCGATCATGCCGAACAGCAACAGCGTGCTGTCCCAGTGATCGCTTTGCTGCTGGCCGCCGACGATAAGAATTTCCGAATTGGGCGAACGGGCGCTCAGCTGCACTGCACCGCGCTGGCTGCTGCATCGGCCACAGGCATGGCAATCGGCATTGCCCTGCATGCGGCGGATGTCGATAAGCGGGGCGCAGTTGGGCGTCGGCAGGTGCGGTTCACGATTTTCCAGCCAGCGCTGTTCGTCGACCTTGTAGTGCACCGGCGCCAAGCGGGCGAGCAGGGCGAACACGCCGCTGACCGGGCACAGATGGCGGCACCAGACCCGCTTGCCGCGGCCGTAGAGAAAGCCCACCAGCATCGCCGCGACGGTGGAGCCGCCGAGGATCAGCAGTGCCGCCTGGGCATAGTCATAGACGCTGATCAGCTGGCCGTAGACGGTGGTGAGGATGAAGGCGATGGTCGGCCAGCCGCTCCAGCGCACCCAGCGCGGCGTGCGTTTGTTCAGCCCGCGCCAGCTGATCCATTCGCTGAGCGAGCCTTCGGGGCAGAGCACGCCGCACCACAGGCGACCGAAGAAGATCATCGACAGCAGCACGAAGGGCCACCACAGGCCCCAGAAGATGAACTGCGCCAGTACCGTCAGGTTATCGAGCATGCCGGCCTGGGCCGGCGGCAGATCAAGAAAGGCGGGGATCACCAGCAGCGTCAGGTAGAACCCCACCACCAGCCATTGCAGCGTGCGAATGGCTTTCGCATGCTGGCGCAGCAGGTCACCGAGTCGCGCCAGCCACGGCGCCTGGGTGATCATGCTGGCCTCGCAGCGAGCTGCACCTGTGCCCGCGGTTTGAGCCATGTCCACGCGGCGAGCCAGTAAAGGCCCAGAACTACCGTGGCGGCCAGCGAAGGCATGGCGCGATAGCCGGTGAGGCCGGCCAGGGTGCCGCCGAGCGCGCCGCCATCATCCAGCAGGGACGAGGTATCCCAGAGCGGATCGCCGAACACCGTGTACAGCACTTCCGGTACGTCCATACCCATCAGCTGGCCGCTGAAGCGATCCAGCGCGGCCATCAGCAATGCGCCGCCGAGCAGCAGCAACATCACTTCGCTGACCTGGAAAAAACGCCGCCAGCTGAAGTAGCGGCTGCCGGCCTGCAGGGCTGCATAACTGAGCACTGCGAGGACGAAACCGAGTACACCGCCGATGACGAAGCGGGTGAGGTCCATACCCGCCTGCTGGTTACCGATGCCGTAGAGGAACACCACTGTCTCGCTGCCTTCACGGCCCACGGCGAGCATGGCCAGCAGCAACAGGCCGATGCCGCTGCCCTGGCTGAGCTTTTCCGCGGCGCTGTTCTGCAGGCTGGTCTTCAGCGTGCGGCCATGCTGATGCATCCAGCCGACCATGTGCAGGATCAGCAGGCTGGCTACCAGCAGCATCGCGCACTGGAACCATTCGCCACCGCTGCCCGCCAGCCAGTCGCCGGCATGCAATACCCCCCAGCCCAGCGCAGCGGCCAGACCGAGACCGGCGGCGACACCGGCCCAGAGCATGCGCAGCGCATTGCCCGCGCCTGGTTGCTGGCGCAGCCAGGCATGCAGGATGCCGATGACCAGCAGGGCCTCGACGCTTTCGCGCCAGACGATGAACATGGATTGGCCCATGGGACTCTCCTCAGAAAAGCAACTACTTGGCGACGATCTCGCCTTCGGGAAGATCCATATGGAATTCGTCGAAGAATGGATAGCGGCCCGGCTTCAGTGGGTGGATCACGACGAAGGAGGTCACCCCGGGTGACAGCACCTTCTCGACGCGTAGCGGGGTGCTCTCGAACTCGGTCGGCCCGCTGCCGGCGTTGTGCACGATGATCTTGAAGCGCTGGCGGGCAGGGACTTCGATGGTCGCTGGCTCGAAGTGGCCGTCACGTATGGTCAGCTCGTACGTCGGCAGCGCGGCCTGCGCCGGGCTCGCGAGCCCGACCAGTATCGGCAGCACGCCGAGCAGCGATTGCCCGGCGCGACGCATCAGTAGCCCCCTTTCTTGCCGATGCCGGCGTAGGTGAACTCGTACGTCAGCTCGCAGCCTTCGAACCAGGGGGCGACGCCGGTTTCCTTGTCGGTGTGGCGACCGAACATGTTGTGCCCCGAGCCTGGCGGCAGGATCTTGTAGGTCAACTGGTACTTGCCTGGGCCGAGCAGCTTGACGTTGTCACCGTAGTGCGGGCCGTCGTTTGCCACCATCGGATGGAAATCGCCTTCGACGACTTCGTCGGAACCCTTCTTGCGCAGCGTGTAGTGGATGCTCAGATATGGCACGAAGCTGCCTTCCTGCCAGCCGTTGCGGTTGTCTTCGGTGGCGCTGATATCGGCCTCGAGATGCACGTCGGACTCGGCCGCGGCACGCATCATGCCCGGTGGGTCCATTTCGACCGGCTGCAGATACACCGCGCCGACCTCCATGCCGCCGCACTGCTGCGGTTCGCCGATGGGCTATTCCTTCGCCTGGGCGAGCGGGGTGAGCAGCAGGGTGGTGATGGCCAGTGTGGCGGGGATGCGCATTGGGAATTCTCCGGAAACAGAAAGGACGGAGCGAAGATTGCACTTGCGCTTCCGAATGATAATGATTCGCGTCAATTTCCCAAGAAATATTTTGTTACCGGTGTCTGAATGCAAGGCTGTATGCCGCTGCAGATGGCTATTTGCGGGCGCTGCAGGCTAACTGCGACAGGTCGTCACAGTGGCGCTTGGTGTGGGTGTGCGGGGAGCAGCGACCCGAACCGGCGCCGAACGAATCCTCTAAGATGGTGCACCTTTCGTATCCGGGGACTTCATGCAACCGCCCGTCTCACTCGACGCCCGTACCGCGCGAATTTTGCCGTGGCTGGTGGCCATCGCCTTCTTCATGCAGACGCTGGACGGCACCATTCTCAATACCGCGCTGCCCGCCATGGCGCGCGATCTGGCGGAAAACCCGCTGCGTATGCAGGGCGTTGTGATCGCGTACATGCTCACAGTGGCGTTGCTGATTCCGGCATCCGGCTGGATTGCTGACCGCTTCGGTAGCCGGCGCATCTTCGTGACCGCCATCGTGCTGTTTTCCGTGGGCTCGCTGTTGTGCGCGTTGTCGACCAGCTTCAACCAGCTGGTGGCTTCCCGCGTGCTGCAGGCGCTGGGCGGAGCGCTGATGCTGCCGGTGGGGCGGCTGGTGGTGCTGCGGGCATTTCCGCGCAGCGACTTCGTGCGGATCATGGCCTTTATCGCACTGCCAGGACTGGTCGGCCCGTTGCTCGGGCCAACCCTGGGTGGCTGGCTGGTGGAGTACGCCTCCTGGCACTGGATCTTCCTGATCAATCTGCCGGTGGGCGTGATTGGCTGCATCGCCGCGCTGCGCTTCATGCCCGATCTCAAAGGGCCCGAGCGGGTGCGCTTCGATACGCTCGGCTTCCTGCTGTTCGGCGCAGCGATGGTGCTGGTCACCATCGCGCTGGAGGGGCTCGGCCAGATGCACATGTCGCATGCCCGGGTGATGCTGCTGCTGTTCGGCGGCGCAGCGTGCATGGCGGCCTACTGGCTGCGCGCCGGGCGCATCGATGCGCCGCTGTTCAGCCCTAAGCTGTTCCATACGCGCAGCTTTGCGGTGGGCATCTTCGGCAACCTGTTTGCCCGGCTGGGTGGTGGCGCGCTGCCGTTCCTGTTGCCATTGCTGCTGCAGGTGGCGCTTGGCTATTCGCCGGCGCAGGCCGGGATGAGCATGATTCCGCTGGCCTTGGGTGCGATGGCGGTCAAATCCCTGGCCAAGCCGATCATCGATCGTCTCGGTTATCGCCGTCTGCTGATCGGCAACACGCTGCTGCTCGGCTGCCTGATCGCCAGCCTGGCGACCATCGATGGACAAACGCCGACGTGGCTGCTGCTGGTGCATCTGGGCCTGATCGGCATGGTCAACTCGATGCAGTTCACCGCGATGAACACCGTCACCCTGGTCGGCCTTAGCCATGCCGACGCCAGTAGCGGCAATAGCCTGCTGTCGGTGGTGGTGCAGCTATCAATGAGCCTTGGCGTCGCCACCGCCGGTGCGCTGCTGGGAGGCTTTACCGTGGACGACGCGCAGGGCAGCGAGGTGCTGCGGGCATTTCAGCTGACGTTTCTCTGCGTCGGCGGTATGGCGATGCTCGCTGCCGCATTGTTCCTGCAGCTGGAACATCGCGACCCTGGCCATGACGACGATGTGCGGCGACCGGTGGACGTCGGCGAGTAATCCTCTGTCGACCTGTAACGAATCACGACAGGTGGTCGCAGTGGCGCTGCGTCATGCTGGCACATCGCCGGGCGGCCTGCGTGGTCCATAGCCGTCCTTCACTAGCAGATGGCGGCAATGACCTGCTGCAAATGTTTACCTGTGCAAGTAAACATTATCGACCTGTCGTCATAAGCTACATATCGTTGAGCCTCTGGAAGCGGCATTGCGCCGCAAGCAAAGGAGCGAAACGATGAGTGCAATGAGCCTCGCCTGGCTGCTGATCGGCACCTCGCTGTGCGGCGTGATGGTGCTACTGGTACTGCTCTGGCTGCTATGGATGGGCCGGCAGAGCCAATGCCGAGAACTGGAAGTGCTGCGCGAACTGCTGGATGGCCTTGGTCAGGTGATCGTGCGCCTGGAGCAGGACAAGGCTGAGTTGACTTCCGGGCTGCGGGCGGAAAAGGCGCAAGCCGCCCAGCTACGTCGTCAGCTAGAACTGCTACGTCGTTGAGCGTGGTGTTATTTTGTTGTTTAAACAAACATATTTCTTCGAAATCGTCCCGCTCGTCGTTATGATGCCGCCTGATTGTTTATAAAAACTACAAATCAGGAGGTTTTCATGCATCCCGTAGTGGTCGAAGTCACCCAGCGCCTGATCAAGCGTAGCCGGCCTACGCGCGAAGCCTATCTCGCCATGGTTCGCGGCGCTGCCAGTGCCGGGCCTGCCCGCAACGGCGCGCAATGCGCGAACTTCGCCCATGGCGTTGCCGGTTGCGGCGCGCAGGACAAGCAGCGCCTGCGGCTGCCGGATGCGGCCAACATCGCCATCGTCACGGCCTACAACGACATGCTCTCGGCGCATCAGCCCTATGAGGACTACCCCGAGCGCCTGCGCCACGCGCTGCGCGATATCGGCTCGGTGGGGCAGGTGGCCGGCGGTGTGCCGGCGATGTGTGACGGCGTCACCCAGGGCGAGCCGGGCATGGAGCTGGCCATCGCCAGTCGCGAGGTGATCGCCATGAGCACCGCGGTGGCGCTGTCGCACAACCTGTTCGATGGGGCGCTGCTGCTCGGCATCTGCGACAAGATCGTTCCCGGTTTGCTGATCGGTGCGCTGCGCTTCGGGCATCTGCCCGCTGTGTTCGTGCCGGCCGGGCCGATGCCGTCCGGCCTGGCCAACAAGGACAAGGCCGCGGTGCGCCAGCGCTACGCCGAAGGCAAGGCAGGTCGCGACGAGCTGCTGGCGGCGGAAATGCAGGCCTATCACAGTCCCGGTACCTGTACCTTCTACGGCACCGCCAACACCAACCAGATGCTGATGGAGGTCATGGGCCTGCACTTGCCGGGCTCTTCCTTCGTCAACCCGGGCACGCCATTGCGCGATGCGCTGACCGCCGAGGCCGCGCGGCAGGTCACTCGACTGACGCCACAGGGCGGCAGCTTCACGCCGCTCGGTGAGCTCGTCGACGAGCGCGTATTGGTCAACGCCATCGTCGCGCTGCATGCCACCGGCGGCTCGACCAATCACACCCTGCACATGCCGGCCATCGCCCAGGCGGCGGGCATCCAGCTGACCTGGCAGGACATGGCCGACCTTTCCGCAGTGGTGCCGACGCTGGCGCGGGTCTATCCCAATGGCTCAGCCGACATCAATCACTTCCATGCCGCGGGCGGCGTCGCGCTGCTGGTGCGCGAGCTGCTCGATGCCGGCCTGCTGCATGAGGATGTGCATACCGTGATGGGTCGTGGCCTCAGTCGCTATACCCAGGAGCCCTTCCTCGAAGGCGGTCGATTGACCTGGCGTGAAGGCGCTGCGGCGAGCCTGGACGAAAGCATCCTGCGGCCGGTTGCGCGGCCGTTCTCGGCTGAAGGCGGGCTGCGGGTGATGAGCGGCAATCTCGGTCGCGGGGTGATGAAGGTGTCCGCCGTGGCGCCCGAGCACCGTGTCGTGGAAGCGCCGGCGCGGGTCTTTGCCGATCAGCTGGAGTTGGTCGAGGCCTTCAAGGCGGGCGAGCTGGAGCGCGACGTCGTTGCGGTGGTGCGCTTCCAGGGGCCGCGCGCCAACGGCATGCCCGAGTTGCACAAGCTGACGCCTTATCTTGGTCTGTTGCAGGACCGCGGTTTCAAGGTCGCGCTGGTCACCGACGGGCGCATGTCCGGTGCGTCGGGCAAGGTGCCGGCGGCGATTCATGTGTGCCCGGAGGCAATCGATGGCGGCCCGTTAGCGCGCGTGCGCGACGGCGATCTGCTGCGTGTGGATGGGCAGAACGGTGTGCTCGAGGTGCTGGTCGATGCCGCCGAGCTGGCCGATCGGTCGCCGGCTGCTGCGCCGCCTGTGGGTGTGCAGGGCTGCGGGCGCGAGCTGTTTGGCTTTATGCGCTCGGCGTTCAGCTCCGCTGAGCAGGGCGCCAGCGTGTTCACTGCTGGGCTGGAGGCGCTGCGATGAGGCTGGCGCTGGTCGGCGATATCGGCGGCACCAATGCGCGCTTCGCGCTGTGGCGCGACTCGCGGCTGGAGTCGGTACGGGTGCTGGCGGCGGCGGATTTCGCCACGCCCGAAATGGCGGTTGAGTATTACCTGGCATCCCTCGGCCTGGCGCCGGGCAGCGTCGAGGCAGCCTGTTTGGCCTGCGCCGGGCCGGTCAAAGGCGAGCAATTCACGTTCACCAACAATCACTGGCGGCTGACGCGAAGCGACTTCTGCGGCGCCCTGCAGCTGGACGAGCTGCTGCTGATCAATGACTTCGCCGCGATGGCGCTAGGCATGACGCGGGTAAGCGAGACGGGGCGGCGCATGATCTGTGCTGGTGAGGCCGAGCCCGATGCGCCGGCCCTGGTTATCGGGCCGGGCACCGGGCTTGGCGTCGCCGCGTTGCTGCCCTTGGGTGGCGGTAATTGGCGTGCTCTGCCGGGGGAGGGTGGACACGTCGATCTGCCCGTGGCGGATGCTCACGAGGCGGCGCTGTGGCAGATGCTCTTCGCCCAGCTTGGCCATGTGCGCGCGGAAGACGTGCTCAGTGGTGGCGGCCTGTTGCTGCTCTATCGTGCGGTCTGTGCCCTGGCCGGTTTGATGCCGCGACTGGTGTCGCCGGCTGAGGTCACGGCGGCTGCGCTGGCTGGCGATCATGTCGCGGTGGCGACCCTGGAGCAGTTCTGCGTGTGGCTCGGGCGGGTCGCCGGCAACAACGTGCTCACGCTCGGCGCGCGCGGTGGGGTGTATATCGTCGGTGGTGTGGTGCCGCGTTTCGCCGATTTTTTCGCGGCCAGCGGTTTCGCCCGAGGCTTCGCCAGCAAGGGTTCCATGAGCGGCTATCTCGGCGATGTGCCGGTGTGGCTGGTCACCGCTGACTATCCGGGGCTGGAGGGCGCCGGTGTGGCGCTGGAACAGGCGCTGGCACGCTGATCGGGTGCTTTTTCGGATATGTGGCGGCCGGATGTTGTTATAGCAACATCCCCTTCTCATGCCGGCGCGATTGCCTTAGCTCGGCTCTTCGTCCGCCGGATAACGGCTGGCATTGAGGCTTTCCTTCACCTTGCGGAGGTGCGGCTGGAAATCCACGCCGCGGCGCAGGGTCATGCCGGTGGCGAGCACGTCGAGCACGGTGAGCTGGATGATGCGCGAGGTCATCGGCATGTAGATGTCGGTGTCCTCGGGCAGCGGGATGTTCAGGCTCAGCGTGCAGGCCTGCGCCAGTGGCGAGCCGGCGGCGGTCAGGCCGAGTACCGAGGCGCCGTTCTGTCGTGCGATACGTGCCACCTCCACCAGTTCGCGGGTGCGCCCGGTGTAGGAAATGATCACGAACAGCTCGCCGGTATGCGCCACCGAGGCCAGCATGCGCTGCATCAGCACGTCCGAATGCGCGGTGACCGCCAGGTTGAAGCGGAAGAATTTGTGCTGCGCATCCAGTGCCACCGAGGCTGAGGCACCGAGGCCGAAGAAGTGGATCTGCCGGGCCTGGATCATCAGGTCGACGGCGCGGCTGACCAGCTGCGGATCGAGGCTCTGGCAGGCGCTATCCAGCGAGGCGATGGCCGAGCCGAAAATCTTGCGCGTGTATTCCGCCGGGCCGTCGTCGGGCTCCACCGCCTGGCTGACATAGGCGGCGCCGCTGGCCAGGCTCTGCGCCAGTTGCATCTTCAGTTCCGGGTAGCCGCTGACGCCGAACGAGCGACAGAAGCGATTCACTGTCGGCTCGCTGACCTGCGCGGTCTGCGCCAGGGTGGCGATGCTGAAGCGGGTGGCCTGCTGCGGGTTGCGCAGGATCACCTCGGCGACCTTGCGCTCGGCCTTGTTGAGGTCTTCGATGCGGCGCTGAATCTGCTCGAGCAGGTTGTGTACGCGGTCCATGTCGGTCCTGATGCGGCTTGCCAATGGGGTGGCCTATCCTACTGAGGGCGGTGCGGAGCGGCCACAGGTATCTAAATTTGCGGCAAATGTTGTTTTTATTACTACATTGAACTTGAATAACAGGGCATCGCAGTGTATTCATAGTGCAGTTTTAGTAGAAGAACAAACATCATGACGCCACTATCTGTCGAACCCTGCACCCTGGCGCTGTTCGGCGCCCTCGGTGATCTGGCCCTGCGCAAGCTGTTTCCCGCGCTCTATCAGCTCGATCGCGCCGGTCTGCTGCCAACCGAAACGCGCCTGCTCGCGCTGGCTCGCGAGAGCGGCGAGGCGGCAAGCCATCTGGCGTTGATCGAAGAACATCTGCGCCGCCACGTCGGCGAACGCGACCTCGATGAAGCCGTGCTTCAGCGCTTCATGGCGCGCCTGGACTACCTGAGCATGGATTTCCGCCGCGCCGAGGATTTCGCCGCGCTGGCGGACAAGGCCGGCAACGCGGATAGCATCGTCGCCTTCTTTGCCACGCCGGCATCTGTCTACGGCGCGATCTGCGCCGGGCTGGCCGAGGCGGGCCTGGCCGAGCGCACCCGCGTAGTGCTGGAAAAGCCCATCGGCCACGACCTGGAGTCGTCCCGCGAAGTGAACGAAGCGGTGGCGCGCTTCTTCCCGGAAGACCGCACCTACCGCATCGATCATTACCTGGGCAAGGACACGGTGCAGAACCTGATCGCCCTGCGTTTCGCCAACAGCCTGTTCGAAACCCAGTGGAACCAGAATCACATCTCCCACGTGGAGATCACCGTTGCCGAAACCGTCGGCATCGAAGGCCGCTGGGGCTACTTCGACCAGGCCGGCCAGCTGCGCGACATGATCCAGAACCACCTGTTGCAGCTGCTCTGCCTGATCGCCATGGACCCGCCCAGTGACCTCTCGGCCGACAGCATCCGCGACGAGAAGGTCAAGGTGCTCAAGGCGCTGGCGCCGATTGCGCCGGAGCATCTTGGTCAGCAGCTGGTGCGCGGCCAGTACGTCGCCGGCAGCATCCTCGGCCGCCACGTGCCGGGCTATCTGGAGGAAGAAAACTCCAACACCCAGAGCGACACCGAAACCTTCGTCGCGCTGCGGGCGGAAATCTGTAACTGGCGCTGGGCGGGCGTGCCGTTCTACCTGCGTACCGGCAAGCGCATGCCGCAGAAGCTGTCGCAGATCGTTATCCACTTCAAGGCGCCGCCGCACTACATCTTTGCCCCGGAACAGCGCCAGCTTATCGGCAACAAACTGATCATCCGCCTGCAGCCGCAGGAGGGCATCTCGCTGCTGGTGATGACCAAGGACCAGGGCCTGGACAAGGGCATGCAGCTGCGCAGCGGCCCGCTGCAGCTGAATTTCTCGGAAACCTACAAGAGCCCCCGCATCCCCGACGCCTACGAGCGGCTGTTGCTGGAAGTGATGAAGGGCAACCAGAACCTCTTCGTGCGCAAGGACGAAATCGAATACGCCTGGAAGTGGTGCGACCAGCTGATCGACGGCTGGCAGCGCGTCGGCGCCCCACCCAAACCTTACGCAGCAGGCAGCTGGGGACCGGCTGCCTCGATTGCCCTGATCAGCCGTGATGGCAGGAGTTGGTATGACGATCTCTAATCTCGATCTGCCGGTGCAGACCCTGGGTTTCAGCCTTGGTGACGCCGAGCAGCTGGCCGGCGAACTGGCGCTGACCGTGAGCAACGCGCTGCGCAGCGCGATTGCCGAACGTGGCGCGGCGACGCTGGTGGTTTCCGGCGGCCGCAGCCCGATCGCCTTCTTCGAGCGGCTGGCGCAGCAGCAACTGGATTGGGCCAAGGTCACCGTCAGCCTCGCTGATGAGCGCTGGGTGCCGGTCAGCCATCCCGACAGCAACGAAGGCCTGTTGCGCCGCCATCTGTTGCAGGGCCCGGCCGCTGCGGCGCGTCTGGTTGGCCTGTATCAGAGCGCGGCAAGCCTCGAACTGGCCGCCGACCGCGCCGATGCCGTATTGGCCGAGCTGCCGCCGATTGACGTATTGGTGCTGGGCATGGGCGAGGACGGCCACACCGCCTCGCTGTTCCCCGATAGCCCGAATCTGCAGCAGGCGCTCGACCCGCGTGGTACGCGGCGTTGCCTGCCGATGCAGGCGCCGACTGTGCCGCGCCAGCGTTTGAGCATGAGCCTGGCGTTGCTGGCCAGCGCGCGGCTGACGCTGCTCGCCCTGCACGGTCGCGGCAAGCTGGCCACGCTCAATCAGGCGCTGGCTGGCGAGCCCTACGAAGCGATGCCGATCCGCGCATTCCTCGCCCGTCCCCTCGAAATCTACTGGTGCCCCTGAGGCCGCAAGGAATTTTCCATGACATCTATCCAAACCAGCGCCGACGCCATGACCGACAAGATCGCCCTGATCGACCAGTGGTGCAGCGCTGCGCGCATCCTGCCGGTGATCACCATCGAGCGTGAGGCGGACATCCTGCCGTTGGCCGATGCTCTGGCCGCCGGTGGCCTGCGCGTGCTGGAAATCACCCTGCGATCGGCGCTGGGCCTGGGCGCGATTCGCCTGCTGCGCGAGCAGCGCCCGGAGCTGATCGTCGGCGCCGGCACCGTGCTCGACGCCAACATGCTCGAGCAGGCCGAGGCCGCCGGGGCGCAGTTCATCGTCTCGCCCGGCAGCACCCCGGCGCTGCTCGAAGCCGCCTTGCAGGGTCCGCTGCCGCTGCTGCCAGGCGTCGCCAGCGCCTCGGAAATCATGCTCGGCTACGCCATGGGCTATCGCCGCTTCAAGCTGTTCCCGGCCGAGATCTGTGGCGGCGTGGCAGCACTCAAGGCACTGGGCGGGCCGTTCGGTGACATCCGCTTCTGCCCGACTGGCGGTGTCAATGCGCGCAATGCGCGGGATTACCTGAGTCTGGCCAATGTGATGTGCGTCGGCGGCACCTGGATGGTCGACGCCAAGGCCGTGCGTGCCGGCGACTGGGCCGCCATCGAAAGTGCTACGCGCCAGGCCCTGCAGGCGCTGGACAGTGCACCGGCCGAGCTGCCACGTGACTTCGACCTGCGCGCCGAGCGTGCCGAGCAGCGCGAGCTGTAACAGTCCCATCCCCTGCGGCGGGCGAAGGTCCGCCGCCTCTTTCACCATCTTCTCGCTACCTGGAGGTTGCATGAGCAACGCGCGCCCGCTTTCCGAGCTTTTCCCCCGTCTGGATGAGATTCCCGAAGCCTATCGGCCGGACGCACCGGTGACGCAGCGCGACTATCTGGTCGATGGCGAGTTGATGCACTGGGACGGCCCGCTGGCTGAAGTTCGCAGCCCGGTGTTCCTGCGCGAGGCCGATGGCAATGAGCGTCAGGTGGTCCTCGGTAGCACGCCACTGCTGGATACCGACGCCGCGCTGCGTGCGCTGGACGCCGCCGTTGCCGCCTATGACTACGGCCGCGGGGCCTGGCCGACCATGCGTGTGGCCGAGCGTATCGCCCATGTCGAGGCCTTCCTGGCGCGTATGCGCGAGCAGCGCGAGGCGGTGGTCAAATTGCTGATGTGGGAGATCGGCAAGAACCTCAAGGATTCCGAAAAGGAGTTCGATCGCACCTGCGACTACATCGTCGACACCATTCATGCGCTGAAGGAGCTGGACCGCAGCTCCAGCCGTTTCGAGCTGGAGCAGGGCACGCTCGGCCAGATCCGCCGCGTGCCGATGGGAGTGGCGCTGTGCATGGGCCCGTACAACTACCCGCTGAACGAAACCTTCACCACGCTGATCCCGGCGCTGATCATGGGCAACACGGTGGTGTTCAAACCGGCCAAGTTCGGCGTGCTGCTGGTACATCCGCTGCTCGAAGCCTTCCGCGACAGCTTCCCGGCCGGCGTCATCAACGTTATCTACGGCCGTGGTCGCGAGACGGTCAGCGCACTGATGGCCAGCGGCAAGATCGACGTGTTCGCCTTTATCGGCACGCACAAGGGCGCCGCCGATCTGAAGAAACTGCACCCGCGTCCGCACCGCCTGCGTGCTGCGCTGGGGCTGGATGCGAAGAACCCGGGCATCGTCCTGCCGGATGTCGATCTGGATAACGCCGTGGAAGAGGCGGTGACCGGCGCGCTGTCGTTCAACGGCCAGCGCTGCACAGCGCTGAAGATCCTCTTCGTGCATGAGGCGGTGCTCGATGGTTTCCTCGAACGCTTCGCTGCGCGGGTCAACGCGCTCAAGCCGGGCATGCCCTGGGAGCCGGGCGTGGCGCTGACGCCGCTGCCCGAGCCGGGCAAGACCGATTATCTGCATGCCGTGCTCGAAGACGCCGTGGCCAAGGGTGCGCGGGTGATCAATGCCGGCGGCGGCGAGTCGCACCAGACCTTCTTTCATCCGGCGGTGCTGAGCCCGGTTGATTCGTCCATGCGTGTCTATCACGAAGAGCAGTTCGGCCCGCTGGTGCCCGTAGTGCCGTACCGCGACCTGCAGGAAGTAATCGACTATGTGACTGCCTCCGACTACGGCCAGCAGCTGTCGATCTTCGGCAACGATCCGGCGCAGGTCGGCGAGCTGGTCGATGCCTTCGTCAACCAGGTCGGTCGCATCAACATCAATGCCCAGTGCCAGCGCGGGCCGGATAGCTATCCGTTCAACGGCCGCAAGAATTCGGCCGAGGGAACGCTGTCGGTACACGATGCGCTGCGGGTGTTCTCCATCCGCACCCTTGTGGCGACCCGTTTCAACGAGGCCAACAAGCAGCTGGTTGACACCATCATCCGGGAGCGTCGCTCGGGCTTTCTGACCACCGATTACATCTTCTGACGGAGCCTTGCCATGGCCTCGCCCGTGCTCGCCCAGCCGCTGTTGCTGGGCATGATGCGCCTGCTGGAATACCCCGAGCTGGGTGAACCCCAGGCACTGCTGGCGTTCATCAAACGCTGCGTCGAGCGCGGGCTGAACGGTTTCGACCATGCCGACATCTATGCCGGCGGGCGCTGCGAGGCGCACTTCGGCGCGGCCCTGCGTCAGGCACCGGGGCTGCGTCAGCGCCTGCAGATCATCGGCAAGGCCGACATCGTACCGGCCGGACAGGATTGTTCGCGCTGGCGGGTCAAGCACTACGACTCCAGCGCCCGCTATCTGCGCCAGGCGGTGGACGGCAGCCTGACGCGGCTGGGTGTCGAGCGGCTCGACGGCTTTCTGCTACATCGGCCGGACCCGCTGTTGCAGGTCGACGAGGTGGCGGACACGCTGAACGACCTGATCGCCAGCGGCAAGGTCGGCTGGGTAGGGCTGTCGAATGCCGAGGTGTTGCATTGCCAGGCATTGGCGCAACGCGTGCCGCTGCGCTGCAACCAGATCGAACTCTCGCTGCAGGCCCAGCAAGGGGTATGGGACGGCGGTTTGCATGCCTTGCAGGCCGCGGGTCTGCAAGTGCTGGCCTGGGCGCCGATGGCCGGTGGGCGTTTCGGCGAGCGACTGCGCAGTGCGCTCGAAGAAGTCGCCGCGGATCGGGGCGCAACGGCCAATCAGGTGGCGCTGGCCTGGCTTCGGGAATTGCCCGGCCACCCGTTGCCGATCCTCGGCAGCCTGCGCTGGGAACGGATCGAGGAGGCGCTGCAGGGCGTCGAATTGGAGCTGGACCGCCCCGCCTGGTTCTACCTGAGCGCAGCGGCCCGCGGGCATGAGGTGGCGTAGGCAGGGGCTCATCTGTCCGCCATCCAAGGTGGAAAATGCTTCGCAGTTTTCCACCCTACGCGAGGTTCGCAGGGTGGATGACGCTTCATCCATCCACCGCCCGGCATCCGCAAAGAGATCACATTCGACAGATCCCTCGATTCAAAACACCACATCAATGATTGATCGTGCGCGCTTTCGTGGGTAGGCCGCTACACGCCAGCGATCAAGGTGCGCTGCGAGTGGTCCAAAACAGTGCGCCGCTGTGCTAGGGTCGCGTCCGTCGCGGGACGACCCGCTGGCATGTCGAATCGTGCGGGGACGGCCCTGCAGTTGATGGAGTCATCGTCATGCATTCGGCCTGGATCATGCTGATCGTAGCCGGCCTTCTGGAAGTGGGTTGGGCCATTGGCCTCAAGGCTTCCGAAGGCTTCACCCGCCCGCTACCCAGCGTGCTCACCATAGCGGCCATGGCTGGCAGCTTTTTCCTGCTCGCGCGTGCCATGCAGGTTCTGCCGGTGGGTACCGCCTACGGCATCTGGGTCGGTATCGGCGCATTGGGTACCGTGCTGCTGGGCATTCTCATCTTCGGCGAAAGCGCCTCGCCCGCGCGGCTGGTGAGCGTGCTGCTGTTGCTGGCTGGGCTGGTTGGTCTGAAGCTGAGCGCCTGAGGAGTCTCTGCGGCGCTCACTCCCGAACGGGTGCCCGTCAGTCCTGCAGCTTCAGATGCGAGATATCCGGCACCACGGCGGTGGTGTCGCGCGGCTTTTCGCCCATGTCGCTGCCCACCGGGGCAAGGCTGAACTGAGAAAGGTCCACGCGCGGCGCCTCTGGCTCGGGCCGGGCGTCCTGCAGGTCGACGCCGATCGGCGCAATACCGAAGTCCGGTGCCTCGACGTCGGCGAAGGCTGCCATGTATTCGTCACGCGGCGTCACCTTGAGTATGGCCGGGGCGTCGCTCGTTTTTCCTGCGCTGCTCTCGGTGCTGGCCGTGCTGGTCGCCGTCGATGCCGGAGGCGGCGCCAGTTCGATTTCCTCCACATCGACGGGCAGCGGTTTGAGTTCTACCTGCGCGCCGGCACGCTCCATCGCCTGGCGATATTTTTCGGCCGCGGCGAAGTCCAGATTCTGCTTGATCACGATGCGCCGGCCGGAGAACAGCAGCGCGATACGCTGGGCGTCGGCCTGGAACAGCTTGGTCAGGTTGGCCTCGACCTGCTCGAGCTTGGCGCCCGGGAGCAGTTGGCCGGAAAAGGCGATCTCGTAGAGACTCATGGTGCGGTTCCTTTTGTAACCGATGCCAGTGATCGTGGAGGCGGCGGGGCGCCTCGGGACGGAAACGTAAGCGAGGTGGCGATGATCTGGCAAAGAGCAAACTGCTGCACTCGCCGGTGTCACAAGTTTGCATGCCGCCATAGCGTCAGGGTAGCGGTGCGAACAGGGCGTCGATGTCGCGTTCGCCAAGCTGCAAGCTGCCGTCGACTGCACCTTCGAGTACACCGGCCGCGAGTTCGGCCTTGCGCGCCTGCAACTCGCGGATGCGCTCCTCGACGGTGCCGCGGCTAATAAGACGATAGACGAAGACCGGCTTGTCCTGGCCGATGCGATAGGCGCGGTCGGTCGCCTGGTTCTCCGCAGCGGGATTCCACCAGGGATCGTAGTGGATCACCGTATCCGCCGCCGTCAGGTTGAGCCCGGTGCCACCGGCCTTCAGGCTGATCAGGAACAACGGCACTTCGCCGGCCTGGAAGCGCTCGACCGGCGTGCGTCGATCATCGGTCTCACCCGTCAGCTTGACGTACTCGATGCCGCGCTTGTGTAGCGCCTGCTCGATCAACGCCAGCATCGAGGTGAACTGGGAAAACAGCAGCACCCGCCGGCCTTCGCTCATCAGCTCGTCGAGCATCTCCAGCAGGCTGTCGAGCTTGCCGGAGCTGCTGCCGCGTGCGGCTCGTGCCGACTCACCCTTCAGCAGGCGCAGGTCGCAGCAGACCTGACGCAGCTTGAGCAGCGCCTCGAGGATGACCATCTGGCTGCGCGCGAGTCCCTTGCGCTCGATCTCGTCGCGCACCTTGCGATCCATTGCCAGCCGTAAGGTCTCGTAGACCTCGCGCTGGACGTCATTCAGTTCGACCCAGTGGACGAACTCGTTCTTGGCCGGCAGCTCAGTGGCTACCTGTTCCTTGGTGCGCCGCAACAGGAACGGCCGAATGCGGGCGCGCAGGTGCGCCAGTCGTGCATCGTCGCCGTGTTTTTCGATCGGATTGCGGTACTCCTGGGTGAAGCTTTTGGCGTCTCCAAGCCACCCGGGCATGAGGAAGTGGAATAGCGACCAGAGCTCGCCGAGGTGATTCTCCAACGGCGTGCCGGTCAGGCACAGGCGCTGCCGGGTCTGCATTTCGCGTACGGCCTGGGCCGCTTTGCCGGACGGGTTCTTGATGTGCTGCGCCTCGTCGAGAATGAGTAGGTGCAGCGGCTGCTCACGCAGTGCGGCTATGTCGCGCGTCAGCAGCGCATAGCTGGTCAGCAGTAGATCGTGCTCGCCAAGTTCGCCGAAGTGTTTCTGCCGGGTGCTGCCCTTGAGCGTCAATACCCGTAGCTGCGGGGCGAAACGGCTGGCCTCGTCCTGCCAGTTGGGAATCAGGCTGGTCGGCATCACCACCAGCGCCGGACGATCGAGCCGTCCTGCCTGCTTTTCGGCGAGGATGTGGGCAAGGCTCTGCAGTGTCTTGCCCAGCCCCATGTCGTCGCCGAGGATGCCGCCTGCGCCCAGCTCACGCAGCGTCTGCATCCAGACCAGGCCCTGCTGCTGGTAGGGCCGCAGTTTGCCAGCGAGCCCGGTTGGGGGCGGGCAGGCCTTGATGTCAGGGTTGCGCAGGCGCCCGGCGAACTCACGCAGTCGTTCACCGCCTTTCCATTGCAGTGCCAGGCTGTCGAGCCCAGCCAGACGCGCGCCGTCGGCCTTGCTCATACGCAGCGATGGCCCATCCATCTGTTCGCGCATGTAGAGTTCACCGAGGGTCGCCAGAATCGGCTTGATGCGCCCCAGCGGCAGCGTCACCTGCAGCGCCTGCTTGTCGTGTTGTCCCGGCCGGTCCAGTTGCACGCGCAGCTGCTCCTCATCGCTACGCAGCGCGATGGCGCGAGGGCTGAGCAGTTGAGGGTTCTGGCGGATCAGCCGCAACAGGACCGGTAGCATGCCGATGCGCTGCCCGTTGACGATGATGCCTAGATCGAGATCGAACCAGTCGTCATCAGCTGACTCGTCGATCTGCGCGTACCAGCTGTCGATGGCGGTCAGGTCGTAGGCGAAGCCGGGATGGATATCGATCTGCCAGCCTTGTCGGCGCAGTTCGGGCAGTTGCTCCTGAACGAACCTGAGCCAGGCATCTTCCCCGGGCAGCTGGAACATCTCCGCCGACTCCTTCGGCAGCGCCAGGCTCTGGCGCAGCGCCGGCCGGAAGCCCAACTGTTCAAGTTGTCTGCGCAGTGCCTGTTCGGCCTGAGGATGGCGTGCGATCAGCTGCAGCTCGTTGCCGACCAGATGGCGGACACGTTCGCCGTCGCGCTTGCCGTGGATGCGCGCGTCCCCATAAAGAAACGACAGGCCGGCGCGGTGCTGATGGTCGCTGACCATGCGCTGATTGCCCGGCTGGTAGTTGATCGCCAGATGACTGCCGAGACTGAGCAGCGGCACGGGCGGCAGATCGTCGATCAGCCGTTCGTCGCGAGGTGCCAGTGGAGGGCTCATCTGCCAGGCCCTCTGTGCCGGAGTGCGGCAAGGAGGGCCAGCCGGCTGTGGGCCGGATATCGGCGCGAAATGCTCATAGTGGTTTCAGTTCGATCAGCAGCCCGAGGCTGTCATGGTCGATGTAGGTAAGACGGCCAGGGACCAGGCGAACCCGCTGCGCCAGGCGCTCGCTGGCGAGCAACTGGCCGTACTCGCCGAAGCGGTTCACCCAGAAGGTCATGTCAGTCTGCATATAGCGCCCAGGTCTGACCCTCAGCAGACCCTGAATCGGGTAGTGCTCGAAATGGCGTTGCCCCTGGTGCAGTGCAATGGTCGGCGCATCTTCGCTGACTGCTTGCTGCCAGGCCCGTTGCAACAGTACCTGGTAGCCCTGGTCCGGCGTAAGCCTGGCGGCGACATGCTCGAGGGCTGGCTGGCGTTCGGCGCGCCTGTCCAGCACCTGCGCACTATCGGCCCAGTCGTAGGGCGCGTGCTGGCTGGCTTCCAGTGGCGGGGCGTGGCGAAACAGGATCAGCTCGACGCGATATAGCGCCTCGGCGTGAGCCTGAGGCGCCAGCAGCGTCAGCAGCAAGACCAGATAGCGAAGTGGCATCTACGATCCTTGCTCATTGGGCGCCAGCCGCTCAAGCAGCGCTTCCAGCGTATTGAAGCGTTCCTCCGGGCGTTCCATCGGCACCTGGAATTTGAACAGCGTGGCGCCTTCGAACTTGTAGCGATTCGGCTGGCTCTGGATCAGCTTGATCAGCACCATCGGGTCGACCGAGGTGTCGGCCGAGAACTCGATGCGCCCACCCTGCGGGCCTGCGTCGATCTTGGTAATGCCGAGCTTTTCCGCCTGCAGCTTGAGCAGTGTCAGGCGCACCAGGTTCTTCGTCGGTTCCGGTAGCAGGCCGAAGCGGTCGATCATCTCCACCTGCAGTTCTTTCAGCCCGTCTTCGTCGGCCGCATTGGCAATGCGCTTGTAGAGGATCAGGCGGGCATGCACATCCGGCAGGTAGTCTTCCGGGATCAGGGCTGCCAGGCGCAGGTTGATTTCCGGCCCGCCGCCGAGCGGCTGCTCCAGATTCGGCTGCTCGCCCTTGCGGATCGCCTTGACCGCGCGCTCGAGCATTTCCATATAAAGGGTGAAGCCAACCGCCTGGATCTGCCCGCTCTGGCCCTCGCCGAGCAGCTCGCCGGCGCCGCGGATTTCCAGGTCGTGGGTGGCGAGGACAAAGCCTGCACCGAGGTCCTGGGCATTGGCGATGGCCTCCAGGCGCTTCTGCGCGTCATCGGTCATTGCCTTGCGGGTCGGGGTCAGCAGATAGGCATAGGCCTGGTGATGGCTGCGGCCTACCCGGCCACGCAGCTGGTGCAGCTGCGCCAGGCCGAACTTGTCGGCGCGCTCGATGATGATGGTGTTGGCGCTGGGCACGTCGATGCCGGTTTCGATAATGGTCGAGGCCACCAGCACGTTGAAACGCTTGTGGTAGAAGTCGCTCATGACCTGTTCGAGGTCACGCTCGCGCATTTGCCCGTGGCCGATCGCGACGCGTGCCTCCGGCACCAGTGCCTGCAGGTCGGCGGCGCATTTTTCGATGGTCTTCACATCGTTATGCAGGTAATAGACCTGGCCGCCGCGCAACAGCTCGCGCAGCAGCGCCTCCTTGATCACGGTGTTCTGCTGTTCCATGACGAAGGTGCGAACCGACAGCCGGCGCGCCGGCGGCGTGGCGATGATCGACAGGTCGCGCATGCCGGCGATGGACATGTTCAGCGTGCGTGGAATCGGCGTGGCGGTCAGCGTGAGAATGTCCACTTCACTGCGCAATGCCTTGAGCTGTTCCTTCTGGCGCACGCCGAAACGGTGTTCCTCGTCGATGATGACCAAGCCCAGGTTGCTGAACTTGACGTCATCCTGCAGCAGCTTGTGGGTGCCGATGAGAATGTCGATCTTGCCCTCGGCCAGCTCGGCGATGGCGCTCTGCACTTCCTTGGCGGATTTGAAGCGGCTCATCACCTCGACCCGCACCGGCCAGTCGGCGAAGCGGTCGCGGAAGCTGTTGTAGTGCTGCTGAGCGAGCAGGGTGGTCGGCACCAGTACGCCAACCTGCCGGCCGCCATGGACGGCGATGAAGGCGGCGCGCATGGCCACCTCGGTCTTGCCAAAGCCGACGTCACCACAGACCAGACGATCCATCGGCTTGGCCGACAGCAGGTCCTCGCGTACCGCGTCGATGGCGGCCTGCTGATCGGGCGTTTCTTCGAACGGAAAGCCTGCGGCGAACGTTTCGTAGTCGACCTGCGGGTCCTTGAAGGCATAACCCTCGCGTGCGGCGCGGCGGGCGTAAATATCCAGCAGCTCGGCCGCGACATCGCGCACCTGCTCGGCCGCCTTGCGCTTGGCCTTCTGCCAGGTTTCCGAACCGAGCCGGTGCAGTGGCGCGAGCGCGTCGTCGCTGCCTGTATAGCGGGCGATCAGGTGCAGGCTGGCGACCGGTACGTAGAGCTTGGCATCCTCGGCGTACTGCAGCAGCAGGAATTCCTGCGCCTGGCCTTCGATCTCCAGAGTGACCAGGCCCTGGTAGCGACCGACACCGTGATCGATGTGCACCACCGGCGAGCCTTCGCGCAGCTCGGTGAGGTTCTTGATGACGTTCTCGCCACCGTCGCGGCTCTTCTCGCGTCGCCGGCGCTGCATGACGCGCTGACCGAACAGCGGGCTTTCCGCGACCAGTGCGACGTCGTCCAGTTGCAGGCCTTCGTCGAGCGGGGCGATGGTGATCGCCAGACGCTCCTGGCTGGCGAGGAATTCCTCCCAGCCTTCGACTTCTTGCGGGCGCAGCTTTAGACGGGCGAGCAGCTCCAGCAATACTTCGCGGCGGCCGGCTGATTCGGCAGTAAACAGCACACGCCCGGCATATTCGTCGAGGAAGCGCCGCAGCTTGCCCAGCGGTTCGCTCGCCTTGGCCTCGATTGCCAGTTCCGGCAGGGCCTGCGCGGTGAAGCGTTCGCGGCCGATGCCAGGCTCGACATCCTGTTGGCTGGCGACCACACGCGGCCAGAGCTTGAGCCGAGCGAAGCAGTCTTCCACCGGCATGAACAGTTCGGCCGGCGGCAGCAGCGGTCGCTCGGGGTCGACGCGGCGTTCTTCGTAGCGATTGCGAACGTCGCTCCAGAACTGCTCGGCGGCCTGCTCGATGCCGGGCAGGGAGAACACCTGGCTGTCTTCGGGCAGGTAATCGAACAACGTCGCGGTTTCTTCATAGAACAGCGGCAGGTAGTACTCGATGCCCGCCGGGGTGATACCGGTGGAGAGATCCTGGTAGATCGGGCAGCGGCGGAAGTCGACGTCGAAACGCTCGCGAAAACGCGCGCGGAAGCCGGTGACTGCCTCCTTCTTCAGGGGGAACTCGCGTGCTGGCAACAGGCGGATCGACTCGACCTTGTCGATCGAGCGCTGGTTCTCCGGATCGAAGGTGCGCAGCGTCTCTATCTCGTCATCGAACAGGTCGATGCGGTAGGGCAGGGGGCTGCCCATGGGGAACAGGTCGATCAACGCGCCGCGCACGGCGAACTCGCCGTGCTCGTACACGGTATCCACGCAGCGATAGCCGGCTGCTTCCAGGCGCAGGCGCATCTGCTCCACATCCAGCTTCTGCCCGACGTCCAGCGCCAGGCTCGAACCCAGCAGGAAGCGCTTTGGCGCCAGCCTGTGTAGAGCGGTAGTGATTGGCACTACCAGCACGCCGTGGCTCAGCTCCGGTAGCTGGTAGAGGGCGGCAATGCGCTGGGAGACGATGTCCTGGTGCGGCGAGAAGATGTCGTAGGGCAGCGTTTCCCAGTCAGGAAAATGCAATACCGCCAGCTGTGGCGCGAAGAAGGCGAGTTCTTCCTGCAGGCGCTCGGCGCTTTGGCTGTCGGCAGTGAGCAGGAGCGTGAAGCGTTTGGCGTTGCTGGCTGCTTCGGCAATCGCCAGGCTTAGCGCAGCTCCTGGAAGATTGCCCCAATGTTGCTTGCCGCTGGCGGCAGGCAGGGGGGGAAGGCGCAAGACGGACACGAGTGGGCGTGGCTCCGATCAAAAAATAGGCCGCCGGGATTGTAACTATCGAGGCGGTAGGCTGTCAGTGTTTCGTCCGCTGCAGATTGCCGGCGCTAGGGTGCGCCGTCATAATGTAGCCCCTTTTCTCAGCCCCTACATGTTGGAAGGAACTGCCCGTGACTCAGAAGCCCGACCAGTGTCTTGGTGAATGGATTGACCGCGAAGCGCTCGCCGAAGCGATGATTCCGCTGATTGGTCAGCTGTATCGCAACAACAACGTGGTGACTTCGATCTACGGCCGTGGCCTGATCAATCGTTCGGTTATCGCCATCCTCAAGGCACACCGTTTCGCCCGTCACCGCATCGCCGACGAAACCGAGCTGTCGGTGCACGACACCTTCCAGATCCTCAAGACGATGAGCGAAATGAACCTGGGCGCCGCTTCGGTGGACCTGGGCAAGCTGGTCGCCAAGTACAAGGAAGTGGGCAACGGTCGCAATCTTGAGCAGTTCGTCCGTGAAGAGCTGGCTGAGGTGGCCGACAAGCGTCACGCCGCAGCTGGTCACAAAGGCACTGACGTGGTTCTCTACGGTTTCGGCCGTATCGGCCGTCTGCTGGCGCGTATCCTGATCGAGAAAACCGGTGGTGGCGACGGCCTGCGCCTGCGCGCCATCGTCGTGCGCAAGGGCGCGGACAACGATCTGGTCAAGCGTGCCAGCCTGCTGCGTCGCGACTCGGTGCATGGTCCTTTCGATGGCACCATCACCATCGACGAAGAGAACAGCACCATCACCGCCAACGGCAACCTGATTCAGGTGATCTACTCCAACGATCCGTCCTCGGTGGATTACACCCAGTACGGCATCGAGAACGCGCTGCTGGTCGACAACACTGGCAAGTGGCGTGACGCCGAAGGCCTGGGTCAGCACCTCAAGTGCCCGGGTGTTGCTCGCGTCGTATTGACCGCGCCGGGCAAGGGTGAGCTGAAGAACATCGTGCATGGCATCAACCATGGCGACATCACCGCCGATGACAAGATCATCTCCGCCGCATCCTGCACCACCAATGCCATCGTGCCGGTGCTCAAGGCGGTGAACGATCAGTACGGCATCGTCAACGGTCACGTGGAAACGGTGCATTCGTACACCAACGACCAGAACCTGATCGACAACTTCCACAAGGGCAGTCGTCGTGGTCGCAGCGCTGCGCTGAACATGGTGATCACCGAAACGGGTGCCGCCACCGCTGCAGCCAAGGCGCTGCCGGTGCTCAAAGGCAAGCTGACCGGCAACGCGATCCGCGTCCCTACGCCGAACGTGTCCATGGCAATTCTCAACCTGAACCTGGAGAAGGCCACCAGTCGCGAAGAGATCAACGAGTACCTGCGCCAGATGGCCATGCACTCGGATCTGCAGAAACAGATCGACTTCGTCAACTCGCAGGAAGTTGTATCCACTGATTTCGTCGGATCGCGCCATGCCGGCGTGGTGGATGCCGAAGCGACCATTTGCAACGACAACCGTGTCGTGCTTTACGTCTGGTACGACAACGAGTTCGGCTACAGCTGTCAGGTCGTGCGGGTGATGGAAGACATGGCAGGGGTTAACCCGCCAGCCTTCCCGCGCTAAACGCTGCGGACGGTGAAATCGAAACGGGAGCCTCGGCTCCCGTTTCGCGTTTCTGGGCGGTAGTAATGGCGCGAGCTGCCGGGGTTGAGCGGCCGAGCCGTCGGCTCGATTTCGTGCATCGCTAATTTTGCTTCTCTTGTTTCGAGTCAAAAATCCGCAATGCTTGGGTGGTCAGTCAAGGTCCGCGACCTCTATAATCGGGCGGATTTTTTACCTGGGTCCGCGACATGGTGTCGCGTCAATAACGTATTGGCGCGCGCGGCGCAATCCTACTTTGCGCCATGCCGCTGGGCCTGCAAAAAAAGCTTTCTAAAATCAGTGGTTAGGCAAACCGATGATCAATATAAAACGAGGGCTTGATTTGCCCATAGCCGGTGCGCCGGCGCAGCGTATCGAGGCCGGCAGGCCCGTGCGCAGCGTCGCCGTCGTCGGCTTCGACTATCCGACCATGAAGCCAACCATGGCTGTTCAGGTCGGTGATCGGGTTAAGCTGGGGCAGATCCTTTTTTCCGACAAGAAGTCCGAAGGCGTGCATTACACCGCGCCCGGCGCCGGTGTCGTCAGTGCAGTTCACCGCGGCGAAAAGCGCGTGCTGCAATCGGTGGTCATCGACCTCGAGGGCGATGAAGAGGTCACCTTCACGAGCTATTCGCCAGCCCAGCTGGATGGTCTGAGCGGCGAGCAGGTGCGTGAAAACCTGCAGCAGTCAGGCCTGTGGACCGCGCTGCGCACGCGCCCGTTCAGCAAGGTGCCGGCCGTCGATGCCACGCCTGCCTCGATTTTCGTGACCGCGATCGACACGCATCCGCTGGCAGCCGATCCGGCGATCATCATCGCTGAACAGCCTGAAGCCTTTGAAGCCGGACTCAAGGTCCTGACTAATCTGGCCAAGGTGTTCCTGTGCAAGGCGCCAAATGCCTCGTTGCCAGGCGAGTCCCTGGCCAAGGTTCAGGTCGAAAGCTTCAACGGTCCGCATCCTGCCGGGCTGGCTGGTACCCACATCCATTTCCTTGACCCGGTAAGCGCCAGCAAAAGCGTCTGGACCATCGGTTATCAGGACGTGATTGCCGTGGGCAAGCTGTTCACCAGTGGGCGTTTGTCGGTGGAGCGCGTTGTCGCACTGGCCGGCCCGGTGGTCGAGCAGCCACGTCTGGTACGTGCCCGTCTCGGTGCCAACCTCGACGAACTGACCGCTGGTGAGTTGCAACCCGGAGCCAATCGCGTCGTTTCCGGCTCGCTGCTGGGTGGTCGTACCGCCCATGGTGCGTTCGCCTACCTTGGTCGCTACCACCAGCAGGTTTCCTGCCTGCGTGAGGGCAAGGAGCGCGAAATGCTCCATTACATGCGCCCGGGCGTCGACAAGCATTCGATCCTCAACATCTATATCTCCAAGCTGATGGCCGGCAAGAAGTTCGCCTTCTCTACCTCCACCAACGGCAGCCCACGGGCGATGGTGCCGGTAGGTAACTACGAAGAGGTCATGCCGCTGGACGTCCTGCCGACCCAGTTGCTGCGTGCACTGATCGTGGGTGACACCGAAGTGGCGCAGAAACTCGGTTGCCTGGAGCTGGATGAAGAAGATCTGGCGCTGTGCAGCTATGTCTGTGCCGGGAAATACGAATACGGCCCGATCCTGCGGGACAATCTGACCCGCATCGAGAAGGAGGGTTAAGGCATGGGCATTCGCGCATTCCTCGACAAGATCGAGCATCATTTCGAAAAAGGCGGCAAGTACGAGAAGTGGTACGCGCTTTACGAAGCGGCCGACACTTTCCTCTATCGTCCCGGCAGCGTCACCAAGACCACGGCCCACGTGCGCGACGGCATCGACCTCAAGCGCATGATGATCACCGTCTGGATGTGTACCTTCCCGGCGATGTTCTTCGGCATGTGGAACACCGGCTACCAGGCCAACCTGATCTTCGCGCAGAGCCCTGATCTGCTCGCAGCTCAAGAAGGCTGGCGCTTCGGTCTGATCGGCGCACTGGCGGGCTTCGATCCGAACAGTCTCTGGGATAACTTCATCCAGGGCGCAGCCTACTTCCTTCCGATCTACGCGGTGACCTTCATCGTCGGTGGGTTCTGGGAAGTGCTGTTCGCTTCGATCCGCAAGCACGAGGTCAACGAGGGCTTCTTCGTTACATCCGTGCTGTTTGCCCTGATCCTGCCGCCGAGCATTCCGCTGTGGCAGGTCGCGCTGGGTATCAGCTTCGGCGTGGTAATCGGCAAGGAAATCTTCGGTGGTACCGGCAAGAACTTCCTGAACCCGGCGCTTACTGCGCGGGCGTTCCTGTTCTTTGCCTACCCGGCACAGATGTCCGGTGACGGCGTCTGGACTGCGGTCGATGGCTATGCCGGCGCAACTGCGCTGAGCCTCGGCTTCGTCGGCGGTATCGAAAACGTGATCGACAACGGCATCACCTGGATGGACGCCTTCGTCGGTACCATTCATGGCTCGATCGGTGAAACCAGCACGCTGGCGATCTTTATCGGCGGCGTTATCCTGATCGGTAGCAAGATTGCCTCCTGGCGCATCGTTTCCGGTGTGATGCTCGGCATGATTGGTCTGAGCTTCCTGTTCAACCTGATCGGTTCCGACACCAACCCGCTGTTCGGCATGCCCTGGTACTGGCACATGGTCGTCGGTGGCTTCGCCTTCGGCATGATCTTCATGGCGACTGACCCGGTGTCGGCCTCCATGACCAATACCGGCAAGTGGGTGTTCGGCATGCTGATCGGTGTGATGGTCGTGCTGATCCGTGTGGTCAACCCCGCCTTCCCGGAAGGCATGATGCTGGCGATCCTGTTCGCCAACCTGTGTGCGCCGCTGATTGACCATTTCGTCATTCAGGCCAATATCAAGCGGAGGCTGGCACGTAATGTCTAGTCAGAAAGAATCCACCGTTCGCACGCTGACGGTAGCCCTGTTGGTCTGCCTGGTGTGCTCCATCTTCGTGGCTGGCGCCGCCGTGGCGCTTCGCCCGACTCAGCAGGAAAACCGTCTGCTGGACAAGCAGCGCAGCATCCTGGCGATCGCCGGTCTGGGCGAGGCGGGCATGTCCGGTAATCAGGTCAAGCAGTTGTTCAACGAGCGCATCGTCGCCCGTCTGGTCGATCTGGAAACCGGCAAGTTCAGCGATGAATTCGAAGCCAAGACCTTCGATCCGCTCGCCGCTGCCAAGGACCCTGCGCTGTCCCAGGCGCTGCCTGGGGAGCAGGATATTGCCTCGATCAAACGTCGCGAGCGTTACAGCACCGTTTATATCGTCGAAGGGCAGGGCGAGGGCGAGATCGATACGCTGATCCTGCCGGTTCGTGGCTACGGTCTCTGGTCGACGCTCTATGGCTTCATGGCAGTCGAGGGTGACTTGAATACCGTTGCCGGCTTCGGCTTCTATCAGCACGGTGAAACCCCGGGCCTTGGCGGTGAGGTCGACAATCCGAAGTGGCGCGGCATGTGGCCCGGCAAGGAACTGTACGACGACAACGGCAAACTGGCGGTGCAGATCGTCAAGGGCGGTGTCGACCCTCAGAGCCCGAAAGCCGACCACCAGGTCGATGCCCTGGCCGGTGCGACCCTGACCAGCAACGGTGTCAATTCGCTGTTGCACTTCTGGTTGGGCGAGAACGGCTTCGGTCCATTTATCGCTAATCTGCGCGCTGGGGAGGCTTGATCATGTCGCAACCCACTGTCAAAGAAGTTCTGCTCAATCCGATCTTCAATAACAACCCCATTGGCCTGCAGATTCTCGGAATCTGCTCGGCGCTGGCGGTCACGTCCAACCTGAACACGGCGCTGGTGATGTCAGTGGCGCTGACGCTGGTCACGGCGTTCTCCAACCTGTTCATCTCGATGATCCGCAGTCAGATCCCCAACTCGATCCGCATGATCGTGCAGATGGTGATCATCGCCTCGCTGGTGATCGTGGTTGATCAGATCCTCAAGGCCTATGCCTTCTCGTTGTCCAAGCAGTTGTCGGTGTTCGTCGGTCTGATCATCACCAACTGTATCGTGATGGGACGTGCGGAAGCCTTCGCCATGCAGAACCCGCCAATGCTGTCGTTCTTCGACGGTATCGGCAACGGTCTGGGCTACAGCGCCATGCTCATTGCGCTCGGCATCGTTCGCGAACTGTTCGGAGCTGGCAAGCTGATGGGTTACACCATTATTCCAGTTGTGAACGACGGTGGTTGGTATCAGCCCAACGGCTTGCTGCTGCTGCCACCTTCGGCGTTCTTCCTGATCGGTCTGTTCATCTGGGGCATTCGCACCTGGAAGAAGGAACAGGTCGAGAAGCCTGCCTTCAAGATGGCGCCGCAAGTCTCGAACAAGGAGGCTTACTAATGGAGCACTACATCAGCTTGTTCGTCCGTGCGGTGTTCATCGAGAACATGGCGCTGGCGTTCTTCCTCGGCATGTGTACCTTCATCGCGATTTCCAAAAAGGTGGAAACCGCCATCGGCCTGGGTATCGCGGTCATCGTGGTGCAGGCCATTACCGTGCCTGCCAACAACCTGATCTACACCTACCTGCTGAAAGCCGGTGCGTTGTCCTGGGCAGGATTGCCAGATGTGGACCTGAGCTTTCTCGGTCTGCTCAGCTATATCGGCGTGATCGCGGCCATTGTGCAAATCTTGGAAATGCTGCTGGATAAGTACGTACCTAGCCTCTACAACGCACTGGGCGTATTCCTGCCGCTGATCACCGTGAACTGCGCCATCATGGGCGGCACTTTGTTCATGGTCGAGCGTGACTACAACCTGGGCGAGAGTGTCGTCTACGGGTTCGGCTCCGGCGCATCCTGGGCGCTGGCCATTGCTTTGCTGGCCGGTATTCGCGAGAAACTGAAATACAGCGATGTTCCGGATGGGTTGCAGGGGTTGGGTATCACCTTCATCACCATCGGACTGATGTCGCTGGGCTTCATGTCTTTCTCTGGCGTACAGCTGTAAGGACGGAACGAACTGATGAGTTACGAAATTTTCCTCGCCATCGGTATGTTCACCGCCATCGTGCTTGCGCTGGTGGTGATCATCCTGGCTGCACGCGCCAAGCTGGTATCCAGCGGTGACGTGTCAATCGAAATCAACGGTGAGCGTACGATTACCGTGCCCGCCGGTGGCAAGTTGCTGCAGACCCTGGCCGCCAACAACATCTTCCTCTCGTCAGCCTGTGGTGGCGGCGGTACCTGCGCGCAGTGCAAGTGCATCGTCGAGAGCGGTGGTGGCGAGATGCTGCCTACCGAGGAGTCGCACTTCACCCGTCGTGAGGCGGGCGAGGGCTGGCGCCTGTCCTGCCAGACTCCGGTCAAGGCGGACATGAAGATCGAAGTGCCGGAAGAAGTCTTCGGCGTGAAGAAGTGGGAATGCACCGTCGAGTCCAACCCCAACGTCGCGACCTTCATCAAGGAACTGACACTCAAGCTGCCGGAAGGCGAGAACGTCGACTTCCGCGCTGGTGGTTATGTGCAGCTCGAGTGCCCGCCGCATGAAGTGCGTTACCGGGACTTCGACATTCAGGAAGAGTATCGCGGCGACTGGGACAAGTTCGACCAGTGGAAGTACGTGTCGAAGTGCGACGAGACCGTTATTCGCGCCTACTCCATGGCGAACTATCCGGAAGAGCGTGGCCTGGTGAAGTTCAACATCCGTATCGCCTCACCGCCGCCAGGCCGTGACGATATTCCGCCGGGCAAGATGTCATCCTATGTCTTCAGCCTGAAGCCGGGCGACAAGATCACCGTTTACGGACCGTTCGGCGAGTTCTTCGCCAAGGACACCGACGCCGAGATGGTCTTCATCGGCGGTGGTGCGGGGATGGCACCGATGCGCTCGCACATCTTCGACCAGCTCAAGCGCCTGAAGTCCAAGCGCAAGATGAGCTTCTGGTATGGCGCGCGCTCCATGCGCGAGGCCTTCTACGTGGAAGAGTACGACCAGTTGCAGGCGGAGAATCCGAACTTCCAATGGCATCTGGCCCTGTCCGATCCGCTGCCGGAAGATAACTGGGATGGCCCGACCGGCTTTATCCATAACGTGCTGTACGAGAACTATCTGAAGGATCATCCGGCTCCGGAAG
Source organism: Stutzerimonas kunmingensis (assembly GCF_032106285.1). Classification (GTDB taxonomy): domain Bacteria; phylum Pseudomonadota; class Gammaproteobacteria; order Pseudomonadales; family Pseudomonadaceae; genus Stutzerimonas; species Stutzerimonas kunmingensis_B. Next base: position 104,914 of record NZ_DAMCPO010000003.1, read on the forward strand.
ATTGCGAGTTCTACATGTGCGGCCCGCCCATGATGAACGCATCGGTGATCAAGATGCTCACCGACCTCGGCGTCGAGCCGGAGAATATTCTGCTCGACGACTTCGGCGGCTAGCATGACCCGAGCGTCACTGCAGGCTCTCCATGCTGTCGTGTACCTCCGGCCCGTCATCGCTGTCGCTCTCGCGGCAGCCCTGACGGGCTGTCTGTTTCAGGACAGGGTCGAGGTCATCAGCGGCCCAACGATGGGCAGTACCTATACCGTCAAGTACGTAAACAGCGGCGACGTCCCCTCCAGGGAGGAGCTGCACGGTGAAGTCGAGGCCATTCTCGGCGACATCGACAAACAGCTGTCCACCTACCGTAGTGATTCCGACGTCGAGCGCTTCAATGCGCTGCCGGCTGGTAGCTGCGAGCCGATGCCGGATACGGTGCGCGAATTGGTCGCAGCGGGCGATCAGCTATCGGCCGACAGCGATGGCGCGTTCGATCTTACACTCGAGCCATTGCTGAACCTTTGGGGCTTCGGTCCGCAAGGTCGTGCCGATCAGGTTCCATCCGCGGCGGATATCGAGGCGGCGCGGGCGTTGACCGGCCATCGGCATCTACGTATCGATGGCGATCAGTTGTGCAAGACGGTGGCGCTGCAGCTGGACTTCAACAGCATCGCTGCCGGTTATGCGGTTGATCGCGTTGTCGATCGTTTGAAGGCGCTCGGCGTAAAGAGTTACCTCGTTGAGATCACTGGCGAGCTCAGGGCTGAGGGCCGCAAGCCCGATGATTCTCCGTGGCGCATAGCCATTGAAGCGCCCAGGGATGACCAGCGGGTTGCGCAGAAGATCGTCGAGCTCGATGGTCTGGGCGTATCCACCTCCGGCGACTATCGAAACTATTTCGAGCAGGACGGCCGGCGTTATTCACATACCCTGGACCCGCAAAGCGGCAGACCGATCGAGCATCACCTCGCTGCGGTGACGGTCATCGATAAATCGACTTTGCGTGCTGACGGGTTGTCTACCGCGTTGATGGTGCTCGGCCCCGAGCGGGGGCTGGCACTGGCAGAGCGTAATGCGATCGCCGCGTTCTTCGTCGTGCGCGAGGGGCAAGGCTTCGTAACAACGAGCACCAAGGCTTTTGACGAGCTGTTCGGTGCGGGAGTAGAGCAATGACTTGGTTACTGGTTTTTCTGGTGATGCTGCTTGTGGTATTCGGCATGGCCATCGGCGTGATCATGGGACGCAAGCCCATCGCGGGTTCCTGCGGGGGTATCGCCAATCTGGGCATCGAGAAGGAGTGCTCCATCTGTGGCGGTAGCCGCGAGAAGTGCGAAGAAGTGAACGAGGCGAAGAACGCGGGTAACGCCGATCTCGCCTACGACGCCACCAAGCGTTGATGTGAACCTTTGCGCGTCCAGGCAGCCCTGAGCGGACTTGCCTGGCCGGGCTCGCTGACGGGCACGGCGCGCGCAGAGCTTGAAAGAAGTGGCTGGTTTGCGTCTTTGGACATCGGCGAATTCGTTGACAGCAGCGGCGTCTCCCGCTGCGTTTTCAGGAGTGTATATGGCGGTCTATAACTACGATTTGGTGGTATTGGGTTCCGGTCCGGCCGGGGAGGGCGCGGCAATAAATGCCGTCAAGGCGGGACGCAAGGTCGCCGTGGTAGATAACCGTCCGCTGGTTGGGGGCAACTGCACACACCTGGGCACCATCCCGTCCAAGGCCTTGCGCCATTCGGTACGGCAGATCATGCAGTACAACACCAACCCGCTGTTCCGCCAGATCGGCGAACCACGGTGGTTCTCCTTTCCGGACGTGCTGAAGAGTGCCGAGAAGGTCATCAGCAAGCAGGTCACTTCCCGCACGAGTTACTACGCGCGTAACCGCATCGATACCTTCTTCGGGACTGCCAGCTTCTCCGATGAGCAGAGCGTCGAAGTGGTCTGCCTCAATGGCATGGTGGAAAAGCTGGTTGCCAGCCAGTTCGTCATCGCCACCGGCTCGCGCCCGTATCGACCGGCTGATATCGACTTCAATCACCCGCGTATCTACGACAGCGACACCATTCTTACTCTCAGTCACACGCCGCGCCGGATGATCATCTACGGGGCCGGCGTCATCGGTTGCGAATATGCATCGATCTTCAGCGGTCTGGGCGTGCTGGTCGACCTGATCGACAACCGCGAGCAGCTGCTCAGCTTCCTCGATGACGAGATTTCCGATGCGCTCAGCTATCACCTGCGCAACAACAACGTGCTGATTCGCCACAACGAAGAGTACGAGCGGGTCGAGGGGCTGGAGAACGGCGTCATCCTGCATCTCAAGTCGGGCAAGAAGATCAAGGCAGACGCATTCCTCTGGAGCAACGGACGTACCGGCAATACCGACAAGCTCGGGCTGGAGAACATCGGGCTCAAGGCCAACAGTCGTGGTCAGGTCCAGGTTGATGAGCACTACCGCACCGAGATCGGCAATATCTACGCTGCCGGCGATGTGATCGGTTGGCCGTCGCTGGCCAGTGCCGCTTATGACCAAGGCCGTTCGGCAGCGGGCAGCATCGTCGAGAATGACTCCTGGCGTTTCGTCGATGACGTACCGACCGGTATCTACACCATTCCCGAGATCAGCTCGATCGGCAAGAATGAGCGCGAACTGACCCAGGCGAAGATTCCCTATGAAGTCGGCAAGGCGTTCTTCAAAAGCATGGCGCGGGCGCAGATTTCGTTCGAGCCAGTGGGCATGCTGAAGATTCTCTTCCACCGCGAAACGCTGGAAGTGCTCGGTGTGCACTGCTTCGGTTATCAGGCTTCGGAGATCGTGCACATTGGCCAGGCGATCATGAACCAGAAGGGGCCGGCGAACAGCATCAAGTACTTCGTCAACACCACCTTCAACTACCCGACAATGGCCGAAGCCTACCGCGTCGCTGCGTTCGACGGGCTCAACCGGCTTTTTTGAGAAGCTCCGGCCGCTGGCCTGAGGCGGCTGGAGAGGGCGGCGACTCTCGTGATTGGCATTGGCCTAACCGGGAGAGCTTCTGATCAGGTGAGGGCGAATCCGGCAGCGGCCTGCGCTGCCGGATCGTGCCGCGGTGTTGGCTGTCAGGATCGCGATAGCGTACTGACAGCCAGGCTGGGGTAGTCGGTGATCAGGCTGTCGACGCCGAAGTCGGCCAGGCGGCGCATCAAGGCTGGTTCATTGACTGTCCACACCGATACATGCAGGCCCTGTTTACGCGCTTTTTCCAGACGCTCCGGGGTGCACAGCGTCCACTTTAATGCCAGCAGGCTGCAGCCATATTGACGGGCGACCTTCAGTGGGTCTAGCCAGGTGTACTCGGCTACCAGCCCGCGTGATATCTCCGGCGCCAGCCGGTTCAGCGCACGCAGGACTTCACGAGAACTCGACGTGACGGTGATGCGATCGAGCAACCGATGCTGTTCGGCCAGCTCCTTGATTGCCATGACCGTACGCGCGGCGCGCACCCGGGAAGCACTCTTGACCTCAAGCTGCCAGTGCTCGAAATCGCATTTTTCGAACAGCTCGCTCAGCCTCGGAATAGGGCAGGGTGTCTTCCAGCCAGGTCCGCCTTCCCGGGCGTCGTAGTTCACAAGCTCGTCGGCATCATGTTGCACGACTTTTCCCCGGCGACCGGTGGTGCGCTTGAGTGTCGGGTCGTGGATGACCATCAATTCGCCGTCGCGGGAAAGATGCAGATCCAGCTCGCAGCGGCGCACGCCGTGCTGGAGGCATTGCTCGAAGCTCACCAGGGTGTTTTCTGGCGCTTCGCCCTTGGCGCCGCGATGGCCGTAGATGAGTGTCACGGTTGCAAGTCTTCCTTAGGTGATGATGGGGTGCGTTGATGATGGCGCACGCTGTTGATCACCCGGTCGCCTTCGAAGTACACGGAAAACTCCCGGTAATCCCAGCGGGTGATCGGCGGCTGGCCGACGGCGGGTCGCTCTTCATCGGCCAGGCCGAAGCGGTCCAGAACCTGGTTCTTCGAGTCGCCACGACTCGGCATGGTCATTTCCGGCAGGCCTTGTTGGCCAACAGGTATCCGAATGTCTTCGGCGAACAGGGGGGGACTGAATGTCAGTACGAGCAGCAGAGTCGCCAGGCGGCGCATCGGTCAATCTCCTTGCAGGCTTTCCAGGGCCAGGCGCCGCTCCAGCGCCTGTTTCTGCAGGATATGTCGTGCGAGCAACTGTCGCTGTGCATCAGTCAACGCTTCGAACTCTGTGCCGATATCGTAACGCCCGTCATCCATCGGCGTGCAGTAGATAACCCGCGCGGCCAGCACAAGGCCAAGCCCCTGGGGCAGCAGAATCAGCTTCAGTGTGAGCCCCTCTCCTTCAGCCTTGGGCTGCTCGCTGGCGAAGCTGATACCGCCTTCGGACAATATCACCGGCTGCGGTGCGCCCTGATCCTTCAGCAGATCCTGCGCCAGTGCCTGGCCCAGGAGTTCGATTCGTTTGTTCTGCACCTTCAGGTAATTGGCCAGCGTGCGATTGCTCTCGGCAATCTGCCGCAACAAATGCTGCGCTTCGAAATCAAGTTGGTGCAGCTCGCCGAGCAGGCTGAAAAGCGGCGGTAGGGGCGCTGCGTCGGCCTCCTGGCCTTGGCCGGCCGGGATGATTTCCAGTGCCACACGATCCTCGATACGGTAGTATTCGCGGCGTTCTTCAGTGTCTTGTGTCGGCATGGCGATACCCCGGATGCAGTAATGGCCAGAGTGTATCAGGCCCCGCGGTGACGTCAGCTGCATGTTGTTTCTTCCCCCGCCAGCGAACCCGTCGATCTTATGTTCAGACCGCTGTCCGTCTTTATCGGCGCGCGTTACACCCGCGCCAGACGTCGTAGCCTCTTCGTCTCCTTCATCTCCCTGACATCCATGATCGGGCTCGCCCTGGGTGTGCTGGTGATGATCGTCGTGCTTTCCGTGATGAACGGCTTTGATCACGAGATGCGTACCCGCGTGTTGGGCATGGTGCCGCATGCGACGATCGAAAGCCCGACGCCAATTGGCGACTGGCAGACACTTGGGAAGCGCCTCAAAGGGCACTCCCAGGTCGCGGCGACGGCACCTTTCATTCAAAGCCAGGGGTTGCTGACCCATCAGGGGCAGGTGACCAAAATCCTGATCAACGCAGTGGACCCCGAGGCTGAACGGCGGGTTTCGATCATCGATCAGTTTTTCCGCGAGGGTTCGCTGGACGATCTCGCCGCAGGCGAGTTCGGCATCGTCATCGGTGACAAGGCTGCGACCAAGCTCGGTGTCGGCGTGGGGGACAAGATCACCTTCGTGGCGCCCGAAGTCATCGTGACTCCAGCTGGGGTGTTCCCGCGCATGAAGCGTTTTACCGTGACCGGAATCTTTCATGTCGGAGCCGGCGAGATCGATGGCTACGTTGCGCTGGCGAACATCGCTGACATAGCACGGCTGCAGCGCTGGAAGCCGGACCAGGTCCAGGGAGTTCGTCTGCGTTTCGACGACCTGTTCCAGGCGCCCCGCATTGCCTGGGAGCTGGCCGGCCAGCTCGGCGATGATTTCTATTCCCGTGACTGGACCCGCACCCATGGCAACCTGTACCAGGCGATTCGCATGGAGAAGGCCATGATCGGACTGTTGTTGCTGCTGATCGTGGCGGTGGCGGCGTTCAACATCATTTCGACGCTGGTGATGGTAGTAACCGACAAGCGCGGCGATATCGCCATTCTTCGCACGCTGGGCGCGACGCCGAAACAGATCATGGCGATATTCATGGTCCAGGGTACGGTGATCGGCGTCGTCGGCACCTTGGTCGGGGCGCTGCTGGGCATGTTCGCGGCAGTCAATGTCAGCAGCTGGATCGCTGCCCTGGAACGCCTGATCGGACATAAGTTTCTCAGCGCCGACGTCTATTTCATCGACTATCTGCCGTCACGGCTGATGGCGGCCGACGTCATCCAGGTCTGTGTTGCCGCGCTGGTCCTGAGTTTCCTCGCGACCCTGTATCCGGCCTGGCGCGCTGCGCGCACCCAGCCGGCAGAGGCGCTACGTTATGAGTGAACAGGTTATGAACGAGCTTTCTTCGCAAAAGCACGCGGTGCTGAGCTGCCGCAATCTTGGCAAACGCTATGAGCAGGGTCCGGAGTCGGTGGAAGTGCTGTCCGGCCTGCAACTCGAGTTGTTCCCGGGGCAGCGCGTCGCCATCGTCGGCAGTTCCGGCTCGGGCAAGAGCACCCTGTTGAACCTGCTTGGCGGGCTGGATACGCCCAGTGAGGGCAGTGTCTGGCTGGCCGGTGAAGAGCTTTCGGCGCTCAACGAAAAGGATCGCGGGTTATTGCGTAACCGCGCGCTGGGCTTCGTTTACCAGTTCCATCACCTGCTCGCCGAATTCACTGCACTGGAGAACGTCTGCATGCCGTTGCTGATCGGCCGGACGCCGATCCCGGAAGCGCGGCAGAAGGCCGCTGCGCTGTTGACGCGTGTCGGACTCGGGCATCGCCTCGAGCACAAGCCGGCGGAGCTCTCGGGCGGTGAACGCCAGCGTGTGGCGATTGCACGGGCGCTGGTGAACGAGCCGGCGCTGGTACTGCTCGACGAACCTACCGGAAATCTTGACCATCACACGGCGCAAGGCATCCAGGACCTCATGCTGGAGCTCAGCAAGTCGTTGCAGACCGCCTTCCTGGTGGTTACCCATGACCGTCAGCTTGCCGCGCAGATGGATCAGATCCTGCGGTTGGAAGACGGACGTCTGGTGGTCGAATGATGTTCAGGCCTCTGAGTGTCTTTATCGGCAGCCGCTACACCCGTGCCAAGCGGCGCAACCATTTCATCTCGTTCATCTCCCTGACCTCGCTGATCGGCCTGGCACTTGGCGTGTTGGCGATGATCATGGTCCTGTCCGTGATGAACGGATTTCAGCGCGAGATGAGCTCGCGCATTCTCGGGATGGTGTCCCACGCCACCGTCATCGGTGATCAGCCATTGGACGACTGGCAGGCCGTCGCGTCGCGCCTGTCGGCGCATCCTCAGATTGTCGGCAGCGCACCCGTCACCCAGCTCGAAGGCATGCTGTCATTCAAGGGCAGCATGCAGCCGATTCAGATCAGCGGTATCGATCCGCAGGCTGAGGCGGATGTATCCATCATCGGTGATCGCCTGGTCGGAGGCAGTCTGGATGCGCTGAAACCGGGTGAGTTCGGCGTCATCGTCGGCTTGATGACCGCCCGGCGCTTCGGTCTGAAGCTGGGCGACAAGTTGACACTGATCGTGCCGGAAGTGAGCTCCTCGCCCGGTGGAGTCACGCCTCGCATGCAGCGGCTGAATGTGGTTGGCGTATTCAAAGTGGGCGCCGACCTGGACGGCAGCCTGGGGATGATCCACCGCGCCGATGCTGCGCAGATCCATCGTTGGGCGCCGCAGCAGGTGCAGGGCGTGCGGCTTAAGCTGAGCGACCTGTATCGAGCGCCGGAGGTGGCGGCGCAAGTGGCTGAAATGCTCGGAGATGGCTACCGCGTGGAGGACTGGTCTTATACGCAGGGCAGCCTATTCAGCGCGATGAAGATGGAAAAGACCATGATTGGCCTGTTGTTGATGCTGATCGTTGCGGTGGCGGCCTTCAATATCATTGCGACGCTGATCATGGTCGTTGCCGACAAGCGAGCCGATATCGCGATTCTGCGCACGCTTGGCGCGACTCCACGGCAGATCATGGCGATCTTCATGGTTCAGGGCAGCATCATTGGCTTCAGTGGCACCGTGATAGGCGTGATCCTGGGCGTACTCGGTGCGCTGAACGTAAGTGCTCTGGTGGCCTGGCTGGAAAAAGTGTCAGGCCAGCATATCTTTAGTTCCGACGTCTACTTCATCAGCACCCTGCCATCGGAGCTGCGTCTGGAGGACGTCGTGCTGGTATCGGTCGCGGCGCTGACCTTGAGTTTCTTGGCTACGCTCTATCCGGCATGGCGAGCCGCGCAGACCCAGCCGGCCGAGGCACTGCGCTACGAGTGATGGCCGTTAGCGCCGGCCGTTCTGTCGCCGGCGCCAGCTGCGCCCGACCCACCAGCGCCAGTAGGCCTGAGTTAGAACGTAGCCGAGGATGGCGAAAACGACGCCCGAAACCAGCGAGCCCAGATACAGCGGCTGCCAGTTGTGCTGCAGCATGTGACTTACCCAGGCCAGGCTCAATTCTGCCGGCATGTCAGAGGCAGGTGTATCCAATAGCCAGGTACCGACCTTGTAATTGCAATAGAACACCGGAGGCATGGTCAGCGGGTTGGTCAGCCAGACCAAACCTACCGCGATGGGCAGATTGGCTCTCGCGGGAAGTGCACAGACGGCCGCCGCGAGCATCTGCATGGGCATCGGAATCATCGCCCAAAACAGGCCGATAGCCATGGCTCGCGCCACCGAGTGCCTATTGAGATGCCAGAGATTGGGATCGTGAATCAGCGCGCCGAGAAAACGCAGGGACTTGTTAGTCTTGATGCGATCGGGGTGCGGCATGTAGCGTTTGAAAAAGCGACGCGGCATGAAGGTTCTCTGGCAGGCTGCAGCCCGGCGATTATGCCTCGAATCGCGATGCGGCGCTGACAGGAGTTTTGTGACATTAGGTCTACACCCGCGACAAATTGACCATCCGCCCACAGCGGTCCCGGAATGGATTCCAGGAGTCGAAAAATCATGCGCACATGGATGTTGGCGCTCGCGGCAGGCCTCGTCTTGCCCCGTTTCTTACCGGCGTTGCCCTCTTTCTGGATTTTGTGCGTGCTTGGCGTGCTGGGGGGCTTGCTGCTTTCGCGTCGGCGCTGGGCGTCGTCCGGGTTGCTTCTCCTCGGGTTCGCCTGGGCATGCTGGCAGTGCCAGAGTGCCATTGATGATCGCCTGCCCGTTTCGCAAGATGGCCGGACATACTGGATCCAGGGGACGGTCAGTGGATTGCCCACCAGCACGGGCGATGTCGTGCGCTTCGAGTTGGAGGATATCGAGTCGAGGCATGCTGGGCTGCCGTCGAAGGTGCGTCTGTCCTGGTACGGCGGCCCGCAAGTGCGGGCCGGCGAGCGCTGGCGGCTTGCGGCTCGACTGAAACGTCCGCGTGGCCTGGTCAATCCGCATGCGTTCGACTACGAAGCCTGGTTGCTGGCTCGTCGCATTGGCGCGACCGGTTCGGTCAAGGCGGGAGAGCGCCTCTTCGCGCCGCACTCCGTGAATAGTTGGCGCGACCGCTTGAGGCTCCGTCTGATGGAGGTCTCCGCGTCCGGTCGACAAGGCGCGATCGCGGCACTGGTGGTCGGTGATGACTCCGGCCTGAGTCGTGAGGATTGGCAGGTGTTGCAGGACACCGGCACGGTGCACCTGATGGTCATATCCGGACAGCACATCGGCATGCTGGCTGGCTTGCTATACGGACTGGTTGCGCTAGCAGCTCGATGGGGCTTCTGGCCCAGCCGTTGGCCCTGGCTTCCATGCGCATGCGCGTTGGCTCTCGCTGGTGCGCTTTCCTATGGATGGCTCGCGGGGTTCGATGTGCCGGTGCGTCGTGCGTGTCTCATGGTCGCCGTGGTCCTGCTCTGGCGCTTGCGCTTTCGTCATCTGGGTGTCTGGCAGCCGCTGTTGCTGGCGCTGAATGGTGTCCTGCTGGTCGATCCCCTGGTCTCGTTGCAGCCGGGGTTTTGGCTCTCATTCGGGGCCGTTGCGGTGCTCGCGCTGGCGTTCTCCGGTCGGCTCGGCCGATGGAAGTGGTGGGCGACGCTGACGCGCGCCCAATGGGCAGCTTCCCTCGGCCTGCTGCCTCTGTTACTGACGCTGGGACTGCCGGTCAGCGCCAGCGGGCCTTTGGCCAATCTGATTGCCGTACCCTGGGTAAGCCTCACCGTTCCCTTCGCGCTGCTCGGTACGTTGCTTCTGCCGTTGGGCGCTATCGGCGAGACGCTACTCTGGTTGGTCGGCACCTCGCTGGCGCTGCTGTTCGAGCTGCTGTCCGCCATGGCTACCTGGCAACCCGCCTGGCTGGCGGTCGGTATACCCATCTGGGCCTTGCTGATGATTGGGCTGGGTGTGCTGTTGATGTTATTGCCGTCAGGTGTGCCGGTGCGTGCGCTCGGACTGGTGCTCCTGGCGCCGTTGGTGTATCCCCCGTATTCCGAAGTAGCCGAAGGACGGGCGCAGGTCTCGGTGCTGGATGTGGGGCAGGGGCTTTCGGTACTGGTGCGGACCCGGGAGCACGCGTTGCTCTACGATGCGGGACCGAGACAGGGTGATTTCGATACCGGCGAGCGTGTCGTGTTCCCGTCGCTGCGAAGCCTGGGCGTGAAGAGGCTGGACATACTGCTGCTGAGCCATGCGGATAACGATCATTCCGGTGGCGCTCAGGCGATCCGTCGACTGCTTCCGGTCGCGCGGACCGTCAGTGGGGAGCCGCAACGACATGCGACCGATCTGAATGCCAAGCCCTGTGAAAACGGTGCCGAGTGGCGGTGGAACGGCGTGCGTTTCAGTCTCTGGCAATGGCAGGCGGCCCGGGAAAGCAATCAGACGTCATGCGTTCTGCTGGTCGAGGCCAATGGCGAACGGGTGCTGCTTACCGGCGATATCGATCAGGCCGCGGAGCAGGCTTTGCTGCTCAGCGGACAGGACGTAAAGGCGCAGTGGTTGCTATTGCCTCATCACGGCAGCCGCAGCTCATCGTCGGAGCCATTCCTGCGAGCGGTGGAACCGAGCGCCGCGCTGATCTCGCGCAGCCTGCACAACGCTTTCGGTCATCCTCATTCGACTGTGACCGCTCGCCTCGAAGCGTCCGCGATCGACATTTACGACACCGCCTTGCACGGCGCGATCCGCATCGATCTCGGCGATTTCTCGGTGGCGGAGATACAGCGTGCGGAACGTCGGTTCTGGCGGGAAAAATGAGAACGGCGGCCGTCGGCGACCCCGCGGCCCTATGCTAGAGTGGCGCCACTTTTTCGAGGGGGATTCATCTCGTGTGGGAGCTGGTCAAAGCAGGCGGCTGGATAATGCTGCCAATCATCCTGTGTTCCATCGCCGCCGCCGGCATCGTTGCTGAGCGCCTGTGGACGCTGCGCCCGAGTCGTGTCACGCCGCCGCATCTGCTTGGCCAGGTGTGGAAGTGGATCAAGGACAAGAAACTCAGCAACCAGAAGCTCAAGGAGCTGCGCGCGGATTCGCCTTTGGGTGAGATTCTTGCCGCCGGCCTCAGCAACTCCAAGCGTGGTCGCGAGATCATGAAGGAATGCATCGAGGAAGCCGCGGCCAGGGTCGTTCACGACCTGGAGCGTTACCTCAACGCGCTGGGCACCATTGCCGGCATCGCGCCCTTGCTTGGCCTGCTGGGAACGGTGCTGGGCATGATCGAGATCTTTAGCGCCTTCATGGGCTCTGGCATGGCCAACGCGCCGCTGCTCGCCGGCGGTATCGCCAAGGCGCTGATCACCACAGCCGCTGGCCTGATGGTTGGTATTCCCGCGCTGTTCTTCCATCGCTTTCTGCAGCGTCGCGTTGACGAGCTGGTCGTTGGCATGGAGCAGGAAGCGATCAAGCTGGTGGAGGTGGTGCAGGGTGACCGCGATGTCGATCTCGGTGAGGACAAGGCGTGAAATTCCGTCGCAAACCCCGGGAGAACGTGGAGATTGGGCTGGCACCGCTGATCGACGTGGTGTTCATCCTGCTGTTGTTCTTCGTGGTCACCACGACCTTCACCCGTGAAACGCAGCTCAAGGTCGATCTTCCGGAAGCCGCCAGCGGTACGCCGCCGCAGGATGCCGAGGTCCGTCAGCTGGAAGTGCTGATCGACGTGGCCGGCAATTATTCGCTCAACGGCAAAGCGCTCTTGAAGAGCGACCTCAATTCGCTGATGGCGGCGTTGAGCAAGGAATCAGGCGGTGACAATCGGCTGCCGATGGTCATCAGTGCCGATGGCAAGACCCCGCATCAGGCGGTGATCACCGCGATGGATGCCGCCGGCAAGCTGGGCTTCGGCCAGCTGCGCATCACCACGGTCGAGGCGCAGGCCTCTCCCTGATGTCATTCGCCGATCGCCTGCAACGCGCCTGGTATCAGGGGCATCCGGCCCTATGGGTGCTGGCTCCGCTGGAGCTACTCTATCGGCGCGTGGTCGAGGCAAAGCGACGGCGCTTTCTCAAAGGTGAAAGCGCTGCCTATCGTGCACCAGTGCCGGTCATCGTGGTGGGTAACATCACCGTAGGTGGAACAGGCAAGACTCCACTGATTCTCTGGCTGATCGAGCATTGCCGCAGCCGCGGGCTGCGCGTCGGCGTCGTCAGCCGCGGCTACGGTGCCAAGCCCTCGGCGCTGCCCTGGCGCGTTCAACCCGAACACTCGGCGGAGCAATCAGGCGACGAGCCGCTGTTGATCGTGCAGCGTACCGGCGTGCCGCTTATGATAGATCCCGACCGATCACGCGCGGTACGGTGCCTGCTGGAGACCGAATCGCTTGACCTGATCCTTTCCGACGATGGCCTGCAGCACTATCGGCTGGCCAGGGACCTCGAACTCGTACTGATCGACGCGGCACGCGGGCTGGGCAACAGGCGCTGCCTGCCGGCTGGCCCCTTGCGCGAACCGGCCGAACGCCTGAATAGCGTGGATGCTGTGCTGGTCAACGGCACCGATTCGGATACCGCCGACGGCTATGCGTTCAGCCTTAAGCCGGTCGCGCTGGTCGAACTGTGCTCCGGCGAACGCTGGCCTCTCGATCACTTTCCCGCCGGCCAGCTGCTGCACGCGGTGGCTGGCATCGGCAACCCGCAGCGTTTCTTCACCACGCTCGAAACGCTACACTGGCGTCCGATTCCGCACCCCTTCGCCGATCATGCCGCCTACAGCCAGGAGCAGCTGGAGTTCAGCCCAGCCCTGCCGTTGGTGATGACCGAGAAGGATGCGGTGAAATGCCGGGCATTCGCACCGCCGGGTTGGTCATATCTCCAGGTGCACGCCGTACCTTCTGCGGCTTTCGTCACTTGGTTCGACGGCCAGTTGGCGCGATTGCTGCCCGATCACTCTTAAGCCGCTCGCACTGCCATCGCAGTCGAACGCTTCCAAGGACTGCGCATGGATACCAAACTGCTCGACATACTGGCCTGCCCACTATGCAAGGGGCCGCTGAAGCTGACCGATGACAAGTCGGAACTGATCTGCAAGGCCGACGCCCTGGCGTTTCCCGTGCGCGATGGCATCCCGGTGATGCTCGAGAGCGAGGCCCGTACGCTGGACGTGGATGAGCGCCTCGACAAATGACCACTGCCTACACTGTCGTGATTCCCGCCCGCTATGCCTCGACCCGCCTGCCTGGCAAGCCGTTGCAGGACATAGCCGGCAAGCCGATGGTCCAGCACGTGTGGGAGCAGGCAAGCAAGAGCACGGCTCAGCGCGCGGTCATCGCCACCGACGACTCGCGCATCGTCGATGCCTGCTCGGCATTCGGTGCGCAGGTTGTTTTGACCCGCCCCGACCACAACTCCGGCACCGACCGGCTGGCTGAGGTGTGCGAGCAGCTTGGTCTGCCGAGTGACGCCATCGTGGTCAACGTGCAGGGCGACGAGCCGCTGATTCCCCCGGCAGTCATTGATCAGGTTGCCGCCAATCTGGCTGCGCACCCCGAGGCGGCCATCGCCACGCTCGCCGAACCATTGAGCGATGTGCAGGCGCTGTTCAATCCAAACGTGGTAAAGGTGCTCTCGGACACCAATGGCCTGGCGCTGACCTTCAGCCGGGCGCCGCTGCCCTGGGCAAGAGATGCGTTTGCCGCCGATCGCAGCGTACTGCCTGTTGGCGTGCCGTACCGCCGGCACATTGGTATCTACGCCTATCGCGCCGGTTTCCTCGCTGATTTCGTTTCCTGGGGTCCTTGCTGGCTCGAGGACACCGAGTGTCTGGAGCAGTTGCGCGCGCTCTGGCACGGCCAGCGTATTCACGTTGCAGACGCGGTACAGGCACCGCCTGCGGGAGTGGATACCGCGGAAGACCTGGAGCGGGTCCGTCGTCTGCTGGGCGGCTGAGATGAGAATCCTGTTCGTCTGCATGGGCAACATCTGCCGCTCGCCCACCGCCGAAGGCGTGTTTCGCCAGCGCGTCGAGCAGGCCGGGCTCGGCAGTCGGATCGAGATCGATTCTGCTGGGACCGGCGATTGGCATGTGGGCAAGGCTCCGGACTCGCGTGCTTGCGCCGCGGCCGGCAAACGCGGCTATCGGCTGACAGCGCTGCGCGCGCGCCAGGTGCAGCCGGAAGACTTCCTGCGTTTCGACCTTATTCTGGCGATGGATCACGACAACCTGGCTCGACTGGAGGCCTTGCGCCCCGAAGCGAGCAGGGCGGAGCTTGATCTTTTGGTACGCCGTTACGACCTGGCGCGTGGCGTGGTGCCAGACCCTTACTACGGCGAGACAGATGGCTTCGAGGAAGTACTGGATCTCCTCGAGGAGGCCTGTGATGCGCTGCTCGTGGAATTGAAGGGACGACTGTGAGCCTGACCCTCGAATCAAACCGATCACTCAAGGCATTCAACACGTTCGCTGTCGATCAGCGTGCGCGCTACTTCGCGGCCGCTCATAACGATGAGGATGTTCGTGACGCGCTCGCCCAGGCGCGTCGGCTCGACGTTCCGCTGCTGCCGATCGGTGGAGGCAGCAACTTGCTGCTGACTCGTGACGTGCCGGCGCTTGTCCTGCATATGGCCAGCCGTGGCAAACGCATCATCGATGAGTCTGCCGAGCAGGTTCTGGTCGAGGCGCAGGCAGGCGAGCCCTGGCACCCATTCGTGCTCTGGACGCTGGAGCAAGGCTTGGCGGGCCTCGAGAATTTGAGCCTGATACCAGGTACCGTTGGTGCATCACCAATCCAGAACATCGGTGCCTACGGTGTCGAGATCAAGGACGTATTTGCAGGGCTCACTGCACTGGATAGTGAAACTGGGATCATCCGTGAGTTCAGCGAGGACGACTGCGCATTCGGTTATCGCGACAGTCTGTTCAAACAGCAGCCCGGGCGTTTTCTGATTCTGCGAGTGCGTTTCGCGTTGCGTCGCCAGGCAGCGCTGCATCTTGAGTATGGGCCGATCCGCCAGCGTTTGGCGGAGCAGGGGATTACCGTACCTTCCGCGCAGGATGTGAGCCGAGCTGTTTGTGCCATCCGCAGTGAAAAGCTGCCGGATCCACAGCGGCTGGGCAATGCCGGGAGTTTCTTCAAGAATCCGCTGGTGCCGGCTGCCGCTGCTCAGACGCTGCGCGACCGTTACCCCGAGCTGGTCGGTTATCCGCAAGCCGACGGTCAAGTGAAACTGGCGGCTGGCTGGCTGATCGAGAAGGCTGGCTGGAAGGGATTTCGTGACGGCGACGCAGGGGTTCATCGGCTGCAGGCGTTGGTGCTGGTCAATCATGGCCTGGCCACGGGGGTGCAGCTGCTGGACCTGGCGCGACGTATCCAGGTCGATGTGCTGGAGCGCTTCGGCGTCAGCCTTGAGATCGAGCCAAATGTGCTCTGACTACGACTCGTACGGTCAGTTTTGGCTGCTTTAAAGCCAGGCCGTGCGGTGTTGTAGATATCTGGTTCTGGTCGCTCGCGTCCTTCTTGAGTTGTACTGATCGCGCACTTCGGTTCGCCTAGCGCGGGCAACCAAGCAGAATCTGCGATGTGCATCGGATGTAAGCGAGCTCAATTTCGACCTGCAGCCGGTCCGGCTTCTCAAGCTCGCAGTGACGGCTTTTTCGGGGAGAGATGGGGCAGTGAGTAGCCTTGCTGACTGCGCCGCACCCCTTCTGCCATGAGCGTTCTCCCGACGAATAAGACGAAGGTGTAAACCTTATTCAGGACGGGACAATGCAAAAAAAAAGGGATGCCGAAGCATCCCTTTTTTGGCCAGCGGTGTTCAGCCTTGCGGCTTCTCACGGTTATCTGGCTGGTCACCTTCTGCAGCTTGTTCCGACTCCTGGGGTGATGGCTGAACCACTTCCTCAGTTGTCGGTGCTTCTGGCTTCTGCTCGTCTACTTCAGCGGTCGACACCTGTGCTTGTTCGGCGGGCTCGTCAGCCTCGGCGAGCGGCTGCTCGTGGAGGGTGGTGACTGGCTCGGCGAACGGCTCAGGCTGGGCGTCGGCAGGCACCGGCTCCGCAACTTGTTCAACTTGCGCTTCGACGACTGGCTCGCTGGCGACGATCTCCGGGCTGGCCAGAGGTTGCTCCGCTGCGGCCTTGGCGTCGGCTTCTGCCGCTTCCTTGGCCAGACGCTCGGCTTCACGCTGACGGCGACGGACCTCGCGCGGATCATTAGGCGCGCGTCCGCTAGGCGTCAGTACTGGCGCCAGGGTCGGTGCGACTTCGACTTTCTCGACCACCGGCTCCGGGGCAGGCTGTGGGGTGTCGTTGGCTTGGACGACCTGTGGTGCTTCGCTCGGCGCAACTTCGGCAGCGTGTGTCGATGTCTCGTCTGCAGCTTCGATAGCTATCGACTGCTCGTCCGTACTTTCCACGCTTGGCGCATGCTCGACAATCGTCGCTACACCTTCGGTGCTGGTTTGAATCACGGCGTCATCAGCGAGCTTGGCCTGTGGCGCCGCTTCGGTGTCGGCGGTGTTCGCGGCCAGGGCGGCGGCTGTTGCTGCGACGGCGATTTCCTCGGTTTTCACCGGGGCGTTGCTCTCGTCGACCTCGTCGATTTCGTTACCGTTGGCGTCACGCTGACGCTCACGGCGATTGCTGCGACGACGCTGGCCGCGGGAGCGGCGGCGTGGGCGGTCGCCGTCGTTGCCTTCGCTGCCCTCGTTGGAGTCCTGGGCGTCCTCGGCTTCGTTCGCATCCTCGGTTTGCTGCAGCAGCTCATCGGCGGCTACCGGGGCTTGCCGTTCGGCGCGCGGTTTGCGCTCTTCGCGCGGGGCGCGTGGTTGCCGCTCGGCCTGCTCTTCTTCTGCTGCTACAGCGATCGGAGCTTCGTCGATTGGTGCTCGCAGTTCGCGCTTACGCTCCTCGCGGGGCTTGCGGTCCTCGCGTGGGGCTCGCTCGCGGCGCGGCTGGCTTTCGGCAACTTCGGCCTGTTCACGGGGTTTGCGTTCCTCGCGTGGTGGGCGCGGCTGGCGCTCTTCGCGGGGCTGACGCTCCTCGCGAGCTTGGCGCTCCTCACGGGGCTGGCGTTCTTCGCGCGGCTTGCGCTCCTCATCACGGCCACCGCGCGAATCGCGGCGACGGTTCTGCTGGCGTCCGCTGCGGCGCTCGTCATTGCGCTGCGGGCGCGGCGAGGCGGGCTTCTTCTCGACTTCGGCTGTGGCCTGCGGTTCTTTCGTCTCGCCTGCGAACAGTCCGACCAGGGATTTGATCAGGCCCTTGAACAGACTTGGTTCCTGCACCGGCGCGGCAACGGGTGTTTCGGTTGGCGCTGCGGCGGCTGCCGCCGGTGCGGTGCGCTGCGGTGCGGTCTTGACCGCCGCTTCCTGACGAACCAGGGTGCGTGTGGAGCTGACCGGCTGAGCTTCTTCGGCCTCGGTCGGGCTCATTTCGTAGCTGGCTTGGCCTGCCATGATTTCTGGGCTGTCGTCACGCAGTCGCTGAACTTCGAAGTGCGGCGTTTCCAGGTGATCGTCCGGCAGGATGAAGATGCGCGCACGGGTGCGCAGCTCGATCTTGGTGATCGCGTTGCGTTTCTCGTTGAGCAGGAATGCTGCTACCTGGAACGGCACGCGGGCGCGAACCTCGGCGGTGCGGTCCTTGAGGGCTTCTTCTTCGATCAGGCGCAGAATCGCCAGCGACAGCGATTCGACGTCACGAATGATGCCTTGGCCGTTGCAGCGTGGGCAGACGATGCCGCTGGTCTCGCCCAGAGAGGGGCGCAGACGCTGGCGGGACATTTCCAGCAAACCGAAGCGCGAGATACGGCCGACCTGGATACGTGCACGGTCGGCTTCCAGTGCTTCGCGCATCTTCTCCTCGACTGCGCGCTGGTTCTTGGCCGGGGTCATGTCGATGAAGTCGATGACGATTAGTCCGCCGATGTCGCGCAAACGCAGTTGGCGGGCGATTTCCTCGGCCGCCTCCAGGTTGGTCTGCAGGGCGGTTTCTTCGATGTCGCCACCCTTGGTGGCGCGAGCCGAGTTGATGTCGATGGATACCAGTGCTTCGGTCGGATCGATGACGATGGAGCCGCCGGAAGGTAGTTTTACTTCACGCTGGAAGGCCGTCTCGATCTGGCTTTCGATCTGGAAGCGGTTGAACAGCGGTACGGAATCTTCGTACAGCTTGATCTTGCTGGCGTACTGCGGCATCACCTGCTGGATGAAGCTCAATGCCTCGTCCTGTGCTTCGACACTGTCGATCAGCACTTCGCCGATGTCCTGGCGCAGGTAGTCGCGGATGGCGCGGATGATGACGTTGGATTCCTGATAGATCAGGAATGGCGCAGGGCGATCCTGGGACGCATCCTTGACTGCGGTCCAGAGCTGCAACAGATAGTCGAGGTCGCACTGCAGCTCTTCGCTGGAGCGGCCCAGGCCTGCCGTGCGGACGATCAGACCCATGTCAGCGGGGATATCGAGACCGTTCAGGGCTTCACGCAATTCATTGCGTTCTTCACCTTCGATGCGGCGCGAAATGCCACCAGCACGCGGATTGTTCGGCATCAGGACCAGATAACGGCCGGCCAGACTGATGAAGGTGGTCAGTGCAGCGCCTTTGTTGCCGCGCTCTTCTTTTTCGACCTGAACGATGACTTCCTGGCCTTCGCGCAGGACGTCCTTGATGTTCACGCGGCCTTCAGGCGACTTGCTGAAGTATTCGCGAGAAATTTCCTTGAGGGGGAGGAAGCCATGGCGCTCGGCGCCGAAGTCGACGAAAGCAGCTTCGAGACTGGGCTCGACGCGGGTGATCTTGCCCTTGTAGATGTTGGCTTTCTTCTGCTCGCGGGCACCTGATTCGATGTCCAGATCGAACAGACGTTGGCCGTCGACCAGTGCGACACGCAACTCTTCGGGCTGAGTTGCGTTAATTAGCATTCTTTTCATGTAGTACCGTCGGTTTCCGTGGCATCCGGAAACGGCGTTCGGCACACACGACTCTCGCGGTCGGTGTCAGGTGAGTCAGGAATGGTTGTAAAGCACTCCAGTGTCCAGCGATGTGCGGCCAAATGGGCCGGCGTCGCGACGACGTCTCCTGCTTGCTGTCGGAACAGAAGCAATGGTTCGGGAGGAGGAATCAGGCATCGGTAGCGGACGGAATGAAGCGTCTGTGAAAGCCTTTGCTACGCAATCCGATGCTGTGCATCTCCACCCAACACGCATACTTTGAAAATCGGGTGCCGCTCGCAGAATCCGGGGAGCGGGTTGTCGATTATCGCGATTCCCATAGGGGGCACGCATCATGTCTTCAAGGCTTGTTTCGCAACTTCTCCGCTACTTGAGGGAAGCTCCGTCGGACGGCCTCACGTCCTAGAACATTTTTTTTGCCGGTCTGGGTTGGCGGTATCGCTGGCATCCCTGGACCTGACCGCTTTTGGCGGCGTTCGCGACTATAACAGCAATGTTTAAGTGCTTCAATTCCATGAAAATTGATATGATGCCACGATGACCAATACCCCCTCCCAGACCTCCGGTGTGCAAATACTCGAGGTCGCGCCGGAACTTGCCGGCCAGCGCATTGATAACTTTCTCCGCAACCAGCTCAAAGGCGTGCCCAAGACGTTGATCTACCGCATCTTGCGCAAGGGCGAGGTGCGTGTGAACAAAGGGCGCATCAAGCCTGAGTACAAGTTGCAAGCCGGTGATCTGGTGCGCGTGCCGCCGCTGCGCCTGGCCGAGCGCGACGAGCCTGAGCCGCTTGCTCAAGGACTGTTGGAAAGGCTGGAAAAGGCCATCGTGCACGAGGACAAGGCGCTCATCGTACTGAATAAACCGGCCGGCATAGCTGTGCATGGTGGTAGCGGACTCAGCTACGGGGTGATCGAGGCTTTGCGGCAGCTGCGCCCTGATGCCAAGGAGCTTGAATTGGTGCATCGACTGGATCGCGATACCTCCGGTCTGCTGATGGTCGCCAAGAAGCGCAGCATGTTGCGCCACCTGCATCAGGCGTTGCGCGGTGACGGTGTAGACAAGCGTTATATGGCTCTGGTGCGTGGCCGCTGGGAAACCTCGAAGAAGCAGGTCAATGCGCCGTTGCTGAAGAACACGCTGCGCTCTGGTGAGCGAATGGTCGAGGTGACCGAGGATGGCAAGGAAGCGCTGACATTGTTTCGCGTGCTTCGTCGCTTTGGTGACTTCGCAACACTAGTGGAGGCCAAGCCAGTTACCGGTCGCACGCACCAGATTCGTGTGCACGCGCGCCATGCCGGGCACAGCATCGCCGGCGACAGCAAGTACGGTGATGAGGAGTTCACTCGCGAGATTCGCGAGCTAGGCGGCAAGCGATTGTTCCTGCATGCATACGCGCTGAAGGTTCCGCTGCCTGATGGCGGTGAGTTATCCCTGGAGGCGCCCGTCGACGAAATGTGGGCGCGAACGCTGGAGCGTCTCGGTGAGTGAGTACCGGGTTCTGATATTTGATTGGGATGGCACGCTGGTCGACTCGATCGGGCGTATTGTCGAGTCGATACATGTTGCGGCGCAAAATTGTGGTTTGCCGCAGGTCGATGATGCCTCGGTCAAAGGCATCATCGGGTTGGCCTTGCCGGAAGCGATTGGCGTGTTGTATCCGGATCAGGCGGATGTCGCGCTGATCGAGGATTTTCGTCACTGCTATAGCGAGTATTATCTGTCCCTGGAGACCCAGCCTTCAGCTCTTTATCCGGGAGTCGCCAAGGCGCTATCCGAGTTCCGTGACGCCGGGTATATGCTCGCTGTCGCGACTGGAAAGGGGCGTCGCGGCCTTGATCGCGTTTTGGCTGGGCAGGGGTGGGAGGACTTCTTCGATATCACCCGTTGTTCGGACGAGACGGCAAGCAAGCCCGATCCGCTGATGATTCACCAGATTCTTTCTCACTGCGGTGCTCGTCCGGAGCAGGCGCTGATGGTCGGTGATTCGGTGTTTGACCTGCAGATGGCTCATCGCGCGGGTGTGGATGGCGTAGCTGTCGCTTATGGCGCACAACCACTGCACATCCTGCAGCAGTGCAAGCCGCGCACTGTGATCAATCATTTTTCGGAGCTTGGTGATTGGCTGCGCTCCTTGGCGGTTTCTGAGGTGAATGCAAATGTCGGATGAGTGGAAGGCTCCGGTAGACGAGTCCAAGAATGATCGTAACAGCTGGAAGCTGCTGGAGAAGACGCTGCTTGCAGGGGTTCAGGAGCAGCGGCGCGCTAGGCGCTGGGGTATCTTCTTCAAGTTATTGACCTTCATTTACCTGTTCGGCGCGCTGGCCCTGTTTTCCCCGGCGCTGCAGTTTGGTTCCAGCAAGGGCGCGGAGGGTAGTCATACGGCGGTCATCAATGTGCGCGGCATGATCGCGGATGAAGAGCCTGCCAGCGCCGATAACGTCGTCGGTGCCTTGCGGGCGGCCTTCGAGGACGCCAATACCAAGGGTGTGGTGCTGCGAATCAATAGCCCGGGGGGCAGTCCGGTGCAGTCGGGCTATATATATGACGAAATCCGGCGTTTGCGCGGCGAATATCCGACCATCAAGGTCTATGCGGTGATTACCGACCTGGGGGCGTCGGGTGCGTACTACATCGCTAGCGCCGCGGACGAAATTTATGCTGACAAGTCCAGTCTGGTGGGGTCGATCGGTGTAACCGCGGCCACCTTTGGCTTCGTTGAAACCATGGAAAAGCTCGGCGTCGAGCGGCGTGTCTATACGGCGGGTGAGCACAAGGCTTTTCTGGATCCGTTCCAGCCGGAAAAGCCTGAGGAGACCCAGTTCTGGCGAGGCGTGCTGGCTACCACCCATCAGCAGTTCATCGACAGCGTCAAGCGTGGTCGCGGCGATCGCCTTCAGGAGGAGCAGCATCCGGAGTTGTTCTCAGGTTTGATCTGGTCTGGGGAGCAGGCATTGGAGCTCGGGCTGATCGATGGTTTGGGAAGTACGGCGCATGTCGCGCGCGAGGTGATCGGTGAGCCCGAGCTGGTGGACTTCACTGTCAAAGAGTCGCCGCTGGATCGTTTTACCAAGAAACTTGGTGCTGGCGTCGCCGAACGCTTGGCTGTTCTGGTTGGGGTGCAGGGGCCGGTGTTGCGATAGCAGCCGGCTCGCGCTCACGGAACGTCGTAGCCTGCGTTCAGTAGCATGTCCACCAGGCGGATGAGCGGAAGGCCTACCAGGCTGGTAACGTCCTCGCCTTCGGTGGCGCGGAAAAGACTGATGCCTAATCCTTCAGCCTTGAAACTGCCCGCGCAATCGTAGGGCTTTTCGATTCTCAGATAGCGCTCGATTCGGGCTTCATCTAGTTCTCTGAAGTGTACGGTGAACGGTATGCAGTCGGTCTGAATTCTGCCTGTCGCGCTGTCGAGGAGCGCCAGTCCGGTCAGAAATCGGACGCTGTTGCCGCTGGCGGATTGCAGTTGCTGTTTTGCCCGTTCGAACGTGTGCGGTTTGCCGATAATCTTCGAGTCCAATACTGCAGCCTGATCGGAGCCGATAATCAGGTGATTCGGATACTGCTCGGCAAGTGCTCTGGCCTTCTGCTCGGCGAGTCGGTTTACGAGTTGTTCGGCGCTTTCTCCGGGTAGATAGGTTTCATCGATATCCGGGGCGCAGCTTTCGAACGGTAGTCCCAGCCGGGAGAGCAATTCCTGTCGATAGGGTGAGCTGGATGCAAGCAGCAGGCGGCGCATGATTCCTCCTTTATATATAGGTGCGAGATTGTATGCGTTGCGTCGTGAAGCTGGGCGGAATTCCTTTGACAGGCTGCGGGCGCGTCCCTAGAATGCCGCGCTTATGTTGAAAGGACCGATACCACCGCACGTTGATCCGCGCAAGCTAGCCGACCGAGCGGCCACCCTAGCCGGTGAGCTGCAATTGTCGCAGCTGAAGCGGCTCGCCGATCCTCTTGAGGATGATCAGGGTGTGGTGCGCGCCAGTTTTGCCTTTGGGCGCGACGAGCAGCGTACTGCGGTTATCCGTAGTCAGCTCGACGTTGAAGTCAAAATGATTTGCCAGCGTTGTCTGGAGCCGGTTGTTCTGCCGATTCACAGCGAGTGCGATTACGCGGTTGTGAATGAAGGGGCGAGCAGCCAGCACCTGCCCAAAGGGTATGACGTGCTGGAAGTGGGAGAGGATCCTCTGGATCTGCTGGCGCTGGTCGAAGACGAGCTGTTGCTCGCTCTGCCGATTGTTCCACTCCATGACCCTGAAATTTGCCAGCCGCCGGTTGGGCCAGATGAGCCTGAACCGAGTGAGGACGAGGTAACGCGGTCCAACCCGTTCAGCGTACTGGCGCAGTTAAAGCGTGACCCAAACGTTTAGGAGTTGATCCAAATGGCTGTTCAGCAGAACAAAAAATCCCGTTCCGCCCGTGACATGCGTCGTTCCCATGACGCTCTCGAGCCGAACGCTCTGTCCGTGGAAAAGAGCACCGGTGAAGTTCACCTGCGTCACCACGTGTCCCCGGACGGTTTCTACCGTGGTCGCAAGGTGATCGACAAGGGCGCTGACGAGTAATCCTTGTCCGCTCCGGTCATCGCGATCGATGCAATGGGTGGGGACTTCGGTCCCCACTGCATTGTTCCTGCCAGTCTGTCCTGTCTGGCTGAAAGCCCCTCGCTGCATCTGGTCCTTGTCGGCCAATCTTCCCTTCTCGAACAGCTTGTCGCCCAGCATCCTGGGGTCGATCGTTCGCGCCTGAAAATCGTCGATGCGTCTGAAATCATTGGTATGGCTGAACGCCCGGCTCAGGCTTTGCGTGGCAAGCCACGCTCTTCCATGCGTATTGCCCTCGAGCAGGTTCGCGACGGTAAAGCCAATGCTTGTGTAAGCGCCGGTAACACCGGCGCGCTGATGGCATTGGCGCGCCAGGTTCTGAGAACGCTGCCAGGTATCGATCGGCCGGCGATGGTGACAGCGCTCCCTACGCAGGCTGACCCATGCCTGCTGCTGGACCTGGGCGCAAATGTCGATTGCCCACCCGAGCAGCTTTTCCAGTTTGCTGTCATGGGGGCTGTGGCGGCCGAATCGCTGGGACGACAGCAGCCTAGGGTCGCGCTGCTGAATGTCGGTACCGAAGAGATCAAGGGCAATCAGCAGGTCAAGCAAGCCGCGCTGCTGTTGCAGCAGGCCGCTGATCTCAACTATCAGGGCTTCATCGAGGGGGATGGTCTGTATCGCGGTGAAGCCGACGTGGTCGTATGCGATGGCTTTGTCGGCAACATATTGCTCAAATCCAGCGAGGGCTTGGCTGGGATGCTGGTCGCCAGAGTCGAGGCGCTTTTCAAGCGTTCGCTTGGCGCGCGCATTGTCGGTGCTGTCGTATTGCCGTTGTTGCGCCGTCTGCGGGCGGATCTCAATCCGGCTCAGTACAACGGTGCGAGCTTTCTCGGGCTGCAGGGAATTGTCGTCAAGAGTCATGGTAGTGCCGGCGCGGACGGCTTCAAAGCAGCGATCCGGCGCGCGGCGCAGGATGTCGAGCATGATCTCCCTGGGCAACTGAGGAGCAGGCTGGGGCATTTTCTGCGGCCGCCTCATCCGTACGATGATGTGGATGATGTGACCGCAGGTGGTGGCCAGCCATCCAACTGAAATTCGCGACGCCGGTCCCTGGCGTATTCTTCAGACGAACAGAACCACAAGAGAGTCGTTTCATGTCCGCATCACTTGCTTTCGTCTTTCCCGGTCAGGGGTCTCAGTCCCTTGGCATGCTGGCCGAGCTGGGTGCCCAGCAAAGCGTGGTCGTCGATACTTTTGCCGAGGCATCTTCGGCGCTCGGGTACGACCTTTGGGCGTTGACCCAGACCGGTCCGGAAGAACAGCTGAATCAGACCGACAAGACCCAGCCGGCGATTCTTGCCGCCTCCATCGCAATCTGGCGTTTGTGGCAGACAGAAGGCGGCGCGCAGCCCGCATTCGTTGCCGGACACAGCCTCGGTGAGTACTCCGCTCTGGTGGCGGCGGGCAGCCTGCCGTTCGCTGACGCCATCAAGCTGGTTGAATTGCGCGGTCAATTGATGCAGCAGGCAGTGCCGGCCGGGCAGGGCGGCATGGCCGCCATTCTCGGGCTGGAAGATGCCGATGTATTGGCCGCCTGTGCCGAGGCCGCGCAAGGTGAGGTGGTCAGTGCGGTCAACTTCAACGCTCCGGGTCAGGTGGTGATTGCCGGCAGTGCGGCGGCGGTAGAGCGCGCGATCGAAGCGTGCAAGGCCAAAGGTGCCAAGCGTGCGATGGCTTTGCCGGTGAGTGTCCCCTCTCATTGCGATCTGATGCGTCCGGCTGCCGAACGCTTCGCTTCCTCGGTGGAGTCGATCGAATGGCAAGCGCCGCAGATTCCGTTGGTGCAGAACGTCAGCGCAGCAGTCGTCGCGGATCTGGAAGTGCTCAAGCGTGATCTGCTGGCACAGCTCTACAGTCCGGTGCGCTGGGTCGAGTCCATGGTTGCTCTGGGAGACCGTGGCGTCACCTCGCTGGTCGAGTGCGGACCCGGCAAGGTTCTGTCGGGCCTCAACAAACGCTGCGTCAAGGGCGTCAGCACCTACAATCTGGATACCCCCGAGGCCTTCGCGGTCGCTCGTGCCGCATTGGCTTGAACAAGGAGAATGCTATGAATCTGCAAGGTAAGGTGGCGTTGGTAACCGGCGCGAGCCGCGGTATTGGCCAGGCCATTGCCCTTGAGTTGGGCCGCCAGGGCGCGATCGTAATTGGTACTGCGACCACGCCAACCGGCGCCGAGCGCATCGCCGAGACACTGAGGGAAAACGGTATCGAAGGCGCTGGGCTGGTGCTCGATGTTGGCAACGATGAATCTGTCAGCAGCACTCTTGAGCACATTCAGCAGCATCTCGGACAGCCGGCAATTCTGGTCAACAATGCCGGTATTACCCGCGATAACTTGATGCTGCGCATGAAGGATGATGAGTGGCATGACGTCATCAACACCAACCTGAATAGCCTGTATCGCCTCTCCAAGGCCGTGCTGCGCGGCATGACCAAGGCTCGCTGGGGTCGAATCATCAATATCGGTTCGGTGGTTGGTGCCATGGGCAACGCCGGACAGGTAAACTACGCGGCAGCCAAGGCCGGTCTGGAGGGTTTCAGCCGTGCATTGGCTCGTGAGGTCGGTTCTCGTGGTATCACGGTGAATTCCGTGGCGCCTGGTTTCATTGATACCGACATGACTCGCGAGTTGCCGGAAGCCCAGCGTGATGCGCTCGTGGGGCAGATTCCCCTGGGACGTCTCGGTCAGGCCGAAGAAATTGCAAAGGTCGTTGCGTTTCTCGCTTCGGACGGCGCTGCCTACGTCACCGGTGCTACCGTTCCGGTGAATGGCGGCATGTACATGAGCTGAGTGTGACGCCCTACGCAGGAGGACAGTCTTAGAGGCTGTCTTTAAATTAGCTATAAAACCGCAGCTGGTTTATAGACAGAAGGTTGAAGGCGGCGTCATGCTTGCCTGCTTCCAGCTTGAAATGCGGAAAACGCTTTCTATACACTACCGCGCAAACCAGCTGCCTGATTTTTCCATAGGAGTGAAAACAAGGTATGAGCACCATCGAAGAACGCGTCAAGAAAATCGTTGCCGAGCAACTTGGCGTTAAAGAAGAGGAAGTAACCAACAGCGCTTCCTTCGTCGAAGACCTGGGTGCCGACTCTCTTGACACCGTTGAGCTGGTGATGGCTCTGGAAGAGGAATTCGAGACCGAGATCCCGGACGAGCAAGCTGAGAAGATCACCACCGTTCAGGAAGCCATCGATTACATCAACGCGCACGCGCAGTAAGTTGTAATCTGCTTCAGAAACAGGAACAGCCGCACTGCCTTTGAACGAGGTAGTGCGGCTTTTCTTTGAGAGGGATTCATCCAGGTCGCGGGGGCTCCATTGCACCCAACCGGGGATGGTTCCTGTCTTGGCGGGAACCGAGCCAAGTACGTTTAGGTATAGGAGTAATCGCTGTGTCGCGTAGACGCGTCGTAGTCACCGGGATGGGCATGCTATCGCCACTGGGTAACGATGTGCCAAGCAGCTGGCAGGGAATTCTCGCCGGCCGCAGTGGTATCGGCCTGATCGAGCACATGGATCTTTCTGCCTATTCCACTCGTTTTGGCGGGTCGATCAAAAGCTTCGATGTCGAGCAGTATTTGCCGGCAAAAGAGGCACGCAAGCTCGACCTCTTCATTCAGTACGGCCTTGCCGCGAGTTTCCAGGCGGTGCGTGATTCCGGGCTGGAGGTCACTGACGCCAATCGGGAGCGCATCGGCGTCGCGATGGGGTCCGGTATCGGCGGCCTGACCAATATCGAAAACAGCTGCAAGGCACTTATCGAGCAAGGTCCGCGGCGTATATCTCCCTTCTTCGTGCCGGGCTCCATCATCAACATGGTGTCTGGTTTCCTGTCGATCCATCTGGGATTGCAGGGCCCCAACTATGCGATCGCTACCGCCTGTACCACGGGCACCCACTGCATTGGCATGGCCGCCCGCAACATCGCCTATGGCGAGGCGGATGTCATGGTGGCCGGCGGTTCCGAGATGGCTGCCAGTGGGCTTGGTATCGGAGGCTTTGCGGCAGCACGCGCACTGTCCACCCGCAACGATGACCCGGCGGCTGCGAGCCGGCCCTGGGACAAGGGGCGCGACGGTTTCGTCCTCTCCGATGGTGCCGGTGCGCTGGTGCTGGAGGAGCTGGAGCATGCCAAGGCCCGGGGGGCGCACATCTACGCCGAACTGATCGGTTTCGGCATGAGCGCCGATGCGTACCACATGACCTCGCCACCCGACGACGGCGCCGGTGCTGCGCGCTGCATCCGCAATGCGCTGAAGGACTCCCAGTTGAATGTCGATCAGGTGCATTACATCAATGCACACGGCACCTCGACTCCCGCAGGTGACAAGGCCGAGGCTGCTGCTATTCGCAGCGTATTTGGTGATCACGCCTATGAGCTGTCGGTCAGTTCCACCAAATCCATGGTCGGCCACCTGCTGGGTGCTGCCGGTGCGGTGGAAGCGATCTTCAGTGTTCTGGCTATTCGTGATCAGGTCGCGCCGCCGACCATCAATCTGCATGAGCCGGATGAAGGCTGCGACCTCGATTTCGTTCCGCACGAGGCCAAGCCCCGACCGATTGAGGTGGCGGTGTCCAACTCGTTCGGTTTTGGCGGAACCAACGGTTCGCTGGTATTCCGCCGGTTCGCCGAGTGACATTGAGCTGGCTGAACGGGGAGCCCTGTGATGGGCTGCCCATTCATGATCGAGGACTGGCCTACGGCGATGGGCTGTTCGAGACTATTCGCGTCGCAGGTGGCCAGGCGCGGTTGGTCGAACGCCATCTGCAGCGGCTGCAAGATGGCTGTGAGCGGCTCGCCATTCCCGTTGATGCAAATCTGCTGCGCAATGAGCTGATGCGCTTCTGCCGGGCACTGGGGCAGGGCGTCGCCAAGCTCATCGTCACGCGTGGCGCCGGACAGCGTGGTTATGCAACGCCACAGCCGTGTCAGCCGCAGCGTCTGCTGTTAGGCTCGTCCTCTCCAGCTTATCCGCCACAGCATGCTGAAACCGGCATCAGGCTATTTCCGTGCGAGACCCGGCTTGCCGAGCAACCGCGACTCGCCGGCATCAAGCATCTGAATCGCCTGGAGCAGGTGTTGGCGCGTGCCGAGTGGCATGATCCGGTCTACGCGGAAGGGTTGATGCGCGATATGTCCGGCCGGGTGGTGGAGGGCGTTTTCAGCAATCTGTTCATCGTGGAAGCCGGCAAACTGCGCACCGCGCCGCTGACTCGTTGCGGAGTCGCTGGGGTCATGCGTGCGGAGATCATTGCGCGCGCAGCACAGCACGGGCTCCCGGTCGTGATCGACGACATCAGCTATGCCGAGCTTTTGCAGGCCGATGAGGTATTCCTCTGCAACAGCCTTTACGGCATCTGGCCCGTGACAGCTTTGGCCGAGTGCGTCTGGCCCGTCGGTCCGCTGACCCGTAAACTGCAGTCCGTTGTCGCCGACCTGTTGAGTGATTCGTGATCCGTAAAATTCTTGTTCTGCTGCTGACAGGGTTGCTGTTGGCGGCGATTGCGCTCGGACTGTTCACCTGGAAACAGCATGCTGCGCTCGAGCAGCCTCTGGCCGTTACCGACGAGGCCCTGCTGCTCGACGTGCGTCCGGGCGATACGCCCAGTGGCGTGCTTCAGCGGTTGGAGGCCGAAGGCGTACTGGAGGATGCCTTCTGGTTGCGTTTGTATTGGCGTTTGAACCTGTCCGGGCAGAGCTTGCACACCGGCGAGTATCGCCTGACCCCCACTATGACGGCGCGGGACATGATCGGGCTTTGGCAGCGTGGCGAAGTGGTGCAATACAGCCTGACCCTGGTCGAGGGCTGGAACTTCCGCCAGTTGCGTAGCGCCCTGCAGAGTCAGCCCAAGCTGGAGCAAACCCTGGATGGTTTGACTGATGCCGAAATCATGTCGCGCATCGGTGCGTCGGGCCAGCACCCGGAAGGACGCTTCTTCCCAGATACCTATCGTTTCACCCGCGGTACATCTGACGAGGACCTGCTGCGCCGTGCCTTCGCCCGCCTGGAGCAGGTTCTCGAAGAGGAATGGCAGCAGCGTGCCAGGGAGCTGCCGTACAAGGACGCCTATCAGGCGCTGATCATGGCCTCGATCATAGAAAAGGAAACCGGCGTGCCCGGCGAGCGTGGAGAGATTGCCGGCGTCTTTGTGCGCAGGCTGGCGCGGGGCATGCTGCTGCAGACCGACCCAACCGTTATCTACGGCATGGGTGAGAAGTACAAGGGCCGGATCACCCGCACCGATCTGCGCACGCCGACACCCTACAATACCTACACCAATGCCGGCCTGCCGCCGACCCCGATCGCGATGGTCGGGCGCGAGGCGATCCGCGCCGCGCTCCATCCGGCGGATGGCACCAGTCTCTACTTCGTCGCCCGTGGCGATGGCAGCCATGTTTTCAGCGATACGCTCAATCAGCACAACCGTGCGGTGCGCGAGTATCAGCTCAAGCGCCGTGCCGACTACCGCTCCAGCCCGCCGCCACGGCAGGCACCGGCGGACAACGGAAACGTACAATGAAAGGACTCTTCGTGACCCTCGAAGGCCCTGAAGGGGCCGGCAAGAGCACCAATCGTGAATATCTCGCCGAGCGCTTGCGCGCATGTGGCGTGGATGTCGTGCTGACCCGTGAGCCCGGTGGGACGCCGCTGGCCGAGCGTATCCGCGAGCTGCTTCTCACCCCGGCCGACGAGCCGATGGCGGTGGATACCGAGTTGCTGCTGGTCTTCGCCGCACGTGCTCAGCATCTCGCGCAGGTCATACGCCCGGCACTGGAGCGCGGGGCGGTGGTGCTCTGCGATCGTTTCACCGATGCCACCTATGCCTATCAGGGCGGGGGGCGAGGGCTCTCTATCGAGCGGATCGCCCAGCTGGAAGCCTTCGTGCAGGGCGAGCTGCGACCTGATCTGACCTTGATCTTCGATCTGCCGGTCGAGGTGGGGCTGGCCCGTGCGGCGGCGCGCGGTCGTCTGGATCGCTTCGAACAGGAAGGCCTCCGCTTTTTCGAATCGGTACGGCGCGCCTATCTGGAGCGCGCCAAGGCTGCGCCGTCGCGCTATCGAATCATCGATGCAGGGCAGCCATTGAATGTCGTGCAGCAGGATGTACAGGCCCTGATTCCCGATCTGATGGGGCGCCTCGATGGCTGACGTCCTCCCCTGGCAGGCGGAGCTCTGGCGGCAGCTGGCAGTTCGTACGCAGCATGCTCACGCTTACCTGCTGCACGGTCCTGGCGGCATCGGCAAGCGGCAGCTAGCCGAGCAATTGATGGCGCTGCTGCTTTGCCAGCGGCCCGTGAACGCCACGGCCTGTGGTGAATGCAAGGCTTGTCAGCTGTTGGCTGCACATACGCACCCCGACCATTACATCCTCGAGCCGGAAGAGGTCGACAAGGCCATACGGGTCGACCAGGTGCGTGATCTGGTCGGCTTCGTCACCCAGACTGCGCAGCTGGGTGGGCGCAAGGTGATACTGCTGGAGCCCGCCGAGGCGATGAATCTCAATGCGGCCAACGCATTGCTCAAGAGCCTCGAGGAGCCCTCCGGCGATACGGTACTGCTGCTCATCAGTCACCAGCCGAGTCGCCTGTTGCCGACCATCAAGAGCCGTTGCGTGCAGCAGGCCTGCCCTCTGCCGGGACGGCAACAGAGTCTCGACTGGCTGGCTGGACAGCTCCCCGAGCTGGCAGCGGAGCTGCGTGAGCAGCTACTGACACTGGCGGCGGGGTCGCCTCTGGCCGCCTTGAAGTTGCATGAGCAGAAAGTACTGGACTTGCGCGCGCAGGTTGTCGACAGCGTGAAGAAGCTGCTCAAGCAGCAACAGTCACCCAGTCAGCTGGCTGAGGGCTGGAATGCGCTGCCGCTGATCCTGCTGTTCGACTGGTTTTGCGAGTGGACGCATCTGATCCTGCGGTATCAGATGGCCGGTGATGATGCTGAGCTCGGTGCAGCCGATATGCAGAAGGTGTTGCAGTACCTTGCGCAGAAGTCAGCGCAACACAAAGTGATGGCGCTGCAGGACTGGCTGCTCGAACATCGGCAAAAAGTGCTAGGCAAAGCCAACCTCAACCGTGTGTTGCTTCTCGAAGCGCTGCTGGTGCAGTGGGCAACGCTGCCCGGCGCGGGCTAGAATCGACTGGAATTTTCGTTAGGAACACCGCATGAGCCTGCCAGCAAATCTTGGTCCGCGTAATGGCATCCTGTCCCTGACCATCAAGGACAAGTCGGTGCTCTATGCCGCGTTCATGCCCTTCATCAAGCATGGTGGTCTGTTCATCCCGACCAACAAGAGCTACAAGCTTGGCGACGAAGTGTTCATGCTGCTCAACCTGATGGACGAGCCGGAAAAGATTCCCGTTGCCGGCAAGGTCGTCTGGATCACCCCAAAGGGTGCCCAGGGCAGTCGCGCCGCGGGAATTGGCGTGCAGTTCAACGAAGGCGACAGTACCGCACGCAACAAAATCGAAACCTATCTGGCCGGTGCGCTCAAATCCGACCGCCCGACCCACACGATGTAACGCTCTGAGTCACTGAACGTCATCCCTCGCCAGACGGCAGGGTGTTCGTTGGCCTTTCCTGACAACCGGCCATTTGCTCTACAATCGCCCCTTTTTCGCGATAGCAAGTAGTGCATTTCATGCTGGTAGATTCCCACTGTCACCTTGACCGACTCGACCTGACCGCACATGACGGTTCACTGGATGCCGCGTTGGACGCTGCGCGCTCGCGCGGTGTCGGGCATTTCCTCTGCATCGGCGTTAGCGCCGACAACGCAGCGGCGGTCAGATCGCTGTCCGAGCGCTATGCCGACGTGGATTGCTCGATCGGTGTTCATCCTCTGGATCTCGAGCCGACGAGCCAGCCGGTGCTGGACTGGTTGCTTGGCGAGCTCCAGCACCCGCATGTGGTTGCCATTGGTGAAACCGGTCTGGATTACCACTACGAGCCCGAAGCTGCGCAGATGCAGCAGCAGTCCTTCCGGCTGCATCTTGAAGCAGCCAGGCTGACCGGCAAACCGGTCATCGTGCACACCCGGGCTGCCCGCGCCGATACGCTGGATCTGCTGCGTGAAGCGGCGCTGCCGCAGGCGGGTGTATTGCATTGCTTTACCGAGGACTGGGACATGGCCAAGGCTGCGCTTGATCTCGGTTTCTATATCTCTCTGTCGGGGATCGTCACGTTCCGAAATGCCGATGCGCTGCGCGATGTGGCCCGCAGAGTGCCGGCTGATCGCTTGCTGGTCGAAACCGATTCGCCGTATCTGGCGCCGGTTCCCCACCGTGGCAAAGCCAACCTGCCGCAGTATGTGCGGGAGGTCGCCGAGTTTGTTGCGGAGTTGCGTGGCGTTCCGTTCGAGGCGCTGGCTGAGCAAACCACTGCCAACTTCAAGACATTGTTCCCGCTGGCCAGGGTGCGCAGCTGACGTCGCCGCCACGCAGGATTGATGCTTTCCAGCACGTCCGGTGCGCTGCCTTCTTTCTCGCCGTCACGAGCGGCGCTTTTCTTGCTCTGAAGATCCACAAGGTGGCGTATGACCGCTGAAACGCTGCACACCGGACCGCTCCAGCGCGGTCTGAAGAATCGTCATATCCAGCTGATCGCCCTGGGCGGAGCGATTGGAACGGGACTGTTCCTGGGCTCGGCCGGAGTTCTGAGAAGTGCCGGCCCGTCGATGATCCTGGGTTATGCGATCGGTGGCTTCATCGCTTTTCTGATCATGCGCCAGCTGGGGGAGATGATCGTCGAGGAGCCGGTCGCAGGGTCGTTCAGCCATTTCGCACACAAATATGGCGGCGGTTATGCGGGGTTCCTTTCCGGCTGGAACTACTGGGTGCTGTACGTCCTGGTGGGCATGGCCGAGCTGACGGCGGTCGGCAAGTACGTGCAGTTCTGGTGGCCTGATATTCCCGCCTGGGCCACAGCCGCTGCGTTCTTCGTGCTGATCAATCTGATCAATCTCAGCAACGTCAAGGCTTTCGGTGAGGCCGAGTTCTGGTTTGCCATCGTCAAGGTCGCCGCCATCGTCGGCATGATCCTGCTCGGGCTTTTCCTGCTGGTCAGTGGCCAGGGGGGCGAGCAGGCAAGCATCAGCAACCTGTGGACGCACGGTGGCTTCTTCCCCAACGGCTTCAGCGGCATGCTGCTGGCGCTGGCGATCATCATGTTCTCCTTCGGTGGACTGGAACTGGTCGGCATCACGGCGGCAGAAGCGGCGGAGCCAAAAACCGTGATTCCCAAGGCGATCAATCAGGTCGTCTATCGCATTCTGATCTTCTACATAGGCGCGCTGACGGTGCTGCTGGCGCTGTATCCCTGGGACGCACTGTTGCAGACGCTGGGCTCCGCGGGCGACCCCTACAGCGGCAGCCCCTTCGTGCAGATATTTTCGCTGATCGGCAGCGATGCGGCGGCGCATCTGCTGAACTTCGTCGTGCTGACGGCTGCGCTTTCGGTCTACAACAGCGGCGTGTATTGCAACAGCCGCATGCTGTACGGCCTGGCAGAGCAGGGCGATGCGCCGCGCAGCCTGATGAAGATCAATGCCCGCGGTGTCCCGGTGCTAGCGGTGGGCGTGTCGGCCCTGGTAACCCTGCTCTGCGTGGCGGTGAACTACCTGTTTCCGCAGGGCGCGCTCGAACTGCTGATGTCCCTTGCGGTGGCTGCGCTGGTAATCAACTGGGCGATGATCAGCCTTGCGCACCTGAAATTTCGTCGTGCCATGCAGCGCCAGGGCGTTGAGCCGAGCTTCAAGGCGTTCTGGTTCCCGCTGAGCAATTACCTGTGCCTGGCCTTCGTCAGCGGGATCCTGATCATCATGCTGTGGCTACCCGGCATCCGCATGTCGGTGTTCGCGATTCCGGTCTGGGTCGGGTTTCTCTGGCTGTGCTACCGGCTGCGGACTCGTTTGCTGGCGCAGTCCCAGACCTGAGAGCAAAAAAAACCCGGTTTCCAGGGAAGCCGGGCCAAGACCATTAGGAGTATGAAATCGCAATCCTAGCGACCTCATCTGGCTGGGCAGTGGGGGGATTGCCCGGCCAGTTACTCAAGTATTAACGCTGCTCCGCGGGTTTGCCGGCGGATTTCCCTGATTTTTAAACGCATTTGGAATACAAGTCTCGCTGGCTGATCGCCTTCAGTGCGCAGCCAGGTCATGCAAAAGGCCTAGCGTTTCGTCTATGACGTGCTCCGGCGTGTAGAAATGTGGCGAGAAGCGAATGCCGCCGCCGCGTTGTGCACACACGACCTGTTCAGTCTTGAGTCGCTCGAACAGAGTGGCATTGGGCCAGCCGTCGAGGCGGAACGTGACGATGCCGGAGCGTCTCTCCGCTTGGCCTGGCGAGAGGGTTTCTACTCCTTTCAGCTTGCTGATCCCGTGAGTCAGCCATTCGATTCGCTCGTCCAGCGATCTGGCGACTTGCTCCATCCCCACTTCCTCCAGCAGCGACAGGCTGGCTTCGAGTGCCATTGCTCCCAGCATATTCGGGCTGCCGCACTCGAACCGCCTGGCACTGCGTGCGGGCTCCCAGTCGCTACGGTCGTAGTCGCCGGCGTGCTCCAGCATGTGCCAGCCGTACTCGTGCAGTTTCAGTTGCTCGCGTAGGTCGCTGCGACAATAGAAAACACCGAGTCCTTCCGGGCCGAGCATCCACTTGTGACCATCCGCCATGGCGAAGGCGCAACGGTTCTGCTGGACATCGAAGGGCAAGGCGCCCAATTGCTGGATTGCATCGATGCACAGAAGCACGCCGCGTTGCTCGCAGCCTTCGCCCAGGCGCGGAAGATCCAAACGCATGCCGCTCGCATATTGCACGGCGCTGATCGACATCAGGCGTACCCGAGGACCACACGCTGCAAGGAGGTCAGCCTCGGGATCGACACCCTTGAGACTGACCTGAATGACTTTCACGCCGAGCGGCCGCAATGCCTCCCAGACCACTCGATTGGACGGAAACTCCTCGTCGCTGATCACGATCTGATCACCGCTTTTCCAGTCCAGCCCGAAGGCGACGAATGAGAGCGCTTCGGATGTGTTCTTGACCAGCGCCACATCGGCACTGCTCGGCGCGTTGAGCAGTCGCGTCAGGCGTTGGCGCAGGCTGCGTTCCACTGTGAGCCATTCGGGGTAGTCGCGCGCGCCCAAGGTTGCATTCTGCTCGGCAAAGGCGCTCACGGCCCGAGCGGCCCGCCTGGGCCAGGGAGCGACGGCAGCATGGTTCAGATATCGCAAACCGACTATTTGCGGGAATTCGTCATTTATTTGAATCATGGTTGGATGTCCCGTGCATTTCATGACCGGTTAGGCATAATGGCTGCTTCGTTTTTCACCTCAAGCAGCCTTCCTATGCAGAATGAACCTCGTAAGGTCCGCGAATTTCGTCGCCGCGAACAGGAAATCCTCGATACCGCGTTGCAGCTTTTTCTCGACCAGGGAGAGGACAGCGTTACTGTCGAGATGATTGCCGATGCGGTCGGTATCGGCAAAGGCACGATCTACAAGCACTTCAAGTCCAAGGCCGAAATCTACCTGCGGCTGATGCTGGACTACGAGCGCGACCTGAACCAGATCCTCCACTCTCCCGACCTGGACCGCGACAAGGAAGCGCTTTCGCGCGCCTACTTCGAGTTCCGCATGCGCGACCCGCAGCGCTATCGGCTGTTCGACCGCCTCGAGGAGAAAGTGGTCAAGGGCAATCAGGTGCCGGAAATGGTCGAGCAGCTGCACAGCATCCGCGCCTCCAACTTCGAACATCTGACCCAGTTGATCAAAGGCCGTATTGCCGAAGGCAAGCTGGAAGACGTGCCGCCGTATTTCCACTATTGCGCCGCCTGGGCGCTGGTGCATGGTGCGGTGGCGCTGTACCACTCGCCGTTCTGGAGCAACGTGCTGGAAGATCAGGACGGCTTCTTCCAGTTCCTCATGGATATCGGCGTACGCATGGGCAACAAGCGCAAGCGTGACTGAATTGGCGGCAGCGTGAAGATTGAACAGGCGTGGACGCAATGAACGTGAGCGAGTTTCCCATCCGCTACATCGAGCCAGTATTTCGGCCACCCAGCGAGGCGCATTCGCTGATCCTGCCGGTGACCAATGGCTGCTCCTGGAACAGCTGTACCTTCTGTGAGATGTATACCGCGCCGCAGAAGAAGTTTCGTGCTCGCGATGAGGCGGAGGTGCTCGACGAGATCCGTCGTTGCGGCGAGCAGTTGATCGTGCAGCGTGTATTCCTCGCCGATGGTGACGCCTTGGTGTTGCCGACCCACCGGCTGTTGAGAATCCTTGAACAGATCCGCCAGTGCCTGCCCGAAGTTCAACGTGTCTCGAGCTATTGCCTGCCACGCAACCTGCGCAAGAAGTCGGTTGCCGAGCTGCAGGAACTGGCGGATGCGGGGCTCGGCATGGCCTATGTCGGCGCCGAGTCCGGCGACGATGAGGTGCTGGCGCTGGTCAACAAGGGGGAGACCTACGAATCGACGCTCAGCGCGCTGGATAAGCTGGGGGCGGCGGGCATCGCACGCTCGGTGATGATTCTCAACGGGCTTGGCGGTCGCCAACTGAGTCGCCAGCACGCACGCAATTCGGCGCGGCTGATGAATGCAGCGCAGCCCGAGTTTCTGTCCACGCTGGTGGTCAGTTTTCCGCAGGGTGAAGCGCGTTTTCGGAAAACCTTCGAGGATTTCGAGCCGCTGGTGCCGGCCGATCTGTTTCGCGAGCTGGAGTGGTTGCTGGAGGATCTGCAGCTGACCGATACGGTTCTTCGCAGCGATCACGCGTCCAATTATCTGGTGCTCAAGGGCATTTTGGGTGTCGATAAACCGGGCCTGCTGCGTCGGGTACGTGAGGCCATCGAAGACCCGCGTAACGCTCCGTTGCGTCAGGAGTGGCAGCGAGGGCTGTAGCCGCCAGTCGAGCGCATCCAGCTGAACCGGCTCGCCTCGGTGCTGGAAGTGGCGTGGATGCTGCATTGGCTGTCGAATCGTCGGTTTTTCGTCGCCGGCCCTATGAGGTGAGTTCCATGCGATTTCTGTTACTGGCAGTGCCTGGCCTGCTTGCATTGCTCATGCTTTCTGGCTGCATGAAGGTCAGCGACATGGCGGAGGGTACCCGTTATCACCTTCGCGATGCCGGAATTCTGGATCACAGCGAAACCCGTCGTTCCAACTCCTGGCGCCTGCAGGCGGACTCATTCATCTATATCGCGCAGGGACATTTCGTGCCGCCCGGAGACGCATACCCGCGGCCGAACGTCGTGGCCGAAGAGGCCTTCAGCGGGTTTGTCGAGTACTTCCCAATGGTTCGTCGAGCACGTGGCCCGCTCGGGCTCGAGGAGGCAATGGCCGAAGCGTCGGCAATGGGCGCGCATTATCTGCTGTATCTGCGGTTTGCCGCGGCTGATGATCGCATCGGCAGTTTCGACGAGCTGAACGATCAGCGCGCACTGGATCGCCTTGGTGTCGATTCCGGCGTGGTGCAGTTGATGCTGGTGGAAACCGGAACTCGCTATCTGGTCGATACCGCTCGCATTCGTAATCGTGGCGGCGTGCTCGGCATCTACGACGCAAAGCCGGAGCAACTCTTGCGTCCGCCACTGCAGGACTATGCTCGTCGGTTGTTGGGCCTGTCGCGTTGAGCGATGTGGCAGTATCGGGAACAGGCGATTACCTCATTCAATCTAGGAGGACCGAATGACCGATACAGGCAAGGCTGGGGATCTGCTGGCGCAGCTGCCCGCTGGCGGGAAGAAGAAAGGGTCGCCGCCGGTGCATCTGTGGAACCCTCCGTTCTGTGGCGATCTGGACATGCGCATCGCGCGCGACGGAACCTGGCACTATCAGG
The DNA here is from genome assembly GCF_032106285.1 of Stutzerimonas kunmingensis. Classification (GTDB taxonomy): domain Bacteria; phylum Pseudomonadota; class Gammaproteobacteria; order Pseudomonadales; family Pseudomonadaceae; genus Stutzerimonas; species Stutzerimonas kunmingensis_B. The sequence continues at coordinate 143,379 of NZ_DAMCPO010000003.1, forward strand.
GTTCGCCAATCGGGCGGCCGGCAATGGTGCGTTTGTTTTCCACGGTGATTCGCCGCGACGGCGACGACTACTTCCTGGTGACACCGGTAGAGAAGGTCGGTATCCAGGTCGAAGATGCGCCTTTCGTTGCGGTCCGGCTGGAAGTCAGTGGCGAGGGTGAGACGCAAAGCCTGCGCTTTATCACCAATGTCGAGGACGAGGTCGAGGCTGGTGAAGAGCACCCTTTGCGCGTTGTCACCGACCCGCAAACGCAGGAGCCGGCGCCATATGTGCATGTGCGTGCCAACCTCGAGGCACTGATTCATCGCAATGTGTTTTATGAGCTTGTGGAGCTGGCGGTGCCCGGCAAGGTAGATGGCAAGGATTACCTCGGTGTGTGGAGTGGCGGGACGTTCTTCCCGATTGGCGCCGCTGAGTAGTGCGCCGCCTGTTTCGTTACCCATGATCGAAAAAGGCTCCCGAGGGAGCCTTTTTTGCTGGTCTTACATGTTGGGGTAGTTGGGCCCGCCGGTACCTTCGGGCGCGACCCAGGTGATGTTCTGCGCCGGGTCCTTGATGTCGCAGGTCTTGCAGTGCACGCAGTTCTGCGCGTTGATCTGGAAGCGCTTGCTGCCATCGTCGTTGCTCACGACCTCGTAAACGCCGGCCGGGCAGTAACGCTGTGCCGGCTCGTCGTACATCGGCAGGTTCTTTTCGATCGGAATGCTCGGGTCGGTCAGTTTCAAGTGAACCGGCTGCTCTTCCTCGTGGTTGGTGTTGGAGAGGAATACCGAGGAGAGCTTGTCGAAGCTCAGCTTGCCGTCCGGCTTGGGGTAGTCGATTTTCTTCGACTCTGCCGCCGTCTTGAGGCAGGCGTAGTCCGGCTTGGTGTCGTGCAGGGTGAAGGGGATCTTGCCACCGAAGATATTCTGATCGATGAAGTTGAACGCGCCACCCTTGATTGCGCCCCACTTGTGAATGGCCGCACCGAAGTTGCGGCTCTTGTACAGCTCGTCGTACAGCCAGCTGGACTTGAAGCCTTCTTCGTAAGTGCTCAGTTCGTCGCCACCTTCACGGCCAGCCAGTAGTGCGTCCGCAGCCGCGTCGGCAGCCAGCATGCCGGACTTCATCGCCGTGTGGCTGCCTTTGATCTTGGCGAAGTTCAGAGTGCCGGCGTCGCAGCCGATCAGTGCACCGCCGTTGAATACCATTTTCGGCAGGCAGTTGATGCCGCCCTTGGCGATCGCACGTGCGCCATAGGAAACGCGCTTGCCGCCTTCCAGGTACTGCTTCACCACCGGATGGTGCTTGTAGCGCTGGAATTCATCGAACGGCGACAGATACGGGTTGCTGTACGACAGGTCGACGATCAGGCCGACGACCACCTGATTGTTTTCCAGGTGATAAAGGAAGGAGCCGCCGGTGTTTTCGTCGTTCAGCGGCCAGCCTGCGGTGTGCACGACCAGTCCCTGCTCATGCTTGGCTGGGTCGATGTCCCACAGTTCCTTGATGCCGATGGCGTAGTGCTGCGGGTCGACGTTGGCGTTGAGCTGGAAGCGGTTGATCAGCTGCTTGCCGATATGACCGCGGCAGCCTTCGGCGAACAGCGTGTACTTGGCGCGCAGCTCCATGCCTGGCGTGTACATGCCTTCCTTCGGATTGCCTTCGCGGTCGACGCCAAGGTCACCGGTGACGATACCGCGCACGATGCCGTTCTCGTCGATCAGCGCTTCCTGAGCGGCGAAGCCTGGGTAGATCTCGACACCCAGATTCTCGGCCTGCTGGGCCAGCCAGCGGCACAGGTTGCCGAGGGAAATGATGTAGTTGCCTTCGTTGTGCATGGTCTTGGGGACCAGTGCGTTGGGCAGCTTGCTGGCGGCTTCGGCGGTCTTGAGCAGGTAGATGTCGTCACGCTTGACCGGCGTGTTGAGCGGGGCGCCGAGCTCTTTCCAGTCAGGGAACAGCTCATTCAGTGCGCGCGGCTCGAAGACTGCGCCGGATAGAATATGGGCGCCTACTTCGGAGCCTTTCTCAACGACGCATACACTGATTTCCTGACCAGCGTCGGCGGCTTTCTGCTTCAGGCGGCAGGCTGCGGATAGGCCTGCAGGGCCGGCGCCGACGATGACAACGTCGAATTCCATGTATTCGCGTTCCATTGGGCTTTCTCCTACTCAGGGCTTGGTTGTTATATAAGTGGTGGAGGGCTGTGATCGGTCCCTGACCGAGCCGGGCCGGCGCATTATATATAGACGCTCGAATCGGTCCAATACAAACGTTTGTTTGAATTTTCTGGAAGCCTGTTAGAATCGCCCGAACCGCGTCGTTATGACGGGTCATATGCGTTGTTGACCCCGTCCGCGGCCTGCGGTCAAGATACGGACGGTTTGCACTCGCCGAACAGGGCAGCGGCTATCAAAACCCAAGCCACGAGCAAGGCTCGGTTCGCCTCGGCGGAATTCTATTCACCGGAGAGTAACGAGGAATCCATGAAGGTTCTTGTAGCTGTCAAACGAGTGGTCGATTACAACGTCAAGGTTCGCGTCAAGGCGGACAATTCGGGCGTTGACCTCGCCAACGTCAAGATGTCGATGAACCCCTTCTGCGAAATTGCCGTGGAAGAAGCCGTACGCCTGAAAGAGAAGGGCGTGGCGAGCGAAATCGTTGTCGTCTCCATCGGTCCGACCGCTGCCCAGGAGCAGCTGCGCACCGCGCTGGCGCTGGGCGCCGACCGTGCCGTGCTGGTCGAGTCCAACGACGAACTGAACTCCCTGGCTGTCGCCAAGCTGCTCAAGGCCGTGGTCGACAAGGAGCAGCCGCAGTTGGTCATTCTCGGCAAGCAGGCGATCGACAGCGATAACAACCAGACCGGGCAGATGCTCGGCGCGCTGACCGGCTATGCCCAGGGCACCTTCGCCTCCAAGGTGGAAGTGGCTGGCGACAAGGTCAACGTGACCCGCGAAATCGACGGCGGCCTGCAGACCGTCGCGCTCAGCCTGCCGGCGATCGTCACCACCGACCTGCGTCTGAACGAGCCGCGCTACGCGTCGCTGCCGAACATCATGAAGGCCAAGAAAAAGCCGCTGGAAACGCTGACTCCGGATGCACTGGGTGTCACCACCACGTCGACCGTTAAGACCCTGAAAGTCGAAGCGCCGGCTGCCCGCAGCGCTGGTATCAAGGTCAAGTCCGTGGCTGAACTGGTCGAGAAACTGAAGAACGAGGCGAAGGTAATCTAAATGACTATCCTGGTTATCGCTGAACACAATAATGCCGTCCTCGCGGCCGCTACTCTGAACACCGTTGCCGCCGCCAAGCGGATTGCCGCCCAGGCCATCGGCGGCGACATCCACGTACTGGTAGCCGGCAGCGGCTGCGGTGCCATCGGCGAAGCAGCCGCGCAGATCGAAGGCGTGGCCAAGGTACTGGTCGCCGACGACGCGGCTTACGCCAATCAGCTGCCGGAAAACGTCGCGCCGCTGATCGCCGACCTGGCGAAGAATTACAGCCACGTGCTGGCGGCTGCCACCACCAACGGCAAGAACTTCCTGCCGCGCGTTGCTGCTCAACTGGATGTCGATCAGATCTCCGAGATCATCGCCGTTGAAAGCGCCGATACCTTCAAGCGCCCGATCTATGCCGGTAACGCCATCGCTACCGTGCAGTCCAGCGCTGCCATCAAGGTCATCACCGTGCGTGCGACCGGCTTCGATGCCGTGAATGCCACCGGCGGTTCGGCTGCGGTCGAGCAGATCTCAGGCGCTGGCGATGCTGGCAAGTCCGCTTTCGTTGGCGAAGAGCTGGCCAAGTCGGATCGTCCCGAGCTGACCGCTGCCAAGATCGTCGTATCTGGCGGTCGTGGCATGCAGAACGGTGACAACTTCAAGCACCTGTACTCGCTGGCCGACAAGCTCGGCGCTGCGGTTGGTGCATCCCGTGCCGCGGTCGATGCCGGCTTCGTGCCGAACGACATGCAGGTCGGCCAGACCGGCAAGATTGTCGCACCGCAGCTGTACATCGCGGTGGGTATCTCCGGCGCCATCCAGCACCTGGCGGGTATGAAGGACTCCAAGGTGATCGTCGCGATCAACAAGGACGAGGAAGCGCCGATCTTCCAGGTTGCCGACTACGGCCTGGTGGGCGATCTGTTCGAGATCGTGCCGGAGCTGGAAAAGCTCGTCTGAAGCTGATTGCTGTTGAAGAAACCCGCTCATGTAGCGGGTTTTTTCATGGGCGATCGGCGGGTTCGCCGGTGTACCATCGGCGAACTTCGATCAGCATCAGTTAACTCGCGCAATAAGGGGATCTTCATGCGTTTCGCTTTTCCGTTGAAATTGGCCATGGTCGCGCTGGTGTTGGCAACGCCATTCACGGCAGCGGCAGCGGGGAAGTGCGACCGTCTGGTGGCGACTGGCGCAGCGGACAACCCTCCCTTTCTCTGGCGCGATCCGCAGAACCCCAAGCGTCTGATCGGGGCCAATGCGGACCTGCTCGGGCAGATCGCCGACTCGCTCGATCTGAAACTGGACCTGCTTTACACCGGTGACCGAACCAAAGCGCTCGAAGAGGTGCGCAGTGGTCGGGTCGATGTACTGGCCGATGCGACTCTGACGGTGCAGCGGCTCGAAGAACTGGATTTCGTCCACCCGGCCATCCTGCAATTGCAGACCGTCGCCTGGGTACGCAATGAGCCTGGCTTCTTCTATGCCAGCCGTGAAGATCTGGGAGGCCACGCCGGCTTGATCGCTGGCACCAGCCGCTTCGGTAGCGAGTTCGACGCCTTCGCGAAAAAACACCTGCAATTGCAGCCGGTTGCCGACCTCGCTCAGGGGCTGAAGCGGATCGTGGCGGGCAATGGCGACTACTTGCTGCATGAGCGGTACAGTGCAGTCGCGGCGGCTGATGCATTGGGGCTGCTGGACAAGGTGCAGCGTCTCGAACCTCCAGTGGTAGGCCGGGATATGCACCTGGCCATTTCGCACGACTCGGCCTGCAATGATCCCTGGCTGCGCGGACAACTGGCGCGGAAGATGACAGAATTGCGCGCCGCCGGTGTGCCTGAGCAACTGGTGGCGCACAACCTGACTGTCTGGAAGAACCAGCAGTCAGAGCGGGCAAAGGCTTCGAAAAAGTAGGACTCGCCGTGTTGAAACGACTTCTCGCCAGCCCATTTCTGGTCCTGGTTTTCCTGACTGGCTGTGCCAGTGACCCTGTTCCGACAGAACAATTGCGTTTGACCGCACAGGCCGTAGCCCAGGCGCGATCCGTAGGCGCAACCGATGCGTACGAGGAACTCGTGCTGGCCGAAAGCAAGTTGAGCAAGGCCCAGGCGGCACTCGAGGCGGGTGATAATCGCGAAGCTCGGCTGTTGGCCGAGCAGGCAGAGCTGGATGCGCGTCTGGCGGAGAGCAGGGTTCTGAAGGACAAGCGCGAGGCCCAGATCGACGATCTGAATCGTCGCATTCAGCGGCTACGGCAGTTGCTGGGGGAGGCCAGGTGAGAAGTGCGTTCGCGATAGCCCTGGCTGGGCTGATACTGGCTGGTTGCTCGACGTCGCAGACCGAGCTCGAATTGAAACGCGCATCTGCCGCGCTGCAACGCATTCAGGCGGACAGCATGGTCCAGCGCAGCGCGCCGAAGGATGTTCAGCGTGCACTCGAAACGCAGCAACGCGCCGAGCGTTTCAACCAGTACTGGGGGGGCGCCGCCGACGCCCGGCATTACGCCTACCTGAGTCAGCGTTACAGCGAAATCGCCGCGAGGCAGGGTGAGCTTCTGCAGCATCAGGAACAGGTCGCGCGCCTGGAGATGGAGCGCGACCGGTTGCGGCGCATGCTGCAGGACGCCAGGTTGATGACCGCCGAGCAACAGGGTCGCTGGCTGGAAGACCAGATGATGAGCCTGGCTGCCAGCGAAACCGATCGCGGCATGGTCATGACGCTTGGCGACGTGCTGTTTCGTGCCGGCAGTGCCGAGCTCAGCCACACGGCCAATCGCACCTTGCTCAAGCTGGTGCATTTCCTCCAGCTCAATCCGCAGCGCAAGATTCGCATCGAGGGGTATAGCGACAGCCGCGGCGATGCCCAGGAGAATCTCGCGCTGTCGCAGGCGCGGGCGCAAACGGTGGCGGATCTGCTGATCAATCTTGGCGTCGCTGCCGAGCGGGTAGAGGTGCGCGGCTATGGTGAGCGCTTTCCGTTGGCCGAGAACGCCTCGGCCCGCGGTCGCGCGCAGAACCGTCGCGTTGAGATCCTGTTCTCCGACGCGGAAGGCAATCTCGGTCCCGACCGTTAGTCGCGCGGCCATCTGAACAGACTGTTTCGCCTAGACGTGACCTAACTGTATTGGTCTGGGTCTCCAGCAGTGCGCTACTGTTACGGTTCAGTTGGCAGGAGACCGGCGAGATGACCAATCTGTTGCTCTATCAGCGCATTGCCCAGCAGCTTGCCGAAGATATTCGGCGCGGCGTATATCGCCCCGGTGAGCGCGTGCCGTCGGTACGCAAGATGAGCCGACAGCTGAGCGTCAGCCACGCCACGGTGTTGCAGGCGTACGCCAATCTCGAAGATCAGGGCATGATCCGTGCGCGCCCGCAGTCCGGCTTCTACGTCCACCAGACGCCCGTACTCACTGCGCCGACGCCGGATATTGCCCAGGTCGAGCGGCCGAAACTGGTCACCCGCAGCAGCATCATCAATCAGGTGCTCAGCGAGTCGCGCCGTGAGGGGCTGATTCCGCTGGGCGCGGCCGTGCCGCATGTGGATTATCTGCCGGTGCGGGCGTTGCACCAGCAGTTGGCGAAGGTCACGCGGTTTCACAGCCCTCGGGCATTCAGCTACATGTTCAGCCCGGGCTACGAGCCTCTGCGCCGCCAGGTGGCGATTCGCATGCGCGATGCCGGTGTGGTGGTGGATTCGAGCGAAATCGTCATCACCCATGGCTGCGTTGACGCGTTGCAGATGTCACTACGGGTCCTGACCAAGCCGGGCGATCTTATCGCCGCCGAGTCGCCGACCTATTACGGCTTGCTGCAACTGGCCGATCTGCTCGGTCTGAAGGTCATCGAGATACCCAGCGACCCGGATACCGGAATGAGCCTTGAGGCGCTGCAGCTTGCAGCAGGGCAGTGGCCGATCAAGGCGCTGGTACTGACCGCGCGCCTGAGCAATCCGCTGGGCGTGAGCATGCCTGACCACCGCCAGAAGCAGCTGCTGAGCCTGGCGGCACGTTTCGACATCCAGATCGTCGAGGACGATATCTATGGCGAACTGATGTTCGACCAGGGCCAGTACAAGGCGCTCAAGTCCAATGATCGGGACGGCCGTGTCATCTACTGTTCCAGCTTTTCCAAGACGCTTTCGCCGGGGGTGCGGATCGGTTGGGTCATCGCCGGGCGCCATCAGGCCGAGATCGAGCGCCTGCAGACCTTCAGCACCCATTCGGCGTGCAGCGTCACTCAGATGGGTGTGGCGGCTTATCTGGAGAACGGGGGTTACGATCGACACCTGCGTGCCATCCGCCAGGAGTACCGCAAGAATCTCAGCGCGTTTCAGCTGGCGGTACAGCGCTACTTCCCGGAAGGCACACAGATGACGCGCCCCAAGGGCAACTTCATCCTCTGGGTCAGCCTGCCGGTGCGGGTCAATACCCAGGACCTGCACGTCAGGGCGCTGGAGCGGGGGATCAGCATCGCGCCGGGACTGATCTTCAGCAACACTGAACAATTCAACCACTGCATTCGTCTCAACTGTGGGCTGCCCTGGAATAACGAGACCGAGCGGGCGCTGCGGACACTCGGGCAGCTGGCTTCGGAACTGTGCCGGGATGTCCAGTAGCGCCCCAAACCTGCCGCTGTAAGGAGCGATCGGATGCGAAGGCCGCTGTTGTTATTGCTGTCGTTGGCCTTGCTGGGGGGATGCGGGGACGACGAATCGACTTCATCGCGTGCGCCCGCGCCGGTCGAGCAGCCCTCTGAACCGGAGAGTATCGTCGAGCAGGAAGAGGTGCCGCCTGATCTCGATATTGAGCTGGCGCCAATCGAAGAAACCTCCGATGCCGAGCCGCCGGAAGTGGAGATCAGCCTGCCCGAACCCGTTCCCGAGGACGAGGCGCCTGCCCCGGCGCCGCAGCCATCGACGGCCAAGCGCTCCACGCCGCCGCCAGCGAAGGTCGAACTGCCCGAGCCGGAACTCGATCTGCGCTTGCCCGAGGAACTGGTCGAGGAGCTGGCGCCAGGGCCGGGTGATGAATCGATGCGGCTGTTACCGCCGCTTTTCGAGGGTGGCGGGCCGTCGCGATCGATGCAGATCGGCGGCCGGCTGATTTCCGGCGAGGCAGAAGACGAGGAGCTCATCGAGGGCGCGGAGATTCGCCTCGAATTCAAGCGCTGAGGTGCATGCGTTCCCCGGCCCTGCGCTTTAGTCCCTGGCTGGCAGCTGCGATAGCAGCCGCTGCAGTTCATCGGCCGGCATCGGGTGGCTCATGTGGAAGCCTTGCACCTCGGTGCAGCCGTCGTCTTTCAGCAGCCGTAGCTGTTCCTCGGTTTCCACGCCCTCGGCCGTCACGCGCATCTGCAGGCCGCGGCCCAGTTCGATCAAGGCGCGTACGATCGAATGATCTTCCATCGACTGCCCGATACCGGCGACGAAGCTGTTGTCGATCTTTATCACATCGAAGGGGTAGTGGCGCAGGCTGGTCAGCGACGAGTAGCCCGTGCCGAAGTCATCCACGGCCAGGTGTACGCCGAGCGCCTTGATTCGCTTGAGCTGGTCCAGCGTGCCCTGTGTTTCCCGTAGCAGTGCACTTTCGGTAACCTCCAGCTCCAGCCGCTTGCCTGGCAGATCGTTCTCGCCGAGTGCCTGGGCTATCTCGTCGAGTAGCCGATCATCATGCAGCTGCAATGGCGAGAGGTTGACCGAGACGACCGTATCGCCTGGCCAGCGGGTCGCCTGGCTGCAGGCCTGATGCAGTACCCAGCGCCCGAGTGGAATGATCAGGCCGGTTTCTTCGGCCAGTGGAATGAACTGCTCTGGCAGTAGCAGCCCGCGCTCGGGGTGATTCCAGCGCACCAGTGCCTCGGCGCCGATGATCTGCATGCCCTGGCTCAGGTAGCGCGGCTGGTAGTAGACCTCCAGCTGCTGCTCGGCAATCGCGACGCGCAGTGCCTCTTCGCGCTGGAGCCGCTCGTGCAGCCGCTGATCCATCTCGCGGCCATAGGCACGCCAGGTTCCCCGGCCTGCATCCTTTGCCTGGTAGAGCGCAATGTCGGCGCAACGCAGCAGTTCGTTAGCCTGGTTGGCATCGTCGGGCGCCAGGGCTACGCCGATGCTGGCGCCGATATTGATCTGCTGATCCTCGTAGACGAAGGGCGCGCTGATTGCCTCGATGATGCGGTTGCAGAGACGGTCGATATCGGTGTCTTCGCTCATCCGGTGGAGCGCGACGACGAACTCGTCACCGCCCAGCCGCGCCACGAGGTCGCCGTCGCGGGTGTGTTGGCGCAGGCGGGATGCCACGCCGATCAGTACTTCGTCGCCAGCGGCGTGACCGAGGGTGTCATTCACCGGTTTGAAGCGGTCCAGGTCGATGTAGAGCAGTGTCAGTGCCGAGCCGCTACGAAGCGCCGCCAGATTCTGATCTAGGTAGTCGCGCAGCCGGCTGCGGTTGGGCAGGCCGGTCAGGGCGTCGTGCTGAGAGAGGTACTGAACGCGAGCTTGCGCCTTGGTTTCCTCGGTGATGTCGCTGGCGGTGCCGCGATAGCCGACCAGCTTGTCGTCCTGATGGATGGCGCGGGCAGCCAGCCGGCAGAAACGCTCGCAGCCATCGGCGGCACGATAGCTGCTGCGCAGTGGCGCGACCTGTGGTGCCTGGAGCCAGTTCTGCAGCGCGGCACTGTCGCTGATCAGCAGTTCCAGCAACGGGCGGCCCAGCCACTGGCTGGATTCGTGTCCGGTGATCTGGCGAAAGCGATTGGAAAGGAAGGTCAGCCGAGCTTGCGCGTCGGTTTCCCAGATCCAATCGGAAGCGGCCTCGGCGACATCGCGAAACCGCTCCTCGCTTTCCGCCAGCGCGCTGCGACTGGCGGCCAGCCTTGCATAGCTGATGTCGAGCAAGTGCAGGCTGCGCAAGGCATGGCGAATGAGCAACCAGGCGAGCAGCCCCAGCCCCAGGGCCACGGCCGCGAGGATTGGCAGGGTAACCCACAGCAGCAGGCGCCCCGGCTGCGCCGGCGTCCAGGTGAGCTGGATGGTCGAGCCATTCTCCAGAGGCCGCTCGATGCGCGGATCATCGGTTGGCGTTGAGTCTGGAGCCAGGCGCAGATGCTCGATCGAATACTGCTCACCGATCTCCGCCAGCCGCTCGGCGTCCAGCAGGTCGACGAACAACAGAATCGACGCCGGCCCTTCGTCCTCCTCGATATCCGTACCACCGGTGCTCAGCGCGGCTGCGGCGACCAGCGCCGGCTGACCGTCAGCCCAGAGCAGGGCGGAGACGCCCGATTCCTCCTCGACAGCTTCCCGGGCCCGCGCCAGCAGTTGCGGTAAACCGTGGAGAAACTCGAAACCGTCGATTGTCTGGAGTTCGCCGCGAACTACGGAATAGGCCGTATCGCCTGCCGGAGAGATAACCAGCACCACCTCGTAGTCGAAATCCTTGTACAAGGATGGGCCGAGATTGGCCTGGGTATAAGCCCAGTCGAGGTCGACCTGCCTGTTGAGATGCACGTAGGCATCGCCCCAGAACGCATAGTCGACGATGGAGCGATTCATCCAGTCGTGCTGTGCCTGCAGCGCCTTGCCTACGAGGAAGTGGCTTTGCTGCAGTGCATCCTGATCGATTCTGCGGGCAATGTGGATGAGTGCGGCAGCGGCCACAATGAGGGCGATGACCAGTAGGGCGACCATGCCAGGAAGAATGCGGCGAGCGAAAATCGAGGCGGCCTCCGGTTTTACCGGGCCATCGTCGGGAAGGAGAGTTTGCATGAGGGGATTCCTGCCAGCACTGCATTGGATCGCGGCAATGGCGGCATGGTGCCACTACCGCTCGGCAAAATCATCGTAAATTGCGCGGACCACTGGCTCGAGCGACTGCGTTCTATCGACTTTTAGCGGTCGCGGGAGTCCTGCGCGTCCGCCTCGGCATTGCGTTGAGCGATGCGTTTTTTCTGTTCTTCGGTCAGGGGAATCTTCTTTGCCGTCGAGCGCAGCATCAGCAGGCTACCGACGATCGAGCCCAGCGCGACGAGCAGAATAAGCCAGAAATACCAGGGCATGTTTTTCCTCCGGGCGGTTGGGCGACAGTGACGAGCCGCACTCTACGTGGCTGCGTCAGGGTGGTCACTATCGGCGTTGCGATAGCTATTCTGACCCCTCAGGGAGGCTTTCGTCGCGCGCTGTGTTTTCTGCGACAATGCGCGCCGACTTTTCCGAGGACGTGTCATGACCTGCCAGACTCCGATTATCGTAGCGCTCGATTTCCCCTCTCGCGATGCTGCTTTGGCATTGGCGCGTCAGCTCGATCCGAGGCTCTGCCGGGTCAAGGTCGGCAAGGAGCTTTTCACGCGTTGCGGTCCGGCGGTGGTCGAGGCATTGCAGGGAATGGGCTTCGAGGTGTTTCTCGACCTCAAGTTTCACGATATTCCCAACACCACCGCGATGGCGGTGAAGGCCGCTGCCGAGCTGGGCGTGTGGATGGTCAACGTGCACTGCTCGGGCGGTCTGCGGATGATGGCGGCCTGTCGCGAAACGCTTTCCGGCATGTCTGGGCCTTCGCCGTTGCTGATCGGCGTCACCGTGCTGACCAGCATGGAGCAGGACGATCTCGCTGGTATCGGTCTGGATGTCGCGCCGCAGGAGCAGGTGTTGCGGCTGGCCGGGCTGGCTGCGCAGGCCGGGCTGGATGGGCTGGTCTGCTCGGCGCAGGAGGCGGTGCCGCTCAAGGCGCAGTTCCCGGCGCTGCAGCTGGTCACCCCGGGCATTCGCCCGGCCGGCAGTGCCCAGGATGATCAGCGGCGCATCCTGACGCCGGCCCAGGCCATGGCTGCAGGCTCCGATTATCTGGTGATCGGTCGGCCGATCGCGCAGGCAGCCGATCCGGCGCAGGCGCTGGCAGCCGTGGCCGCCGAACTGGCATGACGAAAAAAGGCTGGGCCTCACGGCTCAGCCTTTTTCGCAGCGGGCAGGCGCTCAGCTGACCTTGAGCACCAGCTTGCCGAAGTTGCCGCCGGTGAACAGCTTCATCAGCGTGTCCGGGAAGGTCTGCAGTCCCTCGATGATGTCCTCCTTGCTCTTGAGCTCGCCGCTCGCGAGCCATTCGGCCATGTCGCGCATCGCCTCGGGATAGCGCGAGACGTAGTCGGTCACCACCATGCCTTCCATCCGCGCGCGATTGACCAGCAGCGACAGGTAGTTGGACGGGCCCTTCACTGCTTCCTTGTTGTTGTACTGGCTGATGGCCCCGCAGATCACCACTCGCGCGCCAACGCTGATGCGTTGCAGCACGGTATCGAGGATGTCGCCGCCGACGTTGTCGAAGAACACGTCCACGCCTTTCGGGCACTCGCGCTTCAAGCCGGCGGCCAGGTCTTCGTTCTTGTAATCGATGGCGCCGTCGAAGCCGAGTTTCTCGGTGAGGAAGCGGCACTTGTCCGCGCCGCCGGCGATACCCACCACGCGACAGCCTTTGATCTTGGCGATCTGCCCGGCGATGCTGCCGACTGCGCCGGCGGCGCCGGATATCACCACGGTTTCGCCGGCCTTGGGCTGACCGACTGAAAGCAGCGCGAAGTAGGCGGTCATACCGGTCATGCCCAGCGCCGACAGGTAGCGCGGCAAGGGCGCCTGCTGTGGGTCGACTTTATAGAAGCCTTTCGGCTCGCCCAGGTAGTACGCCTGCACGCCCAGGGCGCCGTTTACGTAGTCGCCTTCCTTGTAGTCCGGGTGCTGCGAGGCAATCACCTTGCCGACGCCCAGTGCGCGCATCACTTCGCCGATGCCAACCGGCGGAATATAGGACTTGGCATCGTTCATCCAGCCTCGCATGGCAGGATCGATGGACAGGTACTCGACCTTGACCAGGATCTGATTCGGGCCAGGCTCGCTCACCGGCTTCTCGACGTAGTCGAAGGTTTCCCGGGTCGGCGCACCGATCGGCCGCTGGGCTAGCAGGAATTGCTGGTTGAGCAGGGTCATGAAATAAGCCTCGTGTTTGCGAAAGGTTTGGTTTAGCCCGGCCAGCGCCGCGCCGCAAGGTACGTCAGCAGGCTGGAATGAATGGGCATCCAGTTCGGTGATATGACCGTGGCGGCAGTTAAATGCGCGAGCGCATAACGGTATAAGTTCGACCGGGAAGCCTTATGTGGTCATTTCGCGGCCACAAGGCGAGTCGAATTATTCGGGAAGAACAATCATGAGCATGACATTCTCCGGGCAGGTCGCCCTGGTAACCGGCGCAGCGGCAGGTATCGGTCGCGCTACCGCGCAGGCGTTCGCCGAGCAGGGTCTCAAGGTGGTGCTGGCGGACATCGACGAAGCGGGCATCCGCGACGGCGCAGAAAGCATTCGTGCTGCTGGCGGCCAGGCGATCGCCGTGCGCTGCGACGTCACGCGCGATGCGGAGGTCAAGGCGCTCATTGAGCAGACGCTGGCGCAGTACGGGCGGCTCGACTACGCCTTCAACAATGCCGGCATCGAGATCGAGCAGGGACGCCTGGCCGAAGGCAGCGAGGCGGAGTTCGACGCGATCATGGGCGTCAACGTCAAGGGCGTCTGGCTGTGCATGAAGCACCAGCTGCCGGTCATGCTGGCGCAGGGTGGTGGCGCTATCGTCAACACCGCGTCCGTTGCGGGTCTCGGTGCTGCGCCGAAGATGAGCATCTACGCGGCATCCAAGCATGCGGTGATCGGCCTGACCAAGTCGGCAGCGATCGAGTACGCCAAGAAGCAGATTCGCGTGAATGCGGTATGCCCGGCGGTGATCGACACCGACATGTTCCGCCGTGCCTACGAGGCCGACCCGCGCAAGGCGGAGTTCGCTGCGGCCATGCACCCAGTCGGGCGCATCGGCAAGGTCGAAGAGATTGCCGCCGCGGTGCTGTACCTGTGCAGCGACAGAGCCGCCTTCACTACCGGTCATGCGCTGGCGGTAGATGGCGGGGCGACGGCGATCTGACGGCGCGCCCGGCGCTGTCTGGCCGGGCACCCCTTTCAGCGCCGCTCAGTTACGACGGCGCAGAATCAGCAAGGTGATTACACCTGCGATCAATCCCCACAGCGCCGCGCCGATGCCGAACAGCGTCAGCCCTGACGCCGTGACCATGAAGGTGATTAGCGCTGCCTCTCGCTCGTCGGGCTGCTGCATCGCCTGGGTCAGCCCCGAGCCGATCGAGCCGAGCAATGCCAGCGCGGCGACGGACAACACCAGTGCCGCGGGGAAGGCGGCGAACAGCGCGGCCAGGGTTGCGCCGAAGATGCCGGCAATGCCGTAGAACACCCCGCACCAGGCAGCAGCGGTATAGCGTTTTTGCGGGTCAGGATGAGCTTCGGGGCCTGCGCAGATGGCCATGGTGATCGCCGCTAGATGAATGCCGTGGGAGCCGAACGGCGCCAGCAGTACCGAAGCGATGCCAGTGATCGAGATCAGTGGCGAAGCCGGCACCTGATATCCCTCGGCACGCAGCACGGCCAGGCCTGGCATGTTCTGCGAAGCCATGGCGATGACGAACAGCGGGATGCCGATACTGAAGATCGCCGCGAGGGAAAACGCCGGTGTAGTCCACACCGGCACCGCGACCTGCAGGCTGAAGCGCTGGAAGTCCAGCAGGCCGGAAATACCGGCGATCAGGCAGCCGACCAGCAGCGCAGCGAGCACGGCGTAGCGGGGCTGCATTCGCTTGGCCAGCAGGTAGCTGAAGAACATGCCGAGCACCAGCACCGGCTGAACCTCGACGGCACGGAAAATCTCGCTTCCGATATTGAACAGCACGCCCGCCAGCAGCGCGGCAGCCAGCGATGCCGGTACTCGCCGCATCAGCCGATCGAAGCTTCCAGTCAGGCCGCACAGGGCAATCAGCGCCGAGGCGAAGATGAAGGCGCCGATGGCTTCGGCGTACGGCACGCCGGGCAGACTGGTGATCAACAGGGCCGCGCCGGGCGTCGACCAGGCAACTACCACCGGCGTGCGATAGCGCAGCGACAGGCCGATGCTGCAGATCGCCATGCCGACCGACAGTGCCCAGATCCACGAAGAGATCTGCGCCGTGCTCAGGCCTGCTGCCTGGCCGGCCTGGAACATCAGCACCAGCGAGCTGGTATAGCCGGTGAGCATGGCGATGAAGCCGGCGACGACGGTCGAAGGCGAGCTATCACTGAGGGGGCGCAGGGCGGTACGGCTGATTTCGTTCATTGCTGACTTCTACTTGTGCAAGGTATGACGTCGCGCGGCTGCGGCAGGCTATCGTACAAAGCCTATTGGCCGTGCTCGGGTAGCGTCGCGGTACAGCCGCTCGCGTATTGGACGTAACAGTTGCGACGGGCGTGAGTGCAGGTCATCGCCGCGCCTGGCCGCTGGTATTCGATCTGGCACCCTTGTTGCTATCTAGTCTTTGCCTGCCGCGATGCGTCAAAAAAACCGCGGCTGTTGGAGGATTAGATGAGTCAGGGTGTTCAATTCAATCGCTTGATGCTGGAAATGCGGGCCATGCAGACCGATGCAATGGCGCGCGCCAAGCCGGAGGTCAAGACCCAGGAGGTCGGCGCTCCGAGCTTCTCCGACATGCTTGGCCAGGCGGTGAATAAAGTGCACGAAACCCAGCAGGTTTCGAGCCAGCTGTCATCTGCCTTCGAGATGGGGCAGGGCGGTGTCGACCTGACCGAAGTGATGATCGCCTCCCAGAAGGCAAGCGTTTCCTTTCAAGCCATGACCCAGGTGCGCAACAAACTGGTTCAGGCTTATCAAGACATCATGCAGATGCCGGTGTGAGGCGGATTGAATCATGGCTGAAGCGGTGAACGTTCCGGTGCCGGCTACTCCCGAGGGTGTCAGGAAGCCCCTGCTGGGCTTGTCCTTTCTGGAAAACCTTTCGGATATGTCCATGCTGCGGCAGGTCGGCCTGTTGGTCGGGCTGGCGGCCAGCGTGGCGATCGGTTTTGCCGTGGTGCTCTGGTCGCAGCAGCCCGATTATCGTCCGCTGCTCGGCAGCCTGGCGGGGATGGATGCCAATCAGGTGATGGAAACCCTCGCCGCTGCGGATATCGCCTATACCGTCGAACCGAACTCCGGCGCCCTGCTGGTCAAGGCGGATGATCTTGCTCGCGCACGTCTCAAGCTCGCCGGTGCGGGTATCGCGCCGGCCGACAGCAACATCGGTTTCGAAATCCTCGACAAGGAACAGGGGCTGGGTACCAGCCAGTTCATGGAGGCGACCCGTTATCGCCGTGGTCTCGAGGGCGAATTGGGCCGCACCATTTCCAGCCTGAACAACGTCAAGGGCGCCCGTGTGCACCTGGCGATCCCGAAGAGCTCGGTGTTCGTTCGCGACGAGCGCAAGCCCAGTGCCTCGGTACTGGTGGAGCTTTACCCAGGCCGCGCGCTGGAGCCGAGCCAGGTGATGGCGATCATCAACCTCGTCGCCACCAGCGTGCCGGAACTGGGCAAATCGCAGATCACCGTGGTGGATCAGAAGGGCAACCTGCTGTCCGATCAGCAGGAACTGACCGAGCTGAGCATGGCCGGCAAGCAGTTCGACTACAGCCGCCGCATGGAAGGCCTCTACACCCAGCGCGTGCACAACATTCTGCAGCCAGTGCTGGGCAGCGGCCGCTATAAGGCCGAAGTCTCCGCGGACGTGGATTTCAGCGCCGTCGAATCCACCTCGGAAACCTTCAACCCCGATCAGCCGGCGTTGCGCAGCGAGCAGAGCGTCAATGAGCAGCGCCAGAGCAGCCTGCCGCCGCAAGGCGTGCCGGGCGCCCTGAGCAATCAGCCTCCTGGCCCGGCGACCGCGCCGGAGCAGGCCAATCAGGCCGCAGCCGCCGCGGGCGCCGTGGCTCCTGGTCAGCCTCTGCTCGATGCCAATGGTCAGCAGGTCATGGATCCCGTGACCGGTCAGCCGATGCTCGCGCCTTATCCGGCCGACAAGCGCGAGCAGGCTACGCGCAACTACGAACTCGATCGCTCGATCAGCTATACCAAGCAGCAGCAAGGTCGCCTGCGCCGGCTCTCGGTGGCAGTAGTGGTCGACGATCAGATGACGCTCAATGCGGCCGGCGAGATGGTTCGCGTACCGTGGAACGCCGATGATCTGGCGCGCTTCACTCGCCTGGTGCAAGACGCGGTGGGTTTCGATGCCAGCCGCGGCGATAGCGTCAGCGTGATCAACACCGCGTTCGTCGCCGACAGCGCCGGTGAGACCTTCGAAGAGATACCGTTCTACTCGCAACCGTGGTTCTGGGATGTGGTCAAGCAGGTCCTCGGCGTGCTGTTCATCCTGGTGCTGGTGTTCGGTGTGCTGCGTCCGGTGCTCAAGAGCCTCACCAATCCGTCCAGCGGCAAGGAGCTGCAGGTTGCCAGCGGTCCGGGCGAACTGGGTGACGATGATGGACTGGATTCCGGCCTGGCCAGCGACCGGGTCAGCCTGAGCGGTCCGCAGAACATTCTGCTGCCGAGCCCCAGCGAGGGATATGAAGCCCAGCTGAACGCGATCAAGAACCTTGTGGCCGATGACCCGGGACGGGTAGCCCAGGTGGTGAAAGAGTGGATCAACGCCGATGAATGACAATCGAGTTCAAGCCAAGCTCAACAAGGTCGACAAGGCCGCCATCCTGTTGCTCTCGCTGGGTGAAACCGACGCTGCGCAGGTCCTGCGTCACCTCGGTCCGAAAGAGGTGCAGCGCGTCGGTACTGCCATGGCGCAGATGCGCAACGTGCAGAAGGCACAGATCGAACAGGTAATGAGCGAGTTCGTCGAGATCGTCGGCGACCAGACCAGCCTCGGCGTCGGCTCCGACGGTTACATCCGCAAGATGCTTACCCAGGCGCTCGGCGAGGACAAGGCCGGCGGCCTGATCGACCGCATCCTGCTGGGCGGCAACACCAGCGGTCTGGACAGCCTGAAATGGATGGAGCCGCGTGCGGTGGCGGATGTGATCCGCTACGAGCACCCGCAGATCCAGGCCATCGTGGTGGCCTATCTCGACCCGGACCAGGCTGGCGAGGTGCTCTCGCATTTCGACCACAAGGTGCGCCTGGACATCGTCCTGCGCGTGTCCTCGCTCAATACCGTGCAGCCGGCTGCGCTGAAAGAACTGAACCTGATCCTGGAAAAGCAGTTCTCCGGCAGTACCAACACCAGCCGCGCCAGTCTGGGCGGCGTGAAGCGCGCGGCGGACATCATGAACTACCTGGACAGCTCCATCGAAGGCCAGCTGATGGATGCCATCCGCGATGTGGACGAGGACCTGTCGAGCCAGATCGAAGACCTGATGTTCGTCTTCGACAACCTCGCCGAAGTCGACGACCGCGGCATTCAGGTGCTGCTGCGTGAGGTATCCTCCGACGTGCTGGTGATGGCGCTCAAGGGCGCCGACGACGGCATCAAGGAAAAGGTCTTCAAGAACATGTCCAAGCGCGCCGGCGAGCTGCTGCGTGACGACCTGGAGGCCAAGGGCCCGGTGCGTGTCAGCGATGTCGAGAATGCGCAGAAGGAAATCCTTACCATTGCTCGCCGCATGGCCGAGGCCGGTGAAATCGTCCTGGGCTCCAAGGGCGGCGAAGAGATGATCTAACCAGGTACGAATTCCACACATGGCCAAGGACAACCCCAGCGACGTCATACGCGCGAAAGACGTCAGCCTGTTCGATCGCTGGTCGCTGCCCAGCTTCGACCCGCAGGGCGAAGAAGACGAGTTGCCGGCAGCAGGGGTCGTGGAAGAGCCCGCCGAAGAGCTGGCGCGAAGCGAGGACGTCCCGGTCGAGGAAGTCAAACCGCTGACGCTCGACGAACTCGAAGCGATCCGCCAGCAGGCATACAACGAAGGTTTCGCCACTGGCGAGAAAGATGGTTTCCATGCCGGCCAGCTCAAGGCGCGGCAGGAGGCCGAGGCCGCGTTGGCGCCGCGGCTGGAAAACCTCGAGCAGCTGATGGGGCAGTTGCTCGAGCCGATTGCCGATCAGGATCGCAATCTCGAGCACGCCATGGCGACCCTGGTCAGCCACATGGCGCGCGAAGTGATCCAGCGTGATCTGCTGATCGATTCCAGCCAGATCCGTCAGGTGCTGCGCGAGGCGCTGAAGTTGCTGCCAATGGGCGCCAGCAATGTGCGAATCCACGTCAATCCGCAGGACTTCGAGCTGATCAAGGCGCTGCGCGAGCGCCACGAGGAAAGCTGGCGAATTCTCGAGGACAGCAGCCTACTGCCTGGTGGCTGTCATATCGAAACCGAGCACAGTCGCATCGATGCGAGCATCGAGACGCGTCTCACCCAGGCCATCAAACAACTGTTCGAACAGCAGCGCGAGAATGCCACCCGTCCTCCTGCCGCCGATCTGACCATCGATCTGGACATGCCCGATGCGCCTTGAGCGAACCAGTTTCGCCAAGCGATTCGAAGCCTATGGCGAAGCGATCAAACTGCCCAGCCAGCCCATGCTCGAAGGGCGCCTGCTGCGCATGGTCGGTCTGACGCTGGAGGCCGAAGGGCTGCGCGCAGCCGTTGGCAGTCGCTGCCTGGTGATCAACGACGACAGCTATCACCCCACCGAGGTCGAGGCCGAGGTGATGGGCTTTTCCAGCGGCAAGCTGTATCTGATGCCCGTCGGCAGCCTTGCCGGCATCGCTCCGGGCGCGCGGGTCGTGCCGCTGGTCAATACCGGACGACTGCCCATGGGCATGTCCATGCTCGGCCGCGTGCTGGATGGCGCAGGGCGTGCACTGGACGGCAAGGGCGGCATGAAAGCCGAGGACTGGGTGCCGATGGTCGGCCCGGTGATCAACCCGCTCAAGCGCCACCCGATCAGCGAGCCACTGGATGTCGGTATCCGCAGTATCAACGGGTTGCTCACGGTCGGGCGCGGTCAGCGTCTCGGCCTGTTCGCCGGTACCGGGGTTGGCAAGTCGGTGCTGCTGGGCATGATGACCCGTTTCACCGAGGCCGACATCATCGTGGTCGGGCTGATCGGTGAGCGGGGGCGTGAGGTCAAGGAATTCATCGAGAACATCCTCGGCGAGGAGAGCATCAAGCGCTCCGTGGTGGTGGCATCGCCGGCTGACGAAGCGCCGCTGATGCGCCTGCGCGCCGCGCAGTACTGCACCCGTATTGCGGAGTACTTCCGCGATCAGGGCAAGAACGTGCTGCTGCTGATGGACTCGCTGACACGCTATGCCCAGGCCCAGCGCGAGATCGCCCTGGCCATCGGCGAGCCGCCAGCGACCAAGGGCTATCCGCCGTCGGTGTTCGCCAAGCTGCCGAGTCTGGTCGAGCGCGCCGGTAATGCCGAGCAGGGCGGCGGCTCGATCACGGCGTTCTACACCGTGCTCTCCGAGGGTGACGACCAGCAGGACCCGATCGCCGATGCCGCTCGCGGTGTACTCGACGGCCACATCGTGCTGTCGCGCCGTTTGGCCGAAGAAGGCCACTATCCGGCTATCGACATCGAAGCCTCCATCAGCCGAGTCATGCCGCAGGTGGTGAGCGCCGAACATGTGCGTGCGTCGCAGCGTTTCAAGCAGCTCTGGTCGCGCTACCAGCAGAGCCGCGACCTGATCAGTGTCGGCGCCTATGTGCCAGGTGGCGATCCGGAAACGGATATGGCCATCGCGCGCCAGGCCGAGATGGTGAGCTACCTGCGCCAGGGCCTCGATGAAAGCGAGGACCTGACGCGCAGCGCCGCGCAACTCGCAGCGGTGTTCAATCCACGGCAGGGCGGCTAACCGATGGCGGCCAGTCGGGCGGCGCGCCTGGCGCCGGTCATCGAGATGGCCGAAAAGGCCGAGCAGGAGGCCGCGCGGTTGCTGGGCCAGGGCCAGACTCAGCTGAATCAGGCCGAGGCCAAGCTCGGTGAGCTGGAGCAGTACTTCAGCGACTACCAGCAGCAATGGATGCAGCAGGGCAGTCAGGGCGTCTCGGGGCAGTGGCTGATGAATTACCAGCGCTTCCTGTCGCAGCTGGAGTCGGCCATCGGGCAGCAGCAGCGCAGCGTCAACTGGTATCGCGACAACCTGAAGAAGCTGCGCCAGCAGTGGCACCAGCGCCATGCGCGTGTCGAAGGGCTGAGCAAGCTGGTCGAAAGCTATCAGAAGGAAGCGCGGATCGCGGCGGACAAGCGCGAGCAGAAGTTGCTCGACGAGTACGCCCAGCGGCTGTCCGGGAGAACGCGTGAGCAGTGATCCAGCCACGGTCTCAGGCCGGATTCGTGCTTGCCGTACCGCTGCTTGAATGATAAATCTTGACCGCGTTTCAGCGCGGCGACCGCCAACAGATCGTTTCAGCTGCCATCTGGCTCTTCCGAGGATAAGTCTCAGAACCGGATGGCCGCCTTTCAGCCGGTACACGGCTGTTCATTTCGCTTATCGCGACGGCTGCTCGCAAGCCGCTTTCAAGACGTACCGGATCAGGAGTGCCACATGACCATTACCTCGCAGCCTTCGGCGGATGGCCAGGAGTTGACCATATCCATCAGCGGGCGCTTCGACTTCAATGCGCATCAGGCCTTCCGTGATGCTTACCAACGTCAGGACGTGAATCCGCAGCGTTATGTGGTCAATCTGCAAGGCACCACTTACATGGATAGTTCGGCGCTGGGCATGCTGCTCTTGTTGCGCGATCACGCCGGTGGCGACGAGGCGGACATCCGCCTGCTCAACTGCAATGGCGACGTGCGCAAGATCCTGTCGGTGTCGAATTTCGAACAATTATTCGTGATCGCCTGACATGCCCATGCGGCTGTCGATCCTGATCGCCGAGGACAGCCCGGTCGATCGGGTGCTGCTTTCCACCATCGTTGCCAAGCAGGGCCACCGGGTGCTGACGGCAGCCGATGGGCAGGAGGCGGTCGAGCTGTTTCAGGAGGAGCGGCCGCAGCTGGTGCTGATGGACGCGCTGATGCCGGTAATGGATGGCTTCGAGGCGGCGCGGCGCATCAAGCAACTGGCCGGCGATGAGCTGGTCCCGATCATCTTTCTCACCTCGCTGACCGAGCACGAAGCGCTGGTCAGCTGCCTCGAGGCTGGCGGCGACGACTTCATCGCCAAGCCTTACAACCCGATCATTCTCGAAGCCAAGATCCAGGCCATGCATCGTCTGCGCCGCCTGCAGGCGACCGTGCTCGAGCAGCGCGACCTGATCGCCAGGCGCAATCAGCAGTTGCTCGACGAACATCGGGCCGCCAAGGCGATCTTCGACAAAGTCGCACATGCTGGTTGCCTGAGCGCGCCCACCATCCGCTTCCGCCAGTCGCCGCAGGCGCTGTTCAACGGCGACCTGCTGCTGGCGGCGCAGGCCCCGGCGGGGCAGATGTTTGTCCTGCTCGGCGATTTCACCGGCCACGGGCTGCCCGCCGCGATCGGGGCCATGCCGCTGGCGGAAACCTTTTACGGGATGGCGGCGAAAGGCTATTCGAGCACCGACATCCTTCGCGAGATGAATGCCAAGCTCAAACAGATCCTCCCGGTGGAAATGTTCTGCTGCGCGACGCTGCTCGATATCGATCCCAAACAGGGCAGCCTGCGGGTGTGGAACGGCGGTTTGCCCGACGGTTACCTGATCGGAGCGGCCGGCCGGCGCACGGTCCTGGCATCCCGTCACCTGCCGCTTGGTGTCGTCTCCCCGGCGGCGCTGGACGACAAGTTCGAGCATTACCCCTTGGTCCCCGGCGACCGGCTGTTGCTGCTGTCCGACGGCGTGGTCGAGAGTCGCAATGCCAATGACGAGCTGTTCGGCGAGCAGCGCCTGCTCGCCGTGCTGGACGCCAACGACGATCCGGCACGGCTGTTCGACGAGATCGAGCAGGCGCTGCTGGATTTCCACGGCCAGCAGCACGACGACCTGAGCCTGGTCGAGGTCGTAGTCAGCCCGGAGGCGATCACGATGCCGTCGATTGCCCCGGCCACCGCGCACCGCTCACGGCCGATGGACTGGTCGATTCGGCTCGAGCTGCGTGCCGACAGCCTGCGCAGCGGCAATCCATTGCCTTCGTTGCTGCAGATCCTGCTGCAGGTCAATCAGTTGCGCTCGCGTGTCGGTGAGATCTACACCGTGTTGGGCGAGCTCTATTCCAATGCCCTGGAGCATGGCGTGCTCGGCCTCGATTCGAGCCTCAAGTGTGATGCCGACGGTTTCAAGCAGTACTACGACTTGCGCCAGCAACGCCTGCAGGCATTGGTCGACGGTCATGTGCATCTGCAGCTGAACATCAAGACCGCCCCGCATGGAGGGCGCCTGCGCATCGGCATCAGCGACAGCGGCTCGGGCTTCGACGTGTCGCGCGCGTTGCAGGCGCAGTTTGGCAGCGATCGCTTCAGCGGTCGCGGTTTGCATCTGGTGCGCCAGTTGAGCGACCGATTCGACTGGCAGTCGGATGGACGCGGGCTGAGCGTAGAGTTCATCTGGCAGGCTGAGGCATAATCGTCCGCTTTCATTCAGGGGTGTATCGGTGTCCAACACTCATCTCGACGGCGCCGTGCTGACCACGCTGCAGGACGTGATGGAGAGTGAGTATCCGGCGCTGCTGGATACCTTTCTTGCCGACTCCGAGGAGCGCGTTCGGCTGCTCCGCCAGGCCTGTCTCGCCGACCAGTCTGAAACCTTGCGGCGTGCTGCGCACAGCTTCAAAGGCAGCTGCAGCAACATGGGCGCGACGCTGCTGGCCGACCTCTGCCAGGAGCTCGAGAGTGCCGCTCGGGAGGAGAACCTCGCCCAGGCCCCGGCGCTCATCGAATCCATCGAGCGGGAGTTCGCCATCGTCGGCATCCTCTTCCGCGCCGAGCGCCAACGCTACGGCTGAGTGGCCAAATCTCTGACGCGCAAGCGCTTCTGAGGGCTGAGCCGCGGCCCGTCGGGCCATCATTTCTGGCAATGCCAGCGCGTATCCACGGTGTTTTTCCGGCAAACATGCTGCTGGCCCGGAACTTGCTCTGCTTCCGCTACGATCCATCCGTAGCGGAATGACCTCATGGCTGTTTCCCCCGACCTGTTGCTTAGAACCCCTTCCGTCGACGCGCGTCCCAAAGCTGCGGCTAAAGCACCGGAGGCGCCGCGTGAAGGGCGAGACAGCGGCAGTTCCAGCTTCTCCGACGTCTACGCCAAGGAGCGTCAGACGAAACCAGCCGAGCGTCCGGTGCGCAATGAGGCCGGCCGTGACAAGCCGGTCGAGGACAAGCGCGAGCAGGAAACGGCAGAGGCGACCACCGACGAGAAGTCGGCGGTTGCCGAAAGCGGCAATACCTTGCCTCCCGAAACGCCGGCTGAGGAAATTCCGGAGGCGGAGCTCGATCCAATGCTGCTGCTTGGTCTTGGCACGCAGTTCGTGGCGGAGTCCGAAGCCCAGCCTGAAACCGAGGTCGATGCTGTCTCCCTGCTTCCGGGGCTGCCGACGGCCGCTGCCGGCATCGCCGGCGATGAGGCCGTCGATGCGGACGAAGCAACACTGGCCGGCATGCGTACGCTGACCGAAACCCCGGCAGCTATGCAGAAGACGGCCCAGCAGCAATTGCAGAACCCGCTGACCGATGCGCAGGCGAAGGCCTCGGCTGACGATGGCTTTGCCAGCGCATTGCTGGCGAGTCAGGAAGCGGGTGAGGGCGAAGAGCTCGATGTGGAATTGCTGACCAAGGACCTGCTGGAAAGCGTGGAGGCGCCAAAGGAGAGTCGTGCCAGCGCCAGCGAACTGGCTGCGGGACGCCTCAATCCCTTGAGCCAGGCCATCGCCCAGCAGGTTCAGCAGTCGCAGAGGCCGGCACTGGTGCCGGGTCAACCGGTGCAGATGCAGCAGTCTGGCTGGAGCGAGGCGGTCGTCGACCGCGTGATGTGGCTGTCCAGCCAGAACCTAAAGTCGGCGGAAATCCAACTCGACCCGGCTGAACTCGGTCGTATGGAAGTACGCATCGACCTGACCAAGGACCAGGCGCAGGTGACCTTCCTCAGCCCGCATGCGGGGGTGCGCGACGCGTTGGAAGGACAGATGCAGCGACTACGGGAAATGTTCACCCAGCAGGGCATGAACCTGATGGACGTGAACGTATCCGATCAGTCGCTGGCGCGTGGCTGGCAAGGCGGAGCCGATGGTGGTTCCTCGCGGGGTGGAGCGTCGGGTGAGGGCGATCTGGCAGGCGATGAGGTGGAGCTCGGCGTGACGGAAATTGCCTCCAGTCGTGTCGCCGGTGATCGCGGACTCGTCGACTACTACGCCTGAGCCATCCGCTTTGAGGGATAATCCGGCGCCGCCGTTCAGGTGCGCGCCGGTTTTCCGCCGCCCGTCGCTGTAATCGCTTTCGCGGCGCCTATCCAGGCGTTATCTCCATCCTTTTCCTGATACCTTGTGAGCGCACTGCCTGGAGCCCGAGGCTGCGCCGTACCGGCGTGCATTGACGTTGGCACAGCTGTTGCTCCTAACTCCTGAAATCAGAATCGAACGCTGTTGATGACGGATATTTGGCATGGCTAAGAAACAGGCTCCACCAACAGTGCCGCCAACCGGACCGGAAGCGGAACCGGCAGGCAAGGGAAAGCTGAAACTCATCCTGGTGATCGTGGTCGCCATGTTGGTGGCCGTAGGGCTTTCCATCGGCGGTACGCTTTACTTCATGAACAAGGGCGGCGACCTCGGTGACGACAAGGCCGAAGAGGCCGCGAGCACCGCCTCGGGCAAGCAGCCGGCGATATATGAAGTCCTGATGCCGGCTTTCGTGGTCAATTTCAGCAACAAGGGACGCCAGCGTTACATGCAGGTCAGCATCGCGCTGATGTCACGTGATCAGGCTGCGCTGGATGCACTGAAAGTACATATGCCGTTGTTGCGCAACCGACTGGTCATGCTGTTCTCCAGTCAGGACTTCGAGGCGTTGAAAACGCCCGTGGGCAAGGAAATGCTGCGTCAGCAGGCGACTGCCAGCGTGCAGGAACTGGCGCAGAAGGAAATTGGCAAGCTTGCCGTCGAGCAAGTGCTTTTCACCAACTTCGTATTGCAATAGAAGGCTGCCGCAGATGGCTGTTCAAGACCTGCTCTCGCAAGACGAGATCGATGCGCTCCTGCACGGGGTCGACGACGGTCTGGTGGATACCGAAAGCGATTCCGAGCCGGGATCCATCAAGAGCTATGACCTGACCAGTCAGGACCGCATCGTTCGCGGGCGCATGCCCACCCTGGAAATGATCAACGAGCGTTTCGCCCGTTACACCCGCATCAGCATGTTCAACCTGCTGCGTCGCTCGGCCGATGTGTCGGTGGGTGGCGTGCAGGTGATGAAGTTCGGCGAGTACGTGCATTCGCTGTATGTACCCACCAGCCTCAATCTGGTGAAGATGAAGCCGCTGCGTGGCACGGCGCTGTTCATCCTCGACGCCAAGCTGGTGTTCAAGCTGGTGGACAACTTCTTCGGCGGTGACGGTCGCCACGCCAAGATCGAGGGGCGCGAGTTCACCCCGACCGAGTTGCGAGTCGTACGCATGGTGCTCGATCAGGCCTTCACCGATCTCAAGGAAGCCTGGCACGCGGTGCTGGACGTCAACTTCGAGTACGTCAACTCGGAAGTGAATCCGGCCCTGGCCAACATCGTCAGTCCCAGCGAAGTGGTGGTGGTTTCCACCTTCCACATCGAACTGGACAGCGGCGGCGGCGATCTGCACGTGACCATGCCCTATTCGATGATCGAGCCGATCCGCGAGATGCTGGATGCCGGCTTCCAGTCGGACGTCAGTGACCAGGATGAGCGTTGGGTCAAGGCGCTGCGCGAAGACATTCTCGACGTCAACGTTCCGCTGGGCGCGACTGTCGTCAGGCGGCAACTGAAATTGCGCGACATTCTGAACATGCAGCCGGGCGACGTGATCCCGGTGGAAATGCCAGAAGACATGATCATGCGTGCCAATGGCATGCCGTCCTTCAAGGTCAAGCTGGGTGCCCACAAAGGCAACCTGGCATTGCAGGTGCTGGAGCCCGTGGTCCGCCCACGCTGAGCCAGCCCTTTACTCAATTCGAGCCGATCGAGGATTAGCGATGGCAGACGAACACGACAACACCTCCCCCGAGGAACAGGCGCTGGCCGATGAATGGGCTGCAGCGCTGGCCGAAGCCGGCGACGCCAGCCAGGACGACATCGATGCGCTGCTGAATCAGGGCCCGGAAGCAGCCGCCCCGGCCGCTCCGCGCGCACCGTTGGAGGATTTCGCCAGCGCGCCCAAGTCCAATGGCGTGCAGCTGGGACTGGACGGTCCCAATCTGGACGTGATCCTCGACATCCCGGTTTCCATCTCGATGGAGGTCGGCAGTACCGAAATCAGCATCCGCAACCTGCTGCAGCTCAACCAGGGCTCGGTGGTGGAGCTTGATCGTCTGGCCGGCGAACCGCTGGACGTGTTGGTCAACGGCACCCTCATTGCCCATGGCGAGGTAGTGGTGGTCAACGAGAAGTTTGGCATCCGGCTGACCGATGTGATCAGCCCGACCGAACGTATCAAGAAGCTGCGCTGACATGCGCGCGCTCGCATTCCTGACGGCGTTCGTCGCGCTGCCAGCCTTCGCCGCGGAGCCGGCAGCCAGCATGAGCAGCGCCGGCATGGGCGCGCAGCTGAGCAAGCTGATGCTCGGCCTGTTGCTGGTGATCGGACTGATCTTCCTGCTCGCATGGCTGCTGCGTCGGGTTCAGCAGTTGAACCCGCGCGGCACCCAGGTGATCAAGCTGATCTCCACCCAGGCGCTGGGGCCGCGCGAGCGGCTGGTGCTGGTCCAGGTCGGCGGCGAGCAGATCCTGATCGGCCTCAGTGGCGGCGTCATCACGCCACTGCACGTGATGCAGGAGCCGGTGCACCTGCCGGACGCCGAGCCGGCCAACCCTGAATTCGCCCAGCGTCTGATGGAGCTGCTCGGCAAGGACCACAAGGACAAGCCTTGATGTTGCGCATTCTGCTGGTGGTCGCGCTGATGTTGCTCGGCCCGCTCGCCATGGCGCAGGAGCCTTCCGGCATCCTGGCCCAGGGAAACAACCCGCTCTCGATTCCGGCGATCACTCTGACCACCGACGCGGAAGGACAGCAGGAATACTCGGTCAGCCTGCAGATTCTGCTGATCATGACGGCGCTGAGCTTCATCCCGGCGTTCGTCATGCTAATGACCAGCTTCACCCGCATCATCATCGTGTTTTCCATCCTGCGTCAGGCGCTTGGCCTGCAGCAGACACCGTCGAACCAGATCCTCATCGGTCTGACCCTGTTCCTCACGCTATTCATCATGGCGCCGGTGTTCGAGCGGATTAACCAGGAAGCGCTGCAGCCTTACCTCAGCGAGCAGATCCCGGCGCAGGAAGCGATCGCCCGGGCCGAGGTGCCGCTCAAGGGTTTCATGCTGGCGCAGACCCGCGAGAGCGATCTGGAGCTGTTCGTCAGGCTGTCACGACGCACCGATATCGCATCGCCGGAAGCTACACCGATGACCATCCTGGTGCCGGCGTTCGTCACCTCCGAGCTGAAGACGGCGTTCCAGATCGGCTTCATGATCTTCATTCCCTTCCTAATCATCGACATGGTGGTGGCCAGCGTGCTCATGGCGATGGGCATGATGATGCTGTCGCCGCTGATCATCTCGTTGCCGTTCAAGATCATGCTGTTCGTGCTGGTGGACGGCTGGGGTCTGATCATCGGCACGCTGGCCGGTAGCTTCGGCACGCTTTAGGAACCACGCATATGACTCCAGAAGTAGCGGTGGACCTGTTTCGCGAAGGGTTGTGGATGACGGCGATGATCGTCGGCGTGCTGGTGGTGCCAAGCCTGCTGGTCGGCCTGGTGGTGGCGATGTTTCAGGCCGCAACGCAGATCAACGAGCAGACCCTGAGCTTCCTGCCGCGCCTGCTGGTGATGCTGCTGACGATGATCTGGGCCGGCCCCTGGCTGGTGCGTGAGCTGATGGAGTACACGCAGAACCTCGTGCAGAACATCCCGTTGCTGATCGGTTAGCCCGATGCTGGAGCTGAGCAATGCACAGATCGGCGGCTGGGTGGCGCAGTTTCTGCTGCCGCTGTTTCGCATAGCTGCATTGCTCATGAGCATGCCGCTCATCGGTACCCAGCTGGTGCCGATGCGTGTACGCCTGTATCTGGCTCTGGCGATCGCACTGGTCCTGGTGCCGACGCTGCCGCCGATGCCTGCGGTCGATTCGCTCAGCCTGCGGTCTTTGCTGCTGATTGCCGAGCAACTGGTGATTGGTGTGATGCTCGGCTTCGTCCTGCAGCTGTTCTTTCACGTATTCATCGTCTCGGGCCAGCTGCTGGCGATGCAGATGGGCCTCGGTTTCGCCTCGATGGTCGACCCGGCCAACGGCATCTCGGTGCCCGTACTCGGCCAGTTCTTCAACATGCTGGTGATCCTGCTGTTCCTCTCGGTCAATGGCCACCTGGTGGTGCTGGAAATCCTCGCCGAGAGCTTCGTCACCCTGCCGGCGGGGGCTGGCCTGTCGACCAATCACTTCTGGGAAGTGGCCGGCAAGTTGGGCTGGGTACTGGGTGCCGGCTTGCTGCTGGTGCTGCCGGCGATCACCGCGCTGCTGGTGGTCAACCTCGCGTTCGGCCTGATGACCCGCGCGGCGCCGCAGTTGAACATCTTCTCTATCGGCTTTCCGCTGACCCTGGTGCTCGGCCTGTTCATCGTCTGGATCGGTATGGCCGATATCTTCGCCCAATACCAGATATTCGTCAGCGAGGCACTGATGATGCTGCGCGAGCTGGCGGGGGCACGCTGATGAACCGGGCCCTGTACCTGACGGAGGTCGCGCATGGCTGAGAGCGAAAGCGGCGCCGACAAAAGCGAGGAACCCACAGAGAAACGCCTGCGCGAATCACGCGAGAAAGGGCAGCTGGCACGTTCCCGCGAACTCAGCACGGTGGCGGTAACGCTGGGTGGTATCGGCGGGTTGCTGGCGTCCGGTGGGGGCCTGGCGCAAGCCCTGATGGCCATGATGCAGGGCACGTTCGAGCTCAGCCGCGAAACGCTGCTGGACGAGGGCTCCATGGCGAGTCTGTTGATGGGCAGCGGTCTGATGGCGCTGGAGGCGATCATGCCCCTGCTGATCGCATTGTTGATCGCATCGATTGTCGGCCCGGTGGCACTGGGCGGCTGGCTGTTCTCGGCCAAGGCGATGGCGCCCAAGGTCAGCAGAATGAATCCAGCGGCCGGCCTTAAACGCATGTTTTCCACTCAAGCGTTGGTCGAGCTGCTGAAGGCGCTGGGCAAGTTCCTCGTCGTGCTCAGCGTTGCGCTGCTGGTGTTGTCGGCGTATCAGGACGACCTGCTGTCCATCGCCAAGCAGCCGCTGGACCTCGCCATCATGCACAGTGCCGAGGTGGTTGGCTGGTGTGCCCTTTGGATGGCCTGCGGCTTGATCCTGATCGCGGCGGTGGATGTGCCGTTCCAGCTCTGGGACAACAAGCAGAAGCTGATGATGACCAAGCAGGAGGTCAAGGACGAATACAAGGATTCCGAGGGCAAGCCGGAGGTCAAGTCGCGCATCCGCCAGCTGCAGCGTGAGGCGGCGCAGCGGCGGATGATGCAGGCGGTGCCGGAAGCCGATGTGGTCATCACCAACCCGACGCACTTCGCCGTTGCGCTGAAGTACGACGGCGACAAGGGCGGCGCGCCCCGGCTGGTGGCCAAGGGCGGCGACTTCGTCGCGCTGAAGATTCGCGAAATCGCCCAGGAGCACAAGGTGACGGTGCTGGAATCACCTGCGTTGGCTCGGGCGGTGTACTACTCCACCGAACTGGACCAGGAGATTCCCGCTGGCCTTTACCTGGCAGTGGCGCAGGTACTGGCGTACGTCTATCAGCTGCGCCAGTACCGCGCGGGCAAGGGGCGGCGGCCGGACCCCTTGAATGATGTGCCCATCCCGCCGAATCTGCGCCGCGACGACTGAGGCGCATCACGCGGCGATCGCCGGCTCGCCGCATGTCCCAGCGTTATTCGATGACGCCGCAGGCGACCCGCGCACCGCCACCGCCGAGGGGTTGCGGATGGTCGGAATGATTGTCTCCGCCCTGGTGAACCATCAACGCCAAGCCTTTGATATCGCCCAGGCTCTTCAGGCGCGGCGCCAGCACTGGCTGACTGGCTTTGCCCTCGCTGTCGACGTACAGCGCCGGCAGGTCGCCCATATGGCCATCACCCCATGGCTCGCCATGCTTGCCGCTGTTCTTCGGGTCCCAGTGACCGCCCGCTGCGCCAGCCGGGGTCTGCTTGCCATCGATCTCGGCCGGCTCGCAACTGCCCTTGGCGTGAACGTGAAAGCCGTGGGCGCCAGGCTGCAGGCCAGATAGCTCGGGGCGGAACACCAGCCCGTATTCGCTGTTTTCGATCTTGACGCTGCCGACCGATTCGCCGACGCCCTGGGCCGTCACGGCGTTCACCTTGACGTTCAATGTATCAGCCTGAACGGCGACCGCAGTGCAGCCGGCCAGCGCGGCGATGATCCACTGTTTCATCTGGAAGCTCCTTTGTACGAACGGCGACGGGCTGTCGCCGCTTGCTAGTGTGACTGCCAGTTGTCGGTGGCGTTCGCTGGCGCGGCGGCTCGCAGGTTCTGGCTACGGACAGACCGTGCGACGGGCTCTGCGACGGGCCGCAGAAGTTGGACCCCTTCTTGCTATAACCCGGGCAGGACGCTTGTCGCGTCAAGAATTCGTTCTGTATCCCCGGGGGCTACGTTGGATCGCACGCAACTCATCAATATTCGCAATGGCCTGACGGGTGCGGGGCGCGGCAACCTCGGCGTGCCGCTGCTGCTGCTCGTGATGATGGGCATGATGATGCTGTCGGTGCCGCCGTTCCTGCTGGATCTGCTGTTCACCTTCAACATCGCGTTGTCGATCGTCGTGCTGCTGGTCAGCGTCTATGCGTTGCGCCCGCTGGATTTCGCAGTGTTCCCGACGATTCTGCTGGTTGCCACACTGATGCGTCTGGCGTTGAACGTGGCGTCGACGCGGGTGGTGCTGATCAACGGCCATGAAGGCGGCTCCGCTGCCGGCCATGTGATCGAGGCCTTCGGCAATGTGGTGATCGGCGGCAATTACGTCGTCGGTATCGTGGTGTTCGCGATCCTGATGATCATCAACTTCGTCGTGGTGACCAAGGGTGCCGGCCGCATCTCGGAAGTGAGTGCGCGCTTCACCCTTGATGCCATGCCCGGAAAGCAGATGGCTATCGACGCCGACCTCAATGCTGGCCTGATCGATCAGGAAGAAGCCAAGAAGCGTCGTAGTGAAGTGTCGTCGGAAGCTGATTTCTACGGCTCCATGGATGGTGCGTCGAAGTTCGTCCGTGGTGACGCCATCGCCGGTCTGCTGATTCTCTTCATCAACCTGATCGGCGGCGTCGGTATCGGCATGGCGCAGCACGGTATGAGCTTCAGCGATGCCGGCCAGGTCTATGCACTGCTGACCATCGGTGATGGCCTGGTTGCGCAGATTCCTTCGCTGCTGCTGTCTACCGCGGCGGCCATCATGGTTACCCGTGTTACCAGTTCCGAGGACATGGGGCAGCAGGTGCAGCGGCAGATGTTCGCCTCGCCCAAGGCGCTGGCGGTGTCGGCAGCGATCATGATTGCCATGGGGCTGGTCCCGGGCATGCCGCATATGTCCTTCCTCGGCCTTGGCGCCGCGGCTGCAGCGGGTGCCTACTGGATCTGGCATCGGCAGAAGCAGGTCGTGAAGAAGGCCGAGCAGGAAGTACAGAAACAGCAGGATCTGCTCCCGGCCCAGCGTGCGGCCGAAACCAAGGAGCTGGGTTGGGGCGATGTAACCCCGGTGGACATGGTGGGGCTGGAAGTTGGCTACCGTCTGATTCCGCTGGTGGATCGCAACCAGGGTGGCCAGTTGCTGGCGCGAATCAAGGGCGTACGCAAGAAGCTCTCGCAGGACCTGGGTTTTCTCATGCCCTCGGTTCACATCCGTGACAACCTCGATCTGTTGCCCAACGCCTATCGCTTGACGCTGATGGGGGTGAGTCTGGCCGAGGCTGAGGTCTATCCGGATCGGGAGCTGGCGATCAACCCGGGCCAGGTGTTCGGTCCGCTCAATGGCATTACCGCCAGAGACCCGGCGTTCGGGCTGGAGGCGGTCTGGATCGAAGCGAGCCAGCGTGATCACGCGCAGTCGCTTGGTTATACCGTGGTGGATGCCAGTACCGTGGTCGCCACCCACCTCAATCAGGTGCTGCACAAGCATGCCCACGAACTGCTTGGCCATGAGGAGGTCCAGCAGCTGTTGCAGCTGCTGGCCAAGAGCTCGCCCAAGCTGGCCGAGGAACTGGTGCCTGGCATGGTATCGCTCTCCACGCTGCTCAAGGTCTTGCAGGCGCTGTTGCAGGAGCAGGTCCCCGTGCGCGACATCCGCACCATCGCCGAGGCTATCGCCAATGTGGCCGCCAAGAGTCAAGATCCCGCCGCGATGGTGGCTGCGGTGCGCGTTGCGCTATCCCGCGCAATCGTGCAAAACGTTGTGGGACTAGAGCCGGAGCTGCCTGTGATCACTCTGGAGCCTCGGTTGGAACAGATTTTGCTCAATAGCCTGCAGAAGGCTGGTCAAGGCTCCGAAGACGGCATTTTGCTGGAGCCGGGAATGGCCGAAAAGTTGCAAAGGTCTCTGGTAGAAGCAGCACAGCGTCAAGAAATGCTCGGCAAGCCGGCTGTACTGCTGGTAGCCGGCCCGGTACGGGCGATGCTGTCGAGATTCGCGCGTCTGGCGGTACCGAACATTCATGTTCTGGCCTACCAGGAAATACCGGACAACAAGCAGGTCACCATCGTCTCGACGGTGGGTCAGAATTAACCGAGGGTACAGGCCATGCAGGTCAAACGTTTCTTCGCCGCCGATATGCGCATCGCCATGAAAATGGTTCGCGACGAGCTGGGCGCCGATGCCGTGATCATCGGCAATCGCCGGGTGGCCGGTGGCGTCGAGCTGACCGCTGTGCTCGATTACCCCATGCAGTCCGCGCCGGCGGCCAACAAGCCCAACCCGGCGCTGGAAGCCGAATTGCGCAAGACGCAGTCGCGCCTGGCCAATGCACATGCCGAGCTGAGCGCTGCGCCGCGCGCGAAGATGCAGGATCGTCAACTGGTTGACGAGAAGCCTGCCGTCGCGGCCAGCAAGGTACAGCCCGATACGGTCGCTGAGCCTTCCCCCGCAGCCGACTCCCGTGCCATCGAAGCGATGTACTCGGAACTGCACGGTTTGCGCGAGCTGATCGAAGTGCAGCTCGGCTCGATCGCCTGGGGCCAGGAGCAGAGCCGTCGCCCGCAGCAGGCAGGCCTCTGGCGCCGTCTGCAGCGCCTGGGCCTGCCGGCCGAGCTGTCGCGTAGCCTGCTGGAAAAGGTCGCCGGCATTAACGAGCCGCGTCAGGCCTGGCGCATGGTGCTGGCGTATCTGGCGCAGGCAATCAAGGTCACCAAGAACGAGCCGCTGGAAGAGGGCGGTGTGATTGCTCTGGTCGGCCCAGCAGGCGTCGGCAAGACCACTACGCTGGCCAAGCTGGCTGCTCGCTACGTGCTGAAACACGGCGCGCAGAGCATTGCGCTGGCCAGCATGGACAATTATCGGATCGGTGCGCAGGAGCAGCTCAAGACACTGGGCCGGATCCTCGACGTGCCGGTGGTGCAGATCGATCCTAGCCAGCCGCTGAGCAAATCGCTGGCCTCGCTGGCGCGTAAGCGGATCATCCTGATCGACACCGCCGGCTTGCCGGCAAGCGATCCGACGCTGCGCATGCAGCTCGAAGCGCTGTCGGACAAGGGCGTCAAATCGAAGAATTACCTGGTGCTGGCGGCAACCAGCCAGAGCCAGGTGCTCAAGGCCGCATGGCACAACTATCGTCGTTGTGGGCTGGCCGGTTGTATCCTGACGAAGCTCGACGAGGCGGGCAGCCTTGGCGATGTGCTCGGTCTCACGATCAGCCAGCATTTGCCGATAGCCTACCTCGCCGATGGTCCCCGGATTCCTGACGACCTGCATCTGCCGCGCAGCCATCAGCTGGTCAGTCGGGCGGTGAGCCTGCAGTCCGGCGAGGAGCCGAGCGAAGAAACCATGGCCGACATGTTCGCCGGGTTGTACAACGGCTCGTCACGGCGGGCTGGATGATGCTGCGACAGCGGTACTCGAATGAATCAGATGCGTGCCATGCGGACGCATCGCCGGCCGCAAGGCCCCAGCAAGATATAGGCATGTGAACATGGGTATGCATCCCGTACAGGTGATTGCGGTGACTGGCGGCAAGGGTGGCGTCGGCAAGACCAACGTGTCGGTCAATCTGGCACTGGCGCTGGCGGACCTCGGCCGGCGTGTGGTGTTGCTTGACGCCGACCTTGGCCTGGCCAACGTCGACGTGCTGCTGGGGCTTACCACCAAGCGCACCCTGGCTGACGTCATCGCCGGCGAATGTGATCTGCGCGACGTGCTGATCCAGGGGCCGGGCGGCATCCGCGTAGTGCCGGCCGCATCCGGCACGCAGAGCATGGTGCAGCTGTCTTCCCTGCAGCACGCCGGGTTGATCCAGGCGTTCAGCGAGCTTGGCGACGAGCTCGACGTGCTGATCATCGACACCGCGGCTGGCATCGGCGATTCCGTGGTGAGCTTCGTGCGCGCAGCTCAGGAAGTGCTGCTGGTGGTCACCGACGAGCCCACGTCCATCACCGACGCCTATGCACTTATCAAGCTGCTGAACCGCGATTACGGCATCAGCCGCTTCCGCGTGTTGGCCAACATGGCTCACGCACCGCAGGAAGGCCGCAATTTGTTCGCCAAGCTGACCAAGGTTACCGAGCGCTTTCTCGACGTGGCGCTGCAGTATGTCGGTGCGGTCCCTTACGACGAAGCGGTGCGCAAGGCCGTGCAGAAGCAGCGCGCAGTCTATGAAGCGTACCCGCGCTCGAAATGTGCACTAGCCTTCAAGGCGATCGCGCAGAAGGTTGATACCTGGCCGCTGCCGGCGACGCCGCGGGGTCATCTTGAGTTCTTCGTAGAGCGCCTCATCAGCCCCGCTTCACCCAGCCACGAATGACAGGTGCCGGATCCGCTATGTATTACAGCAAGGCTCAGGCAAAGGATGCGCAGTACCGCCTGATCGATCAGTACGCCCCGTTGGTCAAGCGAATCGCTTACCACTTGTTGGCGCGTCTGCCTGCAAGCGTGCAAGTGGACGATCTGATTCAGGCTGGAATGATCGGACTGCTGGAAGCAGCTAAGAAATACGACGCCGGCAAGGGTGCCAGCTTTGAAACCTACGCCGGTATCCGCATTCGCGGCACCATGCTGGACGAAGTCCGCAAGGGTGACTGGGCGCCGCGTTCGGTGCATCGCAATTCGCGGATGGTCAGCGAGGCGATCCGGGCGATCGAAGCGAAAACCGGGCGCGACGCTAAAGATCACGAGGTTGCGGCCGAACTTAAGCTAAGTCTCGACGAGTATTACGGCATTCTGG
The DNA here is from genome assembly GCF_032106285.1 of Stutzerimonas kunmingensis. Lineage (GTDB taxonomy): Bacteria > Pseudomonadota > Gammaproteobacteria > Pseudomonadales > Pseudomonadaceae > Stutzerimonas > Stutzerimonas kunmingensis_B. The sequence continues at coordinate 180,023 of NZ_DAMCPO010000003.1, forward strand.
GCGATACGCTGGGGAGTCGCCTGTTCAGCTTCGACGATCTGCTGCAGGAAGGCGATCATGGCGAGCTCGAGGAAGACGCTGCCAGTCTCCACCCGGAGCCGTTCCGTGATCTCGAGGATGAACGTTTTCAGCAGGCGCTGGCCGACGCCATCGCCAACCTGCCCGAGCGTGAAAAGCTGGTGCTGTCGCTGTATTACGACGAAGAATTGAATTTGAAGGAAATCGGTCTGGTGCTGGGGGTCAGCGAGTCGCGTGTGAGCCAGTTGCATAGCCAGTGCGCTGCGCGCTTGCGCGCGCGCCTCGGCGAATGGCGCGCCAATTGACGATTGTTTGCGGTATGACGTGCTCGGTTTGCTGAGGCATTTTGGGACTTACGGAGGTCGACTTGGACAAGAACATGAAAATCCTCATCGTCGATGACTTCTCGACGATGAGACGAATCATCAAGAACCTCCTGCGTGATCTGGGGTTCACCAACACCGCCGAAGCGGATGACGGTACTACCGCGCTGCCGATGCTCAAGAGCGGTAGCTTCGACTTCCTGGTGACCGACTGGAACATGCCGGGAATGAGCGGCATCGATCTGCTGCGCACCGTGCGTGCCGATGAGCGCCTCAAGCACCTGCCGGTGCTGATGGTGACGGCCGAAGCGAAACGCGATCAGATCATCGAAGCCGCCCAGGCTGGGGTTAACGGCTATGTGGTCAAGCCTTTCACTGCCCAGGTGCTCAAGGAGAAGATCGAGAAGATCTTCGAGCGCGTCAACGGCTGAAGCAGCAACGCCGCGAGGGCACTATGACGCAAGCAGACCAAAGCCTGGCAGAGTTCGAAGCGACTCTGAAGGCGCATGCACCCAAGTTGATCGAAAGTCTGCAGCAGGGCCGCTTCGATGAAGCGACGCAGATGTTCAATGAGCTGAATCAGGTGCGCAACCACGGGCTCTATCTGGAGGTTGGCAAGCTCACACGCGAGCTGCACAACGCCATCGTCAAGCTCGAGATGGACACCTGCGCCACTGGCGGCGATCCGTCGCCGATCACGGACGCGACCGATCGCCTGTCCTACGTGGTGGAGATGACCGAGAAGGCTGCCAACCGCACCATGGACCTGGTCGAAGAATCAGCGCCGCTGGTGAACTACGTGAGCTATGAGGCGCAGAGCCTGACAGCCGACTGGCAGCGTTTCATGCGTCGTGAAATGAACGCCGATCAGTTCCGCGACCTGGTCAAGCGCATCGACCAGTACTTGCAGCGCAGCATGAACGACGGCGGCCAGCTGTCGCAGAACCTCAGCGAAATCATGCTGGCGCAGGACTTCCAGGACCTGACGGGCCAGGTGATCAAGCGAGTGACCCGCCTCATCAGTGACCTCGAAAGCAACCTGCTCAATCTTGTCCTGATGGCGGGGCAGGTCGATCGCGTGGCAGGCATCCAGCATGACCGCGAGGCGATGCGCGCCGAGCAGGAAAAGAAAAAACAAGAAAAAGAGCCTTCCAAGGGTGAAGGTCCGCAGATGCATGCCGATATGCGTGAAGACGTCGTTTCCGGCCAGGACGATGTCGATGATCTGCTTTCAAGCCTGGGCTTTTAGGGGAAGTGAATATGAGCTTCGACGCCGATGAAGAAATCCTCCAGGACTTCCTGGTAGAGGCCGGCGAGATTCTCGAACTATTGTCCGAGCAACTCGTGGAGCTGGAAAGCAGCCCCGATGACATGGCGTTGCTCAATGCGATTTTTCGCGGGTTCCATACGGTCAAGGGCGGTGCCGGGTTCCTCCAGCTGCATGAGCTGGTGGAGTGCTGCCATATCGCCGAAAACGTCTTCGACATCCTGCGTAAGGGTGAGCGTCGAGTCGATTCCGAACTGATGGATGTCGTTCTGCAGGCGCTCGACGCCGTGAACGCGATGTTCAGCCAGGTCCGCGAGCGCGTCGAGCCGACGCCAGCCTCGCGTGAGTTGCTTGCGGCGCTGGCACGTCTGGCGGAGCCAGCCTCGGCTGATGAGCCAGCGCCGGCAGTCGAACCGCAGGTCGTGGCCGAATCCCGGTCCGAGGGCGCCGATAGCGAATTCGAACAGATGCTCGATGCCATTCAGCCGGCCGCCAGCGAGCCGGCTGCGGCCGAAGTAGCGACTGGCCCTGCCACCGACGAGATTACCGACGACGAATTCGAGTCGCTGCTCGACCAGCTGCATGGCAAGGGACAATTCTCTGCCGCTGCGGGTGCCTCGATGCCTGCCGAGAGCGAGTTCGTTGCTGCGCCGACCAGTGACGAAATCACCGATGACGAATTTGAAGCCTTGCTGGACCAGCTGCATGGCAAGGGCAAGTTCGAAGCGGCCCCGTCTGAACCCGCTGCGCCAGCAAGCGCCGAACCGGCAAAGGGCGGTGGAACAGCTGGTGCGGCTGATGAGATCACCGACGACGAGTTCGAAGCACTGCTCGATCAACTGCATGGCAAGGGCAAGTTCGAGCCTGCGGTCGTCGAGACTCCGGCTGAACCTGCTGCGGCTGTGCCGATCAAACCGGCGCCCAAGCCTGCCCCTGCTGCTGCTCCGGCCAAGGCCGCTCCGGCAGCTGCGGTGAGCAAGCCGGCCGCGGCTGCTCCGGCGGAAAAGCCTCCGGCCGAGGCCGAGACCACCGTGCGCGTCGATACCGCACGCCTGGACGAGATCATGAACATGGTCGGCGAGCTGGTGCTGGTGCGTAACCGTCTGGTACGCCTGGGCTCCAACAGCGGCGACGAGGCGATGGCCAAGGCCGTCTCCAACCTCGACGTGGTGACGGCCGATCTGCAGAGTGCGGTGATGAAGACCCGCATGCAGCCGATCAAGAAGGTTTTCGGTCGCTTCCCGCGCCTGGTCCGCGACCTGGCTCGCAGCCTGAAGAAAGAGATCAACCTTGAGCTCGTCGGTGAAGAAACCGATCTCGACAAGAACCTGGTCGAAGCCCTGGCCGATCCGCTGGTGCACCTGGTGCGCAACGCGGTCGACCACGGTATCGAGATGCCCGAGGAGCGCGAAGCCGCCGGCAAGCCACGTACCGGACGGGTAGTGCTTTCCGCCGAGCAGGAAGGCGACCATATCCTGTTGATCATCAGTGATGACGGCAAGGGTATGGATGCCAACGTCCTGCGCGCCAAGGCCGTCGAGAAAGGCATGCTGGAGAAGGATGCCGCCGATCGCCTGAGCGACCTGGAGTGCTATAACCTGATCTTCGCGCCGGGCTTCTCGACCAAGACCGAGATTTCCGACGTGTCCGGCCGCGGTGTCGGCATGGACGTGGTCAAGACCAAGATTTCCCAGCTCAATGGCACAGTGAACGTGTTCTCCACCAAGGGCCAGGGCTCGCGGGTGGTGATCAAGGTGCCGCTGACCCTGGCGATCATGCCGACCCTGATGGTCATGCTCGGCAACCAGGCCTTCGCCTTCCCGCTGGTCAACGTCAACGAGATCTTCCACCTCGACCTGTCGCGGACCAACGTCGTCGATGGCCAGGAAGTGGTGATCGTCCGCGACAAGGCGCTGCCGCTGTTCTACCTCAAGCGCTGGCTGGTCAACGATGCGGCTCAGGAAGAGCAGCGTGAAGGCCATGTAGTAATTCTCAGCGTCGGCAATCAGAGCATCGGCTTCGTCGTCGATCAGCTCGTGGGCCAGGAAGAAGTGGTCATCAAGCCGCTTGGCAAGATGCTGCAGGGTACGCCTGGCATGTCCGGCGCGACGATCACCGGCGATGGCCGCATCGCGCTGATTCTCGATGTTCCCAGCATGCTCAAGCGCTACGCACGCAGGATTTGATTCAGTCAGGCAGCGCTTACCTCGGATGGGAGCGCTGCCGCTAGGAGTGATGTATGGCAGTCAAGGTCCTGGTCGTCGACGATTCCGGCTTCTTTCGTCGGCGCGTCTCGGAAATCCTTTCCTCTGATTCGAATATCCAGGTCGTCGGCACCGCCACCAACGGACGCGAGGCGATCGACCAGGTGCTGGCGTTGAAGCCGGATGTCATCACCATGGACTACGAGATGCCGATGATGGACGGCATCACGGCGGTGCGGCAGATCATGCAGCGCTGCCCCACACCGGTGTTGATGTTTTCCTCGCTGACGCACGAAGGCGCTCGGGTCACCCTCGATGCACTGGATGCCGGCGCCGTCGACTATCTGCCGAAGAACTTCGAAGACATTTCGCGTAACCCGGATAAGGTCAAGCAGCTGCTGTGCGAGAAGGTACATACCGTTTCGCGCAGCAACCGGCGCTACAGCACGTTCTGTACCTCGAGCGTAAGTACGCCGCCGGTATCCGCGCGTGGCACTGCCTCGACATTGGCTACTGCAGCCCCCCGGACCGGCGCTACAACGCCAGCGCCCGCGGCGCCGGCAGCTCGTTCGCCGGCGCCCAAGCGCAAGGCGTACAAGCTGGTGGCCATCGGTACGTCTACTGGCGGTCCGGTGGCGCTGCAGCGTGTGCTCACTCAGCTCCCGGCGAATTTCCCCGCGCCGATCGTGCTCATCCAGCACATGCCGGCCGCGTTCACCAAAGCCTTCGCCGATCGTCTGGACAAGCTTTGCCGCATTCGTGTCAAGGAGGCCGAGGACGGCGACGTGCTGCGCCCAGGGCTTGCTCTGCTGGCACCGGGTGGCAAGCAGATGATGATCGATGGCCGCGGTGCGGTCCGCATCCTGCCGGGCGATGATCGCCTCAACTACAAGCCCTGCGTCGACGTTACCTTCGGTTCGGCCGCCAAGTCGTTTCACGACAAGGTGCTGGCGGTGGTGCTGACCGGCATGGGTGCCGATGGTCGCGAAGGCGCACGGTTGCTCAAGCAGAGCGGCAGCCAGGTGTGGGCGCAGGATGAAGCCAGCTGCGTGATCTATGGCATGCCGATGGCGGTGGTCAAAGCCAACCTGAGTGATGCGGTCTACGGGCTCGACGACATCGGTCGCAATCTGGCCGAGGCGTGCATCTGATGGAGGCCCGCCTCTAATGGACGTGCTCAGCCTGATCGGGCTGCTGTTGGCGTTCGTCGCCATCGTTGGGGGCAATTTTCTCGAGGGCGGCCATATCTCGGCGCTGCTCAATGGGCCGGCCGCGTTGATCGTGCTTGGCGGTACCCTGGGTGCCGTCCTGCTGCAGACGCCCATCGCCGTGTTCATGCGGGCGATGAGTATCGGTCGCTGGATATTCTTTCCGCCGCGCATTGATCTCGCGCGCGGCATCCTCATGGTCACTACCTGGAGCAATACTGCGCGCAAGGAGGGGCTGCTCGGCCTCGAGCCGGTCGCCGAGACGGAACCCGACCCATACGCGCGCAAGGGCCTGCAGTTGCTGGTCGATGGCGCCGAGCCGGAAGTGATCCGCAGCATCCTCGAGGTCGATCTGTATACCCAGGAGGGGCGTGACCTGCGCGCGGCCAAGGTCTACGAGAGCATGGGTGGCTACTCGCCGACCATCGGCATCATCGGCGCGGTAATGGGGTTGATCCACGTGATGGGCAATCTGGCCGATCCCAGCCAGCTGGGCAGCGGCATCGCCGTTGCGTTCGTGGCGACCATCTATGGCGTCGCTTTCGCCAACCTGCTGGTGCTGCCGGTCGGCAACAAGCTGAAGAGCGTCGTCCAGCGGCAGACCGCCTATCGCGAGATGCTGCTGGAGGGCGTGCTGTCCATCGCCGAGGGCGAAAATCCGCGTTCCATCGAGATGAAGCTGCAAGGCTTCATGGACTGACCGCCATGGCCAGACGCAGACCACCGGAAGAGCACGAGAATCACGAGCGATGGCTGGTGTCCTACGCCGACTTCATCACGCTGTTATTTGCCTTCTTCGTGGTGATGTACTCGATCTCCTCGATCAACGAGGGCAAGTACAAGATCCTCTCCGATTCGCTGGTCGGCGTGTTCAATCAGGTCGATCGTTCGGTCAAGCCCATCCCCATCGGTGAGGAGCGACCTCGGACCACCGAGGCGGATGTGTCCCAGGTCGAGGATCTGTCGGGCCCGGCTTCGTCGGCGGGGAAGCCGACCCTCGATCCGCTGGAGCGAATTGCGCAGAGCATGCGCGAGACGTTCGGCGAGCTGATCGCCAACGAGCAATTGACGATCCGTGGCAATGAGCTGTGGATCGAGATCGAACTCAACTCCAGCCTGCTGTTCCCCAGCGGCGATGCGCTTCCCAACGACCAGGCATTTCTGCTGATCGACAAGGTCGCCGGAATTCTGGCCCCTTTCGACAACCCGATCCATGTCGAAGGGTTTACCGACAATCTGCCAATCAGCACCAGCCAGTTCCCTACCAACTGGGAGCTGTCCGCAGCCCGCGCTGGCAGCGTTGTGAGGATGCTTGCAGCGCAGGGGGTGGACCCTTCGCGGATGGCAGCGGTGGGCTATGGCGAATTTCAGCCCGTGGCTGACAACGCGACGGCCGAAGGCCGGGCGCGCAACCGGCGGGTGATTCTGGTGGTTTCGCGCAATCTCGATGTGCGCCGGAGTGTCACCGGAATGGGCAGCAGCAATGTACGGCCTGACGATGCGTTGCGCCGGGCTGGCACACAATCTGCACCGGCTGTGTCCATGTAAGCGCTTCAGGGCGCAGTCGTCAAAACACCGTCGCTTTGCCGTTTCAGGCAATGCCGTTCCGGTCAGCTTCGCCGGGTGGAAGATCAATGAGAGTCTGGGCTGTAGCCAATCAAAAGGGTGGGGTGGGCAAGACCACTACGTCGATCGCACTGGCGGGCTTGCTGGCCGATTCCGGCAAGCGCGTCGTCGTGCTGGATCTGGATCCGCATGGGTCGATGACCAGCTATTTCGGGCATGATCCCGACAACCTGGACCATAGCGTCTTCGATCTCTTCCAGCACCAGGGTACCGTGCCGGATGGCCTGCCGTGGCAGCTGCTGCTGGCCACCAGTCACGAGCGTATCTCGCTGATGCCTTCCAGTACCGTGCTGGCGACACTCGAGCGCCAGTCGCCCGGGCAGAACGGCCTCGGGCTGGTCATTGCCAAGAGCCTGTCGCAGCTTTGGCAGGACTTCGATTACGCCATCATCGACAGCCCGCCGCTGCTCGGTGTGCTGATGGTCAACGCGCTGGCTGCCAGTCAGCAGCTGGTGATTCCGGTGCAGACGGAGTTTCTGGCGATGAAGGGTCTCGAGCGAATGGTCAGCACGCTGTCGATGATCAACCGTTCGCGCAAGCAAGCGCTGCCTTACACCATTGTGCCGACCTTGTTCGACCGCCGCACCCAGGCCTCGATGAATACGCTCAAGGTACTGCGAGCCGGTTATGCCGATCATCTCTGGCCAGCGTTCATCCCGGTCGATACGCGGCTGCGCGATGCCAGCCGCGCCGGCCTGACGCCTTCGCAGTTCGATCCGACCAGTCGTGCGGTTCTTGCCTATCGGGCCTTGCTCAAGCATCTGCTGGCGTCGCAAGTTTCTCCGCAGGTGGCGTGAAGTGCCATGCCGCTCGGCGCCTGCCAGCTCAAGTTTGTCGCGCCAGTGGCCGATAGCCTGTTCAGATTCTCATAACGAGTTCGTTCCATGAGCCGCACCGTCCTAACCGAAACCCGATCCCAGCAGGCGCTGCAGTCCTATCTCGATGGGCTGTTGCAGGACGCTGCCATCGAACTGGCCGACTCGGTCAGTCAGGACGAATTCCAGGCGGCCGTGCTCGAGGAGCAACTGCGTGATACGCGGCAGAGCCAACCACCGCGTCTTGAAATAGTCCAGCCGGCGCCGCCGCCCGTGGTGGAAGCGCCTCTAACGATGCCGTCGGTGCTGACTCTTGAGCCGGTCGTGGAGCTCGAGGTTGCGCCGCAGCTGCCCAGCGAGCCAGTCGAAGCCGTGCCTGACGCCCATCCGGGTTGGGGTGAGGAGCCTTTCGAGTGTCTGCTGTTCGATGTGGCAGGGTTGACCCTGGCGGTGCCGCTGGTGTGTCTGGGCTCCATCTATCCGCTGGCCGGGCAGGAGCTGACGCCGCTGTTCGGTCAGCCCGACTGGTTTCTTGGCATACTGCCGAGCCAGTCAGGCAATCTGAAGGTGCTGGACACCGCGCGCTGGGTGATGCCTGATCGGTATCGTGACGACTTCCGCGAGGGGTTGCAGTACGTGATCTCGGTTCAGGGCTACGAATGGGGGCTGGCGGTCCATCAAGTCAGTCGCTCGATTCGCCTCGACCCCAGTGAGGTCAAGTGGCGTACGCAGCGCAGTCAGCGTCCATGGCTGGCCGGTACGGTAATCGAGCATATGTGCGCGCTGGTCGACGTGACTGCGCTGGCCGAGCTGATCGCCAGTGGCGCTGTGAAACAGATGCAGGGCGCGACGAAGCCGCGGACGCATTGAAAGCAAACAATTGACGGTCGCGCCTGTTGCGCGGCCCGGCGATAGAATCGACCGCCATTGCGGTAACTGAAGAAGGTGGGGCTATGAAGATGACGTCTGCGCAGGGTTCCGAAGATCCTGTACTGCAATGGGTGACCTTCCGTCTGGACAACGAGACGTACGGTATCAACGTGATGCAGGTCCAGGAGGTGTTGCGTTATACCGAGATCGCGCCGGTACCGGGTGCTCCGAGCTATGTGCTCGGCATCATCAACCTGCGCGGCAATGTGGTGACGGTGATCGACACGCGTCAGCGTTTCGGCCTGGAAACCGCGTCGGTATCGGACAATACTCGAATCGTGATCATCGAGGCGGATCGTCAGGTCATCGGCATCATGGTCGATAGCGTTGCCGAGGTGGTCTATCTTCGCCAATCCGAGATCGAAACTGCGCCCAACGTCGGTAATGATGAGTCGGCCAAATTCATCCAGGGCGTCTGCAACAAGAACGGCGAGCTGCTGATTCTGGTCGAACTCGACAAGATGATGAGCGAGGAAGAATGGGCCGAGCTTGAGAGCATCTGATACATGCTGATCGCGTCGCTGGTCGCATCGTTGGTTGCGCTGGCCTTCTGCTGTCTTGGGCTGCTGGGCTTCTGCCTGTGGCTGCTCAGGCGGCAGCGGTTTCTGGCCGAACAACAGCAGCAACGCGATGCGAACAGGGATAAGCGCATCAAGGAGCTGAGCAGCCGCCTGGATGCCTATCTGGAAGGCAGCTTGCGCATGGGTGATGAGTTGCGTGAGTTGAGTCGCACGCTGGCGCCGTTGCCGGACAAGCTCACCCAGCTGGAACAGCGCGACCCCAACAACTTCTCCTTCTCCCAGGCGGCCAAACTGGTCGGCATGGGCGCAAGCGTCGACGACCTGACGCAGTCCTGTGGCCTGTCGCAATCCGAGGCGGAGCTGATGAGCAAACTGCATCAGGCTCGCAAGAAACCCTGATTGCGGTTTTTCCGTCGACTGGTCGTCCCTTCCGGGTCTTGCGCCGGAACCTCCCACACCCTGCACATTCCAATCCGTATCAGCTTGGCATTGCTGAGCTTGTCCAGGTCCCATGCTTGGGACGAGGAGGACAATGATGCGGCTTACTCTCATTCTGTTGCTGTTCATGGTTTCGCTTGGCGCTCAGGCCGTCGAGGCGCCAGACGATGTGGACGGTGCAATGACTGTAAACGTCTTTCAAGCCAAGCGCCTTCATGAACTGGGCGCCGTCTTCATCGATGTGCGTGCCGACCGCGAATGGTTATGGGGCCACGTGGAAGGCGCCGTGCACTTCGATCTGGCCAGTGATTTCGTCAGCCTGGCCGGGCCGGAGTGGCCGCGTGAGCTTCCGCTGGTGATTTACTGCGACAGCGAAATCTGCCCGCGCAGCGCGGAAGCCGCAAGAATGGCCGTGGCCTGGGGCTACCAGCGGGTGTTCTATTTCCGTGCCGGCTATTTCGCCTGGCAGCTGCATGATCTCCCTCAGGTCACTGGTGAAGATCGTGCAGCCGTCGTACTCAACGCGCAGGCCCACTGAGTTGCGGCAGGGGCGGCGCTGGTTCGCCTGAGCTCCGTTCGTGGAACCCTGGCGGGCATTTGCCCTTGAGATACCAGGCAAAGGCGATGATCTCCGCGATGGTGCGGTATAACGCTTCCGGGATCTCGTCGCCCAGCTCAAGTTTCGCCAGCAATCTCACCAGATCGGCGTTCTCGTAGATCGGCACCTCATGTTCCCGAGCGATGGCGAGGATCGTCTCGGCCAGTTCGTCATCACCCTTGGCGCTCAGACTCGGCGCGTTGACACCGTCATAGCTGAGCGCGATTGCCTGGCGTGGCTGCTTGTCGCTCATGCCTTTTCGTCCACGAAGCGTTGCTCCAGATTGGTGCTCGGACCCTGCGGTGGCGTGCCTTGCCTGCAGCTCAGTTCTCCGACACTCAGCCCGGCTGCCTGTAGGCGCTCACGCAGATGGGTAAGTTCCGTCGCCACCAACTGGGCCGTGGCACTGCGCTCGGCCCACAGCTGGCTGGTGAGGGTGCCGCGCGTCAACTGTGCTTGAACTTGCAGTGGCCCGAGTGGTGCGACATCGAATGCGAGTTCGATCTTCCAGAGCGGCTCGCCACGCTCCTTTTCCTGCTTTCTCGGCTCTTCTTCGCGCTGCAGCTTGATTTGCAGCGGCACGATATCGCGCTGGTCGCGCATTGGCAGCTCCAGCTGCCAGGTGGTGAGGAGGGCGCCGTCCGGGCCGATTTGTGTCTGCGCGAGACTGGACAGTTGATGGGTCTGCAGCCTGGATACCGCGGCGGCTGCGAGCTTGAGCAGAATTTCGAGGTCGGCTTCTTCTTCCAGGCCAGGCGGCAGTCGGGTTGGTAGCGGGAACCCCAGCGCGAGCTGACGGACATTGCTTTGCGCCAGGGAGCCCAGCGCTTGCCGCGCAAATGCAGGCAACGCCTGGCCCATGGCAGCACTGGCCTGGGCGCTGGCCAGCGGCGTGCTACCTGGAAGATTGGGCATTTGCGCCAGTAGGCGCAGCAGCCCAGCCTTGAGGTCGCCCTGCAGTCCTTCGGTTTGCCCGGCCAGCAAGCGCGCCTCAAGGAACACGCCGCTCCTGGCCAGCGCTGCGGCGAGTGCCTTGGCATCGCCCAGTTGCTGCATTTCGGGTATCAGCCCCAGCAGTTTTTCGGCGGCGCCGCGCAGCCCCTCGGGGAGAACCCCAGTACCACCCTGTAGAGCCTTGAACAGGCCTTCCAGCGAGGCCTGGCGGTTGTGTTGGGCGCTCAGTTGCTCGCCGAGATGCAGCTGATCGAGGCGCCCGCTCAGCGGAAGGAATGCAAGGGATTGGTCGCCCTTGACCTGCGCTGTCAGCAGGCTGCCGAGTGCCAGCGGGTTGGCTGATTCGATATTCAGGTTCTGTCCAGCGACGGGGCTGTTGAGCAGGCTGATGACCGCCTTGAAGATCTTCTGCCCGTCCTCCGACTGCTGTTGACTGGTCGCCACGACACGGCCCTGGATGATGCTGCCGACCGGCAGTTGCTGAAGGTCGATCATCGAGGCGGGCTGGCGCCCGGCGATCTGTGGAGCGGCCAGCAACCGGGTGTCGGACAGGGCGGTGATGACGTATGCGGTGCCGGGTGGCGGCGCCTTGTTGCTGCTGACCTCGACGGTCGCCTGGCGCCCGCTGCCCATGGTCAGCCGCAGCACCAGCCGAAATGCCTGCGCCGCTTCCCTGATGCTGACTACCTCCGCTTCGGCGTTTTCGCCAGCCGCCAGAAGGCCTTGCATCGGTTGCAGCAGTTTCAAAGCGAGGTCATTCGCCGCTGCCGCCTGGCGCGGCGCGCTGCTTGGGGGCAGGGCAGTGGTACTCTTGATCTCGGTCATCTTTCCTCAAATGCTCTTACAACCTTTCGCGTTCGCGGCCCTCGGCACCAAAGGTTGCCATGTATAATTCCGCCCGCCTGGCCCTGCTTCCTGAGTATAGCGGCCAGGCCTTTTTCATCTTGAGGTGTCGCCAGCCGTGTCAACTCCCTTTCTCGAAGCCGTAGCCCTCGCTTGCGAACGGGATTGGCGGCTGCTTTTCGACAAGCTGGATCTGCGTCTCGAGAGTGGGGAAATGCTGCAGATTTCCGGGCCCAATGGCAGCGGCAAAACCAGTCTGCTGCGCCTGCTATGCGGCCTGATGCAACCAACCGCAGGCGAGGTGCTGCTCAAGGGCCGGTCGCTCAGCGCTCAGCGTGGTGAACTGGCACGCAACCTGTTGTGGATCGGCCATGCTGCTGGCATCAAGGGCTTGCTGACAGCTGAGGAGAATCTCACCTGGCTCTGTGCGTTGCACCAGCCGGCCAGCCGCGAGGCGATATGGCATGCGCTTGCCGAAGTGGGACTGCGCGGGTTCGAAGACGTGCCCTGTCATACCCTTTCTGCTGGCCAGCAGCGCCGCGTGGGGTTGGCGCGTCTGTATCTCTCGCCACCGCCGCTGTGGATTCTCGATGAGCCATTTACCGCGCTCGACAAACATGGCGTGGCGCAGCTTGAGAGGCATCTCGCAGCGCATTGCGAGCAGGGCGGACTGGTCGTACTGACCACTCACCACAGCCTGACGGAAAAGCCTACCGGCTACTGTGAGCTCGATCTGGGACAGCGAGCCGCATGAGCAGCGTATTCACTCTTCTGCTGGCGCGCGAGACGCGTCTGCTGTTCCGTCGCCCGGCTGATCTGGCCAACCCGCTGGTGTTCTTCGCCATCGTTATCGCGTTGTTCCCGCTTGCGGTAGGGCCGGAGACTCAGCTGCTGCAAACCATCTCTCCCGGCTTGGTTTGGGTGGCAGCATTACTGGCCGTTCTGCTGTCACTGGATGGTCTTTTTCGCAGTGATTTCGAAGATGGCTCGCTCGAGCAGTGGGTCGTTTCGCCGCACCCGCTCGCGCTCCTGGTTCTCGCCAAGGTACTGGCGCACTGGGCTTTTTCCGGGTTGGCGCTGGTGCTGCTGGCGCCGCTGTTGGGCTTGATGTTGGGTCTGCCGCTTGGGACCATTCCGGTGCTGCTGGTTTCACTGTTGCTGGGGACGCCGATTCTGAGTCTGCTCGGTGCGGTGGGCGCGGCGTTGACGGTAGGATTGAAGCGGGGTGGCTTGCTGCTGGCGTTGCTCATCCTGCCGCTCTACATCCCGGTACTGATTCTCGGCAGCGGCGCCCTGCAAGCGTCGTTGCAAGGTCTACCGGCAGTCGGCCACCTGCTTTGGCTGGCCAGTCTGACTGCGTTGGCCGTTACCCTTACACCCTTTGCGATAGCTGCCGGGCTGAAGATCAGCGTTGGCGAATAGCGACACACCCAGATGGCCGGCGCTCACACCCGGTCGATGTAACGAATCTCGGAGCCTGCATTTGCAAGGTCCCGCTGGACGACGAGTCATCCGATGAACTGGACATGGTTTCACAAGCTGGGCTCACCCAAATGGTTCTACGAGATCAGCGGCCGCTGGCTGCCCTGGCTTGCCTGGGCAGCCGTGCTGCTGGTCAGCGTCGGTGTGGTCTGGGGTCTGGCGTTCGCGCCTGAGGATTACCAGCAGGGCAACAGCTTCCGGATCATCTATATCCACGTGCCGGCTGCGTTTCTCGCTCAGTCGATCTACGTGATGCTCGCCGTGGCGGGGGTGGTCGGGCTCGTCTGGAAGATGAAGCTGGCCGATGTGGCTCTGCAGCAGGCCGCCCCCATCGGCGCCTGGATGACCTTCATCGCCCTGTTGACCGGCGCGGTCTGGGGCAAGCCGACCTGGGGTGCCTGGTGGGTATGGGACGCGCGGCTGACCTCGATGCTCATCCTGCTGTTTCTGTACTTCGGCATCATTGCGCTCGGACAGGCGATCAGCAATCGTGACAGCGCGGCCAAGGCGTGCGCTGTGCTGGCCATCGTTGGAGTGGTGAACATCCCGATCATCAAGTATTCGGTGGAGTGGTGGAACACGCTGCACCAGCCGGCAACATTCACCGTCACCGAAAAACCGGCGATGCCAATTGAAATGTGGCTGCCGCTCCTGGTGATGGTGATCGGCTTCTACTGCTTCTTCACCGTGGTGCTGCTGATGCGCATGCGCCTGGAAGTGCTGCGTCGCGAATCGCGCGCCAGCTGGGTGAAGAATGAGGTCAAGGCTCTGGTAGGAAACAACTCGTGAACTTTTTATCCTTCGCGGATTTCATCGCCATGGGCAATCATGGCGTGTACGTCTGGACGTCCTATGGCATCAGCCTGGCTGTCCTGATTCTCAACGTCGCGCTGCCAGTCTTGGCACGCCGGCGTTACCTGCAAGATGAGGCGCGTCGTTTGCGCCGGGAGGAGTCGAAGTGAATCCGGTGCGCAAGAAGCGTCTTTTCATCGTCCTGGCGATCCTCGCCGGTGTCGGTATCGCCGTGGCGCTGGCGTTGTCCGCTCTGCAGCAGAACATCAACCTGTTCTACACACCGACCCAGATCGCAGCGGGGGAGGCTCCTGAGGGCACCCGGATTCGAGCAGGCGGCCTGGTCGAAGAGGGTTCGGTGAAGCGTACCAACGACTCACTCAGCGTCGCCTTCCGTGTCACTGATGGCGCCCAGGCGATCACTATCACTTACCAGGGAATTCTCCCGGACCTGTTCCGCGAAGGGCAGGGTATCGTCGCGCTGGGTCGGGTCAATTCCGAGGGCGTTCTGGTTGCCGACGAAGTGCTGGCCAAGCATGACGAAAACTACATGCCGCCCGAAGTAACTCAGGCGCTGGAGAAGAGCGGCATGATGAAGCACTACGAGGGCGGTAAGCAGGAGTACGCGAAATGATTCCCGAGCTCGGCCATCTGGCGATGATTCTGGCGCTGTGCCTGGCAGTGGTCCAGGCCACGCTGCCGCTGATCGGTGCTTGGCGCGGTGACCGACAGTGGATGGGCCTGGCCCAACCAGCCGCCTGGGGTCAGTTCGCCTTTCTCGGTTTCTCCTTCGCCTGCCTGACCTACGCCTTCATGGTCGACGATTTCTCCGTTGCCTACGTCGCCCACAACTCCAACAGTGCCTTGCCCTGGTACTACAAGTTCAGCGCGGTCTGGGGCGCTCACGAAGGCTCCTTGCTGCTGTGGGCCTTCATCCTGGCTGGCTGGACTTTTGCCGTGGCGATCTTCTCCCGCCAGCTACCGGAAGACATGCTGGCGCGCGTGCTCGGCGTCATGGGTTTGATCAGCATCGGTTTCCTGCTCTTTCTTATCGTCACCTCGAACCCCTTCGAGCGGCTGCTGCCGCAGGTCCCAATGGATGGACGCGACCTCAATCCACTGCTGCAGGATTTCGGTTTGATCGTCCACCCGCCCATGCTTTACATGGGGTACGTGGGTTTCTCGGTGGCGTTCGCCTTTGCGATCGCCGCGTTGCTGGGTGGTCGCCTTGACGCGGCCTGGGCACGCTGGTCGCGTCCTTGGACGCTCGTCGCCTGGGCCTTCCTCGGCCTGGGCATCGCCCTTGGCTCCTGGTGGGCCTATTACGAGCTCGGCTGGGGCGGCTGGTGGTTCTGGGATCCGGTGGAAAACGCCTCCTTCATGCCCTGGCTGGTCGGTACGGCGCTGATTCACTCGTTGGCAGTGACCGAGAAGCGCGGCGTGTTCAAGAGCTGGACCGTGTTGCTGGCAATCGCGGCGTTCTCGCTGAGCCTGCTTGGGACCTTCCTGGTCCGTTCCGGCGTGCTGACGTCGGTGCACGCGTTTGCTACCGATCCCGAGCGTGGCGTGTTCATTCTGATCTTTCTGCTGATGGTGGTAGGCGGCTCGCTGACGCTGTTTGCCATGCGCGCGCCTGTGGTCAAAAGCCAGGTCGGGTTCGGCCTGTGGTCGCGCGAGACTCTGCTGCTAGTCAATAACCTGCTGTTGGTCGTCGCCACGGCGATGATTCTCCTCGGCACGCTCTATCCGCTGCTGCTGGACGCATTGTCCGGTGCCAAGCTTTCCGTCGGCCCACCGTACTTCAATGCGATGTTCGTTCCGCTGATTGGCGCGCTGATGCTGACGTTGGGTGTCGGAATCCTGGTGCGCTGGAAGGACACTCCGCTGAAGTGGTTGCTCGGCATGCTCACGCCAGTGCTGATCACCAGCGTAGTGCTTGGTGGTCTGGGCTCGTTGCTGTTCGGTGACTTCAACTGGGCGGTACTTGCAGTGTCCTTGCTGGCGGCCTGGGTGGTAATCGCTGGCATCCGTGATCTGCTGGACAAGACGCGCCACAAGGGTTTGTTCAAGGGCATGCGCAGCCTCGCGCCAAGCTACTGGGGCATGCATCTGGCGCACCTCGGGCTGGCGGTCTGTGCCATTGGCGTGGTACTCACCAGCCACCAAAGTGCGGAGCGCGATCTGCGCTTGGCTCCTGGGGAGTCACTGTCGCTTGGCGGCTATGAGTTCGTCTTCGAAGGCGCGGTGCATCACGAAGGACCGAACTTCACGTCGGACAAGGCGACCATTCGCGTGCTCGACGGCGACAAGCGGATCGTCACGCTGCACCCGGAAAAGCGCCTGTACACCGTGCAGCAGATGCCGATGACCGAGGCAGGCATCGACGCAGGCTTTACCCGCGACCTCTACGTCGCGCTGGGCGAGCCGCTGGGCGATGGCGCCTGGGCGGTACGCGTGCATATCAAACCCTTCGTGCGCTGGATCTGGCTCGGTGGGCTGATGATGGCCTTTGGCGGCATGCTGGCGGCGAGTGACCGGCGGTATCGGGTCAAGGTGAAAACCCGGGTGCGTGAAGCACTGGGGCTGGCTGGACAAGGAGCCTGATGTGAAACGAGTGCTGATGTTGCTGCCGCTGGCGATCTTCCTGGTGGTGGCGGTATTTCTGTATCGCGGGCTGTTTCTCGATCCGACCGAGTTGCCTTCGGCGCTGATTGGCAAGCCGTTTCCGGCGTTCGAGCTGCCGGCAGTGGAGGGCGACCGGCAGGTTCGCCGCGAGGACTTGCTGGGCAAGCCAGCGCTGGTGAACGTCTGGGCGACCTGGTGTCCGACCTGTAAGGCCGAGCACGCCATGCTCAATCGCCTGGCCGAGCAGGGCGTCGTGATTCACGGCATCAACTACAAGGACGAGAACGCCAAGGCGCAGCAGTGGCTCAAGGATTTCCTCGACCCCTACCAGCTCAACGTCAGTGATCCGGATGGCAAGCTGGGATTGGACCTGGGCGTCTACGGCGCACCAGAAACCTTCCTGATCGACAAGAACGGCATCATTCGCCACAAGTACGTTGGCGCGATCGACGAGCGAGTCTGGCGCGAGCAACTGGCGGCGCTCTATCAGGAGCTGGTGGACGAATGAAATCGATGATCCGCGCGCTTTTGCTGGGTTTGGCCGTCAGCGCTACGGCACATGCTGCCATAGACACCTATGACTTCAAGGACGAAGCCGAGCGCGAGCGCTACCGCACGCTCACTGAAGAACTGCGCTGTCCGAAATGCCAGAACCAGAACATCGCCGACTCCAACGCGCCGATCGCGATGGACCTGCGCGAAGAGATCTTCCGCATGCTGGAGGAAGGCAAGAGCAACGACGAGATCGTTGCCTATCTGGTCGATCGCTATGGCGATTTCGTTCGTTACAAGCCACCGGTAAACGCGAAAACCATGCTGCTCTGGTATGGGCCGGTTGGTTTGCTGGTCCTCGGCTTCGGCGTGCTGACCGTGATTCTGGTGCGTCGTCGCCGGGTCGAAAAGGCACCTGCATCAACCCTTTCCGAGACCGAGCGCGAACGTCTCGCCAAGCTTCTGGATAAAAAAGACTCATGATCGATTTCTGGATAGCCGCCGGCGCCCTGCTGCTGGTGGCATTGGCCTTTTTGTTGTTACCCATCCTGCGTGGCCGTCGAGCCCAGGCCGAAGAAGATCGTACGGCGCTGAACGTTGCCTTGTATGAAGAGCGCCTTGCCGAGTTGACCTCTCAGCACTCTGCCGGAACCTTGACCACCGAGCAGTTGGAGGCTGGGCGAGCAGATGCTGCACGCGAGCTGTTGGAGGACACCGAGAATAGCGACAAGCCGCGAATCGCCAAGCTTGGTCGCAGCGTTCCGCTGATTGCGGCGGTTCTGGTGCCCCTGATGGGCTACGGGCTTTATATGTATTGGGGCGCCAGCGACAAAGTTCAGATGGCTCGACAGTTTTCGGAGCAGCCTCGCACAGTCGAGGAAATGACCGCTCATCTGGAGCAGGCCGTACAGGAGCAGCCGGATTCTGCCGAAGCCTGGTACTTCCTGGGTCGTACTTATATGAACCAGGAGCGTCCAGCCGACGCAGCCAAGGCTTTCGGGCGCGTGGTGGAAATTGCGGGCCGTCAGCCCGAGCTGCTCGGTCAGCTGGCGCAGGCGCTCTATTTCGCCGGTGACCGTCAGTGGTCCGATAAGCTTCAAGCCCTTACTGACGAGGCGCTGCAGGGCGATCCGCAGGAGGTGACCAGTCTCGGCCTGCTTGGCATCGCGGCATTCGAGGAAGCGCGTTATCCGGATGCCGTGCGCTTCTGGGAGCAACTGGTTGCGGCGCTTCCCGAAGAAGATCCTTCGCGCGAAGCGATCCGTGGCGGCATCGAGCGGGCGCGGCAGCAGATCGAGGGGGGCAGCTCCACCACCGAACAGGCTTCAGCGGCAAGCGAGAAGGCTGATAACGCAGGGGCCACGCTTCAGATTCAGGTTGCGCTGGACCCGAAGGTGGCGGAATCGGTTTCGCCGCAGGATACGGTTTTCGTATTCGCTCGCGCAGTAGCGGGGCCACCCGTTCCGCTGGCAGCAAAACGCCTGACGATTGCCGATCTGCCTGCAACCGTCACGCTTGGCGATGCCGATGCGATGGTGCCTTCGATGAAGATATCCAGCGTCGAGCAGGTCACGGTAATGGCGCGGGTCTCCCGTTCCGGCGACGCAACAAAAGGTGAGTGGATGGGTCAAAGCGAAGCGCTTGATACTGCGAGCGATAACGCCATTGATCTGGTGATCGACCGCGCCGAGGCTCCCTGAACACCCATGAGGTAGAGATGCACACGAATTCGTCAGCACACCCGCTTAGGCTTGCGCGGTTCGGCCCGCGGGTCGTACTGCTCGGATTGACATTGGCGCTCGGCGCTTGCGCAGGTAATCCCTACGGTTCCGCGCCTCAGGGGCCTGCTCCAAGTCCGGTGCCGCGTGCGCCCGAGCCCAGTGGGCCGGTTATCTCACCCCCTCCTATCAAGGCGCCACCGGCACCCAGGGCTCCAACTACCCAGAAGAGCCATCCGCGTTATGCGCCACCACCGCACGTGGCTGCGCACTGGGACAATCGTCTTGGGGTCTATGTCGTGGAGGGGCGTGATCTCTTTTACCGGGAGCGCCTGTATTACCGGTGGGATGGCGACTGGTACTGTGCTGGGCGCCCCGATGGCCCTTGGGAGCCGGTCGCGCCGCCCAGTGTTCCGCCGGGTCTTCGTGACCGCTATTGATGTTACTCCTCGGCAGCAGGCGCTAACTTTTTGCGCTTCAGCCTAAAGGCGGCTTGCCTATTGCCGATAAAGGTTCAGCACCGTTGCACTGCAACGTTCCCAGCTGGCTCGGCCTATGCCGTCCATCGGGCTCATGCCCCGGAGTCGATAATGAATGCTTCCGTCAAGCGCCTCGAAGAAACTGGTTCCGCTCTACGCGATGCGCTGACGCAGCAGGACTGGGCCGCAATCAGTATGCTGGATCGCGAGTGCCGTAATGCCGTCGACGAGGCGATGCAGGCACATGAGCGCGACAGCGGCGTGGTTCGTCAGCGGTTGCAGGAGCTTCTTGATCTGTATGGTGAGCTGGTAATGACCTGCCAGATTGAACAGGCACGGGTCGCAAGCGAGCTGCGTCAGCTGAATCAGTCTCAACAGGGTACCAAGGTCTACCAGCTATTCGCCTAAGCGTGGCCTCAGGCCCGACAGCTTCAAATTCTTCCCGGGATCACTGGGGCTGAATTCTTCCTCAATATTTATCATTACAAAGTATGTGGCATTATGCCGCTACCCTTTTGTTGGCGAGCGGCTAATTGGCGCTTATTGCCTGGTAAATATCTATCTTCGCGGTCATCGTGCACCGAAGTCTTTAAATCGATCTTGAGGTGTCTCTCAAGGTACTGATTTTTGGCTCGTTCTTTGGTCGCTAATTCACGCCATAAATTTGACTCAGTTCATTTTTTCATTAATCTACGTTCCATCTGCCATCAGTGTGATCGCCGTTCTTCCATGGATGCGAGCGCAGGCTTTCTTTCAGCTTCTTTAGAGCCCTATAAACAAGATGTGGCGTGAAACCAAGATTTTGTTGATAGACGATGATCACGACCGCCGGCGCGACCTGGCCGTCATCCTGAACTTTCTCAGCGAGGATCATCTGGCTTGTTCAAGCAGTGAATGGCAGGAGGCGGTCGCCGGCCTCGAGTCCAGCCGTGTTGTCAACGGTGTCATGCTGGGCGACGTGTCCTCCAAGGGCGGCGCTGTCGAACTGATCAAGCAGATGGGCAAATGGGATGAAAATGTCCCGCTGATGCTGATCGGTGAGCCCGCTCCGGCGGACTGGCCGGACGATCTGCGACGCCGAGTGCTGACCAGCCTGGAAATGCCACCCAGCTATAACAAGCTGCTCGACTCCCTGCACCGTGCGCAGGTCTATCGCGAGATGTACGACCAGGCAAAGTCCCGTGGTCGCCAGCGCGAGCCCAATCTTTTCCGCAGCCTGGTCGGCACCAGCCGAGCGGTGCAGCACGTCCGGCAGATGATGGAACAGGTCGCCGACACCGAAGCCAGTGTGCTGATTCTTGGTGAGTCCGGCACCGGCAAGGAAGTGGTTGCGCGAAATCTGCACTATCACTCGAAGCGGCGTCAGGGGCCTTTTGTACCTGTCAATTGCGGAGCGATTCCGGCGGAGTTGCTGGAAAGCGAACTGTTTGGTCACGAGAAGGGCGCCTTTACCGGTGCGATTACTGCTCGCGCGGGTCGTTTCGAGCTTGCCGAGGGCGGCACACTGTTTCTCGATGAGATAGGCGACATGCCGTTGCCGATGCAGGTCAAACTGCTGCGGGTTCTGCAGGAGCGCACCTTCGAGCGTGTTGGCAGCAACCGTACGCAGAATGCCGATGTGCGCATCATCGCGGCGACGCATAAGGACCTGGAGAAAATGATCGAGGAGGGGACCTTCCGCGAGGACCTCTACTATCGTCTGAATGTCTTCCCCATCGAGATGGCGCCGCTACGGGAGCGTGTCGAGGATATCCCGTTGCTGATGAACGAGCTGATCTCGCGCATGGAGCATGAAAAGCGCGGCTCTATACGTTTCAACTCGGCTGCAATCATGTCGCTATGCCGGCACGACTGGCCGGGTAATGTCCGCGAGCTGGCCAACCTGGTAGAGCGCATGGCGATCATGCACCCCTATGGCGTTATCGGGGTAATGGAGCTGCCGAAGAAGTTTCGCCACGTCGACGACGATGATGAGCAGTACGCGACCAGCCTGCATGATGAGATGGAGGAGCGTGCGGCAATCAGTGCGCCAATGGTAGTACCCGAAGCTCAGGCGATGCTGCCGATCGAGGGTCTGGATCTCAAGGAATACCTCGGCAATCTTGAGCAGGGGCTTATTCATCAGGCTCTCGAAGATGCTGGTGGCGTGGTGGCTCGGGCGGCCGAGCGGTTGAGGATTCGCCGAACCACGCTGGTCGAGAAAATGCGCAAGTACGGCATGAATCGTCGCGACGACGATATGGGCGACTAGCACGCTGCTAGCGGTTCTAAAAAGACGTTCAAAAAGGCCACCTGGATCAGGTGGCTTTTTTCGTTTGGCATGGTCGTGCCGATGGCGGGACGTGCTGAGTGCCGGGCACGAAGATTGCTGGTCCCCGTCAACCGACTTTCTTTTGACAGGCGCAAGCGACCCGTGAATTCCGTCACCAAGCCATCCGAAAGTTCATTCGATGCCCCAGACGTGCTGGCGCTGACTCGATCACTGGAGCTCTTTCGTCAGGTATCCGGACAGCTTGGTGAATCCGAGGAGCTGTTGCAGGTACGCGTCGCCGAGCTCAAGGGGCAACTTGCCGAGGCCGGCGAGCTTCGACGACAGGAGCTGGAGGAGAAAGAGCGTCTCGCGCAGCGATTGCAGAGCGTTCTCGACCTGCTGCCAGGTGGCGTCATCGTGATCGATGGGCAGGGTGTGGTGCGCGATGCGAACCCGGTTGCTCTTGAGCTGTTGAGCGAGCCACTCGTGGGGCACCCCTGGCGCGAGGTGATTGGCCGCTGTTTTGCGC
Source organism: Stutzerimonas kunmingensis (assembly GCF_032106285.1). GTDB lineage: Bacteria > Pseudomonadota > Gammaproteobacteria > Pseudomonadales > Pseudomonadaceae > Stutzerimonas > Stutzerimonas kunmingensis_B. The sequence continues at coordinate 202,136 of NZ_DAMCPO010000003.1, forward strand.
CGCGGCGGGACGACGGGCACGAGATATCGCTACGCAATGGTCGCCGCCTATCGATCGCTACGCGCTCGCTTGCCGGGGAACCTGGTCAGCTGGTGCTGCTCACCGACCTTACCGAGACCCGCCGACTCCAGGATCAGCTGGCGCGCCATGAACGGCTGTCGTCGCTAGGGCGCATGGTGGCTTCGCTTGCCCACCAGATTCGCACTCCGCTGTCCACCGCGTTGCTATATGCCAGTCACCTCGAGCAGGGTGGCCTGAGCGAACAGCAACAGCAGCGCTTCGCCGGTAGCCTCAAGGCTCGTCTGCACGAACTGGAGCATCAGGTCCGTGACATGCTGATCTTCGCCCGCGGTGATCTGCCGCTGAACGACCGACTGAGTCCGGCTGCGCTGTTGTCGGCGCTGCGTTCGGCCGGCGAGCCACGTCTGCAGGGCGCCAGTGTGCGCTGGCAGTGTGACGTGCAGGGGGTGGAGGTGTTGTGCAATCGCGATACGTTGGTCGGAGCATTGCTCAATCTCATCGAAAATGCGTTACAGGCCAGCGTCGGGGCGCCGCGTCTGAAGGTCCACCTGTATCGCCGCGACGAAACGGTGCGGGTGTGCATAAGCGACTGCGGTAAAGGCATCGACGCCGAAATACTGGGCCGGTTGGGCGAGCCGTTTTTCACCACCCGAACCACGGGAACCGGCCTGGGTCTGGCAGTGGCCAAGGCCGTTGCCCGAGCCCATCAAGGTGACCTGCAGTTGCGCTCGCGGCCAGGCCGCGGAACCTGTGCGCTGATGAGTCTGCCGCTGATTCCCGCCACTCACAAACCGGAGTGACCTGTATGGCCGCCACGATACTTCTCGTCGAAGACGATCACGCCCTGCGCGAAGCCTTGGGCATCACGCTGCAGCTTGGGGGCTACGAGTACCGTGCCGTCGATTGCGCCGAAGCGGCCTTGTGTGCGCTGCAGGAAGAGTCATTCGGCCTGGTCATCAGTGACGTGAACATGCCCGGCATGGACGGCCACGAACTGCTCTCGCTGGTTAGGCAACGCTACCCGCAGGTGCCCGTGCTGCTGATGACCGCCTTTGGCGCGGTAACGAGGGCGGTGGATGCGATGCGCCAGGGCGCTGTCGATTATCTGGTCAAGCCGTTCGAGCCAGGCACATTGCTTGAGCTCTTGGGGCGTCATGTGAACGGCATCGCCGCTACCGAGGCAGAAGGGCCGGTGGCGCTCGAGCCGTCCAGCCAGCAGCTGCTGGCTCTTGCCCGGCGGGTGGCGCAAAGTGACTCCACTGTACTGATCTCCGGTGAGTCAGGCACTGGCAAGGAGGTGCTGGCGCGCTATATCCACCAGCAGTCACCGAGGCACGGCAAGCCATTTATCGCCATCAATTGCGCTGCCATTCCGGACAACATGCTCGAGGCAACCCTGTTCGGGCATGAGAAGGGCGCTTTCACCGGCGCAATTGCCAGTCAGCCTGGCAAGTTCGAGCAGGCCGACGGCGGTACTTTACTGCTCGACGAGATATCCGAGATGCCGTTGGGGTTGCAGGCGAAACTGCTACGTGTGCTGCAGGAGCGAGAGGTCGAGCGGGTCGGTGGGCGGAAGCCTATCGCTCTGGATATTCGTGTGCTCGCCACCACCAACCGTGATCTCGCTGGCGAGGTAGCGGCGGGTCGCTTCCGTGAGGACCTCTATTACCGTCTTTCGGTCTTCCCACTGGCGTGGTCGCCGCTGAGGCAGCGCCCGGCCGATATTCTGCCGCTGGCCGAACGCCTGTTGGTCAGCCACGCCAGGAAGATGCGCCAGGCGCCTGCGCGGCTTTCGGCCGAGGCGCAGCGCTGCCTGGTGGCGCACGCGTGGCCGGGCAACGTGCGCGAACTGGACAACGCGATACAGCGAGCGTTGATTCTTCAGCAGAGCGGCGTGATCCAGCCGCAGGATCTGTGCCTGGCGGGTGTGGGCGGTGTCACCAGCTTGCCTGTCGCCAGCAGCGCGGCACAACCGTGCGAGGGCGCTGCAGGGGAGGCGGGGGCCTGTTCGGGACTGGGGGATGATCTGCGCCGCCGCGAGTTCCAGTTGATCATCGATACCCTGCGTGCCGAACGTGGACGGCGCAAGGAGACGGCTGATCGCCTGGGCATCAGTGCGCGCACCCTGCGTTACAAGCTGGCGCAGATGCGCGACGCCGGGATGGATGTCGAGGCATCGCTCTACGCGGGCTGAGCGCGCTCCCCTCAACCTCGCTCTGATAAGCTGCTGCCATCCTCATTATGGAGATTTCCAGGTGCACAAAGACTTCTGGCAGGAGCGCTGGGCTCGCAACGAGATTGGTTTCCACCTTGACGATGTTCATCCCGGCATGCGTCGCCACTGGCCGCGACTGGCGTTGCCTGATGGTGCGACGGTGCTGGTGCCGTTGTGCGGCAAGAGTCTGGATCTGGCCTGGCTGGCCGGGCAAGGGTTCAATGTCGTGGGGGTGGAGCTGAGTGAGAAGGCTGTAGACGCATTTTTTTCCGAGCAGCAGCTCGAAGCTGAAATTTCCCAGCGAGGGCCGTTCAAGGTCTATCGCTCCGATACCCTGGAGATCCGTTGCGGCGACTTTTTCGCGCTCAGTGCGACCGATGTTCTCGGCTGCCAGGCGGTCTATGATCGCGCCGCCTTGATCGCATTGCCGCACGCGATGCGTCAGCGGTACGCGGCACTGATGTCGAGCATCCTCCCGGCCGGCTGTCAGCAGCTTCTGGTTACGCTGGATTATGACCAGGCAGAGATGGAAGGCCCGCCCTTCGCGGTGGGTACGAGTGAGGTGCGCGACCTGTACGCCGCTGAGTGGAGCGTGGAACTGCTGGAAGCCAAGGAAGTGCTGGAGCGTAATCCGCGGATGCGCGAGCGCGGCCTGACGCGGCTCGAGGAGCACTTCCATTGGCTGCAACGGCGGGTCTGAACCGCCGCTTGTAATGCTGCAGCGATCAGCCGTCGGCCTGTAAGCGGCGGATGAACGTGTCGGCTTCGTCGATGGCGCGCTGCATGTCAGCCATCAGCTGGTCGACGTTGCCCTGCAGCGTGCGGTATTCCCCGTGCAAGGCGCTTATCGCGCGAGCATTGAGGTTGTGCTTGAGAAACAGCACCTGATCGCGCAGAACGCTGAGCACCGGGTCGATGCGTTTCTCCGCCGCTTTCATCCGCTGGATCAGCGTTCGGTATTCGGCGCGGGTGCGGTTGAGTTCTTTGGCGCTGGCGGCTTTCAGGCTGGCGTTGCTGTATTGCTTGAGTTCGCTTTCCCATTCCCTGAACAGCGCGTCGGCCACGTCTTCGACCGCTTCGATGCGGGCGCGGACGTCACGCGCACTCGCTACGCTGGCTTCGTACTCTTCGTTGAGTGCGTCGTAACGCTTCTCCAGATCGCCGCCCTTGACCTCGACGACGCTGCGATAGCGCTCCAAAGCATCCTTGAACTGCTGTTTGGCTTCCTGCTGCGCGTCACGCGACTCCTCCACACGATCGACCAGGATATCGCGCTTATGGATACCGGCCTTCTCCATCGCTGAATAGTAGGCACTCTGACAGCCGCCGAGCGCGAGCAGCGCGAAGCAGGCGAATATGAAACGACGCATGGCGATTCCTTGTATGCGGGTTGAGTCTGCATAGACAAAAGAAAAGGGCGACTTGCGTCGCCCCTGTTGCGTTCAGTGCAATTAGCCGCGCTGGCGCAGCGCTTCGATGCGGTCTTCCAGCGGCGGGTGGGTCATGAACAGCCCGGCGAGGCCATGCTTCAGCGAACCGTTGATGCCAAATGCCTTGAGCGTGTCGGGCATGTGAACCGGCATGCCCTGTTCGGCACGCAGGCGCTGCAGGGCGCCAATCATGGCGCTGGTGCCGGCCAGTTGGGCACCGGCCTCGTCGGCACGGTACTCGCGTTTGCGCGAGAACCACATGACGATAATGCTGGCGAGCAGGCCCAGTACCAGTTCGGCAAAGATCGTCGCGACGAAGTAGCCGATGCCGTGGCCGTCCTCGTTTTTCAGGATCGCCTTATCGACGAAGTTGCCGAAGATACGTGCGAAGAACATGACGAAGGTGTTTACCACACCCTGGATCAGCGCCAGGGTCACCATGTCGCCGTTGGCCACGTGGCCGATCTCGTGGGCAAGCACCGCTTTCACCTCATCCGGCGAGAAGCGCTCGAGCAGCCCCTGGCTGACCGCCACCAGTGCGTCGTTGCGGTTCCAGCCGGTGGCAAAGGCGTTGGCCTCGTAGGCCGGGAAAATGCCGACCTCGGGCATCTTGATGCCGGCGTCGCGCGACAGTTGCTCGACTGTCTGCAGCAGCCACTGCTCGTGACGGGTGCGCGGCTGGCTGATGATCTCCGTACGCGTACTCATCTTCGCCATCCATTTGGATATGAAAAGCGAAATGAGCGAGCCCGCGAAGCCGAAAACCGCACAGAAGACCAGCAGGCTGCCGTAGTTCTGGCCGGTATAGCGATCGACCCCGAGCAGCTTCAGGGTGATGCTGGCGATGACCAGTACCGCAAGGTTGGTGGCCAGGAACAAGAAAATGCGCATCATGTTGCGGCAGACTCCAGGGTAGGAATTGAAGAACGATAGGCTATATAAGGTGCGCCCTTGAGCTATTCAACCGGGCGACTATTTCAAGCTATGTCGCTTGCCCATGGAGGCTGGGATGCAGTGGCGCGCCGGACTGGCTTTCGAACATCAATCGGGCTAGCTGAGCGATGCGCTCGCTGTTCGCGCGCTTCAATGCCTCGCGAAGCTGATGGGCGAGGCTGGCCTGAATGCGCAGCACGCTGGGAGGGAGGCTGAGGTCGTCGGCGATCTGTCCAGGCACCGCTCGTGACAGGCGCACGAAGCCTTTTTCGGTGAGCACCGCCTGGTCCAGCGCCTGGAAATGAATGGTGCTCTCGTAACGCAGATAGCCCTCCTCGGCGAGCCAGAGCAGGGCGCCCAGGCAGCTCTGGTGGCGTTTGGAGGGAAGGCCGAACTCATCCGGCTCTTCCCGGCCGATCAGATCTTCTACATACAGCGAGACCTTGCGTGGGAAGGCCTGATAGAGCATCAGCAGGCCGCCCGCCGCGTCCTTGTAGAAATCGTCGATCTGCAGGTCCATCGCTTACTGGTGGTAGGTCTTGAGGAAGTTGCCGATGCGGCCAATGGCCTGCTCCAGATCGTCGACGCGGGGCAGGGTGACCACGCGAAAATGATCCGGCCATGGCCAGTTGAATGCAGTGCCTTGAACGATCAGCAGCTTCTCGGAAAGCAGCAGATCAAGCACGAACTTCTCGTCGTTGTGGATCGGGCAGATCTTGGGGTCAATGCGCGGGAACGCATACAGCGCGCCCATGGGTTTGACGCAGCTGATGCCCGGGATGTCGTTGAGCAACTCCCAGGTACGGTTACGCTGCTCGAGCAGGCGGCCCGGCGGTAATACCAGGTCATTGATGCTCTGGTAGCCGCCCAGTGCAGTCTGAATCGCATGCTGCGACGGTACGTTGGCGCACAGGCGCATGTTGGCGAGGATATCCAGGCCTTCGATGTAGCTCTGCGCCCTGTGCTTCGGCCCGGAAATCGCCACCCAGCCCGAACGGAAGCCGGCAACCCGGTAGGATTTGGACAGCCCGTTGAAGGTCAGGCAGAGCACGTCCGGCGCCAGCGAGGCGGTGGAAATGTGTACGGCGTCGTCGTAGAGAATCTTGTCGTAGATTTCGTCGGAGAACAGAACGAGCTTGTGCTGGCGCGCCAGCTCGACCATGCCTTCGAGCACTTCCTTGGGGTAGACCGCGCCGGTGGGGTTGTTCGGGTTGATCAGCACCAATGCCTTGGTGTTAGACGTGATCTTGGCCTTGATATCGGCCAGGTCCGGCCACCAGTTGGCCTGCTCGTCGCAAAGGTAGTGCACCGGCTTGCCGCCGGCCAGGCTCACCGCAGCGGTCCACAGCGGGTAATCCGGGGCAGGGATCAGCACTTCATCGCCATTGTTCAGCAATGCCTGCATGGACATGACGATCAGCTCGGACACACCGTTGCCGAGGTAGATGTCTTCGATGCCGACGCCTTCAACCTGCTTCTGCTGGTAGTACTGCATGATCGCCTTGCGGGCGCTGAACAGGCCTTTGGAGTCGCTGTAGCCCTGGGCCGTCGGCAGGTTGCGGATCACGTCCTGGAGGATTTCCTCCGGTGCTTCGAAACCGAACGGCGCCGGGTTGCCGATATTCAGCTTGAGGATGCGATGGCCTTCCTCTTCCAGGCGTTTGGCGTGCTTGAGCACGGGCCCGCGGATGTCGTAACAGACATTGGCAAGCTTGTTCGATTTGCTGACCTGCATGATCCTGAGTGTCCCGAAGTGAAAACGCGCCAGTTCCGGAAATGGCTGGCCGCGCTTGGCATGAACCCGGGCGCCTTGGCAGTCGGAAACCCCGCTGCCAGACTAGGCGTCGAAGAGGGACGCATGATACGTGCGCCCCGACCACCGGAAAAGGTACAGATCGGCCTTTTTTGAGCTGAGGAGTGTATCGATGGACAAGCTGGAAAAACCGCTCGACGTCTGGCGCGAGGAGCTCTCCGATGAGCAGTTCCAGATCTGCCGACTGGGCGCCACCGAGCGTCCCTTCACGGGTAAGTACAACGACACGAAGACACCTGGCATCTACCATTGCGCCTGCTGCGACACGCCACTGTTCGATGCGGATGCTAAGTTCGATTCCGGCTGTGGCTGGCCCAGCTATTTCCAGCCGGTCAGTGATACCGCTATCGCCAGCCTGGATGATTTCAGTCACGGTATGCACCGGATCGAGGTCAGGTGCGCACGCTGCGATGCACACCTCGGTCATGTTTTTCCCGATGGCCCGCAGCCGACCGGGTTGCGCTACTGCATCAATTCCGCCTCTCTCAAACTGAAACCGCGCGAAGCCTGAGCATCGTCGGTTGCAAGGAGCCTCGCATGCACGACCCATTGCTGGACATTCCCTGCGTCACCATCGAGGGCGAGCAGAAGAGGCTCGCGGATTTCGATGCCAAGGTGCTGCTGGTGGCCAATACGGCCAGCCAGTGTGGTTTTACCCCGCAATACAAGGGGTTGGAAGCGTTGTGGCAGCGTTACGGCGAGCGCGGATTGATCGTGCTCGGATTTCCCTGTAACCAGTTCGGCAAGCAGGAGCCAGACGGCGAGCAGGAAATCGCAGCATTCTGCGAACGCCGCTTCGGCGTTTCCTTTCCCCTGTTTGCCAAAGTCGAGGTGAACGGTGGGGATGCTCATCCGCTCTTCATTGAATTGAAAAAGCGCGCACCTGGGCTGCTGGGTAGCAAGGCGATCAAGTGGAATTTCACCAAGTTTCTCATCTCTGACCAGGGTAGGGCGGTGAGGCGTTTTTCCTCTCGCACCACGCCGGAGGCAATGGCCACGGAAATCGAGACATTGCTTTGACTGCTGCTTAAGTGAGGTTGCGTTTCGCCTGCCTGATTGCCTGTTGTCGGGTCCGGTCCAGCCGGGCCTTTTCGTCTCTGGAGTCATCATGGATGTCGAGTTGAAAGCCTTCCTGCAGCGTGCCGAGGGACTGCTGGCGCGTATCGAGCCGCTGCTACCTGCCCAGCCACCGGTCATCGATTGGGATCGTACCTTTGCGGCGCGCTGGCAGCGTGATGCTCGCAGCGGCTTTCTGGCACCGCTGGAAGTCAGTCTGGATCTGAGTCTGGCTGATCTGATCGGCATTGATCGCCAGCGCGATCTGCTGTCCGCCAACACGCGCCAGTTCGTCGATGGATTGCCGGCCAACCACGTGCTGTTGTGGGGCGCCCGTGGCACCGGCAAGTCGTCGTTGATTCGCGCGTTGCTGGCCGAATACGCCGCGGATGGGCTGCGTCTGATCGAAATCGAGCGTGACCATCTGGCGGACCTGCCACGCGTTGTCGAACTGTTGGCCGGGTTACAACAGGCATTCGTCCTGTTCTGTGACGACCTGTCGTTCGAGGCGGGAGAGGGCGACTATCGCGTGCTCAAGAGTGTGCTGGATGGCTCGCTGGAGCGCGCGCCGGAGAACGTGCTGTTGTACGCCACGTCCAATCGCCGGCACCTGGTCCCGGAGCGTCAGAGTGACAACGAGAACTGGCAGATGGTCGACGGCGAACTGCACCCGAACGAAGCGGTGGAAGACAAGATCGCGTTGTCCGACCGCTTCGGTTTGTGGCTGTCGTTCTACCCCTTCACCCAGCAGCACTACCTCAGTGTGGTACGCCACTGGATCGATTCGTTGGCGCGGCGGGCCAGCCTCGATTGGGAGTGGAGCGAAGCCCTGGAGAAGGATGCGATTCGTTGGGCGACCGGGCGCGGCAACCGCAACGGTCGCTGCGCCTACCAGTACGCTCGGCAGTGGGTGGGTAAGCGTCTGCTCGAAGCGCGAGGCTGAACGTATCTGCTGAGATAACCCGTCAGGGCGGCCTGCTGCCTGACCTCACAGCAGGCGTGATCGGAACTCAGGCGGTAGCGGCCTTGCCCATTTCCTTGAGCTTGGCGTTCATGCGCTGCTCGTCCGGCAGGATGCCCGCGACCGATGGCAATGCCAGCATGCGTGCATGATGTGCTGCGAGGTCGGGCCAGCGCTGCGCGTCGAGCTGTTCGCCACCGTGCGCCATGTTGATCAGTTGGCAGGCGACAGCGATGTCTGCCATCGACAGTTGGTTGCCGACAAAGAATTCCTGCTGGCCGAGTTGCTGCTCTAGGTAATCGAAGTGCGGAGGCAATTTCTGCTGCAGCGCGGCCTGCACTGCCTCTTCATTGCAGGCTTGACCGGCGGTCGGCTTAAGGATGCGGTTGCGGAAAACGGTAAAGGTGGTCAGAGGTGCCAACTCGTAGTCTGCGTACTTTTCCAGCCAGCGGACCCGCCCGCGTTCCTGCGCGTTGCTAGCGTAAAGGGCAGGCGTATCGGGATAGGCCTCCTCGAGGTACTGGCAGATCACGCTGGAGTCGGCGAGGGTGCAGTCGCCGTCCTTGAGCGCCGGGATACGTCCCAGTGGATTGATGGCCAGGTACCATTGCGGAGGCGTGAAGGGCATGACCGTCTCTAGCTGATACTCGAGCCCCTTTTGCCTGAGGCACAGGCGCACCTTGCGCACGAACGGTGAGAGGGGAACGCCATACACGGTCAAGGTCATGGGATTTCTCCGTAGCAGATCAGGGCTGATGAGCTATCAATAGACGTTGTTTTTCTTCCAGAGATCTTCGTCATCGAACGCCTTCATGCCTTCGGCGAGCTCGTTGGGCTCGTCTGTCTTGGGCACCTCGTTCTTCAACACCAGAGCATCGGCATGTGCGAGGAGGGCTTCCAGCTGTTTGAGCTGGCTCTGATAAGGCGCCGGTGCAGGCTGGCGGCGAATATGCTGAATGCCTCGTTCGAAGGCCAGGCGTGCGCGTTGCGGCTGGTTCTGTTGCAGCGCAAGTTTGCCCAAGCCGGTGAAGAATTCGATGTGCAGGATAGCCAGCATGCGTTGGATGTCTTGCACCCAGCGTTTGGCTTCGGCCTGATCGATCAGGCCGTCCTTGGTGGCGCGAACGATCTGGGCGTGGAGATCCTCGAGCATGAAGCGGCTTTCCTTGGCTTGTGCTTCCGTCACGATCTGCCGCGGAGCATTGCGCACCTCGATCGCTTCGCCCTTGGCCAGCTCGGCCTGCAGCGTCTGCATTCGCGCGCTCAGTTTGTCATTGCCCTTGTCCAGCGGTCGCAAGCGTTCGCTCAGCGCAAGTTCGAGGCGGGTCAGCAATAGCTTCAGTGCGGGTGTCATCATCTGTCCCGGGAGTCCGTCGGACAGTTCCGCGCAGCGGCGGCAGCGGTCAGTGAGGTCAGCCCGTTTGCGGGCCTTTTCCAGATTGTCTTTTTCGACGATCTGAATGGTGTAGACGATGCCGACCAGCAGGAACACACCGGCCAGGATCAACCCAGTGATCATTAATGGAGACACTTGACTGCACCTCTCGAGCCGCTGGTTTTTTGCTTGAGTGTAGTGGCTTGATGATGTGGCCGATAGCTCTACGTGCTGCCCACGTATGCCCTTCAAATTTTTTTTAAAAACTATGCTTGACGACTCCCGAGGGCCTCCATAGAATGCGCGCCACTTGCAGCGTGAAGCACCAAACAGAGCGCTGCAGGCCGGAATGAAGCTTGTGGTTTCCGGGCAACGTCCCCTTCGTCTAGTGGCCTAGGACACCGCCCTTTCACGGCGGTAACAGGGGTTCGAGTCCCCTAGGGGACGCCATTTTTGATGTAGATAATGCGGGAATAGCTCAGTTGGTAGAGCACGACCTTGCCAAGGTCGGGGTCGCGAGTTCGAGTCTCGTTTCCCGCTCCAAATTCTCTTCGGCGGCCTTTTCAAGGTGATCGAAGAAAGAAAAAAGCGACCTCAGGGTCGCTTTTTTCGTTTCAATCGCATCCCTTTCATATCTCAGCGCCTGCTGAGGTTTATGGCCGGCGCCTGCGTGGCCTGCCATGCGCTGGCGCCGGCCGCTACCTCAGGTCAGCCTACTGCATCGCGCGGCGGGGCTGCCGGAGGAGGCTCAAGGTGGTGGCGTCCCCTCAGGTGTATTTGGTGAAGATGCTGCGCACCCGTTCCAGGGTCTCGTCTGTATCTTGCGTCTGGTCGTGCAGCGCCTCTTCGATCAGGCAGGTCAGCATCAGTCGGTAGGCTTTGTCCAGCGCGCTACGAGCAGCGGAAAACTGCTGAGCGATGGCTTCGCAATCTTCGCCTCGCTTGATCATTGCCTGGATGCCGCGCACCTGCCCCTCGACTCTCGCTAAACGTTTCAGCATGGCCTGCTGCTGGGCCTGCATCTCTGCGGATTCCACGGGGAGGGTCTGGTCATTCATGCGGCTACCTCGACATGACTGGATGGAGAGCCTGCGAAGATTTCGATTAGGGTCGCGGCTCATATACGGGTAGGGGCATGCTAGCGACGCCGCCGCTGGCGGCCAACTTCTTTCGGTCAGGGCTTGCCAAGCAATATATAAAAAAATATATTGTTATCATCTTAAATGTTTGATCGCTGACCTATGACTGCCGATCTGGATATCGAGCAACTGCGCGCCAATGCGGCGTCCGCGGGGGCTTTGCTGAAGGCTTTGGCCAACCCTGACCGCCTTTTGCTGCTTTGCCAGCTGTCGCTGGGCGAGCGCAATGTTTCCGAGCTGGAACAGCTGCTGGGCATTCAGCAGCCGACGCTGTCGCAGCAGCTCGCCGTATTGCGCCGGGAGGGGCTTGTTGCAACGCGCCGCGAAGGTAAGCAGGTCTACTACCGGATCAGCAGCGCTGAAGCATTGGCGGTGATCACGACGCTTTATCAGCTGTTCTGCGAAGGGGGCAAGCAATGACCATCGACTGGATCAACTTCACACCCTGGGCGGCATTGGCTGGTGGTGTCCTCATCGGTGCCGCGGCCAGCTTGTTCGTCCTGCTCAATGGCCGAATCGCCGGGATCAGCGGGCTGCTTGCCAGCCTGTTGGAAACGGGGGGCGAGGGCCGAAGCGAAAAATTGTTGTTTCTGCTCGGCATCCTGCTCGCGCCGCTCCTGTGGATGCTGTTTGCCACCCTGCCAGCGATGGGGTTTCAGTCCGGCTGGATCGGATTGCTGGTGGCCGGGATGTTGGTCGGCGTCGGTACTCGCTACGGCTCCGGTTGCACCAGTGGGCATGGGGTCTGCGGGATCTCGCGACTGTCACCGCGCTCCATCGTGGCGACCGTGGCATTCATGGTCGCCGGCTTCGCCACGGTCTATGTACTACGTCATCTGTTGGGAGGCTGAGCATGCGCAAGTTGACTTCATTTGCTGCTGGTCTGCTATTCGGGCTGGGGCTGCTGCTTTCCGGAATGGCCAACCCGGCCAAGGTCATCGGTTTCCTTGATCTGGCGGGCGCCTGGGATCCCTCGTTGGCGCTGGTGATGGTCGGTGCCATCGCTACGGCGCTGGTGCCTTTCACCTGGGCGAGGAAACACGAGCGCTCTTTGCTCGATGCGCCGATGCAGCTGCCAACCAAGCGCGAGCTGGATGGCAGGCTGATCGGTGGCAGTCTGCTGTTCGGTGTGGGCTGGGGAATCGCTGGCATCTGTCCGGGCCCGGCCATCGCCATGCTGCTCGGCGGGCACTGGCAGGTCGTGCTTTTCGTTCTCGCCATGCTTGGCGGAATGCTGTTGTTCTCCGCGCTGGAACGCCGGCGCGCTTGCTGACCGGGAGGTCTTTATGAAAGTCAACGTTGGAACCATTGATCGGGCACTGCGCATCGTTGTCGGCTTGGTGCTTATCGGTCTGAGCCTGGGCGGCGTGATCGGTGCCTGGGGCTGGATCGGTCTGTTGCCGCTGGCGACTGGCATCTTCCGTTTCTGCCCAGCGTATACGCTGCTCGGTATCAAGACTTGCAAGGCGTGCGATTCCAAGTCCTGAGAGTCTGCGAAGCTCCACAGCAAAAAGGCCGACATCGATGTCGGCCTTTTTTTGTCTGCGCGCTGCGATCCGGCTATTCGAAACTGGGCAGGCTCGGCTTCACAACGGGCTTGTTCGCGCCGACCCAGGCGTCGAACCCGCCGGCGATCGACTGGACATGCAGGTAGCCCATGTCCTGCAGCGCTGCTGCGGACAGTGCGGCGCGACCGCTGGTCTTGCAATAGAGCACGATGTTCATGTCGCGCGCGGCGAGTTCCGGTGTGCCGCTGAGCTTGAACTCCAGCAGCCCCCGCGGAATGTTGAGGGCGCCGGCGATATGGCCCTCACGAAACTCATCCGCCTCGCGCACGTCGATCAGCACGTCCGCTGCCTGGATCGCGGCGTCGGCATCCGCGACTGCGACTTCCTGTACGTGGGCCCGGGCCAGTTCGACGAGGTCATGTGCGTTCTTCATCCTGCGTTCTCCTTGATGTTGCCAAAACATTCACGCTGCCGTTCACGGGCATGGTGGGTGGTGTCCGGGTCCAGTGCGAGCAGCGCTTCGTACTGGCTGATGAAAACCTGACCGCCCAAATGAGCGAGGAAATCAGTGTTCCGTAATCGGTCCATGACCGGCCCCTTGACCTCGGAAAGATGGAGCTGGATGCCTGCGGTGTGCAGGCGGGCCGTGATGGCCTCAAGACTCTCCAGGGCGCTGGCGTCGATCAGGTTCACGCCTGGACACATCAGCACCAGGTGCTCGGCCTGCGGATAGCGCCCGATCAGCTCGGCGACGCGGTCTTCGAGGAAGCGCGCATTGGGGAAATACAGGCTCTCGTCGACGCGCACCGAGAGCACCCTCGGGCTCTGTATTACGGCGAAGCGCTCGATGTTGCGGAAATGCTCGCTACCCGGCAGCTGGCCGACCACTGCAATATGCGGCTGGCTGGTGCGCCAGAGAAACAGCAACAGCGATAGGCCGACACCGAGCAGGATGCCGCTCTCCACGCCGATCAGCAGCACACCGAGCATGGTGGCCGCCATGGCCGCGGCGTCCTGTCGGGAGTAGCGCCAGGTGCGGCGCAGGGCGGTGAGGTCCACCAGGCTGAGCACAGCGACAATAATCGTCGCGGCCAGTACCGCGTGTGGCAGATTGCGGAACAGTGGCGTGAACAGCAGCACGGTGAGGCCGATGCCCACTGCGGTCAGCGCACCAGCCAGCGGCGTCTGTGCGCCAGCATCGAAGTTGACCACCGAACGGGCGAAGCCGCCGGTTACCGGAAAGCCACCACTGAGTGCTGCGGCGACATTGGCGCCGCCAAGCGCGACCAGTTCCTGGTTAGGCTCGATGCGTTCGCGGCGCTTGGCCGCCAGGGTCTGCGCCACGGAAACCGACTCGACGAAGCCGACCAGGCTGATCAGCACCGCCGCAGGCAACAGTTGCAGTGCTAGCGTCATATCCAGCGTCGGCAGGCTCATGCTGGGTAGGCCGCCAGGCACCGCACCGACTACCCGCACGCCGGCATCGGCGAGCTGAAAGACGCTGACCGCCGCTATCGCCAGCAGCAAGGCGGCGACCGGCCCGATCTTGCTCAGCGTGCCGGCGATATGCGGACTCATACCCAAACGCTGCAGCCAAGTGGAGAGGCGGCTGCGCACCAGATAGAGAAATAGCAGGCTCGTCGTGCCGACGATGAGCGTCGGCAGATGCATTTGCGACAGTGCTCCGAGCAGGCCCCAAATCAGCTCCACGGCGTTTTCACCTCCGGTTGAGATGCCGAGGATATGCTTGAGCTGGCCGAGAGCGATGAGGATGCCCGAAGCGCTGATGAAGCCGGAAATCACCGGATGGCTGAGGAAATTCGCCAGAAAGCCCAGGCGCAGCATGGCCATGAGCAGCAGCACCGCGCCGGAGAGCAGCGCCAGCAGCATGGCCGCGCCCGCATATTCCGCGCTACCCGGGGCGAACAACGGTCCCAAGGCGGCCGCAGTCATCAGCGATACCACTGCCACCGGGCCGACTGCCAGGGTGCGACTGGTGCCGAACAGGGTATAGGCGATCAGCGGCAGCATACTGGCGTACAGGCCGGTCACTGGCGGCAGGCCGGCGAGCATGGCGTAGGCGAGGCTCTGCGGGATCAGCATCAGCGTTACGATCAGCGCGGCCAGGCTGTCCTTGGCCGCGGCCGCGCGATCATAGTGCCTGACCCACTCCAATATGGGCATGTAGCGGGCCAAGCGCTGCTTCATCCCTTCTTCTCCTGGGTGAAGTCGCAAGCGTCGGGTGCCTCGGCCGGGCGCGGTTCGAAGTCCAGATGCTTCGGCTCGGCCAGCCATTCATGGCCCTTGAGCATCATCTCGAAGTAGATCGACGGCATCCATTGGGTCTTCAGCTTCCAGGCCAGGCGGCGCGGCACTTTCGGGTCGAGCGGGAACGTCGGCAGCAGCTTTCCGCCATAGCCGAACTCGGCGAGGATCACCTTGCCGTGCTCGACGGTCAGCGGGCAGGAGCCGTAACCATCGTAGATCGCCCGCGGGCCGCTGCCCTTGAGCACACTCAGCACGTTTTCGGCGACCACCGGTGCTTGTTTGCGCACCGCTGCTGCGGTCTTGGCGTTGGGCGCGGAACACACATCGCCGAGGCTGAAAACGTTGCCGAAGCGCGGATGTCGCAGCGTCTCGTGCTCGGCCTCGAACCAGCCGTCGGCGTTGGCCAGGGCGCTGTGGCGAATGAAGTCCGGTGCGTGCTGCGGTGGCACCATGTGCAGCAGATCGAACTCACGCTCCACCGTGGTACTTTGCCCGGCGCTGTCGGTCACCTTGAACCAGGCCTTGCGCGCCGGTCCGTCGACAGCCACCAGATTGTGGTTGAAGTTCAGCCGCGCGCCGTAGCGCTCGACGTACTGCATCAGCGCGGGCACGAAGTCTGCGACGCCGAACAGCACCGCGCCAGCCGAACAGAAGTCGACCTCGATATCCTTCAGCACGCCTTGCTGGCGCCAGTGATCGCAGGACAGGTACATCGCCTTCTGCGGTGCTCCGGCGCACTTGATCGGCATGGGTGGCTGGGTGAATAGCGCCTTGCCGCCGCGCAGGTTCTGCACCAGTTGCCAGGTGTAGGGCGCCAGTTCGAAGGCGTAATTCGAGGTCACGCCGAACTTGCCGAGGCTGTCGCGGGCGCCTTCGATGGCGTCCCAGTCGAGGCTCAGGCCCGGGCAGACCACCAGCGCCCGATAGCCGATGCGACTGCCGTCTTCGAGCACCACTTGCTGGTGCTCCGGCTCGAAGGCTTCGGCAGCCGCGCGGATCCATTGCGCCTTGGACGGAATGCAGCGACTCATCGCGCGCTCGGTGGCGGCGCGGTCGAACACGCCGGCGCCTACCAGCGTCCAGCCGGGCTGATAGTAGTGCTGTTCACGGGGTTCGATGATTGCGACGCGCAGTTCGGGGTCGCGCTTGAGCAAACTGGCTGTCACGGCGCCGCCGGCCGCGCCGCCGCCAATCACCAGGACGTCGTAGCGCGGCGTGACGGCGAATTTCGAAGCGCCCGGCAGCGGCAGATCGGTTGTCGACTGCCAGTAACCCTGCATGCGTGGCAGCAGGCCGCTGAGGTCGTAACTGGCTTGCTGGGCTGTCTGCAGCAACACCTGCGGGTCGAGGTGATGGGCCTCGGCCAGTGCCCAGAGCGAGGCCGAGCGTGTCCCGGTGCGACAGAACGCCAGTGCTGGCCCCTTGATCCGCGCCAGTAGCGCTCGGAAGGCCGCGACGTCGGCATCAGTGATCTGCCCGGATACGACCGGTAGATGGTGATACTCAAGGCCGGACGCCTCGGCGACGGTGCGCATGGCCTCGCTGGACGGCTGGCCTTCGCCCTCGTTGTCTGGGCGGTTGTTGATGACGCAGCGAAATCCGCTGCCGGCCAGCAGCGCCATGTCCGCCGGTTGCAACTGGGCAGCGACGGAGATGAAAGGGGTCAGTCGTTTTATTGTTTGCATGTCGACGTCCTCCACGCTTGGGGCTACAGCACGTCCAGGGGGATCTTCAGGTAGCGCGTGCCGTTGCTTTCCGGCTCGGGCAGCTCGCCGCCGCGCATGTTGATCTGCACAGAGGGCAGGATCAGCGTCGGCATGCCCAGCGTGGCATCCCGTGCCGTGCGCATGGCGACGAACTGGTCCTCGCTGATGCCGGCGTGCACGTGCACGTTGTGTTCGCGTTCGGCGGCGATGGTCGTTTCATAGAGGAACTTTTCACGGCCGGGCGCCTTGTAGTCGTGGCACATGAATACCCGTGTGTCGCCCGGCAGGGCGAACAGCTTTTGGATCGACTGGTACAGCGTGCGCGCGTCGCCGCCCGGGAAATCGCAACGGGCAGTGCCGTAATCGGGCATGAACAGCGTGTCGCCGACGAACGCCGCATCACCGATGACATAGGTCATGCAGGCCGGGGTGTGTCCCGGGGTATGGATGGCGCGCGCCTGGATGTTGCCGACCTGGAAGGTATCGCCATCGTGGAACAGATGGTCGAACTGGCGGCCATCGGTCGCAAAGCCAGTACCGGCGTTGAACAGCTTGCCGAAGGTGTCCTGCACCACGGTGATGCGATCACCGATCGCTAGCTGACCACCTAGT
>NZ_DAMCPO010000004.1:0-218836 GCF_032106285.1 Stutzerimonas kunmingensis
GGGGAGGTCGCTACTTTTTCAACAGAATCGGCCGCTTGCTGACGTTCGCGAGCAGTCACTGGGGCTAGCCCATCTTTGACGTACTGGCGAAGCGAAAGCCTGCCGGAAGACTATTAGCGCTCGGTGCCCTGCTTCAACAACCCGGCGCCGTGACGTCTCCCACCCTACCA
Organism: Stutzerimonas kunmingensis; assembly: GCF_032106285.1. Classification (GTDB taxonomy): domain Bacteria; phylum Pseudomonadota; class Gammaproteobacteria; order Pseudomonadales; family Pseudomonadaceae; genus Stutzerimonas; species Stutzerimonas kunmingensis_B. The sequence goes on from NZ_DAMCPO010000004.1 coordinate 171, forward strand.
GGGCAATGTTCGCGGCTCAGCTCATCAGCTAGCCAGCAAGGCTTTTTTTTACGAAAGGAAGCGACCACAAGTATCACCTCCCGTCACGCACGATTGACGCCTCACCCACGCTTCGCAAATACTGTCTAAACATCCAGTATCCAAGTATACCCCGTGGACAGCATTTCGCTCCTCGGTCCTGTCGCGCTGTCGCCGACGGCCATCCCATTTTTTCTACCAACCGTGCCCGCCGGGTTTCCCAGCCCTGCCCAGGATCACCTGGAGCAGCGAATCTAGCTCGACGAGCTTTTCAAACTGCACCGCCCACAGATTTATCTCGCTCAGGTTTCCGACCATAGCCTGACGGGGCTCTGCATTCTCGACGGGGACTTGGTGCTGATCGACAAGGCGCTGCAACCACGCCGCGAGGACGTGGTGATTGCCTGCCTCAACGGCGATCCGTTGATCAAGATTTTCGACATCGAGCAGCAGCAGGTTGTGTTGCGCTCGGCCAACCCGGCCTACCCACCGCGTTATGTACTTGAGGGCGAGGAGCTGCACATCTGGGGCGTCTACATCGACCTGTGCCGGCAGGGACGAAATTGTGGCTGAGCAGGTTATCGCGCTAATTGACTGCAACAGCTTCTACTGCAGTTGTGAGAGAGTTTTTCACACCGACCTGATCCGCACGCCTATCGTGGTGCTGCCGAACAACGACGGCTGCGTGGTCAGCCGCACGCCGGAAGCGAAGGCGCTCGGGATCAAGATGGGCGAGTCGTGGTTTCAGATTCGCCGGCGCTTTGAGGCAGCCGGGGGCGTGGCGTTTAGCTCCAACTACGCGCTGTACGGCGACATCAGCGAACGCGTGATGACCGTCATTGAGGGCCTGGTTCCGCAACTGGAGGTCTACAGCATTGACGAGGCCTTCGCGGAGCTCACGGGCATCCAAACGGATCTGGTGCACACGGGCCGAGAGATCCGTGCTCAAGTGCTCGCCGCCACGGGTATTCCCACCGGGGTCGGCATCGCACGTACCAAAACACTGGCGAAGCTTGCCAATTTAGCGGCGAAACGCTGGCAGAAGCAGACCGGGGGTGTAGTGGATATCACTGACCCGCAGCGCCGAGACAAGCTGCTTAAGGCTGTGGCCGTCAATGAAGTCTGGGGAGTCGGTCGGCGGCTCACCGAGCGCCTCGGCGAGATGGGTATACGCACGGCCTGGCAACTGGCCGAGGCGGATGCCTGGACCCTGCGGAAAACATTCAGTGTGGTGCTGGAGAAAACCGCACGCGAGCTGCGGGGTACGCCCTGCCTGGAACTGGACAGCGTGGCACCGCCCAAGCAGGAGATCTGCTGCAGCCGCATGTTTGGGCAACGTCTGCACGACTTGGCGCCCATCCGCGAGGCGGTCGCCAGCTATGCCGCTCGGGCCTGCGAGAAGCTGCGCGCTCAGGGCTCGGTGTGCAAGCGGGTTCGGGTCAGCATCCGCACCGGCATGTTCAACCCGGACGAACCAAAATTCGCCAAGGGCATGTTGTGCGAGCTGCCCTACCCCACCGACGACACCCGGCTAATCACCCAGGCCACACTCGCCGGCCTCGATGACTTGTATCGCCCAGGTTTTGCGTTTTCGAAAGCCGAGGTGCTGCTGATGGAGCTCTGCGGGCGCGGCGAATTCACAGACGACCTATTCGCACCCATTCAGCCGGCGCACTCGCAGCGCGTGATGGCCGTGCTGGATTCGATCAATGCCAAGTGGGGACGCGGTACGCTGCGGCCCGGCGTGGTACCGGCGACTCCCGCCTGGAGCATGCGCCGCGAGCTGATGAGCCAGAGCTTCACGACGCGGGTGGATCAATTGTGGAAGGTTTCCGTGCGGTAACCGCCGCAGCTATACCGCTTCTCCTGGAAGGGAAAAGGCCTTGAGCAGCAGAAGCGCGGCCAAGGGATACTCCCAGTGGCGCACCGGCACGCTTGCAGTCAATCACCATCCGAGCAGGCCAAATCCCTACCAGGAGCAGTGGCGAGTCCGGCCTATTACCGCATTCATTCAGCTGACGGGCATCGACAGCCGCTGTTGCTCGAACGTGATCCGGTTCATCAGGCAGTATTCCACCGGGTAGCCCTGTTGGTGCTTGTCACGCAACAAGTTGCTTCCCACGAAATAACACGTGCCTACATAAAACCTCAGACCGCCCGAGGGGTACTTGTCGCTCAGCAGGTGCGCTGTCTCTCCCTGGATCGAAAACCCTTTGATGTCCGACCACATGAAGCTGACGCCGCCGCACTCCAACCCGGCGTCCGTTTGTCGAGATCGACGAAACTTACGTTGCCATTGGTGATAAATCGCCCCCTATCCAGCCACACCATACGACCACTCAAGCTCATCACTCAACAATTGCCTTTAAAAACGCATCCCGCGCATCTTGATAGAACTGGATATCGATCTTAGTGGCCATTTCATCAGATAGGTCATAGAGTTGACGACGCGCCGTCACCGGCATCAGCAGCGTAATAGCACCCTTCTCCACCGCCAGCTCGGCAATGCTGACTGGGTTGCGTATCGGCTCGATGGAGCCGCCCAGGTTGATTTCACCCACTACGATCAGACCGCCACGCACCGATTTTTTCAGTAGCGCGCTGCACATGGAAATCAGCGCCGCAATGCCCAGCTTGGAGCCACGCTTGGCGGCATCGAAGGCGCGCAACTGGATCGTGAACTCGTGGGCTCGCGGATCGCGGTCTCCGATCAGTTGGCCCGCACGGGCATAGAGGTTCTGCTCGGCGTAACGAACCGATTCCTTGAACGCGGCCGGCGCCGGATTGTTGAGGATCTTGACCCCCGATCCGGGACCTTCATTGACCTCGATCCGGTATAGGCCTGCGTTGTCATCGATATCGCCGCCCCCCTCGCTGATTGTCCAGATCTGCCCAGGTTCAAGCGGGTCGTCGCCAATCTCGTTGTCGGCACGCAGCTCCGGGGTGGCCACGAACTTCTCCACGCCATCGTCGCCGATAAAATAGCTGAAGTGGGTATTGCGGAACTCGGCCGAGCCGATGCGCTTCTGCTGCTCCTTGACCCGGCGCCGCACTTCCAGAGCCAGGCGCACAGCCCATTCCAAATCCTCATCGCTGACCGGAGTCGAGGCATCTGGATATAGCAGCTTGAGAAGGCCGGACACCGTTTTGTTCACCGCGTTGGTATCGCGACCACTGAGGGCTCCGCCCAGATGTACGCGATTCTGCAGAACGCTGATCCGGCTCTGGTAACGCAGACGGCTTAGGCACTCGGAGAAGAAGTCGCTGACCAGGCCGAAGTGGTCGGTAGTCAGCTCGCGATTCATCTTTGGCACATCCCAGCCCGGCAGGTAGCAATGGATGCGATCCATCCAGGCAGTATCGTCACGCATTTCGGCCGGCAGCGGGCCGAACAGATGCCCTACGCGCTGCTGGTGCTCGACATCGACATCAAAGTTGCCCACGAACACCAGCGAGCCATCGGCACGAATGCTTTCCTTGCCGCGACTGAACTCGCCGGACTCCATGTAGCCCTTCATGATGTTGATCCCCTCCTTGGTATCGAAGGAGATGCCGCTGATCTCGTCGAAACACACCACGTCGTATTGACATACCAGGCCACGCTGGCCGCTGGCATTGTTGACGAACATCTTGGCGATGGTCGCCTTGCCGCCAGAAATCAGGTGCGCATACGGGGAGATCTGCTGAAACAGGTGACTCTTGCCGGTGCCGCGGGGTCCCAGCTCAACCAGGTTGTAGTTGCGCTCGACGAAGGGAACCATGCGCAGTAGCAGGGCATCCTTGGCGCGGTTGTCCAGTCGCTCCGGCTCCAGGCCGATCGAGCGCAGCAGGAATTCCTTCCACTGCTCGGTGGTGAAGGCCTGCCGGGCGGCTCCCAGGCTGTCCAGCACATCGCGCTTGGAGAGCTGTATGGGACGGATATCCTGGATGCCAAACGGGTTACCACGCTCTTCGGCGATGGCAGCGTCGTACTCGAGGGTGACCTCCGCATAGAAGCCCCCGGTCAGCAGACGCTCGTTGTCGTCCACCAGCTTGTCGGCGATTCGCACATTGCTGAGCTGGATGCTAGGCAGCGTGGCCAGATAGCCATTGTCCTTCTGGCTGAAGCGGGCACTGACCAGATCGATCAGCTTGACCGTTCCATTCTTGTAGGCTCGAGCCTTGAACAGCTCCTCCTCGCCGGCACGCACGGTGCGTGAGGAGAGCTGGCGCTCGACGATCTCAATGCCCTCCTCTATCTCGGCAGGATCGGTGCTGGCGCAATAACGCCCGAGCATGAACTCCACCACATAGGTCGGTACCGGAAACTGGCGGGCAAAGGTACGCACCAGATCCTTGCGCACGATATAGCCTTCGAGAACCTCGGCCGCCTTCACATCCAGGGCATCAAGCTCCATCACGCATCCTCTCCTACCACTGTCGCCTGCTTGGCCAGCACAGTACCGGCATCATCAACCACCACCAGAACCGCTGCAGAACCTTGCAGATCTTCGTCCTCCACCATCAAGCTGCACTTGCCGTCTTTCAACGGCTTGGCTCGCACAATCGAGCTATCAACATCCGCAGGACTGATACGCAAGTCAGCAGACAAGCCAGATGCCTCGCTTTCGATTTCAACTTTGCAGGTCAACCCCACCCAACGCGACTTTGTGATGCAGACCTTGGCCAAGGCCTTCTGAGGTTGGCGCGTGTTGATCACATCGATCACCGGAGTCAGACACTCCTGCAGGCTCAAACCACCATGGCCATAATGATTTCCAGCTTGGAACGCGCTGGCACCTGGAGGAACCGCGATGGTCACCTCGGGATTCCAGTGCCAGTTCACTGTCGGCAGGCCTACCTGCCCGCTCTCCTTGATCTCGGCACAACGAGCCCAGCGGCTGTCGGTCTGATGCTTGGCCAGCTCCACCTTGCTCATTGGCTGCGGCGTCAACAACCAGCCGTGGTCGGTTACCAGACGCACCTTGCGCCAGTCTGCCTGCAGCAGCTCCTCGACACGCGCAACAACCTCGTCCAGCAGTGCATCGATACGTCCGGCCAGCTTGATCTGCCGTGTATGGCCCTCACCATCGATATCGCCGGTCTGCACCCAAGCCTTGCCCGCGGGACTCCCCGTATCGGCCGCATCCAATACCTGCCAACCGGCCTCCTCCATCAGCTTGCGGGCATAGTGGCCCGACAGCGGCTTGTCTTCTGTAAGCAGGCTGGGCTGGAAATCGGTATCGCTGCTGCGTCCGGTTACCTGGGCATGAATCGGCATCACTGCCGCCTTGGCCGTAGCAGTCACCGAGGGCAAAGCCGACCAGTTGAACGTCTGGCGCACCTCACCGTAGGGTTGCAGACGCTGCAGCAGGCGCTGGGCTATATCGAAGCGCAGACCATCAACAAAGAAGACCACTTCGCCGCTTGGCTGATAGCCGCTTACGGCCTCGTTGACCCCTTGACTGCCTGGATACCCCTGATTGCGCACCAGATTCTGGAAGTTGAGTGCCGTCTCGTGCAGCCAGGGGGTATAGATTATGTCGAGCAGCGACTGCACCAGCGTCTGGATCTTTGCCTCTCGCGCTTGCGCCAAGGCACGCAAAGCCGCGTCATCCACCTGCCAGTACTGTTCACGATAATGCCTGGCCATCTCCTCCACCGTAGCACCGGACAAAGGCGACCCAGCCAGATGCGCTATCCGCGCTAGGTACTCCAGCAGCTGAGCCATAGGAGCCATGCCCAGTTCCGCCCAGACCCAGGTGCGCCTGAGCCCATGCTGCTCCTCCAGAGCCAGCAGATGCTTGCGCAATTCCGCCGGTGCCATGGCACAGCCTGCCTGCAAGGCATTTTCCAAGCGTTCCTCATCCTGCTGATTAAAGCTCGGATAGCCCTCGACGTCCGCAGCAAGATCCGGCTGCGCTAACGCCAGCACACTGACCAAACGCGCATAGGGCTGTGGATTCTCGACAAAGCGTTGCCACACCTTCGTCCATGCCCCATGACGAGCACACAGGCGCTCAGCCGCCACCAGCTCACCGTCGCACTCGGGATGGAAGCCAAACTCGCTCTGGCAAACGCCACAGAAGGCCTCCCAGCGCGGCCCCGCCCAATCGCCCCGCACGAACTTCGCATTGCTCAACCAGGTCAGCAGGTCGCGCACGGGATCAGTGGTTAGCAACTGATTGAAATCGCTCGCCTCCAGCCGACGCCCCTGCAGCTGACTGATCTCGCAGTCGAGAATGGCTTCCAAAGCACGCAACAAGGCCTGCTGGGTTTTGGCATCCTGCGCCACATCCAGCGCCAAGCCACCCTTGGCAGTTACCAGAAAGGCATTGGCTGTCCAGTCACGCGCGTTGATCTGACTCCACAACGTACCGCGGTACTGCAACTCGGCCAGCGGTTGCAGCTCGATCGGGCAGGACGCAATCGCTCGCAGATCCTGACGGCTGACACCTGGCAGATAGAGAATCGGCGTGACACCCTCCGGCAAGACAATCTCCGGCAAGGTCTGGGCAATCACGCACTTGAGCCATACCGCTGGCCCCTGGTGCCGCTCAGGGGCGTAGTCGCCCAGACAGAACAGCTCAGGCATCACAGCCTGTAACTGTCCCAATACCGGTAGCCACTCGCGCTCCTTGTCTGGCCACAGAATCGCCGCAGGGGCGGCCTGTGCGCTTGCGTTGTACTGCGCAGTACGACGCAGACTTTTGCTCAAGGCCTCGATCACTTTCATCAGATGCTCATCAATTTGCTTAAAGGCCAGCTGTCAGCATGACTAAGTCCTGGGGAATAACCCCTTCAGCAATAAGACGCTGTGCCAGCTCCGGACTGATCGCTGGAGCTATCGCTACATACTCTGCAGTCCACGATTTGAAGCGCGGCTGCGCATTCAAAAACCGCTCCGCAGCCATCTTGAGATCCGCAATCGAGCCTAAAAGCCTCGACTCATTGCGCTTGCAAGTCCCAAAGCGGATCCGCTTTTCATCAGCGGCAATTGCAACCAAATCAATCTCGACATCACTGCGGTCCCAGTAACCCTGGATTCGCTCAGAGAGAGGGAAATCCCCAAGGCCACGGCGGCTACGCTCTTCATAAAGCTGACCGGCCATATCTTCAAGCGCAAATCCTTCGACCTGCATCAGTCGCTCATCTGCCTGCTTCAGCAATGCCTCCAGCGGACGAAATGCAACTGCCGAGACAGGCTGCTGCAATGCCGACAGCCAGGCTCGCAAGAAATTATCTCGGATGTAATAGCGACCTGAGCGGGCCTTGGGTGGAGCGAAAATCGGCAACCGGCGTTCTATCATCTGATAGCGCTCAGAAAGAATTTTCAGATAGCCACCCACTTGCTTGACCTCGCCAGGGCCGGAGACTTCAGCCATGGCCGCTTCAATATTGGCGTTGGTACACCCAGGATGCTGAGCCAGGTATTGCAACAGCATGTCATAGCGACCACGTAGCTCGCGTAGGAACCAATTATCCGCTTCGTTGCGTAGAGGGGATGAGCTAGAGAAAAACAGCCGGCGCAAAACTTCGCTTCGGCCAGCGGATAGTACGCTCTGCTCATAAGCATCACGATAGAACTTGGGGACGCCCTCGAACAGGCTCCACAGGAACAATAACCGCTCTGGCTCTACGTCTGCATGGGCCTGGAGGATTTCAAGAATTGAGCTGATGTCCAAGTGTCCCAACTCAAGGGAGTCGGTAGTTCGATTGAACAGTGGAGCATCACGATCCTCGAGAAGGGCTGTCATCTCGGCATGCAGAGATCCCAGAACGATCAGCCCCCCTGGCACGCTATCAGCTTTGGCTGCCAGTCGGTCCACCTCTGCCTGCAGCAAAGAACAGAAGTCGAACAGGCGCTTGCGATGAAAATACTGGAACTCATCCAGAGCAATTACATACCCGGCCTCGGCCAAGCGACCGATAAGTTGGGCTAGCTCACCCAAGCTGTGAACCCGCTCGGAGATTCCGAAGGTGCTCAAGTAGCCGTTGCAGGCTGCCACCACCCCCGTTGGATCGGAGTCAGGAATCTGTATATACAGCGTCTGGTCGACGCCCGCAGCCTGAAGAGCCTGCTGGATGAGCGTTGTCTTGCCGATGCGCCGCCGCCCAGAAATCTGCAGAAAGAACCAACGCTTGCGCCCTAGAATCTGCTGCATCTGCAGCAACTCATCGCGGCGGCCGTAGAAAGACCAAGGCTTGGACTGCGTCATCGAATCGGAACCTTGTGTAAGGTAAAAATTTTTAGGCTATGACAGGAACAGCTCAAAGCACTTGAACAGACACAGCCAAAACCCGCAAGACACCTAATATAAAACTTTTTACCTTAATCCTCTAGACCTCCAAAGGCCTCATTAAGCTTGAGCTTTTGAGGTTTCCCATACAAGAAATTGCATCGCTAACAAGACCTCCGAACACTAACATTACGAGCGTTAGCGCGCTGATTTCATGCCAGAAAGTCACACGGAGAGACTCTACCCTGCAGCACCCTGAGCACATGGGATATTGCCCCGGGAGTCTCGTCAGCGATCCTTCAGGACAGCCGCCAGCTCCGCCACAACACCTCCAGCAACTCCTCCTGCCGCCCCGCCACCACCTCCGGCGTCCAGCTGCTGGCATGCAGCACCTGGCTGGTCAGCGCATAGGTCGTAACTCCGCTGCTTCCGGCGAAATAGGCCGTCTTCTTCCGGTCGAAGTCATAGTTCAGCGCTCGGGAGTTGCGCGCACGGGTCAGAGGCACCAGGTTGGCCAGGCGATGCAGCCAGCGCGCACGCTCGTCAGCATCCGGCCAGGTCTCGGCCCATTCACTGCTCGGATCGACGGTCTGCGGCAGCACGTGCTCAATGGTCAGCACGTTCGGCGTGTAGTTGGCTACCATCGCCGAGACGAAAGAGTCCAGGCGCAGGATCAGAGAATTGCGCCGACGCGCCGTCATTTCATAGACGTTGCCGTTCAGCGCCCGCAGCATCTCCTCGCACTCGGCCGGGGCCAGCTCGATACGGTCGCCGAGAATCCTCCGCTCGAGATCCTCCAGCACCAGCGCGTAACGCTCGATCCGCTGATTCACGTTCTTTGCGGTCACGTGCAGGTAGGCCGCAAGGCGCTCCAGGCGAGTGACGAAATCCAGCACCTGCTGCGTATCGCTGCCATGGTTCGCAAGGAAAGCAATCGCCACCGGCAGCCAGTCGGAGTTGTCGATCCGATTCAGCCAGGTGAACAGCTCGTTGATCCCCTCGGCGCTGCTGGTGGATACGTGCTGCGCATTCTGGCGATCAGATACGCCTTGGCGTAAGGCTCTACCACCTTATCGATCAACGCCGCCGATGAGGTGATGCGACTCAGCACATGCTCACGGAACTCCTCCAGCAACATGCGCCGCGCCTTGAAGCGGGCGTAGATCATGCGGATATGGCTGAACAGCTCGGTGAAGCCATCGCGCCCGGTGGCAACCTCCAGCTCCTCCCAGCGCTCGTTGAAATCGTCGCGCTGCACCTCAGGCAGCTTGCCGATCACCTAGGCCTTGATGATGTCGGTGGGCAGCAGTTCCAGCCCGCGATTGTTCAGCACAGAGAACACCCGGAACGCCGACTGCTGGCTGGGAGTGGTCACCGCCACCAGGAAACAGCGCATTACCAGGAAGGAGCCGAATGCAATCAGCCGCGCATTAGCGGAGAACTTTTCCGCCAAACGCTCCAGCAGCAGGCGAGCGTTGGCCTGAATGTTGCGCTGTGACTCGTTGTCCAGACGGGCCGGATCAACCTGCACCAGACCATCGAACTTGAGCCCCTGCACATACTCGGCAAAGAAGGCACAGTCACGCTCACGCAGGGCAAGACGTGGCTTGGGCGCCAGCTGCCGGGCCACACTTCCCGGTTCACGAATGAAACCATAGAAGTCCGTACGATCATCCCCGGTCAGCAGAGAGTCAGCGCTGCCAGCAGAATGGTCAGCGTGGTCAGACGCTGCTGGCCATCGATCACCTCAGCCAGCGGCTTGCCCTCGTCCTTGATCAACACAATGGAGCCGAGGAAATAACTGTCCTCGCGCTCCTTCTCGAAGAAGTCGTACAGATCATCGAACAGCTCGCCGGCCTGATCACGCGTCCAGGCATACGGCCGCTGCTACGGTGGGATCACATAGTCGAACTCGGAACTGAAAATCTTCGCCAGCGGGTACTCGGCACCACTGATCTTCTTACTCATCCTAACTGCTCACTTCTCACGTTCCGCAACCTGCGGAAGCCAAATCAGAAATCGAATACCACGCGGCGGACATTACCGGTTGCGCCAGAGGCACACTGGCACAAGAGGTCGTTGCTGCGCCGCCCACAGCCGCTACAGGGGGTGTAGTAGAGCTTCTCCCGTACCTGCAAGTGCGTGAGAGCAACCAACGTGTAGGATGTCATCTGCTGCACTTCATACAGATACTCACCCGGAACTAAGGACTTGTCCTCGCGCAGCGCCAGATTCGACCGAAGCAACACCGCACCCTTACGGTCGCTGAAGCTCCGGCCTTCCGGCTTTTTTAATGTTGCGCCCTCTCCCGGCTGCCAATCATTACCCGCCAGGCCGCCGAGACTCAGACCAAACTCGAGGTTATGGACCTCAGTTGCGTCCCGATCGTTGAAAACAGTCGAGCATGCCTCGACCTGCAGGATCAGATTTTCATCTATCCGCATGTCCAGCTCGACGCGCTCGAACAAGCGGCTGCTCTTGTCGTCCACCTTGACGCTGAGGCTGGCCAGATTGGTCCGCGGGTCGCTGGCCTGCACATGCCGGCCATGGCGGCGTGAAGGCACCTCCAGCTGGATCTTTGCCACGCCATCTCGTGGATCGGTGCAGTAGAGATTGAGTCGTTCGGCTTGCTGAATCGAGCCCTCACGCGGCATTTCCGATCCCGCCTTGATCGCCACATGGCGGGTATCACGCGCCAGTGCCAGCTCGATGTTCTTGGCGAGCAGAAGATTGGCCCGGTCATGGGCAATCCAGGCGGCTCCCTTGGAAATGATCAGTTGCCCCTCTTTCGAAACACAGAGCCGCTGCGGACCAAACATCTCCAGCAGCCGGGTCTTGACCAGTGGCATGTTGACCATACCGCCGGTAGCCAGGCACAGACTGATATCCGCAGCCTCGAACCCCACCGATCCCAGCAGAGTACCGATCATCTCCAGCCCCTCGGCCAACTTGCCGCTGACGATTTCCTCGAGCACTTCGCGAGACAGCCGGTAATCAAGGTCGGGATCGGCCTCGCTGGTACGGAAGTAATCGGGCACATAGATCTGTGCCTGGCTCAGGCTCGACAGGTCGATCTTGGCCCGCTCGGCACGTGCCAGCAGCTTTTTCTCGGCATCTGCCGCAACAGCCACGCTCTCGAGAGCCGCATGCTCTGCACGGTGACGACGTACCACCTCATTCATGATCGACTCATCGATCACGTCACCGCCCAGGTGGCTGCAGCCATGGTTGGCAATCTGTACCAGATAACCATCGACCAGCTGACACAGGGTCAGGTCGAGCGTGCCGCCGCCCCAGTCGAACACCAGCATGTACTGGCGATCCAGGCGACGGATCTCGCTGGCAAAATCAGGCAAACCGCGCAGATGGCCATACAGTGCCGCCAGCGGCTCATGAACGAATTGATCGATCGTTACCCCCGCCAGGCGAAACGCTTCGCGCAGATCACGGCGACGCTCGCCATTCATGTCGACCGGAATGGTCACCACCGCGCGGCTGTAATCACCCGGCCGCTCATCACGGGCATGTCCAGTCACATAGCGGACGATGTCAGCCACCATCTGTCGCGGACTGCGGCTCACCCCATCCACATGCACCGAATGCTTGCCGAGCTCGGTTTTCGGCGAGCGCACCACGTTGCCGATAACCCCCAGCCCGGAGCGGGACAAGCGGCTCTTGGCATCGTGCCCGACGATTACCTCATCGCCGTCATAGCAAACCACCGACGGATGAGGCAAACCACCATGATCCTCATCCACATAGGCGATACAGCGATCACCCTCGACCACCGAGATCAGGCTGTTAGTCGTGCCAAAATCAAACCCGTAGATCGCCATGCTTACCTGTCCTTGATCCGACTGATTTCCTTGTTCAACTTTTCGACCACGCTCCCCAGGTACTCTCGAGCCACAGCCACCTTGGGCGGATCCCTGTCCAGCGCAATCAGCACATCCTGAAGGATGAGCAGCTCGCTGGTCAGCACACGCAGAACCTGCCCACGCAAACGCGACAGGTCATCATTGGAGTGCACTTCCTGGATACGAGACTGTTCCTGAACGGCATCCAACTGCGCCTGGAGCTCATGCAGCAGGGCAGCCTGCCCGGCAAGTTCAGCCTCGCATGCCTTCAGCCGCTCTTCGGCCTGACCTTTGGCCGCAGCCAACTGGCGCATCTCCCGCTCAAGCTGATCCGCCCGGGCATCGGCCTGCTGGACCAGGCGCGCCTGATCATCCAGCAACCAGGTCAGACCCGGTACATCCGCGAACGGCTGAGTGGCGAGCAGACGAACCAACCCATCGCTTCGCTCACGCTGCAGCAGACTGGGCGCAAGGAGCGAACGACGCAGCACGCCGACCAGCTCGCGAGGCGCGGCACCCTGATAGAGGCGCCACTGGCAGGCCAGATAAAAACCGCACTCCAGACGCTTCTGCGCCTTCTTCTTGTCCGCAGCTGGCGCCTCGGAGGCAGCAACCGTCTGCATGGCCTCCCGCACCTCGTTAGCCATGGCTTCTAGGCTCAGTCCGTCATCCACCGTGCGGGGCAGCCAGGACTCCAGCGAGTATTTTCCCTGCCCATTCACCCGCCGACCGACCTCGGCAGCGAAGAAGCGCAACTGCTCCTCGACACCCCGATACCCATTCAGGTCTGCAGCCAGCAGCATCAGGTTGAGGCTTTTCTCCAGGGTCTGATCTTTCTCTTGTGCAAGCGCCAGCAACTCGTAACGACGGACCTCTTCGATGCGAGCGTTCTTCATCACTTTGCGCAACGTTGCATCATTCAGCGATTTCGTCCTGCCAGCGTAGAAATGCGCGAGGAAGTCACCCAGGCTCTCGATCTTCTGCTGCTCCTGGTCTTTCGACTTGCCGGTAGCCCCTGGAACCTGCTCACGCACAGCGTCGCCGGACTCGGCCACTGTCTCGACGGAAACCTGTACCGGTCCCTCAGCCGGCGCTTCCTGGCGCTTGGCAGGCTGCAGCATTTCTTGCGCCCCGGTTTTCCGGTTCATCACTGGAACGCTGGCAGGCTTGCTCTTCTTGTCACTCATGGATTCATTCTCTCCAACATCCGCTCGGCATAGCCGGCAAAGATCGCATCATTCAGCAAGCGGCGCGCCATCCGCCGCGGCTCGTCTGGCGACCGACAGGCGGATCCCCACTCCAGCCAGAGCACAGCAACCTTGGCTCGGTCCTCTGCCGTCCAGAGTGGACTGGCAATGGCCTGCTGCAGGTCATCCAGCGCCTGGGCCTGACGCTTTTCAGGCAATGCCATCCAGCTCAGAATCCGATCGGTAGCGTGATCAATCGGCAACCGTGCCTGGGCCTTCTGCGGCGCTACTACGCAACCTTTTGCAGACCTGCCAGCCCAACCGGCAAAACGAGTGGCTGCCACAGCCAGCGCCGGCGCATCAGGCTGGCTTGCCGCCTGGGCGAAGCTGTTTAGGGAAAAGTTGATGATGCCGCGCATGGTGCGGGCCATCGGCCTGTCGACATGACGCAAGGCCTCCAGCGCGCGATTGAAACGCTCCTTGTACTGAGCGTGATCGAGCTGCGTATCACCCCGCTGATCCTTGGCGAGCACACCGTAGAGATACTGGCAAACCCCTTCCAGGTATTCACTGGCTGTCTTCAACGATGTACAGGCCTCGGCAAAACGCCGGATATCATCGACATTCAGCGCGTTATCGATGAACAACGTGGCGAATACATCTTCAAGCCGCTGCAGCTCGGCAAGCTCCGGAATACAGAAGCGCAGCTCGAATCGCTCCGTGGCGTCCTGATTGCCGAGCTCCAGAACATGGAAGCCCTGACGGCACTCGGCCAGTGTCTGAAACAGCGCATCCGCCGTCATCGCCTGTCCGTTCAGTACAATCCACTCACAGCTGCCCAGCAGCCAGTCCGCAGCCTGGAGCGGCGCATGGATGGTCGTCACGCCGTTACCCAACGGCTGCCCGCGCAACAGGAGTTCCGGCTTGCGGTACGGGTGGGCCGCGAAAAAGTGCTCGCGCCGCGCCTGCACACTGTCGAAGCGCGCCGAGCAACGCGGGCACTCGTAAACAATCGGCTGCAACACTACCGGGGGCGACTCCGGGATCCTGACGCTGCCACCAGCATTCCCCGGGTCGATAAAGCTCAGATACCAGGCCATCCTTTTCCCTCAACCATCATCGCAACGCGCTCGCGGGCGTTGTACTGCACATGCACGCAGGAGCTCGGGGCCGGAGTTTGTGATTCATCCCCCGGCCTTTTCCATCAAATCAGCGCAAAGTGCTGCGCCACCTGCCAGCCGAGCGAGCCCAGCGCTAGGATGGCTACCGCCGCAATGGCCAGGCGATTGCTGCTGGCGCTCTTCTGCTGTTCAGCCTGCAGGGCTGCCAGCTGTTCCTCGGCGGCCTTCAGTGCTTCGGCCTTGCCGCTCAGGTTGGCCTCCAGGTGCTGAAGACTACGTTCCAGCGATTCGCGCTGTGCCTGCAGTGCCTGCAGTGCCTGGGTCTGCTCCTGCTGGGCGGTTTCCTGCTTCTGCTCGACGCCCTTGACCGTCTCGCGCAGCGCCAGCACCTTCTGCTCCACGGTCGCAACCATGTCCTGCTGGAACTTTTTCAGTTGGGCAGAGATGGCTTCGCGCAGTTGCTGGGCAGCGGCATCCTGAGCAGCTGCTTTCTCCAGAACGGTCTGGATATGCGCCTGCAGCTGCTGACCGATGCTGGTTTTGAACTCGGCCGTGTCGCTGGCGAAACGTTCCAGCTCAGCCTGGGCGTGTTGCGATTGGGTGGAGAAGGCGCTGGTCAGCTGTTGTTCGAATGCTTCGCGATGCTGCCCGAGAGCAGCGATGGTCGACTCCAGCTGCGCTTCGAGCGCTGATTTGAGCTGAGCACTCTCGGCAGCGATGTGCTCCAGCTCAGCCTGGGCCTGCTGGGATTGCGTCGAAAATGCACTGATGATTTGCTGCTCGAAATCAGCATGGCGCTGCTCCTGCTCGGCAAAGCCGGTGTTCAGACGCCCCAGGCATTGCGCGACAGAGTCATTCAGGTAGTGCTCAACGCCCGATCTCAAGGCCTGGTTGGCCACGCTGATACGGCTTTCCGCTTCCTTGACCAGCTTGACGCATCCGACCAGTTGCTGCGCCTGCTCCTGGGTCAGCCCCTTGGCCTCCATCAACCCCTGGTTGGCCTGGTTGATATCCTGCTGCTGCTTCTCCAGCAACTTCTGCTGCGCGAATATCTTGCGGTTCTGCTCCTCCAACGTGTCAGTCTGGCGCTTGAGGGTCTGCTGCTGATCCAGCAGGATGCGCTGCTGGTCGTTCAGCACCTTGGAGATTGCCGTGTTGACGATCAGCAGTTGCGAGGATTTCTGGGTCAGGCGCCCGATGGATTTGTTCAGGTCGATCTGGGCGTCCTGAACCTTGTCGTCGCGGTCGTTCCACCAGTTGCCGATGAAGTTCCCATCTTTCTTTTCCTGCCGCAGACGCTCCAGGCGCTGGGCATCGGACTGAACCGCATCCTGCTCGGCGGTCATGCCGTGGAGCAGCTCCTTGATGTTGCTGTCGCGAATGATGCGTTCTGGTACATCCACAGACGAAAAGGCCTGGATGATCTGAAGTTCCTGCTTGTTCAACGCGGTCATATCCATTGTCCTTTCAAAGGGTTTTCAGGAAATCTTCGATTTCCGACTGACTTTCATTGATGAATTCGATCATCGCAAAGCTCTTGGCGACCTGTTCACCGGTTTCGGCAACGGTCTTCTCCAGGCTGGCCAAGGTCGCGCTCGCGGCAAGGCCTGCCGAACCCAGGGTGACACCGATGCTTTGATACAAGGTGATCGATTTCGAGTAGTTCTCGATATTGCCCAGCGAACTCTCGGACAGGGTCACCAGCTCATTGGCGAACTCGTCGCGACGCTTGGCGTCGGCCAGCAGCTCGTCCATGAATTTTTCACTCAGGGAGTGCCGGTAGCGATCAAACAGGCAATCGATCTGGTAGGCAAGGAAGGCCGACAGCAGGCCGGTCATGATGCCGATCAGCACCGGTGTGATCAGGTCCGCGAAGGGCTTGAGGAAGGGCACGGTCGCCATGAAGGTGGCCACCGTCTCGTTGAGCAGCAGGCCGACCGCGGTGACCACCACGGTGGTCAGGATCTTCAGCCCTTCCTGCAGAGCCTGGTCGCCGGTCATGTGCTTGGGCGGTAAGAAGATCATCTTGAAGGCGCGGAACAGGCCGAGCAGGCCCTCGCGGATCACGGTAACGAAGCGCTTGGCGGTGGAGAGGAAGTTGTTGATCAGGAAGGTCAGCAGGTTGCTCATGAAGCCGCTGACGCCGCCCTGGAACATCTGCCCCACCGCGTCGGGGATCTTCTTGACGACCGACTCGATGACGCGCGCCAGGCGCTGGCGAATCTCCTCGAACAGGGTCTTGCCGGCCTCGACGCCCTGCTTGATCAGCACCTTGAACTCGTTGAACAGGCCGTTTACCAGCTCGGTCAGCAGCAGACCGAGGGCCTGGCGCATGCCCATCAGCGCGGCCTGCTTGCCGCCAGTTTGTAGCAGCTCAGTGGCTTGTTTCTTGAGCAAGGCATTACTTGCTACGCTGTCGACATGCTCTGTAGCCGTTTCATACTTGGCATCGCTTTTTTCTTTGTCGACACCAAAATGCTCCGCATTACTTTTACCATCACCTTCTGACTTAGGCCTCTCCTCCCACTCCTTGAGGTCATGACTCCATTTAGAGGCATTCAGAGGTTTATTTGTAAGCGCCAGATTACGGTCATCATTAACGACCTCCTTGATGGCATCGACATTAACCTCGCCATCTACAACTTTCGCAAGCCCCAACTGGGCTTTCTTGTTTCCATGAACAGCCTTCACCGCAACGACATGATCCAGCTCAGCAGGAGTA
Organism: Stutzerimonas kunmingensis; assembly: GCF_032106285.1. Lineage (GTDB taxonomy): Bacteria > Pseudomonadota > Gammaproteobacteria > Pseudomonadales > Pseudomonadaceae > Stutzerimonas > Stutzerimonas kunmingensis_B. The sequence goes on from NZ_DAMCPO010000004.1 coordinate 17,295, forward strand.
CTCCCACCATCAGGCATCTGGACCCGTCCATCCGCATCCACCTTGTAGCCTGTATACTCATCCACACCCGCAGCTATCTTGGCATCCCGCTTCGCATCCCACTCTGCCTGAGTCAACTCATACTTATCACGAACTTCCTTGCTGTATTCCTCACGTGAGTGAGCATACAACTTGCGATCATCCTCGGTAGCAACATACGGCTGCTCACCTTCATCATAATCTCGAGAAAAATTGTGCAGCGTGGTTACATTACCGCCATTCTTATCCTCGAACATGGCCATCGAGAGTCCAAACGGCCCAATGATCTGTGACAGAACCTGATGCTGACAGTCATCAAACAGCTTCTGGAGACGCTGCTCTTTCAAAGAAATCATTTGCTCATCCATGACACTTGTCCTTTACTTCGCCACCAAGCCATTCGCTGAAACCGTTACTGACCACGCATCGTGATTCAAAATCATGTGAAACCTCAATCACTTGCCCGACATAACCGCCAAGGGCGGGGTCAAGATCCAGGCACAGATGGTCACCACGGCCATTGGAAACGAAAGGAATCCAACCGGTACGCCACCAGCCTTCCCCTACCCCTCGATCAGGCGCACTGGACCGCTCATCAAACTCACCCTGTTCCAGCAAGTCACGCCAGACAGTCCACTCGGACAGTATCTGATCCACACTCAGATACCGCCCCTTACTAAACAAACTGCCGGCTCTCCCCCTCTGCCCGTTATGCACCTTCAGACACGCGACAAAATCGGCAGGCAGGGTCACGCCGAGCTTCTGCTCCAGTTCACGGATTTCGGCGTCGATGGCCGGGGGGTTGAGGTCGGCCAGTAGTGCGGGGTTGTTGGCCTTGAGCCAGGCTTCGAGCCTTTCCCATTGTTGCTTCATGACAACTGCTCCTTGTTGGCAACGCTGACAGGGTGTGCCCGGCCAGGCCCTGGGGCGGGCCGGGGTGGTGTTCAGGTGCGGGCGGCTTTCTTGGCGGCCAGGGTCAGATGATGGTCGTTGATCCGGGCGCCTTCCTTTTCGCCGTATTGCAGGCCCAGGGTGTACCAGGGAGCGCTGGGGACGTCGGTGCCGCGGTCCTTTTTCCACTCGATGTTGAGCTTGGGTTTCTTGTTGTGGCGCAGGACTCCGGCGGTCATGAACGGGCGGATGTTGAGGCGCACGCCATCGTTGAGGTTGGGTTCCCAGCCCATGGGTTGTTCGGCCAGGGGTTTCCAGCGCACGAAGATGTCGTACGGGGTTTCGCCGACGAGGATGGCTTCAAGGCGGGCCTTGAGGTTCTGGGCGGCGCTGAGGCGGATGTCGGCGCCGTCGAGGTTCTGCTCGACGCCGTGCTGCTGGATGCGGATCCAGTCGCCGAGGTAGGTGTAGATCAGCCGCTCAAGGTTGGCGCGGGTGAGCTTGTGGTAGTTGACTAGGGCGCTGAAGCCGTCCTTGAGGCCGTCCCAGACGTGCCAGACGTGCCAGACGAACGGACGGTGGTGGAACAGCTTGCAGTGCTGCTCGAAGAACTTGTCGCGCAGCCAGGCGTCGAGGCTCCTGGCGCCAACCTGCTCCAACAGCTGGTTACGACGCGGCGGCGTCCAGTCGCTGCCGAAGGCGGCCTGCAGCAGGTTTTCCAGGCGGTCGGCAGCGGCCTTTTCGCCGCGCACCGGCGGCAGGCAGACGATGCCGTCGTCATCGGCCAGGGCGTTCAGGCTGGCGCTGCGAGCGATCCAGGCGCGAGCTTCGGCGGACAGCTCCATTTTGGCATCCGACTCGGCTGGCCAGTGGTAGCCGAGCAGGCGAGCGACGGCGACCTGCAGTGGCTCGGTAGAGGGCTGCGGGTGGCCGTGGAAGATCCATTGAGTGGGATCGTCGGAGTACGGCTTGGGCAGGCCATTGGGGTAGCGTTCGGCAGCGACTTGTTGCCATTGGGAAAGGTCGAAGGGAACCTTGACCAAGGTCGCGCTTGTAACGTTCACCTTTTGATCAATGCTGCGTACAGCTTCATTGAATTCAGTTGAGGAGCAGAAACACCAGACTGCGGGTAAATGGCCAATATCTCGCGGTACGATAGTCGCACTGTTCATATCCCAAGGACTCCCGCCGTTCAAAGTGGCTGAGAGCCCCCCCATCTGTCGAACGGCAACACCAGCACTAGTCCACGCAGATTGTCCTTGAATGCGTGCTGCACTTGATGAGGCTAGTGTTCCTTTCCCACCCTCCCACAGGAATATTTGCTCCTTGCCAGCGAAATGGGTGCTCTCATCTCCTGTGGACTGAAAACTCTTCCACGCCCCCCCCCACCCTCCCTGCTCCCAGAAGAAGCAAATGAATCGAGGGTTATCACCTGTTGTGATCCCTTGGTACGAAGCTGCATAGCGCTCAAGAAGAGGCAGCGCTGATCCTATCTCTAGAGCTATGCGAGCATCGGGATTCGTCAGCTGTCCCTTCTGGCTGATCGTCACCAACTTTCCAGCACGTAACACCTCGGCCTTTTCTAGCGTCGAGCGAGGCGTACTGGCATCTACCCCGCTCAACTGGCACTCATCGCCAGGACTAGCTCTGCTCTGGGTCAGCAAAATGACGTTGACTACCTCACCGCTGATCGTATCGAAAGCTCCCGAGCCCAAGCGTGCCAGCAGATTCCAGCTCACCGTCTTGAGCAGATGCTCGCGCTGCTTCTTGTAGCTACCCAGAAACAGCCAGTTCTGCGGCATGACAATCTGCACCACGCCCTTGCCCGTGGTCAGCTCTAGGCAGCGCTCCAGGAAGACGTTGGCCAGATCGTTCTTGGCCAGCTCGTAGTAGCTCTCGCAGAAGTCCTTGAGGGTGTCGCACTGTTTGTTTCGAGTCAGATAGGGCACGTTGGTGATCACCAACTGATAGCGCTGCCCGAGCAGCTCGGCTGCCCTCGCCAGGCCCTGGGCGATGATCGCCGCTTCGTGCAGGTCGTCCTCCCCCGCCTCGCCCACCACCAGTGCCTTGGCCAGCAGCGGCTGTACATCACTCCAGTCGGCGGTAATCAGGTCGCCCCGGAGGCTGCGCGCTGGGTCGATCAGCGAGCCGAGGATCGGCGCATCGCTAAAGGTGTCATACAGGCGGGCCATGCCGGCCTTGAGTTCCGGGTTGTCACCAGCCAGCGCCAGCCACTGCTCGCGCGGGGTCTCGATGCGCTGGCCGACGCAGGCGATGTTCAGCGCCGGCAGGCTGCGGTAGCCGCCGGCAGCCGGGTAGCGCCAGGCCTCCAGTGCCACGGTGAAGGCGGCCAGCTCGACACAGCGCTGGTCCAGCTCCAGGCCGTGCAGGTTCTGGCGCAGCACGGCGTCGATGGCCTCGCGGGCGCTGAGTCCTTCAGCGGCCATGCGCATCGGCACCAGCATCAGCAGGATGGCGACCAGAAAATGGCCGGAGCCGCAGCAGGGATCGAGCATACGGAAGTCGGCGAGGTTATCCGGCCAGCCGGAGAAGGTGCCGGCGGCGGGAGTTTCGGACACTGCGTCGGTCGCGGATACATCCGCCCCTACAGGCTCTTGGGCGGGGAAGGTGCGCAGGTAGGTGAGCGGCAGGATATGGCGCTGCTCGGGGTAATGGGTAACCCACCAGGCACCGAGGCTGTTGTCGAGGAGGAACTGCACCATGTACGGCTCGGTGAACAGCTGGGTGACCGGGGAGAGTTCGTCGGCGCCGATCTTCACCCCGGCGGCGTTCACTGCGTCCTTCTGTTTGGCCTGCCAGTATTGGTAGACCCAGCCGAGGCTGTCGCTGGCCTGGAAGGTCTGCGGTTCGAGAGCGGCGATCAGCTTTTCCAGATCACGGACGTGGTTGAAGGCCAGCGGCACAGCCAGCACCGGTGAATCAGCGCGAAACACCTGGGGCAGCATCCTCGAGGCCAGCTTGCCGGCCAGTTCCCAGCCATCGGCGCAGCCTTCGTCGGCGGCCAGCTCCTGGCATTCGTCGAGGGTCAGCGCGGTGTGCTCGTCGTACATCAGCAGGTGGTTCTGCTCGAGGAAGCGGGCGAACAGCATGCGGTGCCAATGTTCGTAGGCGACCTCGATGCACAGGCGGCGGGTTTCCTGCTGGCCGTTGCTGCTGCGCACGTCGCCGAGCTGGCGGCCGTGGGCGCGCAGACGGTTGCGCAGGGCGCGCTGATCAGCGTCGAGGTAGCTGGCCGCGCTGGCGTCGCCGACGCTGAAGCGGGTCAGGGCTTCAGCGGCCGCCTGTTCGGCGATCTCGCGGGCCTTGATAACGGTGGTTTCCAGTTGCTTGCGGAGCTTCTTGTCGAGGGCTTGGCGCATGGACGGTTCCTTGGCACGGCGGCGTTGCCGTCGGGTTACGCCGCTGCGCGGCTAACCCGACCTACGGATTCGGTGGTGGACAAGCCGCGGTGCGGCGTTGTCCACCCTACGGGTTCGGCTTGGGCGGAAGTGTGCGGTCAGACCATCACCGGGCCTTCGGCCAGTTTGGCGAGCAGGCTGGCTTCGACCTCGGCCAGCCACTGGCGCAGCTGGGTTTCGTTCTCGAAGGTGCGCTTGGGCAAGGCGACGTGCTGGACCTGCGGCTGCAGCAGCTTGACCGCATCCTGGCGGGCGCTTTCGAACCTGGCCGCCAGAGAGGCGGTGCGGTCGCTCCACTGCTCGAGACTGCAGCTTTCCAGGCTGTCGATGACATCCTCGCGGCTGGCCAGGCTGACGGCTGGCGCTTCACCGAGCTGGCGGCGGTCGAGGATGACCTGACGGCGGACGGTGTCGAGCTGCTGCCAGTGGCTGTCGGCTTCGAGTTCGGCCATGCGCTGGCCGTACTCGGTCTGGCAGGCCTTGACGTGGTGGTTGATGGCTTCGCGCAGCTGGCCGACGGTGCCGTCAATCAGGCTGTCCAGCGGGCTGGGCTCGGCGAGCAGACTGCGGTTGGCCTTGATGGCCTCGACCTCGGTGTTAAGCTTGTCGTGGAAGGCCAGGCCCTTGCTGAGGCGCAGCAAGGTTTGCAGCAGTTGCCAGTCGTTGCGGCGCTGCTGCAGCTTGTCGCCTTGGGCACGCCAGGCGTCGAGCAACGGCTTCAACCCATCCTTGTGGTCGATCACCAGCTTGAGCTGGCTGTTTCCGCTCTCCTTGGCAATGGCGTCGATCAGGCTGGCATCCGGACGCGCCGGAGCCGGGGCGTCGCCGCCGGCGGCGTTGTGCAGGGTACGGGCGAGACTGATCAGTTCGGGGAGCTTCTGGAGTTCCTCGTTGGGCTGGCAAGTGATGCCGATGGCATTGAGCAGCCCGCGCACCTTGATCAGGTCCACCTGGCGGATGGTCACCGACTCGGGGCGGAAGGTGGTCTGAGTGAGCTTCTGGCGGTCGAGGGCCTGGGCGGTCAGCGGCTTGTCGGCCGCATCGCTGGCCTTGAGCACGCCGGCGGCGACCAGGGCGAACAGGGCGCCATCGATGGCGTCCTGTGGCCAGCCGTAAGGCGCGGCGCTAAAAGTGTCGCGCACCTCGCTGCCTTTTTTCGACGCACCGATGAATTTAAGGATGGCCGCGCAGACCGGCTGCTTCTCGACCTCGCCGTTGTAGCCGAGAGCCTCGAGAGCGTTCTGGCCGCCGTCCTTGCGGGCGCGGTCGTAGGCCTTACCCCAGTGCACGTTGTCGGCAAGGTCGAACTCACGGTACAGGCGCACCATGGAGGCCTGCGCGGCTTTTTCGATGCATGCGGCAACGCTGCTGCCCTGGGCTTCGGCACCACCGGCCTGGAGCACCTGGACACCGGCGAGGATCTCCTTGAGCAGCAGCTCGACCTGCTTGTCGGCATCGCGCAGGCGGGTTTCCATGGCCTTGCGAGCGTCGGTACCGGCTTCGGTGCTCGGCACGCCGCGCAGCTCGAGGGTCAGGTCAGCGGCTTTCTGGGCAATGATGGCGTTGGTCAGCTCGGAGCGGTTACGCGCCGGGATGAACAGGTAAATGGTTGGCAGGTCGGGGTTGGCGCCACGGGCCTCGGCGTGGAAGGAGGCCTCGCTGGTGCTCCAGCCGTCCTGCACCCAGAGGTAGATCTTCTGCGCGGCGTCTTTGGGTAGTTCGCTGTCGAAGCAGGGCGTGATCGGCCGGGCGACGTTGCTGACGCCCTGGCTCAGGCGCACTTGGCCGAGCTGTTTTTTGATGAATGCATGCAGCAGATCGACGCGCTGGTTGTCAACGCGCTGCAGGTTGCCGCGCAGGTCGGCCTCCTGCTGGCGGAAGGTGTCGTACCACTGGGCGCTTTCCTGGGTCTGCAGGCGGTATTCGACGCCGGCCGCAGTCTGCATGGCCATGACATGGCCATCTCTGGCCAGGGCCTCGAGCTGGCCGGGCACGCGGGCGCGCAGCTCGTCCTTGCCGTGACTGAGGTCCTCGACCAGCAGGTCGGCGAGCATCTCGGCGGTGGCGCGCACGCCGCAGTCGGCCACCGGGTCGGTGGGCAGCTTGCCGATCAGCAGGATAAGCGCAAGCAGGCGCGATTGCAGCTGCTGGTCGGCATTGCCGGCAGACAGGTGGGCGATGGTGTCATAGCTTTCGCGGGAGATGACCCCTGTCTGCAGCAGGTTGGGCGCGATCTGCCCGTAGATGAAGTCGCCGGGCACCACGTGGCCGAGTTCGTACTCGGCGGTGGCCTTGGCGGCTTCATGGATGACCTTGAGCTGGTTACGCAGCTGAGAGACGGTGCCGGTGGTGTCGACGATGCGCAGCACACGCTCCCAGAAGCGCCGGCGTACCGGCAGCACCGGGTAGTCGGCAACCATCAGTTGTTCGTCATCCTGGTGGTATTCGACCTTGGTGCCGCGCAGGTGGCGGGAGATCTCGCCCAGGTGACGGGTGAGTGCGGCCTGCAGTTCAGCGCGGGCGGATTCCTTCTTCTGCAGGATGACCTTGCGGATCACCGATTCGACGTCAGTGTCCTTGAGCATTACGGTGACCTGGAAGCGGCCCATCAGGCGCTGCAGGTTTGGCATGCCGGACAGGGCGTTCTGGCCAGTGGCGACGAACAGCAGGCGGTTGCCGAAGGCCTTGTGCTTGCAGCAGGTTTCCACGACTTCCTGGACCAGATAGGCACGTTCAGCGTCACTACCGACGTACTGCTGCACCTCGTCGAGGACGATCAGGCTGAGGGGGAACTTGCCGTCGCGCTGCAGGGCGTCGTAGATGGCCTTGACCATCTGGTCATTGGTGACGTCAGTAACCTGGGGGAACTGCTCCTTGAGCAGGACACGCACACCCTTCACATCGCCGGCCAGGGTCGGGTCGGACTCCAGCAGGGCACGGGCGATGATCGGCGAGACGAACAGGTCGTCGAGTTCCCGTTCCCAGTTCTCACCCTCCTCTTCCACGCGCTGGCGCACCAGGTCGAGATAGCCCTTGTGCTTGAGCCAGAGGACGAAGCGCGCCAAGTGATATTGCTCGGGCAGGCCGGCGGACTTGAAGAGGATGCCGAGCAGAGCCAGGCGCACGTTGTTGTTGGCGCCAGCGCCGAGGGTGCCGGACGCGGCATGCAGGCCGCCGTAGCGCTGGGCCTGGTTGCTGAGTTCCTTGAGGTGGTCGCTGACGCTTTCCGGCAGGCGGGCGATATGGCGGGCGCTGACGCCGTCGGGGAACTGCTGGTCGACCCACAGGGTGCGCAGCATCTTGGCCAGGTGCGACTTGCCGGAGCCGAAGAAGCCGCTGATCCACACGCCGGGCTGCTCGTGATCGGTGGTCAGGTTGCGCAGGTAGCTGCCGAGGATCAGATCCATGCCCTTGGCGTATTCGCCATCGCAGACGAAGGTTTCCAGCTCGTAGCGCAGGGTATTGAGGGCCTGGACCGAGAGGTCGTCCTTCACTTCGGCGACGCCGTTGTTGGCCAGGCGGTTCTGCAGCGGGTCGAGCTGGTAGATGTCGCGGTTGAGCATGAGTCTGTTCCCTGATTCGTTTACGTCGGATGTCCGTGCCGGCGGTACGGCAGCTAGTTGTCGGAGGTCAGCGGCGTGGCGTGGTAACCCCAGCCATCACGAGCATCGAGCAGGCGGTAGGTGTTCTCGATGTGTTCGCCGGGGAAGAACACCAGCAGGCGACCGGGCACGTGGGGTGCCAGCGCCTCGACGAAGCCGGCCACGGAGGTGAAGCCGAACAGCGTGCCGCAGCCGATCAGAGCGACGACGCTGTGCTCGTCCACCTGTTGGGCGGCGATCTGCTGTTGCAGGCGCTCGAGCAGATCCTGGGCGAAGCGCTTGTATTTGCTGGCGAGCAGCTCCGGGTCTTCGAAGTAGTCGTCGCGGTATTTCTGCCCGGCCATCCACTCGGGGAAGGCGTGGGTGATGTCGAGCGGCAGCCAGATGTGCCCGGCCGCCTCGGCGGCGACGCGGAAGTCTTCCAGGCGGGCGCGCAGCTTGAGCTCGTCCTCCTTGTGGTAGACGGCGAACAGGACGCGCTGGGCGTTGGCCAGGCCGTGCTGCCAGGGGATGCTGATGTGGCTGGTGTAGTTGTTGATCAGCTTGTCGAGGCGGTTACTCATTGAGCCAGGTTCTCTCTTCGTCCGTGAGGAAGTCGGGGAAGTCGACTTCGATGACTTCGCTGGAATGCTTGAAGGTGATCAGGCCGCGCTGGGAGGCTGTGCGCGCCAGCTCGAGCAGGCGCTCCAGACGGCAGTCGAGCAGCTTGCACCATTCGCTGGCGAACAGGCGCTGGCCACTGAGACCGTGCAGGTAGCCCTGGAACAGGGCGAAGGCGACATTGCTGGCAGTGATGACCGGCTGGTCGCGGTGCTTCTTCACGCGCCCCTTGAGGTAGCCGGCCTGGGTCCAGCTGCCGTTGACGCACTGGGCGACGGACTTGAGGGTGGTCGCCTTGAAGCGCTGGGGATCGGGGGCGGCCAGTGCGGCTTCGGTTTCCTCGCGGGTCAGCGGCTGACCCGGCTGGCGCTCGAGGATGGTCGCCACCGACAGGCGCAGGATGGGGTCGCGGGCCATGGCCAGCTGCAGCGCCAGCACCGGGCGGGCGGCGCTGTCCTGCTCCCAGAGGGTGCAGAAGATGCGGAACAGTGGGATGTCGGGACTCAGGCCATAGAGGTCTAGCAGGTGACCCCAGGTCAGCACGCGGGCATTGCTGGTCGGCTTGTCGAGGCGGTTGAAGTCGACAATCTGCTCGCGGTACTGGTCGCGGCCGGCGTCCACCGGCGTGTAGGCGAACAGCTCCTGCAACTCGGCAAGCATCATGGTGCGGGCGGCATGTGCGCCGTTCTTGCCGAATTTGAAGCCGAACTTGATCAGGGACTGCTGGCTGGTCATTGCGTCTCGATATCTACTTTCACGGGCCTGGAACCGCGGACTAGAGCCGCCCCGACTGATGCCCAAAGGCTGGCATTATCGCCTCAGTATTCACTTAGCGGAACGGGGAAGTGAACCATTAAGGGGCACGTCTTGTCCTGATGTGATATTGCCCGACGAGCGCGACAGTTTGTGTCGCGTCCGGGCCTGCGAACATGTTCGCAGCCCGGAAGCTCTCGGCGCTGCGCAGGTCGCGGCGGAAGTTCTGCAGGCTGCGACAGTCGCTGGGCGACTTGGCCACGGTCAGCGTCGGCCAACCGCTCGGGTGGGTGAGCCGGCCATGCTTGCTGCCGCGACGGAAGCCCCAGCCCTGGCTGACCAGTTGGCGGATCAGTTGATCGATCTCCTTGTTCGAGCAGTACTTCATGCGCGCTCTCCTGCCCCGGCCGGGATGTAGCGCGCACTGAAGCGCTCGGGGTCGAAGGCCATCTCGGCAAAGGCGGCCTCGGCGCCAGCCTCGAGGATCGGGCGGCTGTAGGCATAGCCCTGCCCGGCGATCAGCGGGCTGTTCTGGAAGAAGCGCCCGTGCGGATCGACCATCAGGTAGGACTCGCGCATGTCCTGGTTGTCCTCGGCACAGAGGATATTGGCGAAGGTGCGGTGGCGAGCGACGAAGGCGGCGAACTGCTGGTCGCTGACGGCCAGATGCTGGTTCACCACCGGCAGCATGCGCAGGACTTTCCACTTCTGCGGGGCAAAGCGCTGGATCACGGCGCTGAGGTCTTCGCCGTGGTTGAGCTGGTTGACCACGGTGTTGAGCTTGAGGCGCAAGCTGGGGTTGGACTGGCGAACGCTGGCCAGGCCGGTCGCCAGATCATCCAGGTCGAGCAGCCGGCCACGACGATCGATTCGGCCGATGGCGCGGTTGGTCTCTGGGCTGGCCGAATCGATACTGATGCCAAGCCAGGTCAGCTGCGGCGCCAGCTGGTCCAGCAGCTTCCGGGGCAGGCGAGAACCGTTGCTGATCATCGAGACTTCAAAGCCGAGTGCCCGGGCCTGGCTGACGATGGCCGGGAGCTTGCCGGTGTGCAGCAATGGCTCGCCGCCGGCCAGGTTGAGGCGGACGGAACTCCAGGACATTCGGCTGGCCAGCGGGTTGGCGCGGTTGCCCGGCCGGAAGAATCGGTACAGCTCGCTCAACAGCGCCGCGCTTCGTTCGGGGTCGTGGATCAGCTCGCGCGGGCAGGCGGAGTCGTTCCAGGTGGCGTAGCAGTACTGGCAACGGTAGTTGCAGGCTTCGGTGAGGTGCCAGTTGAGGACCAGCGGGGTGGGGTTGTGCATGACGCGGACTCCGTGGGTTGGTGTCCGCGCAGGGTGTCAGGCGGCCGGATTGCCCGGTATGAAGAACCGCGTACCCCCTCCTCCATCGCTGGCCTGCGAGGGGGGGGTACGGGATTTTTCAGTGGTAAGGTGACCGGGCTTTGCAAGGATTAACGCACCGTCAACAACACCAAGGACAGGCGCCATGAGCACCCTACCCTCGATCGAGTCCATCCTGCTGCAGGTTCATCAGAGCCTGGGATGCACACCCTACCAAACCAAGCCGAAGCGCAACTTTGCCACTGGGCAAATGCAGCTGTCCCATCACAGGGAAATGGCTGAAGAAGTCTTCGACGCCATTTTCGATGCGCTGGATATGGATCCACTGGCGCGAGCGGATGTGCTGAAGAACCTTATGGAGTTCGGGGATGCTTACAAATATCTCGAGCTGAATATCTGGACCTTCGCCGCCGACCAGCGCCAAGTGCTCTGGCAGTTGCTGGGGTACTTCTATGTTCCCGGCATTGCTCGCCGCGCAGCTTTCTGGAACCTCGAGGAAGCACTGGACAAGGGTATGCCGGGTGGACGGTTCTGGTATCTGCCCGAGCCTCGCGAGGTGGACGGCAAGCCGAGCCTGTATCTGCCGGTGGCCCAGGTAGTGGACTGGCTGCTGGACCTGCTGGGGATGCCGCTGGAGGAGTTTGCCGACGTGCGCAGCGAGATCACGCGAGGTGGACATGATGGCCTGCGGCGTTCGCTGTACAACTGGCGCAAGGACACCAATATCCGCCCCGACACCTTCCGCAAGTACTTCTCGGACAACACGGTGCTGGACTTCAAGGGGGCATTCGTTCTCGACAGCAACCGCTCGCCTGCCGAGCAATTCGCTGATGCCCTGAAGTTCGTGACGCGCAAGCAACTGACCGCTGACCAACTGCGCCTGGAAATCCCGATGACCCAGCCAGGCCGCCTTGAGGCGATTCTGGATGGCAGTGCGGATGAAGACGAAAAGGCTGCTTTCGTGGCGTGTCTGGCCAGGCGTTACGCCGCCCCCTCACCGCATACCATCCGCCAACGCCTGCTGTTTGCCCGCACAGTACAGGGTGGCTATGAGCGCTTGCTCAAGCTCCTGTGCCCGGGTGTTGACTCACAATGTGCCGATGCCCAGCAGAACAAGCTGCTGCAGCTGTTCGCCATCTACAAGTTTGCCTACAACATGACCATTGGTGGTTGGCGCAACGGCAGGGATCAGGGCGAGGCAGCTGAAAATGCCTGGTTCGAGGAACACCTGCCGCCATGGGACAGGCACGGGTTGTTCCTTTCGATTTTGCCCTCACAACGGAAGACTGCCAACTCCGCGCTGGCAGAGCTTTTGACCCGTCACTTCGCCGAGATGCAACCCGGCGCAACCCTCGAAGATCATGTCGGGCTGGACGCGGAATCAGCCGCCCCGATCATCCAGCGCAATATCGAACGGATGAAAGCGACTGCCGAGGAGTTCAAGGCAGAGCTGGAACTGACCGAGCGCCTGAAAACCGCATCGCCTTGGCGGACTCTGCAGGGAGAAAACCGCTACTGGGTAGTCAGCCAGATTGCCCAGCGGAGGGATCTTGGCTCCAAGGTCAGTCAGGCGGCCATCCAGCGCCTGCGTGAACTGGCGGCCACTCCTTCAGAAACCCTGCAAGCCGCTCTCTACGAACTGGACGGCTACCTGAATAACGAACGCAGCAACAGGCCGAAGGATGCCCGTGACCTCGTACAGGTACTGCTCGAGGAGGCAGAGTCCAGTCCTGCCTACGAGCTTTGGGAAGCCGCCATCCTGCAATACAAGGCCAAACACCTGCTGGCCTGCAATGACTTCGAGGGTGCCGGCAAGCTGTTCAAGGAAGCCTTGGAAGCGGGGCGCAAGCGCTGCTACGGCTCACTGCGCGGAGAAGTGGCGCGGGACTGCCTCGCTGTAGAGGTCGCCAACCAGAAGCTGATATTGAACAACCACGAGAAGTACTACAGGGAGATGCTGGCTGGCGGCATGATGGCCGAGTGCGAGGAAATACCCAGCATCGAGGAAACGGCTCGTTGGGCTTCCGAATACTTCTGGGACACTCTGTACAAGCCCTACCCAGGAGTCCCGCCCCAGAAGCGCCGCGCCAGAGACGCGGCCAAAAAAATATTCGATGAACTGCCGCCGCTGCTATTTACCGGCGATCAGGACGGCCTGCTGGCCTGGATCAAGGCCAATCGCCAGCTGCTGAAATCAAGCCTGCCGGACGTCGACGGCAATTCGGTATTGATGCTCCTGATCAAGATGCGCACGAGCTTTGCGCAAGGACTGCACAAGCTTCCCGCCGCCATGCTTGAGGGGGAGCAACAGAGCTTCGAGGTCATGCTGGAGCACTGGAGACAATTCTTCGGCCTGCTGGCACAGCAAGCACCGAAACAGCTGAACATTGCCGACTTCAAGAGCCAGACACCACTTATGCTGATGGCCGAGGCCGGGGATACCGAGCTGGTCAGGATCATGCTGCAGGCTGGAGCCGACCCGGAAATGCAGGACTGGCAGGCCATGACTGCCCTGCACTCCGCAATCAAGTCCCGCGTTGATAGTTGTGTCGATGCCCTGCTCGATCATCCCTGCCGCCTGGACAAACTCACCTTCGACGGCCAGTCGCCACTCCATACCGCGGCCTGGACCGGGAACCTGCATGCGACCCGGCGTCTGCTACAGCTGGCCCCCGAGCTTGCCTGGCAGCGCAACTCCCAGGGAATGACGCCCCTGGAGCGGGTCGAGTACCTGATCGAAAACCCGCAAGCCCTGCAGATGCTGGCCGAGGAACTCAGGCACAACGGCAGGCGCTGCGCCTCGAAACGGGAGCTGGAAGAAATCGTCAGCCTGCTGGAGCAGGTTGCGCCGGTCGCCAACGCCCGAGCCTGATTGACGCATACCCCATCTGACGGGGTATGCGTCCCTTCCTCACCGCCGGCGGCGCCATCCAGTCCTCCTTGCCGAACACAGCCAGAGCTTCACGACGCGGGTGGATCAATTGTGGAAGGTTTCCGCGCGGTAGCCGTCGCAGCTATACCGCTTCTCCTGGAAGGGAAAAGGCCTTGAGCAGCAGAAACGCGGCCAAGGGAGACGCAAGGTGGGCGCACCGGCCCGCTTGCAGTCAGTCGCCATACGAGCAGGCCAAACCCCTACCAGGAGCAGTGGCGAGTCCGGCCTATTACCGCATTCATTCAGCTGACGGGCATCGACAGCCGCTGTTGCTCGAACGTGATCCGGTTCATCAGGCAGTATTCCACCGGGTAGCCCTGTTGGTGCTTGTCACGCAACAAGTTGCTTCCCACGAAATAACACGTGCCTACATAAAACCTCAGACCGCCCGAGGGGTACTTGTCGCTCAGCAGGTGCGCTGTCTCTCCCTGGATCGATAACCCTTTGATGTCCGACCACATGAAACTGACGCCGCCGCACTCCAACCCGGCGTCCGTGACCGTCAGGATTTCCTGCGTCTGCGTCCCGCCGACCGGCTGAGCGAAAAACCGACCGTTGCGAAGAATCGCCGGAAAATACTCACCGGGAAAAACTTCTTTGAACACCAAATCATCGTCCTCGCTTGCCGTACCCAGGCCAGGGTGGTGAGCGCGTACTGAAAAAACTGCATCGCTAACGCCGCTGCGCAAACCGCTCTCCCACCATGGTGGCGCCCGAAACCTGCTTATGATGCCGCTGGTTCCGGCAAGGTGCGACCTGCAACCGGGCAAATCGAGTTGGGTTTCTATGAAGTCGGGAGACGCTGAAGGCACCTGCATTCAAGGAGCCCGTCATGAAGCTGATCCAAAACATCGCCCAACTGCTGACCCACTTCTACAAACCCGCCAGCACGGCGTACACCACCATCATTTATCCCAGCCAGGGAAAAGCAGTCGTGGTGCATGACGGCCTCGGCATTCGCCATGAGCGCCCGTGGTATCAGGTCCCCTGGCTGGACGAGGACCTGGACACGGGTGAGACCTTCGACAGCCTGCTGCACGCTCACACCACTTGGACTGATTCATTCGATCCGGTTCAGCCGATCCAGACCGAGGAAATTTCCTCGATTTTCTCCTTGCCCTTCGAGCCAATTGAAACCTGCTGGGTCAATCCGGCCAACGGTATGCCCATGCTCGACAATTGTTTTGATGTCATGGGGAACGCGTTCGGTACGGACATGCTGAGCGATAGCCTGTCGTTTGATCACGGCGTAAGCAGTTTCGAAAGTAGCTTTTCGTCGTTCGGTTTCGATTGAACGCAGACGCCACTGCCCCCGAGGAAATTGACCATGTCGCCACTTTCGCTGCTCGTTAGCTTCATCCTCGTCTTCGCCATCGGCATCTCCTGGCTGGCCTTGGCGGTAGACGCCCGCATGGCGCGCGGCCGGTTGATTCGGCAGATCCCCTTACCGCTGGACCACCATCGCCGATCACCGCGCGGGCTCCGGCCAGTGATGGCGATGACAGGCAGTTTGCTCGTGCTGCTTGCCGGTATCGGGGCAGCCATACTCGGCCGACTCGCCACCATGCAGCCGGCTGAAGCGGCGGCGGTATTCATCGCTTATCCGCTGTTGAAAAACCTCTGGGGCCAGATCATGGGCGCCGGACCCATCGTCTGCGTCGTACTGGCCGTACCCGGAACATACTGCATCCGC
This sequence comes from Stutzerimonas kunmingensis, assembly GCF_032106285.1. GTDB lineage: Bacteria > Pseudomonadota > Gammaproteobacteria > Pseudomonadales > Pseudomonadaceae > Stutzerimonas > Stutzerimonas kunmingensis_B. The sequence goes on from NZ_DAMCPO010000004.1 coordinate 32,544, forward strand.
GTCGGCCTCGGCAGCGACAAAGGTTGATGCCACCGTTGCCGTGTGGCCGCCACTGCGGCAACGGGATCGTGCTTTAGCGGACTCTGGCAGTCGGGCAGCACCATCGCGTTGCCATCGGACATCCACTACGGCAAAGGACCAACAGGAAAAGTCGTGGATACAACAACCTACACAATCCTCTTTTTCATCGGCCTGACGCTGGCAGTGATTGCGGTTGCTACGGTGATTGGCCTGGTAGTGGCGCAGAGTGCGGACGGCAAGGGTGCAAGAAGGCGCTCTGATGGCGCGCCTGCCCACGGCGGGCGCTCTGCCCAGGACGATGATCGACCTTGAAGCGCCGCAGCCCGCCGTGCTGCCAACGGCTTCCTCCTGGCGCATGCCACGTGGAGATGTTCCAGAGCTTCACGGAGGGTGAGTACCGAAGGAGCGCACCCGGAAGCCGCCCTCGAACGCATTGAGTACCGCTTCTCCTGGAAGGGAAAGGGCCTGACGAGCGACGACGGACCTCCGGAAGCACTCGTAAACGGCACTCAGATTGGCACAACGATTTGTAAATCAGCTGCCGGCACTTGGTGCCTTATCGCTCGCAGGCATGCGCTCCCCGGCTTGCTTGCCGGTGTAGATTCAACCGCTGAGTTGTAACCGTTGTAGGCAACCGCGTAATTAAAGTCGCAGAATTAGGCCGGATGCTTGGTGGCAATGGTATCGCCAGCCTTGCAATGCTGACCTATGAACTCAACCAGCGAGTCGTTGTTCTGGCCGAGACAGGCATTGCCGGTAAGGCTTACACCCTTCCGCTGAAGGCTACCAGCGCGCCTACCGCGACGACGGCTACCAGAATTGCTTTTTGCATTGTGTGCTCCCACAACTGTTCCCTGCCAGGGGAAAGTCCCTGGCTGCGAACATGGGATCACAGACTGGAGAGAACCCCAACCAGGGGCCACAGCATCAATCCTACCGACTCCCGGCATCCATTTTTCAGCCCGACACGCAGCGCTGTGGGCCGAGAAACGCCGATTTCACTCAAACAATGCTCATCAAATCAGCATATGAATTTCTGCTGCTCATGCACAACCTCCAAGAAGAGAACTGATTAGTAAAGCCTTCCCTGGAGGTTGGCTTTTTAACCACCGATCACAATTAACGATATGTGGTTAATCGGTAAAATCTTTTACTATAATCATTAGAGATTTCCGGCAGCTAAAATAAAAAAACCTTGCTCACACTGAATAAACAGCGCAAGCAAGGCATTGGGCCCGACCCTGTTATTACATTAGCTTTGACAGCAACCCGCGCATGGAAAAAGCTTTCACCATGGGAATAAACTTCTCCCCAGATAGAGCCCGAAAATTTTTATTCCGGCGATCTTTTCCAGCAGACAGCCTCACAGTACTGGCAACGTTAAAATAATAACCAACCAGCTTTGCCTTATCCTCAGACTGATGTCACCGTTGCCGTGTTGCCTCCACTGCGGCAACGGCAACGGACCAACAGGAATAACCATGGATACAAAAACCTACACGATCCTCTTTTTCATCGGCCTGACGCTGGCGGTGATTGCGGTTGCCACGGTGATTGGCCTGGTAGTGGCGCAGAGTGCGGACGGCAAGGGTGCAAGAAAGCGTTCTGATGGCGCGCCTGCGGATGGCCGGCGCTGTGCCCAGGACGATGATCCAAATCGACGTTGAAGCGCCGAGGTCCGGCATCCAATCGTCCGGCATGTTAGTGGTGGTAAATCGCTCACTACGCGTAACGGCCGGAAGGAGATGGAAATCCGCGTCGTGTCTGGCTTCCATCCAATTCCGCAGTCTAATTCGACCAGATTTTGGTAAGCAAAGATCTTGGTCTAGCAGAGCTTCCGCAGAACTTGGGTTTGTTGGTTTATGGGGGACGATGAGGAGAACGATAACCGAGGCGGCCCCAAATCTTAATGCTGACCAGAATCTGGTCAGATAGCGCCCCAAAATGTGCTTGCGGTGCTATCTAATGGGTGTCGGGTATGAGCAGGAGGACAAGTCATGCCGACACCAAACTCAAGCACTCGAACACCTATAGAAGCCCTGTTGATGGTGCGGTATAGCACCCCCGCTCTCGCATTTCTCCAGATGTACAGCGGGCCCCGTGCGTATACAGAACGCAAGGGGGAACTGCCGTCGCGCCATCTCAAGGCGTTGCACCGCAAGCACCTCATCAGCGTCTGCTCTCTCCGCCGGCGAGCTATGCCCCAGACCAAGCGCGAGGCGCAGCTCACATGATCGCGCCTCGTTGGGTACTTATCCCTAAAGCCGCCGACCTGTTCGGCTACAGCCGGACGGCCATCGAACACAAAGTTAAAAACGGAACGTGGGCGCAGGGTCGCATCTGGCGTAAGGCACAGGACGGACGGATCTTTATCAACATTGAGGAAGTGAACCAGTGGGTCGAGAGCGCGCCGCAGGATGCGGTCTAGAAGCCGAGCTGGCCAGGCACTCTGGCATCGAGATCCACGGCAGCAGCATCCGTATCGTGTTTATGTGGCGCAAACGCCGCTATCGGGAGACGCTCGGCCTCCCGGTGACCAAGGCGAACATCAAGCACGCCGCCCAGCTCCGGGCGGCGGTGCTTCATGACATCAAGATGGGCAAGTTCGACTATGCCGAGCACTTCCCGGACAGCAAGCAGGCAGGAAACTACAGCAACACCCGCGACGAGCGGCTGCATGCGCTGTTGGCTAGGTATAAGCCCCTTAAGGCGGTCGACATCACCAAGGAAACCGAGAGCCGATACGGAATCGCGCTCGACATCTGCACTGACATGCTAGGTCGAGACCGTCTTGGCAGCGTCCTGCTGCCCGAAGACATTCAGAAGCTGCGTGTGAGTCTGATCGAGACGCGCGCCACCTCGACGGTGAATCATTACCTCGCCACGCTCGCAGGATTTCTTGGATGGTGTGAGGCCAACGGCTATTGCCGTTCTGGCCTAGCCAATGCCTGCACGCGCTTTGAGATGACCGAGCGTGACCCAGACCCGCTTACCAAAGCCGAGCTGGACGCCCTCCTGACCAAAGGTTGCTTGCACCCAATGGATCGAGCTGCGGTGACACTGGCCGTTTACACCGGCCTGCGCCCTGGAGAACTCGGCGCATTAGCCAGGGAAGACATCGACCTGATCAAAGGCCAGATCCATGTAAACCGAGCCATTACAAGCAGGGGCACGTTCAAGCTGCCTAAGACCGGCAAGAAACGCGTCGTACTGTTATTTCCGCCAGCACTGGACGCGTGTAAGGAACTGCTGGCTATCGAGCACGGCATCGAGCCACGGACCATCACTGTGCAACTCACCCGCCACGAATCGATACGGGAAACCGTCACGCCGCTGATTTCTCCCGTTGTGCAGGCACGCAAGAAGAACGTAAACCCTTGGTTCATTCCGACGTCTTGGAACTCGAAGTGGACCAACATCCAGCGTCGCGCCAAGATCCGCCCACGCCGCCCCTACCAGACGCGCCACACCTACGCCTGCTGGTGCCTGGTAGCGCGTGGTAACCTTGCGTTCATCGCCAAGCAGATGGGGCACAAGGACTTCACAATGCTGGTCCAGGTGTACGCCAAATGGATGGACGACGAGTCCCCGTTCGAGCTTCAACACATCTGGGCAGGCATGCAAAAAGCAGCGTGACATGCCCCAAATTTGCCCCATTACTTTTGCCGTACCGCCATAAGTCTTTGATGAATAAAGAAATTTCTGACCTCTCCAAGCACACGCCGATGATGCAGCAATATTGGAGACTCAAGCGCGAGCATCCGGACCAGCTGATGTTCTACCGCATGGGCGACTTCTATGAGCTGTTCTACGACGATGCCAAGAAAGCCGCCGCGCTGCTCGACATCACCCTGACCGCGCGTGGGCAGTCGGCGGGCACGGCGATCCCGATGGCAGGCATTCCGTTCCATTCCGCCGAGGGTTATCTGGCGCGGCTGGTGAAGCTTGGCGAGTCGGTGGTGATCTGCGAGCAGATCGGCGATCCGGCCACCAGCAAAGGGCCGGTGGAGCGCCAGGTGGTGCGCATCATCACCCCTGGCACGGTGAGCGACGAGGCATTGCTCGACGAGCGTCGCGACAACCTGCTGGCTGCGGTGGTCGGTGATGAGCGCCTGTTCGGCCTGTCGGTGCTGGACATCGCCAGCGGCCGCTTCAGCGTGCAGGAACTCAAGGGCTGGGAAACCCTGCTCGCGGAACTGGAGCGCCTAAGCCCGGCGGAACTGCTGATCCCCGACGATTGGCCGCAGGGTCTGCCACTGGAAAAACGCCGCGGTGTGCGCCGTCGCGCGCCCTGGGATTTCGATCGCGATTCGGCATTCAAGAGCCTCTGCCAGCAGTTCTCCACCCAGGACCTCAAGGGCTTCGGCTGCGAGAACCTGACGCTGGCCATCGGCGCCGCCGGCTGCCTGCTTGCCTACGCTAAGGAAACCCAGCGCACCGCCCTGCCCCACCTGCGCAGCCTGCGTCACGAGCGCCTCGACGACACGGTGATCCTCGACGGCGCCAGCCGGCGCAACCTGGAGCTAGACGTCAATCTGGCCGGCGGCCGCGAGAACACGCTGCAATCGGTCATGGACCGCTGCCAGACCGCCATGGGCTCGCGCCTGCTGACCCGCTGGCTGAACCGCCCGCTGCGCAACCGCGAGACTCTCGAAGCGCGCCAGGACTCGATCACCTGCCTGCTCGAGCATTACCGCTTCGAGCAGCTACAGCCGCAGCTCAAGGACATCGGCGACCTGGAACGCATCCTCGCCCGGATCGGCCTGCGCAACGCCCGCCCGCGCGACCTGGCGCGCCTGCGCGATGCCTTGGCCGCACTGCCGCAGCTGCAGGCCGGCATGCAGGACCTGGTGGCACCGCATCTGCTGGAACTGGCGAAAAGCATCAGCACCTACCCGGAGCTGGCCGAACTGCTGGCCCGCGCCATCATCGACAACCCGCCGGCGGTGATCCGCGACGGCGGCGTACTGAAGACCGGCTACGACGCCGAGCTGGATGAGCTGCAGTCGCTTTCCGAGAACGCCGGACAGTACCTGATGGACCTGGAAACCCGCGAGAAGGCCCGTACCGGACTGGCCAACCTCAAGGTCGGCTACAACCGCGTGCACGGCTACTTCATCGAGCTGCCGAGCAAACAGGCCGAATCGGCGCCAGCCGACTACATCCGCCGGCAGACGCTCAAGGGCGCCGAGCGCTTCATCACCCCTGAGCTCAAGGAGTTCGAGGACAAGGCGCTGTCGGCCAAGAGCCGCGCCCTCGCCCGCGAAAAACTGCTCTACGACGAGCTGCTGGAAATGCTCATCGGCCACCTGGCGCCGCTGCAGGAAAGCGCCGCCGCACTGGCCGAACTGGACGTGCTGAGCAACCTCGCCGAGCGGGCGCTGAATCTCGATCTGAATCGCCCGCGCTTCGTCGAGCAGCCGTGCATGCGCATCGAGCAGGGTCGCCACCCGGTGGTCGAGCAGGTATTGGAGACGCCTTTCGTCGCCAACGACCTGGGCCTCGACGACGCTACCCGCATGCTGGTCATCACCGGGCCGAACATGGGCGGTAAATCGACCTACATGCGCCAGACCGCGCTGATCGTGCTGCTGGCACAGATCGGCAGCTTCGTCCCGGCCGCGGCTTGCGAGCTGTCGCTGGTGGACCGCATCTTCACCCGCATCGGCTCATCGGACGATCTCGCCGGCGGGCGCTCCACCTTCATGGTGGAAATGAGCGAAACCGCGAATATCCTGCACAACGCCAGTGATCGCAGTCTGGTACTGATGGACGAAGTCGGTCGCGGCACCAGCACCTTCGACGGCCTCTCGCTGGCCTGGGCGGCAGCCGAGCACCTCGCCAAGCTGCGCGCCTTTACCCTGTTCGCCACCCACTACTTCGAACTGACCGTGCTGCCGGAAAGCGAGCCGGTCGTGGCCAACGTCCACCTTTCCGCTACCGAGCACAACGAGCGCATCGTCTTCCTGCACCATGTGCTGCCAGGGCCGGCGAGTCAGAGCTACGGCCTGGCGGTGGCGCAACTGGCCGGCGTGCCGGGCGAGGTCATCCAGCGTGCACGCGACCATCTGTCGCGGCTGGAAACCACCAGCCTGCCCCACGAAGCGCCGAGAATAGCGCCCGGCCAGCCGGCACCGCCAATGCAGAGCGACCTGTTCGCCAGCCTGCCGCATCCGGTGCTCGAGGAATTGGCACGGATCAATCCCGATGATGTGACGCCGCGCCAGGCGCTGGACCTGCTATACAGCTTGAAAACTCGCATTTGATACGCCGCGAAAGCTGCTAGAATCGCGCGCATTTTTTTGATAAGCGGCATTTGCCTGTGCCGCCTACTCGCAGGGGCGTCACCGTAACGCCTACCTGACACGCCTGAGGAGATAGCTAGACATGACCTTCGTCGTCACCGACAACTGCATCAAGTGCAAATACACCGATTGCGTGGAAGTCTGCCCGGTGGACTGCTTCTACGAAGGCCCGAACTTTCTGGTGATTCACCCGGACGAGTGCATCGACTGCGCACTGTGCGAGCCGGAGTGCCCGGCCCAGGCGATCTTCTCTGAAGACGAGGTACCGGAGGATCAGCAGGAGTTCATCGAGCTCAATGCAGATCTGGCGGAAGTCTGGCCGAACATCACCGAGAAGAAAGACGCCCTGGCCGATGCCGAAGAGTGGGACGGCGTGAAGGACAAACTGCAGTATCTGGAGCGCTGATCGCCAGCCGAAGCCAGACAAAAAAATGCCCGCAGCGATGCGGGCATTTTCATTTGTACTGCCGCAAGAACGTCGGCAGATCAGGCCTTGTCGACGCCTTTCTTCAGGGTGTCTTTCACATCACCCTTGACCTGCTGGGCCTCGCCCTTGACTTCCTGGCGCTGGCCTTCGCCCTTCATGCGCTCGTTATCGGTCGCCTCACCCACGCCTTGCTTGATCTTGCCGACGGCTTCGTTGGTGTTGCCCTTGACCTTGTCTTCAGTACTGCTCATGGCGAACTCCTGGCTTCTCATTGGTGACATAGGGTGGACCGCCCGCGCGAAGCGTTAGTTTCCCCGGCCATCGGAACAGAGCGGCTCACGCATGGCGCGAAGGGACCAGGCGGCGCAGCAACGGTCGCCCTGCCAGGTGCAGGAACACCGGCGCGCCCACGATGAGGTAGAAGTAATAGGTCACGAAGCGCCAGATCAGAATCGCCGCTGCCGTCGTCGACTTGCCCACCATCGGCGTCAGCAGCGCGGCCGACGCCAGTTCGGCACTACCCGCCCCCCCAGGCAGCAGGCTCAGCTGCCCCGCAGTCAGCGCCAGCAGCTGGACGAGAAAGGTCCAGGCCCACGCCAGCTCGCCGCCCAGACCACGCAGCGTCAGATAGAGCACGCTGAAGCGCAGCAGCCAGTGCAGTGTGGTCAACCCGAACACCGCCAACAGAAGACGACGCGGCAGGCGAAAACAGTCGACCAGCGCATTACGGAAGCCCAGCACCTTGCGTGCCCAACGGCGCTTGCGTGACGGCTTCATGCCGAGCCGGCCAACCAGCCAGCCATTGAGCAGAAATACCTGCCGGTGGAAACGCCCGAGCAGCGCCAGCAGCACCATCACACCGATCAATAGCGCGACGCTGAAGCCCAGCAGGCTGGCGATATGCGTGTTGAGCTTGTGGGTCAGTGCATAGAACAGCACGCCGACCAGGGCGCAGGCGAAGAACAGCAGATCGCTCAGCTGCTCCACGGCATAGGTCGCCGTGCCCTTGGCCGGCGCCACGCCCTGGCGCATGAGCAGCGCCATCAGGGTCAGCGGCCCACCGGCACCACCAGGGGTCGCGCAGATGGCGAATTCGGTGGCGACGACGATGCCGAATGCGCGGCGCTGGCCCAGCTTTCGACGCCCGAGCAACAGGCGTAGGCGCAGCGCATTCAGATTCCAGCCGACCAGCACCATGCCGAGCATGGTGGCCAACAGGCTACCCGGAAAGTGGCGCAGTCGTTCGAACAGGCCGGTACCGCCAAGCAGAAGCGGCACCATGGCCGCCGCGAGCAAGGCACCGCCCAGCAACCACCAGCGGCGGTTCATGCCACGGCGCTCGTCTGGCGGTACTGGCGCAGCCAGTCGATCTTGGTCAGCGGTGTCCTGCCGTCCCGCAGCATCCGTTCGAGCACATCGAGCCAATAGCGGCGGGAGAACTCGTGGCGCATATCCACCGGATGCAGGCCCAATCGCAGCAATGGCGCCTGTCGACTCTGGCGCAACTGACGTTCGCTGACCAGCCAGGACACACCGCGCCGCCAGGCGCTGCGAGCGCTCCAGACCAAGCCAGGAGCGACGATTGGAGTGAAATCCGGCAACAGGTAAAGATGGCCTGGATCACTGGTATAGGTCAGCCCGCTGTCGGCCAGTACACGCCGCGTGCCCTCGCTCATCAGCCAGGCGGGTGCGACGAAGCCATTCAGCGGCCATCGCTGGCGCCGGAACAGCTCCAGGCCATGCGCCAGCCGTTCACCAGCAGCCCGTTCGTCAAGGCCATAGAACTCGCCTTCATGGGTGTACACCCGGCGCATGAACCAGTCCCGCGGCGTCTTCGGCGCGGGCTCGAGATCGGCGTGGTAGCAGCCGTGCAGCACCAGTTCGTCACCGCGCTGCACACGCTGGTCCAGCAGCCGGCAAAACTCCGGCTGTCGCTCCAGCGGATTGCGCTGATGAAAGTCCGGGACCACCAGCCAGGTAATCGGTACACCGCCGATGGCGTCCACCGCCTCGACGAAGGGCCGGTAGGCCGGCCAGGTTTCCGCGGCCACGTCGTGCAGTACCAGCGTCAGAGCAGCCTCAGCCATGTACGGCTACCGGCAGGTCCGCTGTGCCGAGCACCGCGTGATAATGGGCGAGTAACCCCGCCACCACGGCATCCCAGGCATGATGCGCCTCGACATGCTGGCGCGCCTGCTGTCCGAGCAGTCGCGGATCGTCTTCGAACAGCTCGCGCACGGCATGCGCCATGGCCCTCGGGTCGAGCGGCCGACACAGGCGCCCGGTGTAGAACGGCACCAGCTCCGGCAACGCACCGGCACGCGCGGCGATCACCGGAATACCGCTGGCCATGGCTTCGAGCGCCACCAGGCCGAAGGTCTCCTGATTACCGGCATGCAACAGCACATCGCTACTGGCCATGTAGCGCGCCACTTCGCTGGCACAACAGAAGCGGTCGATCACCGTGACGTTGTCCGGCACCCGCTGCGGCATGCTCGAACCCACCAGCAACAGGTGGTACGGCTTGCCGAGCTGGCGCGCGGTTTCCAGCAGAACGTGCAGGTTCTTCTCCCGCGAACCGCGCCCGGCAAAGATCATCAGCCGGGTGTCGTCGGCCAGGCCCAGCTCGCGGCGCAGATCGGGGTCGCGGCGCTCGGGGCAGAAGGTGTCCAGATCAACCCCCAGGGGCTGCACGAAGACGTTCTTCACGCCGAGGTGCAAGAGCTTGTCGGCCATCACTTCGCTGGGTGCCAACACCCGATCGAAGCTGCCGTACAGCTTTGAAACGTAGCCATTGAGGTTGGTGCCCAGCCAGCTGCCAATGCGGTTGCTGACCAGCAGTGGCAGGTCGGAGTGATAGAAACCAATGACCGGAACATTGAGCCGACGCCCCGCATCCAGTGCCGCCCATGCGGTCATGTAGGGATCGCCGACCTCGATCAGATCGGGACGCAGCGAACGCAGCAGATTGCGCCAGGGCGCGCGGCGGATCGGAAAGCGGTAGCCCTTGCCGAAAGGCAGGATCGGCGCCGGCACCTCATAGAGGCCGTCGTTGTGACTGTAGTCACCGCCCGGCACCAGAATGCTGTGCCGCACGCCGGAGTAAAGCTGCAGCCTGCGATGCTTCGCCTCGAGGTAGGTGCGCACGCCACCACTGGCGGGCGCGTAGAACATGGTCATATCCGCGATATGCAAGGTACTTCTCCGTCGGTCCCATAGCAGAACTCCGGCCTCGCCGGGCACGTCGCGCGTCAGCGGCATGCTCCGCAATCCCTGCGGAATAATTCTGTAATGAAATAGATGACCGTTACGTAGAAGGGTTGTTCGCAGCGGAGCGCCAGACGGCGTCTCAGGCGTCCGGCGCCTTCTCGCCCGGGTCCTTGCCTTCGACCGAAGCGTGTTCGATCACCGCATTGAGTTCGGCACCGAACAGCAGCACTGCCGATGAGATGTACAGATAAAGCAGCAAGACGATGATGGCGCCGATGCTGCCGTAGGTCGCGTTGTAGTCGGCGAAGTTCTGCACATAGATGCCGAACGCGATCGAGGCCAGAATCCACACCAGCACGGCTAGCACCGAGCCCGGCGTGATGAAGCGAAACTCCTGCTTCACATCCGGCGCCACGTAGTACAGCAGCGCCACCACCAGCATCAGCATGAGCACAATCACCGGCCAGCGCAGCCAGGTCCAGAGCAGCACGACGACGTCCTTCAGGCCGACCTGCGAAGCCAGCCACTCCATCACCTGCGGCCCGACGATCATCAGCCCGGCCGACAACAGCAGCAGCACGGCGATGCCCACGGTATAGGCCAACGAAAGCAGGATCAGCTTCCAGCTCGGTCGCCCCTCCTCCACGTCGTAGGCGCGGTTCATCGCATTCATCAGCGAGCGAAAACCGACCGAGGCCGTCCACAGCGCCACGACGATACCGAACGACAGCAGCCCCGCCTTCTGTTCCTGCAACTGGTCAATGACCGGATTGATCTGCTCCATCGCCATCGGCGGCAAGGCCAGCTCGGCCTGCATGCGCAACCAGTCGAAGAAATTCTGCAGATCGAGAAAGCCGAGCAAGGCGATAAGAAACAGCAGGAACGGAAACATCGAGAACAGGCCGCGGTATGCCAGCGCCGAGGCATAGGTCGACATGTCGTCGTTGCCGAATTCCTTGAACGTACGCTTGAGCAAGGTCACGGCCCCGATACCGCGGGTGTCCAGCATGGCCATCGATGTTTCCCCAATCAGTGAAATGTGCGGTCTAGAAAATGGGACGACCGCTCTGCTGGAGAGTTCGCTGCTAGACATCTGACGCAGCCATCGCAGCGGGAACGTTTTCAATGTGCGCCCTGTCACATAAAGGCAGATTGGCATCAGCCCATTCCGGGTTGATTCGCTCGACGAGCGTAGGCCACTACCCGCAGAGGACGACAGGATGTTTTCCAGCTATCTCTATGAAGCCGCACTCATCTATGGCCTGGTCTTCACTTCGGTGGGGTTCGTGCTGGGCATGTTCTATAACAACCGCAAGGTCTTCCAGCTGGAAGACAAGGTGCAGCGCCTCAAGCGCACCGTGCGCCACCTGCAACGCAAGGTCGAACCGCCTGCCGCCGCGTCGAGAAGCGTTCAGCGCGCGCGCAGCAGCGCAGGGTTGAGCAGCGTCCGCTAAGCGGGCCGGCACCTGTCCACGCTCGGTCAACTACGCCAGCAGCTCGTTCGCGCTCGAACCTTCAGAGCCTTTAAAGAATTCCGGGAACCTTCCCGACCGACGGAAAGGGGCTGCAGGCCACGCCTGCCGGGGACCTTTTGACCTGCGGCAATAAAGCGCTCGGCGGTGCAACAAGCGCTGAAACTTTTTTTACACCTTCACGTCCGAGCCATAGGAGCTCAGGGGAAGCCGGCCAAGGTGGCCGAGACCCGAGCGAGCAGCCACTGATGGACCGAAGGTGTCGCAACGCCGACCAGGATGGATCGTCGGTCGCGTGGCGCCAGGACTGAATGGATGACTCGCCCCGCCTCGCCGGCGGCCTGAGCAGCAATGCACGAACGCTGAGCAGGGAATAGGGAAGATGCTTTTCAATTCGGTGGAATTCATCGCCGGCTTTCTTCCGGTGGTGCTGATTGGATTCTTTGTGCTGACCGGATCGGGCCGACAGCGGCTCGCGGTGATCTGGCTGACCGTCGTCTCGTTGGTGTTCTACGGCTGGTGGAACCCGGTCTACGTACCGCTGCTGGTCGGCAGCATGCTGGTCAACTATCTGCTCGGTGGCTACCTGCGCCGGCACCCCTCACGTCTGGTGCTCGGGCTGGCGGTCGCGGCCAACGTGTTGCTGCTGGTCTACTACAAATACACCGGCTTCCTGCTCGGCACGCTGGACGCGGCGCTGGATCTCGGTTGGCGGGTGGAAGACATCATCCTGCCGCTGGCGATCTCCTTCTTCACCTTCCAGCAGATCGCCTACCTGGTCGATGCCCATGACGGCGTGGTGGAAGAACACGACTTCGCCAACTACTGCCTGTTCATCAGCTTCTTTCCGCAGCTGATCGCCGGACCGATCACCCACCACGCTGAAATGCTTGCGCAGTTCAACGACCGCGACAGCTTCCGCGCGCGCATCGACAACCTGTCGCTGGGTGCCACGGTGTTTCTGCTCGGTCTGTTCAAGAAGGTGGTGATCGCCGACACCCTCGCGCTGAAAGCCACGCCGGTCTTCAGCCTGGCCGCCGACGGCACCATCCCGGCGTTCTACGATGCCTGGACCGGCGCGCTGACCTACACGCTGCAGATCTATTTCGACTTCTCCGGCTACAGCGACATGGCCATCGGGCTGGCGCTGCTGTTCGGCATCAGCCTACCCGCCAACTTCAACAGCCCGTTCAAGGCGCGCAACGTCATCGACTACTGGGCGCGCTGGCACATGACGCTGACGCGTTTTCTCACCGCCTACATCTACAACCCCATCGTGCTGCGCGTGACCCGCGCGCGCATGGCGGCCGGCAAGCCGCAGCCGCGGCGGGGCAAGATGACCGCCGGCACTTTCTTTGCGCTGGTCGCCTACCCCACCGTCTTCACCATGTTCATTTCCGGCATCTGGCACGGCGCCGGCTGGCGCTTCGTCGCCTTCGGCCTGCTGCACGGCTTCTATCTTGTGGTCGCCCACGGCTGGCGTGCCTGGAAGGCCCGTCAGGGCTGGAAGCTGGACAGCGAAATCTGGTGGCACAAGGCCGCGGCCGTCGCGCTGACCTTTGGCTGCGTGGTGGTGGCGATGGTGTTCTTCCGCGCCAGCGACGTGCCGACCGCCATGGCGATCCTTGCCGGCATGCTCGGCCTGAGCCCGACCAGCACGGCGATGGATCGCTCCGACTTCGTCTATATCGCGGCGCTGCTGGTGTTCGTCTGGGGCATGCCCAACGTGCAGCAGTGGATGGGCCACTTCCGCACCGCGCTCAACTTCCAGCCCCAGCCGCACTGGACCGAACGGCTGCTGCCGGTCAGCGCCTGGCGGCCGACGGCGATCCACGGCATGGCAGTAGGCGTGCTTGGTTTCTTCGCCCTGGCGATCGCCTTCTCCATGGCACCGACGGAGTTCCTCTACTTCCAGTTCTGACCACGACAAGGAGTCCCAGGTATGCAACAGCTCTCCTGGCTGCCGACACACCCGGACCTATCCGGTGCCATCGGCCAAGCCAAACGCATCGAAGATCCGCTGCAGCGGCTGCATGAAGCCGTCAAGCTGGCCGCTCATCAACGGGATTTCACCCTCACCACGCGACTGGACAAGCTGGCTGCCGTCGGCATCGCGCAGCACGCCGCGGCGGCACGCCTGACGCCACTGCGGGTGGCATTGCTGTCCTCGCATACGGTCGATCACCTGTTGCCGGCCATTCGCGTGGCCGGACTGCAACGGCGCCTGGCGCTGTCGCTGCATGTTGCGCCCTACGGCATGTATCGCCAGGCGCTGCTGGCCGATGACCCGGCGCTGAACGCCTTCGCCCCACAACTGGTACTGCTGGCGCTAGACGCCCATGACGCGCCGCTGCAACTGCCCTTGCAGACAAGCCAGGCGGAGGTGGATGCCGCCGTGGCGGAACGCGTCGATGAGCTGCGCATGCTCTGGCGCCGGGCCCGCGAGCGATATGCCGCGCAGGTGGTGCAGCAAACGCTGGTGCCGGTCACGCCGCCATTGTTCGGCTCTTACGAAGCACTGGTGCCGGCTTCGCCACGGGCAGTCATCGAACGGTTGAATGGCGCCATCCGAGCCGCTGCCCGCGAGGAAGGCGTGCTGCTGCTCGATCTGGCCTGGCACGCAGCCGCCTATGGCGACGGCCTGGCCGAGCCGGTGCGCTGGCACCAGGCCAAGCAGCTGATCAGCCCGACTCTGGCACCGCTATATGGCGAGGACTTTGCGCGTATCGCAGCGGCCACTGCCGGGCTGTCGCGCAAATGCCTGGTACTGGATCTGGACAACACCCTCTGGGGCGGAGTGATCGGCGATGACGGCATCGACGGTATCCAGCTCGGCCAGGGCAGCCCCAGCGGCGAGGCGTTTCTCGCCTTCCAGCGTTATGCCGCGCAATTGGCGCGCCGCGGGGTGATTCTCGCGGTGTGCAGCAAAAACGACCTGCACGTTGCCGAGGCGGCATTCGCACATCCGGAAATGGCGCTCAAGCGCAGCGATATCGCAGCTTTCGTCGCCAACTGGGAAGACAAGGCCGGCAACCTGCGGCGCATCGCGAGCATGCTCGATATCGGTCTGGACAGCCTGGTGTTCGTCGACGACAACCCCGCCGAGCGCGACATCGTGCGCCGCGAGCTGCCGGAAGTCGCCGTACCGGAACTGCCCGACGATGTCGCCGATTACGCCGCGCGCATCGCCGCGGCGGGTTACTTCGAGGCCGTTTCCTTTACCTCCGATGACGCCGAGCGTGGCCGCAGCTATGCGCTGAATGCCGAACGCAAGGCCGCGCTGAACCAGGCCACGGACATGGAAGGCTACCTGCGCGGGCTGCAAATGGTGCTGCACGTCAGCCGCATCGGCGCCGCCGAGCTGGCGCGCGCCACCCAGCTGATCAACAAGACCAACCAGTTCAATCTCACCACCCGCCGCTATACCGAAGCCGAAGTCGAACGCATGGCCAGCGATCCGCAAACCATCGCGTTGGCCCTGCGGCTGGAAGACAAGTTCGGTGATAACGGCCTGATCAGCGTGGTGCTGGCGCGACCGGATGCAGCCATCGAGGCTGACGAACTGCTGATCGACAGCTGGCTGATGAGCTGCCGCGTGCTGGGGCGTGAAGTCGAGATGGCCGTGCTGGAGGTGCTGGCCGATGCGGCCGCGGCTGCCGGCTGGGGTGCACTGGTCGGCGAATATCGCCCCACCGAACGCAACGGCATGGTTGCCGAACACTATCCGCGGTTGGGCTTCGAGCAGCGTCCCGCCCCTGCCAACGCCATCGCCGATGCAAGTTTCTGGCGCTACGAGCTGGCCTCGCGCGCTCCCATCAACCATCACATCCAGGTGCAAGCATGAACGAAAAGGAAATTCTCCAGGCGCTGACCCAGGTCTTCCAAGACGTGTTCGACGATGACGATATCGTCCTCACCTCCGAAACCACCGCCGACGACATCGATGGCTGGGACAGCCAGACCCATGTGCTGCTGATCGTGGCCGCCGAGCAACGCTTCGGCATCAAGTTCCGCACCGCCGAACTGGAATCGCTGAAGAACGTTGGCCACTTCGCGCAACTGATCCAGACCAAACTCGGAGGGCGTTGAGTCATGGCCAGATCCGTCGATACATGCCCGGGCGGCGTTGCCGCCCGGGCCGAAGCAGACCAGCGGCGGATACGTGCCGGCTACCTGCTGGGCATGTTCGCCGGGCTGTTCGGGATGCTCGGCGGCTTTGCCGCCCTGCTCGCCTGGCTCAATCACACCGACAACCTGCCGCCACCGGCCTTCTCCAACAGCCTGTGTGTGGACGAAAAGCTGCACTTTCTGCGGCACAACCCCATCGCCGATCCGAACCTGCTGATCGTCGGTTCCTCGGTCGCCTGGCGCCATGTCGATGGTGACGTGCTGATCGAGCAGACGCCCGGCTTGCGTCCGCTCAACGGTGCGTTCTGCGGCCTGCACGCCAACCAGTCGACCTATGTCGCCAACTGGCTGCTGGATCGTGAACCGAGCGTCCGCCAGGTGGTGATGATCGTCGATCCGCTGGACTTCGCCGGCTGCTGGAAAGTGCCGGATGCGGTATTCGACCGCGAGGATGCCGATCACTACGTTTATCAGCAGGCCTCACGCTGGGGTTACTACATGCGCTACTTCTCGCCGCGTTCACTGTTGCGCAATGCGCAGACGGTCAAGGCGCAGCGGGCCAACGAAATCGAATGGGACCCGTTGGTGTTCACCCGCCACGGCGACGGGCCGCTGGAGCCGCAGGGTGATCGCGGCCTGTTCTACGACAAACCGGATGCGCTGGATGACAGCTGCTTTGTCGCCCTGGGCGAACTGTCGAAACGCCTGAAGAACGAGCAACGCCAGCTGCTGGTGGTTTCCACGCCCCTGCACCCGCAGTGGAAAGCCAAGGTCGATGCCGATGGCAGCTTTCTCGGCCGCTTCGACGCCAAGCTGAACGCCGCCATCGCCGGGAATGCCGGAGCGCAGTACTGGAACGCCGATCGCGAATGGGTTGCCCCACCGGCCGCCTTCGTCGATGCCATCCACCTGCGCTGGTCGGCCGTGCAGGGCTTTTCCGTGGCGCTGGCCGAGCAGCTACAGGAAGCCAGGCAGGAGATGGTCAGCAAGGCGGGACTGGCCAGAAACGGCGGGTACGACGCGCCCTGATCGACAAGCGAACCGCTGGAAGCGGTGATGGTCCGAGAAAGAACATACAAACAAGAACGTAAGCCAGGAGTTGAATCATGCATTCTCGTTCTTTGCCGTGCTTGTGCCTGCTCGCCGCATCCGTCACCGCCCCCGCCGTCAGCCATGCGGACATCCTCGCCATCAAGGCGGAGAACGACATCATCGCCTCGGGCAGCGATGGTCACTACACCAACGGCCTGGAAGTCATCTGGGGTTTCGAACCGGACGACCAGAGCTGGACGCGGCGCTTCGCCGATCTGCTGCCCGGCTGGTCGGGAGCGGCAATCGACAACGTCGCCTATCGCTTCGGCCATCAGATCTACACGCCGGAGGAAATAGAAACCCGAAATCTGATCGAAGACGACCGCCCTTACGCCGGCCTGCTGTTCGCCGGCATGTCGATGTTTTCCGACACCCAGTACGAAGGCTGGCGCGCCGCGCAAGGGCTGCACCTGGATGTCGGCATCGTTGGCCCGGCCGCGGGCGGCAAGCGTTTGCAGCGCGCCGTGCACAAGGCAACCGACAGCGACGAGCCCAACGGCTGGGATAACCAGCTGGAGAACGAACCCTTCGTCAATCTGGGCTATCAGCATCGCTGGTGGCTGCAGGAGCGCTTCGCCGGGCTGGAGCTGGAATACGGCCCGAGTCTCGGTTTCGCCCTCGGCAACCTATACAGCTATGGCTCGGCCGGGCTGGGTCTGCGCCTGGGTCAGAACCTGCAGCGCAGCTTCAGCATCCCCGCGGTGACGCCGGCGCAAAGCGGCAGCCAGTTCTTCCGCCCCGGCGGCGACTTCGCCTGGTACGGCTTCGCCAATCTCGAAGGCCGCTATATGGCGCACAACATGCTGCTGGACGGCAACACCTTCGAGGACAGCCATTCGGTGGACCGCCGCGAGTGGGTCGGCGACGCCAAGCTCGGCGTGGCACTGACCTGGAGCCGCTGGCAGCTGGCGCTCGCCAGCGTCTGGCGCACTCGCGAATTCCAAGGCCAGCAGGAACACGACCAGTTCGGTTCGATCACCCTCTCCACCGCGCTCTGACCCACTGACGGCGGGCATCGCGCCCGCCGGTTCAGTTACGCGAGATGCCGTGCTTGCGCAGCTTGCGATATAGCGTATTGCGACTGATCCCCAGCTGTTCCGCCACCCGACTGACCTGCCAGTGCCGCTCGCGTAGCACCGTGAGCAGGGCCTCGCGCTCGGCCGACTGCAACGGGTCACGAGGTGCCTCGACCTCGCCCATTTCGGCCGGCAGCACGGCAAGCACGTCGTCCAGCCCAATGCGCCCCTGCTCGCTCAGCGCGACCAACGTGCGCAGCAGATTGCGCAGCTGCCGCACGTTGCCCGGCCAGCTGTAGCGCAGCAAGGCTTGCCGCGCGGCCGGCTCGAGACAGATCGATTCGCCTTGCGCTTCTTCCGCCAGTAGGTGATCGAGCAGCGCAGCCTTGTCGCTGCGCTCGCGCAACGGTGGCAACGCAATCATCAGCCCGCCAAGGCGGTAATACAGGTCTTCGCGGAACGCGCCGCTGGCAACCAGCGCGCGCAGGTCGTGATGACTGGCGCTGATCAGGCGGATATTCAGTTCGGTCGACGCGGCAGCCCCCAGCGCAGTGACCGCGCGTTCCTCCAGCACCCGCAACAAGCGCGTCTGCAGCGCCAGCGGCATGTCGCCAATCTCGTCGAGAAAGAGAATCCCGCCGTTGGCCTGCTCCAGCTTGCCGACCATGCCCTCGCGCCGCGCGCCGGTGAAACTGCCGCCGCGATAGCCGAACAGTTCGCTTTCGATCAGCGTCTCGGGAATCGCCGCGCAATTGAGTGCCACGAACGGCCGACCGGCGCGGCTGCTGGCGCGATGCAGTGCGCAGGCGAATGCCTCCTTGCCGGTGCCGGTCTCACCTTGCAGCAACACCGGCACGTCCCGCTCGAGCACCTTCAGCGCACGGCTGAAACCGGTGCGAATTGACGGATCGAGCAGACACAGGCCCGGCACATCGGCCGGCTCCTGGCGCGGCGCAGCAACCACGCGCAGCTGCGGCCCGCGCAGCTGGCAGAACAGCCGCTGACCGTCATGGGTATGCAAGGGCCAGCAAGCCCCCGGCTGCGGTCGCGCACGCTCCAGCAACTGATCCAGACGCACATCGAGCACAGTTTCCAAGGGCCGGCCTAATAGCGCCTCGCGGCTACTGGCGAGCAGGTTGAGCGCGGTTTCGTTGATCGCGGTGATCCGTCCCTCGCCATCGAACGCCAGCAGGCCTTCACTGAGCAGGCCGATGTATTCGGGCTGGGCATGGAAGCGCAGCAGGTAGTTGCCCTCGCAGTGCTGCAGGAAGAAACAGCTTTCGATGAGCTTGGCCGACAGGTTGGTCAGCGCCATGGTGTGAAAGCGCCGCTGGCGCGACAGGTCTTCGCGCGCCGACGACACATTGAGTACGGCAAGCAAACCGCCTTCGGCATCGAACACCGGGCTCGCCGAACAGGTCAGCGCTGCGTGCCGGCCACGGAAGTGCTCGTCACGCCGAATGGTCAGCGCCTGGCGCTCCAGCAGGCACAGGCCGACGCCATTGGTGCCCTCGGTCGCCTCGTTCCACACCGCCCCGAGCCAGAGCCCGGCGCGCTGGAATTCCGCGCGCTCGGCCTGATCCGCCACGCTGTCGATCACCACGCCGCTGGCGTCGGTCAGCAGTACCGCGTGGCCGCTGCTGCCCAGCTGCTGGTGCAGGCTGTTCATTTGCCAGTGGGCGACGGCGATAACTCGGTCCAGCCGCTCGCGATGCTCATTGAGCCGCGGACTCTCGATCACGCAGGGCGCGCGCGGGCTGGTGGGGTCGAGCTGATGCTGCTCCAGGCAGCGACGCCAGGAACGCGCAATGGCGGGATCGGCAGCCGGGCCCTGGCTGGCGGACGTGCCGTCACCGAAGCTCAAGACCTGATGCGCGTGCTGACTGAGGCGAGAGGTCATTCTTGTTGTTCTCCGCGATGTTTCGAGGCGGTTTCGCGCCCAGCATAGGCCAATCGCCCGGCCGCCGCATGCTGTGCCACGACTGGTACAGAGTGTCACCCCCGCCGCGCCAGGGATGGCACAGCGCAGCCTCGACCGGGCAGTCCCGATACGACTCCAAGCCAGATACGACGCGGCGCGCCGCTTACTGGCCCGCCGCTTGCTCTGCTGCAAGCACGGTATCCCCGTGAATAACAACAATGACCAGGAGAACCACCATGCGTCCCAGCAACGACGTTCCCTTCGATCTGAAAACCGATAACGGCAGCGACCTCGGCGGTGACCGCCAGACCACCGACACCCGCTCACCTACCGAACAACTGGCCGCCTGGGTCGAACGCCTCGGCCAGCGCCTGGCGCAACGCGACGTCGATGGCACGCTTGAGCTATTCGCCGACGACTGCCACTGGCGTGACCTAGTGCTGTTCAGCTGGAACCTGATCACCCTCGAAGGCAAGACCGACATTCGCGACATGCTGGAAAGCCGCCTGCAAGCCACCCAGCCGGACAACTGGAAGCTCGAAGGCGAGGCGAGCCTGACCGACGGCGTGCTCGAAGGCTGGATCAGCCTGGAAACCGACGTCGCCCGCGGCAAAGGTTATGTGCGTCTGAAGGACGGCCTGTGCTGGACGCTGCTGACCACCATGCGCGAGCTGAAGGGGCACGAGGAACCGCTCGGACGCCGCCGGCCACTGGGCGCCGAACACGGCCACGGCCTGGCCGACAAGCGCAACTGGCTGGAAAAGCGCCGCGACGAGGAAGCCGCGCTGGGCATCACGGAACAGCCCTATTGCCTGGTCATCGGCGGCGGCCAGGGCGGCCTCGGCCTCGGCGCGCGGCTCAAGTGCCTCGGCGTGCCGACGCTGATCGTCGACAAGGCCGAGCGCCCCGGCGATCAATGGCGCGGACGCTACAAGTCGCTGTGCCTGCACGACCCGGTCTGGTACGACCACATGCCCTACCTGCCCTTCCCCGACCATTGGCCAATCTTCACACCCAAAGACCAGATCGGCGACTGGCTGGAGATGTACGCCAAGGTCATGGAGCTGAATTACTGGGCGAAAACCGAATGCGTGAAGGCCAGCTTCGACGAAGCCGAGGGCCGCTGGACGGTCGAAGTGCTGCGCGATGGCAAACCGATGACCCTCAGGCCCGCGCAGCTGATCCTCGCCACCGGCATGTCCGGTGTGCCCAACGTGCCGGTCTATCCGGGTGCGGAAACCTTTGCCGGCCAGCAGCACCATTCCAGCCAGCATCCCGGCGGCGACGCCTGGCGCGGCAAGCGCGCGGTGGTCATCGGTGCCAACAATTCGGCTCACGACATCTGTGCAGACCTGGTGGAAAACGGCGCGGACGTCACCATGGTGCAGCGCTCCAGCACCCATATCGTGCGCTCCGACACCTTGATGGAGGTGGTCTTCGGCCCACTCTATTCGGAGGATGCGCTCGAGAGCGGACTGACCACCGACAAGGCCGACATGCTGTTCGCCTCGATCCCCTACAAGGTGCTGCCGCAGTTCCATCGCCAGGCCTTCGAGCAGGTCAAGGAACGCGACAAGGCCTTCTACGATCGCCTGGCCGCGGCGGGCTTCATGCTCGACTTCGGCGATGACGAATCCGGTCTGTTCCTCAAGTACGTGCGCCGCGGGTCGGGGTACTACATCGACGTCGGCGCCTGCGAGCTGATCGCCGACGGCACCATCAAGCTGAAAAGCGGACCCGGCCTCGGCGTCGATCACATCGAGCCGGATGCCGTGGTACTCAACGATGGCAGCCGCCTGCCGGCCGACCTGATCGTCTACGCCACCGGCTACGGTTCCATGAACGGCTGGGCGGCGCGGCTGATCTCCCAGGACGTCGCGGACAAGGTCGGGCGCTGCTGGGGCCTCGGCTCCGGCACCACCAAGGACCCGGGCCCGTACGAAGGCGAGCTGCGCAACATGTGGAAGCCCACCCAGCAGCAGAACCTCTGGTTCCACGGCGGTAACCTGCACCAGTCACGGCACTACTCGCTTTACCTGGCACTGCAACTGAAAGCGCGTTTCGAGGGGCTGGATACCTCGGTCTACAAGCTTGCGCCGAGCTATCACCAGGGCTGAAGCCACATCGGCCAGCTCGAATGAAACAGGCCCGCATCAGCGGGCCTGTTTCGTAGTCAGCTCACCACCGCCCAGAGCAACAACCATCATGTTCAGCACAGGCAGAGCCAGGCAAGGCAGCGCCAGTTATCGGCTCCGCCAAGCTGCGCTGGCCGTCACAGCACATGGGGCCCGAGCTGCCGCCCAGATCAGGAAGAACACCCGCACCTCTCATTTGCCACACTGCGATAGTTGTAACGGCAACAGGCGATTGACCCAGAGCAGGCCGCCAGCACTATGTGTATGAGAAGCCACTCGCCGCCGCACGCTGCCTGTATCATTCCTGGCCCTTTGGCTTCCGCTTGCCCTGAAGCCCGACAGCAACCTCCATTGGCGCATGCCAAGCACGCATCGGAGAATCGCGTTTCATGCCCCGGCTGGATCTACAGAAACTCACGCTGCTGCTAGCGCTCGTCGCGGGGTTGCTGACCTTCGGTAACAGCTTCTTTGCCGGCTACAGCTCACAGCGCGACCAACTGTTCGAGCAGACGCTCGAAGCAAACCGAGCCTATGCGCGCAAGCTCGCCGACACCACCGATCAGTTCTTCCTTAATAGCCGTCGCGAGCTCGCCTATGCCGCAGAAGAGCTGTCGACGCGCTTCGCCGACCCGATCGCGCGTGACAACGAGACCGAACGACTCAAGCTCAAGAGCGAGCAGTTCAGCCGGACTGTAATCGTCAGCGCCGCCGGGGAGATCGTCTCGGCGTCACCGGAAAGCGCCGGCCTGGTCGGGCTCAAGGTCAACAGCACAGGCGCGATGCGTGCGCTGCAAGAGCGCAAGCCGCTGATCAGCGATCCTTACGTCGCCACCGACGGCACCTACCTTATCGCGGTAACCCATCCCATCTTCGCCCCCGATGGCAGCTACCTCGGCTATATCAGCGCCTCGCTGTTCCTGCGCGAGCGCAACGCACTGCACGGCCTGCTAGGTGTGCATTACTACCGCGACGGCTCCTACCTGTACGTGGTCGACACCCAGGGCAGACTGATCTTCCACGAAGACGGCAAGCGGGTCGGCCAGAACGTATCGAGCAATGTGGTGGTCCGGCAGGTGCTGTCGGGCCAGGAGGGCAGCCAGCGCGTCATCAATACGCTCGGCGTGGACATGCTCGCCGGCTTCGCGCCCATGCAGAGCACCGGCTGGGGCATCATCGCCCAGCGCCCGACCGCTGCCATCACCGCGAAGCTCGAACAGCTGGCACGGACCACGCTGCTCAACGCAGTGCCGTTCACGCTTATCTCGCTCGCGGTGTTCTGGTGGCTGTCCAGACTCATCTCCAGGCCCATTCGCGCCCTGGCCGACACCGCCGAACACTGGGGTGCACCGGAAGCCGCCGCCCGTATCTCGACAGTCAATTCCTGGTACTTCGAGGTCTCGCGATTGAAGGTCGCGATGCTCGCAGGCGTGTCGCTATTGCAGCAGAAGATGGGCGCGCTGGAAGCGGCGTCCATGACTGACCCGCTGACCGGCCTGCGTAACCGCCGCGGCCTCGAGCTGGCACTCAAGCAGTTCGACCTGCTCGACCAGCACTACGCGGCAGTGACGCTGGATATCGATCACTTCAAACAGGTCAACGACCAGCACGGCCATGACGTGGGCGATGCGGTGCTGCGTTTTCTTGCCGAGATCATGAAGGAATGCTCGCGCCCCACTGACGTGCTGTGCCGCATGGGTGGTGAAGAATTCCTCATGCTGCTGCCCGAGACGGACGCCGCCGGCGCCAGCATTGCGGCAGAACGCCTGCTCGCCCGCCTGCGGCAAACCGCAAGCCCGACTGGCGTACCGGTGACGGCCTCCATCGGCATCGCCTGCAGTGACCGCTATGCGTCGCCCGACGCGACGTTCAAAGCCGCGGACGAAGCGCTGTACCAAGCGAAGAGAGCCGGCCGCGACCGCGTCGTCCTCGCTTCCAACTGAGCGCCGAGCAGCCGCCAGATGTGACCCCCGAGCCGCTTGGCAGCCGCCGCTCACCTGCGCTGCGCGGCACGCTGGGTGCCTGTCGCCACGCGCTCGATCTGCGCCCACTGCGCCCTGTCGCAACCAGCCGTAGCGCACAGCAGTTGAGATTACCTTCTATTTGATAATAGTTTTCGTTGAGATTAGGATGCCCGCCCTCGCTCCCTTCCCTCAAGGATCATTCGATGCGGCGCCTTCTCCTCCCGATGCTCGCGATTCCCGCCCTCACTTGCCCTGCCGTGGTTTCAGCCAACGACGAACCGCCTGCTGAACCGCTGGCACTGGAGGAGATGCAGGTCACCGCATCGGCCGAGCGCGCCGACGGGCCTGTGCAGGGCTACCGGGCAACCCGCTCGGCCAGCGCCACCCGCACCGACACCGCGATCCACGAAACCCCGCAGTCGATCAGCGTGGTCCCAGCGCAGGTCGTCGAAGACATCGGCGCAACGCGCCTGGAAGATGCGCTCGACTACGCCGGCGGCGTGGAGCGCGGCAACAACTTCGGCGGCCAGGGCCTGACCGAATTCCTGGTGCGCGGCTTCAGCACCCGGGAGTTCTACCGCAACGGCTTCGCGGTGAACCGTGGCTACCCCAACATGCCCGACGCCAACACGCTGGAACGCATCGAAGTGCTACGCGGCCCGGCCTCGATGCTGTACGGTCGCGGCGATCCGGGTGGCACCTTCAACATCGTCAGCAAGCAGCCGCAGGCGGAGCGGCGCACGGTACTCGGCAGTCAGGTGAACACCGACGGCCTGCGCCGCGGCACACTGGACACCACCGGCGCACTGGACGAGAGCGCCGCGTTTACCTATCGCCTCAACCTGGTCGCCGAAGGCAGCGACAGCTTCCGCGATCACGTCGAAAGTGAGCGCTACAACATCGCGCCAGTGCTGCGCTGGCAGCTCAGCGACGACACCGCGCTGATCCTCGAAGGCGACTATCTGCACAACCGCCACCCCATGGACCGTGGTCTTACCCGCTACCCCAACCAGGCCGGCGACCTGTCGCGCGATCGCTTCCTCGGGGAGGAAAGTGCCGGCAAGCTGACCAACCAGAACGCCACCACGCAACTGCGCCTGGAGCACCAGCTGGATAGCCAGTGGATGCTGCGCGGCGGCATCCAGTACCTCGACGGTAGCCTGGACGGCGGCGCGGTGGAGAACAATGGCCTGGCCGCCGATGGCCGCACGGTCGGACGCAACTACAGCGAGCGCTGGCTGAACTGGAACGACCTGGCTGTGCAGGCCAATCTGAAAGGTCGCTTCGATGCCGCGGGTCTGGCCCACACACTGCTGCTCGGTGTGGAATTCGACGACTTCAACTACGACTCCCAGATCGATCGCTCGGGTGGTGCGACCAGCGACTTCCCGATCGACCTCTATGATCCGGTCTACGGCCAGCCGCTGCCGGCGCTGACCCGCACCACGACCTACGATGACGAAAACCTGAAGTCCTACGCGTTCTTCCTGCAGGACCAGATCGCCCTCACCGAGCGCCTGACAGCGCAGGTCGGCGCGCGTCTGGAACGCTTCGAACAGCGCTATGAAAACAAGCTCACCCCCGCCGGCAGCTGGGACCAGGCGCACAACGCAGTTTCCCCGCGTTTCGGGCTGATCTACGACCTGACCGAGGAGTTGGCCGTCTACGCCAACACCTCGCGCTCGTTCAAGCCCAACCGCGGCGCCGACCGCAGCAGCCAGGCGTTCGACCCGGAAAAAGGCATCGCCCACGAAGTCGGCATCAAGTACGAGCTGCCGGAGCACGACCTCAGCGTCACCGCGGCGCTGTTCCACATCACCAAGGAAAACGTGCTGACCAGCGATCCGCTCGACAGCAATTACCAGGTTGCTGCCGGCGAAGCGCGCAGCCGCGGCTTCGACATCAGCGTGGCCGGCAACATCACCCCGCAATGGCGCGTGATCGGCGGCTACGCCTACGTCGATGCCGAAGTCACCGAAAGCTCGAGCGCATCGATGCCGACCGGCACGCGCCTGGCCAACGTGCCGCGCCACAGCTTCAATTTGCTGGATACCTACGAAATCGCCGAAGGTCCGCTGGCCGGGCTCGGCGTTGGCATGGGCGTCAAGTACGTCGGCGACCGCAAGGGCGGCGCCACCAGCACCGCGTTCGACATGGACGCCTACACCACGGTCGACCTGCTCGCCTACTACCCGCTGACCGAACGGGTTCGCCTGAACCTGAACCTCAACAACCTGTTCGACGAAGAGTACGAAGAGCGCGCCTGGGGCAACATCTGGGCCTACCCGGGCGCCCCCCGCACGCTCCAGGCCGGCATAGCGATCACGCTGTAACGAATAAGGGCGCAGCCTGTATGGCTGCGCCCCGCACTTCCCTGCAACACCACCGGCCGGGCATTTCGGGGACACCGGCCCAAAAACAAAAGGGCTAGCCGAAGCTAACCCTTTGATTTCATTGGTGCCGGAGACAGGAGTCGAACCTGCGACCTTCGCATTACGAATCGGCGCGCGTCACTTTTGTGAAGATTTGGTTCGAAGCAAAAATTAGAACGGAAAATCGCTTACAGCATTGAAAATGCTCGACTTAATAAGGTTTCGAGCTTGTTTTGCCTGGCCTGAACACAGGTTTCATGGGGCAAAAAAGCGTGTTTATGCTTTGTTCGGAGCACCTATTAATGAAAGCCAAAATCACCCAAGCCCTGGTCGAACGTGTTTCGGCGGTAACTGATAAGACCACCCTGTATGCGGACCCAGAACTGCGCGGTTTCTACCTTATCGTCTCTAAAAGCAAGAAAGGCTTCTATGTCCAAAGCCTCGTCAACGGGAAGCAGGTTAGGGTCAAGCTGGGCGACCATCCATCTCTGACGGCAAATCCACCCTGAAATCAGTACTCGTCAGAAGTAGAATTTTCTCCTAATCGGATCAAGGAAATTTTGCGTGAAGACATCGCGTTTTTCGGACAGCCAGATCATCGCTATCCTCAAGCAGGCCGAAGCCGGCAGCCCAGTCCCTGAGCTTTGCCGCGAGCATGGCATCAGTTCGGCAACCTTCTACAAGTGGCGCGCCAAGTTCGGTGGCATGGACGCTTCATTGATGGCCCGGCTACGCGAACTGGAGGATGAGAACCGTCGCCTCAAGAAGATGTACGCCGAAGAGCGCCTGAAGGCCGAGATCATCCAGGAAGCGATGGCAAAAAAGTGGTGAAGCCATCTCGGCGGCGAGAGATGGCGCAGCGTGCAGTTCGCTCTGGTCGAGCTAGCATCAAGCTGGCATGCCAGGCCTTCGGGGTTAGCGTCACCTGCTATCGCTACCAGCCACGGTTGTCCTCGGAAAATGCCGAGATCGCCGACCACCTGATCCGGCTTACGCACAACCAGCGCAACTGGGGTTTCGGCCTGTGCTTCCTGTATTTGCGCAACGTGAAAGGCCACCGCTGGAATCACAAGCGGGTGTACCGGATTTATCGCGAGCTGGAGCTGAACCTGCGAATCAAGCCGCGCAAACGCATCGTGCGTGAGAAGCCCGAGTCTCTGGCTGTGCCGGAGGCGATCAATCACTGTTGGTCGATGGACTTCATGCATGACCAACTGGCAGACGGTCGCAGCTTCCGCCTGTTTAACCTGATCGACGACTTCAACCGCGAAGCCCTGGCCATGGATATAGACCTATCACTGCCAGCAGAGCGGGTGGTGCGTGCGCTGGATCAGGTGATCGAATGGCGTGGCAAACCCCGGTCGATTCGCAGTGACAACGGCCCGGAATACATCAGCAGCAAGCTTGTGCTGTGGGCAGAGAAGCATGGCATCCGCCTAGAACATATCCAGCCCGGCAATCCCCAGCAGAATGCCTACGTCGAACGCTACAACCGCACGGTACGTTATGACTGGCTGGGGCATTACCTGTTCGAGTCCATCGCTGAGGTGCAAGAACACGCCACACGATGGATCTGGACATACAATCATGAGCGACCAAATATGGCCCTGGGAGGCATCACCCCCAAACAGAAGTTGGCCCTCGCGGCCTGACCTCTACTTCTGGTGAGTACTAAAAATGGGTGGATTACCCTCTCCCCTCGCACTGCCTCGGATTACAGATACAACTGCGAGCAATACCTCTCCGACTGGTTGGATAGGCCACTGGCCGATATTGGCAGCAACAGGGCCGCTGTCAGGGAGCGGCACAAGCGGATCACCAAAGAGAATGGCGCCCCATCGGCAGACAATGTTTTCCGCATCTTCCGCGCCCTCTATAACCGAGGCCTTCGCGAGCATCCCGACCTTCCGGCCAATCCTTGCTTGAACGTGGACTACCACGGGCTGAGGCGTCGCAAGGTGGATGCCAACGCGGAACAGCTTAAAGAGTGGGGCAAAGCCGTCCTGGAGCTGAACCCAGTGAGGCGAGACCTTCATCTGTTCATGCTGCTGAGCGGCATGCGTCGGACCTCAGCCTGCGAAGCTCGCCTTGAGCACCTGTCCGATGGATGCCTGCATGTGCCCAACCCTAAAGGGGGCACAAATCGAGCATTCGACCTGCCCCTGTCCGGCCCATTAAAGGACCTGCTCGGCCATCGGGCTACCGAAGCGCCTCGCATTGATCGCAAGACAAAGTGGCTCTTCCCTTCGGACTCGAAGTCGGGGCACGTCACCGAGGTTGCGCAACACGAGCTGAATGGACTGACAGGTCATGCCCTGCGGCATGTGTTCTCCACCTTGGCTGTTGAGTCAGGCGTGCCCTTGCTGGAACTGAAATACCTGCTCAACCATGCGGCGAGCAACGTGACGATGGGTTACATCCATGTAGGGCCTGAACACCTACGGCCTTATCAGGAGAAGGCCTCTAGGCACATTCTCGAACGCCTCGGGCTGCAATGGACGCCCGGTGTATGGCCACCAGTGCTCAAAGAGGCGGCAGCTGAACAGAAGGCTGCCTAACCAGAAATTAGGCGCCAACGCTCTCTAAGCTGCTGAAACAACAAGGCCTCCGGGGTGGAGGCCTTTTGTTTTTCCACGGCAGAAACATTCACTCGGCGGGTGGCGTGACCGTCACACCTGCCAGCCACTCCGCCGAATCCTCTTCGTTCAAGTCAGCGGAGAAGTGCTTCTTCCTGGCGGGCACGTCGATGCCAGCCTTTCGCATTTTGCTGGCATACCATGCAACCGACTTAGGTGATGCCGAAGCGCCGTCCACCTGGACGTTTACCATTGCTGCGATCAGCTGATAGGGATAGCCGGCTTCATCCATGATGAGTGCTCGGGCGAGGTCACCCACGCCTTTGCCGCGCTTCGGCTTTGTCTCTGTCGTAGCCTCTGGCGCTTCGGTGCGCTCGGTCTGTTGCTCTGCATCCCTGACGGCTACCTCAGGCTCGCTACGCTGCCTGAAAGAGCCCAGGTCGATGCTTTTCGCCTCGGCCGTCTTGGTTATTCGCTCGATCAGCTTCGCTTTGGACGCGAATGTCTTCGGTCCCGCCTTCGTGTCGGCCAGCTCGTTGTGGATATCCAGCAGCTCGGACATGCTCATGCTTTCAAGGTCCATGACGATCCTCCTTATATACGAGCCTCCATCATGCTGCGAAAGCCTGGAGACAGGAGCCCCAGCGCTTTGTATAGTATCGAAATAGTGGCAATCAGCTTTCCGAACACCTCATCTTCAGGAGCGCATCGGCGCTGAGGCCTGTGTCATCTACCTTCACGCGGAGTCGGTCGGCTAGCTGGTCGCCATAGCGGAACTTGAGCATCACTTCCAGGAGGCGATCACTATGTTTCCGCATAGTCAGCGGGCGCTCTTCACCGGTAGTTGCATCGCGAGTCATGGAAACTTGGCCTTGGTAAATAACAGGCTCTTCCACCCCGATGCAGGCGCGTCGATAGGCTTCGTCCAACAGGGCGTCCATCGCGACATCAATTGCCTGTTCCCAACGGCGGCGAAACTCTAGGTCGTTCTTCCTGTACTCGAATGCCAGAGTACGAGAGATGCCACACGCGGCTGCCGCCTGTTTAGGCGATGCGGTGTCTTCAAGTATCTGAATAAACAGGTCCTGAACTTCAGGAGTGAACTTCTTAATGGTCATGGCACGACCTCAGTTAACTGGTTTTAAAAGTTATCGTGCCGTGTTTATACGCGCGGGCATGCCCTTATATATCGATGGGAAACAACAGCTTAGATTGAGGGGCGCGCAGATCATTGATTAGGCGGCCGACTCTACGCGCGTG
Organism: Stutzerimonas kunmingensis; assembly: GCF_032106285.1. GTDB lineage: Bacteria > Pseudomonadota > Gammaproteobacteria > Pseudomonadales > Pseudomonadaceae > Stutzerimonas > Stutzerimonas kunmingensis_B. Next base: position 62,440 of record NZ_DAMCPO010000004.1, read on the forward strand.
AGGGCAAGGCCTGGCACGGGAGAGAGGACATTATTTATAGCGCTTCGGTGAGGAGGCTTATTGAGCAGGAGGGAGAATTGCACAAACACCCATAGAGTAACCGACTCCCCACTATGGTCGGCCACGGGTGGTTTGTTCTAGGAGGTGAGACTAACTGATGCTACTGATGCTGCCCTCGTTATCGCTCCGCATCGTCCGAAAGCCTTGCGGTATAAGGATCGTTGCTGTGTTGCTGCTGCTGCAGCGCCTCACTATATATCCTGGTGATACACTGAATATAAATACCAAATTCCGGCCACGGCATTTCTGAGTCGATATTTATGTTTGCTCTTTACTAGCTTATATATAAATAGTAATAACAATAGCAACAGAGCAACAAGGCTAGTGCCGCAAGGCTTTCGGGCGTTGCTCTCAATTTCGAGGGGTAGCAGCGAGAGCAACGCCCGTGGCCGTAATTACTTCCTCTGGTAGCCCCGGCCCTGTTTATTGTCCACGCGGATATTCGGTTTGTGCTTCCAACCCAAGGTCTTCTCCATAACGACTCGCAGCCTCTGCGAATGCGCAGGCGTTTGATCCGAGGTGCGAATACCCAAAACGTCGGTGAGCAAAGAGGATGAATGCACCCGTTGTAGCGGCTCCGCCTCTACAGTCGTTTGCTGAACGTCATCCCACCTCTCGCCGCCGTCCAGGAAGTGACGGAGCGTATCGGCCCAAGGGTCTTCGGTGAGGCGCTGCTCCTGTTCAGTCTCGGCTACTTCCCAAAGCTCCTGTGGCAAGAACAGAGATTCGCCTTGCTCTTCCCTAACTGCTGCCTCAGCCCAAAGCTGATCGCGATCAGCTTGCAGCGCTGCCAAGTCAATCGCTCCGACCTCTACAGGCCAGAAGCGACGATTCCCTGTCTGGTCTTTCAGGTAGCTTCCCTGATTGGTGGTGCCGATGAAAATGCACTGCCGACGCAGTTCCTCGTGGAGCCGGCCATAAGGGCGACGAACGTAGTCGACGCTGCTGGATACGAACGCCTTGAGCGACTCCACTCCTGACCTAGAAAGCACCGACATTTCGCCCAGCTCGATGAGCCAATGGCCCTGAAGCGATAGCGCTGCGTCCTTCGATTCGGTGTTTCCGATGGGAGAATCAGAAAACCATTCCACATGAGGAGAGAGCATCTTTACAAAGGTGCTCTTTCCACACCCTTGGGAGCCTTCAAGCACCACCACGTTATCGAACTTGCAGCCGGGAGCCCTTACCCGCTTCACCGCAGCAATCATCATCTTCGCTGCGATAGCTCGCACATAGCCGTTATCCGCGGCGCCGGCATACTTGACCAGCAGTGAGTCCAGGCGAGGCACACCATCCCATGTAAGGCCCGTGAGGTAGTCGCGCACTGGGTGCCTTGAGTTCTCGCGACCGACCGTCATTACAGCTTCAAGCACGTCATCCTTCGTCCAGTTGGCCCCTGTTTTCTCTACAAGGAACTGCCGAATGCAACGCACCACATCATCGTTGAGCCTGCGACCGACGTCGACATCCCACGGCAACTGCGGAGCGACAAGATGGAACCCGCCCCCGAACTCGTCGAATACAAGCCCCAGCTGCTTATCGATATGACGAACCAGCTTGAGACAGTTTGGGAAGTTGCTAACAATCCTTCCGTTTTTCAGCCGCTCCAGCCGCGGCAGTTTTTCGTCCTCCTCGACGGCGACCACATCGAACTCGTCCTCTGGCTTCGGACATGCGACGGCGCCTCCGGCATCTTGGACTACCTTATGCAAATATTTGATGGTCACGGGGCGGCCGCGCTGCCCGCTAGTGGGATTTGCGTGCAATGAATCCCACCGCCGACCAATCAGGTAGGCGTGGTCTTCATACCCTGCGGCCTGTGTGGACCAGTCGATAAACTCCTGACGACCTTCGCCAGCCGTTGCGTGGTGACAGGCCATCATTAACATCAGCCATTTTTCCTGCTCATCAAATGCGTGTGGGTCAAGTTGGTCCAGCGTCTCGGCGAGCATCTCGGGTGTCAATTCGCCATAACCTGCAGCCTCTCCGTGTGCCCTGACAGGCCGCTTCGCCAAAGAAAGTAGCGATTCCGGCATTTGAGGCGCTTCGATGGGCGGGGGCGTAAGGTCGTCCCACTCATAGCGCTTGCCGCACGGATGGATTGAGCCAGGAGCCACCACTTGACGGCCGAGACTCTTAAATTCGATCCCCGGATAGTTCTCCAGGCTGTCCATGAGCGAAAGGTCTTCAGGCTTGCGGAAGTAATAATGGTGGCCGCCTGAGCCCGTGATGACGTGCGGCGCAGTAGACAGGTCGACACCTGTGTCAGCCACCAACTTCGCGAGGCTATCAACGCCGTCTTCGAAGTTCCGTGGGTCCACATCAAGGACGACCCAACTTGCAGGCAGTCGCACGCCTACGTTCAAGCCGGCTTCCTTTGCGCGCTCCAGCACTGCACGGTTTTCGTAATCTTTCACCTGCCAGGCGCCGTCCACAGGCGACTTACCCCGAGGGCGCCCCCTTGCGTCCTTGGCATCCCAGCGATGAAGGGGAATCAAAGTCAGCCCAGCGCGGATCAGACAATCGACATCAAACAGTGGTGTCGTTCGAGGAAGTGCGGCGGCATCATTGCTTCCGTAAGTCCCCTTTGATGTGCTCTCCTGCAGCCCGCCTTGCCCGCGGGCTTCTTTTTGCATGCTCATTGGCCACCCCCTTTCCGCTTGGCACGGCCAGCTTGCATCGCCATTGCAGTGCGCTGAAGGCTATCGCTCATACGTTGGCGCTTCGCATATTCGCGGAGGTCGCCCATTCGATAACGGACGCTTTTCCCGCCGATGCGGCCGTATTCAGGGCCACCCCCCTGGCAGCGATACCAAGCGAGGGTGCCGTAAGCGACTCGCAGAAAGGCGGCAGCCTCCGTAGCGGTCACAAGGGCTTCATCATGGAGAGTGTGGAGCTCGGCCAGCGCCTCGGAGGTGAGTTTCTTCGGTTCGTATGTCATATCTGCGGCTCTCGGATTCCCAACATGACGGAACTATCATGGGGGACATCCGCAGCCGTATCGCCGCAGATCGGACCCTAACCCCCGTTGTCATCCAGGGAGGGACTCGGCTCAATGTAGGCCGCCAAAAGCCTTATCGACGATTGCCGTCGACGAGCCAAATATCTCACTAAATGATCTAGGTGAAAACCAACACTTTTCCGGCCGTCCAGGCGCTCGTCTGTCGTGTCGAAACAGCTCTGATGGCTCAGCGTCAGGCGAAGCTGCTCCGCAAGCGCCACACGCGACCTGAGGAGACCGAAGGCCGCAATGTCGGCCACCGCCGTGGCTGTCGAGGCTGAAAGCAAAAAGGCCACCCTTTTCAGGTGGCCTTTTATCGACAACATGGTGCCGCTTGCCCGACTCGAACGGGCCACCCCATCATTACGAATGATGTGCTCTACCAGATGAGCTAAAGCGGCATCGGCTGTCGGTGTTGTTCAATTCGTGTTTGGGACGCTCCCTTGTTTCGAATCGAATCGGCTGCAAGCCTAGTGTCGCAAGGCTTACAGCCGATTTATCGAGACAAAGTGCACCGATTACGAATGCGCTGCTCTACCTACTGAGCTACACCGGCGCCAGGCCGCGGATTATCGGGGGTTCTGCGGTTGGACTCAAGTCCGCGCGCATCGCCCTCGATGCTGCAATCCGCATCGGGCGATCAGTGCGGCCGCGACGCAGGCTGGCCGTGGTCACGCTCCAGGTCGTGCTTGACCTGGCCGGCCAATTGCTCGCCTTCGGCGCTGGCAATCGCATAGCCCTCGCGGGCCTTGTCCTTGATCTTGCCGGTCAGCTCGTCGCTCTTCTGGCCCATCAGTTCGTCTTCACGACGGGTCGGTGGAACCGAGGCCGCCAGCAGCGCGCCGAGGGCGATGCCCATGGCGCCCAATGCGAGCGGTTGCTCGTTGAGCAGCTGAGTGAACCCGCCGCGCGCACGGTCTGCGGTGTGCCGCAGGCTTTCCGCGGCGTGCCGGCTGGAGTCACCGACGCGATGACGGGCATTGCCCAGTGAGCTGGAGGCGCTATGGCTCATCTGCGCCGCCTTGTCCTTGATGCCGGTGCCCTGCTGCTTTAGACCAGAGGCCTTGGCGGCGAGCTTGTCGGTCATCGACGGACCGGTCGAAGCGCTGTCGCTATAGTCCGGGCGGCGATTCTGCCCGGCCATAAGCCACACCAGGCCGACGGAGGTGAGCAACGTCGGTACCGGATTGGCCTTAACGGTATCGGTGAGGTTATGCAGGAACTCGCCACCCCCGCCTTTGGCGTAGCCGAGCGCGGTATCGATCATCTGCCCCGGGGAGAGCTTGCTTTCCAGCGCGTGGACGATGTTGCCGATCTCGGAGCGCTGCTGGTCGATCTCGCGCTCCAGCGTATCGGGGTCCTTTTGTGCTTCTACGTCTACCTGGTTATGCGTGCTCATGCGTGCCCCCTTACGACTTCTTTATCCTTCTGCAGCGAATGGATGGTGCGGTCGGGTTTGAACGAAGAGGCTTCGAACTTCTTCTTGCCGGCCGAGACCATGATCATGCCGATGACCACCACGACCACGCCGACGATCAACGCGGCGAGCCAGGGTTCCATCATGGTGCTGAGGAAGTAGACCGCCGACATCAGCAGGATGATGAAGCCAGCCAGGAGCACCGCACCGCCGGTTGCGACGCTGGCAGCGCCTGCCTTGGTGGCACGCAGCGATTCGTTCAGCTCGGCCTTGGCCAGCGCCAGTTCCTTGGTGAACAGCGACGGCACTTCGCGGGTCAGCTGCCGTAGCAAACCGCCGACCGAGTTATCGTGCTCGGGGTTGCCGGGTTCGTAAGGCGTATTGAGGTTGCGTTGTTCGTTCATCGATTAAGCCCTCCGTTCGTGCCTTTGCCAGTGCTGCCAACACCGTTGCTGCCCACGCCATTGGTGCTACCCGTGTTCGGCGCCATGCCGGCATTGCTTACGCTGCCGACGGTACTGCCCGGTGCGCCACTGGAAATACGCGAGTCCAGTTCGGACTGGCTCGGCAGCGTCTCGGCGGTCACGTCTGCCGGCACCCCGAGCGGCGAAGTCGGATGCGGGCGACTGGCGTCGGAATGGCCGTAATCGGTCGTCGGTTCACGCGTTGCGGATTCAGCGCGATGGCTGGAAGCGCGGGCGAAACGAGTCAGGCCGAAGCCAAGTGCAACGCTGCCGGCGATAAACAGGCCGGGATTGTTGCGAGCCAGACGGTTCACCTCGCCCACCAGCTCATCGACGCTCTTGCCGCGCAAATTGTCGGCCAAGTCGACCATGCTCTGCGCCATGTCGGAGACGTAATGGGAAAGGCCAGTGCGATCCTGGTTTTCAAGTTCTGCCGCTGCTGCCTTGGCGCTCTGAGCAACCTTTTCCAGCTCATCGGCGGCCGTACCGCGGTAGCTGTCCAGCTGAGCCTTGCCTTGGTTCTTCACCTGCTCGCCGGCTTCGCGCGCCTTTGCCTTGAGTTCCTCGGCGCTCGGAGCGGAAGCGGAGCTGCTTGCCTGCGTGGTGCCAGCCTGGCCGGTCTGGCCGGTGGGCTGAGCGGGAGCGCTCGTTGACTGCGCGTTGGCGTCGGTTCTGGCTGGGCCGCCGTAACCTGTGATCTCTTCATCGGGTGTCGTCATTTTGTCCACCTTTATAGGGTCATAGGGTTTGGCCGGATGACCACGGTCCGTGAAGCACAGCAGTGCGGGGTTCCGCGGCTGTGCGATTTCAGTACGCACATAAATGGTGACCGGACCCAAATTTTCGAGTTCCGTGTTTCTGGCCAAGCGGTACGGGGCTTCGAGAACCGAGGTCAGCTATGCCGCACTGCAGGAAGGGAGGACGTGAAACAGCGAGATCTGGTGGCGATCTGCCCGCGATTGGCGCGCAGCCGGCATGCAGCTTGGCTTGGGGGAATGCGAAGGTCGAACAAGCGGAACGGCGGGAACGACAGCGATGGTGACCATCGGGTCAGCTCGTTGGCGATCACCCCGTCACAGCGAGCCGACGAGCTGTAATCAGCCAATACAGTATAGGAACGCAAAAACGGGCCCTTGGGGCCCGTTCTTGTTTGGATGGTGTCGTTACAGCGGACCGATGCTGGTGCAGCTGTTTGCGGCTTTGGCGTGCTTCTGCAGAACCGGCAGCTGCGGACGGTACTTGCCACTGCTCACGTCCAGCGACATGGCGTACTCACCCCACCAGGGACCGGCAGCCCAGTAGGTGCTCGGGATGCAGTTCTGACGCAGGTAAGCCAGCAGGTTGTCGGTAGCGACGATGGCCGAGGGCGAGAAGTCCGGTACGCCATGCTCACCGATGTAGCCGCGCAGCTTGTTCTGCTTGAGCCAGTCGACGAAGGGCTTGACGCGATTGACACCAATCATCGGGTCGAACTTCTCGGCCTTGTCGAAGTAGTTGCCCGAGAAATCCTTGTCCACGTACATGTGCGCTTCATAAACCAGGTTGTTCTTCGGATCACGCATCCACGGGTTGGTGACCAGCTGGGTGTTGTAGTGCGGCCAGTGGAAGGCGCTCGACCAGCGATCGCCCGCTACGTAGATCCAGCGCTTGGAGTCGACGGTGCGGATTGCCTGAGCAGCAGCCAGGGCAGCTTGCGGCCAGAGCCCGTTGGTGGAGTGCGGCTCGTTCATCAGGCCGTAGCCCTCGACGGCAGGATGGTTGACCACCTGCTGCACGATCTGCTTCCACACCGCAGCGAAGGAACTGATGGGCACTTCTTTGGAGCCGATCAGCTTGCCGTAGTAACGGTAGTAGTTGTGCAGGTCGAGAATCACCTTGACGTTGTGCTTCTGCGCGAAGTCCAGCGACTGCTTCAGGCGGGCGAACTCCTCAGCGTTCAGCGGAGAGTTCAGTTTGGGCTGGATACGCTCCCAGAGGAACGGCAGGCGAACCAGCGGCATGCCCAGGTCGGAGTACTTCTTGTAGTAAGACTCGGCCGGGTAGGTGTAGTTGGTGCCATGCTTGCCCGGAACAACCGACGGGCCGAAGCCTGCGCCGGACAGGTTGACGCCGACCAGCAGCGGCTTGCCGTTGGTGGTGTCAGGTGCGGTAGGCGCAGGCGCCGGAGCCGGTGCTGCTTCCACTGGCGGAGTAGTCAGAGCCGGAGACGACGGAGAGCTGGTCGATGTGCTTACTACCGAGATGGTCTTCGGATAACCCAGCGTGGTGCCATTGATCACAGCGCCATCGAGAAAGACGCTCATGTTGCTGCCAACCAGCTGAGTGCGCAGCACCTTGCGGGTCTGGCCGTCAGCGAGCTTCACCACAGCGCCAGTCTTGAACGCTGCCACGTTGGCGCTGCTTGCCTGAATAGAGAAGGCGGCAGCAGTACGGAACATACCGTTCAGCCAATGAGTATTGGTGTAGTTGTTCAGGTTACTGGTCGCAATGACTGAGTTAGTCGGAGCAGTAGGCGCCGGAGCCGGGCTGGTAGTAGAGGTTGTCGCCAGCGATAACTTGTTGGGTGCGCCGACCACACTCCCGTTAACTGCCGCACCCTCGAGATAGACGCTCATATTTGCGCCGACAACTTGCACCTGGGTAACTTTGCGGACCTGGCCATCTGCCAGTTTTGCCGACGCACCAACTTTGAAAGCGGCCTTGTTGGCAGCACTTGCTAGAATGGAGAAGCCCGGCGACTTGCGCCATACACCATTGAGCCAATCGGTATTGGTGAATGCATTGATGCTGGTCGAGTGTGCAGCGACGGTAGTCGGTGAAGTGACCGGGGCGGTGGAAGTTATCGGCGCCGTAACGGCCGTACTACCGATGGTGACCACCTGCGGTGCGCCAACCTTGTTGCCGTCCAGCTTTGCACCTTCCAGGAAGATGCTCATGTTGCTGCCGACGATCTGCGCGCGGCTGATCTTGCGTACCTGACCGTCTGCCAGTCGTACCGAAACGCCGGCCACGAACGCGGTGCGGTTTGCCGAGGTGGCCGGGATCGAGAAGCCGGCGCCGGTGCGCCAGACACCGTTCAGCCAATCGGTGTTGGTGAACGCGTTGATCTTGGCGGAAACCGATACAGCGGCAACTGTGGATGCAGCGGCATAAGGCGTGGTGACAACAGTGACACCACCCAGAAGAACAGCGGCGGCGATGGAAGCGACGAGTGCCTTGCGGGCACCGGAAAACAGGTTGGTGGACATTGAGTCTCTCCGGAACTTACTACTTCAAAGGCCGAGCCTTTAAAAAGTGACGGGAGGTCGATAAGTCGTGGGGCGTTGCTCTTGAGGAGGGCCGCGGTGTCACAACAAACGAACCGTTCAACAAGAAATTTCCCGCCGTCCACCCCCTGAACAAACCGGCAAATCGTCTTGCGTGGCGGCTTTATAATAGGTTCCAAAAATTAATGGAAATTTTTTTGCCAGTAATAGATCGCCAGAAAAACGCCATATAGAGCAAATAACATTAAGTTGCCATTACTCATATGGCGATAGCTGTCGAATTGATATTACGTTTAACCGCCCTAGTTGGTTGTCTGGCGCCAAAATAAGCGTCGGCTTTTTGAACTTCCGAGGTCTTAAGAGGGATTAACCGCTATCGAGCTTGCCGACGAACGGTATATAGCGGAGGAGCTGATAGCCGTCTGTTAGGGATGAGGAACCAGCGGCCGGAAGTAACCGATCTTCGTCGGCATATGGCTGTCGGATGCCTTACCGAACGACGAAACGGAGGCACCATGAGCCATAAGTACAAAGTGGGCGATCACGTCAGCTGGAACTCGGAAGCGGGACGGGTCAGCGGTCACATCACCCGCGTGCACACAGCGGACACCGAATTCATGGGCCGCACACGGCGCGCCAGCCCGGATGCCCCGCAATACGAGATCAAGAGCGACAAGACCGATCATGTGGCGATGCATAAAGAGTCGGCACTCAGGAAGCTGAGCTGAGCATGGCTCAGCCAGCCACGGTGTGGACCATCGGCCACTCGACGCGCTCCCTGGAGCAGCTGATCGAGATACTGCGCCACCATCAGATCGAGGCCATCGCCGACGTCCGCCGCTTTCCCGGCTCACGGCGATTGCCGCAGTTCGGCGAGGCAGCGCTGCGCGAAGGTCTGGAAGCGCACGGGCTGCACTATCAATGGATCGAAGAGCTGGGCGGCAGACGGCGACCTCTGAAGGATTCGCCAAAGCTGGCCTGGCGCAACAGCTCCTTTCGCGGCTATGCCGATCATTTGCGCAGCGATGAATTCAACCGCGGTCTGCAGCGCCTACTGGAAATGGCGGCCCAGCGACGCACGGCAATGATGTGCGCCGAGGTGCTCTGGTGGCGCTGCCATCGTTCGCTGGTTTCGGACGTGTTGAAAATACGCGGCATCGAAGTCCTGCATATCCAGGACGAGAAGCCGCCGGCCGCCCACCCGTTCACCGCCCCTGCCCGCCTGGTCGACGGGCAGCTGAGCTATGCGGAGGGCAAAGGCGAGTCGCTGAGAAAGGAAGTCGGCAGCGGGCAGATCAATCTGGATCTGTAGCGGCCACCGGGTGGTCATTGTGACCACCCCTATGGGGTTGGCTCAGACGCGTTCGATGCGATCCGGGTGGATGACGATGCGGCCCTGCTTGTAAAGACCACCGATGGCCTTCTTGAAGTTGCCCTTGCTGACGCCGAAGCGACGTGCAATTTCCTCGGCCGGGCTCTTGTCGCTGACATCCAGCGAGCCCTGGTTTTCTTCCAGCTTCTGCAGGATCAACGCCTGCAGCGCATCGGTCGCTTCGCTGCCCACCGGCTGCAGGCTCAGGCTGATCTTGCCGTCGGGCCGCAGCTCCTTGATGTAGCCGCGCTCGCGCATGCCACCACGGAGAAACTTGAACGCCTCGTTCTTGTGAATCAGGCCCCAGTGCTGGCCGTTGATGATCGCCTTGAAACCGAGATCGGTGGCTTCGACGATCAGAAGGTCCACCGCTTCTCCTACCTTGTAGTTCGCCGGGGTCTTGTCCAGATAGCGGTCCAGGCGCGCCGTGGCGGTAATGCGCCGGGTGCGCTTGTCGATGTAGACGTAGACTACGCAGTAATCACCCACCTGCAGCGGCCGCTTCTCTTCCGAGTGCGGCAAGAGCAGATCCTTGGGTAGTCCCCAGTCGAGAAACAATCCGACCCGGTTGATCTCGGCCACCTTCAGACTGGCGAATTCACCGACCTGCACCTTGGGCTTTTCGGTGGTGGCGATCAGCTTGTCCTCGCTGTCGAGGTAGATGAAGACGTTCAGCCAGTCATCCACCTCGGTCGGCATGTCCTTGGGGATGTAGCGGTTGGGCAGCAGGATTTCGCCGTCAGGGCCGCCGTCCAGATAGAGGCCGAAACCGGTGTGCTTGACGATCTGCAGGCTGTTGTAACGTCCGATTGCGGCCATGTGGGCGGTCCCGAATATAAAGGCGGCGATTCTAGCGCCTGTCAGCGTGGCAATGCATAGGCGATCACCGAATCACCGGCTTTGGTGCCCAGCGAACCATGCCCGCCGGCAACCACCACGACCATCTGCCGACCCGAGCGGCTCTCGTAGGTCATCGGCGTGGCCTGGCCACCGGCCGGCAGACGCGCTTTCCATATCTCGCGGCCGGTGCTGACATCGTAGGCGCGCAGGTAGTAGTCAAGCGTCCCGCTCAGGAACGCGACGCCACCGGCGGTGAGCATCGGCCCGCCAAGGCTCGGCACGCCCATCTTGAACGGCAGCGGAATCGGCGAGCGGTCGCGCACCGTGCCGTTCTTGCGCAGCCAATGCGTCTTGCCGGTACGCAGATCGGCGCCGGCCACGTAGCCCCAAGGCGGCGCGGTGCATGGCAGGCCGATGGGCGAGACGAAAGCCTTCAGCTCAACGGCGAAGGGCGAGCCGAAGTTCTCGTTGAGGAACGGCTCCTCCTCGGACACGTAGGTCGTCTCGGCATCCTCCCGGGGAATCAGCTTCGCGGTGAAGGCCAGATAGGCCGGCGTGCTGAACACCATCTGCCGCACCGGGTCCACCGCTACGCCGCCCCAGTTGAACACCCCGAAATTGCCCGGATGGACCAGGGTGCCCTGGGTCGATGGCGGTGTGTACCGCCCTTCGTAGCGCAGCGAGTGGAACTGGATGTGGCACATCATCTGGTCGATCAGCGTGGCACCCCACAGGTCCTTGCCCTGCAGCTTCGGCGGCTCGTAGGTCAGTGCCGACGCAGGCTGCGTCCTGGCGACCCAGTCACCCTCGGCCGCGCCCTGCGGTGCAGGCACCTCGCGCACCGGCAGGACCGGCTCGCCCGTGCGACGGTCGAGTACATAGATGTCGCCCTGCTTGGTCGGCGCCACCAGCGCGGGCACCGGGCCGTTCTCGGTCTGAATGTCGATCAGGCTGGGCTGTGCCGGCACGTCCATATCCCAGAGGTCATGGCGCACCGTCTGGAAGACCCAGCGCAGCTGGCCGCTATCCAGATCGAGGGCGACGATTGAGGAGGAAAAACGCTCACTGTTCTCGCTGCGCTTACCGCCCCACTGATCCGGCACCTGATTGCCCAGCGGCACGTAGATCAGCCCCAGCGCCTCGTCCGCGCTGGAAATGCTCCAGCTGTTCGGGCTGCTCGCGCTGTAGGTCTGCCCGGCGGCGATCGGTGCCGTTTCATCCGGATTGCCCGGGTCCCAGTTCCATTTCAGCTCGCCGGTATAGACGTCATAGGCACGGATGACGCCGGACGGCTCGTTGGCGCGAACGTTGTCATTCACCGCTCCGCCGACGATCACCCGATCACGCGCGACCACCGGCGGCGACGTGGAATAGTAGAAGCCTTCCTTCACGTGGGGCATGTTCGCCCAGAGATCCACCGCGCCGTTGTCGCCGAAGCCGGGGCAAATCTCCCCGGTCTTCGCATCCAGCGCGATCAGCCTGGCATCGGCGGTTGGCATGAACAGGCGCTGCCGACAGGCCTGGCCCTCGGTCGCCGGCGGCGCTGCATGGTAGGAAAGCCCGCGGCAGGTCAGGTGCTGGCGGTTGACCGAATGCGGCACCTCGGGATCGAAGCGCCAGCGCTCCTCGCCGGTTTCGGCATCCAGCGCGATGACCAGATTGTGCGGCGTGCACAGGTACAGGCTGTCATCGACCTTGAGCGGGGTGACTTCGTAGGTGGTTTCATCCGGATCGTCCGGACCGCGCAGATCCCCGGTCTGGTAATGCCACACCGGCTCCAGTCGCTCGACGTTGTGCGGCGTGATCTGTGCCAGCGGCGAGTAGCGCTGGCCCTGCTGGCTGCGTCCGTAGGCGTGCCAGTCGCCGGTCGGCACGGCTTGGTCCATGGCCGGCGCTTCGGCCAAAGGCGGCGGCAGCATGCCCTTGATGTCGTGACTGTCGTGCCCAACGGCGTACACCGCTGCCGCGCCCCAGAGCACGACCGCCAGCATCAGCGGCAGCGCGGCGCCGCCCCAGGCGCGAAAACCGAAGTGCTGCCAGCCCAGCCGCTGCGCGATCCAGGGCGTCAGCAGCCACAACCCGAGCGGCGCGATGATGCTGCCGCGCGGCGCCAGCTGCCACCAGTCCAGTCCCACTTCGTACAGCGCCCAACCGAGCGCCCCGAGCATCAGCAGCGCGTAAACCCACAGCGCCGCGCGGCGGCGCATCAGCAGCAGGGCCCCGGTCAGCAGAAACCCTGCCGCGACGATGGCGAAATACCAGGTACCGCCAAGGCTGACGACCTTCGCTCCCCCTGCACCGAGCGCGAGCCCGACGATGATGCAGAACACTCCGCTGATGACCACAGCCACGGCCTGTCTCCCTCGATCTTGTTATTCAAATCACCACACTGCGACGGCCAGCAGGGCTGGCCATCATGAGAGTGGGACAGGCGACGAGCGGGAATGCTCCGTGCACAGGGGCGATTGGCGCGACGTGACTTGGCAAGACGGGGCCGGCAACCCCGCCAGGTGAGACTTACTGGGTGTCCAGGCCAACCTGAAGCAACTTGCCATTGCCCGCATCGGTCAGCACATAGAGGTAACCGTCGGGCCCAAGGCGTACGTCGCGGATGCGCGCACCGAGGTCCTTGAGCAGGCGTTCCTCACCAACCACGCGGTCGCCGTCGAGCTGCAGGCGTATCAGCGACTGATCCACCAGCGCGCCGATGAACAGACTGTGCTGCCAGCCGGGAAAGCGCTCGGCATCGTAGAACGCCATCCCACTGACGCCCGGCGATTTTTTCCAGACGTGGTGCGGCGGCTCGGTGCCCTCGACGGTTTCGCCCTCGGCTTCAGGAATCGGCAGCAGGCTGTAGTTGATGCCGTGAGTTGCCAGCGGCCAGCCGTAGTTCTTGCCGGCCTGCGGAATGTTGACTTCGTCACCGCCACGCGGCCCATGTTCGTGGGTCCAGAGCACGCCGCTCCAGGGGTTGAGTGCGGCGCCCTGCTGGTTGCGATGGCCGTAGGACCAGATTTCCGGCCGCACGCCGTCCTGGCCAACGAAGGGGTTGTCCTCCGGCACACTGCCGTCCAGGCCAATGCGCACCACCTTGCCCTGATGCTTGTCGAGGTCCTGCGAGGTCGGCCGCTGATTGTTTTCGCCGAGCGCGACGAACAGGTGTCCCTTGCCGTCAAACACCAGCCGCGAGCCGAAGTGCACCCCGGTGGAGAGCTTCGGCAGCTGACGGAAGATAACCTCGAAGTTCTCCAGCCGTGTGTCATCGTCACTCAGCCGGCCACGACCGACCGCCGTTCCAGCCTTGCCCTGCTCACCGGCCTCGGCATAGGTCAGGTAGACCAGGCGGTCCTTATCGAAGTCCGGCGACAATCGCACGTCGAGCAAACCACCCTGGGAGCGGGCGAAGACCTCCGGCACGCCAGCAAGTGGCTCGGAGAGGCTGCCGTCCAGGCCGATCACGCGCAGGCGGCCAGGCCGTTCGGTCACCAGCATGCGCTTACCGTCCGGCAGGAAGGCCAGTGCCCAGGCGTTTTCAAGGCCGCTGGCGATCTCCTTGACCGTTACCGGCCCAGCGTCGCTGGAATGACGTTCAGTTTCGGCGACAGCCTGCAGCGAAGCGGCGATGGCAAAACCACAGAGTGTGGTGCGAATGGCATGGCGCAGCATGGTCTTCCTCTCAGGTGATGATCCGGCGTCGAGAAACTCGCTTTCGCGGCTAATTGAAGACCAGGCGGCTCGCTGAGTGGTTGCAAAAACGCTTCAGGAAATGACGGCCTGCAAAAACCTGAACAAATTTTGATCAAATCTGTATAATGCCCGGTTCGACTGATTAAAGGAAAAGCGATCCATGGCCACTAAAACCACCAGCGCCAAGCGCAAGCCCGAACCCGCCACCGAAACCAGCCAGTCCCTCGCTGCGCAAATGGCCGCTTTCATCAAGGCAGGCGGCGAAGTCCAGACCATCCCCAACGGTGTGAGTGGCCAGACCAACGGTCCTTCCCGCCAGATCACCATCAGCAAGAAGTGATCTGAACCGCCTTCGGCGAGCCGGCTTTATCATGGCTCGCCGCGTTCTACCCCCTCCTTTCTCGTCTCCGAGCGCACCATGACCGACCCCGTACGCCTTGCCAAACGCCTCGCCGAGCAACTCGGCTGTTCCCGGCGCGAGGCCGAGCTGTATATCGAGGGTGGTTGGGTAACGGTCGACGGAGAACTGGTCGAAGCGCCGTTCATCAAGGTGCTACCTGAACAGCGTGTCGAACTGCAGGCCGGCGCTACCGCGAAGGAAATCACGCCTGTGACGCTGCTGCTGCACAAACCGGCCGGGCTGGTGATCGATGCCGACGTCGACAGCACCCGCCGCGTACTGCAGGCCAGCGAACACTGGAGCGACGACCCCAGCCGCAATGAAGCGTTGCAGCGTCATCTGCTGCAGCAGAACCTGTTGCTGCCACTGGACGCCGACGCCAGCGGGCTGACCGTCTTCAGCCAGCAACGTGAAGTGATCCGCCTGCTCACCAGCACGCGCGACAAGCTGGAGCAGGAATACGTCGTCGAAGTGAGCGGCGAAGCCGAAGAAAACGGGCTGGCCCTGCTCGCCAAGGGCATTGGCCACCGCGGCAAGATCCTGCCCAAGGCCAAGGTCAGCTGGCAGAGCGAAAACCGTCTGCGCCTGGTGATCAAGGAGCCCGCGCCCGGCGAAGTCCGCTTGCTCTGCGAAGCCATCGGGCTGACGGTGCTTGCCTGCAAACGCATTCGCATCGGCCGCCTGTCCATGGCCAAACTACCGGCCGGCCAGTGGCGTTTTGTCGGCGAACACGAACGCTTCTGACGCCGCGCCCGCACGCCATCGCCAGCGCCGGCCGGCGGAGCACGCTTGCTTTACCTGCCCTGCTGAATCAGTCTTGAGCGGCACTTCGCCACGATGGCCACTCACTCAAGACAGGACCGCGATGCAGAAACTGATGCTCCTGCTGCTGACCGTTTTCCCGCTGAGCATCCTGGCTGCCGAGCCCGTCGCCGTATGGGCTTACCAACCCTCGCCGCCCTTTGCCTCGGGGCAGAACCCCGGGCTCTCCGAAGCGCTGGTGCAATTGCTCAACGAGCATCCGACCAACCAGGACCGCTATCACTTCCAGCTGACCCAGTTGCCGCGCAAACGTCTCGATGCACGCCTCGAGGACAAGGAGCCCGGCATCCTCCTATGGGCCACGCCGGAGTTCTTCCCCGAGCGCCTCACCGCCGGCGCCAGCTGGACTCGGCCTCTGCTGTGCGACATCCAGGACTTCGTGTCCCACAACGACAAGCCGGTCGACTATGACGGCCCGAAATCACTGCACGGGCTGCGTCTGGGCGGCGTGCTCGGGCATCTCTACCGGGCGCTGGAAGGCGACATCGACAAGGGCCTGATCCAGCGCGAAGACGGGCACAACGATCTGCAGAACCTGAACAAGCTGCTCAACCAGCGCATCGATGTCGCGTTGATGCCGCGCTCCTCACGGCTGTTCTTCAGCCTGACAGAGGCGCCGGACGCACCGCTGCATGTTTCGCCACGCCCGCTCTATGTCTTCGACCGGCACGTGCTCATGACCGCCAGCCTGCCAGCCGAAACCACGCAGTTCGTGCATCAGCTCATCGCC
This sequence comes from Stutzerimonas kunmingensis, assembly GCF_032106285.1. Lineage (GTDB taxonomy): Bacteria > Pseudomonadota > Gammaproteobacteria > Pseudomonadales > Pseudomonadaceae > Stutzerimonas > Stutzerimonas kunmingensis_B. Next base: position 78,499 of record NZ_DAMCPO010000004.1, read on the forward strand.
GATCTGCCGCACAGCGCGCGCTGGCAGACCCTGCTCAGGCGCTACGGCCTGCAAGAGATGAGCGCGCCCTGTCCCAATTATTGAGCGAACGTAAGCGCCACTGGCGAATCGAAGCTGGCACGGCTCATACTGGCGAAAAGAGAACGGAGTACCAATTCAGCCATGAAAAAGGCACTGCTGGTCAGTCTGCTATTGACCCTCGGCGGCTGCGCCACTCAATCCTGCGACAGCGTCTGGAACGACCAGTGTCGTGCAGAGCGACTGCTTTACCAGAACGATTTGATGCAGGCGAAAATTCTGATTTCGATCGGCGACGAAGACAGCTACGAGCTTGCCCAGGCGCTGCTCGATCGCAGTGCGAAGCTGGATCGGCGCGGCGAGACGGAGTTCTATCAGGCGTTGCTGCTGATCCGCCAGGGTCCGGAGCCATCGGAAGTGCTCGACCTGTTGGAGAAGGCCAAGCGCAAGGGCCACCCCCATGCGGTAGCGCTGCTCTACAAGATCTACCACGAGCCGTACCTGCTCAACGAAGCAGACGAGGATCGCGCAGAACGCTACCGCGACGCCTACGGCGAGCTGGATGTCGCGCGCAGCGGCTATCCATCCTTCGACAAATCGCTGGCACTGGTGAATCAGCTGGTCGCACCGCCACCGCCATCGGTCCCGTATCAGGCGCCCTGCCCGCAGCACTGTCTGGAGCAGTCCCGCTAGCTACGGGCCGAGGGCCTGCTGTTACCGCTTCAGGGCGCCGGGGTCTGCGAGATCCGCGGCTCCTCGTCGCCATCGGCCACCGCACGCGCTTCCTGTTCGGTGGCATAGGGGCCGCCGACGATGGTGCCGTTCAGCTCCACCACCCAGCACACGGCCCAGGTCGGGCGCCAGGCCTTGGGTACGTCTTCGCCGCTGAGGTGCTTGATCTGAGAGGTCATGGCTTTTCTCCACTGCTGCTGGGTAAATCGGCCGTCCCATATCGTCGGAACGACTCCATGTAGGGAAGACCACAGGCCAGCCGCCTTTGCTCGCCGGTACCGACGAAACGGTCCGCCAGCCGAACCCCCGGCGCTGCCGTGGCTCTACAGAACAGCCGCCGACGCTCGAGGAAAGACGATGCGCCCCATTGCCAGCCTGCTCCTGCTGACCCTGCTCTGCGCCGCGCTGTTGAACGGCTGCAGCCGCGCCACCCTGGTCTATCGCAACCTCGACATGGTCGTGCCCTGGACGCTCAACGACTATCTCGACCTCGATAACCGTCAGAAGGACGAGCTGCGCGAACGCCTGCGCGAGCACCTGGCCTGGCACTGCAGCACGCAATTGCCGGAACTGCTGGCCAACCTCGAACAGCTTGAGCGTGAAACTGCTGGCGGCCAGCTCGATCGCCGCGATCTCGAACCACAGTACCGCGACGTCCGCGACGCCATGCACAGCGTTGCCGTGGAGATCACCCCCACCGCAACGGACCTGCTGCGTGCCCTGAGCGACAAGCAGGTCGCCGAACTGCGCAGCGCGCTGGAGGAAAACCGAGAGGAGTACCGGGAGAAATACCTGGCTCCGCCGCTGGAACGGCAGATTCGCGAGCGCGCCGAGCGCATGCAGGAGCGTCTGCAGTACTGGTTCGGCCAGTTGAACGCGGACCAGCGACAACGCGTGCTGCTCTGGTCTCACACCCTGAACGAGCAGAACAGCCGCTGGCTGGGCAACCGCGAGCGCTGGCAAGAGCTGCTGTTGGCTGCGGTCGAGCAGCGCCACCGCGCCGATTTCGACGACCGCATTGCGCAGCTGCTGCAGGAGCGCGAGGAGTTGCTGAGTACGGACGATCAGGCCGCGTTGCAGCGTGCCGAGCAGGCCGGATTGGACCTGGTGGCCGACCTCTATAGCCTTGCCGACGAAGGGCAGCGGACCCACCTCAGCGGGCGCCTGGCGCAGCTGCGCACCGACTTCAGCGACCTGAAATGCCTGGCGCCGACAGCCTGATCCCTGGTGGTTGGGCGGTGAGTGGGTTAAGGCAAAGTCGGATGAACATGGCTGCAAAACAAAGGCGCTGCGACGGGTCCTGGCGGGCCATGGCAAGGAGCAGCAACACAGTATCGGAGCCATGGGCGCCGACATTTACCAACTGAACGTACCAAACAGGCTACTAACTAACTACTCAGCGTCTGGCTGGCGTCAGCAGGCGGCGCGCCTCGCGCTGGGCATCCTCGTCCAGTTCGACCAGCCATTGCGGCTTGCCCGCCGCCAGCACAGCCACCGGCAGCCCGTCGCGAAACAGGATCCGGTTAGCCGCCAGAGCCGGCACCCTGGCGCCCGGTAACAGGGTGCCGAGCTGATTGAACGGATCGACCGCGGACACCGCCAGCATCTCGCCGGTCAGCGGCCCCTTGCGCACCTCGCGCAGCAAGCCAAGCGCCTCCGGCAGAGCGAACTGCTCGCCCGCCACCGCCGCGACAAAGCGTCCGCCGCGAATCTCGCCACGGGCTTCCAGCCGATGGTAGACCCGCAACAGGTCGCGCCAGGGCGGCAACCAGTCCGCTTCACGCGCAAGCAGGCGCCAGCACACCACGCCGTAACGGCGCAGCAGCACACGGGCAATGTGCTCCAGCGCCTCTGCATCGAACGCCGGTGTTCTTGCCTCCTCTTCGCCCGCTCCAGACTTGCGCACCAGTGCCCAGCGGCCGGCGTCGTCCATCCCGCCGATAAAGGCACCACCACGGCTTCGTCGGGCCGTGCGCGAGCGCTTGCTCGCCGGCGCCAGCAATGCGCGCAGACCGGCGAAGCTGTCGGCGTTCACCAAACCCACCGCCACCAGCTCGCCAAGGGCATCCTCCAGTTCGCTGCGCAGCAGATGCGCGTCGTGCTGCAGCTCATCGAAGAACAGCGCGCCCTGGGCGTTCAGACATTCGAACACCCGCTGTGCCCGTGAAGACAGCTCCGGCGCCGGCGCGTCGCTGGCCAGTGCATACCAGGCCGGTAACTGGCGCCGCGGCAGCAGCACGATCGGCGTGCCGCGTACCGGCCCGGTGCTGGCCCTGAGTCGCCCGGCCAGCCGCGTCCAGACAATGCGGCCGGAGCGGCACAGCTCGTCCAGCCAGGTGCCGCCATAATCCTTCAGGCGCGCCGGCAAGAGATCGGCCTCCCACGCTGCGGCCGCGGCCTGAAAGCCCTCCAGCTGTTCGACGACAGTGGCCAGCGCCTCGCGCCCCTGCATGCGCGTGGTCGCGGACAGATGCTGCCAGTCAGCAAGAAAGCGCATGAAATCGACACGTTCGACCGGCTCGATCTCCCGCCGCAGGCGCTTGACCGTGTAGCGATGGATACGCGCCAGCAGATGCCGCTCGCACCACTCCTCCTCCACTGCGCCAGCGCTGAAACGCCCGCGCATCACGTAACCCTGGTTTTCCAGACGGACCAGCGCCGCCGCGACGGCAGAGGCCGGTAACGCCAGCGGCCGCGCGATCAACGCCACCGGCAGCGGGCCGAAGCCGCTCAGCCGCGCACGAATCAGCTCGACCAGTGCCGCCTCTTCCTCGATTGGCTGATCGTAGCCGCCGGGCGCCTGCAGATGCGGCTGGAACGGGGCCTGCGGATAGACCGCGCGCAGCAGCATCAGGCGCTCGAGCGGCAACCAGAGGACACGGTCGTGCGCCACCTGCATGCGCGTCGCGCGGCCGCCACGGGCCAGTTCGGCCAGCCATTCGCTCCATTGCGGCTGTGCGGCGGTCTCGGCTTCGGCAATGCAACCGAGCGCTGTCAGCGCCTCGTGCAACTCGTCGGCACTGCGCGCCTCGGGCCAGGCCTCCTTACGCACGGCGGCGATCGCTTCCGGGTCCAGCGCGCCCAGATCGTCAGCCGACTCCGGATCGCTCCAGCGCCGCGCGAGCACCGCCTGGGTGCGGCGCTCTTCCAGCGGTGCATCGTCGAGAAAGGCGTAAGGGCGCGCGCCGAGAATCTCCATGGCCAGCGGCGACGGTGCGGGCAGATCACGCGCCAGCAGTTCAACCTCGCCGCCCTCCATGCGCCGCAGCAGCGCGAGCAAGCCTTCGCTATCCATAGCCTCGTGCAGGCAGTCATCGAGTGTCTGGCGTACAAGCGGATGATCGGGAATCTCGCGCTCGCCGACGATGTTTTCCAGGCAGGCAACCTGGTCGGGAAAGACCGTGGCCAGCAGATCGTCGCTCTTCATTCGCTGTAGCTGCGGCGCGACCTTGCGTCCGCCGGCCATGCGCGGCAACGCCAGTGCCGTGGTGGCGATCCAGCGCCAGCGCACACCGAACAGCGGCGCATCCAGCAGTGCCTGGATCAGCACCTGCTCGGCACTGGCCGAATGCAGGTAGCGCCAGACTTCCGCCAGCGGAAAGCTGTGACTGGTGGACAGCGAAAGAATGATGGCGTCCTCGGTGGCCGCCGCCTGCAGCTCGAAGTTGAAGGTGCGGCAGAAGCGCTTGCGCAGTGCCAGCCCCCAGGCGCGATTGATGCGGCTGCCATAGGGCGAGTGAATGACCAGCTGGGTGCCGCCGGACTCGTCGAAGAAGCGCTCCATCACCAGCCGCTGCTGAGTCGGCAAGGCGCCAAGTGCGGAGCGGGCACGCGCCAGGTATTCGACGATCTGTCGCGCGGCGGTTTCCGCCAGGCCAAGGGTGCCGGTAAGCCAATCGATCGCGGGCGACAGGTCCACCCTGCCCACCGCCGCCCCCTCAGCCAACCGCCGATCGATCTCGTCACGCAGCCGCGCCACGGCAAAGGACAGCTCGTCGCTGCGCCCTGGCGCCTCGCCCAGCCAGAAGGGAATGCTCGGCGGCATGCCCTGAGCATCTTCGACACGCACCCGCCCGGACTCGATCTTGAGGATGCGATACGAGGTGTTACCCAGCTGGAACACATCGCCGGCCAGGCTCTCCACCGCGAAGTCCTCGTTCACCGTGCCGATATTCAGCCCCTGCGGCTCCAGCAGCACGGCATAGTCGGCGTTGTCGGCGATGGTGCCGCCGGAGGTCAGTGCGGTCAGCCGGCCACCGCGCCGGCCACGCAGGCTGCGCGTCGCGAGATCACGGTGCAGATAGGCGCCGCGGGTTCCGTGGCGGGTCGTATAGCCCTCGGCGAGCATTCGCAGCAGTGCCTGGAAGGTCGCGTCGTCGACCGCGGCATAGGGCATCGCGCGGCGGAACAGCTGGAGCAACGCTTCCTCCTCCCATTCCCGACAGGCCACCTCCGCGACGATCTGCTGGGCCAGCACATCCAGCGGCGCGTGCGGGATATTCAGCGTGTCCAGCTCGCCACGACGCACGGCGTCGAGCAGCGCGGCACACTCGATCAGGTCGTCGCGGGAGCTGGGAAACAGCCGCCCCTTGGACACCCCGGCGACCTGGTGCCCGGCGCGCCCAACCCGCTGCAGGAAAGCCGAAATCGAGCGTGGCGAGCCCAGCTGGCAGACCAGCTCGACATCACCGATGTCGATGCCCAGCTCCAGCGAGGCAGTGGCCACCAGCACCCGCAACTCGCCGCGCTTGAGCTTCTGCTCGGCGCTCAGCCGCTGTTCGCGGGCCAGACTTCCGTGATGCGCAGCGACCACCTCTGCACCCAACCGCTCGGCCAGGTGGCGGGTGGTGCGCTCGGCCATGCGCCGCGTGTTGACGAACACCAGCGTGGTGCGATGCTCGCCAGCCAGTGCCGCAAGGCGATCGTAGACCAGTGCCCAGGCGTCGTTGCTCATCACCGCTTCCAGCGACACCGGCGGCACCTCCAGCGCAAGATCGCGGGCGCGGCCATGGCCGATGTCGACGATCTCGCACGGTCGCTCGACGCCGACCAGAAAGCGCGCCACCGCATCGATCGGTTTCTGCGTCGCCGACAGGCCGACCCGCACCAGCGGCCGATTGCAGAGCGCTTCCAGTCGCTCCAGCGACAGCGCCAGATGGCTGCCACGCTTGTTGCCTGCGATGGCGTGAATCTCGTCGACGATCACGCTCTGCACATCGGCGAGCATTTCGCGCCCAGATGCCGAGCCGAGCAGCACATAGAGCGATTCCGGCGTGGTGACGAGGATATGCGGCACGCGCTTGCGCATGGCGTTGCGCTCGGCCTGCGGCGTGTCGCCGGTACGCACCGCGGTGCGGATTTCCAGCGCAGGTAGCCCCAGACGCGCCAGCTCCGCGGTGATCCCGGCGAGCGGCTTCTCCAGGTTGATATGGATGTCGTTGGACAAGGCCTTCAGTGGCGAGATATAGAGCACGCGCGTCGCGTCGGCCAGGCCGCCCTCGGCCAGCCCCTGCTGCACCAGACCGTCGATGGCGGCGAGAAAGGCAGTCAGCGTCTTGCCCGAGCCTGTGGGTGCGGCCACCAGGGTCGAACGACCGACTCGGATCAGCGGCCAGGCAGCCGCCTGGGCCGGCGTCGGTGCGGGGAAACTGCGGGAAAACCAGCCCGCCACGGCGGGGTGGAAACGGCCAAGCGGATCGACGGATGACGTGGTCATGCCGATGAATATGGTGGCGCCCCGGCCTTTGCACAAGCGACAGCCGGTCGGCGGTCGGGAAACGGCCATGGGATATGGCGGTCAACTTGATACATCCGCAACGCAACGGAGATGACCATGACCACCACCCCGCTCAGCCTCGACAACGCCATGCAACTGGCCTCGGAAGCCTTCCTGCCCTGTGGTTGCGTGACCAGCGCCAACCCCGAGGACGACAGCTTCGGCTTCACCGTGATGAACGGCAGCGGCGAGGAAATCACCCGCGTGGCGCAGGTGCGCGACTACGCCGACCCGCTGCGCATGGCGCAGGTGATCGAGCAGACCCGTCAGGAGCTGATCGACAAGGGTTGCACCCTCGAACCCTGGAGCATGCCGTTCATCACCGACGACAGCGCCATTCCGGAAACCACGCCGAACTACTGAGGAGCGGCCATGAGCGATCACGTGCTGCTGATCACCGGCGCCTCATCCGGTATCGGCGCGGCAACCGCACGCCTGGCAGCGGCGGCCGGCTACCGGCTGGCGCTAGCCGCACGCTCCGAGGACAAGCTGCAGCACCTGGTCGATGAAATCGGGCCGCAGCGCGCCCTCGCCATTCGCTGCGACGTGACCGATTACGCCGAGCAGCAAGCCATGGTGCAACGCGTGCTCGATCACTACGGCCAGCTCGATGCCGTATACGCCAACGCCGGCATCCCCGACAGCGACGGCGGTTTCAGCGGCGCCGATCCCGAAGTCTGGAAAACCATGCTGCTGACCAACGTCTACGGCGTCGGCCTGACCCTGCGCTGCACGCTGGCCGCCTTGAAGGCCAGCCGCGGTCATCTGCTGCTCACCGGTTCGGCGGCCGGGCGCTTCGTCATTCCCGGCTCGATGTACAGCGCTAGCAAATGGGCGGTGACCGGGATGGGTCTGAGCGTGCGCGAAGAACTGCGCGGCAGCGGTGTGCGAGTCACTCTGATCGAGCCGGGCATGGTCGACACGCCGCTGTTCGACGAGCCGCCGCCCTATGCCCTGCAACCGGAGGATGTCGGCCGCGCAGTGTTCTATGCCCTGTCGCAGCCGGCCCATGTCGACGTCAACGAAATCCTGATTCGCCCGACGCCCCCGGTCGACGGCGAGTAACCTCAGAGTTCATCGCTGCGCTGTTGCTGTTGTTGCAGGCGTCCCGACTCGATGATTTCCGCCCGCCCAGCCCCATCGCCGTGGCGATGCTCGCCGGCCCCCCCGCACCCGCTGCAGCTGGATCACTTCACCTTTCTCCCAGGCATTTGCCGCCGGATCGACCGTCGGCTGCGGGATCGACTCGCGACTGCGGCGGATCGCCTGGGTATCCACGTCGAGACGGTCGTCACGGGCCTGTTCCAGCGCCGGGTCCAGCTGGCCATCCGCGGTGAAGCCCATCATCAGCGCCGGAATTCCATAGGGCAGTTCCTTGTCGCGATCGGTATGCCAGGTGTGCCACGTCTTGCCATAGGTGCTGACCACCTGTTCCATCAGCTGCTTTTCCGCGACCTGCGGCAGGCGAGGTGCAACCAGCGAGCCGGACTTCACCTCGTAATCGTGGCTGTGCCAGAGCTTCTTCTCGTCCTCGGGCAGTGTCGCGAACAGGCGCGCACTGATGATGTATTCGACGCCCATGAGTTTGGCATCGCTGTCATTGCCGTCGTAGATCAGCGCCTGCATCACGTCCTCGTTCAGCCGCGTGACGTAGTGGTGGGCCTCCATCTGCCCGTCCATGTCGCCGTTGTAGAAGTGAAAGCCGTTGAGGTAAGCGCTCACGGCATTCAGCGGCGCCTTGCCCTGCAACAGCTTTGCGCCGGCCTCGAGGGTGCGCGTCTCGGCGCTTTTCGGCGCGCCCGCGGCGTCGGTGTAGGACGCCGTATTGTGTTGCCCGCAGGCAGCCAACAGCACTGCGGAACCCAGGACTGACAACTTTCGCATGGCTCGATCCCCTGCTTTGCTCATACAGAGTGACCAGAGCGCGGCCGCTTTTTCTTCATGGTCGCCAAGCCGGCCGGCAGAAACTTTTGCCCGCCGCGCCGGGTCGCTATGGGAGGCCGTTTCGGTCGTCAAACCCGAGGGGGACAGCCATGGGCAACCTGGCAGAGCAGCCACATTCGCACCCGGTACTCGCCGAACTCGACCTGTTGCTGCAGCGTTACCGGCAGGTACGCGCCACCAGCGAGGCGATCTGCACGCCGCTGCAGGTCGAGGATTACGTCATCCAGAGCACGCCGGAAGTCAGCCCGCCGAAATGGCACCTGGCGCATGTCAGCTGGTTCTTCGAGACCTTTCTGCTGTTGCCTTATCTGCCCGGCTACCGGCGGCTGAACGAGGCCTACGACTACCTGTTCAATTCCTACTACCAGACTCATGGCCTGCCCTTTCCGCGGGCGCGGCGCGGTGTGCTATCCCGCCCGGGTGTGGACGAGATCTATCGCTATCGCCGCCACGTCGACCAGGCCATGGGCGAACTGCTGAGCAATCCGCCGCGCGAGCAGGCTGCCGAAATCGTCCGCCGCGTCGGCCTCGGCCTGCAGCACGAGCAGCAGCACCAGGAGCTGCTGCTGATGGACATCAAGCACATCCTCGCGCAGAACCCGCTGCACCCGGTTTATCGCGACGATCTCGCCCAGCCCCGGCCCAGCAGCCCCGAGCGCCCGCGCTGGCATGAATACGCCGGCGGTGTGCAGCACATCGGGCATGCCGGCAGCGATTTCGCCTTCGATTGCGAAACCCCGCGACATCGCCAGTTCGTCGAGGATTTCCAGCTTGCCGAACGATTGGTGAGCAACCGCGAATACCTGTCGTTCATCACTGACGGCGGTTATGCCCGCCCGGAGCTGTGGCTGTCGGACGGCTGGGACCTGATCCATCAGGCCGGCTGGAACGCTCCGCTGTACTGGCTGCGCGAGGACGCCAGCTGGTACGAGATGACCCTTGGTGGTCTACGCCCGCTGGACCTGGAGGCACCGGTCTGTCACATCAGCTATTACGAGGCCGATGCCTTCGCACGCTGGGCCGGTGCGCGGCTGCCGAGCGAAGCGGAATGGGAAGTCGCCGCCGCCGACCAGCCATTGCGCGGCAATTTCCTTGAAAGCGACTACCTGCAACCGGTCGCCGCGCCGCCTGGCCATGACGGCCCGAGGCAGCTGTTCGGCGATGTCTGGGAGTGGACCGCCAGCGCCTACCTGCCCTATCCGGGTTTTCGCCCGCTGGAGGGCAGCCTCGGCGAGTACAACGGCAAGTTCATGTCCGGCCAGATGGTCTTGCGTGGCGGTTGCTGCGCCACGCCGGAATCCCACCTACGGGTCACCTACCGCAACTTCTTCCAGCCGGCCATGCGCTGGCAGTTCGCCGGGCTGCGCCTGGCCAGAGGGCTCTGAACATGGCGCTGGCAATTCACTTTCACGATCAGCTGCAACAGCCACACGACGCCTCGCTGCGCGACGAAACCCTCGCCGGGTTCGCCGCGAGCCCGAAATGGGCCTCGCCGAAGTTTTTCTATGATCGTCGCGGGTCCGAGCTGTTCGAGCAGATCTGCCAGCAGCCCGAGTACTACATCACCCGCACCGAGGAGCAGATTCTCGCCGAGGCGGCCAACGACATCCTCGACATCGCCGGCCCTCACAGCGACCTGATCGAGCTGGGCAGCGGTGCCAGTCGCAAGGTACGCCTGCTGCTGGAGGCACTGCACCCGACCAGCTATCTGGGCATCGACATCTCCGAGGACTTCCTGCTCAGCAGTACCCAACGCCTGGCGGCGGACTACCCATGGCTGGAGGTGCATGCTGCCTGTACCGACTTTTCCAACGAGCTGAACCTGCCGGAAGATTTTTCCAGCGAGCACCCGCTGATGTTCTTCCCCGGTTCCAGCATCGGCAACTTCACCCCGGGCGAGGCCGCAGCCTTTCTGCAGCGTCTGCACGATGTGCTGCCGGCCGGCGGCGGCCTGGTGATCGGCGTCGACCTGGTCAAGGACCGCGCGGTGCTGGAGGCGGCCTACAACGACCGCGCCCATGTCACCGCCGCCTTCAACCTCAACCTGCTGCAGCGCATCCGCAACGAGCTGGACAGCGACATCGACCCGTCACGCTTCGTCCATCGCGCCTTCTTCAACGAGGCCGAATCGCGCATTGAGATGCACCTGATCAGCCCCGATGCGCAGGACGTGACCATCGAAGGCCGGCGCTTCCACTTCGATGCTGGGGAAAGCCTGCATACGGAAAACTCCTACAAGTACACGCTGGAATCCTTCGCTGCCCTGGCCGATGCCGCCGGCTTCGACTGTCGCGGTCAGTGGACCGATCGGCGCGGGCTTTTCAGCGTCAACTACCTCGAGCGACGTTGAACCATGCCAGAACGCGCCTCCACCCTGTTCACCCTCGGCCTCGGGTTATTGAGCGCCCTCGCCGCCTTTCCGGCAGCTGCAGAAGATCCCATCCGCATCACCCAGCTCAAGCGCTGCGGCGACCTCTTCGCCGAGGATTCGCTGAGCTGGTGCCTGAGCGCCAAAGGTTTGCCCCGTGGCGAGGTGCAGCTGCACCTCAACGGCGAGCGAGTGGCTGCCGACACGCTCCAACGCGACGGCAAGCAGCTGCGCCTGACCCTAGCGCCGGACGCGGTGCGCAGCGGCCCGCTGTGGCTGGAACGCCACGGGCAACGCAGCAATCCGGTCTGGCTCTCGGCTGGTCGCAGCCAGGTGCTCGCCGCCAAACCCGATGAAGTGGCGCGCAACATGGATGACCTGACCACCTACGTAGACCTGGTCAGCCTGATCATCGAGGAGGATCACGAAGGCCTGGACAAGGCGCGGCAGCTCGCCGAGAAGTACGGCGCCAAGGTGGTCGGCGCCATACCGCCGCTGAACACCTATCAGCTGCGCCTACCAGTGAAAGATCTGACCGAGCGCGACGCCATGGTGCTGCGCCTGGGCAGCGAGGTAGGCGTGGATGCCGTGGTGATCGAGGAATCGGCCGCCGAGAACGACGAGCAGGAAACCGGCAAGACCGCGGATCAGAAGCGTCCGCAGAACCGGGAGTGGGCCGCCAACCGCTTCCTCGATGCGGTGGACTACTACCGCGAACGCATTCCCGCCGGCCAGCGCGCCGGCGAAAAACAGCCGGTGCGTATCGGCATCATCGAGCGTGCGGTGGACTTCGATGCACCGCATTTTGCCGAGTACCTCGGACCCTGCGATCCACAACAACAGCGCATCTGCCTCTACGCCCGCGACGCCGACCGGCCGGACAATCACGGCAGCAGCGTCGCCGGCATTCTCGCCGCCCACGCCAGCGATGCCCGCGACCAGGGCTTTCTCAGTGCACTGGACGGCACCGGGCCGGGCTTCGAGGTGATCGTCGAGCGCAACTCGGACGCCGGCATCACGGCCAACGTCGCGGCCTCGGTGAATCTGGTGGAGGACGGCGCGCGCATCCTCAACTGGAGTTGGGGCATCCACCGCATTGGCACGGTGGATGTGGAGGGCGAACCGGTGGATTCGCTGCTGCGTTCGGGCATTGCCATGAGCGGCTACGAGGAATTGCTGGAGGAATTCTTCCTCTGGTTGCGCCGCGAACATCCCGACGTCCTGGTGATCAACTCCGCCGGCAATGGCTCGGCGCACTCCGGGCGTGACGACTATCGACTGCCCTCCTCGTTCATCACCGAGCAGCTGCTGGTGGTCGGCGGCCATGAGCGCAACGACCGGAAAAAGGTCTCGGTGGAGCACCCCGACTACGTACGCAAGCGCAAATCATCCAACGTCGATATGCGCGTGGACATCACCGCCGCCGCCTGCACCCGTGCAGCAACTCTCGATCCCGAGCAGCGCGGCGACGTGCACTGCGGCACTTCCTATGCCACGCCGCTGGTCGCCGGTGCGGTGGGTGCGATGCTTTCGGTCAATCCCGGGCTGGAGCCGGATCAGGTGCGTGAACTGCTACGCCGCAGCGCCATGACCATCGGCCGCGACTCGGATTTCGAGCCCGCCGAGGCGGATGACCTTACCGCGCCGATCCTGCCGTCCGAGCGCGGCTATCGACTGGATGATCGCGATGTCGGTCGCTCAGCACGGCTGGACATGCGCAAGGCGCTGGAGCTGACCGTGGAAAGCCTGAAGAACTCGCGCTAGGGTCTGTTCCCGTTTCATTCGCGGGCTCGCGATGAAACGGGAACAGACCCCTAGGTGTTCACTCCATGTCGCCGCACAGCTCGGCGGCACGCAGCAGCGCGGCGGTCAGCGCGTGGCGCTCCCATTGCGGCAAGGCGGCGAAACGCGCGCGGAATTCCGGTGGCAGCAGCGCTGGCGCCTGCTGCAACAAGGCGCGGCCGCTATCGCTGAGCAGCAGCCACTGGCGGCGGCGGTCCTGGTCGTCGCGCTGGCGCTGCAACAGCCCGCGCTCCTCCAGCCGGTCGATCTGCCCGGAAAGCGTGGCTGCGGTAAGGCTGACGCGCCGGCTCAGGTCACTTGCGGTCAACTGCCCTTCGCTAGCCAGCACCTGCAGGATCATCAGCTGCACAGGGCTCAAGCCTCCGTAGCGCGCCAGACGCTTGGCATGTACTTCGGCGTCCTGCTGCAACCGGCGCATGGCCTGAAACAGCGGCATTTCGAAGGCTTCCAGCCCGGCACTATTGCTTTCGTTTAAAACTGTTTCTTCAGTCATATGCGGCTTTTCTTGCGAAAACTAACTTTGACATCAAAGCATTTTTTTGTTTTGGTGTAAAAAGCTGACTGACCTGTTCCCGGCCGCATCGGTGCCGCTGCGCTGATCCGAAAGGCTGAACTTCGCGGGTGACGGGCCAGTCACACTCCCCAACGGCAAAACCGGTAAGGATCTTATGTGTGGCATAGCTGGAGAACTTCGCTTCGATAACCGCCCGGCCGATCTGGCTGCGGTTGAACGCATCACTCAACAACTGACTGCGCGCGGCCCCGACGCGTGCGGTTTCCACAGCCAGGGCCCACTCGCCCTGGGTCACCGACGCCTGAAGATCATGGATCTGTGCGAGGCGTCCGGCCAGCCGATGATCGACTCGGCCCTCGGCCTGTCGATGGTCTTCAATGGCGCCATCTACAACTACCCGGAACTGCGCGCCGAGCTGGAAGGCCTGGGCTACCGCTTCTTCTCCGAAGGCGATACCGAAGTGCTGCTCAAGGGCTTCCATGCCTGGGGCGAAGCGCTGCTGCCGCGGCTGAACGGCATGTTTGCCTTTGCCATCTGGGAGCGCGACAGCCAGCAGCTGTTCATCGCCCGCGACCGTCTCGGCGTCAAGCCGCTGTACCTGTCGCGCACCGACCAGCGCCTGCGCTTCGCCTCGTCGCTGCCGGCACTGCTCAAGGGCGGCGATATCGCCGGTGTTTTGAATCCGGTGGCGCTGAATCACTACATGAGTTTCCACGCCGTGGTTCCGGCACCGGACACGCTGATCGCCGGTATCGAGAAGCTGCCGCCGGCGAGCTGGATGCGCGTCGACGCCAATGGCGCGACCACCACCCAGCGCTGGTGGGAGCTGGAATTCGGCGCCCGTGAAGAGGAGCGCAACTACAGCTTCGAAGACTGGAAACAGCGCACCCTGGACACCATGCGCGAGGCGGTGGCGATCCGTCAGCGCGCCGCGGTGGATGTCGGCGTACTGCTCTCCGGCGGTGTCGACTCCAGCCTGCTGGTCGGCCTGCTGCGCGAAGCCGGCGTGGCCGATAACCTGCTGACCTTTTCCATCGGCTTCGAAGATGCCGGCGGCGAGCGCGGCGACGAGTTCAAGTACTCGGATCTGATCGCCAAGCACTACAACACGCGCCACCACCAGCTGCGCATTCAGGAAAAGGAAATCCTCGAGCAGCTACCGGCCGCCTTCCAGGCGATGAGCGAGCCGATGGTCAGCCATGACTGCATAGCCTTCTACCTGCTCTCGCGGGAAGTGGCCAAGCACTGCAAGGTGGTGCAGAGCGGCCAGGGTGCGGACGAACTGTTCGCCGGCTACCACTGGTATCCGCTGGTGGACGGCGCCGAAGACCCGGTGGCGGCCTACCTGGCCGCGTTCCGCGACCGCACGTACGAGGAATATGCCGAGACCGTGCAGCAGCAGTGGGTCCAGGGCGACTTCTCCGGCGACTTCGTCCGTCAGCACTTCGCCCAGCCCGGCGCCGATGCGGCGGTGGACAAGGCGCTGCGTATCGACAGCACGGTGATGCTGGTCGATGACCCGGTCAAGCGCGTCGACAACATGACCATGGCCTGGGGCCTGGAGGCGCGCACGCCGTTCCTCGACTACCGCGTTGCCGAACTGTCGGCGCGCATCCCGGCCAGATTCAAGCTGCCCGAGGGCGGCAAGTATGTGCTCAAGGAAGCGGCGCGCCAGGTGATTCCTGCCGAGGTGATCGACCGGCCTAAGGGCTACTTCCCGGTGCCGGGCCTCAAGCACTTGCAGGGAGCGACGCTGAACTGGGTTCGCGAGATGCTGCTCGACCCCAGCCAGGAGCGCGGCCTCTACAACCCGCAGGCACTGGAGAAGCTGCTCGCCGATCCGGATGGCCAGCTCACGCCGCTGCGCGGTTCAAAACTCTGGCAGCTGGCGGCGGTCAACCTATGGTTGAGCGAACAAGGCCTTTGACGTTGGCCGCTGCAGGCGCCAGGCCACGACGGCCCCGATAACCCGCTCACGAACGGCTGCGGTTGCCACGCGCCACGGGGGCAAGCACATCGCCCCGCCGCTGCCGGTTCGTGACTTAGCATCAAGGAACGCACCATGCAGAAGTCCCAAGCCTACGGTCAGCGTCTGTTGCGCGGACAGGCTCCGACCTACCAGCGGCTGCAGGCACGCTTCGCCGAGGACGGTCAGGAGGAGCCCTGCGGCCCGGTGATCCTGCATTGCGGCTGGGGTCGCATTCTGGTCGGCCACACCTACTCCGATCCCGCCCAACTCGCTGCCGAACTGCTCAACGAGCAGGCGGGCGAGCGCGATATCGCGCTGTACGTCGCCGCGCCACATCAGGTTCTGTCCTATGCACCGCAGCAACTCTTCCTCGACCCCTCCGATACCCTGCGTATCTGGTTCACCGACTACCGCCCTGCGCAGAAGCGTTTCCGCGGTTTCTGCGTGCGCCGTGCCCAGAGCGAAGCCGACTGGCAGGCCATCAACGGCCTGTACCAGGCGCGCGGCATGATGCCAGTCGACCCGGAGCGCTGCACCCCTCGCGAACAGGGCGGTCCGGTGTACTGGCTGGCCGAGGACGAGACCTCCGGGCAGATCATCGGCAGCGTGATGGGCATCGACCACCACCGCGCCTTCAACGATCCGGAAAACGGCTCCAGCCTGTGGTGCCTGGCGGTTTCGCCAAGCTGCCCGCGGCCGGGCGTCGGCGAGGCGCTGGTGCGTCACCTGATCGAACACTACATGGGCCGCGGCCTGGCCTATCTCGATCTGTCGGTGCTGCACGACAACCAGCAAGCCAAGGCGCTGTACGCCAAGCTGGGCTTCCGCGACCTGCAGACCTTCACCGTCAAGCGCAAGAACAGCTTCAACCAGCCGCTGTTTCTCGGCCCTGGCCCGGAAGCAAAGCTCAACCCCTACGCCAAGATCATCGTCGACGAGGCCCGGCGGCGCGGTATCGAGATCGAGATCAACGATGCCGAAGCCGGTCTGTTCACCCTGACCCAGGGCGGCCGGCGGGTACGCTGCCGAGAGTCGCTATCCGACCTGACCTCGGCTGTCAGCATGACGCTCTGCCAGGACAAGCGCCTGACCCACCGCACCCTGTCCCAGGCGGGCATCTGCCTTCCGGCGCAACAACTGGCCGCCGGCCCGAAGGAAAATGCCGCGTTCCTCGCCGAGCACGGCAGCGTGGTGGTCAAACCGGTGGATGGCGAACAGGGCATGGGCGTCGCCGTGGACCTGCGCGATGCGACCGAAATGGAAGACGCCATCCAGCGCGCCCGGCAGTACGATAGCCGCGTGCTGCTGGAAAGCTTTCATCCGGGGTTCGACCTGCGCATCGTGGTGATCGGTTTCGAGGTGGTCGCCGCGGCGATACGCCGCCCGGCGGAAGTCATCGGAGATGGCCGCACCAGCATCGGTTCGCTGATCGAGAAGCAGAGCCGCCGGCGCCAGGCCGCTACCGGCGGTGAGAGTTCCATTCCGCTGGATGAGGAAACCCAGCGCTGCCTGCGCGACGCCGGCTTCGACTTCGAAAGTGTATTGCCGGACGGACACCGGCTCGCGGTGCGCCGCACCGCCAACCTGCATACCGGTGGCACGCTGGAAGACGTCACCGCGCAACTGCACCCCGAGCTGGTCGACGCCGCCGTACGCGCCGCCCGCGCGCTGGACATCCCGGTGGTGGGCCTGGACCTGCTGGTGCCTGCACCGGACCAGCCGGAGTACGTCTTCATCGAGGCCAACGAGCGCGTCGGCCTGGCCAATCATCAGCCGCAGCCGACCGCCGAACGCTTCATCGACCTGCTCTTCCCACTTAGCACCGCAGGTTAAGTCTGGCGCGACCCGGCGCCAAGCCGGGTCGCCACAGGTCGTTCGTCACTATGGCGGGTCCCGCTCTCCGACATTCACTCCATCCGGTGGCTGAAAAGGCACCGTCAACAGGAGCTCTCATGACCGCAAAACTCCCCGAACCCGATCTCAACTACATGCAACGCGTGTTGCTGGAGATGCTCGCCATCCCCAGCCCCACCGGATTCACCGACACCATTGTGCGCTATGTTGCCGAGCGCCTGGCCGAGCTGGGCATCCCCTACGAGCTGACCCGCCGCGGGACCATCCGCGCCACACTCAAGGGCCGGCGCTACAGCCCGGATCGCGCCGTCGCGGCGCACCTGGACACCATCGGCGCCATTGTTCGCGAGATTCACGATACCGGCCGCCTGGGCCTGGCACCGGTGGGCTGCTGGTCGAGCCGCTTCGCCGAGGGCAGCCGCGTCAGTGTCTTCACCGATACCGGAGTTATCCGCGGTAGCGTACTGCCGCTGCTCGCATCGGGGCATGCCTTCAATACCGCCGTGGATGAAGCACCGGTGAGCTGGGACCACGTCGAGCTGCGCCTGGACGCCTATACCTACAGCCGCAACGAAACCTGCGCGCTGGGGGTCAACGTCGGTGATTTCGTCGCCTTCGATCCAATGCCGGAATTCACCGAGAACGGCTACATCAGCGCCCGTCACCTGGATGACAAGGCAGGCGTCGCCGCGCTGCTAGCGGCACTGAAGGCCATCGTCGAAAGCGGCCGCGAACCGCCCATCGATGTGCATCCGCTGTTTACCATCACCGAGGAAACCGGCTCCGGAGCCGCCGGCGCCCTGCCTTGGGATGTCAGCGAGTTCGTCGGCATCGACATCGCGCCAGCCGCCAAGGGCCAGGCCTCCAGTGAGCATGCGGTAACCGTGGCGATGCAGGACTCCGGCGGCCCCTATGACTTCCATCTGTCCCGGCACCTGCTCAAGCTTGCCAGCGAGAACGAAATCCCGGTGCGCCGCGACCTGTTCCGCTACTACCACAGCGACGCCCAATCGGCGGTCGAAGCGGGACACGACATCCGCACCGCGCTGCTGGCTTTCGGCTGCGATGCCACCCATGGCTACGAACGCACCCACATCGACAGCCTCGCGGCCATGAGCCGCCTGCTCTGCGGCTACATGCTCAGCCAGCCGGTCTTCGCCAGCGACTCACAGCACTCGAAGGACTCGCTGGAACGTTTCAGCCATCAACTGGAACATGATGCGCAGATGGAGAACGACACCCGTGTACCACCCGTCGACACACTGATCGGGCGCCAGCACCAACCCCAGGAGCGTGATAGTTGAGCCATCGGCTTACGTGACCAGGCGCCTGCTTCGCACAGCAGACGCTTGCCGCTCGGCGTGTAACTCGGCAAAGTTAACCGGACAAGGACGTGCGGCACTCTGAAGGCGCCATGTAGAGCCCAAGGAATCGGTACCGTCACATCGCTCTACTAATATGTGTCGCCCATTTGGGCGCGCCTCTTCCGGAACGAAACATGACGCCGCGTTCATGCCTGGCTTTGCTGCTGTTTTGCCTGTCGCTCCAAGCCTGGGCAATCTCGCCCGTCGTGTTCGATTCACCCGACCTGCGCAAGTCACTCGGAAGCGGCACCCTCTACCTCGAGGACCCGGATGGCACGCTGGATGTCGATGAAGTCATGGCATTCGCGGATGAGCGCATGCGCACCGTCGAGAGCGGCCATGTGAACGAGGGCAAGAACAGCTCGACATGGTGGTTACGCGCCAGACTGGTCAACGAGCTGGACGCACCGCTCGGCGGCTTCGTCGAAATCAACTACCCGCTGCTCGACCACATCGAGCTGTTCCTGCAGTACCCCGACGGCAGCATCAGCAGGCAGCTGACCGGAGATCGCTACCCCTTCGCGGATCGTCCGGTAAAGGTCAGCGACTTCTGGTTTCCCGTCGATCTGCCTCCGGGCGAAACCACCCTTCTGTTGCGCATCAAGACCACCAGCACGCTCTACGTGCCGCTGTACTTCAGCAGCTACAACGCCAGCGCGGCCCAGCAACAGGAGTTGAGCGGCATCAGCGGCGCCTTCTACGGCGTGCTGTTCGCGATGTTCTGCTACAACCTGTTCCTCTTCGCCTCGCTGCGCGAGCCGGCGTACTTCTGGTATCTGGTCTACACCCTCAACGTCGGACTGTTCGCGCTCTCCTTCGACGGCCTGCTGGTCAAATGGCTGGCCGACGACGGCGGGCTGGTGGCCATGGGCATCTACGTCCTGATGTTCAGCCATTGCCTGATCGCCATCCAGTTCAGCCGCCACTTCCTGCACACCCGCGAGCTCTTTCCACGGCTCGACCTGGTGCTGCGCTGCACGCTGCTGATCGCCCTCGGCAGCATGGTTTCCGGGCTGCTGCTGGACGTGCAGACCTGGAGCATCCTGGCCAGCATCACGGTGATCGCCGCCTCGGTCGGCCTGCTTGCCACCGGCGCCTTCGTCTGGCGTCGCGGCGTGCGCTATGGCGTCTACTACACGCTGGCCTGGGGCGTACTGCTGGCCTCGTTCATCCTGGTCACGGCCGGCTCGCTGGGCTTCGAGCTGTTCGGCCTGTACGGCGCGGCGGTGGTCAAGGCCAGCGTCGCTTTCGAACTGATCACCCTGTCCATCGGCCTGGCCGATCGCATCAACCTGCTCAAGGAAGAGGGCTACCGCTCGCGTGAGGCCGCCGAGCGGGCCGCCAGCGAGAATGAAGCCAAGAGCCGCTTCCTGGCCAAGATGAGTCACGAGATCCGCACTCCGCTCAATGGCGTGCTCGGCATGCTGCAACTGCTGCGTGAAACGCCGCTGGACCGCAGCCAGCAGTTCTATCTGGATACCATCTCCAGCTCCGGCAACTCGCTGATGGCGGTGATCAACGACATCCTCGACTACGCCCGGATCGGCTCCGGCAAGCTCAGCCTGGAAGACATCGACTTCGATCTGGAAATCCTGATTTCCGAAACCATCCGCCTGTTCACCGCGCAGGCGCTGGAGAAACAGCTGAGCCTGCACGTAGGCCTGGAGCCCGGCGTGCCGCGACGGATTCGTGGCGACCCCACGCGACTCAAACAGATTCTGATGAACCTGCTGAGCAATGCGCTGAAATTCACCGAGCACGGCCACGTACTGCTCGAAGTCTCCTGCCGTCAGACCCAGGAAGGCACCCGGCGCCTGGTGTTCTGCGTCAGCGACAGCGGTATCGGCATGCGTCAGGAAGTATTGGCGCAACTGTTCGAGTCCTTCTCTCAGGGCGATTCGAGTACCACCCGACGTTATGGTGGCAGCGGACTTGGCCTGGCGATCAGCAAGGAGCTGGTGGAAATGATGAACGGCCATATCGAGGTGCAGAGCGCACCGGGCCGCGGCAGTCGCTTCTGCTTCGAGATTCCGCTGCAAAGCGCCAGCGACACGGAAGACCCCCTCGCCCATCTGCTCGGCGGCCGCCCGGCGCTGCTCGCCTCGCAGGATACCGAGGGCCTCGAAGCGTTGAGCCATCTGCTGCGGCGCTGGGGCATGCGCACCGAGCGCTGCCAGACCCCGGAATGCCTGCCGGACTACCTGTCTGACTTCACCGCCCCGCCACTGCTGGTTCTGCTGGCGCCCTGGCCGGGTAGTCCGGCGCAGTGGCTGGAGCGTCTTCGCCCGCATCTGGAGGCGAATCAGCGGGTGCTGATGCTCTATTCGCCAGTCCACGAGCCACCGCCACCATCGCCCGGCTTACGCCTGATCAGCCTGGCGCTCCCTCTGCAGAGCACGCCG
The DNA here is from genome assembly GCF_032106285.1 of Stutzerimonas kunmingensis. Lineage (GTDB taxonomy): Bacteria > Pseudomonadota > Gammaproteobacteria > Pseudomonadales > Pseudomonadaceae > Stutzerimonas > Stutzerimonas kunmingensis_B. The sequence continues at coordinate 99,243 of NZ_DAMCPO010000004.1, forward strand.
CTGCGCGAGGCGCTGCAAACCCTGTACGCCGAGGAGCCGCGGCGGACCAGCGAAGCTATCGAAGAAGCGCCGGCCGAGCAGCCACCCCGCGAGCCGTGCATTCTGGTCGCCGAAGACAACCCGGTGAATCAGATGGTGGTGCGCGGCCTGCTGAAGAAGCGCGGTTACGCAGTTCAGCTCGCCGACAACGGACGCCAGGCCGTGGACCTCTATCGTCGCGATCCGGAAGCCGTGCAACTGATCCTGATGGACTGCGAAATGCCGGAGCTCGATGGCTTCGAAGCCAGCCGGCGGATACGCAAGCTGGAAGCGGAGCTTGAGCTACAAGCCGTGCCGATCATCGCCGTGACCGCCCACGTACTGGCAGAGCACCGTCAGCGCGGCCTGGAATCGGGTATGGATGAATTCATCGGCAAACCTCTGGAGAGCCGGCAGCTGTATGCTTGCCTGGACAGCTACCTGCAGGGCGGCGCGAGCTAACGTCCGCCCGGCCTTGTGGCAAACCGGCTCACCCGAAGAAATCCCATGCTCATACCGCACGACCAGCTCGAACCGGACACCCTGACCCGCCTAATTGAAGATTTCGTCACCCGCGATGGCACCGATAATGGTGACGAAACCCCGCTTGAAACCCGGGTGACACGGGTGCGCCGCGCGCTGGACAAGGGGGAGGCGGTCATCGTCTTCGACCCCGACAGTCAGCAATGCCAGCTGGCCCTCAGGCGCGATGTGCCGCGCGAGTGGCTGGACTGAACGCCGCCGCGCGTTTCAGCCGAACAGACCGCTCTCGCGCTCCCAGGCACAGCGCATGCGCAGGTCGCTCTGCTGCGGACTGTGGCTGCCGGTATCGGTTTCCCAGCGAAAGGTGTGGGTGCCGTTGAGCTCGGTTTCCAGGTGCACCACCGCGCTGGTCCAGTACAACTGTTTGAGCAGCTCCTCGAAGCGCTGGACCCAGAGCGCCCACTCGTACTCCACTGCGCGGTAGCTGGCACCGAAGTGGATCACCTGGGTCTGGTACAGGCCCAGCTCCTCGTTACGGCAGAAGGAAAACATCTCGCGACCGATGAAGGGCCAGGCCTCGCCCTGCGGCAACGCCTGCACGGCAGCCAGATTGTTCGCCCGGCGCTGGCGGCACTGCTCGGGGTCGGCGGAAGGCCAATCACGGATGCAGCCATAAACGATGGATTCAGACTCCACTCGAAACTCCGAAACGCAGGGATGAACTGGGACGGCGAGCTTTCTAGCACAGCGCGGCGGGCGGGTCACCCGCGGCTTGGGAAGTGGTGAAACAGGCCACAGCCTCGGGACGGTTCAGCGATCCTGATGCCGTGGCCGCAGGCGCATCGCCAACAACGACATGCATGCCGCCATGCCGGTGAGGACCAGGAATGGCATGCGATAGTCACCCGCCAGATCACGCCCGAGCCCGGCCAGTACCGGTGTCAGGCACGCCAGGCAGTAGCCGGTGCAGAGCATCATCGCGGTCAGCCGGCTGACCGCCAACGGAGTATTGGCTTCGTACATCGGCGAGATCAGCGCCAGGGAGAAAGTGCCGTTGAGCGCGACGCCGAGCAGCATGCAGGCCAGCAGGGGTTGCCAGCTCGGTGCCAGAGCGATTGTTGCCAGACAAAGGGTCGCCAACCCGCCGCACGCCGCCATGATTCGATGCCGATTGCCTAGCCGCTGCGCCAACCAGGGCATGGCAAAGGCGCTCGGCAGGCCGATGAGCATGAAGCCACTGAAGAACGCATTACTTTGCAGCAGGCTGTAGCCAACCTCGTGATAACGAGCCACCAGCCAAGTGGCCAGCGCGTAGAACAGCCCGGCCTGAAGGGCGAAGTAGACACTGAGCAACCAGGCCCGAGGCTCCTTCCAGGGCAAACCGGCACGACTCTCGCTGGCGGCTTCCGGCTGATTGGGCAAGCGCGACCAGATCAGCAGCGCAGCCAGGGCCGGCAGCGCCCAGAGCGCCAGGCCACGCGTCCAGTCCTGCCCCATCACCTCGGTGGCCGGCGCCGTCACCACTACGCCGAGGGTGCCGCCGACCGCCATGCTCAGCGAGTACCAGGCGGCGGTCTGGCCCATGCGTTCGAGGAAGTAGCGCTTGATGAAACCGGACAGCAGCGGCCCGGCGACGGCGATCCCTGCGCCAACCAGCCCGGCGGTGCCGATCAGCAGAACGGCATTGTGGCCGAACAGCCGCAACAGCAATGCCACGCCGATCAGCCCGAGGCACAGCGCGATGCTGCGCTCCAGCCCGAAACGCACGGCCAGCCGCGGCGCCAGGGGGGCGAGCAAGCCCATCAGCAGAACCGGCAAGGCCGTGGTGAGACTGATCAGACCGCGAGAAAGCGAAAGCTCTTCGGCGATGCGCTCGATCAGCGGAGCGAAGGAGGTAATACCTGGGCGCAGGTTGATGGCAGCCAGGACCAGCGCCAGCATCAGCAGCCCGCGGGAGGGGAAATTCACAAGCGATCCATAGGGTTACGGCGAAAAAAGCCGGACAGGCAACCCTACTCCCCGCCTCTCCCCGAGGCAACCGCAGCGGCCGCCGAAGCGGCCGGGCAGTCTCAGAGCGCCTTGCTCTTGGCGCGTTTCTTTTCGGCCAGCAGCGCCATATCGTCGTAGATCGCCTGAGGGTTCTGCTGCTTGACCTTCCAGGCCATACGGCCCTCGTCGTGCGGCAGGATCATGAACTCGCCCTTGGCGACCTGCTGGTGGATGTAGTCAGCGATGTCCGCCGCAGTAATCGGCGAGGACTCCAGCAGCTTGCCGATCTGCGCCTTCACGTTCGGCGTCGGGCCGCGGAAGGAATCCAGCAGGTTGGTCTGGAAGAACGACGGGCAGACCACATGCACGCCGACCTCGGCCTGGCGCAGCTCGACCAGCAGGCTTTCCGACAGCGCCACCACGCCGGCCTTGGCCACGTTGTAGTTACTCATGCCCGGTGCCTGCATCAGCGCCGCCATGGAGGCGATGTTGATGATCTTGCCCTTGCTCTTCTGTACTAACGGCAGGAACGCCTTGCAGCCCTTGACCACGCCCATCAGGTTGATCGCGATCTGCCAGTCCCAGTCCTCCAGCGACAACTCGTCGAAGAAGCCGCCGGAAGCCACACCGGCATTGTTGACCACGATATCGATGCCGCCAAGCTTCTCCTCGCAGGCCTGGGCGAAGGCGATCAGCTGGCTGTAGTCACGCACGTCGCAGCGCATGGTGAAGCCGTCACCGCCCGCTTCGCGGACCATTTTCAGGGTTTCCGCCAGGCCGCCTTCGTTGACATCGGAAAGCGCCAGCTGCCAGCCCTCACGCGCCCAGCGCAGGGCAATCTCGCGACCGAGCCCGGAGCCGGCACCGGTAATCATCATGCGGTTGTGCATCGTTGTGCTGCCTTTTGTTGTTCGGGTAGTGCCAGCGAGTCTAGCGAATGCCGGGGCACGGACCGGCATCCATCAGACTGATGAATGCCCTTGGCAAACCCGCGGCTCATGGGGCTGACCGCACGGTTCCGGGCAGGCAATATGGCGGCAGCATGGGCTCGCTATAGCTGCACGAGCGACCTGCGCCACGAATAAAAAAGGGCAGCCCGAGGGCTGCCCTTGTTTCTGCCAGCATTGCGTCAGTGCGCGACGGCACCGGTGGCACCCAGGCCGGTCTGCGAACGAACGAACTGGGCGAAGAAGCGCTCGCGCTCCTCGCCGGCACGCTTGGACTTGTCGGTGACCGAGAAGAACCAGATGCCGATGAACGCGGCGGCCATCGAGAACAGCGCCGGGTATTTGTAGGGGAAGATCGCCTCGGCATAACCGAACACGTCGACCCATACGGTCGGGCTGATGATGGTCAGCAGCAACGCAGTGAACAGCCCCAGCGAGCCACCGAACAGCGCGCCGCGGGTGCTTAGGCCCTTCCAGTACATGGAAAGGAACAGCACTGGGAAGTTGCAGCTGGCGGCGATGGAGAATGCCAGGCCGACCATGAAGGCGATGTTCTGCTTTTCGAAGATGATGCCGAGCAGAATCGCCACCACGCCCAGGGTCAGGGTGGTCAGCTTGGTCACGCGCATCTCGTCCTCTTCCCGCGCCTTGCCTTGCTTGATCACGCAGGCATAGAGGTCGTGGGAAACCGCCGACGCACCGGCCAGGGTCAGACCCGCCACGACGGCGAGAATGGTGGCGAAGGCGACTGCGGAGATGAAGCCGAGGAACAGGTTGCCGCCCACCGCGCTGGCCAGGTGGATGGCGACCATGTTGGTGCCGCCGACGATGGCGCCGGTCACGTCCTTGAAGTCCGGGTTGGTGCTGACCAGCAGGATCGCGCCGAAGCCGATGATGAAGGTCAGGATGTAGAAGTAGCCGATGAAGCCGGTGGCGTAGAACACGCTCTTGCGCGCTTCCTTGGCGTCGGAAACGGTAAAGAAGCGCATCAGGATGTGCGGCAGGCCAGCGGTGCCGAACATCAGCGCCAGTCCGAGGGAGATCGCCGAGATCGGATCGGAAACCAGGCCGCCCGGGCTCATGATCTGAGCGCCTTTCTCGTGGATCTTCACTGCTTCGGCGAACAGGCTGCCAAAGTCGAAGCCAACGCTCTTCATCACCATGATGGCCATGAAGGAGGCACCGGACAGCAGCAGGACCGCCTTGATGATCTGCACCCAAGTGGTGGCGAGCATGCCGCCGAACAGCACGTACATGACCATCAGCACACCGACCAGCACCACGGCTACGTAGTAGTCCAGGCCGAACAGCAGCTGGATCAGCTTGCCGGCGCCGACCATCTGCGCGATCAGGTAGAAGGCCACCACGATCAGCGAACCGAACGCGGAGAGCAGACGGATCTGCGTCTGACCGAGGCGATAGGACGCCACGTCGGAGAAGGTGAACTTGCCCAGGTTGCGCAGGCGCTCGGCCATCAAGAAGAGGATGATCGGCCAGCCGACGAGGAAGCCGATGGAGTAGATCAGGCCGTCGTAGCCGCTGGTGTAGACCAGCGCGGAAATGCCCAGGAAGGATGCCGCCGACATGAAGTCGCCGGCGATAGCCAGGCCGTTCTGGAAGCCGGTGATGCTACCACCCGCGGTGTAGTAATCAGCCGTGGAGGTGTTGCGCTTGGCCGCCCACTTGGTGATGCCCATGGTGAAGACGATGAACACCACGAACATGATGATGGCGGTGTAGTTGGTGGCCTGTTTCTGGACTTCGCCGGTAATCGCATCGGCGAGCAGCGCAGGCGAGACTGCCAGGAGGAAGGCAGCCATCAGGAAACGCAGGATCATTATTTCTGTGCCTCGTTGAGGATTTCCTGGTTGATGCGATCGAACTCACCATTGGCACGCTGCACATAGACACCGGTCAGGATGAACGCCATGAAGATCACCCCGACGCCAACCGGGATACCCCAGGTGGTCACGGTATTGGCGGACAGCGGAATGCCGAGGATCTTTGGCTCGAAGGCGATCAGCAGGATGAACGCCAGGTAGGCGCTGAGCATGACAGCCGATAGCAGCCAGGCAAAACGGCCGCGCTTGGCAACCAGTTCCTGGAAACGCGGATTGGCATAGATCTGCCGGTAAACATTTTCATTGTGCATTGGAATCTGTCTCCACGGTCGCTACCCCCCGGTGGGAGCAGGGGCGGCTACTTTAGGCTTGGGTCGGATGAACACCACCCGACTTTGGTCTGAATGCAGTTCACAAAAACACCCGTCGTAGAGCCGTTCAGCCGCGGAAAATGGGGCGCCGCAACAAATCCACATACAAATAGTGTGGCGCTATGTCGCACATGCGAAACGTTGATTTCAGACATTGCCCGGGCTCGACCAGACTCTCTCCATCGCGAGAACGATTCTCGACTGCACAAGGAGACGGGGCCATGCTGAAGACCGTGACGTTCACCCTGATGCACTTCTGCATCGCCTTTTCGGTGACCTATGCACTGACTGGCAGCATCGCCATTGGCGGCCTGGTCGCCACCGTCGAACCGCTGTGCAACTCGGTGGGCTTCTACTTCCACGAGAAGCTCTGGCAGCGTTTCGAACGCAGTCCGGCAAGCAAGATGCCCATCCCCAAACATGCCTGGCTGCACCATCACGCCTGACGCCGTCGTCATTTCTCATCCTGCGCAGGGATCGAATCCGCAACCGCGCTGCCATAGTGAAGTTGGCTTGCATTGTGCGGCCGATGCAGTTCTATTGGGACAGGTAGCGCGGGACCCCGTCGCTGCCTTGCCACAGGCCAGCCGGGCCTGTTAACGGAGAAGCACCATGCAGCTGTTGTTGCGCCTGACCGCCCTGCTCGCCCTGGTCGTTGCGCCTGTCCACGCCGCCGATCTGACTGTCGAGGAGTACGGCTTCCCGCTGTCCAACCCCTTCGAAGCCACCATCGCCGGTACGCCCATCGAGCTACGCGCCGAAGTGCCGACCGATGACGATATCGACCAGGCCGACTACAACCTGCGTCTGCGTCCCGAACGCGAGTTCACCCTGCCGGACAACTTCTGGCCGGTCAAAAAGCTGCGTTATCGGCTCGCTCGGCAAAGCGGCCCCGCGCCACTCATGTTCATCATTTCCGGTACCGGCGCGCGCTATTCGGCAGGCAAGACCGAAGCCCTGAAGCGTCTGTTCTACGGCGCCGGCTACCATGTGGTGCAGTTGTCGTCGCCGACCAGCTATGACTTCATGTCCGCCGCCTCGCGCTACGCAACACCCGGGATCAGCAGCGACGATGCCAAGGACCTGTACCGGGTCATGCAGGCAGTCCGCGCGCAGCACCACAAGCTGCCCGTCACCGAATACCACCTCACCGGCTACAGCCTCGGCGCCCTGAATGCCGCGTTCGTCAGCCAGCTGGACGAAACCCGCCGCAGCTTCAACTTCAAGCGCGTGCTGCTGCTGAATCCGCCGGTCAACCTCTACACCTCGGTCAGCAACCTGGACAAGCTGGTGCAGACCCGCGTCGAAGGCATTAACGACCACACCACCTTCTACGAAGTGATTCTGGAAAAGCTCACGCGCTATTACCGTCAGAAGGGCTATATCGACCTCGACGAGGCCGTTCTCTACGATTTCCAGCAATCGAACCTGAAGCTCAGCGACGAGCAGATGGCGATGCTCATCGGTTCGGTGTTCCGCTTCTCCGCCGCGGATATCACCTTCACCTCCGACCTGATCAACCGTCGCGGCCTGATCACGCCTCCCGAGTATCCGATCAACGAAGGCACCCGTCTGGAGCCGTTCTTCAAGCGCGCACTGCTGTGCAGCTTCGACTGCTACATCACCGAGCAGGTGATTCCGATGTGGCGCGCCCAGTACGACGGCGGCAGCCTGACCCAGCTGATCCAGCAGGTCAGCCTGTACGCGCTGGAGGATTACCTGCGCCAGAGTCCGAAGATCGCCGTCATGCACAACGCCGACGACCTGATCCTCGGCGAGGGTGACCTCGGCTTCCTGCGCCGTACCTTCGGTGATCGCCTGACCCTTTATCCGCGAGGCGGCCACTGCGGCAACCTCAACTACCGCGTAAACACTCAACACATGCTGGAGTTCTTCCGTGGCTAAAGGAATGCTGCTGCCGTTGCTTCTGGCCAGTGGTCTGGCCTTCGCCGACACGCCGAAGGTGGATGAGGATGGTTTCACCCATCCGCTGCGCAATCTGGAGTTCAATCCCGGCCTGGATCAGCGCGAGTTCGAGCGCGCCACCTTCCAGGCACTGGACGTCTACGATCCGTTCGAGTCGGTCAACCGGCGCATCTACCACTTCAACTATCGGCTCGATCAGTGGGTGATGCTGCCGGTGGTGCGCGGCTATCGCTACGTCACGCCGCGGCCGGTGCGCACTGGCGTGAGCAATTTCTTCAGCAACCTCGGCGAAGTGCCGACGCTGTTCAACAGCCTGGCTCAATTCAAGGGCCAGCGCGCGGCGAATGCCACCGCACGCTTCCTGTTCAACAGCATCCTGGGTGTGGGCGGCCTCTGGGACCCGGCAACGCGCATGGGGCTGCCGCGTCAGAGCGAAGACTTCGGCCAGACCCTCGGTTATTGGGGCGTTCCCCAGGGGCCGTACCTGATTCTTCCGGCGCTGGGCCCGTCCAACCTGCGCGACACCACGGGCCGCGTGGCCGACTTCGCCGTCGAGCGGCAGGTGGAGTTTCTGCAGTATTCCGAAACCACCGGCGGCGAGTTGAGCCTGACGGCGCTGCGGGCCGTCAATGCGCGGCATGTCACCAGCTTCCGCTACGGTCAGCTCAATTCGCCGTTCGAATACGAGAAGGTGCGCTACGTCTACAGCCGGGCGCGGGATCTGCTGGTAGAGGAATAACCCACTTTATCGATTGTTTGTAGCGATATTACGCACCCATTGATCGAAGCAACCCATCTACTCTTGGCGAATTCAAACCGAGAGGCATTCGATCATGTCCCAGCGTGAAATTCTTTCCATCACCAGCGGCCGCGCCACGTCCGATGGCGCCGGCGTCAGCCTGACCCGCGTCTTCGGCGGCGCTGCCCCGGAGCGCTTCGATCCGTTCCTGATGCTCGACGAGTTCGGTTCCAACGACCCTGACGAGTACATTGCCGGCTTCCCGCCCCACCCACATCGCGGCTTCGAAACCATCACCTACATGCTCGAAGGACGCATGCGCCACGAGGATCACATGGGCAATGTGGGGTTGTTGGAGAGCGGAGGCGTGCAGTGGATGACCGCAGCGCGCGGCGTCATCCATAGCGAGATGCCGCAGCAGCAGGAAGGCACCATGCGCGGCTTCCAGCTATGGTTGAACCTGCCCTCCCACGCCAAGCTCGGCGATCCGGACTATCGCGATTTCGCCCCGGCCGAAATACCGCGACTCGCCCAGCCGGGCGGCGTGCAGGCCAAGGTCATCGCCGGCGTGTTCAAGGCCGGCGATATCGAACAGCACGGGATCGTGCAGCGGCCCGATACCGAGCCTCTGCTGTTCGACCTGCAGCTTTCAGCCGAGAGTGCCGTCTCGCCGCAAGTGCCGGATGGCCATCGGTTGCTGCTCTACGTCTATGAAGGGACGCTGCGGGTGGGTGAGCAGGCGGTGAGCAAAGGCCAGTTGGTTCAGATGTCCCAGGACGGCGAGCTCAATCTGTCCAGCGAACGTGGCGCCCGGCTGATGCTGCTGGCAGGCCGCCCACTCGGTGAGCCGATCGTGCAGTACGGGCCATTCGTGATGAACAGCCGCGAGGAGATCGAGCAGGCGCTGCGAGACTTCCGGGACGGTACGTTGGCCTGACCTGCACGATCTGCCCGGGAAGGCACCAGGCCTGGCGCAAATGGCAGTCCACTAGACGGCCGAACGCGTCTTCCTCTTTTTATACAAGCTGGGCTCGCCTACCGGGCGGGTCTTGAAGCGGCGATGCGCCCAGAGGTACTGCTCGGGTACCGCACTGACCGCCTCTTCTATCCACTGGTTGATCCGCAGACAGTCCGCCTCTTCACTTTCACCCGGGAAGTCCTGCAGCGGCGGATGGATCACCAGTCGATACCCCGAACCGTCCGCCAGGCGTTCCTGGGTGAAGGGTATGACCCGCGCCCGGCCCAGCCGGGCGAACTTGGTCGTGGCGGTGACGGTCGCCGCCTGGACGCCAAATAGCGGTACAAACAGGCTCTGTTTGCGCCCATAGTCCTGGTCCGGCGCGTACCAAATGGCGCGCCCCGCGCGCAATACCTTGAGCATCGCCCGCACATCCTCGCGCTCGATGGCACTCGCATCACGGTTGTGCCGTTCGCGCCCGCGACGCTGGACGAAGTCGAAAAGCGGATTCTTGTGCTCGCGATACATGCCATCGATGGTGTGCCGCTGGCCGAGCAGCGCGGCGCCGATCTCCAGCGTAGTGAAATGCAGCGCCATCAGGATCACACCCTGCCCTGCAGCCTGAGCCTGCTGCAGATGCTCGAGCCCATCGATCCTGGCCAGGCGCTGCAGGCGTGCCTGCGGCCACCACCAGCTCATGGCCATCTCGAAGAAGGCAATGCCGTTGGAGGCAAAGTTCTCCCGCAACAGACGCTCGCGTTGCGCCTGACTCAGTTCGGGGAAACACAGCTCCAGATTGCGCCGGGCGATGTAGCGACGCGAACCGGCGAAACGAAACATCAGTGCGCCAAGCCCGCGCCCCAGTTTCAACAGAACCGAATATGGCAACTGGACCAGCAGCCACAGCACGCCCAGGCCCAGCCACAGCGGCCAGAAGCGCGGGTGCAGGAAGTACGCACGAAACTGAGGACGGTCCATGAATAGCTCGACAGCCTATGAAGCGGCGCATTCTACCGGCAAATGCCCGCATTGACCGAACCTCAACGCACCAGTGATCGTTCCGCAGGCCCTTGCCGGGTTGCAGGCGGCGGCGCTCCCCGCTATAAGTCCTCGCCATTTACCGCAGCAGACAGACCATGAGCCAAGCCGACCTCACCGATCAGTCCCCAGCCTTCCAGCTCAAGGGCAGCATGCTCGCCATCACCGTGCTGGAACTCGCCAGCAACGACATCGAGCGTCTCGACGAGCAACTCGCGGCCAAGGTCGAGCAGGCGCCGGACTTCTTCAATAACACCCCGCTGGTCCTGGCCTTGGACAAGCTGCCGGAGGCGGCTCGCGAGATCGATATCGCTGCGCTGGTCAGCCTGTGCCGCAAGCATCGTCTGCGTACCCTGGCCCTGCGCACCAGCGAACCGTCCCACCTCGAGGCGGCCGCGGTGCTCGATCTGCCGGTGCTGCCGCCTTCCGGTGCTCGTGAGCGGCAGGTCGACCTGAGCTCGAAAACCCCGGCCAAACCAGCCGAGCCGGTCTATCGCCCGACCCGCGTCGTGACCACCCCCATCCGCGGCGGCCAGCAGGTCTACGCGCAAGGCGGCGACCTCATCGTTCTCGCTCCCGTGAGCCCCGGTGCGGAACTTCTCGCCGATGGCAACATCCATGTCTACGGTCCGCTTCGAGGTCGCGCCTTGGCGGGTATCAAAGGCGACACTTCGGCGCGGATCTTCTGTCAGCAACTCACCGCTGAAATGGTCTCCATCGCCGGCCAGTACAAGGTAGCCGAGGATCTGCGACGCGATCCTCTCTGGGCTGAAGCGGTACAGATCAGCCTCTCTGGCGACGTGTTGAACATCACCCGCCTTTAACGGATACTGCCGCGAATTTTCAAGGACCAAACGGGCAATCCTGACGCTGAAATCGGCGAAAGGTCCCGATTTTTTAAATATTTAGGGTGAATCACCTTGGCCAAGATCATCGTAGTCACTTCCGGCAAAGGTGGCGTTGGTAAAACCACCACCAGCGCCGCCATCGGTACCGGCCTCGCTCTGCGCGGCCACAAGACTGTCATCGTCGACTTCGACGTCGGTCTGCGGAACCTCGACTTGATCATGGGCTGCGAACGCCGGGTGGTTTACGACTTCGTCAACGTAATCAATGGCGACGCAACCCTGACCCAGGCCCTGATCAAGGACAAGCGTCTCGAGAACCTCTACGTGCTGGCCGCCAGCCAGACACGCGACAAGGACGCGCTGACCCAGGAAGGCGTTGGCAAGGTCATCGACGAGCTGGGCAAGAATTTCGAATACGTCATCTGCGACTCCCCGGCCGGTATCGAGAAGGGCGCGCACCTGGCGATGTACTTCGCCGACGAAGCCATCGTCGTCACCAACCCGGAAGTCTCTTCGGTTCGCGACTCCGACCGCATGCTCGGCCTGCTGGCGAGCAAGTCGCGTCGCGCCGAGAACGGCGAAGAACCGATCCGGGAGCATCTGCTGCTGACCCGCTACAACCCCGAGCGTGTCACCAAGGGCGAAATGCTCGGCGTCGAAGACGTCGAGGAAATCCTCTCCATCCGCCTGCTGGGCGTGATCCCCGAGTCGCAGGCTGTACTCAAGGCTTCCAACCAGGGTATCCCGGTGATTCTCGACGACCAGAGCGACGCCGGCCAGGCGTACAGCGACGCCGTGGACCGTCTGCTCGGCAAGGAAGTCGCGCACCGCTTCCTCGACGTCAAGAAGCCGGGCTTCCTGCAACGACTTTTCGGAGGCCGCGAATGAACCTTTTCGACTTCTTCCGTGAACGCAAGAAGAAGGAAACCCCAGCCGCGATCGCCAAGGAGCGTCTGCAGATCATCGTCGCCCACGAGCGTGGCCAGCGCACCGAGCCGGACTACCTGCCGGCCCTGCAGAAAGAGCTGGTCGAGGTGATCCGCAAGTACGTCAACATCGACAGCGATCAGGTCCAGGTTGCACTCGAGGACCAGGGCAGCTGCTCGATTCTCGAACTCAATATCACCCTGCCGGATCGCTGAGCGAAACCGGCGTACAGAAGCGGCGGCCCACGGGTCGCCGTCTTCGTTTGTGGAAAAGCGAATGCCTCTAAGCGCTATCGAGATCGTCCATCAGGACGCCGCCCTGCTGGTCATCAACAAGCCGACCCTGCTGCTGTCCGTACCGGGCCGCGCCGAAGACAACCGTGACTGCCTGGTGACCCGCCTGCAGGAAAACGGCTATCCCGAAGCGCGCATCGTGCATCGCCTGGACTGGGAAACCTCCGGACTAATCGTGCTCGCCCGCGACGCTGATACGCACCGTGAGCTGTCCCGTCAGTTCCATGATCGTGAAACGGAAAAGGCCTATACCGCGCTGTGCTGGGGCCAGCCCGAACAGGACAGCGGCAGCATTGACCTGCCGCTGCGCTACGATCCGCCGACCAAGCCGCGCCACGTCGTCGACCACGAGCTGGGCAAGCACGCACTGACCTTCTGGCGCGTGCTTGAACGCTGCGGCGACTACAGCCGCGTCGAGCTGACCCCCATCACCGGCCGCTCCCACCAGTTGCGAGTCCATATGCTGTCGATCGGGCATCCGCTGCTCGGCGATCGCCTGTATGCCCACGAGCAAGCCCTGCAAGCCCATGAGCGCCTGTGTCTGCACGCCAGTATGCTCACCCTGACCCACCCGCAAACCGGCGAGCGCCTACGCTTCGAGTGCCCGGCACCGTTCTGATGACGACAAGCACGTGCCATCGCGCGCACTTACTAGATGCAGGCGGTTCCGGTGCGCTTATTACCAGGTGTCGAATGCTATAGACTTCGTGACCTTGCAGTCCGGAGTCCGAAATGCGCAAAGCTCTCAACCAAGGCCTGATCGAATATCTGCAGGCGTCCCCTACCCCGTTCCATGCCACCCAGAATCTCGCCCAGGCGCTACAGGCCGCCGGCTACCGTGCGCTGGACGAGCGCGACGTCTGGCATACCGAGGCGGGCGGGCGTTATTACGTCACCCGCAACGACTCGGCCATCATCGCCTTCCAGCTGGGCAGCAAGGCGCTCGTCGAACACGGCCTGCGCTTGGTTGGCGCCCATACCGACAGCCCGTGCCTGCGGGTCAAGCCGCAGCCCGAGCTGCAGCGCCAGGGCTTCTGGCAGCTGGGTGTCGAGGTGTATGGCGGCGCCCTGCTCGCTCCTTGGTTCGACCGCGATCTGTCGCTGGCCGGCCGTGTCACCTATAGCCGTGATGGCCGCATCGAAAGCCAGCTGATCGACTTCAAGGTTCCGATCGCGACGATTCCGAACCTGGCGATCCACCTCAATCGGGAAGCCAATCAGGGCTGGGCCATCAACGCGCAGAACGAGCTACCGCCGATTCTGGCCCAGATCGCCAGCCAGGAAAGCCCGGACTTCCGCGCACTGCTCGCCGATCAACTTGGCCGTGAACATGGGCTGGTCGCCGACGTGGTGCTGGACTTCGAACTGAGCTTCTACGACACCCAGAGCGCGGCGGTCATCGGCTTGCACAGTGACTTCATCGCCGGCGCGCGTCTGGACAATCTGCTTTCGTGCTTTGCGGGCTTGCAGGCCTTGCTGAACGCCGAACCCGAGCACACCTGCGTGCTGGTCTGCACCGATCACGAGGAAGTCGGCTCGACCTCGCTGTGCGGCGCGGATGGCCCGTTCCTGGAGCAGGTCTTGCGTCGCGTGCTGCCGGATGAGGACGACTTCCAGCGCGCCATCAGCCATTCTCTGCTGATTTCCGCCGACAATGCCCACGCGGTGCACCCGAACTACGCCGACAAGCACGACGGCAATCACGGGCCGAAGCTCAACGCTGGTCCAGTGATCAAGGTGAACAACAACCAGCGCTACGCCACCAGCAGCGAAACTGCCGGCTTCTTCCGCCATCTCTGCCTGGAAAACGAAGTGCCGGTGCAGAGTTTCGTCACCCGCAGCGACATGGGTTGCGGCTCCACGATCGGCCCGATCACGGCCAGTCAGCTGGGTGTGCGTACCGTCGACATCGGCCTGCCGACCTTCGCCATGCACTCGATCCGCGAGCTTGCGGGTAGCCAGGACCTGGCGCATCTGGTCAAGGTACTGACCGCGTTCTACGCCAGCAGCCAGTTGCCTTGAACCGCACCGGGCAGGTCTGCAGCACTGCAAACCTGCTCGATCCATCAAGGCAAAGCGAAATCTGGCTCCGTCCACATCAGGACGATGCGGATCAGGAAAGCGCGCTATCGATCACCAGGGCCACCTTGCCGGACACGGTGTTGCTGGCCAGCGTTTCGAATGCAGCCTCCACATCACCGATGGCAAAGGTTCGCTCCAGACGCGGCGAAAGCTTGCCCTGGGTGAACAGCGGCCAGACCTTCTCTTCCATTTCCGCCAGCAGCCCGGCCTTGTAATCGGCGTCGCGGCTGCGCAGGGTCGAGCCGATCAACTGGATGCGCTTGGCCAGCAAACCAGCCAGATCCATCTCGGCCTTGCGTCCGCCCATCAAGCCGATCATCACCCAACGCCCATCCATCGCCAGCAGCTGCATGTTCAATGCGGCGTACTTGGCACCGACCGGGTCGAGGATCATGTCGAACGGACCAAAATCGCGTAGCGCTTCGAGCGAGTCACCACGCAGCACACCACCCTGAGCACCGAGCGACTCACAGTAGGCCAGCCGCTCGGCCGAGCCGACACTGACCCAGCAGGGATTGCCGAAAGCCTTGCACAACTGGATCGCCGCCGAGCCAACACCACTGGCGCCAGCGTGCAGCAGCACCTTGTCGCCGGCCAGTAAAGCACCCAGACGATAGAGATTGAGCCAGGCCGTGGCATATACCTCCGGGATCACCGCAGCTTCATGCAGCGACATGCCCTCGGGAACCGGCAGCGCATGACGGGCATCGACCACCACCTCCTCGGCCATGCCACCACCAGCCAGCAGCGTGCACACGCGATCACCCACCTTCCAGCGGCTGCGCCCACTGACCTCGGCGACCACCCCTGCGCATTCCAGCCCCAGGATGTCGGTGACACCTGCCGGCGGCGGGTAGTGTCCGCCTCGCTGCAGCAGGTCCGCACGGTTCAGCCCGGCAGCAGCCACACGGATACGGATTTCGCCATCGCCGCACGCCGGAGCCGGTCGCTCGGCCCACTCCAGATGCCCCTCGATACCTTGCAATGCCTTCATGCTGCCTCCATAGTGGTTCCTATCTATGCCCACCCAACTGATCGCTCGCTGGCCTTCTTTGACCACCTCAACCATCGGGCTTGTGCTTTCCACCGCCGGACGGAAAACCGAACCGGCGCCTACTTTAGATGGCCTAATATGCGTTATTCCCTAGCCTTACGTCGCCCCCAAGCCATGAAACGTACGCTGACCTGCACCGTTCTCGCCGTCCTTTTCGGCCTTCACGCTTCCCTGGCGATGGCCAAAGCCGTCAGCACGCCGGAGAACTGGGACTACCTGCAACCCGATCGTGACCAGGTCATAGCCAGCCTGAACGTCGTCGAACTGCTCAAGCGCCATCACTACAACAAGCCGCCGCTGAACGACGCGCGTTCGGCAAAGATCTTCGACAGCTACATCCAGATGCTCGATCCCTCGCGCAGCTATTTCCTGGCATCCGACCTCGAAGAGTTCGGCAAGTGGCGCAACCAGTTCGACGACTTCCTCAAGGGCGGCAATCTCGAACCCGGTTTCATCATCTACTCCCGTCATCTCGAGCGCTTGCAGAACCGGTTGAACTACGCCCTGAGCCTGCTCGACAAGGGCGTCGACAGCTTCGACTTCAGCGTCGACGAGGAGCTGCTGGTCGACCGTGAGAAGGCCGCCTGGGCCAAGGACACCGCAGAGCTGGATGACCTGTGGCGCAAGCGGGTAAAGGACGAGGTATTGCGTCTGAAGATCGCCGGCAAGGAGCCGAAGGCCATCGAGGAATTGCTGACCAAACGCTACAAGAATCAGCTATCGCGCCTGAACCAGACCCGTGGCGAGGACGTTTTCCAGACCTACATCAACGCCTTCGCGCAGACCTACGATCCGCACACCCAATACCTGTCGCCGGACAGCGCGGAGAATTTCGACATCAACATGAGCCTGTCGCTCGAGGGCATCGGCGCGGTGCTGCAGAGTGACAACGAGCACGTGAAGATCGTACGCCTGGTGCCGGCCGGCCCAGCGGAGAAGAGCAAGCAGCTGGCGCCAGCGGACAAGATTGTCGGCGTCGGCCAGGCTAACGATGAGATGGTCGACGTCATCGGCTGGCGTCTGGATGAGGTGGTCAAACTCATCCGCGGCCCGAAGGGTTCGGTCGTGCGCCTGGAAGTCATCCCGGCGAGCAATGCGCCGAATGACCAGAGCAGCAAGGTCGTCGCCATTACCCGCGAAGCAGTGAAGCTCGAGGAGCAGGCAGCGAAGAAGTCGGTGCTGAACCTGGAACACCAGGGGCAGAACTTCAAGCTCGGCGTGATCGAAATTCCGGCGTTCTACCTCGACTTCAAGGCACTGCGCGCCGGGGACCAGAACTACAAGAGCACCACGCGTGACGTTAAAAAGCTGCTCTCCGAACTGGAAGCAGAGAAAGTGGACGGCGTGGTCATCGACCTGCGCAACAACGGCGGCGGCTCACTGCAAGAGGCCACCGAGCTCACCGGCCTATTCATCGATCAGGGTCCGACTGTGCTGGTACGCAACAGCGATGGCCGCGTAGACGTGCTTGCCGATGAACAGACCGGCGCGCTGTACAAGGGGCCGCTGGCCGTCCTCGTCAACCGTCTTTCGGCATCGGCCTCGGAGATCTTCGCCGGCGCGATGCAGGACTACCACCGGGCCTTAATCCTCGGTGGCCAGACCTTCGGCAAGGGCACCGTGCAGACGATCCAGCCTCTCAACCATGGTGAGCTGAAACTGACCCTGGCCAAGTTTTACCGCGTATCCGGGCAGAGCACTCAACATCAGGGTGTGATTCCCGACATCAGCTACCCTGCCGATGTCGACACCAAGGAAATCGGTGAGAGTGCGCTGCCGGAAGCGCTGCCTTGGGACAGCATCCGCGCGGCGATCAATCCGGACATGAACCCGTTCAAGCCTTTCCTCGCCGAGCTGAAGGCACGCCACGAAGCACGCACCGGCGAGAACCCGGACTTCGTCTTCACCCGCGATCGTCTGGCGCTTGCCCAGGAGCTGATGCACGAAACCACCGTCAGCCTCAATGAAGAAAAGCGGCGTGCACAACAGGCCGATATCGAGAAGCGTCAGCTGGCCTTGGAGAATGCATTGCGCCTGGCCAAAGGTGAGGAGCCACTGGCAAAGCTGGAGAAGGAAGACGAAAACACGCCTCACGCGGAAGCGGACAAACCAAAGCCGGAGGATGATGCCTACCTCTCCGAGAGCGGGCGCATTCTGCTCGATTACCTCGGTCTCAGCTCGGCGATGGCCAAGCACTGAATCGAGTGGAACGCCGCGATGTCATCAAATTGACATCACGACATCGTGAAATGAAAGGGCCGCGTTTCGGCCCTTTTCTTTTCACACCCAGAGACCTCCATGACAGTCACCGAGCAGTTGAGCACGCTGGGACATATCCTTGCTCACGGCGACATCACCACCCTGTTCCAACCCATTGTCTCGCTTTCGGAGCGACGCATTCTCGGTTATGAAGCACTCAGCCGTGGACCATCCAACGGCCCGCTGCACTCCCCGATCAATTTGCTCGCCACAGCACGCCACGCCGGCCGGCTCAACGAACTGGAGATGACCTGCCGCGAAACAGCGTGCCGGCGTTACAGCCAGGGGGCGCTACGCGGCAAGCTCTTTCTCAACGCCTCACCGGAAACGCTACTTGACGCGACCCACAAGCCCGGGCGCACGCTCGAGCTGCTGCACACATATGGCATTTCCGCGGACAACGTGGTCATCGAGCTGACCGAGCAGGCACCGGCCGACGATCTCGAGCTGCTGGACAAGGCGCTTCATCACTATCGCTCGATGGGCTTCAGCATAGCGCTCGACGACCTTGGTGCCGGATATTCGAGTTTGCGCCTGTGGTCCGAGCTGCGACCCGACTATGTGAAGATCGACCGCTATTTCATCGACGGCATCCATCTCGACCCCGTGAAGCGCGAGTTCGTCGAATCCATCCTGAAGATCGCCCGCGCATCGCGTGCCCACGTCATCGCCGAAGGTATCGAACTGCGCGAGGAACTGGCGGTGCTGGCCGGCATGGGTATCGATCTGGTGCAGGGCTATCTGCTTGGACGTCCGCTGGAGTTGCCTGCCCAGGACATCGACGAGGTCCTGCCACCCCCGGAGGCCCAGCAGGCGGTCCTGGGCGAGGAGTCCGGCAACCTGTCCGGACTGCTTATCCGACAACCCGCCATGTCCGCAGAACGTCCGGTCGCTGAAATGCTCGAGGCGTTTCGACTGCAGCCGGCCCTGAACTCGATCGCAGTTTTGGACGTTGACGCCAGGCCGGTCGGCATACTTCACCGCAATCTCATTTCCGACGCGCTGCTCAAGCCCTACGCCACCGATCTGCTGGCACGCAAACCGCTTAGCCGCCTGATGAGCACGGATTTCCTCGCTGTCGAGCTCGACCAGTCGTTGCAACAGGTCAGCCGCTTGCTCACCAGCCGGGCGCGCCAAAGAATCGAGGAAGACTTCGTCATCACACAGGCAGGTCAATACCTCGGTCTGGGCCGCGTCATCGATGTTCTGAGGTTGATAACCGAACTGAAGATTCAGCAGGCGCGCCACGCCAATCCCCTGACACTGTTGCCGGGCAACGTACCTATCCACCAGTGCCTGACCCGCCTGCTGCTACAGCGACGTAGGGCGATGGTCTGTTACGTCGACATCGACAACTTCAAACCTTTCAACGATCTGTATGGCTACGCCAAAGGCGATGAAGTGCTGCTGTGCCTGGCCCAATGTCTGAACGACCGGGTCGACCCACAGATGGATTTCGTCGGCCATATTGGCGGGGATGATTTCATGCTGGTGCTGAGCGGTCACGACTGGGAGCAGCGCATTGCCGACTTGCACAGCGCCTTCGCGCTTCGCAGCAGCGCCTTCTACCAGCCAGAACACTTCGCGGCCGGCTGCTTTATTTCCACCAGCCGTGACGGGCGTAAACAGCGCTATGCCCTGCTGTCACTCTCGATCGGGATCGTCAGCGTGCGCCCGGAGCACACTGACCGCCTGGATGCAGGCAGGCTCGCCGCCCTTGCTTCGGAGGCCAAGCGCTTTGCCAAACAGGTGAACGGCCCGAGCTTCCACCTGATCGATGCAGGGCAGCCAACGCAGGATGCCTACAACCCCAGTTGCTCCGCCTTCGCCTTGTAACGATCTGCCTGCTGGGGGTCTGCGGCCAGGCCGTGGCCGCCGGCACGATACAGTTGCTCGAGGCGAACCGCCGCCAGTGGATGCCCTGCCTCGGCCGCTTGGGACCACCAGCGCGCCGCCTCACTGCCATCCGGGCCGTGGGAGGCATCTTCGCTGAGGCTGATGACGCCCATCTGATATGCCGCTTTCACATCTCCCGCCTTGGCCGCCAGCCTTAGAAGGCGAACGCCTTCCAGCTTGGCACCATAGCCGCGCCCGCGGAAATACAGGATATGACCGTAGAAACTCTGCGCCGACACGTCGCCCAGCGCCGCCATCCGCGCGAATTGCCCTTCCATCCAACGCCAGATCTTCGGCTGCTGAACCGCGTAGTGCGACGTCATCAATTTGCGGGCAGTTAAATAACCGAGCCTTGCACGCAGCCTGCCCAGCATCAGAGTTCCTCCGAATAAACGAACTCGAAAACGCGCGCCACTTCTCCCGCATGCCAGGATGCAGCGGCGGCACCGTCCGCCGGCCCCGAGAAGCGTCCCAACCGCGCAGCACACTCGAAAAAGCCCGTGCGGGGCAAACGACTAGCACCCTGACTGATGACCAGTGCGCTGCGCAACGGGCGCTCCGAGCGGGCGTCCAGCGCAGCGAGGTGCTCCAGCGCGGCGGTAAGGGTTCGCATGGCGGGTGTGGGCAACTGGAGCCGCTCGACCAGCGCACGGTAGGTCACCAGATGCCTCTGCCGGCGAGCGGCATCCAGTTCGGCAAGCAGCGCCTGCCAGTGGTGCCGGCTGATGGATACTGACGTCAAGCGTCGCCCTCCCAGCCGGCAATTTCCAACGCACGTGCCAGTGCTCGACGAATCGCAGCATCGGGTTCGCGCTCTCCCGCCTCGATCAGCCCCAGGTAGGCTGGACTGATCCCCACAGCGCGCGCCAACGCCTCTTGTGAAAGCCCCTTGGCCTCACGCAGAGCGCTCAGCTCGACCAGGGATGGACGTGACTGAGCGCCACTGGGTGCGACATCAGTGGCAACGGCCGATTTGACACCGACCGCATTCAAAAGCGCCTGGTACTCGTCCCACGGCAGTACGGCGTATTCCGGCGAGCCGTCACGCATGATGACCTGTACATTCATCCGTATTTTCCCCAGGCGTCTTCGATCAGATGCGGAATCTTAACAGCCCTTGCCGCTCCTTGAAGCTACCAACCTGCCGCATGCGTTAGTGAATCGGGATAGAGACCGCAAATGCTCATCCGGCACCGACAAACGGCGGCTACACACGCCGCTGCTATCAGCTCGGCTGGCCGCCGGCCTTCGGTTCGTCCAACGCAGGCAAGCGTTGAAGCGATGCCTGCCGATCCGCAGTCTGGGCCTGCCTCCAGACCTTGAACGCCTCCAACTCACCAGACCACTTGCGCATTACCCAGCCCAGCACAGCCAGATCGTCGACGAACCCAAGACCAGGCAGCCAATCCGGGATGGCGTCGATTGGCGACAGGAAGTAGAGCAAGCCGGCCACCACAGCTATCAATGCATTAGGACTGATGGCCCGGTACTCGCCACGCCACCAAGCTACGCAAAGCGCCTGTAAAAGTGCCAGATCTTCTCGCAATCCTTTGAACAGCCCTCTTTTCGAAGAGGATTTGCGGGCCACCGCAAAGAGTAACGCGGGGATCTTTCCGCGTTTGATCAGACGCTGCGCGAGCGGAAAATATCGGATGAAATTCCAGGGAGCCTTCATCTGGGTTGCCTCCAGCCTGCGTCATCCCTGACCTCGTGAATGTTATCCACCGAAGCTGTGGATAACCTTGTGAACAGTTTATGGATGGTTGCCGCTAAGGCCCTGTTTACGGGGCCGCCCAACAGATCGGTGTTTTTTTATCCAGCCGCTTAAGGCCTTAAGAATCAATAGGTTACGTTCATGCTGAAATTGTATTGAAACATGCCTGTAGGACACGCCGCGATCTATTCCGAATGTGCATAACCACGGATTGTCAATGCCTTTACAAGCACTTTGACTGACGACGACAGAGGGCGTTCGAACTTCCGGGGGCTAGGAATTGAGGGAAGAGCATCCACGTGAGAATCAAAAAAGAGGTCGATCATTGCGATCGACCTCCCAAAACCTTACTGAATGCTGAGCTGCCCACGAATCTTGTCGAGGGTCGCCG
Source organism: Stutzerimonas kunmingensis (assembly GCF_032106285.1). Taxonomy (GTDB): domain Bacteria; phylum Pseudomonadota; class Gammaproteobacteria; order Pseudomonadales; family Pseudomonadaceae; genus Stutzerimonas; species Stutzerimonas kunmingensis_B. Next base: position 121,017 of record NZ_DAMCPO010000004.1, read on the forward strand.
AGCCGATGCCTTTTACCTCGAGCAGCTCATCTACCGAGCTGAACGGGCCATGCTCTTCCCGATAAGCGATGATTGCTTTTGCCTTGGTTTCACCGATGCCTCTCAGCTCACGGGAAAGCGTCTCAGCATCGGCAGCATTGAGGTTCACTGGGGCCTGGGCGACAGCCACAGCTGTCGGGGCAGGTTGTGCCTGAGTGGCGGCATAGCCACCGAAAGAAAAGCCGGAGAGTACGGCGAATGCCGCAGCGGCAAGAATAGCTTTACGCATAATCACGTCCTTATGAAAACCAAAGTATTCGTTCGCGGGACTTCCTGCTCCGCGTCAGCCAATCTAGTCGCCTGCCAGCTGATGTCAAAAACGAGGTTGCATATTTGCGAACCTCGTCAAGCTCAGCGCATGGCGTTGAACAGATTCAGGCCGCTGATCTTTACATAGCTCTGCTGCGTAGCCTCAAGGATGACGGTCTGGAACGACAGCCGGGACAGCGCCTCTGCGTAGTCCAGCTCACGCAGCTCGGCCTGGACCGATTTGTTAACCAGAGCCACGTCCTCGTTGTCGGTCTGCGTTGTTTCGATCACGTTCAGACGCGCGCCGATGTTGCCGCGAGCGGCGTCGACGCTGATCATGCCGTGGTCCAGGTTGGTCAGACTCACCGCCACTGAGTCGCGGATGTCGGCGTTGCTGGAGGACGGGTCCTCCAGCGTCATGCGCAGGTTGGCGATGGTTTCCAGGATGCCCTGTTTCTGCTGTGGCTCGCCGGTGAGACTGACAGTAAAAGAATCACCCGCTACAGGCGGGGCGTTCAGGGTAAGTTGGATAGACACTCCATCCTTAGTGATTGGCATGGTCTCAGGGTATTCCAGCACTCCGCTCCAATCACCAAACTCACCGTCATCGAAACTGAAGCTGACCTGCTTACCCGCTTCACCGCTACCCGCGACACCCGCAATCTTGCCAGCCGGTTCCGTTGCCACGGAACTGACTACGGCACCGTTCCTATTGGGCACCAGAATCTGCACCCTATCGCCGACGCTCGGAGTCCCATCGAGCTGAATTTCGATCCCACGGAAAACGAGCTTGTCACTCTTTTCGGCATTCGAATCCATTCGCCCTTGCGCCAACGGTTCCTCGATTTCCGGAGGCGATACCGCTACCCGGGGCAGAGCATATATGGCATAGGCCCCATCTTCCGCAAATTCCAGCTCGATCCCAGTGGGGGGAAATTCTGCCGCGAAGGCAGTTTCATCGCCGACCAGCGGTGCCGATACCTGCAATGACGAGGGATTCGCTGAATCAGCCGGAAGGAATGCACTGTTCAAGCGACCAGCATTCGTTACATTCTCGAATATCGATTTGCCGTTATCGCTGATCGGAAGATTGAGCGAACTGGCGATCTGCAGCTTTCGCTGGCCTTCGTCGCCCTGGTAGCTGTAGCTGCCGTCGGCGGCGCGCACGAAGGGCTGCGTCTTGCCCTGGAAGCCAGAGAACAGGTACTCGCCGCGGGCGTTGCGGGTGTTCATCAACGACAGCAGCTCGTCTTCGCGCTCAGTCAGCTCGGCCGCGATCGACTTCCGGTCTTCCGCACTCAGGCCGCCATTGCCCGCCTGTACAGCAAGCTCACGTACCCGCTGAAGTACGGTATTGACTGAATTGAGCGTGACCTCCTCCTGAGTGAGGCTGTTCTTCGCCGCGGTCAGGTTGGCGTTGTACTGACTCAGCACGTTCTGCTGCTGGTCCAGTTGGAGCAGACGCACCGACGCAACCGGGTCGTCGGCTGGCGTAAGGATGCGATTGCCGGTACTGATCTGCTCCTGAGTGCGGGTCGCATTGGCGTAGTTGCGCTGCAGTCCGGCGACGCCGTTATTGAATGCTTGCAGGGTGGAAATGCGCATAAGGCGACCTATTACCTGAAGGAACTGATCAATGTATCGAACAAGGAGCGGGCAACTTGAATGATCTGGGCCGAAGCGTTGTAGTACTGCTCGAACTTGATCAGGTTGGCGGCTTCCTCGTCCAGGTTCACCGCCGAGAGTGAATCGCGGTTGTCCGTGGCCTGTTTAAGAATCGAGCCCGTTGCTTCGCTATCCATCCGCGCCTGTGCCGTCAACGTTCCGACGCGCTCGACCAGTTCGCCGTAGCCATCGGTGAAGCTGAAGCCAGAACCGGCGACATTGGCGCTCACACCAACAGTTTGCTTGGTTTGCAGGTCGACTAGTTTCAAGGCATTGCGATTGTCAGAAACGCCGCTCTGGTTGAAGTTGAACGAAAAAGTGTCGTTCGCCGCAGGCCTGCCGCTTACAGTGAACTCGAAAATGTACTGCTGCTGATTGGGTGCAGTACCCGTGGTCAGTGTCAGGTTCAGCGTATTAGTCTGCCCGGCCGTTATGCTTGCAGGCGAAAGGGTTAATCCTGCAGGGGGCGGAGTAGGGAGCGTCAGTCCATTACCGTCATAAGTTAGCGTCAGCTCCTCAAATGCCGTCGATAGCGCAGCCGCGTCGATGGGCGACGGTCCAGATAACAGGTCGGGCTGGCCTATCATGCCTGTTCCGCTGTTCTGCAGCGTGCTCTGGGCGCGTACCGGGGCGGCAAAGGCCAGTTGATCGGCCTGATCCAGCGTCGCCTTGATGTCAGCCGCACCACGACGAGTCGGCTGCAAACTGAACTTGTCGCCTACAGCGGGGGCTGGGTTACCAAGAAGGACCTGGAAGCCCTGATCGACTCCATTCTTGTCAGCTATCGACAGCGTACCGGTTGGGTTCTCCGTTACGTTCATCAGCTGGTTGTCGCTCAGTCGCCGGAGTTTTGGACCGCTCGCGTCGTACTCCATCAGATAATCACTGGTGGTGAGCACGCTGGTGTCGGTGATGTTCAGCACTGGCTGCGCGTTGCTGTTCCCGGCAAATGCATTGACGCGCAACTTCGCCAGCGCCGGCTCGTTGTAGTTACCGAAAAGTGCCGAACCGACCTGTCCTTTCAGATCCAGCCCCTGTCCCAGCTGCGTATTGACCTGATCACTGACGGCCAGCGAAAGGCGCCCTAGGGAGTTCATGGTCGAATCCAGCACTTCCTCGCGATAGCGAATCAGCCCGCCGAGTTTGCCGCCGGTAATCTGCGAGGTGATGCCCTGCCGCGAGCCACCGCTGATGAACTGCACTTCATGACGGTTCGGGTCGCCCTGCCCTGGGACGACCTCCAGCTTGGCTACCGTACTGCCCACGACCAGCGGCTGGCCGCTGCCGATGAATACGTTGAAGCTGCTGTCATCCTGAGGAACAACCGTCACGCCGATGTAGCCCGATAACTGCCGAACAGCCTCGTCACGGGCGTCGAGCAGATCGTTCGGCTGCTTGCCGTTGGCCGCGGCGATGGCAATAGCCTCGTTGAGGCTACCGATGCTGCCTGCCAGACGATTCACCTGATCGGTGACAGCGGACATCTGCTTGTTGGTGAAGCTGTTCTGCTCGGAAAGTCGGTCGTATACGGTATTGAAACGCCGCGCCAATCCCTCAGCCTCCGCCAGCACCAGCTGACGCGCCGGGATATTCGCCGGGTCCTCGGCAGCTGTCTGCAAGGCCGAGAAGAACTTTTGCAGCGAAGGCGTGATACCGGTGGTGGTGCCAGCCAGCAATGAATCGAGCTGATCGATCTGGCTTTTGTAAGCCTCGACATCACTGTTCAACGATGTACTGCTACGCAGCTGGCTGGTGAGAAATTCGCTGTAGGAGCGACGCACGTCTACCAGCGAGGTACCCGATCCAATGTAACCGGCACCGCTGAACTGCGGCGAGCGTGTCGCCTGGCTCGCATCCTGGCGGCTATAGCCAGGCGTGTTGACGTTCGTGATGTTGTGTCCGGTGATGGAAAGTTGGGTTTTGCTGGCAGACAGGCCGGAAAGGCCAATGCTCAATAGGTCAGCCATGATTTAGCCTCTGGTCCGCATGGCGGGCACCGAATTCGCGTCGGCAACGGTCTGGTAAGTCTGCATCTTGCGGGCGATCTGGCTGATCTTGCGCGCGTATTGTGGGTCGGTGGCGTAGCCGGCTTTCTGCAGCTCCTTGACGAAGCGTTCCGAATCGCCGGTATTGCTCGCCACCTGAATGGCGGTCCGATAACGGTCGTTGTTTTCCAGCAGGCTGACGAAGTCGTCGAAGCTCTGCTCGAACGAATCGTAGGCGCGGAAGCCCGCTCTCTCGCGGGTTGCCGTACCGTTGACGTACTCGGTGGTCATCACGGTAGCCGACTCCCCTTTCCACCCGGTCGCCTTGATGCCGAACAGGTTGTGGCTGTTACTGCCGTCCTTCTGACGGATCATGGATTTACCCCAGCCGGTCTCCAGCGCAGCTTGTGCGACCAGGAAACGCGGCTCGATGCCCAGGCGTTCGGCCGCTTTCTCTGCCATGGGCAGCATGGTGGCGATGAACTCTTCGGACGAATTGAACCGCGTCTTGCTCGGCGCGTTGGGCGCACTTTTCTCGACACCATTGACGACCAACGGCTTGTCCTTGGGGGGCACGAACGCCGTGGCGGGTTTCCAATCGAGGTCGACCAGAGGCTGTGCACCTTCTGCGGCAGCTTTCTGCGCAGTCGCCGATACATCTGCCACTTGCCGCTCGATCGCCCGGCCTGGTAACGCAAGACGACGCTGATTCAGCAACCGGGAATCATCTCGTGCGGACTCGACGGCAGCGGCCGGCTTGCTCGGCCATGCGGCGCCTTCGGTCTGCGCAACCTGGGCAAAGGGATTGTTGCGTGTCGCGGTTTCGGTCTGCTTGCTCAACTGGCGCACCAGTACGTCCGCCAGCCCGATGCCACCGCCTTCCTTCGAAAGACTGACAGACAGCTGCTGGTCATACATATCCTGGTACTGCTTGCTGGCCTGACTGTTCAGCGGGTTGTCCTTGGCCAGCACTTCGGTTGCCGAACGCATCGACTTGAGCATTTCGTTGAGAAACAACGACTCGAACTCCTGCGCAACCTTGCGCACGTTCTCCTCACCGTCCCGATCCTTGCCAACTTTGAGCTGGCTGAGACGATTGAGGTCGTTGTAGCTGCCGCTGTCGAGGCCGCGCGCTCCGCTTCCGAGACGATTTTCCATATCCCTGCCCTTAGATCACGATCAGGTCGGCTTGCAGAGCGCCAGCCTGCTTCAGTGCTTCAAGAATTGCCATCAGGTCGCTGGGCGCAGCGCCCACCTGGTTCACCGCCCGGACGATCTCATCCAGCGTGGTACCCGGGCCGAACTTGAACATCGGCTTGGCTTCCTGATCGGCTTTTACCTTGCTGTTGGGCACGACGACAGTCTGACCATCCGAGAAGGGCTCCGGCTGGCTCACCTGTGGATCTTCGCTGATGGTGACGGTCAGGCTGCCGTGGGTAACGGCGGCAGGTTGCACCCGCACGTTCTGGCCGATCACGATCGTCCCGGTACGCGAATTGATGATGACCTTGGCCACGGCCTGGCCAACCTCTACTTCGAGATTTTCCAGAATCGACAGGTAGTCCACGCGCTGACTCGGATCCAGCGGCGCGGTCACGCTGATCGAGCCGCCGTCGAGCGCCTGCGCTACACCCGGGCCGAGCAGGTCGTTGATCTGATCGACGATGTTCTTGGCCGTGGTGAAGTCCGGACGGTTGAGATTCAGCGTCAGTGTATTGCCCTGATTGAAGCCGCTCGGCACCGGCCGTTCGACCGTCGCGCCACCCGGGATCCGGCCAGCCGACGGCGAATTGACGGTGATCCGCGAGCCATCGGCGCCACCGGCATCGAAGCCTCCTACCACTAGGTTGCCCTGGGCGATGGCGTAGACGTTGCCGTCGATACCCTTCAGCGGCGCCATCAACAGGCTGCCGCCACGCAGGCTCTTGGCGTTACCGATAGACGAGACGGTGATGTCGATGGTCTGTCCCGGCTTGGCAAAGGGTGGCAGTTCGGCATGAATCGACACCGCCGCGACGTTCTTCAGCTGAATGTTGCCACCGGCCGGCACCTTGATGCCGAACTGGGCCAGCATGTTGTTGAAGGTCTGCACGGTGAACGGCGTCTGGGTGGTCTGGTCACCGCTACCGTTCAAGCCGACAACCAGACCGTAGCCGATCAGCTGGTTACTACGAACACCATGGATGGTCGCGACATCCTTCAGACGCTCGGCCTGTGCGCCAGCACAGAGCGTGAGCAAACCCGCGAGCAGAAGCAGTTTTTTCCACATGACATCAGCTCCGGTCAGAAGGGCCACATCGGGCTCATGAAGAATCGGTCTAGCCAGCCAGGCTGGCTCGCATCGGCAAAGGCGCCGGTGCCCGAATAGGTAATGCGTGCATCGGCAATGCGGGTAGACGGGACCGTGTTGTCGGTAGAGATATCGTCTGCGCGAACCAGGCCCGCAATGCGCACCAGTTCGTCGCCGGTATTGAGCGTCATCCACTTCTCGCCGCGCACGGCGAGGATGCCGTTGGGCAGCACTTCGGAGACGGTCACGGTGATCGAACCGGACAGGCTGTTGCTCTGTCCGGCCTGTCCAGAACCGGAAGTATCTCGTGACGCGTCGTACTCGGCGCCCAGACTCATCGAGTTGCCGGTCAACGGATTGGCCATCGAGACGGCTCCGCCGAACAGCGAGCCAAGCCCGATGTTGGCGCTGCTGTCCTTCGAAAGCTGCGACGAGGCGTTCTTGCTGGCCTGAGTACGCTCATTGAGCGTGATGGTGATGATGTCGCCGACCCGATGGGCCTTGCGGTCATCGTAGAGATTGGTCTCGAAGCCTGCCTGATAGATTGCGCCGTTGTTCTGCGCCGCCGGCAACGGCGTGCGCGGCAGCACCGGTGCGTAGTACGGATCGTTCGGTTTCGGCGCAGGGGCAACACATCCGGCCAGCGCCAGGGCGGACGACATCGACACAACGATCAGCAAACGGCTCATAAACACCTCAAGCCATGACAGGCCATCGAAACTACTGCGAGCAGCACAAGGCGTGCGTGCCCGTATACAACGGCGAACGCGCGATCAGAGCTGCTGCGTGACGAACGACAGCATCTGGTCGGCGGTGGATATGACCTTGGAATTCATCTCGTAGGCACGCTGGGTGGTGATCATGTTCACCAGTTCCTCAACGACGCTGACGTTGGAGTTTTCCAAGGTGTTCTGCAGCACCGTACCCAAACCGTTGAGGCCCGGCGTACTCACCTGCGGCGCACCACTGGCGGCAGTTTCCAGGAACAGGTTGCTGCCCATCGCCTGAAGACCTGCCGGGTTGATGAAGTCGGCCGTCTGCAGGTTGCCGATGATCTGCGGCTGCGGATTGCCCACGGTGGTCACCGAGACAGTGCCGTCCTCGCCCACGGTGAAAGTCTGAGTTTCCGGCGGTACCACGATGGCCGGCTCCAGCGCATAACCGTTGGAAGTCACCAGCTGGCCGTCCGAACTAAGGTGGAAGCTACCGTCACGGGTGTAGGAAACCGTGCCATCGGGCAGCAGTACTTGGAAAAAACCGCGTCCGTTGATGGCCATGTCCAGCGGCTGCTCAGTGGTTTGCAGGCTGCCGGTGGTAAAGATTTTTTGCGTGCCGGTGACGCGCACACCGGTACCCAGCTGCAGGCCGGAGGGCAATTCGCTGTCCTGGCTGGACTGACCGCCTGGTTGCCGACGAATCTGATAGAGCAGATCCTGAAACTCGGCGCGGTCCTTCTTGAAGCCGGTGGTGGACACGTTGGCCAGGTTGTTGGAAATGGTGGTCAGGTTCATGTCCTGGGCGGACAGTCCGGTCTTGCTGACCCAAAGTGCTGGAAGCATGAGCTTTCTCCTCGTGCGCCGCCGGCGCCACGCTATTAGCTGAGTTGCAGTACGCGCGCCATGGCAGCCGCGTCATCTTCGGCGGTGCGCATCATCTTTACGTGCAGTTCGAACTGGCGAGACAGCGCCAGGATGGAAGTCATTTCGGATACCGCATTCACATTGCTCGCCTCGAGAAAACCCGAGACGACCCGTACGTTCGCGTCAGGCTCGATAGGCTGGCCATCCTTCAGCCGAATCAGGCCATCAGTGCCCTTTTCCAGCTGCTGCGGATCAGGGTTGACCAGCTTGATGCGATCCACGGTGACCACAACGTTCGGGTCCTCGCCCAGCGCGCGAATACTGATGGTGCCGTCATTGCCGACGTCCACCTTCTCTTCCGGCGGAATCGCGATCGGCCCACCATTGCCCAGCACCGGCATACCGTCTGCGGTACGCAACATGCCAAGCACGTCAATATTCAGGCTGCCGGTGCGGACGTAGGCCTCACTGCCATCTGGCGCCTGCACCGCAATCCAGCCCTCGCCTTCGACGGCGACATCAAGATCACGACCGGTTTCCTGCAAGGTGCCCGGCGTGAAGTCGGTGCCCGGACGCTCGGACATCGCATACACCCGCGCAGGATGACTGTCGCCAAAGACCTGCATCGAACGGGCTTGCTCGAAATCCCGGCGAAAGCCGGTGGTGGAAATATTCGCCAGATTGTTGGCATGGGCCTGCTGGGCCCGCGCATTCTGGCTGGCACCGGTCATGGCCACGTAGAGCATCTTGTCCATCGACATCTCCGAGACGCGAGTTTGACACTTACGATTCTGTTGCAGATGAAAAATGCAAGGCGCGTGCCATCACCGAAAGGACCACTTAAGAAGCTGATTTATATAGCTTTTACAGAAACGAAGAAGGCCCTTACGGGCCTTCTTCGAAAGGAGCGGCGGAATAATGCCGTCAGCGGCAACCGTTCTTTGCCGCGGGCTATCACCGCAGATTGATGATGGTCTGCGTGATAGCGCTTTCGGTTTCGATGGTCTTGGCGTTCGCCTGATAGTTGCGCTGGGCGACGATCAGATTGACCAGTTGGTCCGAAAGCTCGACGTTGGAGTCCTCCAGCGCACCGGCCTGCAGTGCACCGAGCGTACCGGAGCCAGGCGTACCGACCACGGGCTCACCTGACTCGAACGATTGCACCCACTGCGACTTGCCCACCGGGGTAAGGCCTTGAACATTGGCGAAGTTCGCCAGGATGATCTGCCCCTGCACCTTGGACTGACCATTGGTGTAGCGAGCGAAGATCACACCGGTGTCGTCGATTTCCAGACCTGCCAGCTCACCGGTGGTGTAACCATCCTGAGCAACACTGTTCACCGCGAAGGCACTGGCGAACTGCGATGACTTGGAAAAGTCGAGAACGATGCCGTCCGGGTTGGCCAGCGCGCCGTTGGGCGACCATGTAGCGGGAGTACCGCCGTCGGATATGGCAGGAATCCAGCCGTCCGGATTGGTCGCGCTAGGACTATTCAAGGTAACTTTGAGATCAGCCCCAACGGTAAAAGGGCCAGCCTCCGGATTCCCAATGCTGGTTAGAGCACCGGAAGAGTTGAAAGTCAGTCCCATCACATAGGGCTCTGGCGGCTCTTGACCAGGAGCAGCCGGATTACGACCATCAATCAGCACCTTCATATCCCAGGTATTGGCGCTAGTCTTGACGAAGTACTGCGTCATGACGTGCGCGTTACCCTGCGAGTCGTAAATGTTCAGCGACGTCGAACTGTTATATGTGGTCGGATCGGCCGGATTGAATGTCGCGTCTGCTGTGCTGAGCGCAAGAAGCTTTACAGCCTCAGTCCCCGAAGCGGCCTTGGCAACCTCTACAGCCGCAACTTCCGCAGCAGCTATAGCCTCGACGACCTTTGGACCAAGCTCTTCATCAGGAATCGCGATACTTCCAACGCTGGATAACATCACGTCGTCGTAAGCTGTCCGATCAGCGGCGGGAACATTTATCAAAGCGTCCTTGTAAGCGCTTGCTCGCTCAGCGGCGGTCGGTGCTGACGGAATATCTGCGTTTGTAGTCAACCAGCTGTTCATCGCAGTCACCAACTTCGAATCAGTCGTGAAGTTGTCGCGATAAGCCTTGTCGATCACACTATCGTACGATGCCTGCCATGTTACGGGCGCTTTCTGTGTCGAGTTCAGGTTGAACGCCGTATCGATCTGACTGGTAGCCTTCGGCGCCTGATTGGTCGTCTGCACCTGCAAGTCACCCACGACGCCGTTCTGCAGATTGCCGTTGTCATCTACCGGGAAGCCTTGCAGCTTGTAGCCGAAGTTATCGACCAGGAAGCCCTCACGGTCGGTACCGAAATAACCCGCGCGCGTATAGCTGACTGCGCCATTGTTGCTGACCTGGAAGAAGCCGTTGCCATTGATCGCCAGATCCAGCGCATTCTGCGTGTAGTTGATGTTGCCCTGATTGAACTGCTGAGAAATGTTCGACATCAGCACACCGCTGCCCTGCGGGTTTTTCCCGGTGCCGAGCACGGAGGCCGCATACACATCGGAGAACTCCGCACGCGATTGTTTGAAGCCCACGGTGCCGGCGTTGGCAATGTTGTTGCCGGTGACATTGAGATCTTTACTCGCCGCACGCAGGCCGCTAAGACCGATATTGAAGGACATTGAATCGCTCCTTTGCCGAAGTGCCGGCGGTTATTGTCCGATGACCTGGACTTGAGAAAGCCCGATGCTGCCAACACCGGCAAGGTTGAGCATCAGCTCCCCGCCGTTCTGCCCGAGGGTTACGCTGTCGACGTTAGCCGGCAGCAAGGTATACAACCCCTTGGTTTCGCCCTGATACGTAGCCTGCGCCTCGAATCGATAGGTGCCGGGCGGCAAGACCTTGCCGCTGGAATCCTTGCCATCCCACATGAAGGAGATGTTCCCGGCCTCTTGCGCACCCATGTTCACGCGACCAACCGCAGCGCCGGTACTGTCGTAGATGTTCACGAACACATTGCTGCTCGACGTCGGCAGCACCAGGCTGGCCTTGAAGGTTTCACTGGTATCGACCACGGCCTTGTCGGCCGGCACGATCACCTTGCGCCCGACCAGGGACGAGGCCTGGAGCGCCTGCGAAGACTGATAGCCGGAAAGGATGGTTTCCATGCTGGAATTCAGTTTCTCGACACCCTCGACGGTGCTGAACTGCGCCAGCTGACCGATGAACTCGCCGTTTTCCTGAGGTTCCAGCGGATTCTGGTTGTTCATCTGGGCAACCAGCAGTTCAAGGAACTCGTTCTTGCCAAGGTCGTTCCCCTTGACCTCGCGATCCTCTCCGAACTGGTACTGCTCGAGTATCGAACTGGTACCGCCAACGCCGCTTGTAGTGCTCATGAATGCGCTCTCGTAACGATCACTGACCCAGCGTCAGCACTTTCTGCAACATGGTCTTGGCCGTATTCATCAGCTCGGCGTTGGTCTGAAACGCGCGACTGGCTGAAATCATGTCGGCCATCTCTTCCACCACATTGACGTTCGGGTAATACACGTAGCCTGCCTCATCAGCGGCCGGATGATTGGGTTCGTAGCGCGCCTGCAGCTCGCCCTGATCCTCGACTACACCCAACACCTGAACACCTACGCCCGCCTGATCCTGCTCCGCGAAAAGCGACTGGTCGGGCTGGCCGCCGGCCTGCTGAAATACGGTTGCAAACACGGGATGCCGAGCGCGGTAAGTCTGATCGACGCTAGATGAAACGGTTTCGGCGTTCGCGATGTTGCTGGATATAGTGTTCAGACGGGTGCTCTGGGCACTCATGCCACTACCGGCAATGTTAAAGACGCTGCTTAGAGACATGGGAAACTCCTTTACTCGCCGCGCAGGGCACTGATCAGCCCTTTGAACTTGCTATTGAGCAGGGTGAAGCTCGCCTGAAAGTCAACGGCGTTCTTCGCGTAGTTGGATTGCTCGATCTGCAGATCGACAGTGTTCTGATCAAGCGAGGGATGCGCGGGAGTGCGGAAGCGCAAGGAGGCATCGGCAATCTCCAACCCCTCGGCGGCAATATGCTTGTCACTGGTCCGCGTTACCCCGAACCCACCCTGGCTGCGAGCGGACTGCTCGGCAAGCACGCTGCTGAAGTCCAGATCGCGGGCCTTGTAGTTAGGCGTGTCGGCGTTGGCGATATTGTTCGCCAGCACTTCGGCGCGCTGCGAGCGAAAACCGAGTGCCTTCTCGTGTAAACCCAGTGCCTTATCGAAACTGATGCTCATGATCTGGCCCTCTGCCGGATACAAGTCTGCTTACGCAAACACCAGCAAAGCTCATGCCACTGAACGCAAACCATTGATTTTATTAGCCTAACCAGAAAACTCTTGGTTAGAGGGCGTCAAAAGCGGCAAGGCTTTACCGCTTTTTTGCCGCACCCGCCATGTTGCATGACGGTTTTCTGCCGCCGGCGTCATGCCGGCTATTTCGCCTTGTAGATGATTCCCGGACTGCACTGGACCATCTGATACAGCTCAGGCAGGCCGTTGAGCGCTTCTGAGGCGCCAAGAAACAGATAGCCGCCTGGGCGCAACGTCGCATGAATGCGCTTGAGAATGTCCTTCTTCACATCGGCGGAAAAGTAGATCAGTACGTTACGGCAGAACACGATGTCGAACTTGCCCAGCGCGGCATAGCTGTCGAGCAAATTCTGCACCCTGAACTCGACCCGCGAACGGATCGCGGGCTTGACCGCCCACCGCCCTGGTGCCTTGACATCGAAGTAGCGCTGCAGGCGGTCACGGGACAGGCCGCGAGCAATTGCCAGACTGTCGTATTCTGCCGCCTTGCACGCCGCAAGCATCGCGCCGGACAGCTCGGTAGCCACGATCTGCACCCCGGTTTTCGCCTGACTGGGATTGCTGCGCTCGTACTCATCGATGGACATCGACAGAGAGTACGGTTCCTGCCCAGACGAGCATGCCGCCGACCAGATCCGCAGACGCTGCCCCGCACCAGTCTTGAGCATCTCTGGCAGTACACGACTCTTGAGCACTTCGAAAGGGTAGGTGTCACGAAACCAGAGCGTTTCGTTGGTCGTCATAGCATCGACGACTAATTCCCGAAGCCCGCTACGTGGCTGTGCCTGAATCTTCCGGACCAGATCGCCCAGCGTCTTGATGCCTTGTTGTTCCATCAGCTTGTTCAGCCGACTGAACACCAGATACTGCTTGTTACTGCCCAGCAGAATGCCGCACGTCTTTTCAAGAAACACCCGGAACTGCTCGAAATCCAGATCGACTGACACCAATCAAAGCCTCACCATCATGAGAGAGGAACTAGCCTCAGTTTGCATCCGCCTGCCTGATCCGCTCAGCCACTCGGGCAGCGAGATCATCAGGCTGGAATTTGGCGAGGAAGTCATCCGCCCCCGCCCGTTTCACCATGTTCTGGTTGAACACGCCGGAAAGGGAAGTATGCAGGAGTATATGCATACCTTGCATGCGCGGATCGTGCCGCACCTCGGTAGTCAGGGTATAGCCATCCATTTCCGGCATTTCAATATCGGAAATCATCATCAGAAACTCTTCAGCCGGCTTCTTGCCCTCGTCAGCCATTCGCTTCAGATAATTGAGGGCCTCCCGTCCATCATTCAGCTTGACGACCTCGATACCGATATTTTCCAGGCAACGAGCAATCTGCTTACGCGCCACAGACGAGTCGTCGACGATGAGCACGCGACACGAAAGCGCCCTGGCACGGGTATCGTCATCGACCACATCGGCTGACACCTCTTCGGAGGTCGGTGCAACTTCTGCCAGCACCTTTTCCACATCGATGATCTCCACCAGCTTGTTGTCGATGTGAGTTACGGCCGTCAGGTAATGATCGCGCCCTGCACCCTTTGGCGGAGGCAGGATCGCTTCCCAGTTCAGATTGACGATCCTTTCAACCGAGCTCACCAGGAAACCCAGCGTTCTGTTGTTGTACTCGGTGATGACAGCGAAAGAATTCTGCAAATCCATCAGCGCCGACTTGCCCGTGGCGAGCGACAGATCGAGGATAGGCAGGGTGCTGCCGCGAATGCTTGCAACGCCCCGTACCACCCGGCCGCATTTGGGCATCACGGTCAGGCGCGGGCACTGCAACACTTCGCGCACCTTGAACACGTTGATGCCATATAGCTGCTCGCCTTCGAGACGAAAAAGCAGCAGCTCCAAACGGTTTTGCCCCACCAACTGGGTACGCTGGTTAACCGAATCCAATACACCGGCCATGCCAGTCTTCCTCTCTGCTTGCAGATTATTGGGGCCGAGGACGCGGCACGCCCCTTGCTTTGGTTGGGATATGAACGTCCAAATGACCATTTTCCGGCGCGGCCGGCTACCGTACAGAAATGTGCTGCTATCAATGCTGTGCGTGTTTTCTCAGTTCACCCACGCGTCAACCTTGTCACATCCTCAGCAGCTTATCGACGTGACCGAGCAGTTTCTTGAGCAGACAGTAAGCGAGTATTTAAGCCGCAGCGCTATCGATGCACGCTACGAGGTCGAAGTAGCCAGGCTGGACCCTCGTTTGCGCTTGAATCAATGCGATCAAACTCTCACGACCAACCTTGGCAGCACCGCTATCCCTGTAGGACGTGTGAGCGTACGGGTAAGTTGCGAAGGCAGCAGCCCATGGTCGGTATTCATCCCTAGCCACGTCCGCCTTTATCGTCAGGTCCTTGTCGCCAGCAAATCACTTCTGCGCGGCACAGTATTGACCGATGCCGACGTGAGGCTAGCCGAACGGGACGTGTCCATCCTTACTCAGGGATACCTGACAAGACACGACGAGGCGCTGGGTAACAAGCTGACACGGCCGGCTCAGCCAGATCAGGTCATCACGCCTAATCAGCTGGAAATGGCGAAGGTAGTACGCAAAGGTGATCAGGTGGTCATCACGGCCAGGTCGGGCTCGATAAGCGTACGCATGCCCGGCGAGGCGATGGCCGATGGCGTTACGGGCAAACAGATCCCGGTCAAGAACCAACGTTCCGGTCGCACTATCAAGGCCCGAGTGACTGGCCCAGGGCAGGTTGAAGTGGCAATGTAGCATGTCCGCATGCCGCAGTTTTCCAGTGTGTTCGCTGGAAAAAAAGGCTAAAGTTTCCTCCATTGTTGCCGAACACATGGCAAGCGTCCTGATTCCTTCGAGGTTTGCATCATGGTCATCGACTTCAATCGACCCAACAGTCCACTGAACGCCCCTAACGGGCGCAGCGGCGTACAAGGCAACGAGCGTACTGCCGGCACCCAGCAAGGGCCTGCTAGCGAAGCGCCTAAAACCGACAGCGTCAACTCCAACACTAGCGACACCGTTCAACTGAGCCCTGAAGCCCAGCGCCTGCAGCACGCGGCTGACAAATTGAACGAGCAGCCCGCAGTGGATCAGGAGCGCGTTGAGAAGCTGAAACAGGCGATCGCTGATGGCTCCTACCAGGTTGATAGCCAACGCGTCGCATCCAAGCTGCTCGCGTTCGAGACCCAGCGCTGAACCTGAGCCGACACATACACGCGAGCAAGCCCAGAGCACGAAATGCAAGAAACAGCCCTGCTTGAGCAGCTAACCGATGATATCGGCATCGCACGCCAGCTCCTTGAACTCATCGATCAAGAGTTCACCGCACTGGGTGAACGCAATCTGGCGGAGCTAGAGGCGATATTAGCGAAGAAGCAGCCGTTACTGGCACTGCTTGGACAGCATGGCACTCAGCGTAGCCAGTGGCTTGCGGGATTGCAGCTGACGCCTGATCGCGCCGGACTTGAAGCGGCCGCAAATAGATCGAAGGACGGTGCGCTCACCCTTGAGCGAGCGCTATCGCTGGAGACAGAGCTTGAGCGCTGCCGTAGCGCCAATGAAAGAAATGGCCGTCTCATCCGAGCCAATCAAAGCGCCCTCGGCGGAATGCTGCACATTCTCCAAGGCAAGGACGATACACCCGGCCTGTATGACAATCGTGGCGGTTCCGCCAAGAACAAGCCGCAACGGCCTCTGAGCCAAGCCTGAACGATAGACCGCCACAAGGACGCAACGCGATGGTGACAACAATGCGCCGGAGAGCATCGGCCCGTGTCTAGCTTATTCCTCGGCGATGAAGGCCCGCAGCCTCCCAAGGCACTGACGGCGCCACTCGAGATTTACGCCAATCTGCGTCCCCTTCTGGACAACAACACCCCCCTCACGCTTCGCTTCCATGAGCGCAACCAGCGCTACCAGAGTTTTCTGGTTGAAATGAACCGTGAAACCGGCTGGATAGCGCTCGACGAATTGATCCCCAATGACGGCGAGAGACTGCTATTGCAAGGCGAGCCGATTCATATAGAAGGATTCTACGAAGGCGCACGACTCTCCTGGACGAGCGACCAACAGGTTCATACCGGCGAGATTGATGGCGCTCGCTGCTATTGGATCCCAACCCCGACAACGCTCACTTACCATCAGCGCCGCAATGCTTATCGCGCACAGCTGAAAGAGATCACCGTCGCTGCGCAACTCGGCGGCTCAACAGTAAGAAAAGCCCTGGAAGGCAGACTGCTCGATATATCGGCTACTGGCTGCAAGCTGAGCGTAAAGGGCGACCAACAGGCCATCCTTCAAACGGGACAAGTCTACGAGATGATCGCGAAGCTACCCATTGGCGCGATCCAGACGGAAGTCGAGCTTCGTCACGTGGCCATTGATGAAAAGTCTGGAACTTCGATCTGCGGGCTGCGCTTTCATCGCCTCAGCGGACTGACGCAACGTCAGATTGAAAAGCTCGTGTACCAGCTTCAACGCGATGCACGCCGCGACAATTCCGCCTCACCGTTCGGCTAACGCGCCGCGCAGCGGGCCTTGCCAGACCACCGCTCAGCTCAAGGCTTGTCGCGGAAAAGCGGCACAGCCGAGTCACAAGCCTTGCTATCTGAACGTGATCGCTGTGCGAAATCTTATGGCGTCCCAGGCGAGGTTCGAACTCACAACCTTCCCCTTAGGAGGGGGATGCTCTATCCAATTGAGCTACTGGGACATCACGCGGCGGGCATGGTAACGAGCCAAGCATGATTTGTCATGCGCATCGTAGACCTGACGCCATGCAGCCTCCTACAGCCGAATACGCCTCTCACACTCAGCAATGCAAATTGCATGACCGCTATCAGTCATCCGTGCAAAGCGCAAGCAAAACTCGCTTCAACACAAAGCCAACTTATTGATTTATAAGAGTTTTTATCCAGATTAACTTTGGCACAGCTACTGCAATAGCTAGGCAAAGTTAACGTGACGCGAAGGATAACGCTCATGATCAAGTCGGCTTTTCTTCTTACTACAGGCTTTACATTTGCCGCCCTGACAGCCTCGCAGCTGCCATCCGCCGAACCGCAGCAACAGCGATACGAGCCCTCTTCCCAGTTCTCCATTCAGCGCACGAGCAATTTGGAACGCGCACAGATCACCACCCTCAACTCAGGCGAGGCGAACGTGCTCACTCAACCGCAACGCTGGGTGTTCTAAGGGATTCAGTTGAGCGCGGATGGTTCCGCAAAAGGAGTTACTCATGTCCAGATTTGCATTGACTTGCTTGCTTCTTACCGCAGCGTGCGGCTACGGTGCCTTTCTGCCCCCCCAAAGCCTGGCGACCTTGGATACCTTGTGCAAGGCAGGGCTTGGCATATTCGGAAGCTTATCCCTGATCGCACTCATGATCGGACGCAGGATCAAGTTCGATCCAGTGCTGCGCTAAGACCCCATAACCGGACGATAATCAGACTGGTTCACAGTAAAGGCATTTTGATAGCACGAGCACTTTACTAATCAGAATATCGACATACAATTGGCGTCATGAAGCCGTCTCCTAATTTTTAACCTGGCTGACGGAACAGCGAGTACTGGTGGTTGTCAGACCGGTGACTACCCCGGCAATACGCCAGCACGCCCACCTGACTAACCGGTTAATTATGCGCCCTATGAAACAGGCAGTTTATTCCAGCCGTACGGCTGACAAATTCGTTGTTCGGCTTCCCGACGGCATGCGTGAACGCATCGCCGAGGTAGCGCGGAATCATCACCGCAGCATGAACTCAGAAATCATCGCTAGATTGGAGCAGAGCCTGCTGCAGGAAGGCGCACTGGATGAAGATCTGAGCATGCGGCTCGACAGCCCAGAGCTGTCTCTTCACGAGCGAGAGCTTCTACAGCGCTTTCGCCAGCTCGCTCACCGCCAGCAGAACGCGCTCATTGCATTGATCGCCCAGGACACCGAGCTCGCCAAAGAAGATTGACCGCGGACCAGCCACCAGCTGGAGACAGGTGACTGGCTCCAGCTGACGCTGATTACCCCCTGCTTCCGGCTGCCACTCTCAGGCGGTCAACAAGTCAGCCAGCCGCATCAGTTCACCCCTTCATCATCGTCCTAGCCAACCAAGACAGGCACGAATGTGCTTCGGACACACGGGTTGCGCCGAATCTATGTCGACCCGAGATCCGCGCTCAATAAGAAGTCAGAACTTGAATGCAGCAAGGCGCCCCCGTTGCAGAGGCGCCTATACAACTAGCCTACAAAGTTGAGCAGCACCCCGGCCGCAACCGCAGAGCCGATGACACCTGCCACGTTGGGCCCCATGGCATGCATCAGCAAGAAGTTCTGAGGATTGGCCTCCAGCCCCACCTTGTTCGATACACGCGCAGCCATCGGCACAGCAGAGACTCCTGCGGAACCGATCAACGGATTGATCTTGTTCTCACTGAAACGGTTCATCACTTTGGCCATGAAAATACCCGCTGCGGTACCACCGCAAAAGGCAACCATACCCAGCACGAGAATCCCCAAGGTTTTCATCTGCAGGAAGGCTTCGGCCGATAGCTTCGAACCGACTGTCAGACCAAGAGCAATGGTGACGATGTTGATCAGGGCATTTCGTGAAGTATCCGCCAGGCGGTCCACCACACCACATTCGCGCAACAGATTACCGAAAGCGAACATACCCACCAGCGGTGCGGCATCCGGCAGTAGCAAGCCGACCAGCAAACAGAGCACCAGCGGGAATACTATCTTCTCGACCTGCCCGACATGACGCAGCTGCGTCATGACGATTGCACGCTCCTCTTTTGTGGTCATCGCACGCATGATCGGCGGCTGAATCAGCGGCACGAGGGCCATGTAGGAATACGCGGCAACCGCAATCGGACCGAGCAACTCTGGGGCAAGCTTGGATGTCACGAAGATCGACGTTGGACCGTCTGCCCCCCCAATGATAGCGATCGACGCTGCCTCGCGCAGCGTGAACTCCATACCCGGAATCCCGGCAGCGGTCAGAGCAAGAGCGCCTAGCAGGGTCGCAAAGATTCCGAACTGCGCCGCTGCACCAAGCAGCAGGGTCTTTGGGTTGGCAAGCATGGGGCCAAAGTCGGTCATCGCGCCAACGCCCATGAAGATCAACAGCGGAAAGACGCTGGTCGGTAACCCTACCTCATAAAACAGATGCAGAATTCCGGCGCCCTCTCCCATGTTGGCAACCGGGATGTTTGCCAGGATGCCACCGAAC
The DNA here is from genome assembly GCF_032106285.1 of Stutzerimonas kunmingensis. Lineage (GTDB taxonomy): Bacteria > Pseudomonadota > Gammaproteobacteria > Pseudomonadales > Pseudomonadaceae > Stutzerimonas > Stutzerimonas kunmingensis_B. The sequence continues at coordinate 140,354 of NZ_DAMCPO010000004.1, forward strand.
CCTATAGGGATCAGCAACAAAGGTTCGAATCCCTTCCGGATCGCTAGATAGATCAGCCCCAGACAGACGAAGATCATCAGCGCCTGCCCTGGCTCCAGATGGTACAGGCCGGTTCCGTGCCACAGCTTGAGCAACTTTTCCATGGGACTCCCCTTAGCCGATGCTCAGCAGACTGTCACCGACCGAAACCGCGTCGCCCACCTTGACGCTGACGGAGGCGACGGTACCGGCCTTGAACGCACGGATCTCGGTCTCCATTTTCATGGCTTCGAGAATCATCACCAGATCGCCCTCTTGGACCAACTGTCCGGGCTGCACCAGCACTTTGAATATGTTGCCCGCCAGCGGCGCCGCCTGGGTTTCACCACTGGCAGGCACGGAGGCAGAACCAGCAACCGCGCTGGTAACGCCGCCACCAGCGCCGAGAGGCTTGATGCCCTCGATATCGCCGCCATCGCTCACTTGTACGACGAAAGATTTGCCGTTGACTTCAACGGTGTAGACCTCCGGCTTGCCCGCCTCTCGCGGTGGTAGATCGCCCCCGGTTGGCGCCGGCTCGAACGCGGATGGGTTTCCACGGTTCTCCAAAAACTTCAATCCGATCTGGGGGAATAGCGCATAGGTCAGCACGTCATCGATCGAATCCGTAGCGAGCTTGATGCCTTTCTCTTTTGCGATCCCTTTCAGTTCGGCAGTAAGTCGATCCATTTCCGGCTGCAGCAGGTCTGCGGGACGACAGGTGATCACCTCGGCCCCCTCCAGCACACGAGCCTGCAGCTCGGAATTGAAAGGCGCAGGGGCCGCACCGTATTCACCTTTGAGCACGCCTGCCGTCTCTTTGGTGATCGACTTGTAGCGCTCTCCCATCAGCACATTGATCACCGCCTGGGTACCGACGATTTGCGACGTGGGCGTCACCAGCGGGATGAAGCCGAGGTCTTCACGAACGCGAGGGATTTCAGCAAGCACGTCGTCGAACTTGTCCAGAGCGCCCTGCTCCTTCAGCTGACCTTCCATATTGGTCAACATGCCGCCGGGCACCTGAGCCACGAGGATTCGCGAGTCGACACCGCGCAGGGTGCCCTCGAATTTCGCGTACTTCTTGCGGACCTCGCGGAAGTACGCCGCGATTTCCTCGAGCAGCTCCAGGTTCAAGCCGGTATCGCGCTCCGTGTCCTGGAAAATAGCCACCACCGATTCCGTCGGAGAATGCCCGTAGGTCATCGATAGCGACGAAATGGCTGTATCGACATTGTCGATACCCGCTTCTACTGCCTTGAGGATGGCGGCCGTCGACAGGCCGGCTGTAGCGTGGCACTGCATATGGATCGGAATCGCAAGGCTGGACTTCAAGCGCGACACCAGCTCGAACGCCATGTACGGCGTAAGGATGCCTGCCATATCCTTGATCGCCACCGAATCGGCGCCCATATCCTCGATCTGCTTTGCCAGATCGACCCACATCTCCAGCGTATGCACCGGACTGGTGGTATAGGAAATGGTGCCTTGTGCATGCTTGCCCTGTTGTTTGACGGCACGCAAGGCAGTTTCGAGATTGCGCGGATCGTTCATAGCGTCGAATACGCGAAAGACATCGACGCCATTTACAGCGGCGCGCTCGACGAATTTTTCCACGACATCATCGGCGTAGTGCCGATAGCCCAGCAGGTTCTGGCCTCGCAGTAGCATCTGCTGGCGCGTGTTGGGCATGGCCTTCTTGAGTTCGCGAATGCGCTCCCAAGGGTCTTCTCCCAAGTAGCGGATACAGGCATCGAAGGTCGCGCCACCCCAACTTTCCACCGACCAGAAGCCAACCTGATCGAGCTTGGCAGCGATCGGCAACATGTCTTCCAAGCGAACACGGGTGGCTAGAATGGATTGGTGCGCATCACGCAGCACCACATCGGTTATGCCGAGCGGCTGTTTAGCAATGGTCATGGAAGGAACTCCCTTTCCAGAGTCAACCGCGTCGCGCGCGGTGTTGATGAATCGCGGCCTGGATGGCTGCAAGAATATCCGCATCTGTTTCAGCGCTCGCAACCTGAGCGGCCGCTACTCGAGGCGCCGGCTCAGTGACGAAGCGGCCGGCGAGGTAGGACATCAAGCGAATGCAGAGGATCAACAGCACGAGAAAGGCGAAGACGAAACCGATGCCGAACAGCATGAGTTCGACGCCTTCGAGCAGGAGTTGGCTGGGGGTCATCGGGAGTTCCCTTGTCAGCAGCTCAAGCTGCTTGTTATTCGCTGCGTGGGTTCGGACACGTTTCGCGACACACGAAACGGCCGAACCTTAGCCCGAAACAGCGAAATAAGGCAAACCCCAATAAAGCGCGAAAAGTACCGCTACAGCAGAAAAATGGTCGCCAATCCAAGGAAAATGAAGAACCCCCCGCTGTCTGTCATGGCAGTGATCATGACGCTTGCCCCCATTGCCGGATCGCGCCCCAGGCGCGCCAGCGTCATAGGAATCAGCACGCCCATAAGCGCAGCGAGCAGCAGGTTCAGTGTCATAGCCGCCGTCATGACTACCCCCAGAGACCAGCTGCCATACAGCCACCAGGCCACCGCACCGATCACACCACCCCAGACCAGCCCGTTGACCAGACCAACCCCGACCTCCTTGCGCAACAGTCGGGTCGTATTACCGGTACCCACCTGATCCAACGCCATTGCGCGCACGATCATGGTGATTGTCTGATTACCCGAATTTCCGCCAATGCCTGCGACAATTGGCATCAGGGCCGCGAGGGCCACCAGCTTCTCGATCGAGCCATCGAACAAGCCGATTACCCGGGAGGCGATAAATGCAGTGACCAGATTGACCGCGAGCCAGGCCCAACGGTTACGGACGGATTTCCAGACGGAGGCGAAGATGTCTTCCTCCTCGCGCAGACCGGCCATGTTGAGAACTTCGCTTTCACTCTCCTCACGGATCAGGTCGACCATCTCATCGATGGTCAGACGCCCGATCAGCTTGCCACCCTTGTCGACGACCGGCGTCGATACCAAGTCATAACGTTCGAAGGCCTGCGCCGCGTCATAGGCGTCTTCATCCGGGTGAAAGGTGACGGGATCGCTGGCCATCACCTCCGCGACCTGCTTGTCCGGATCGTTAACCAGTAAACGCTTGATCGGGAGCACGCCCTTGAGCACGCCGTCGTAGTCGACCACGAACAGCTTGTCGGTGTGGCCCGGCAACTCCTTGAGGCGGCGCAGATAACGCAACACCACCTCGAGACTGACATCCTCACGGATGGTCACCATCTCGAAGTCCATCAGTGCCCCGACCTGATCCTCTTCGTAGGACAGCGCTGATCGCACGCGCTCGCGCTGTTGCGCATCGAGGCTTTCCATCAACTCATGAACGACGTCGCGCGGCAACTCCGGCGCTAGGTCTGCCAGCTCGTCGGCGTCCATTTCCTTCGCCGCGGCAAGCAGTTCGTGATCGTCCATATCGGCGATCAGCGTTTCCCGAACTGCGTCGGACACCTCGAGCAGGATATCGCCGTCTCGCTCGGCCTTGACCAGTTGCCAGACTGTCAGTCGCTCTTCGAGCGGTAGCGCTTCGAGAATGTGAGCGACGTCAGCAGGATGCAATTCGTCGAGCTTGCGTTGCAGCTCGGCGAGAATCTGACTCTCGTCGTAGATCTCACCCTGCTCGCCGTCCTGCCGGTACTCCCCGTCCTCACCGAGGCGACGGCGCTGCAGCAGATCGACCACCTGCGCCAGGCGATCTTGCAGGGTCTCTTGGGGCTTTTTTGCTTCTACTTCTGTCATGGCGCACTCCACCCTGGCCGGGAGCACGCCAGGGAAAATCAATCAATCAGTACGTGATTGGCAAATTGGAAACGTGAACGACTACTGGGTAAGTCCATAAAGAAAGGTTGTTCCACAAACCCTAAGGGGCAGATGCGGGCATCATAACATCGCAATCAGCGGCCCGACGCGCTCAAACACGGCCATCACAAGGGCTGCGTCAAAGATGTAGAAAAGCTTGCGACGGAGAAGCCGACATTCTGTCGACGCCTTCACGCTGCGAAGAGACACGAATGTACGAGCAGCTTTTATTGAGTAGCCTGAATGGACAGTTGTTCAGTCATGGAGGACGAGAATGAGAGCACTGTCCATAGGTGTGAGCCTGCTATTGCTATCCACCCCCGCATTTTCAGCAAGCGTATTTCGCTGCATCGACCAATCCGGGCATGTCACCTTCAGCCAGCAAGGTTGCCCGGAAAACCAAAGACAGCAACGGCAGCACGCAACCAATCCAACACCCAGCTCAGGGAAAGCCGTGCCAATGGCGACCCTCAAGACCAGGAAAAGCCCCGCCGGCAGTGAAGGCGAAAGCCTGGCGATAGTCGCCGAACGAGATGACGGTTGCGGCAACAGAGTAACCGGCAGCGAACGGCGCAGCGCAATCATCAACAAACAGATCCGCACCGGCATGACTCGCAGTGACGTCGAAAGCGCATTCGGACGGCCGGAGAGCATCACAAGTAGCAACGGGCGGGAACGCCTGCGCTTTCGCAGCAGCAGCGGCCAGGTACGCACCGTCAGCTTCGACGAGTTCGGCTGCGTTCTTGGTAGACGCTAATGCTCGAAAACGAAAAAGGGCCTGCATCGCTGCAGGCCCTTCTCTTGGTTGGCGCACTCAGGAGGATTCGAACCTCCGACCGCTCGGTTCGTAGCCGAGTACTCTATCCAGCTGAGCTATGAGTGCGTAAGTGCTTGTTAGACCAGATCACCACTGGTGGCTTGAGTGATCCGCATTTCTGCCGATCATTCGAAGTGTGGCGCACTCAGGAGGATTCGAACCTCCGACCGCTCGGTTCGTAGCCGAGTACTCTATCCAGCTGAGCTATGAGTGCGCTGAGCGTGCGCATTATAGGGAGTAAACATTGACGGTCAAGCACTTTGCCGTGGCGCTTTCTTGCGTGAAAGCAGGCTGCCGCGAGAACCCTGAACCCTAGAATGCAAAATGGCGGAGAAGGGGGGATTCGAACCCCCGACACCCTTTTGAGGTGTACTCCCTTAGCAGGGGAGCGCCTTCGGCCACTCGGCCACCTCTCCGCAACACGGGGCGCATAATACCCATCTTTACCCCGTTTGCAAAGCCGAAAATTACAGAAAAATTAGTGGCTTGGTTCCTGATCCTTCTCTTTCTGGATCCGTTGGTAAATCTCCTCGCGATGCACCGCCACCTCCTTGGGCGCATTGACGCCGATACGTACTTGGTTTCCTTTCACACCCAACACGGTGACAGTCACATCGTCACCCACCATCAGGGTTTCTCCAACCCGGCGAGTCAGAATCAGCATTCCTTTCTCCTTAAACGGATTCAGTTCAGTAAACAGTCTGCAAAGATAAATACGGAAAATGTCCGTAAAACATGAAGCTAGAGCCTTTCAACAGGTATTGACCCGCGCGCAGGAGCCTAAAGTTCCTTTTCGCATGACCCAATACGACAGAAGGCGCGGACTAGCGCGCCTTCTGCGAATCATTCCGCAGTATTGCCGGCGGGCGCATCAAGTTCGAACGCAGTATGCAAAGCACGCACGGCAAGCTCGAGATACTTCTCCTCGATCACTACCGACACTTTGATTTCCGACGTCGAAATCATCTGAATGTTGATATTTTCCTTCGCCAAGGCCTCAAACATGCGGCTGGCTACGCCGGCATGCGAACGCATGCCTACGCCGACGATCGACACCTTGGCGATATCCGTATCGCCGATGACCTCACGAGCGCCCATTTCGGATGCAATGCCCTGCAATACCTGCAACGCATTGTTGTAGTCGTTGCGATGCACAGTGAACGTGAAGTCGGTGGTGTTATCGTGCGCGACGTTCTGCACGATCATATCCACCTCAACGTTCGCCGCGCTGACCGGCCCGAGGATCTTGAACGCCACACCGGGCGTATCCGGGACCCCACGGATGGTCAGCTTGGCCTCGTCGCGGTTGAAGGCGATGCCGGAAATGATGGGCTGTTCCATGGATTCCTCTTCATCAAGGGTAATGAGGGTACCCGGACCCTCCTGAAAACTGTGCAGTACGCGCAGCGGGACGCTGTACTTACCGGCGAACTCAACCGCCCGAATCTGTAGCACCTTGGAGCCGAGGCTGGCCATTTCCAGCATCTCCTCGAAGGTGATCTTGTCCAGTCGCTGAGCCTTGGCCACGACCCGAGGATCGGTGGTATAGACGCCATCCACATCGGTATAGATCTGGCATTCGTCGGCCTTCAGCGCAGCGGCCAGCGCCACGCCTGTGGTATCCGAGCCGCCACGACCCAAGGTAGTGATATTGCCCTTCTCGTCCACACCCTGGAAGCCAGCCACCACAACAACCCGCCCAGCCTTGATGTCGCGCTGGATCCGCTGGCCATCGATCTGCAGGATGCGCGCTTTGGTATGGGCGCTGTCGGTGAGGATACGAACCTGATTGCCAGTGTAGGACACCGCCGGTACGCCGCGCTTGATAAGCGCCATCGCCAACAGGGCAATGGTCACCTGCTCACCGGTGGAAACCATCACATCCAACTCTCGGGCGACCGGCTGATCACTGATCTGCTTGGCGAGATCGATCAGGCGGTTGGTTTCGCCACTCATTGCCGAGACGACCACGACGATATCGTCTCCACCGTCGCGGAACTTCTTGACCTTCTCGGCCACCTGCTCGATCCGCTCGACAGTGCCGACCGAGGTGCCTCCAAACTTCTGTACGATCAAAGCCATTGTTAGCCGCCTAGAGCCCCTGAGGGGCGATCATTAATCAAACAACCCCGAAACCTGCCAAGCACCGACTCAACCAGACCCGCTCGACGGGCGCCGGCGGGACGCAGCACGGTAACTGAATCAAAGCCCCTGCTCGGTAAATGGCACCGCAAGTGCCAGCGCATCATCCAGCTTGGCCGGCTCGCTGCCGCCGCCTTGCGCCATATCCGGACGACCGCCCCCCTTGCCGCCAACCGCTGCCGCGGCCTGCTTCATCAGGTCGCCGGCTTTCAAACGACCAGTCAGGTCCTGGGTTACGCCCGCGACCAGCACCACTTTATCGTCCTGAACACCACCCAGGAGGATGACGGCGCTGCCCAGCTTGTTCTTCAGCTGGTCGACCAGCGCCAGCAACGCCTTGCCGTCCAGCCCGTCCTGGCGCGCAGCAAGCACGCGCACGCCCTTCACGTCCAAGGCGGAGGTCGCCAGGTCGTTGCCTGCTGCGCTGGCCGCCTTCGCCTTGAGCTGCTCGAGTTCCTTCTCCAGCTGACGGTTGCGCTCAAGAATCCCACCGAGCTTGTCGAGCAGATTGTCACGGCTGCCCTTGACCAGGTTCGCCGCCTCTTTCAGCTGTTCCTCGGCTGCATTGAGGTAGGCCAATGCAGGTGCGCCAGTGACCGCCTCGATCCGCCGAACACCAGCCGCCACGCCGCCTTCGCTGGTGATCTTGAACAGCCCGATGTCGCCAGTGCGGTTTACGTGAGTACCGCCGCACAACTCGACCGAGAAGCCACCGCCCATGGTCAGCACCCGCACGGAGTCACCGTACTTTTCACCGAACAACGCCATCGCGCCCTTGGCCTTGGCGGTATCGATATCGGTTTCCTCGATCTCCACGGCGGAGTTGCGGCGAATCTCGGCGTTGACCCGATCCTCCAGCGCGCGCAGCTGCTCTGGCTTGATCGCCTCGAAGTGGCTGAAGTCGAAGCGCAGGCGCTGGCTGTCCACCAGCGAGCCCTTCTGGCTGACGTGCTCGCCAAGAATTTCGCGCAGCGCGGCATGCAGCAGGTGGGTTGCCGAATGGTTGAGCGCAGTGGCCTGGCGCACGGACGCATCCACAGTCGCCTCGACATCCGCACCTACGTGCAGCGTGCCGCTGTCGACGATGCCGTGATGCAGGAAGGCGCTGCCGGCTTTGCTGGTATCGCGAACATCGAAACGCAAGCCCTGAGCTTCGAGATAACCACAGTCACCGATCTGACCGCCAGATTCGGCATAGAACGGCGTCTGGTCGAGTACCACAACGCCCTCCTCCCCGGCATTCAGGCTGTCGACCACCATGCCTTCCTTGAACAGGGCCAATACCTTGCCGGTGCCCGACGTGCCCTGATAGCCGATGAAGCGGGTTTCACCCTCCACCTTGACCAGGCTGTTGTAGTCCATGCCGAAGGCACTGGCCGAACGCGCACGCTCACGCTGCGCCTGCATTTCACGTTCGAAACCGTCTTCGTCGAGGGTCAGATTGCGCTCACGGGCGATGTCGCCGGTCAGGTCGACCGGGAAGCCGTAGGTGTCGTACAGCTTGAACACCACATCGCCGGGTATGACGCTGCCGGTCAGGCCAGCCAGATCCTGCTCGAGGATTTTCAGGCCCTGCTCCAGGGTCTTGGCGAACTGTTCTTCCTCGTTCTTCAGCACACGCTCGATATGCGCCTGCTGCTGCTTGAGCTCAGGGAACGCATCGCCCATTTCCGCAACGAGTGCGGCGACGATACGGTGGAAGAAGCTGTCTTTGGCGCCCAGCTTGTTGCCGTGACGGCAGGCACGGCGAACGATGCGGCGCAGGACGTAACCGCGGCCTTCGTTGGACGGGGTCACGCCGTCGGCGATGAGGAAGCCGCAGGAGCGGATATGGTCGGCGACGACCTTCAGTGAAGCCTGACCTTCGTTGGCGCAGCCGATGGCATCCGCCGCTGCGTTGAGCAGGCTCTGGAACAAGTCGATCTCATAGTTCGAGTTGACGTGCTGCAGCACCGCACTGATGCGCTCAAGGCCCATGCCGGTGTCGACGCTCGGCGCCGGCAGCGGATGCATAACGCCATCGGCGGTGCGATTGAACTGCATGAAGACGTTGTTCCAGATCTCGATGTAGCGATCGCCATCTTCCTCCGGCGAGCCGGGCGGGCCGCCCCAGATGTGCTCGCCGTGGTCGAAGAAGATCTCGGTGCACGGGCCGCACGGGCCGGTGTCACCCATCGCCCAGAAGTTGTCCGACGCGTAAGGGGCGCCCTTGTTGTCACCGATTCGCACCATGCGCTCGGCCGGCACGCCGACTTCCTGGGTCCAGATGTCGTAGGCCTCGCCGTCGCTGGCATAGACGGTGACCCAGAGCTTCTCCTTCGGCAGGTTCAGCCACTTCTCGGACGTGAGGAACTCCCAGGCGTAAGTGATGGCATCGCGCTTGAAATAGTCGCCGAAGCTGAAGTTGCCGAGCATCTCGAAGAAGGTGTGGTGACGCGCGGTGTAGCCGACGTTCTCCAGGTCATTGTGCTTGCCGCCCGCCCGCACGCACTTCTGGCTGGTCGTGGCGCGGGTGTAGGCGCGCTTTTCCAGGCCGAGGAAGCAGTCCTTGAACTGATTCATGCCGGCGTTGGTGAACAACAGGGTCGGGTCGTTCGCCGGAATCAGCGAACTTGAGGCCACGCGTGTGTGGCCCTTCTCTTCGAAGAAGCGGAGGAAGGCTTCACGGATTTCTGCGCTTTTCATAGATTTCTTCCAGAGGACTGCGGCCGAACGGCTGCAAAACGACACGGCGAGGCGAGACTACCGAAAACCGGTTCGCAACTACCCAACGGATAGCCGGCAAAGGGCCGCATTATATCGGGCCTGCGCGCCGGGTATAGGGGATAAAGGTGATTGAATCAAGCAATTCGACGTCAGCAACGGCCCATGTTTTCGGCAAATTCGGCGAATGCATTCGCCACTACCGGAAGATGCTCGTCGCGCAGGTCCATATGGGTAACCAGCCGCAGCCGAGTCGCAGACGTCAGGCGAATGCCACGCTGCGCGCAGAAGGCCGTCAGCGCCGCTGCCTTTTCCCCCATCTCGACATAGACCATGTTGGTCTGCACCGGCTCCACAGCGAAGCCGAGGGCTGCCAACTCATCGCCGAGCTGTAGTGCACGACGATGGTCATCGGCCAATCGCCCGATGTTGTGCTCCAGCGCGTACAAGCCAGCGGCGGCGAGAATGCCGGCCTGGCGCATGCCGCCGCCGACCATCTTGCGTAGACGCCGGGCCTTGGCGATGAACGCCTCTCTGCCGCACAGCACCGAGCCGACTGGCGCACCGAGGCCCTTGGACAGGCAGACCGACACCGTATCGAAATGCCGGGTGATCTCGCACGCATCGCAGCCGAGCTTCACCGCAGCGTTGTACAGCCGCGCGCCATCGAGGTGCAGCGCCAGCCCGTGACGATGGCTGAAGTCGCGAGCCTCGGCCAAGTAGTCCAGCGGCAGAACCTTGCCATGCATGGTGTTTTCCAGCGCGAGCAGGCGACTGCGGGCGAAGTGGAAATTGTCCGGTTTGATCGCGGCCTCGACACGCGCCAGATCCAGCGTTCCGTCGGCTTCCATTTCGATCGGCTGGGGCTGGATCGAGCCGAGCACGGCGGCTCCGCCGCCCTCGTATTTGTAGGTATGGGCCTGCTGCCCGACGATGTATTCATCGCCACGCTCGCAGTGCGCCATCAGCGCCAGCAGATTGCTCATGGTACCGGACGGCACGAATATCCCCGCAGAGAAGCCCAGGTCGGCTGCGAGGCGCCGTTCGAGCAGAATGACCGTTGGATCTTCGCCATAGACATCGTCACCGGTTTCGGCGGCAAGCATCGCTTCGCGCATTGCTGCGCTGGGCTGGGTAACGGTGTCGCTGCGTAGATCAATCACGGACATGAGATCTCCTCGGGCTCAGGACAAGGCCAACGACGCTACCGCGGCCGCCGTCAGCGCAACAGGCGCGTATCGAGCACCTTCGAGCCACCACCCAGCAGCGTCTCGGTCATTTCGATGAAGGCGTCGGTGCTGACCGTATCCATGCGCATCAAGCCACGACTGACGTCGTCGAGCGAATGGCGGCCCTTGCTGCGCTGACGGATCTCCTTGTCCAGCTCCTGCAACAGCAGCACGGCACGGGCGGTGATCGGCCCTGTCGAGCGCTCGGTGCGCAAGCTATCGACCTTGCGGCTCCACTTGGTCAGATGCTCACGTACCGCCTGGTAGCGGTCTTCGCTCATGCCACCGGCGCGACGCACCAGTTCGATGGCGTAGTACTCGGCCAGCCCCTCAGTGATCCAGTCACTGCGGTCGCTGTCCTTGATGCGGCTAAAGACGTGAACAAGCTCATGCACCAGCGAGCTTGTACCGTTCTCGCTGACAATCGGCCGATCGGCGTGCATGTACAGGGAGTTCGGACCGGACAACCCGCCGCGCCACATGGGGTCGCCGGCACCGACGATGAGCAGCTTCGCCGGGTCGCGGGGAAAGACATTCTGTACCTGCGGCCAGACGAAGGTCAGCATCGTCAGAATATCCATCCGCCGGACGCCCTCGCCAACCGGCGCCGCGATGGTGACGTCCGTTTCGCCGAGCTTGGCGCGACGGGTACCGAGCTTGCCGGCGAGCATCCAACCGGTCGGCCGGTCGAAAAGCCGCTCACGGTTATCCACGCGGAAGCGATTCTTGCCGACACGCGGCCAGCCGGTTTCGATGCTCTTCCAACCCTCGGGCAGCTCGAAGGTGATGCGCGAAACCAGTTTCACACCGTCGACCTGATCGAGCCGGGCCGGCGGCACCAGATCATCGCCACGGAACAGCGCCCAATCACCGGTCATCCGTGCGTCGTAGCGTCCGTTGTCGCGCGGATGGCTGATACGCACGCGGTAGCTGAGACGCGCCTTGCCTTCGGCGGGTCGCCAGGCACCACGCTCCGGCGACGCCTGCAACCACTCGCCATCCGCTACGAAATCGCTGTAGTAGCCGTCATCGCCCAGATTGAACTCCAGGCTACGAACCGCTTCGCCTTTCTCCAGGATCAGTTGCACCTCGGCCTGATCCTCGTCGGGCAGAAAACGCACGTGATAGTCCAGGTCGACCCGCTTGGCCGCGTGGGCCTCGGCGCTGACGAAAAGAACAAGAGCGAACAGCGACAGCAGTCGAACAAGCATCGAAGAGAACTCCATCGGAAACGCGCGGGGTGTGCTGATCTTGAGACGATGCAAACGAGGCTTAGATTCAACCGGCACGGAAAATCAGGTGGTCTTCCCAGTGCTCCTCGGCAACGCTGCCTTCGGCGAGCATCCGGCCCGACTGGGAAATCCGCTCGACGTGCACCGCTTCAGGGTCGCCACAGACCAGGTGATGCCAGAGCGGCAGGTCCTTGCGCTCGGCCACCAGGCGGTAGGCGCAGGTGGGCGGTAGCCATTTGAACTGAGCAGCATCGGAAGCGCTCAGCTGTATGCAGTCCGGCACACTGGCGCGCCGGTTCGGATAATCGCTGCAGCGGCAGGTCTTCAAGTCGAGCAGCTTGCAGGCGATACGTGTGTAGTAAACGGCGCCGTCTTCCTCGTCCTCGAGCTTCTGCAGGCAGCAGAGGCCGCATCCGTCGCACAGCGACTCCCATTCCGCCGCATCGAGTTCGGCAAGGGTTTTGCGCATCCAGAAGGGTTCGACCTTGGCCGCCATGACTGTCACTACCGGTAAAAACCGGCAAGTCTAGCCACTGTCGGATATCCGGCCAAGAGCCGCCAGGCGGATGCCGCCGGTAGGAGCCGGCGGCTACATCGAGCGCTACTGCTTGTCGAGCATCTGCCGGTGACTACGCATCTGCTCGAGCATCTGCTCCATGTGCTGGATACGCATGTCGAGCATCTCCTTGGACGGCGCGCCCATCATGCCGCCACCCATGGCGCCCTGCATCGGCTTGCCACCCTGCTTGCCCATTCCGCCGCCGGGCCCGCCCATCGGGCACCCGGCCATGCCACCCATACCGGACTGCATGCTCTGCCAATGCTCTTCGCGAAGTTTCTGTCGCTCCTGCGGGGTCTTCGCAGACTGCCAGGCCTGCCGGTACTCCTGCATCTTCTGCCAATGCTGCTGCCAGGCTTCGTTATCGCTGGAGGGCATCTGCGCGCCGGCCGACATCGCCAGAGCCGCCATTACCGAACCGATCACCAAAGAACGCGTTTTCATCGTCGTCTCCTTATGCATGTACGGTCAGAAGAGCGTAGTTCCGATCCGGCCGACGCATCTTGTCCAGCGTCAGGATCGAGCAGGGATTTACATCGGATCGTTCATGCGCAGCAGCTCTTCGGGCAGATGCTCGATGTAATCATCCTCGGCGGGCGGCATCTGCAGGTGATAACCCTGTGCCTGGAGATTGGCGAGCACCTTGGTGATGTCTTCGCGTGCCAGCTGGCGCTCGGGCGTCAGCACCATTTCGAAGGCCAGCTGCGGCGGCCCGAACGCCGCGATCAGGCCTTCGGGGACACGCTTGAGCGCATCGCGCTTTTCGACGTAAAGGTACATTCCGTCCTTGCGTGGGCTTTTGTAGATGGAACAGATGACTTTCATGGTCGTTTTTCCAGAGCATCGAGCAGGGCTTGCCCCATCCGCTCACGGCGCCAGCCGCGCAGCGATTCGGGCAGTTCATAGGGTCCATCGGGATAGCCGCTCTTGAGCAGCGCCTCGAGCGTTTTCTTGCGCAACATCAGCTCCGGTGCGATATCCAACACCTGCGCTTCGCGCTGGCCGACCGCACGCAGCTTTTTCAGTACGGACGACACCTCCAGCGGCAATGGCTCCGGCAGCGGTGCCGGCCAATCCTGTTCGGGCGTCGCCGCGGCCTCACGGATCATCTCCAGCAGCAATTCACCATCCTGGCGCACGGTACGCGGATGCATGTCCTCGATCCGGGCCAGCGTCACCAGATCGCGCGGCTGGGTGCGCGCCAGCGGCCAGAGACTGGCTTCGCGCAGCACGCGATTGCGCGGTTGGTTGCGCGCACGGGCCTGACGCTCGCGCCAGGCCGTCAGCACTTTGAGCACGGCGAGCTGCTGCGGCTTGAGCCGCCAGGCCTGCTTCACATCACGGTAGGCTTCATCGGGATCGGATTCGCGCTGCAGGTTGGCCACCAGCTCGGCACCATCCTCCAGTACCCAGGCACGCTTGTCCTCGGACAGCTTCGGCAGCAGTGCTTCGTACAATTCGGCCAGATGCTGGGCATCCTCGGCGGCATATTGCACCTGCATGTGGCTCAGAGGCCGCTGCAACCAGTCCGAGCGCGTTTCGCCCTTGGGCAACTCGATGCCGAGTACCGCCTGGACCAGCCGCGAGTAGCCCATGGAGAAACCGATATTCAGGTAACCGGCCGCCAGCTGGGTGTCGAACAGCGGCTGCGGCAGGCTACCGGTCAGACGCAGCAGTACTTCGAGGTCTTCGCTGCAGGCGTGCAGCACTTTCACCACCGCCGGGTCTTGCAGCAACGCGGCAAACGCGGACCAGTCACGTACGCTCAGCGGGTCGATCAGATAGGCACGCCGCCCGTCACCGACCTGTATCAGCCCAGCGATGGGGTAGAAGGTATCGACCCTCATGAATTCGGTATCCACTGCCACATAGGGCAGCTGGCGCCATTCGGCGCACAGGTGAGTCAGATGTTCATCATCCAGAACCCATTGAGTTTCGATGGCCACACGGCCCTCCTTTTCGGCTGACGACCGGCGCACGGCCGAACGAGGCGCGCAGTATATATCGAGCATCCGAGCGGCCGGGGCATTCATGACCGCCACGCGCGCTGGTAGTGTTGACCGATCAATCCGCCTGGAACCGCACCGATGCCACTGGCCCAACTCATTACCGCCGCTGAGCTTGCCCAGCGCCTGCACACCCCCAACCTGCTGATTCTGGATTGCCGTTTCGCCCTGGAAGATCCGGCCTATGGCGGGCGTAGTTACAGGGAGGAGCATATTCCGGGCGCGCAGTTCGCCGATCTGGAAAAAGACCTGTCCGGCCCGGTGATCCCCGGCACCACCGGGCGCCACCCACTGCCGGAGCCTGAGCAGTTGCTGACTCGCCTGCGCCAATGGGGCCTCGGTGACGGCAGCGAGGTGGTGCTCTATGACGACGGCCCCGGCGCATTTGCCGCTCGGGCGTGGTGGCTGTTGCTGTGGCTGGGCAAGCGTGAGGGCGTCTACCTGCTGGACGGGGGCGTAAACGCTTGGCGAGAAGCGGGGTTGCCCATGGAAAGCACCACGCCCGCGGTGCAGCCGGGCCATTTCGACGGCAACGCAGACGACAGCATGGTCGTCGATGCAGCGCGACTGCAAGAACGCCTGCATAGCCCCGAGCTGGCACTGCTCGACGCACGTGCCCTGCCGCGTTTCCTCGGCGAGGTCGAGCCCATAGACCCGATCGGCGGGCATATTCCTGGTGCCGTTTGCGTGCCCTTCAGCGAGAACCTGGGCAGTGATGGTCGCTTTCTCGATGCCGAGCAGCTACGCGGCCGATTCGATCAGCTGCTAGACGGCAAGTCACCGCAAGTTGCAGTGGCCTATTGCGGCTCTGGTGTCACCGCCTGTCACAACCTGTTCGCGCTCTGTCTCGCGGGTTACCCACTGGCCAAGCTGTATCCGGGATCATGGAGCGAGTGGATCACCGACCCAAGCCGGCCGCGGGCATGATGCCGAGACAAGCCGCTGCGCCCAGCGCGCAGCGTGGCTCGCCAGTCAGAATACGTCCACGGGGTTTTCACCGAAGTTACATTTGTTTTCACGACCGTTAGTCGTCATCTTTACGAAAAATTGCAATTCATTGTCTTGCTACCTGTCGGAGAAAGTTGCTAGGTTCCGACCCGCTTTCATCCCGGAGTAGTAGAACAATGAAAACAACATGGTTGAAGACCGCGCTCGCGGTAGCCGTAGGCGCCTTGTCCACCCAGGCCATGGCCGCCGGTTTTGCCCTCAACGAACAAAGCATCAGCGGCATGGGCACCTCGTTTGCAGGTCGCTCCTCTTCCGCCGACGACGCCACCACCCTGTTCGGCAACCCTGCCGGCATGTCCCGCCTGAAGCGTGAGGAAGTCAGCTTCGGCATGGCGGCGATTCATGCGAAGACGGATATCAAGAACAATTCGGGATCGTTCTCCGGCCCTGCCTTGGGCGGCGCCAATCTGCCCTACGACGGTAGCAACGACGGCGACATGGTCCCGTTCACGGCCGTCCCGATGGGCTATTACGTCAAGCCGATCGACGATAAGTGGGCTGTTGGTGTGGGCGTGTATGTCCCGTTCGGCCTGGTCTCCGATTATGAAAGCGGCTACCAGGGACGCTATTTCGGCGACTACAGCGAAGTCAGCGTGATCACTGTGCAACCAACCATCAGCTACCGTTTCAACGACAAGCTGTCGGTAGGTTTCGGGCCGACTATCAACCGTATCGAAGGTGAACTGCAAAGCACTTCGCCAAACCCTGCCGGCCCACTGGGCTCCAACGACGGGCGTGTGAAAGTTACCGGTAACGACACGGCGCTGGGCTTCAACGCCGGTGTCCTTTACGAGTTCACCCCGCAAACCCGTGCTGGTGTCACCTACCATTCCAAGGTCGCCTACAAGCTGGAGGGTGACACCAAGCTCTCCGGCGGCAGCTTCGATCTGACCGGAGCGGCCGGCAAATACGACGCATCCCTTGATCTGGACACACCAGAATCGGTAGATATCTCGCTGACCCACGAGCTCAACGATCAGTGGACCCTGTACGGTGGTGCGATGTGGACCCGCTGGAGCCGCTTCGAAGCGATCATCATCGAAAACGATGGAATTCCAGGCCCGCTGCAAGGCAACCTCGCGCCCATCGTCGAAGAGCAGGACTGGCATGACACCTGGTCCTATGCCATCGGCGCCGCCTACAAGCTGAATCGTGAGTGGACCCTGCGTACTGGCCTGGCTTTCGACCAGAGCCCGACCAACAACGTACATCGCTCTCCGCGCATCCCGACCGGCGACCGCACGGCTATCAGCTTCGGCCTGGCCTGGAATCCGACTGACGACGTCACCGTCGACCTCGCTTATTCCTATCTGCGAGAGGAAGAAGTGGACATCAATCGCAGCCGCACCTACCAGGGCGGTGCGCTCGAGGCCAACTATGACGCGACGTTCAAGAACCGCGCCCACGGCTTTGGCGCTGCTCTGAGCTACCGCTTCTGATGTAGCGAAAGAACGAAAAAGCCCCGGTCCGCCGGGGCTTTTTTGTTTCTACCGTTCCAACGCCTTCTCCACCGCTGCGATCAGGCGCGGGTCATCCGGCGCGACCTTGCTGGAGAAATGCCCGACAACGCGCCCTTCCCTATCGACCACGTACTTGTAAAAGTTCCAGCGCGGCGCTGTTCCGGCCTGCTCGGCCAGCTGGCGAAACAACGGTGTCGCATCTCCACCCCGTACCGGCTGCGTCTGGGTCATGGTGAAGGTCACACCGTAATTCACGTAGCAGACCTCGGCCGTCTCGGCCTCGTCATCGGCCTCCTGGAAGAAGTCATCCGAGGGCACGCCGAGCACCTCCAGGCCGTCGTCCTTGTAGCGTTGATAGAGCGCTTCGAGTCCCTTGAACTGCCCGGTAAAGCCGCAATGGCTCGCGGTGTTGACCACCACCAAGGCCTTGCCCTGGAACTGGCTGCACAGATCGACGGTTTCCTTGGAGCGTAGCTTGGGCAACTCGTGCTGCAGCAGTGCCGGGCATTCGGCGGCAATCACCGAGGCGCTGGCAAAGACCAGCGACAGTGCCGCCAGGGGACGAGTGATATTCATGGCCAGTTCTCCGGTCGCGGGCTCACAACGCTACTCCGCCGCCGTGCCCGCGACAATGCCCGCGCAGGCCGAAGCGCGTCCGGTCAATCACAGCTCGGCCAAACTGCAATATGATGCGCCCCAGCCGCTCTGCACCGAACGAGGCCGCATGCATCCATCTCGAGCACTCCGCTACGCACTGACTCTCCTCCTGCTGCCGTTCGGCAATGCCCTCGCAGCACAGGTGCAGGTGGCGGTCGCTTCCAACTTCACGGCACCGATGCGGGAAATCGCCGGCCGCTTCGAGCGTGACACCGGCCACCAGGCCAGACTTGCCTTCGGCGCTACCGGCAAGTTCTATGCGCAGATTCGCAATGGCGCACCGTTCGAGGTCCTGCTGTCAGCGGATGACACCACGCCAGGGCGGCTCGAGCAGGAAGGCGCGGCTATACCCGGTAGCCGCTTCACCTATGCCGTTGGCCGCCTGGTGTTGTGGTCGCCGACTGCGGGCTTGGTGCAGGACGGCCCTGACCTGCTGCGCAAGGGCGATTTCCGCCACCTCGCCATGGCCAACCCGAAAACTGCGCCCTATGGTGCTGCCGCCCTGGCCACACTGGAACATCTCGGGCTCAACGACACCCTGAGCGGCCGCCTGGTGCAGGGCGAAAATATCGCGCAGACCCACCAGTTCGTCGCCAGCGGCAATGCGCAGCTGGGCTTCATCGCGCTGTCCCAAGTGGCGAAGGATGGCCGGATCGCTACCGGCTCGGGCTGGGTTGTGCCCACCGACATCCACCCGGCCATCCGCCAGGAAGCCGTGCTGCTGACCAAAGGGCAAGACAACCCTGCAGCCAAAGCGCTGCTGGATTACCTGGCGCAGCCGCAGATCCGCGCGCTGATCCAGTCCTATGGCTACGGGCTGGAGTAGCAGCATGCCGCTGGACAGCGTGGCCCTGGCAGCAATCTGGCTGACCTTCAAACTGGCCAGCGTGACCACGCTGGTCCTGCTGCTGATCGGCACACCCATCGCCTGGTGGCTGGCGCGCACCACCTCGCGCATGAAGGGCCCGATTGGGGCCGTGGTCGCGCTGCCGCTGGTGCTGCCGCCGACGGTGCTCGGCTTCTACCTGCTGGTGGCCATGGGCCCCAACGGTTTCATCGGCCAGTTCACCCAGAGTATTGGGCTCGGCACCCTGCCGTTCACCTTTGCCGGATTGCTGGTCGGCTCGGTGTTCTACTCGCTGCCGTTCGTGGTGCAGCCCTTGCAGAACGCCTTCGAAGCCATTGGCGAGCGCCCGCTGGAAGCCGCCGCCACGCTACGCGCCGGCCCCTGGGACACCTTCTTCAGTGTGGTTCTGCCGCTCGCCCGTCCCGGCTTCATTACCGCAAGCATCCTCGGTTTCGCGCATACCGTCGGCGAGTTCGGCGTGGTGCTGATGATCGGGGGGAACATTCCAGGGCAAACCCGGGTGGTTTCGGTCCAGATCTACGACCATGTCGAAGCCATGGAATATGCCCAGGCGCACTGGCTGGCTGGCGGCATGCTGCTGTTCTCATTTCTGGTGCTGTTGGTGCTTTATGGCAGCCGGTTAAAGCAAGGGTGGCGCGGATGAGCGACGCTGCAACCAACAGCGGAATCCAGGCACGTTTTCGCCTCGACTATGCCGACTTCAGCCTGGATGTCGATCTGCAATTGCCCGGCCGTGGAGTGACCGCGCTGTTCGGCCATTCCGGCTCGGGCAAGACCACCCTGTTGCGCTGCGTGGCGGGCCTGGAGCGCTCAGGTCAGGGCCAGCTGACCGTCAATGGCGAACACTGGCAGAACAGCGCGCAGAACCTGTTCGTACCACCGCATCGCCGCTCAATCGGTTATGTGTTTCAGGAGGCCAACCTGTTCGCCCACCTGTCGGTGCGGCGCAATCTGGAGTTCGGCATGCGTCGCGTGGCGGCGGCGGAGCGCCGTGTGGCGCTGGATCAGGCGGTAGCGCTGCTGGGTATCGACCATCTGCTCGAACGCATGCCCGACCGGCTGTCCGGCGGCGAGCGCCAGCGCGTCGGCATCGCCCGCGCACTGCTGACCAGCCCGCGCCTGCTGCTGATGGACGAACCGCTGGCCGCGCTCGACCTCAAGCGCAAGAGTGAGATCCTGCCTTATCTGGAACGCCTGCATGACGAGCTGGATATCCCCGTGCTCTACGTCAGCCACTCGCCGGACGAAGTTGCGCGGCTGGCCGACCACGTGGTGCTGCTGGAACAGGGTCGGGCCATCGCTCAGGGCGAGTTGCGCGAGACGCTGGCACGGCTGGACCTGCCAACCGCCTTCAGTGATGACGCCGGTGTGGTGATCGAAGGCGAGATTGCCGGGCACGACACCAGGTATCACCTGACCCAACTGAGCTTTCCCGGCGGTGAAGTGCTGGTCTCGCAACGACCGGAAGCCCTGGGCCAACGCCTGCGCTTTCGTGTGCACGCGCGGGACGTGAGCCTGGCGCTGCAGCGCGCCGAAGGCAGCAGCATCACCAATCTCCTGCCGGCGCGGGTCGAGGCCATGGTCGCGGCCGATACGCCGGCGCATGTGCTGGTCCGCCTCGATGCCGGTGGCACGCCGCTGCTGGCACGCATCACCCGGCGCTCGGCCGATCAGCTGGCCATTACGCCCGGTCAGGCGCTTTGGGCGCAGATCAAGACGGTGGCGCTGCTGGGCTGAGGCGAGTCAAGCCTCGGTCGGTTCCGGCAGCTTGGCAATGACCTTGATCTCGAACTGGAAGCCATAAAGCCAGGTAACCCCGACCGCGGTCAGCGTCGGATGCGGCGCAGCGCCCCAGTATTCGGGCACGACGCTCGAGACCCGCTCGAAGATCGCTTGCGGATCGACCATGAACACGGTGACGTCGATGACATCGTCGAACGTACAACCCGCCGCCTGCAGGATCGCGTTCAGGTTATCGAAGGCGCGCCGAACCTGCGCCTCCAGCTCCGGTTCGGGTGAGCCGTCCTCGCGGCTGCCGACCTGGCCGGAGACGAACAGCAAGCCATTGGCACGGATGGCCGGGGAATAGCGATTACGCTCGTAGAGCGCCTGGCGGCCAGGCGGAAAAACAACGTCACGCGGTGTCATGTGCAACCTCCAATAAGGGTCGGAGCGACCCGTTGAATGAAGGCCTCACTGTAGAAGTCGCAAAGCACTGGATAAACGCGCCAGGTCGCTCAACACTATTTGCGTAATCCAAACAATCCGCGGGAGTTCAGATGGACCGTTTCGATGCGATGCAGGCCTTCGTTCGCGTGGTGGAAACCGGCAGCTTCACCAAGGCCGCCGAGACCCTTCGCATCAGCAAGACCAGCGTCACCCAGCAGGTCCAGCAACTCGAGGCGCGGCTTCGCGTCAGGCTGCTCAACCGCACCACGCGCAAGGTCAACGTCACCGCCGACGGTGCCGCCTATTACGAGCGCGCCCTGCGCCTGCTGGCCGATCTGGACGACGCCGAAACCAGCCTGTCCGCCGCCGCAGCAGTGCCCCGAGGACGCTTGCGCGTCGACGTCCCCAGCCCACTGGCGCGGATGATCCTGATTCCGGCATTGCCGGCCTTCTATGCGAAGTATCCGGACATCCAGCTGGACATGGGCGTCAGTGATCGGCGGGTGGATCTGATCGGGGAGAATGTGGACTGCGTGGTACGCGGTGGCGAGATCACCGACCAGTCACTTATCGCCCGCCACGTTGGCGACCTACGCCTTGGCGTCTACGCGGCCCCTGGCTACCTCGAACGCGCCGGCGTGCCGACACACCCGAGCGAGCTGGAAAACAGCCACCACCGCGTCGTCGGCTTTCTCTGGGCGCGCACCGGCAAACCCACACCGTACGTCATGCAGCGGCAGGATGAGCAGGTTCAGGTACACGGCCGCTATGCGCTTGCCGTGGACGACGGCAATGCCTGTCTGGCCGCGGGGCTGGCCGGGCTGGGCATCATCTGGCTGCCGGAGTACATGGTCAGAACGCACCTGGCCAACGGCGAGCTGTTGCCACTGCTGCAAGACTGGCGGCTCGATGAAATGCCGCTGTACCTGGCGTTCCCACCGAATCGGCATGTCAGTGCCAAACTGCGCGTGTTCATCGATTGGGTCATCGAACTGATGGCGCAACATGCGCCCGTGCTCGACCGTCGACCGGTGGCAGACCGCTAGAGCTGCAGCGCCAGCCCTACCAATACCGTGCACTCCACCAGCTCCAGCAGCGCACCAGCGGTATCGCCGGTGGTGCCGCCAAGCCGGCGCAGCATGGCGCGACGCGCCAGCATAAACGTCACCGCAGCCAACGACAGAGCGATCAGCCCGCTGCTGCCGAACAGCAAACAACCGACCGCGACCAGCGCCAGTACGCCCCTCGCCTCGCCATGCGGCAGATTCGCTGCCAGCGCATGACCAAGTCCGTTGGGCCGCACATACGGCGTCAAGAGAAACAGCGCTGGCAGCGCAGCCCGACCGAGCACCGCCGCCAGCAAAAGCGCGGAGTACTGTTGCGCCTGCAGCAATGCCAACAGCGCGCTGAACTTAAGTAATAGCAGCAGCACCAGGACCACCACGGCCACCGGGCCGCTGCGCGGGTCCTTCATGATCTGCAGCGTGCGCTCGCGGTCGCCAAAGCCACCCAGCCAGGCGTCGGCGCTGTCGGCCAGGCCATCGAGATGCAGGGCGCCAGTCAGCGCGACCCACAGCGCAAGCAGCAAGGCCGCCTGCAACATCGCTGGCGCGCCATCAAGTACAGATGCGGCGAGACAGAGCAACGCGCCGAGTAACAGACCGACCACCGGGTAATACAGCAACGAACGCCCCTGCTGTTCGGGCTCCGGCATGGCTGGCAAGCGGATCGGCAGGCTGGTGAGAAATTGCAGGGCGATAGCGGCAGCATCGGCAGGTCCTATACCTCGACGGCGGCCGGTTCGCCCGCCGGAGAAGCGTTAAGCGGCAGCAACTCACCGTGGGCCACAACCACATCCAGCAACCGCTCCCTTGGCAAGCCGCGCGCACGCGCCAGCAGCAGGCGCATCACGCCGGCATGACAGATGACCAACAGCCGCTGGCCGGCAAAGCGCTGCCCAAGGCAGTCGATGGCAGCCAGCACGCGCGCCTCGAACTGCGCCAGCGGCTCACCACCAGGCGGCGTAAAACCATAGGGATCGGCCCAGAACAGGCCGAGCGCCTCGGCGCTGTGCTGCATCAGATCGGCGGCGCTACGGCCTTCCCAGTCGCCAAAATGCAGCTCGCGCAAGTCCGGCTCCAGCTGCAGCGGCAGGCCGTGCTGTGCGGCCAGCTCCCGCGCGAAGGCGGCACAGCGTTGCAGCGGCGAGCTGACCAGCACGTCCCAGGGACCGGCGCCAGCAACCGCATCGCGCATCTGCTGCCAGCCACACTCAGTCAGCGCATCGTCGAGGCTGCCGCGAAAGCCACCGCCCCGCTCGGTCTCGCCATGGCGCAGCAGATCGATGCTCGTGATCATGCAGTTCGGTCCGAAATTTCGGCTTCGGCGAACGTCGCCATTTCGTTGTGCAGCGCGCAGGCCTGCTGCAACAACGGCACCGCCAGCGCCGCCCCGCTGCCTTCACCCAGGCGCAAGCCGAGATCGAGCAACGGCACGGCGCCAAGTGCTTCTAGCACCGCCAGATGGCCGGGCTCGGCAGAACGATGGGCGAAGATCAACCAAGGTCGACAGGCCGGATTCAGCCGCACCGCACAGAGCGCGGCAGCGCTGCAGATAAAGCCGTCGACCAGTACCGCAATGCCCAGCTGCGCGCAGCGCAGATAGGCACCCGCCAGCGCCGCGATCTCGAAACCACCCAGTCGGCGCAGGGCTTCAAGCGGCGCGCCACAATGCTCGGCGTGCAGCCGAACCGCGTCCTGGATCACCTGAACCTTGTGTCGAACACCGGCCAGATCGAGCCCGGTGCCCGGCCCGACTAGGGTCAACGGCGAGCGCGGCAGCAGCACAGCGGCCAAGGCACTGGCGCTGGTGGTGTTGCCGATGCCCATTTCGCCACCGATGAACAGCTGGGCAGAGCCTTGCGCGGCACGCTGCGCGCTGTCGCGTCCGGCTGCCAGGGCCAGACGCATTTGCTCGTCACTCATCGCCTCTTCGCGAGCCAGGTTGGCCGTGCCGGGGCCGAGTCGCAAATGGCTCACGCCATCCAGTTGTAGCGGTTCCACCGTGCCCAGGTCGATCACCTCCAGCGGCGCGCCCAGGCGCTTCGACAACACGCTCAGTGCAGCCCCGCCGCCGACGAAATTGCGCAGCATCTGCCCGGTCACCGATTGCGGATAAGCCGAAATACCCTCTTCCACCACGCCGTGATCGCCGGCGAACACGCTGACATGCAGGCGCTCGACCTGCGGCCGCTCGCTGCCCTGCATGGCTGCCAGCGACACCGCCAGGGCTTCGAGCTGGCCGAGCGCACCACGTGGTTTGGTCAACTGGTCCTGGCGCGCCAATGCCTGGGCGCGCACGGATTCATCCAGCATGTGGCATGGCTCGTTCCACCAATCGTGCATCAATGCGCTTCCTTCAATGTGCGTCCTTCAATGTCATGGGCAGCCCGGCGACCATAAAGGTCACCCGCTGCGCCCGTTCCGCCACGGCCTGGTGCAGCCAGCCGGCTTCGTCCACATAACGCCGGGTCAGCTCACCCAGCGGCACCACGCCGAGGCCGGTCTCGTTGCTGACCAGCAGGATCCGCCCCGGCAACCCGTCCAGGCATTCGAGCAGGGCATCACGCTCCTCGGCGAGGCGCGCCGCGTCGTCCAGCATCAGCAGGTTGGTGAGCCAGAGGGTCAGGCAGTCGACCAGCAGGCAGCGCTCTGCGGCAGCCTGCGCGCGCAGCACCCGCGCCAGTTGCAGGGGTTCTTCGACCAGTGTCCAGTGCGCCGGGCGCCGCTCACGGTGATGGGCGATGCGCTCGGTCATCTCGCCGTCCAGCGGCTGGCTGGTGGCGATATAGGTAACCGCCAGGCCGCTTTCGGCAGCCAGACGCTCGGCAAAGCGGCTCTTGCCCGAGCGGGCGCCGCCAAGAATCAGTTCCGGCATGCTCAGTCTTCCAGCCCGCAGAGCGCGCGTAACCGCGCGGTATCCAGTTGTGTCTCGACCAGGTCGGCCAGGCGCTCGATGTCGCGCTCACGCAGCGCGTGGTAGTCGACAGTTTCCACCGCACCGAGGCCTGCCCAGCGCAGCAGGGCAGCACAGGCCTCGGGGCCTTCGAACAGGCCGTGCAGATAGGTGCCGAGCACCTGCCCGTCGGCGCTGATGGCGCCATCGAAGCGGCCATCGTCGAGCTGCACCGCTGGCTGCTCGAGCGCCGGGCCGCTGCTGACGCCGGCATGAATCTCGTAGCCACTGACCGGCACGCCGCCCGGTAGCAACCGGCCGGTGACGTTGCGCAACTGCTTGTCCGCCTCAAGAACCGTGTCGATATCCAGCAGCCCGAGCGCCTCGCTCTCCCCCGCCGGACCTTCCAGCCCGAGCGGATCAACAATGCGCGTGCCGAGCATCTGCAGGCCGCCACAGATGCCCAGCAATTTGCCGCCGTAGCGCAGGTGCTTCTGGATTGCTGCTTCCCAGCCGTTGGCGCGCAGCCAGGTGAGGTCGGCGCGTACACTTTTCGAGCCGGGCAGGATGATCAGATCGGCAGGCGGCACCGGCTGCCCGGGACCGACGAACTGCAGGTCGACCTGCGGGTGCAGGCGCAGCGGGTCGAAGTCGGTGTGGTTGCTGATGCGCGGCAGCACCGGCACTACCACCTTCAGCGCGTCGCCGGCCTTGCCGGACTGGCGCACGTCGATGGCATCCTCCGCTTCCAGATGGAAATCCATCAGGTACGGCAGCACGCCCAGTACCGGCTTGCCGGTGCGTTGCTCCAGCCAGTCGAGACCCGGCTGCAAGAGCGCGATGTCGCCACGAAAACGGTTGATGACGAAGCCCTGAACCCGCGCCTGCTCGCTGTCGGACAGCAACGCCAGGGTGCCGACCAGATGGGCGAACACCCCACCCTTGTCGATATCGGCGATCAGGATCACCGGGCAGTCCACCGCCTCGGCAAAGCCCATGTTGGCGATATCGCCGGCCCGCAGATTGATCTCCGCGGGCGAACCGGCGCCCTCGACCATCACGACGCGATAAGCCGCGGACAACCGGCGATGCGAGTCGAGCACCGCCTGCAGCGCCACGCGCTTGTAGTCGTGGTAGGCAACGGCGTCCATGCTGGTTACCGCGCGGCCGTGGATGATCACCTGGGCACCGATGTCGCTGTTGGGCTTCAAGAGCACCGGGTTCATGTCGGTGTGCGGCGCGAGGTTCGCCGCCTGCGCCTGTACAGCCTGAGCCCTGCCGATTTCGCCGCCATCTGCAGTCACCGCGCTGTTGAGCGCCATGTTCTGCGGCTTGAACGGCACGACGGCAACGTCCTGGCGCACCAGCCAGCGGCACAGCGCGGTCACCAGCGTGCTCTTGCCGGCGTCCGAGGTGGTGCCCTGCACCATCAGCGTGGTCATGGATGTTGCTCCCTGAAGGATTGCAGCGCCTGCTCCAGCCGCGCCCAGCCAACAGCGGTCGGCAGTCCGAAGCGCACGCTGGAAGGCTGCGCGAAAAGACGGGTGAGGATGCCGTGACGGGCGAGAAAGTCATGCAAGAGAGCGGCGTCGGCGCTGACCCACCACTGGAACAGTGCACAGCCACCCAACGGCGCCAGATCGTGGCGACGCAGCAGATCGACCAGACGCTGGCCGTCGCAGTGCAGGCATTCGCGCTGGCGCTGTTGCGCGGACTGATCGGCCAGCAGCTCGGCAGCGAGCTGCCGTGTCGGGCCATTCACCGTCCAGGGTCCGAGCAGCCTGGCGAGGGAACGCAGCAGCCCGGCATGGGCCAACACGAAGCCCAGTCGCGCGCCCGCCAGACCGAAGAACTTGCCGAACGAACGCAGCACGATCATTCCCGGCAGGTGGCTGTGCGCGGCCAGGCTGTGCTCGGGCGTGCAGTCCATGAAGGCCTCGTCCACCACCAGCCAGCCGCCGTAGGTCGCCAGGTCGCTGCGCCATTCCAGCAGACGCTGCGGCGCGATCATCTGGCCGGTGGGATTGTTCGGGTTAACCACCACCAGCACGTCGAGCTGGTCCAGCGCACGCGGCACGCTGGCCTCGCAAAGTTCGACGACACGGTGGCCGGCACGACGCCAGGCCTCGGCGTGCTCGGCGTAACAGGGCGACACGATGCCGACCCGCGCCAGCCCGCGCAGGCGCGGCAAGGCCTGGATGGCACTCTGCGAACCGGCCACCGGCAACGCCGCGCGCGCACCGTAGTAGTGCCGGGCCGCTACTTCCAGGCCATCTTCAGGCTCTGGCAGACGTGTCCAGGCGCAGCTGGAAATGCTCGGCAACGGCGGATGATAAGGGGCAATACCGGTGGACAGGTCGAGCCAATCCGAGAGCGGAATGCCGTAGCGCTGTGCGGCTGCGCGCAGACGTCCGCCGTGCTCAAGCATAGAGCCAGCCACCGAACAGCAGCGCCAGCAGCCAGACACCGACGGCACCCCAGACCAGGTCCAACGCATGTTCGATATGCCGCGCCTGTGGGGCCTGGCCGCGCCCCAGCTCGGGCCGCGCATGCACCTCACCGTGATAGATGGCGGCGCCACCCAACACCACGCCCAACGCTCCAGCGCCGGACGCCATCACCGGACCGGCGTTGGGGCTGTCCCACAAGGGCGCCTGGGTGCGCCAGCAACGCAGTGCGCGGCGGGTGCGCCCGAGCAATGCGTAGGTCAGCGCGACCAGCCGTGCCGGCAAATAGTTGAGCACGTCGTCGATGCGCGCCGCAGCCCAGCCGAAGCGCTCGAAGCGCGCGTTGCGATAGCCCCACATGGCATCCAGCGTGTTGCTCAGGCGGTACAGCACCACACCTGGCGCGCCCGCGACGATGAACCAGAACAGCGCGGCGAATACCGCATCGCTGCCGTTCTCCAGCACCGACTCGGTGGCCGCGCGGGCCACGCCCTCTTCGTCCAGTTGCGTGGTGTCGCGGCTGACGATCCAGCCGACGCGGCGGCGTGCCTCGGGAAGGTCATGCCGCCACAGCGCCTGCGCCACCGGCAGTGCATGCTCGCCGAGGCTGCGCAGGCCCAGGGCCAGATAGAGCAGCGCGATCTCCACCAGCCAGCCGACACTGGGCAACAGGCTGAGCAGCCAGGCCAGCAAGGTCAGCGGTAGCACCGCCAGGCACCAGGCGGTCACCCCGTGGCTGCGCCAGCCGCGCGCCGCAGATCCGTTGAAATGTTGCTCCAGGCGATCGGCCAGGCGACCGAAGGCTACCAGTGGATGTGCCCGCTTCGGCTCGCCGAGCAACGCGTCCAGCAGCAGCGCCGCGCTAACGGTGAGGAACAGACTCACTCGGCCCTCTGCGCGCAGGCACTGATCAGCGCATGCAGCTGGCGTACGCCGTCGGTCAGCACCGCCGGGCCGGGGTTGAGGATGTCCGGCGACTTGATCTCGTGCAGCTGGCCCGTGCGCACCGCCGGAATCGCCTGCCAGCCAGGCCGTGCAGCCACCTGTTCCGGGCGAAAACGGCGGCCGCACCAGGAGCCGACGATCAGCTCTGGCGCGCGGCGCACCACTTCCTGCGGGTCCTCGATGATGCGTTGCTTGGCGCGCTTGAACGACGCCAGCTCGGCGAAGCAGTCCTCGCCACCGGCCAGTTCGATCAGCTCGCTGACCCAGGCGATGCCGGAAATCAGCGGCTCGTTCCATTCCTCGAAGTACACCCGCGGCCGGCGCGGCAAGGCAGCGGCGCTGGCGCGGACGACGTCCAGCCCCGCCTGCAGCTCACCAATCAGCGCCCGCGCACGCTCGCCGGCATGCACCAGCGCACCGAGCGTCTCGATCATACGCAGGATGCCGGCGATATCGCGCTGGTTGAACAGGTGCACCTCCAGTCCTTCGCGCGCCAGCTCGGCGAGCATGTCGCCCTGCAGGTCGCTGTAGCCGAGCACCAGGTCCGGCTCGAGGGCGAGAATCTGCTCATGCTTGACGCTGGTGAAGCCGCTGACCTTGGGCTTTTCCTTGCGCGCCTGCGGCGGGCGCACGGTGAAGCCGGAGATGCCGACGATGCGCGCCTGCTCGCCCAGCAGGTAAAGCGTTTCGCAGGTCTCGGTGGACAGGCAGACGATGCGCTGCGGCCCCTTGCTCATTTCGCCTCCCAGGCATTCTCGAAAACCAGTTCGTGCAGCGGTCGCGGCGTGGTCCAGCCTTCCAGTGCCAGCATCGGTGCCGAGTAGAACTCCTGCACCGGCCCGAGGCAGAGGATCGCCACCGGCTTGGCACCGTCCGGCATGCCGAGCAAGGCAGCCAGCGCGTCGGGATCGAACAGTGACACCCAGCCCATGCCCAGACCTTCCGCCCGCGCCGCGAGCCAGAGATTCTGGATCGCGCAGGCCAGCGAGGCGAGGTCCATCTCCGGCAGCGTGCGGCGGCCGAAGATATGTTGCTCGCGGCCATCCATCAACGCGGCGACCAGCAGTTCGGCACAATCCTCGATGCCCTCGACCTTGAGCCGCATGAACTCGGCGGAACGCTCGCCGAGCGCCTGAGCCGTGCGCTGGCGCTCCTCACCGACCAGATCGGCGATGGCCGTGCGCAACTCGGGGCGGGTGATACGGACAAAGCGCCACGGCTGCATCAGGCCGACGCTGGGTGCCTGATGCGCAGCGTTGAGCAGCCTCGACAGCAGCTCCGGTGCCACCTCGCCGCCGGCGAAATGGCGCATGTCGCGACGCTCGCCGATGGCACGATAGACCGCCGCGCGCTCCTGCTGGCTGAAGGCATGCGCGCTCATGGCCGGAACAGCGCCGCGGCGGCTGCCGGATCGGACGGCAGGTACAGATGGATGTAGGACGCCGTCAGCCGGCCCCGGCGGTAGACCGCTTCGGCAGTGCGCTTGTAGTTCGGGCACTCGCCGCTAGCCAGCGGCTCGAGTGGCGACTCCAGCGCGGAATGGTGGAAGGTGTGCCCGCGCAGCCGCCCTTCCGGCAGCTCCACTTCCTGCAGCGCCAGCGCGGTCAGGCGCTTGTGCATGCGCGCCTCGCCGGGCAGCAGGCCGAGCATCTGCGCGCGCTCGTCGCCGCGATCGGTCAGCCCGTCGAGCAGGTAGAGCATGCCGCCGCACTCGGCAAGGATCGGCTTGCCCGCCTCATGATGCGCGCGGATCGCCTCAGCCATTGGCCCATTGCGCGATAACGCGCGCAGATGCAGCTCGGGATAGCCGCCGGGCAGGTACAGGCTGTCCACGGCCGGCAAGCGGGCGAAGCGCAGCGGCGAGAAAAACAGCAACTCGGCGCCCAACGCCTGCAGCAAGTCGAGATTGGCCTGGTAGAGAAAGGCAAAGGCCGCATCGCGTGCAACGCCGATGCGCACACCCGCCAGCAGCGGTTCGAGCGGCGCACTGGCCGGCGCGGCGAAAGTGACCGGGGCAGGCAACTCGGTGTCCGCACTGACTGCCAGGGCATCTGCCGCGGCATCCAGACGGGCGTCCAGATCAGCCAGCTCCTCGGCCTGCACCAGCCCCAGGTGCCGGCTTGGCAGTTCCACCTCGACACTGCGCGGCAAGGCGCCGTACCAGCGGATCGACTCCGGCAGGCTGTCGCGCAGAATCTCGCCATGCCGGGCGCTGCCGACCCGATTGGCCAGCACGCCGTCGAACGGCAGGTCCGGCTGGAAGCTGCTCAGCCCGTGCGCCATGGCGCCGAAGGTCTGCGCCATGGCCGAGCCATCAATGACCGCCAGCACCGGCACGCCGAAGCGCCGCGCCAGATCGGCCGCCGAGGGCGAACCATCGAACAGGCCCATTACCCCTTCGATCAGGATCAGGTCGGCCTCGCCCGCCGCCTCCCAGAGCAGGCGCCGCGACTCCTCTTCGCCGACCATCCACAGATCGAGCTGATAGACCGGCTTGCCGCTGGCACGCGCGAGGATCATCGGATCGAGGAAGTCCGGCCCGCATTTGAACACCCGCACGCGCTTGCCCTGCCGCGCATGCAACCGGGCCAGAGCGGCAGTGACTGTGGTCTTGCCCTGGCCGGAAGCAGGTGCGGCGATCAACAGCGCCGGGCAGTTTCTACTGGTCATCGCGGTCTCCCGTTCACCATTTCACGCAGGCAGGTGCCGTAGGGTGGATGACGCTTCACCCATCCACCGTCACTGGTCGAAACGATCATCAGAACTCCACACCTTTCTGCGCCTTAACACCCGCCTTGAATGCGTGCTTGATCAGGCCCATTTCGGTGACGGTATCCGCCGCCTCGATCAGCCCGTCCGGCGCGCCGCGGCCGGTGACCACCACGTGCTGCAGCAGCGGCCGCGACTCGATGTCGGCGAGCACCGGCGCCAGCTCCAGGTAGCCGTACTTCAGCGCGATGTTCAGTTCGTCGAGCACCACCAGGCCGATCTCGGGATCGGCCAGCAGCTCGGCTGCGATCGCCCAGGCTTCGCGGGCCTTGGCGATGTCCCGCTGGCGATCCTGGGTTTCCCAGGTGAAGCCCTCGCCCATCACGTGGTAGCGCACCTCGTCCGGGAAGCGCCGGAAGAATGCCTCCTCGCCGGTGCTGGCCGCGCCCTTGATGAATTGCACCACGCCGACCTTGATGCCATGGCCGAGCGCACGCGCCACCATGCCGAAAGCCGAACTGCTCTTGCCCTTGCCATTACCGGTGTGCACCAGCAGCAGGCCGTACTCGTCCTGCGCCTCGGCAATCTTCTCGTCGATCAGCGCCTTCTTGCGCTGCATGCGTGCCTTGTGGCGATCGTCGCGTTCGCTGGACTCGCTCATGCGCGGGCCTCGTCACGCTGCCCGGCCCAGGCGCGCACGCCGACGAACAGCAGCGCGGCGACGCCGACATACAGCGCCAGGGTCGACAGGTAGCGCGGGTAATAGGTGGCGATGCGCTCGGCCAGCAGCGCCAGGGTCGGCTCCGGGTAGCGTCCGGAGAAATAGAGGAAGCCGCCGCCGGAGAACAGGTAGCAAACGAAGGCGCTCGCCATCACGCACAGCGCCAGGGTCGCCAGGCTGCTGAAATGGTCACGATGCAGACGTGCATAGAGTCGACCGCCCAGCCACAGCGAACCGTATGCCGGCACGAGCATCCAGTACGCCGGCGACATGCACCAGTCGCTGACACCGGACCACTGGATGGCGGCGAAATCCAGCAGCGAAGCCTCGAGAAACAGTGCCGGAAACACCCACTTCGGCCGCACCAGCACGCCGGCGAGGAAGAACACCGCCCAGGACGCGCTGGGCAGGTTCACGCTGGCGAAGTGCTGTCCGCGGGTCATGGCCAGCAGCGCGGCAAGCGCGAGGCCGACCAGCAGCTGGTATCTCGGGGCAAGCTTGATCATTGCAATCTCCTCTGGTGGGCGCGGGCGACATGCCCGCGCCGCAGTCTTACAGCGCCTGGTAGCGCACGCTCAGGTAAGCGGTCTGGCCGGGCTGGTTGTAGCCCTCGGCGGTTTCGTAGTCGGCGTCCAGCAGGTTGGCGACGCGCGCCTGCAGGCGCCACTCCGGGGTGATGCGGTACTCGCCACGCAGGTCGAGGGTGGCGTAGCCGGACAGCTCGCGGGTGTTGGCCAGGTCGTCGTAACGCTGCCCTTCGGCGTGCAGGCTGGCGCCAATGCTGAAGGCACCGAGCCGGCGGTCGAGGTCAAGGTTGAATAGCTGCTTGGCCCGGCGCGCCAGCTCGTTGCCGCGGTTGGCCCCGGCGGAGCGGTTCTCCGGCTCCAGCAGGCTGTAGTTGGCGTTCCAGTCCCAACCGAACAATTGGCTGCCGAGCACCAGCTCGACCCCGCGGATACGCGCTTCCTGCACGTTGGCCGGCGCGGAAATACTGGCGTCATAGGCGATGAGGTCATCGACCACGGTGCGATAGGCATTCACCGCCCAGTGGCCCCAGCCATGCTGCCCGGCAAGGCCGACTTCGAGGCTCTCGGAGGTTTCCGCATCCAGCTCGGGATTGCCGTAGTCGGGGAAATACAGCTCGTTGAAGGTCGGCGCCTTGAATGCCGTGCCATAGCTGATGGTGCCGCGCAACCAGTCGGTCAGCGCATAGCCGTAGCCGATGTTGCCGGTGTCGTGCTGGCCGAACTGCTCGTTATCGTCACGTCGCAGCGACAGCTGCCAGTCATGGCGGCCGACCTCGCCCAGGTACTGAGCGAAATAGCCGTCGTTGTCCCGGGAATCCTCGGCATACGGCGTAGTGCCGTTGACCTCGTCGCGCTGGTGATCGGCACCCAGAATCAGCGTATGCCCCGCAGTCAGCTCAATATCGTTCTGCCAGCTGAGCGTGTCGCGACGGCTGTCGAAGCGTGAATAGAACTGCCCGTCCTGATAGGCATCGGATTTGTCTTCGCTGCGCCCGGCCTGCAGCGTCACCAGCCAGGGTTCCAGCGGACTGAAGCGCGCACGGGTGCCGAAGACCCTCGACTCACCATCGGCATTGGCGCCGAAGCCAATATTGCGTTTGAGTTTCTTGCTGTAGGAAACCTGGTCGTAGTCGTTATGGGATCTGGCCTGCAGCAGGTTGGCGTCCAGCTCCAGGCCGTTGTCGAAGCGGTATCCGGCGGCAAGCGTGGCGGACAGGTTGCGATACCCATCGGCATCGTCCTCATAGCCGCTGGTGCCCGTCGACTTGACGTTGATGCCGTCGGTGTCCGAGCCGCTGACGCCCAGGCTGTACCAGCCACGACCGTCACCACCGGAAACGCCGGCGCTGCCCGTGTAGCTGTCATGGGTGCCGTAACCGGCGGAGAAGAACGGCTTGACGCCCTGCCCCTGGCCCTTGCGGGTGAAGATCTGGATCACCCCGCCGATGGCCTCCGAGCCGTACAGGCTGGAGCGCGGACCGCGGACCACCTCGATGCGCTCGATCAGCTCCAGCGGCAGATCCTGCAGGGCCGCGCCGCCGCCCGAGACCGAGCCGATCTTGATGCCGTCGATCATCACCAGCACGTGATCGGATTCGGTGCCGCGCATAAACAGCGAGGTGGACTTGCCGGGCCCGCCGTTGTTGGCCAGCGATACGCCAGGCACCTGCTTGAGCAGCTCGGGCAGCGAACTGGCCTGGCTGCGTTCGATCCGCTCGCGGTCGATCACGGTCACCGCGGCCAGGCTCTGCTGAGCCGTCTGCGCGGTGCGGGTGGCGGTCACCACCTGTTGCTGGAGATCCAGCGGGGCTGCGGCCAGCTGGCCAATGGAAAGGGGATAACTGCCGAGCAGCACATAGGCCGCTGGCTTGAAACGGGGCTTGCAAGTCAAGGTACAGGTCTCCGTCGTGCCCACCCGCACGACTGAAAGTCGACGAAGACAGACGGAGGAACCGCAAAAGGAAGTGAATACCGCGAGGGATATGCACCCGCCCAGCGCCCGCCGCACTGTCAGTGAAATGCGACAGGCCGGTCTCCGGGCTTGCGAGCGTACGCCTTGCGGCGTCCCGAAACCGCGCCTTCCCATGCGTTGAGCACAGTGGCTATTAGGGTTTCTCGACTCGCCTACCGTTGCGGGGGCAGCGCCGGAATCTTCGTGAGAATGGACCGGCTTCCCTGTTTCACCCCCTCGCTGAAGAGGGGGCACCTGAGGCGACGCGGAGGTTAGTCCAAGGCCGGGCTTGGCGCAACCGCGGGGTTGTCGCAGCGCCCTGCAATTTCCGCTTGCATCTCGGCGCTCGGAACGGCGGACGGCAAAAGGCTTCGAATGCAACAATGCCAGCAATCAGCCAGGACCCATATCCGACGCCCATGACCAGCATCGTGCAGATTTCCGACACCCATTTCGGTACCGAACAACCTTCCGTGGTCCAGGCCCTGGAGGACCATGTACGCGAACACCGAGCCGACCTGCTGGTGTTCTCCGGTGACATCACCCAACGCGCCCGTCGCGGGCAATTCGCCAGTGCTGCCGCCTTCGTGCGTCGCGTGCAGGCCGATGGCGTCGGCGAGACGCTGGTGATTCCGGGCAATCACGACATCCCGCTGTACAACCTCTTCGCCCGCCTGTTCACGCCGTACGGCAACTACCGGCGACACTTCGGCGATGAGCTGGAGCCGGTATTCGAGAACGACGACATGCTGGTGATCGGGCTCAATACCACCCATCCGCGCCGGCACAAGGACGGCGTGGTGACGGGGCGACAAGTGGAGCGGGTGGCGCAGCGGCTGGCCGATGGCAACCCGCACAAGATTCGCATCGTGGTCGCCCACCAGCCATTCGGCGCGATGGTGCCAAGCGATCTGAGCAACCTGCAGCACGGCGCCGAACCCGCGCTGCAGCGCTGGGCCGAGCACGGGCTGGATCTGGTCATGGGCGGGCACATCCACCTGCCCTACGTGCTACCGTTGTCCAAGCAGTACAGCGGTCTCGCGCGGGAGATCTGGATGGTGCAGGCCGGCACCACGCTCTCGACCCGCCTGCGTGGCACCTCGCCAAACTCCTTCAACCGGCTGAAGCTGCACCCCGGCGAACAGAAGAAGGTCTGCGTCGAGCGCTGGGACCTGCTCGACGGTCGCTTCGTGCTGGGTTCGCACTTCAACCTGAGCTGGTGACCCGCGCTCGCACGCGAACCGCGGTCAGCCCACCGACAGGCCGACCAGATAGACACCGGCGAAGCCGATGTTGAAGGCGATGAACAGGTAGAGCATGTAGCGCAGGTAGCTGCCGAAGGTCAGCCCCGGCACCTTGCTCATGGCGACGATGCCCGACGCCGAACCAATCACCAGCAGCGAGCCGCCAACACCGACCGCATAGGTCAGCACCATCCATTCGGCGACACCCATTTCCAGCCCGGATTTCAACAGCGCTGCGGTCAGCGGCACGTTGTCGATGGCCGCCGACATCACGCCCATCAGGTAGTTGGCCATCACTGCCGGCACCTGGTCATAGATATGCACCAGCCCGTCGAGCACGCGAATCTCCTTGAGCATGCCTACCAGCAGGAGGATGCCGAGGAAGAAGAACAGCGTCTCGAACTCCACCTGGCGCACGTATTCGAGAATCGGGTCGGAGTCGTTGTCGTCGCTGAAGAAGCGCGCAACCAGGAACATCACCGAGAGGCCGGCGAGGAAGGTCAGCACCGGCGGGATCTGGAACAGGAAGTTGCCGACAATGGTGCTGAGGATGGTGCACAGGAAGATCAGTGCAATCGCCACGTCGACACCGCGCACATCGTTGCGCTGGCCCTGCACCACCACCTCGCCCTTCATGCCGATCGACAGCATGGCGGCCAGCACCATCACCGCGACGAATGCCGGCACGGCCAGTGCCAGCAGCTGGAGGATCGCCACCTTGCCAGCGAGGAAGATCATCAGCGTGGTGACGTCGCCGGTAATCAGCGCGACCCCACCGGAGTTAACGGAGAAAACCACCAAGGTAGCGAACTTGATGGTCTTCGCCCGATCCAGCTGCAGCGAGAGAATCAGGGTGATGGAGACCAGCGTCGCGGTGATGTTGTCGGCGAGCGACGAGAACACGAAGCAGAAGGTCGCTGTGAGAAACAGCAAGGCCCGCTCGCTGATCCGCTTGGGCAACACCAGATAGATCAGGTTCTCGATCATGCCCTTCTTGTTCAGGTAGGCAACGAAGGTCATGGCCGCCACCAGGAAGATCCACAGCCCGGCGATCTCGGCGATGTTCTCGTTGAGGCTTTCCAGCACGGTTTCGCGCGCCTCGCCCACCGGTGTGAAGATGAACAAGAGCAGCCAGGCCAGGGTGCCGAAGAACAGCGTCACCTTGGCCTTGTTCACGTGGGTAATTTCTTCGAGCACGACGCCAAGCAGCGCCGCGACCGCCAGTGCAATCAGCACGTACGTCAGCAATTCAGGCATATCTCACCTAATGGAAGTGGGGAAAAAGGGGCTGTGCGCGACCGAACGACGCACGGGGAGGAATTGGGGATGCGCATGGTAGCCAAAGCGCCAGGCGAGCGAAATCACCGCATGTCAAACGGAGAATGTTTCAGCATGTGAGTACGACTAAAGACAGGACGTCTACGACGGGGGTTCTATGCGGATGACGCTCAGTGATTGCGGGCCAGTTGCTCCTGGTCGAGCACGCGCTTGGCGCCCAGATAACTCTTCTGCCAGTAGCCGGCGGTAAGACTGTCCAGGCGTACCGTGCCGCCAGAAGATGGCGCGTGAACGAAGCGGTCTTCGCCAACGTAGATGCCCGCGTGGCTGACCCGGCGCCCACCGCTGGTAGCGAAGAACACCAGATCACCGGGCTGCAATGCGTCGCGCCGTACGGAGGGGCCGCGCAGATTGCTCATGGCCTGAGTGGTGCGAGGGAGCTGGATGCCGGTTGCGCCGTGGTAGACGTAGCCGATCAGGCCACTGCAGTCGAAACCGCTATCCGGCGTGTTGCCGCCCCAGCGATAAGGCGTGCCGACCAGACCAATCGCACTGAACAGCACGTCTTCAGCGGCGCCAGGCACGGGCTGTTGGTGGACCCTGGGTGTCTGCACGACAGGCGGCGTGGGTGCCTTTCCGGCACAGGCGGTCAGCAGCACAGTCAGAACAACGAGCGTGAGACGAGCCGGATAGTGCATGGCAGAGCGGTCCAGGCAAATGAGCCATCACTCTGCCGGCATGTGCGGGAAGACGCAACCCCCGCAGGTCGCGGGATCAGTGCTGGGACGTGTGCGAAGCCAGATCGGACGCCAGGGCCAGCACGCGTTTTGCTTCCATGTAACTGGCGCGCCAGTAACGGTCATCCAGGCTGTCGACGCGCACGCCACCGCTGCGGCTGCTGGAAGCGTGGATGAACTGGTCATCGCCGATGTAGATGCCGGCATGGCTGACCCGGCCACGGCCACGGTTGTTGAAGAACACCACGTCACCGGGTTCCAGCTCGTTGCGCTTGACCACCGGTGCGTCGAGGTTGATCAGCTCGCGAGTGGAGCGCGGCAGCTCGAGACCTGCCTCCTTGCGGAACAGGAAGCCGACGAAGCCGCTGCAGTCGAAACCGCTCTTCACCGAGCTGCCACCGTAGCGATACGGGGTGCCGACCAGGGTGAAGCCGCGCTCGAGAATGCTGTCAGCCAGCTGCGGCAGCTGGTAGTCGTGCTCATCGGTAAGCTCTGCCAGCGACTGCTCTTCGCTCTTTTCGAGCGCGTCGAAGTCGAATCCGGCCAGGGGATGGTGTTGCGACAGACGAGGCGCGTCGGCTTGCTGCTCGGTCTGTACAGGCTGGCCGGCGCAGGCGGTCAGCAGGGCGATGAGTGCGAGAGGCACGAGGGGTGCGAAGCGTTGGCGCATGGGCACAGCCGTGTCGGTGATTTCAAAGTGCCGGCGACTATGCCCGCTATTGCTTCGATGATCAAATTCAATCGGACGAAATGTGACGAACCAGCTGCGACAAAACGTCTGCGGCCCTCCCTTGCAGAAGTACGTCCGCCAGCGGACTGATTTCGGTGGCTTGCAGGTTCACCTCGACGACCGAGCCGCCGGCCTGACGCACCCGCCATACCGGCTCGAGGATGTAGCCGAAGCTCGCCGTGGTTCCAACCACCAGCACGGCGTCGAAGCCGAGCTGCACCTGTTGCTGCAATGCAGTCAGTGCGGATTCCGGCAGCATCTCCTCGAACAGCACCACGGCAGGACGCAACACCCCGTCGCAAGTCAGGCAGCGCGGCGGCAATGGCTGATCCAGCAGCGAAGGCAGCGGACGTCCGTCGACCTTGCCGCAGCCCATGCACGACAGCGGCGCCAGCTGACCGTGAATCTCGATCAAGCGATCGGGCGGACTGCCGGCTCGGCGGTGGAAGCCATCGATATTCTGCGTGAGCACCCAGGTGCCGGGTTTGCGCCGCTGCAGCTCGGCGACGGCGAAGTGGCCGGCATTGGGTTCGGCCTGCAGGCAGGCCCGCCCGATTTCGGCCAGGTACTTCCAGCACAACGCCGGATCACGCCGCAGCGTCGGCCCGGATAGCGCCATCTCGATCGGCAGGCCGTCTTCGGTTTCGCCGTTATAGAGGCCGCCGAGGCCACGGTAGGTGGGCAACCCGGAGTCGGCCGACAGCCCGGCCCCGGTGATGATCAGAATACGTTCGGCGCCGCTCAGCGCCTGGGCGGCCTTGTCGATATCCATGAAAGTCGCGAACCCGTTTCGGTGGCACTCCCCCGATCGTGCGGGGAACCGATGGCCGCGTCGCGACCACGGCTATCAGCCTACGAATCCCCGCGCCTGACTGCAAAGGCATTCGCCCCCGCTCAGCCCAGCAGGGCCTGAAAAAGCACCGCGTAGCCCAAAGCACACAACAGCCAGGCCGGCAGCGGGCCGAGCAGCCAGCGCCAGCCCCACCATTGCGGCACGAAGCCGACGCCATGCACGAAGCCGGCGGAAATACCCCACATCACCAGCATCAGCTGCGGGTGACTGTAGCCTCCCTGCCCGTCCAGCATCGCCGCCGGATGGATCAGCAGGACCAGCGCCAGCGGCGCGGCCAGCACTAAAGAAAGTACGCGACCGAACGCGCCGTAGCAGCGCCCCTGCGCGCGACTGCTCACGGCTCGGCGTCCAGGTCCTGAGTGGCTTCCAGCCACAGCGCATTGATGATGCCGAAGCTGCTGGCCAGCAGCACGCCGAGAATCCAGGTGAAGTACCACATAGTCGTCTCTCCTTGGCGGGCGGGCGCGGCGGCCCGCCCGCGCGGTCAGTACAGCCCGTGGGGGTTGGCTTCGATGGTTTTCTGGGTGAGCCGGCCCCACATGCGCCCGTAGCTCCACAGCGTGTAGCAGAGGATCAGCGGCACGAAGATGCAGGCCACAACGAACATGATGCCCAGCGTCTTCTGACTTGAGACCGCATCCCAGATGGTCAGGCTCGAGGCCGGATCGAGGCTCGACGGGAAGACGAAGGGAAACAGCGCAAAGCCCGCGGTACAGATGCTGCCGACGATCATCAGACTGGTTCCGACGAAGCTCACCCCGCCGCTGTTGCGACTGGAACCGAGCAGCGCCAGCAACGCCCCGAGGACGCCCGCGGCCGGCGCGATCAAGGTGACCGGATAGAGGCCGTAGTTGGCCAACCAGCCGACATTGTCCTGGGCCACCTGCTTGTCCAGCAGCGGATTGAGCGCGGCGCCCGGATCGCTGACCGACAGCTGGCTGAAGCCCTGAATGCCCAGCGCCAGCCAGACACCCGCCGCGACGAAGCCGAACAGGAACACCAGCACGCACAGGCGCGTGGCCTGCCGCGAGCGCTCAGCCAGCGCGCCGTCGGTGCGCAGCATCAGCCAGGCGCCACCGTGGGCGCTGAGCATGCTCAGGCTGACGATGCCGCAGAGCAGCGCGAACGGGTTGAGCAGCGCGAAGAACGAGCCCTGGTAGGTCGAGCGCATCAGCTCGTCCAGCTGGAACGGCAGGCCGAGGAACAGGTTGCCGAAGGCCACGCCGAACACCAGCGCCGGCACCGCGCCGCCGACGAACAGCGCCCAGTCCCAGGCGCTGCGCCAGCGCGGGTCTTCCACCTTGCTGCGATAGTCGAAGCCCACCGGGCGGCAGAACAGCGCGAACAGGACCAGCAGCATCGCCCAGTACAGGCCGGAAAATGCCACCGCATAGACCATCGGCCAGGCAGCGAACAGCGCACCACCGGCGGTGATGAACCACACCTGGTTGCCATCCCAGTGTGGCGCGATCGTGTTGATCGCCACGCGTCGCTCGTTGTCGGTCTTGCCGACGAAGGGCATCAGTGCCATGGCGCCCATGTCGAAGCCATCGGTCAAGGCGAAGCCGATCAGCAGCACGCCGATCAGCACCCACCAGATGAGCTTGAGCACTTCGTAATCGAACATCTCGTATCTCCCTCAGACGCTGCCAGGTTGGGAAGACAGGCCGCTCGGCTGCGCCGACGCCACCCGTGCTTCACGTACGTCCCGTTCGAAGTGATAACGACCGGTGTGCAGACTGCTCGGCCCAAGCCGTGCGAAGCGGATCATCAGGAACATCTCGATCACCAGCAGCAGGCTGTAGAAGGCCACCAGGGCGATCAGCGAGCCCCAGATATCGCCGGCCGCCAGCGTCGAGGTGGACAGATGGGTCGGCAGTACCTCGGCGATCGACCATGGCTGACGGCCATGCTCGGCGACGTACCAGCCGGTCTGCGCGGCGATCCACGGCAGCGGCAGGCTGAACAGCGCAAACTTCAGCAGCCAGGGCTTGGTCTCGGCATTGCGCTTGATCGATGCCCAGCTCGCCAGGGCAAACAGCAGCAACATCAGAAAGCCGGCGGCGACCATCACGCGAAAGGTCCAGAACAGGCTGAACACGTTGGGTATGGTGTCCAGCGCGGCGAGCTTGACCTGCTCCTCGCTGGCATCCACCACATCGGCGGTGTACTTCTTCAGCAGCAGCCCGTAGCCCAAGTCCTGCTTGACCTCATTGAACGCGGCGATGGCTTCGGCCGACTTGTCGCCGCTACGCAGCACCTGCAGCCGCTCGTAAGCGAGCATGCCGTTGCGGATGCGCAGCTCATGCTCGGCGACCAGCTGCTTGATGCCCTTGATCTCCTCATCCAGCGAGCGCGTGGCGATCAGTCCAAGTGCGTAGGGGATCTTCACTTCGTAATCGGTGCGCATCTCCTGCTGATTCGGCAGGCCGAACAGGGTGAAGCCGGCCGGCGCCGGATGGGTGTCCCACTCGGCCTCGATGGCCGCCAGCTTGACCTTCTGCACGTCACCAATCTCGTAGCCGGATTCGTCGCCAAGAATGATCACCGAGATCGTCGACGCCAGGCCGAACACCGCGGCGATGGCGAACGAACGGCGGGCAAAGCCCAGGTCGCGCTTCTTCAATAGATAGAAGGAAGAAATCGCCAGCACGAAAATCGCCCCGGTGACATAACCCGCGGACACGGTGTGGACGAACTTGACCTGCGCCACCGGGTTGAACAGCAGCGCTCCGAAGTCCACCAGCTCCATGCGCATGGTCTCGAAGTTGAACTCAGAGCCCACCGGGTTCTGCATCCAGCCATTAGCGATGAGGATCCAGAGCGCCGAGAGATTCGAGCCCAGCGCCACCAGCCAGGTCACCGCCAGGTGCTGCACCTTGGAGAGCCGGTCCCAGCCGAAGAAGAACAGGCCGATGAAGGTGGACTCGAGGAAGAACGCCATCAACCCCTCGATGGCCAGCGGCGCGCCGAAGATGTCGCCGACGTAGTGGCTGTAGTAGGCCCAGTTGGTACCGAACTGGAATTCCATGGTCAGTCCGGTGGTGACGCCCAGGGCGAAGTTGATGCCGAACAGCTTGCCCCAGAACTTGGTCATGTCCTGATAGACCTGCTTGCCGGTCATCACGTAGACCGATTCCATGATCGCCAGCAGGAACGCCAGCCCCAGGGTCAACGGCACGAAGAGAAAGTGATACATCGCCGTCATGGCGAACTGCAGGCGTGATAGATCGACAACGCTTTCCGAGATCATCTCGGCCCTCCCTCGGGGATCAAACCCCGCGAATCAAGCAAATGGTCGGCAACGCGCACCGAACCGTTCTCGGGAATGCTGGGGGCATCGAACCAGACGTTTTTTATGATCATGAGGATCGCGACCTTGGCCAGCACTACCAGCA
Source organism: Stutzerimonas kunmingensis (assembly GCF_032106285.1). Classification (GTDB taxonomy): domain Bacteria; phylum Pseudomonadota; class Gammaproteobacteria; order Pseudomonadales; family Pseudomonadaceae; genus Stutzerimonas; species Stutzerimonas kunmingensis_B. The sequence continues at coordinate 182,535 of NZ_DAMCPO010000004.1, forward strand.
CGACGTCTCGCCTGAGCGATGACTTGAACATGCCTACCTCCTTGCGTGACCGCCCGAGCGCCAGGCGCTCCGACAGCATGTTGCGATTGAAGGCCCCCTTGGGGTGAGGGCCGACATCCGGGCGCGACGCCTGGACTCAATCGCGGCGCCCCGAACCACCCGTGGAAGCTGCTCTGGTTCGAGGCAGACAAAGTGTCCGGCGCACCCTGCAAGCGGACAACTGCGACAGCCTGCCCCACCCACTCGCGGCAATCTGTGCCAGAGCGGCGCTGCGCTCCAAACAAGCAGTGACACCGGCGAGCGACGCCGGGTCAGGCGCGACGCGATCGCCACGCTGCGGCGCCCTGTCGCAGTCATGGCACACGCAGCCAGCGGCGAAATCCATTGCCGGCCGTGCTCGAGAGCGGGCTCCAGGCGAAGTCCCAGGGCGCCGGCGGCAGCTCCTCTGCCTCGGCGGCGAGCGGGCGGCCGCCCTGGCGCACCCGTGGCTTCCAGTCGAATACATGCTCGCTGTCGCCTCGCCAGCCGAGCACGATGCCGATTGCCGGGCTGTCATCGCTGGCGACCCAACGCGCTGCGGCGGCGAGCATCATGGCCTCGATATGCTCCGGCTCGACCAGCTCGCGGTAGTCGGAGGCCAGCAACCAGCGACAGACGCCGAGGTGGAAGGTCCAGTCCAGCGCCAGCTGGCAGCCATAGGCCCAGGTCATGAACTGACGAAAGATCTCCAGTCCCTCTGGCGGGTCAAGCTTGAGCAGCCGCGGGCAGACATCGAACAGCGCATGCCAGTACGGCAGCAACTTGGCATCCAGATGCACGAAGCTGCGGGCGTTGCTGGGGTAGTCGGGAAAAGGCAGCCGATAGCTCACGCGGCTATCGGCGCGGGTGAATCGTTCCATCATGGTCATGGTGAAATCCCCTGAATCGACTGGGCCGTCGGAAGGCTCCGACAGGTAGCCGTCTCGTCCGCTGCTACCGGGCGGAAGGACGGCGAATCACGTCAATCAGGAAATCTCAGGGCGCGCGCGGATTCAGTGCCGGCCAGTGGTGGCGCGGGCCATGACGCTCAATCGGCGGTAGCGGAGTCGCGCCTGTCGTGCGCCGCCCCAGCCAGGCCAAGGCGAACAGTGCGAAGATGGCGAGGAAAACCGAACTGCACAGCGGGCAGTCGAGGGCATGCTGCGACAGGTCATGTAAATCGGAGGGAAGCGCGCCGAGGCCTACGCCGCCATCATCGCCGGTGACGCAGAACGCGTCCTGCCCCATGGCCAGCCCGAAGCCCACATGGGTGGCGTGGTTCAGACTGCAGACAAATGCATTGAGCAGGATGCAGGTGAAGAGCACCCATACGATCTGCGCACGCTTGTCTTTGACGATGGTCATGTTTCGACTTTACACCGCACGCCTCTGGACGACCCTGCGCCAAACCGTCGCAGCGGCCTCAGTGGTTGACGGTGAACGCCAGCATCGCCGAGAGCTGACACAGCGGACGGCCACTCTCGCTCTGCCACTGATTGAACGCAGCCTGCACCGCAGCCTGGTCACGCTGGCTGCTCGGCACCTTGTCGACGATTTCCTGCGCCTTGAGCGCGGCTACTACGTCATTGCTGGGGACGAAGGTGTCCTTGCCGGCCATGCGCAACAGGCGCGGCGCCGACAGGCCACCGAGCTGGCTGCCGTGCCTGGTCAGGTAGCGCCACAGGCCGACGATGTCGCTGCTCGGCCAATCGGCCAGCAGGTTGCCGAAGCTGCCCCTTTCCTTGGCCACGTCGAGCACGAACTGCGCGTTGCGTGGCACGCTCTTGAGCTTGCCGAGATGACGGATCAGTCGGGTGTCCTGCATCAGTCGCTCGATGTGCTCGCCGCCCATCAGCACGACTTTCTCCGGGTCGAAACCGAAGAACGCCTGCTCGAAGGCCGGCCACTTGGCATCCACCAAGCTGTGCTTGAGGCCGGCGCGGAAGATGCGCAGACTGATCAGCGAGAGGTAGCGGTCATCCGAAACGCTGCGCAGTTGGTCGGCGCTGTGGGGCTGCGGCAGGCGGGCCTCCAGCGCCGCGGCCGAGCCGAAGCGGTTGAGGCAGTATTCGTGCAGCCATTTGTAGTCTTGCATGGTTCAGATCCGATGGTGACGGCAGCGGCACAGGGTGCCGGTGACGAGCCGGCCTCGCAAGTCCGCCGCCATCAACGCAGCTGGGCGGCAGCGGTCAGGTGGCGTTCGCGCAGGCTGGTCTGAACGAATATTCGCGGGCAAGCCCGCTTCCACTGTGAAGCCGGCGCAAACCGGGTGACACCGCTTGGTACGCGTCCCATTGCCCTGACACCAGGCGCGCAGACGGTGGACAAGCTTCGCGTTGTCCACCCTACGAGCAGAACGTCGTTCTGCGTGCGAGCCGGCTCAGACGTGCAGCGGGCTCCCGGCATCAGCCGCGCAGCCGCTGCGCCGCCTGACGCAGCATCTCCTCGGTCGCCGTCCAACCCAGGCAGCCGTCGGTGATCGACACGCCGTAGCGCAATTCACCGGAGAGCGGCTGGCAGCCATCGAACAGGTGGCTCTCCAGCATTACGCCACGCAGGCTCATGTCGCCGGCCAGGCGCTGCTCGATCACCGACTCCAGCACCGCGGGCTGGCGCAGTGGGTTCTTGCCGCTGTTGGCGTGACTGCAATCGACCATGATGCGCGGGGCGATACCCTGCTGCTCGAGCGCGATGCGTGCAGCAGCGACGCTGGCGGCATCGTAGTTGGGCGCGCCGTGGCCGCCGCGAAGGACAAGGTGGGTATCAGGGTTGCCGCGTGTCAGCAGCAGGGCGGGATGGCCGAGATCGTCGATGCCGAAGTGCTGATGTGGATGTTCCGCTGAACGCATGGCGTCGCAGGCGATGCCCAGACTGCCATCGGTGCCATTCTTGAAGCCCACCGGCAGGTCCAGCCCGCTGACCAGCTCGCGATGAATCTGCGACTCGCTGGTGCGTGCACCGATCGCGGCCCAGCCGAGCAGATCGTCGAAGTACCCCGCAGCCAGCGGCTGCAGCAGTTCGGTGGCGATCGGCAGACCAGTTTCGAGAATATCCAGCATCAGGCGGCGTGACAGGTGCAGCCCTTCGGCCATGTTGCCACTGCCGTCCAGATGCGGATCGTAGACCAGGCCTTTCCAGCCGACGGTGGTACGCGGTTTTTCCACATAGGCGCGCATCACCAGCAGCAGCTGATCGCTGACGTCAGGCGCAAGCGCGCTGAGACGCTCGGCGTACTCGAGCGCGGCGACAGGATCATGCAGGGAACAGGGCCCGACGACGACCAGCAGGCGCGGATCACGACTGTCGAGCACGGCGCGGATGGCGTTGCGGTCGTTATGGATGCGTGAGGCAAGGGCGTCGTTCAAGGGCAGACGCTGGCGCAATACCGCGGGGCTGGGCAGCGGCTGCGCGCTGCGGCGGGCGACGCTGGCTTCAGCGGTGGCGACGGGTTGTTGAGCAAGTACGGTGGCGGATGCATTCATGATCTGGCGGTTCCTTCTGCCGGCGCGGGTGGTCCGCGGCGGCGCTAGTCGGGTGTTCGTTCGCGAGCTTTGTGTTCGGTGTCGAAGCGGCTAAATCGCCAGTCGTAGCGGTAATAACGGTCGGTGCGGTAAGTGGTCATAGCGTGCTCCTCGTTGCGTTGGGCCATCGAGTGGCCGAAAAAACAAAACCCCCGGTCGGGTGGCCGACCGGGGGTTCAAAAACTGCTCTGGTGGCGACCCTGCTTGCTAGGGCGCCTGTGGGGTATCAGGCGCGCCTGTGGCTAAACCAATACCCAAAGTAATAACCAGCGGCGGCAACCTGCTGCCCACGAACGACCACAGTGCGAATGGCACAGGCATCGACAACGTTGAGGGCTACAGGGTTCAGGGACATGCTGATCTCCAGAAGATGGCCGAACCATACTCCGCCAGACATGCTGCTTTCAACCCGCATGGCGAAAAAGCTCGTTGGGTGGGCTTCCGCCGAGGCGATGCGGTGGATGACGATGGCGGACTGAGCAAGCCCGCCCTGCGGAAACCGCGAGCGCGACCTACAGGCTCATCACATCGACGAAGCGCGGCGTGGCGCTGTCATCGATACGCAGGCTCTTGAAATCGAACAGGTTGCGGTCGGCCAGCTGCGAAGGCACCACGTTCTGCAGCGCGCGGAACATGATTTCGGTGCGCCCTGGCGACTTGCGCTCCCACTCCTGCAGCATTTCCTTGACCACCTGACGCTGCAGGTTCTCCTGCGAGCCACAGAGGTTGCACGGGATGATCGGAAACTCCTTCATCTTCGAGTACGCCTCGATGTCCGCCTCGTTGCAGTAGGCCAGCGGGCGAATCACCACGTTGCGTCCATCGTCGGAGAGCAGCTTGGGCGGCATGGCCTTCAGCGTGCCGCCATAGAACATGTTGAGGAAGAACGTTTCCAGGATGTCGTCGCGATGATGCCCGAGCGCCATCTTGGTCGCGCCGATCTCGTCGGCGAAGGTGTACAGCGTGCCGCGGCGCAGACGTGAGCACAGCGAGCAGGTGGTCTTGCCTTCCGGAATCTTCTCCTTCACCACCGAGTAGGTGTCCTTCTCGATGATGTGGTACTCCACGCCGATGGACTTCAGGTACTCGGGAAGGACATGCTCGGGAAAGCCGGGCTGCTTCTGGTCCATGTTCACGGCAACGATCTCGAACTTGATCGGCGCGACCTTCTGCAGATAGAGCAGCACATCGAGCATGGTGTAGCTGTCCTTGCCGCCGGACAGGCAGACCATGACCTTGTCGCCGTCCTCGATCATGTTGAAGTCGGTGACGGCCTCGCCGGCCAGGCGGCGCAGGCGCTTCTGCAGTTTGTTCTGGTTGACCGAGAGGTTGCCCATGTCAGGTGTCCGGGTGAGATGCGAAAGGCGCGCATTTTACGCGCAAAGCAAGCCTGACCGCAGCCCGTTCGCCGCCTGCTCCGATGTGAACCAGCACTGAATGAACACCCGCAGTGCTGTGCTAGTCTCGCCCGATGGACGACCTCTCCCCCGCACTGGATCTGCCAGACCACCTGCTCGTACTGCTGCAGGAAAAACCCGAAGGCTGCAGCGAGTACGAGCTGATTCAACAGCTCAAGCGCCGGCACAGCACGCATGTGCCCAACCTGCCGCTGACCGACAAGCTGGTGCTGTTCCGTACGCATTTTCTGGTGTTCAACGCGCTTTATCTGCTGCGCGACCGACTCTGGGCCGAGGGCAGCGGCCATCTGCAGATCAGCCCCTTGCACGTTCAGTTGCTGCCATATGCCGGCGCCAACGCCGGCCTCGCCGAGCAGGACGCCCTGCGCGCGTATTACCTGGATCTCTCCAACCTGCGGGATACCGACGAAGACGATGTCGAACGCCTTCTGGCGAGCTTCTGGACGCGCATGCAGGGCAGCGACGAGAAGCGTGCCGCTCTCGAACTGTTCGAACTGGATCGCTCCGCGCAGCCGCTCACGCTGGAGCTGATCAAGCGCCGCTACCGTCAGCTGGTCGGCCTGCACCATCCGGATCGAGGTGGCAGCACGCAGCGCCTGCAGTCAATCAATCTGGCGATGGAAATACTCGAGCGCTATTACCGCTGACGACATAGCTTCGAAACGCTCTAACCCCGCTGATGCATTGCCGATCGGCATTTCTATACTGCGACGTAAGGTCGCACGCGCCGTCCTCGATGACGACCGCCAGGCGAGGCGACCTCCATAAACTGAGGAGACGCTGGCATGATCAATCACGTTTGGGGTTTGTTCACCCACCCCGGTCAGGAGTGGAACGAAATCCGCGGCGAGGAAGAAACCGTCAGCCACATGTACCTCACGCATGTGCTGCTGCTCGCCGCGATACCGGCGGTATCGGCCTACATCGGCGCGACCCAGGTGGGCTGGAGCATCGGCGGTGGAGAGCCGGTCAAGCTGACCCAGGCCAGTTGCATGCAGCTGGCGATACTTTCCTACTTCGCCATGCTGGCCGGCGTCGCCGTGATGGGCGGTTTCATTCACTGGATGGCACGTACCTACGACGCTACCCCAACCCTTACCCAATGCATCGTTTTCGCCGCCTATACCGCAACGCCGCTGTTCATTGGCGGGCTGGCGGGTCTCTATCCGCACCTCTGGCTCGGCATGCTGGTGGGGACCGCGGCAGTCTGCTACACGGCCTATCTGCTCTACGTGGGGCTGCCCAAGTTCATGAACATCCACGAAGACGAAGGATTCATGTTCTCCAGTTCGGTGCTTGCGGTCGGCCTGGTGGTACTGGTGGCGATCATTGCGCTGTCGGTCATAACCTGGGGCATGGGCATCGGCCCGGTCTACGTCCGTTAACCCAATCCTCACCTCAAAAGGCCGCCTGTGGGCGGCCTTTTCGTATGCCCGCATCATCCCGCGACGAATCGTCTGGACCGATAAGGGAAACCCTCACCGCATCTGCCGTTCTAAAGCGATAACGCCGCTGCAACAGCATTCCTGAGCGGCCCTCAAGGCAGACGGAGACTCGGTATGATCCCGCACTTTGTAACATTGCTCACCCGCCCGGATCGGGCGTGGGCGGACATTCGCCGCGACGAAGAAAAGAACAGCTCCAACTACCTTGTCCATCTGCTGCTCTGGGCATTGCTGCCAGCGGTTTGCATGTTCATCGGCACGCGCTATGTGGGTTGGAGCCTGGTCGAAGCCGAACGGATCTGGCTCGATACCCGCAGTGCCTTCCAGCTCAGCGCGCTGATCTACATCACCATCGTCGCCGGCAACTTCATCATGGGGTTCTTCCTGCGCTGGATGTCGCGCTCCTTCGATGCACGCCCGACTTTCAATCAATGCGTGGGCTTCATCGCCTATGTCATTACACCTTTCTTCCTGGCCGGACTGGGTGCGCTCTACCCGTCGCGCTGGCTGGCCATCCTGGTTCTGGTGGCGGCCGGGGCATACTCGACCTATCTGCTGTTCGTCGGCCTGCCGACGTTCATGCGCATCGATAACCGCAACACCTTCCTTTACGGCGCCTGCACCTGGGGCGTCGGCCTGCTGGTGCTGGTGAACCTGAAGGTGCCGATGATCCTGTTCTGGATGCTCGCACTCGACCCAACCTACGAGCGCGATACCCCACAGAACCAGAGCTATGGCTTCGAGGAGAACCGCCCGCAGGAAGAACGGGGCGGCATCGACAACGAACGGCGCCTCAACGAACGCCCGAACGAGTGACAACGAAGCTGTTTGGCCAGAAACGGTTTGGCATAATGCGGCGCTTGCAGGAGTACCCCAATGCCCGAGCGCCTCAATGCCCGTGTCGAAGCCTGTTACGAGCTGGCCGAGCAGTTTTTCAAGCGACGCTTCACCCGCCCCCAGATAAGCCTCAAGCTGCGCGGGCAGAAAGCTGGTGTAGCGCATTTGCAGGAAAATCTCCTGCGGTTCAATGAGCAGCTATATAGGGAAAACACCGAGCACTTTCTGCGCCAGACCGTCGCCCATGAGGTCGCGCACCTGATCGCCCTTCAGATGTTTGGCTCACGGATTCAGCCTCACGGCGAGGAATGGCAGCTGATCATGCGTGGCGTGTACGAGCTGCCGCCGGATCGCTGCCACACCTATGCGATTCGTCGCCGGTCCGTTACCCGTTATGTCTATCGCTGCAGCTGCGTGGATCAGGATTTCGCTTTCACGCCCCAACGCCATGCGCTGGTGGCGAAGGGGCGCCGTTATTACTGCCGTCGCTGCAAGACCACCCTTGCCTTCAGCGGCGAGCAACGCATCGAATGACGCCAGCGCCTGCTAGAGCGCCCTCGCCCGCCAACCGGCAATGACGAACAACGCCGCCAGCAAAGCCATCAACGGCAACCAGCCCGCGAGATCCCAGACATAACCGGCGCCATAGCCAACCACACTCGATCCCAGATAGTAGGCACACAGGTACAGCGCCGATGCCTGCGCTCGAGCACCCTTGGCATGGCTGCCGACCTGCCCGCTGGCCACGGCATGCGCGGCAAAGAAGCCGAGGGTGAACAACCCGAGACCGAGCACGATGCTGACCAGCCACGACGTCGCGCATAGCCCCACACCAATCAGCATCAGAGCGACCCCACCGCGCAGCACCTGCCGCGCACCGAAGCGCGGCACCAGACGCCCGGCCCAGCCGGCGCTGAAAATCCCGCCGAGATAGACGACGAACAGCAGGCCGATGAGCGTCGAGGACAAGCCGAACGGCTCGCCTGCCAGGCGGAAGCCAATGTAGTTGAACAGCGCGACGAAGCCGCCCATCAGCAGAAAGCCCTGCAGGAACAGTCCACGTAGCACCGGATTGCCCAGATGCAGCCGGAAGTTCGTCAGCAGAATGCGCAGCGAGAGCGGTTGCGCCGTGAAATGTCGCGATGGCGGCAACAGCCAGACGAACGCCACCAACGCCAGCAGTCCCAGCGAGGCAATGCCACCGAGCGCCAGCTGCCAGCCACCCAGGTCACTCAGCAGGCCGGAAAGCAGACGCCCGAGCATCCCACCCAGCGCCGTGCCGCCGATATACAGGCCCATTGCGGCAGGCAGCGACTCGGGCTCGAACTCCTCGCCGACGTAAGCCATCGCCAGTGCCGGCAATCCACTGAGTGCCAGCCCGAGTAGCGCGCGCAGCGCCAGCAATAGTTGCCAGGAATCGACCAGTACGCTGGCCAGCCCGAGCAGGCTGGCCAGACCGAGCGCCGCGGCCATCACCGGCTTGCGTCCCCAGCTTTCGGCAAGCGCACCCGAGATCAGCAGACAGACGGCGAGCGACAGCGTCGTCAGCGACAACGCCAGACTGCTGCTGGCAGCCGATACGGAGAAATGCGCGGCGAGCATGGGCAGCAACGGCTGAATGCAATACAGCAATGCGAACGTGGCGAAGCCAGCGCAGAAGAGTGCAAACGTGGCGCGCCGGTAGGCTGGCGTGCCTCTTGATAGGTGTGCGTGTTCGGCGATCATCGGCGCCCTCGTCTCATGCGCTGACCTGAGAAAAAGCCGCGCAGGCTAGCACGGCTGCTCGCTCTGCCGCTTGCCGGACAGAAAAGCGGTCCGCTGATCGGCCTAACCCCAAGCCACCGCAAAGAACCGAAACGAATATTGCCCTATGCTGGTCTGTGACTAGACTCCCTATATGCCAGTCGGAGTAGAACAATGACAGTAACGCCGAATGACACCCGCCCCGCGGATACCTCGATCAAGCGGGACGAAACCCGCCTCTTCATATTCCTGATCGTCTTCCTGTTTCCCATCCTCAGCGTCGCGCTGGTCAGTGGTTACGGTTTCATCGTCTGGATCGTGCAGATGATCTTCGGGCCGCCAGGTCCGGCTTAAGCCGCTCCTGCCGATCTAATCGGGCCTGCGCCCTGCTGCCAACGGAAACGGAATCACTGATGGGACACCCTCTGCATATCGCCAGCCTGCTGGTGCACTGCCGCCCCGAATGGCTGGCCGCGGTAAAAGCCAACCTGCAACTGTTACCCGGCCTGGAAATGCACCAGGAGAATGCCAGCGGCAAGCTGGTGGTGGTGCTGGAAGCCGAGCACGAATCACGCATCCTTGCCTCGATCGACCATATCCAGCAATTGCCCGGCGTGCTCAATGCCGCATTGATCTATCACGAAGAACTCCTCGAAGGAGACGCCTGATGAGCCTTACCCGACGCCAATTCGCCAAAGCCAACGCTGCGGCCATCGCCGCAACCGTGGCCGGCATGCCGATCGCTTCCAGCGCAAGCAACCTGATTACCGAAGCGGACGCCACCAATCTGAAATGGGACAAGGCCCCTTGCCGCTTCTGCGGCACCGGCTGCGGCGTCATGGTGGCGACTCGAGAGGGCCGCGTCGTCGCCACCCATGGCGACGTCAAGGCGGAAGTGAACCGCGGCATCAACTGCGTCAAGGGCTACTTCCTGTCGAAGATCATGTACGGCTCGGATCGCCTGACCCAACCGCTGCTACGCATGAAGGACGGCAAGTTCGACAAGCAGGGCGAGTTCCAGCCCGTCAGCTGGGAACAGGCCTTCGACATCATGGAGGAAAAGTACAAGGCGGCGCTCAAGCAGGGCGGCCCTGAAGCCATCGGCATGTTCGGCTCGGGGCAGTGGACGATCTGGGAAGGCTACGCGGCGAACAAGCTGATGAAGGCCGGTTTCCGCTCGAACAACATCGATCCCAATGCACGTCACTGTATGGCCTCGGCAGCGTTTGGTTTCATGCGCACCTTTGGCATGGACGAACCCATGGGCTGCTACGAGGACATCGAAGCGGCCGACGCGTTCGTGCTCTGGGGCTCGAACATGGCGGAGATGCACCCGGTGCTCTGGACCCGCGTGACGGATCGTCGCCTCAGCGCGCCGCACGTCAAGGTGGCGGTCATGTCGACGTTCGAGCATCGCAGCTTCGAGCTGGCCGACATCCCGATGATCTTCAATCCGCAGACCGATCTGGTGATCCTCAACTACATCGCCAACCACATCATCCAGAGCGGTGCGGTGAACAAGGACTTCGTCGAGAAGCACACCAAGTTCGCCAAGGGCGCGACCAACATCGGCTACGGCCTGCGACCGACCGACCCGCGGGAGCTCAAGGCAGAGAACGCGGCGGTGGCCAATACCTGGAGCGATATCAGCTTCGAGGACTACGCCGAGTTCCTGAAAACCTACACCCTAGAATACGCCACCAAGGAATCCGGCGTGCCAGCCGAGCGGCTGCAGGTGCTTGCCGAGCTCTATGCCGACCCGAAGGTCAAGGTGATGTCGTTCTGGACCATGGGCTTCAACCAGCACACCCGCGGTGTCTGGGCGAACAACATGATCTACAACATCCACCTGCTCACCGGAAAGATAAGCGAGCCGGGTAACAGCCCGTTCTCCCTGACCGGACAGCCGTCCGCCTGTGGCACGGCCCGGGAAGTCGGCACCTTCTCCCACCGCCTACCGGCGGACATGGCAGTCGCCAATCCAAAGCATCGGGCCATCACCGAAAAAATCTGGAAGCTGCCCGAAGGCACCATTCAGGAAAAGCCGGGCTTTCATGCCGTCGAGCAGAGCCGCAAGCTCAAGGACGGGGTACTGAAGGTCTACTGGACGCAGGTGACCAACAATATGCAGGCCGGCCCCAACGTCATGCAGGAGATCCTGCCGGGCTGGCGCAATCCGGAAACATTTATCATCGTCTCGGACATCTACCCCACCGTTTCAGCCCAGGCGGCCGACCTCATCCTGCCCAGCGCAATGTGGGTGGAGAAGGAAGGCGCCTACGGTAACGCCGAGCGACGCACCCAGTTCTGGCACCAGCTGGTCAAAGCACCTGGCGATGCACGCTCGGACCTCTGGCAGCTGGTCGAGTTTTCCAAGCGCTTCAACGTCGACGAGGTATGGCCGGCCGACCTGCTGAGCAAGTCACCGGAACTCAAGGGCAAGACCCTGTACGACGTACTGTTCAAGAATGGTCAGGTCGATCGCTTCCCCAACGAGGAAATTGCCGAGGGCTATGTAAATCAGGAGGCCGAGGCATTCGGCTTCTATCTGCAGAAGGGCCTGTTCGAGGAATACGCCGAATTCGGTCGCGGTCATGGACATGATCTGGCGCCCTTCGACACCTACCACGAAGCCCGCGGTTTACGCTGGCCGGTGGTGGATGGTAAGGAAACCCAGTGGCGCTACCGCGAGGGCTACGACCCTTATGTCAAAGCCGGCAGCGATGTGCAGTTCTACGGCTACGGCGACAAGAAGGCGATCATCTTCGCCCTGCCCTACGACGTGCCTGCCGAAGTCCCGGACGAGGATTACCCCTTCTGGCTCAGTACCGGACGGGTGCTTGAGCACTGGCACACCGGAAGCATGACGCAGCGGGTCGATGAGCTGCACAAGGCAGTGCCAGACGCACTCGTCTACATGCATCCGGAGGACGCCCGCAAGCTCAACGCGCGCCGTGGCAGCGTGGTGAAAGTCATCAGCAGGCGCGGCGAGATGCAGGCACGGGTGGAGACACGGGGGCGCAACAAGCCGCCGATGGGATTGATCTTCGTGCCGTTCTTCGACGCCAACAAGCTGATCAACAAAGTCACCCTCGACGCCACCGACCCGATCTCCAAGCAGACCGATTACAAGAAATGCGCCGTGAAGATCGAAGTGGTCAGCATCGCCTGAGGAGAACCGCCATGAAATTTCGCCTACTGCCGCTGACCCTGCTCGCGGTATTCGGACTGGCCATAGCCGCCGAAACCAACTACCCCCTGGACGCACCAGCCCCGGACGGTCGCCGTCCGGGCGGGACCATTACCCAGGAATTCACCCCGCCAAAACTGCACGACGAGGAAAACAAGGATGCGCGGCGCGAGCGCAACTATCCGGAGCAGCCACCGACCATTCCTCACAGCATCCGCGGCTATCACGTCGACAAGAACGCCAACAAATGCCTGACCTGCCATAGCCGAGCCAACAGTGCACGCGCCCAGGCGCCGATGATCAGCATCACCCACTACACTGACCGTGATCATCAGACCCTCGCCGCAGTCGCGCCGCGACGGTACTTCTGCACGCAGTGTCATGTGCCGCAGCACGATGTGGAGCCGCTGGTGGAAAACACCTTCAAGAACATCGACGAACTGCTGTACCGGGAAACCTCGCCATCCACCAACGGAAACTGAGGGGGCCTGGATGAAGTCGATCAAGTCGTTTTTCAAACGCTACTGGGCCGTTCTGCGCAGACCCAGCGTCCACTACAGCCTGGGGGCACTGACCCTCGGCGGGTTCATCGCCGGGATCATTTTCTGGGGTGGCTTCAACACCGCCCTTGAAGCCACCAACACGGAGGCGTTCTGCATTTCATGCCACGAGATGGAAGACAACGTGTACATGGAAATCAAGGACACCATCCACTACAGCAACCGTTCCGGCGTCCGCGCCACCTGCCCCGATTGTCATGTGCCGCACAAGTGGACCGACAAGATCGCGCGCAAGATGCAAGCGTCCAAGGAGGTTTGGGGCACGATCTTCGGCACAATCAACACGCGCGAGAAATTCCTCGACAAGCGTCGTGAGCTGGCCGAGCACGAATGGGCGCGACTCAAAGCCAACGACTCGCTCGAGTGCCGCAACTGTCACGACTTCGGCTACATGGACTTCACTCGCCAAGGCAAACGGGCATCGGAGTTCCATTCCACCGCCCTAGCCAGCGGCGAGGCAACCTGTATCGACTGCCACAAGGGCATCGCACACAAGCTGCCGGACATGAGAGGCGTACCGGGCTGGTAACGAGTGCTTGCCAGGTGTACTGGCCAAGCACCCTGCACGCTCCACCGCTGCAAAAAAAAGCCCTGACCATTGGTCAGGGCTTTTTCGTATTGCTCTTTGCCATCAGGCCTTGGGCAGCGTCACGCCGCGCTGGCCCTGGTACTTGCCGCCGCGGTCACGGTAGGACACTTCGCACTCTTCGTCGGACTCGAGGAACAGCATCTGCGCAACCCCCTCGTTCGCGTAGATCTTGGCCGGCAGCGTCGTGGTGTTGGAGAACTCCAGGGTCACATGCCCTTCCCACTCCGGTTCCAGCGGCGTCACGTTGACGATGATGCCGCAGCGCGCGTAGGTGCTCTTGCCCAGGCAGATGGTCAGCACGTTGCGCGGGATGCGGAAGTACTCGACCGTGCGCGCCAGGGCGAAGGAGTTAGGCGGAATGATGCAGACGTCGCTCTTGATGTCGACGAAGCTCTTCTCGTCGAAATTCTTCGGATCGACCGTCGCCGAGTTGATGTTGGTAAACACCTTGAATTCATCGGCGCAGCGCACGTCGTAGCCATAGCTGGAGACGCCATAGGAAATCAGCCGATCGTTACCCTCGGTGCGCACCTGGCGCTCGACGAAGGGTTCGATCATGCCGTGTTCCTGGGCCATGCGGCGAATCCACTTGTCCGATTTGATGCTCATGGCTGGCGTCCTGATTAGATGAAATGGGCGTGCGAAGACGCGCATCTTACCGAGCCTCGTGCGCGTGTAAAAGCATGGCCGCGATGCGCGCCGCAGAGCAGGTCACACCTCGACCGCGCCGCTCGGAGAAGAAATCCAAAATAAAGCTCGCTTTGCTCCAGAAAAAAGGTATTGTTACTGGGCTGCTGCTGCATGTGTCACCGTGAATCGCTACATGTTTAGATTTCGATCCAAATATCGATACGACTCCTATCTCCTTGCACACAGTGATGTTCGGACCTTTTCAGTCCGCACTTTATTTTTCAAAACTTGGTTCAAGGAGACATCAAATGTCCAATCGCCAAACCGGTACCGTTAAGTGGTTCAACGATGAGAAAGGCTTCGGCTTCATCACTCCGCAATCCGGTGACGACCTCTTCGTACACTTCCGCGCCATCCAGGGCGACGGTTTCAAGAGCCTGAAAGAAGGCCAGCAAGTTTCCTTCGTCGCTACCCGCGGCCAGAAGGGCATGCAAGCTGAGGAAGTTCAGGTTATCTAACCTGAGTCTTCTCTGAAAAAGCCTCGCTTCGGCGGGGCTTTTTTGTGCCTGCAATTTATCGCCGGGCGCGGGCGGTGACGCATGGCGTCACCGCCGCTAGGCTCAGTCCTCGGAAATGACGATCTTCGGCATCGACTGCGCGATGATTTGCCCGCTCTGGGCGATACGGGCACCGACGGTACGCGCCACCTCTTGGTAAATCATCGCGATCTGGCTTTCCGGATCAGCTATCACGGTCGGCTTGCCCGCATCCGCCTGACTGCGAATCGCCATCGACAAAGGTAGCGATGCCAGCAGATCGACGTTGTACTGCGCCGCCAGCTTCTCGCCACCACCCTCACCGAACAGATGCTCCGCATGGCCGCAGCTCGAGCAGATATGGATGGCCATGTTCTCCACCACACCGAGCACTGGAATGTTCACCTTGCGGAACATCTCAACGCCCTTCTTCGCATCGAGCAACGCCAGATCCTGCGGCGTGGTCACGATGACCGCCCCCGTCACCGGCACTTTCTGCGCCAGCGTCAGCTGGATATCGCCCGTTCCCGGCGGCATATCCACCACCAGATAATCGAGATCGTTCCAGGCGGTCTGAGTGATCAACTGCAACAGCGCACCGGAAACCATCGGCCCGCGCCAGACCATCGGCGTCTTGTCATCGGACAGGAACGCCATGGACATGACCTGCACCCCGTGGGCCTCCAGAGGGATGAACGCCTTGCCATCGCGAATCTCCGGGCGCGTGCCTTCTGCGATACCGAACATGATGCCCTGGCTCGGGCCATAGATGTCGGCATCCAGCACGCCCACCCGTGCACCTTCGCGCGCCAAGGCCAGAGCCAGATTGGCGGCTGTGGTCGACTTTCCCACCCCGCCCTTGCCGGATGCCACGGCGATGATGTTCTTCACATTGGAAAGCGCCGGCACCTGATCCTGCGCCTTGTGCGGACGCACGACGCAATCGACCTGGACATCGGCGCGACTGACGCCATCCAGATGCTCGATAGCCATCGCCAGCATCTGTGCCCAGCCACTGCGAAACAGCGCAGCGGCGTAGCCCAACTCAAGCTGCACGCTGACCCTATCACCCTGCACCTCGATCGAACGCACGCAACCGGCGCTCACCGGATCCTGATTCAAATGGGGATCGGTGTACTGGCGCAGGACGGTTTCCACAGCTTCGCGAGTGACGGACATGGTTACTCCTAGAAAGACCGAGCAAATCAGACAGGCATCTTACCCCGCACGCCGCTTCCGAGCCCAACACCAACCGGCACTGTCGAAGCCGGGGATGGGCAGCGCGGGTGAAAAATACGCGCCGGGCCTTTATAGTTGCAGACTTTCTTTCGCAATTCCGACTGCAGATTTCCCATGTCCGAAGCTCGCCAGATTCTCGTTACCAGCGCACTGCCCTACGCCAACGGTTCGATCCACCTCGGCCATATGCTCGAGTACATTCAGACGGACATGTGGGTGCGCTTCCAGAAGCTGCGCGGCAATCAGTGCATTTATGTCTGCGCCGACGACGCCCACGGCTCGGCAATCATGCTGCGTGCCGAGAAAGAAGGCATCACGCCCGAGCAATTGATCGCCAACGTGCAGGCCGAACACGGCAGTGATTTCGCCGACTTCCTGGTGGACTTCGACAACTTCCACTCCACCCATTCGGAAGAGAACCGCAAGCTTGCCGAGCTGATCTACACACGCCTGCGCGACGCCGGCCACATCGCAACCCGCTCGGTGACCCAGTATTTTGACCCCGAGAAGGGCATGTTCCTCGCCGATCGCTTCATCAAGGGCACCTGCCCGAAGTGCGCGGCCGAGGACCAGTACGGCGACAACTGCGAGAAGTGTGGCGCCACCTACGAGCCGACCGAACTGAAAGATCCGCGTTCGGCGATCTCCGGCGCCACGCCAGTGCTGAAGGACTCCAAGCACTTCTTCTTCAAGCTGCCGGACTTCGAGGCCATGCTCAAGCAATGGACCCGCGGCGGTGCGCTGCAGGAGTCGGTTGCCAACAAGATCGCCGAATGGCTCGACGGAGGGTTACAGGAGTGGGACATCTCGCGTGACGCGCCCTACTTCGGCTTCGAAATTCCGGGTGAACCGGGCAAGTATTTCTACGTCTGGCTGGACGCGCCGATCGGCTACATGGCCAGCTTCGAGAACCTGTGCAAGCGCCGCCCGGAGCTGAGCTTCGACACGTTCTGGAGCAAGGATTCGACCGCCGAGCTGTACCACTTCATCGGCAAGGACATCATCAACTTCCACACCCTGTTCTGGCCCGCCATGCTGGAAGGCGCTGGCTTCCGCAAGCCGACCGCGGTCAACGTGCACGGCTACCTGACGGTGAATGGACAGAAGATGTCCAAGTCGCGCGGCACCTTTATCAAGGCGCGCACATATCTCGATCACCTGAACCCGGAATACCTGCGTTATTACTACGCGTCGAAGCTGGGCCGCGGCGTGGACGACCTCGATCTGAACCTCGAAGATTTCGTGCAGAAGGTCAACTCCGACTTGGTTGGCAAGGTCGTCAACATCGCCAGCCGCTGCGCCGGCTTCATCCACAAAGGCAACGGCGGCATGATGGTCGACGCCAACCCTGAACCGGAACTGTGGGCAGCCTTCCAAGCCGCCGCCCCGAGCATCGCCGAGGCTTACGAGGCACGCGACTTCGCCCGTGCCATGCGCGAAATCATGGCGCTCGCTGACCGTGCCAACGCCTGGATTGCCGAAAAGGCTCCATGGGCGCTGAACAAGGTTGAAGGCAAGCAGGCCGAGGTACAGGAAATCTGTGCACTAGGCATCAACCTGTTCCGCCAGCTGGTGATTTTCCTCAAGCCGGTGCTGCCGAACCTCGCCGCGGCTGCCGAGCAGTTCCTCAATGTTGAGCCGCTCACCTGGAACGACCATGCGACGCTGCTGGCCAACCACCAGCTCAATGCCTTCACTCCGCTAATGACCCGCATTGAACCCGCGAAGATCGAAGCCATGATCGAAGCATCCAAAGAAGACCTCGCCTCCAGCGAAGCCTCAGCTGCCCCGGCAGGTAATGGCGAACTGTCCAAGCAACCGATCGCCGCGGAAATCAACTTCGATGCGTTCGCCGCGGTCGATCTGCGTATTGCGCTGATCGAGAAGGCCGAGTTCGTCGAAGGCGCCGACAAGCTTCTGCGTCTGACCTTGGACATCGGTGATGCCAAGCGCAACGTTTTCTCCGGCATCAAGAGCGCCTACCCGGACCCAAGCAAGCTGGAAGGTCGTCTGACCCTGTATGTCGCTAACCTGGCGCCGCGCAAGATGAAGTTCGGCGTGTCGGAAGGTATGGTCCTCGCGGCTGGCCCCGGCGGTAGCGAAATCTACCTGCTAAGCCCCGACAACGGCGCCAAGCCGGGCCAGCGCGTCATGTAAATCGGCGTTCGCGTGCCGGCCTCTCGAGCGGCACGCGAAACCCGGCGTTAACGGAAACGCTATGAGCGAGCCTGTCGATCCTTCCAACTGCCCGCTCTGCGGTCAGCCCAACCAGTGCGGCGAGTGCGACCCTGCCGCCGCCCAGCCCTGCTGGTGCTTCACGACCCCAATCCCCGATCACGTGCTCGAGCGCATTCCTGCCACGCTCCGAAATCAGGCCTGTATCTGCGCGCGCTGCGCTCGCAGCCAAACCGCTCTTCCAGATGCGCCTTGACCGCTACCTCGCCAATCGCGCACGCCTAAGTCGTCAGGACGTTCGGCGCCTGCTGGCCGAAGACCGAGTGCTGGTGAACGGCGAAACCAGCCGGATAGTGGATATGGAAGTTCGTGTATTCGACCGAATCGAGCTGGACGGAGAGATGCTGCAAGCGGGGAAAGCGGCGCGCTACCTGATGCTGCATAAGCCGGCAGGCTGCGCCAGCGCTACCCAGGACGCGACACACCGAACCGTGCTCGACCTGATCGACGAGCCGGACAAGCAAGACCTGCACATCGCCGGCCGCCTCGATTTCAATACCACCGGCCTTATGCTGCTCACCAACGACGGCCAGTGGTCTCGCCGCCTGACCCAGCCTACCCGCCTGCTGGGCAAGGTCTATTTGGTCGAAACCGAAGACGAGATCGACCCGGCCTGCGTTGACGTTTTTGCCCAGGGCATGTATTTCCGCTTCGAAAACCTCACCACCCTACCCGCCGAACTCGTACTGCTCGAACCCCGCCGCGCCCGTCTGACCCTGCACGAGGGCCGCTACCACCAGGTCAAGCGCATGTTCGGTCGTTTCAACAACAAGGTCACCGCCCTGCATCGCGAAAGCATGGGTCCTCTGACGCTGGACCTAGCACTGGAACCCGGCCGGTATCGATCGCTGACCGAGCAGGAGATCGCTCAGATCTGAACCCTTTTCGCCTGCCCGCCAGAAAAACCCAATGCCGCCCTTCATTTCGCCCAAGCCTTCTGGTAAAAAGGCACCCCTGAGCGGGCGTCGTATAATGGCATTACCTGAGCTTCCCAAGCTCATGACGAGGGTTCGATTCCCTTCGCCCGCTCCACATACCCGTTTCCACATGTTCCCACATGCACCGGAAACACCCTCGAAGCCCCGCCTAGTGCGGGGTTTCTTGTTTCTACATGCTTCCCGATATGCCCATATAGCATTGCCCACGGTGTACACCAGCTTGTACACTCGCCGAAACGGTCGAACTAAGGTGTACACGGATGAAGCGTTCAGAGATCAAGAATCGCCCGCTTGCCGACACGGTATTAGCGAGCCTTGAGCCTGAAGCCAAGGAATACCGGGAGCTGGACGGAAACGGCCTGTACCTGCGCGTGAAGCCCAACGGACAGAAAGGCTGGCTGCTGCGTCACAAGAAGCCTGACGGTCGCTGGGGCTGGCATGGCTTGGGTGGATATCCTGACGTACCGGCCAAGGTGGCGCGTAAGAAGGCGCTAGAGCTGCGTGATCTGGTAGCCGATGGTATTGACCCGGTACAGCACAAGGCAGCGCAGAGAGCTGCCAGGGACGCCACCGTGCTAAACCCATTCCGCGAGTCTGTGGCCTATTGGTATCAGCGCAAGGTGGATGACGGTCTGGCCGAAAGCACCCTCCGTCTGATGCGTGGCTATCTCGACAACGACATTCTGCCCGCCCTTGGTGACAAGCCCATCACCGAGATCAGCCCGCGTGACTGTGCCACCCTGCAAGAGAAGATCGAGGCCCGAGGCGCTACCAACACCCGCGACAAGATCCGCGTAGCCCTGCGCCAGATATTCAGCCAGGCCATCGCCCGTGGTCTGTGCGAGGTCAACCCAGCGTCCGAACTCGTAACCATCGCCACCAAGAAGCCTAAGGCTCAGCACTACCCTCACCTACTGGAACCCGAGCTGCCGGCCTTTCTGCAAGCCATGCGGGGTAGCACCAGCCGCACGCCTGCCCGTACAGCGACCTGGCTGTGCCTCTGGACGGCTTCACGGCCTGGAATGGTGCGATGGGCTGAATGGTCAGAGATCGACTTCGAAACGGCTCTGTGGACGATCCCAGCGGCCAAGATGAAGACCCGCCGCGACCATGTGGTGCCACTATCCCGCCAAGCGCTCGATGCCTTACGCGAGCTGCACCGCCTGACTGGACGTGGCCGCTATCTGTTCCCTGGCATCGGTGCAAAGCAACCTGTTATCAGCGAGAACACCATTAACCTGACACTGCGCAAAATCGGTTACAGAGGCCGCTTGGTAGGTCACGGCACTAGACATACCGCCAGCACGCTATTACGCGAACACGGGTGGCATAGGGACCATGTAGAGGCTCAGCTAGCGCATAAAGAGGAAGGCGTGGCAGGCATCTACAACCAAGCCCAGTACCTACCCCAGCGCCGTGCCATGATGCAGTGGTATTGCGACTACCTCGACTGCCTGGCCGATGGCATGACACCAGCACAGCGGGCCGACTATGACCGCCGCGTCAACGTCATCGAGAGCAACATCGTCGAGCTGGTGCACGCATGAAAAACGAAAAACGGTCGGATACCCTACCTACAAAACCTACAAAAGGCAGTGGTGGGAGGCGCTGATGGCCGCAAGCGAACTGACTCAAAGATGCTGGATGATTGCCGAGAGCTTGGGGCAGCCTCCCAGTGCCAGCCGGATGGCATATGAAGCCATTGGGGATGAGCTGATGAATCAGCCGATCCAGAGGCACATCGCGCTTTCCATCGCTGGGTACGTTTCAGAATGGAGAAAAAACGGAAATCCCTTTTACATAGATGCGGCATTCATGCTGCTGTACCAAGTCGGCGGAACGCCAACCGAGACAATGATTGCCGAAGATGCTGCCGCTAGAGCTGCTAGGTTCAATGGCTCGCCCGCTGGCACGCCCGATTCGATCAAAAACGACAATGCTGAGTGGTCTGCCCTGATGCTGATGTCGAATCTAATTTTCAACGGGGTATCGCTCCGGGAGTCAGCCCTAAAGGCAGCGTCCTACTACTCGATCAAGTACCCCGGCCTGAAACGCAAGAAAGCATCCACACTTGAGCGCTTCTATTCTCAGAAAATTAGGAAGCGCGGCGTGGAGGATGACCTTTTCCGGAACTGGCGTAAGCATTCAACGCCGGAGCAAGGTGCCCAATGGAGAGAAATTTCCAAGGCGATTCCAGAGTGCCCAGTTGATCTGATCGGGAACAGCAGGGACTAGGCGAAAAAAAGGATTTGGTTTTTTCCCCTCTAAACTGGAACACGGATGCATACCTTAGTGAGCGTCAACCACGGAGACGCTCATATGCACCTAGACACTACTCAATCCAAAGCCCTCATCCGCCAGTCCGCACTCTGCGACTGGCTGGACCTGTCCCGCTCCGGCCTGGACAAACTCCGCAAGAAAGATCCGGCCTTTCCGAAGCCCCTCAAAGACGGCGATACCCGCCAGGCCGCTGCGTACTACGTCGTGTCAGAGGTGGAAGCCTGGCTGCAATCCAAAATCGAAGCGAGGGACGCAGCATGAAAGACCCCTTCGACGCACACACTCACGAACCATTCATGATGGATCAGCTTCTGCCGCTAGTAGTCGATTACGCGCACGCAAATGGCTACCCCACCGCGACTGCTGCAATGGCAGCGTTCATGGCAATGGCCACTATCCTCCAACACAAGGGACTTACCCGCACTGACCTGATGTCCGTGCTGGACACTACTTGCGCAAACCATGACGCACCGGAGGGCCTGCAATGATTACCCTTGCCCCCGTATGCATCCGCATGTATCGTTTGCCCGTCGCTGCAAATTCAGTGACCGGGTTTGGCGACCCGAGCAACGTTAGGCGCACGAGCGCCCCATATCCAATAGCAGGCGCTTTTTTTGTGCCCGCTGTTTCGAGTTATGGCGGCTGTGCGCGGGAGACCGAAAGGTCTGCCGGGTGCCTAACGTCCCGGTTCGCCAACCTGCGTACAGCTGCCACCCATAATCGTTTGGCGACGATCCGTGGCAGCTCCTCAACGTTAGGAGCTACACCCATGCGCACTACCCTTACCCGCAATCCGTCCACCCACGCCGCCGCCTGGAAGGCCCGCGCCTTCGCCGCTCTGCGTTCCGACTCATCCCTATCTGTCCGCCTGCGCCGCTACAACGAAGCGATGGCCCGCGCCCGTTCGCTGGAAACCGTAGGGGGTGTGCAATGAGTACTCGCATCGCTGCTATGGGCCGAATCGCCGACGACGCAATCGAGCAGGTCCGATATGGGAAAGAGCACGCCCGATGGCTCGCCGCGCTGATGACTGCGATTCACCGGGAGCTTGAGCCAAGCCCCGCGCTACTGACAGCCCGCGCAAGCCGTGTGCAGGATTTGGCTAGCTTGGGGCAGTACCTGGCCGACGATCTGGCTAACTACATGGATTGCCGCGCCAGTGAGCTGCAAGAGAAGGCCGACGCCGTAGGGGGTGCCCAATGAGCGCCGTTTGCTGGAGTCACCTGCTGCCCGATCCGATGGACCTGCGCGATTACTCGACAGAGCAAGTCGAAGCCATCGAGCGCACCGCCGAATGCGAGGGCATGACGGTATCGCACGGCATCGCCGCAATTGGCGAGCTACTGGCCTTTACTGCCGACGCTGGCGAGCTTTCCAACGATACCGCCCGCAATATCGGCTGGCTTATCAACTCGCTGGGCACGCTATCCGGCAGGCTCGTGGACGTGGCGAACGGCGCCGAGTACGAACTGGAGCGCCGCAAGGCCAACGCACCCCACCCGACCGCAGAGGGCTAACACGATGAACATTCAAAACGGCGCCTGCGCGCCGATGGGATCGGCTTGCCTGGAAAAAGTCCTGGCCCGGCTCGACAAGGTGAAATCGGATGGTGCCGGCAAGTGGAAAGCGTGCTGCCCGGCGCACGACGACAAAGCCCCCAGCCTGAGCATTCGCGAGGCCAGCGACGGCAAGGTGCTGCTGCATTGCTTCGCTGGTTGCACGGCTACCGATATCGCCGCGGCTATCGGCTTGGAATTACGCGACCTGTTCCCCGGCGTGCATCAACCGCGTCGTGGACCAAGCAAAGCCGCAGTACAGCACGAGCGCACCATTTATCAGATCGGCCTCTCGATGCAGATGCAGGGCTGCCGCTTAGACGCCGAAGACCAAGCCCGTTTCGATCTGGCCAAGAAACGACTGGGGGTGAATCAATGACTGCCGTCGCTAAAGATCGCTTCGCAACCGAGTGGAGTTTGCTGGATCAGCTGCCAGGCTTTGCAGCCGAGATGCCAGAACATGCGCTCGCGTCATTCATCAACCCGGCGATTCAGCCGCAAGCGCTGCCGGTAGGACTTACCCCAGCGCTGCCTTGGGAGGATGAGCTGCTGCCGAAAGAGCTTCGCTACTTCGTCCGAGACGTGGCAGACCGTACCCAGTGCCCGCCAGACTTCGTAGCCGTCGCGCTCATCGTCGGAATCAGCGCTGTGGTTGGTCGCAAGTTCAGCATCCACCCAAAGCAGCACGACGACTGGGAGGTTGTGCCGAATCAATGGGGTTGCATCATCGGCAGACCGTCCGCGATGAAGTCACCCGCCATGAAGCAGGCGCTACGCCCGCTGGCCGCGTTGGAGGCAAAAGAGCGGGAAAAGCACCGGGACGCGATGACCGAGCATAAGGCCGCTGGCGAAATCCTGGACCTGGAGCGCAAGTCCGCCAAGGAAAAAGCCAAGAAGCTGATGACCGATGGCAAGAAGGACGCCGCGCTAGCCGCCCTGACCGAGTTCGCAAACGATCTTCCAGCACCAGTCGCCCGCCGCTACATCGTCAACGATGCCACGGTGGAAAAGCTGGGCGAGCTGCTGAACGAAAACCCCAACGGCCTGCTGCTAGTACGCGACGAGCTGGGCGGATGGCTTGCAACGATGCAGACGGAGGATGGCGCAGTTGGTCGCGCCTTCTACCTGGAATGCTTCGACGGCAACGGATCTTTCGTTTATGACCGGATCGGGCGCGGAACCGTGTTTATCGAATCCTGCTGCCTCTCGCTGATCGGTGGCATTCAGCCCTCGCGTATCGCGCCACTGGTGCGCGGGGCGGTCACTGGTGAACTCGACGATGGCCTGGTGCAACGCCTGCAACTCGCTGTATGGCCGGATGATGATCGGGAGTGGTCGCTCGTGGATCGCTGGCCGAACAAATCTGCCAAGGATCGGGTAGACGCGGTTATCGAGCGTCTGGACCAGATGCCGGATGAACCCCGCAAGGCGCTGCACTTCGTACCTGAGGCGCAAGAGCTATTCAACGCTTGGTACACCGAGCACATGCTCGAAATCAGGCAAGGCGATATCCACCCGGCGCTGCAATCGCACTTTATGAAGATGCCGCAGACCATCGCCGGACTGGCCTTGCTGTTCGGCCTGATCGACGGCGGGACCGAGGCGGTTTGTATGCAGGCCACGGCTCGCGCCCTGGACTGGGCCGATTACCTCAAGTCGCACGCTGCGCGCCTGTACGGTGCCGCGATCAATGCGCCGCTGATGGGCGCCCGCTTGATTCTGGAGCGTAAAGACAAACTGCCAGAACCGTTTACCCCGAGGGAAGTTCGGCTAAAGGGCTGGGCCGGTCTCGATTCGCTGGAAGCGGTAAATGACGCACTCGCCACCTTGGCCGAGCACCACATTGTCATCGGCTACGAAGTCGCTAGTGAAAAGGGTGGACGCCCATCCAAGCGGTACGTCTGGCGGAGGGCTGCGTGATGGGCCGGTGGATGCAGAAAATTGAAAAACACGCAGATGCCCTACCTACAAAACCAACGAAACCCCGTTTTGTAGGTTCTGTAGGTGCCCCGTCCGGGCATTTTCCGAAAAAACAGCCTGCCAATGATCCGATAACACCGCAGCAGCTCGGTTGGCTCGCTGCCGTCGCGTCACTGCTTGAAGTCGGAACCATGCACCTGATTACAGCTGGGTTTGTGGATCGCTACGACCTGGAAGAACAGGCACATGCCGACCCGCGCCAGGTAGCGGCGCTCATCATGACAAACCCGAGGTGGCGCCAATGCTGACAGCAACCATCACTGGTGGCCTGACTTCCTTTCTCTCAACCACGCCCGAGGGGCACCGCTACTGCACGATCTACAGCGACGAGGCCCGCCGATCTGTGCGCGCCCTGGTGCTGAATGACACCCATGCGGAACTGATAAGCAAATTACCGAAACACGCGCGGCTAACCGTCACCGGCCAGCTTCGCAGCAAGGGTGCGATAGGCCCAGCCGGCCAGACGCTCGCCTATCTGAGCATCGTTGTACAAACCATGAAGATCCACGGAGAGCATCAATGAACGACAATACCCAACCCAACCACGAAGAACTTACCGCTGAGCTTGATCGCCTGCGCCAGAAGAATGCCGAGCTGCTGGACGAACTTAAGCGATCAAAGGCCAAGAGCAACGACAGCAGCGGAGAACTCGAAACGCTACGCGCAGAGGTTCGCAGTCTGCGTCTAGATAAGCCGCTCGACGCTATGCTGGCTGACCTGTTCGTCGTCTCACCGCGACTGGCTCGCGCAGAGCTTGAAGAAGAGTTCAGCTTCGAACTGGATGAGGCCGGCGATATCGTCGTGCTGAACAAAGAAGGCGAGCGCGTCACTGTCGAAGATCCGCCCGAGCAAGGCCATATCCGAGGCAAGCAGCGCCCGATTGGGTTTAACCGTGACGACCTCCGCAAAGTGCTAGCTGAGGCGGGAAAGTGGGACCGAATCCTAATCGGCACTCGCGCTACGGGTGGCGGTGCTTCTGCACAGGCTTACCGAGGCCATACCACTACAGCCGCCCCAACCGGGGAACCGCAGCCTGCCAAAGCTGGCTTTGGCCTTCGCTAATGCTATAATGTTACAGCGGCCTCCTGTGGGGGTCGCCCCCTTCGCCCTGTGGGCACCCTCTCGTTACACCCCGGCCCGTGGCCAACCCCTCCGCTTGAGTCTGTGACCCTGCGAATCAAAACATTCTGATTCGAGGCAATATCTCATGGCCGTTACCCGCCTAACCGACGTAATCGTTCCCGAAGCCTTTACCGACTATCTCGTGCAAAACAGCATGGAGAAAACCGCCCTGGTGCAATCTGGCGTCATGACGCGAAATGCCGTCATTACGACCCAGCTCAATGCCGGCGCGGATTCGTTCAGCGTGCCGTTTTGGCGTGATTTGGGAGATGAGGAGGCCAACATTAGCTCCGACGATCCCACCGTTTTCTCCACCCCGAACCTGATTCAGGCAAGCAAGCAGCTCGTCCGCAAGGCGTTTCTGCACCAGTCCTGGTCGGCAATGAACCTGGCAAGTGAGCTGGCCGGATCTGATGCAATGGCGCGCATCCAAGACCGTGCCGTTGCCTACTGGGATCGCCAACTACAGCGCCGCCTTGTCGCATCGCTTAACGGGGTACTGGCCGACAACGTGGCCAACGACAGCTCCGATATGGTGCTCGATATCACTGCCGCTACCGCCAATGCATTCAGCCCCGAGGCAGTCATCGACGCTGCCGGCACGCTTGGCGATGCAATGGACGGCGTTACCGGCATCGCGATGCACTCCGACCTCTACCGCCAGGCGCTCAAAGCCGACCTTATCGAGTTCGTTCAACCGAGCGCTGGCTCGATGCGAATGCCGACCTATCGTGGCCTTGCTGTCATCGTCGATGACGGAATGCCGAAGGTTTCGGACGGCGATACCGGCTTCAACTACACCAGCGTTCTTTTCGGTCAAGGCGCTATCGGCTTTGGCCTCACTGCCCCAACCGTCGCAGATGGCACGGAGCTGGAGAACCTGCCGAGCGCTGGCCGTGGTGCTGGTCAACAGATCCTGCATTCCCGCGTGAACCTGGCCGTACACCCTGCCGGCTTTGCCTGGGTAGAAGGCACCATTGCTGGCGAATCTCCGACTATTGCGGAGCTTGCTACAGCAGCTCACTGGAGCCGCGTAGTCGAGCGGAAAGCCGTCCCGCTGGCCTTCCTGGTCACTAAGTAAGAGAGGGAGGGGCCAGCAATGGCCCCTTTGTCGTTATGACCGAGAAAAAAGCGCGAAACGCCGTCACCGGCACCCGCAAAAAGCCACCAGCTCATGCAGCCGAGACGCTGCTCGAACTGTCCGCCAGTGGCTACAACAAACGCGGCTTGGCCTACAGGCTGGGCACTACCGTGGAAACGCTCAACAAGTGGCTGGAGATCCACCCGGAGCTGCAACGGGCGCTCGACGAAGGCCGAGAACGCGAGCATCACGCTCTGTTCAATGCGCTGTATGAGAACGCAACCAAGGGCGGCAACGTAACCGCCGCCATCTTTCTGCTGAAAGCGCGTCACGGCTACCGAGAAGGGGATCAGTCGGAGATCGCCAACAAAGTCTCTATCAACTTCCAGCTTCCGGGGGCGCTGCGCCTGGAAGACTTCGCCAGGGACGTTAGCCCGTCAAAAGGGAGTCTGAGCCATGACGATTGAACTCAACGACTTTCAGCAGCGAATCATGCTGCTACCTGAGGAACTGGACGTGTTCTGTGGAGGTGGTCGTGGGGGCGGCAAGTCGTATGGTCTGGCCCTGCTCTGCCTGCGCCACGTCGAGCAATACCAAGAGAAGGCCCGCATTCTCTACCTGCGCCGCACCTACAAGGGTTTGGCGGACTTCGAACTGATCTGCCGAGAGCTATACGGCACGGTCTACGGATCAGCCGCACGATACAACGCCGCCGAACACGTCTGGCGCTTCCCGAACGGCGGTTATCTGGAGTTAGGCCAGCTCGAAACGCACGCGGACTACACGAAGTACCAAGGCCGATCGTTCACACTGCTGATCGTGGATGAGGCGGGCCAGTACCCTAACCCCGATCTGCTCGACCTGATGCGCTCGAACCTGCGCGGCCCCAAGGATATGCCAATCAGAATGATCGTAGCGGCGAACCCCGGTGGCCCTGGGCACTATTGGCTAGCCAAGCGTTATGTCTTCACCACGGCGCCGTGGAAGCCGTTCCTAGAGGCCAAGAGCAAACGCCAGTGGGTCTACGCGCCGTCCACCTTCGACAGCAACCGATTCATTGATACCGACCAGTACCGCGACCAGCTCGAATCGGCCTGCCCCGATGACCCCGAGTTGCTGCGCGCATGGATGACAGGCGATTGGGCTGTGAACCGTGGTGCCTACTTCGCGTCTGTGCTCGATGAGAGCCGGAACGCGGTTGACCCGTGGAAGCACATTCCCGACACATGGGAGACCTGGCTAGCGCACGACTTCGGTTCATCCGCTCCGAGTGCCACCTACATTTTCGCGCAGTCGCCAGGCGGCGAAGGCCCGGATGGGAAGTTCTACCCGAGGGGGAGCCTTGTCCTGGTAGACGAGCTGGTGACGGCAAAGCGCGACAATCCCAACGCGGGGCTGGGCTGGACCGTGCCTGTACTGGCCGAAGAAATCGTCGAGATGTGCAAGCGATGGGACATCCGACCTTATGGGGTGGCAGACGATGCCATATTCGCCAAGGGAGGCCATGCAGCCGGCTCTATCGCAGATGAGTTCCAACGGTGCCGGGTTTCATTCAGGCCGGCTAGAAAGGCGGATCGAATCACCGGATGGAACATCATGAGGCGGTTACTCGCTGATGCCGGGAAGTTGGATAAGCCTGGTCTGTATATCAGCCGTGGATGCAGCTACCTGTGGGAGACGCTACCGACGCTGGCACGCGATCAGAAACGGGTAGAAGACCTGGATAGCACTGGGCCGGATCATGGCGCTGATGCGGTGCGCTATGGATGCCTGAGACGGGATATCGTGAAAGCTATCAACATGAAGGTATGGGTCGGATGACCGATTGCCAAGGAAGGCGGTTCTGTAGGTTTTGTAGGTGGACCATGGGCGCGATTTAGGAAAATTCAGGGGCTGAGAGCGTGCATATTCGATCAACTCGAACGGTAAAAAGGATTGGCTAAAAAATGATCAAAACAAGCCCAGCAGCCGGCATCTTGTACACCTACATGTACACCTGAACTTTTGATTTGCCTGTAAGCCGCGTATTTGCTGAACAGTTAGGTTCCCTTCGCCCCCAGTCTTCAAGGCCCTGCTTACGCGGGGCCTTTTCATTTGCGGCTGAGCAACCTGCAGATGGTTCGGCTTCCGCCAGAGGTTTCATGCATCGTCGGCCCAACCACTGACTGCTCTCAGCCGCGCAGGAACGCCAGCACTCGCTGTGTGAACGCGTCGCCCGCTTCTACGTTCGATAGATGCGCAGCCTCGAATACGACCAGTTCGGCGGCGGGGATATTGGACTGGATGAACTGGCCATGCTCGACGGTTGTCACTGGGTCCTTGGAGCCGCAAACGACCAGTGTCGGTGCCTTGATCGCGCCCAGCTGTGCGCGATAGTCGGCATCGCGCACAGCCGCGCAGTTGGCTGCGTAGCCGTCTGGTGAGGTGCTGGCGATCATCTCGGTGATGCGTGCCACAGCCGCTGGGTTCGCCTCGGCGAAGCCCTCTGTGAACCAGCGAGCAATGGATGCATCGCGCATGTCGCGCATGGCTTGCTCGCGGCCGGCCAGGACGCTATCGATGCGGGCGTTCCATATTTCGTCGGTGCCAATCTTTGCACCGGTATTGCACAGCACCAGCCGTTGCAGCCGGTCGCCGGCATTGATTCCGAGCCACTGTCCGATCAGCCCGCCCATGGAAAGGCCGCAGAAGGAAAAGCGCTCGATGCCCAGTGTGTCGAGCAGGGCCAGCACATCCCTTCCCAGCTGCTCGATACTGTAGGGCCCTGTGGTGACGCTCGACTCGCCGTGGCCGCGCGTATCGTAGCGCAGCACTCGAAAATGCTCTGAAAATGCGGGAATCTGCTCGTCCCACATGCCCAGGCTGGTACCCAGAGAGTTGGAAAGCACCAGCACCGGCGCGTTATCCGCACCGTCGAATCGATAGTTCAGACTTGCATCAGCCAGTTTTACGCTCGGCATTGTTCTACTCACTCGCGTTATGTTCGGTCGGTGTGCTCGATCAAGCACAGCCTGATTCGGAGATTCTGGCGATCACGGGCGGCTTCGCCGACGCTCTGCGCGTGCCTTGGCAGGACGCACGACGCACGACGTAGAGGTCTAGCCCAAATCGATACCGCGCAAGCGCTTTCCGCTGCATGCTCGCAATGCGTCGCGGTCGAGATCGCTGCCCCGGCAGTCTGCGCCCGATCCAGGTCAGACCCGCTCCACTACCAGCGCCAGCCCCTGCCCTACACCGATACACATGGTCGCGAGACCGAGACGGCCACCGGTTTTCTCCAGCTGATGGACTGCAGTCAGCACCAGGCGAGCGCCGCTCATGCCAAGCGGATGGCCCAGGGCGATGGCGCCGCCGTTGGGGTTCACCTTCGGACTGTCATCTGGCAGGCCGAGATCGCGAGTCACGGCCAGGCCCTGCGCGGCGAAGGCTTCGTTCAGCTCGACCACATCGAAGTCGCTTACCGCGATATTCAGGCGCTCACACAGCTTGCGCACCGCTGGCACCGGGCCATACCCCATGACGCGCGGAGCGACGCCGGCGCTGGCCATGCCGAGCACCTTGGCGCGGGGTTTAAGGCCATACTTCTGCACCGCTTCAGCACTGGCGAGGATCATCGCTGCGGCACCATCGTTGACGCCTGAGGCGTTGCCGGCGGTGACAGTCTTGTCCGGGCCATTGACCGGTTTGAGCTTGGCGAGCGCCTCGGCGCTGGTATCGCCGCGCGGATGCTCGTCAGTATCGACCACCGTTTCGCCCTTCTTGCCCCTGATCACCACCGGGACCATTTCTTCGGCAAAGAAGCCGGCCTGCTGAGCCGCAGCAGCACGCTGCTGGCTGCGCAGCGCGAAGGCGTCCTGATCGGCACGACTTATCTGCCACTCATCGGCGACGTTGTCAGCAGTCTGCGGCATGGCATCCACGCCATACATTTCCTTCATCTTCGGATTGATGAAGCGCCAGCCGATGGTGGTGTCCTCGATCTTCTGGGTGCGACCGAACGCCGTGTCGGCCTTGCCCATCACGTAGGGCGCGCGGGACATGGACTCGACGCCGCCGGCAATCGCCAGCTCCATTTCACCGCAGGCGATAGCACGGAACGCGGTGCCCACGGCATCCATGCCCGAAGCGCACAAGCGGTTGAGGGTCACGCCCGGCACCGTGTCCGGCAGGCCGGCGAGCAGCGCGGCCATGCGCGCGACATTGCGGTTGTCCTCCCCGGCCTGGTTGGCGCTGCCCATGAAGACTTCCTCGATCGCCGCAGGATCAAGCTGCGGGTTGCGTTCCAGCAGCGCCCGCAGCGGGATCGCAGCCAGGTCGTCAGCGCGTACGGCTGCCAGTGCACCGCCGAAGCGGCCAATCGGCGTGCGTACGGCATCACAGATGAATACCTCGCGGCTCATTCCTCACCTCCCTGCTGACCATGGGCGGCAGCCGTGCGCGCTTCCAGGGCGCGCAGCGCTTCCAGCTCCTCGGCACGCGGCGCCTCGGTGACGACCACGTTGTCGGCGAAGCGGATCTGCCAACCGGTGTTCTCGATCACCTGCTCGCGAGCCACCCCCGGATGCAGAGCGGTGACCACGAATTCGTTAGTACCCTCTTCCGGTTCCATGATGCACAGATCGGTGATGATCGCCACCGGTCCGGTACCCGGCAGGCCCAACTGCTTGCGGTGATCGCCGCCCTCACCGAAGCCGACCGAGGTGATGAAAGCCAACTTGTCGACGAAGGTGCGATGCGACTGTTTGAGGATGATGAGCACTTGCTTGGCGCTGCCAGCGATCTCCGGCGCGCCGCCGGCACCTGGCAGGCGCACCTTGGGCTGGTGGTAGTCACCGATCACCGTGGTGTTGATGTTGCCGTACTTGTCCACCTGCGCGGCGCCGAGAAAGCCGACGTCGATGCGCCCGCCCTGCAGCCAGTAGCGGAAGATTTCGCCAGTCGGCACCACCGTGTCGGCAGTTTCGGCCAGCTCGCCGTCACCGATGGACAACGGCAGCACCGAAGGCTTGGCGCCGATCGGGCCGGATTCGTAGATCAGCACCACTTCCGGGGCGTGGGTCAGGCGGGCCAGGTTGGCGGCCTTGGACGGCAGGCCGATGCCGACGAAGCAGACACTGCCATTGCCCAGCCGACGGGCCGCGGCGACGGTCATCATTTCGTTTGTGTTGTAGGAACTCATCAATTGGCCTCCTGCTGGGCGATCTTCGCGCGATAGGCGGCGAAGTCGGCGGTGCCGCGAATGTAGGTGTCGATCCAGGCGCTGAACGCCTCGCGGTCACGGGCGATCGGGTCCCAGGCCTGGTAGAAACGGTTGTCTCGCTCGTAGTAGCCATGCGCGTAGGACGGGTGCGCGCCACCCGGCACCAGGCACACCGCGCTCAGGGCCCAGGTCGGCAGCACGCAGGCGTTCATCGGCGCCTGGAGGTCATCGACGATCTCTTCGACGGTGACGATGCAGCGCTTGGCTGCCAGGGCGGCTTCCTTCTGCACACCAAGAATGCCCTGGATCAGCACGTTGCCCTTGCGATCGGCCTTCTGCGCGTGGATCACCGTGACGTCCGGGCGCACGCTGGGCACGGCCGCCAGCACTTCCCCGGTGAACGGGCAGGTGACCGACTTGATAAGCGTGTTGACTTTGGGCAGGTCGGAGCCGGCATACGCGCGCAGCACCGCAAACGGCAGGCCGGAGGCACCGGCGACATAGGCATTGGCGAGGTCGGCGTGGCTGCGCTCCTCGATCTCCAGCGGCTGCGGCCAGCCCTTCTCCACCGCATCACGAAGACGATGCAGCGAGCCGACGCCGGGATTGCCGCCCCAGGAGAAGATCAGCTTCTTCGCGCAACCGGCACCGATCAGCAGGTCGTAGACCAGGTCCGGTGTCATGCGCACCAGGGTCAGGTCCTTGCGCCCCTGGCGCACGAGTTCATGGGCGGCTGCGGTGGGAATCAGGTGGGTAAAGCCTTCCAGGGCGACGGTGTCGCCATCCTGGACGAAGCGCTCGACCGCTTCGCGGAGCGAGAGGAATTCAGCCATGAGTCGGATCTCGTGTTGTTTTCTGTACGCCGATTGCGTTGTGAAAACGTTAACGGTCCATCCCCAGCCAAACAATCCGATAATCGACATAACGTTCGATTATCGAACAACTTAAGCACCGTTCCATTGTGATGAACAACGCCGACTCAGCGCGCGAATCCACCTAGAGCACCGTAGTCGCCGATGGTCGCGAGAGCTTCGATCAATGGAACAGCCGCGTGCTCAATTCGCGGCTGGCCTCCAGCAGCACGGGCAGGAATCGGGTCTCCAGCTCCTGACGCGAAACGCGCCCGGCATGGGTGCCGACGTTCAGCGCGGCCAGCACCTGGCCGGCGGAATCCTTGAGTGGAACGGCCAACGAACGCAGGCCCATTTCCAGTTCCTGATCAATGATGACCCAACCCTGCTGGCGAATCTCGGCGATGTTTTCGCGCAGCGCCTCCGGGCTGTGCAAGGTGCGGCTGGTCTTTACTTGCAGGTCGGCTCGCCCCAGGTAGTCGTCGAGCGCCGCGTCATCCAGCGCCGCCAGCAAGATGCGGCCCATCGACGTGCAATACGCCGGCAGCCGACTGCCCACCGACAGGTCCACCGAAATCAATCGCTGTGGCGTGGCCGAGCGCGCCACGTAGAGCACCTCATCACCCTCCAGCGTCGCCATCGAACAGGCCTCATGAAGCTGCTCGCTGAGGCGGTCGAGAATCGGCTGCGCGGTAACTGCCAGCGGCGTGGACGACAGATAGGCGTGACCGAGGGTCAGCACCTTGGGCAACAGCGAATAGGTGCGCCCGTCGGTGGTGACGTAGCCGAGTTTCATCAGGGTATGCAGGCAACGGCGCACCGCGGCGCGAGGTATTTCGGTGCGATGGCTGATCTGCGCGATGGTCAGGTGGCGCTTGCGCTCCTGGAACGCATGAATCACAGCCAACCCGCGCGCCAGCGAAGTCATGAAGTTGGGATCGCCGGTTAGCGCCTCGATGCGTTTGGCGGGGGACGCGACGATGGGCGGCGCCATCGGTGGCTGGAGAACTCGTGAATCATCGGTCATGCAGGACACCCCGGACGCTGACATCGGGGCGATTATCGGTGCATCAGCCGATAATCGCCAGCGCTGCACCTGGCCGGCGACGGAGAAGATGCCAGCCCGCCGCAAGGGCATTTGGCGGGCGTTTACCTAAGCGGCAATGCCACAGCGTAAAGGGGAAGTCAGAGCCGAGTCAGGCCACGGCTCACTCTCAACGGCAGCGCCGGCCCGCTACCACTGGCGGCGGCGATCGAGATGCTGCGGGGACTTAGCCGGCCGGTAGCTCCTGTGTTGAACCGGGTGGCGCACAGCGTTCTTGTAGTGACGGTCACCGCCCTGACTATAGCGCCGGGAAGGCTGGTCGTGACGATGACTCCGATGCTGTTCGTAGCGCTCGTGCCGAACCACCGGTGGCGGAGCGTGGCGCGGGTAATCGGAACGGTCGTATCGGTAATGGCGGGCTGGATAGCCGTCGTAGCGATACTCGCGGTATTCGCCGTGGTAATAGGGGCGGTGATAACCGTGGCCGGCGTACTCATGCACGGTACAGCCGCTCAGTGTGATCAGCCCGAGAAACAACACGAGAAGACGTGACATAGATGACTCCAGAGACAGGCAAGGCGTAGTCGGCCTTGCCTGAGCGTGACCAGCCGGCGCCTGGCGCCTCAGCAGTTACCCTTCTTGGCCTGACCTGGTGGGCAATGCGGAGGCCCGCCGCCGCCATCACCGATATCGATGCCGATGCCCGGTAGACGCAGGCTGCATCCGGACATCAGGAGGGCTGCCAGTACGACTACAAGAAGACGAGCGCTCATCAGCAGTTTCCTTTCATCCGATGTCCCGGCGGACAGAACCCGCCACCATGACCGTGACCACCGATGTCCAGCCGTACCGCATCGGCATCGCCGACCCGCGCATGTACACCTGGGGCATTGACGCTGCATCCGGCCAAGCCGAGCAATACCACCTTCCAGTAATTCATCGAGATACTCCTTGATTCTCCGTAGTCGCAAGGCCGTCCCGCCCCAGGACGCCCAAACGCTACTGGGCGAGGAATCAGACCTTCGCCGTTTCGTCCCGTTCCTTCGTCGGTATTAATTCTTTCGCCGCCCAAAGGCAGGTGTACGCGACGAGTTCGAGCGAACCGAACGGGCTGCAACCGCGTCCCAACTATGACGACACTGACTCGGATGATCTCGATTTCGGAGCGAAAGCGAATATGAACGTAACACGTGGAGTGGTCTGGCTGGCACGCAGCGGCTATGCGGCGCGGGGCATGGTGAACGTCATCGTCGGCTTTTTCACCGTCATGGCGGCGCTCGGTTCTGGGGAAACGGTGGACACTCGCGGCGCAGTTCAGCAACTGCTCGGCCAGCCATTCGGGGCGATACTGCTCTGGCTGGTGGTAATCGGCCTGCTCGCGCACGTGGCGTGGCGGCTGACGCAGGGCATCGGTGATACCGATCGGCACGGCCATGACGCCAAGGGCCTGCTGATTCGCGCGGGGCTGGTGAGCAGTGGCGTGGTCAATTTGTTGCTCGCGCTTTTCACGCTGAGCATGCTGGTGAGCGGGCTGGACCGTTTCTCCGAGGGCGGAGGTGGTTCGGGTGGCGAAAGCACCGACAGCCTGATGCGTTTTCTTGGCCTGAAGCACTCCCACTGGCTGATCTGGGCGATCGCGCTGATTCCACTTGGGGTCGCCATTGCGCATCTGATCAAGGCATGGCGCGCGCGTTTCGAGCGCTACTTCCAGTGCGATGAGCGCACCATGCAGCTGGTTCGCCCCATCTCGCGTGTTGGGCTGGCTGCACGTGGCTGTTCCTTTCTGATCATCGCCGGGCTGCTGTTCATGGGCGGTAGCCGCTACGAGCCCACCGATCCACCCGGCCTCAAGGAAGCGCTCGAAGCGCTTCAGGGCATGCCAGCGGGTGGCGCGCTGCTGCTGGCAATCGGGGTCGGCCTGCTGGCCTTCGCTGTGTACAGCTTCGCCGAGGCACGCTGGCGGCGGATCGATTTGTCGGAAGTGACGAATTGAAGCCCGGACAGCCTCGACGGAGAGGCCGGGCAGCAGCAACTATCGATATGGGGCGGAACGGTTAGAACCGGGACACCGGTTCCAACCGCAGGTCGAGCAGCCATGCTCGACCTGCGCTGCACAAATCAGCCGGCGTGGTAGTCCGCGTCGGCTTCTTCGAAGCGCTTGACGATACTCGGGGCGGGTTCGGCGCCCATCTTGCTCACGACATAGATGGCGATGCTGGCGAAGATGAAGCCCGGGATGATTTCGTACAGGCCCAGACCGATGAACTCCTTCCACACCACCACGGTGA